>NZ_JBIAII010000008.1:0-355989 GCF_042871345.1 Streptomyces sp. NPDC005863 | reverse complement strand
CCACCCCTCCCTGATGATCGTGAACGCGCGAACGATAGCGGCGGGGACTGACAACGCCGCTGCCTGGCGTCGGGCTCTGCTCGACGTCCCGGATTAAGGTGGCCCGGCCCGTCGACCGCGTTACGGAGGTCGCCCGGACAGGCCCTAGCCGGCGGCGGCCGGCCAGCGGTGACCAGACCGCCGCGATCAGACCGCCGCGATCAGACCGCCGCGATCAGACCGCCGCGACCGGGCCGCCGCGATCAGACCGCCGCGACCGGGCCGCCGCGGGCACGCCGCCGCGATCAGGCCGCGGCCCGCATCCTCATCACCGCCCCCGGACATGCAGGGCGAGCCCCTCCGTGCCCGGCTCCTCCACGCCCGCGAGCAGCCGCATTTCGTGGTCGTAGTCGCCGCCGACGAGCGTACGGAACGGGACCGGCTCGTCCGTGAAGAGACCGTCGAGCCGGACGCCCAACTCCCGCCGCGCCGCCGCGAACTGCTCGTCGGGCAGCGCGTTCGCCCCGTACACCGCGAACGGTTCGAGCGGCGCGACGCCGGTGAACCAGAACAGGCCGTGCTGCAACGGGTGGAGCACGTCCTGGAGACCGCCGTGGATGCCGCGGTCGGAGAACGCCGTCTCCCGCGCGCCCATCGTCACCGACACCAGCGCCCGCTTCCCGGCGAGGGCACCCTCGCTGTACGGCGGGGGAACCGCGGGACCGTAGGCGAAGCCCGCGGTGAAGACCCGGTCGATCCAGCCCTTGAGGATCGCGGGCGCGGAGAACCACCACATCGGGAACTGCAATACGAGCGCGTCGGCCCAGCGGATCTTCTCCTGCTCGGCGGCGACGTCCGCGGTGAGGCGTTCCGCCAGGGTCGCGTCCTGTGACACGTCCATCACGTGGAGCCGTTGGTCACCGGCGTGGTCGGGGAAGTCGTCACCGTCGACGACGGCCTTCCACTTCATCGCGTACAGGTCGGAGACGCGCACCTCGTGCCCTGCGGCGCGCAGGTGATCGACGGCGAACCCGGCGAGTTCGGCGTTGAGGGAGCGGGGGTCGGGGTGGGCGCTGACGACGAGAATCTTCATGCGACCAAGTTCTCGCGGACGCGGCGGGGCAGCCAGCACCCTCCATGACGCAGGAACGACGGTCCTGGTACTGCGAATACCACCCGCTACCACCCACGGCCACCCGCTGCCACCCACGGCCACCCGCTGCCGCCCAGGGCCCCTCCTGCGGGGCCACGGATACTGGACCGCATGGACGCCACGACCCACGCCATGCCCCGCGCCACGACGTATCCGTCGCCGTCGGACACGCCACCGGACGTGGCGCCCGGCCCCGACAGTGCCCCGGCGGCAGCGGGCGACCCCGGCTACCCAGGCCACCCAGGCGGCAGGGGCAACCCAGGCACGCCGGGCACGCCGGGCACCCCAGGCACGCCGGGCACCCCAGGCACGCCGGGCACCCCAGGCACCCCAGGCACGCCGGGCAACCCGGGCACCCCAGGCACCCCAGGAAGCAGAGGCAACCCAGCCACAGGTGACGCGGCCGGCGCCGCCGACGCCGCCAGACCCCCCGCACCCGCACCCGCCCCCGCCTCCGCTCCCGCCCCCGCCTCCGCTCCCGCCCCGCCCCACGACGCCCGGCGCCCCCTCGGCGACTTCCTCCGCGCACGGCGGGCCCGCGTCGCACCGGAGGACGTGGGCATCAAGGGCGGTCGCCGCCGACGCGTACGTGGCCTGCGCCGCGAGGAGTTGGCCCAGCTGGCCGGCATCAGCGTCGACTACTACGTACGTCTGGAACAGGGCCGCGCCACCCAGCCCTCCCCGGAGATCCTGCGCGCCCTGGCCGACGCGCTCGGCCTCGACGCGGCGGAGCGCGCCCACCTCGGCACCCTGGCCGCCGCCGAACCCGGCCGTCCGGTGCCGCCCGTCCGGGTCAGCCCGTTGCTGCGCCAGATCCTGGACGCGATGCCCGGCTTCCCCGCCTTCGCGACCGACCGCCGGCTGGACATCGTGGCGTGGAACCCGCTGGGCTCCGAACTCCTCGGCGGACTGGCCGAACCGGCCCGCCGAGACCGCAACAACGCCCGCTACCTCTTCCTCGATCCCGCCTCCCGCGACGTGTACCCCGAGTGGGCGGACCGGGCCGCGGAAGCCGTCGGCCAACTGCGGGTCGCCGCCGGGCGGTACCCGGACGACGCGGTCCTGACCGCGCTCATCGCCGAACTGGCCGATCGGAGCCCCGAGTTCCGGGGGCTCTGGGACAGCGGTGAGGTCGTGATGTGCGCGGCGGGACACAAACGGCTGCGGCACGCCGGGGCCGGGGTGCTCACGCTGGACTACGAGACGTTCCACGTGCCGGCCGCGCCCGGCGAGACGGGCCTGGTGGTGCACGTCTTCGGCGCGGCGGAGGGCACACCGGAAGCCGCCGCACTCGACCGGCTGGCCGCCACGCTCGACCAGCGGGGCGCCGCGCGCGACTGACCGACCGCCCCACTCGACCGACCGGTCGCCGCACACGACCGACCGGCCGCCCCACACGCCCAACCAGTCCCCGCACAAGCCCAACCGGCCGGCAGGATCACCGACCCTCAAGGAAGGTGATCCGCCCGGCCACCGGCGGACGTACGGGGGAGTCGGGACCGGAGGAGTGCTTCTCCAGGTAATGGACGAGCGCGTCCAGATCCGTGACGCCCCCGCCCTCCCGCTCGGCCCCCTTCTTGAACGTGCCGAAGCCGTTGCCCCCGCTCGCGAGGAAGTCGTTCGCGGTCACCCGGTACTTCGCCCCGGCCCGGACCCGCTCCCCCTTCACCCTGACCGTGTCCGTCAGCAGTCGGGCGCCACCGGAACGGCTCATGTCGACGGAGTACCGCAGCCCCGAGGACAGCTGCAGGAACAACGGATCGTCGGCGTTGGCGCCGGTGAACTGTTCCTTCAGTACGGCGATCAGCTGCGCACCGGTGAGGGTCATCGTCGTCAGCGAGGTCGAGAACGGCTGGGTGCGGAACGCGTCGGCGTACGTGACCGCGCCGTCGTCCTTGTGCACGAGGTCGGCGCGCATGCCGCCCGGGTTGAGCAGGGCGAGATCGGCGCCCTTGTCGGCGGTCGCCTCCGTCTGCGCGTCGGCGAGGAGGCTGCCGAGCGGGGTCTCCTTCTTCGGCGAGCCGCGGCCCGGCAGATCGCCGGAGATGTAGCCGACGGTCCGGTCGGCGACCGTGGCGGACCGCTTGCGCCAGGTCTCGACGAGGTCGGTCATCCCGGGATGCTTCGGGGTGCTGACCGGCACGACACGGTTCTTCGCGCTGACCGTCCCGCGGATGACGTCCCCGCTGCCGTCGAGGCGGAAGCGGAGGTCCGTGAAGGACCGCCCGAAGGAGTCGGCCTGCGTCACCGAACGCGGCTTCCCCTGGGGGTCGTTGACCGTGCACTCGTACGAGTCGTGCGAGTGGCCGCTGACGACGAGGTCCACCGCGCCCGGCGCCTTCTGCGCGATCCCCTTGATGCGGCCGCGCAGCTGGGCCGCGGGCCCGCCGTCGTCGCAGTCACCCCGCCCGGCGACGCCGTGCGCGGCCTCGCCCTCGTGGACGAGGAGCACCTGCGCCTTGACGCCCATCCGCGTCAGTTCCTTCGAGTACCGCTGCACGACGGGCAGTTCGTCCCCGAACTCCAGATCGCGGATCTGCGAGGCGTTGATCGCCGCGGGCGCGTCCTTGGTGACGAGCCCGATGAACCCGATCCGCTGCCCGCCGGGCAACCGCTTCACGTCGTACGGCCGCAGCAGCGGCTCACTGCTGCCCCTACGGGTCACGTTCGCCGCGAGATACGGGAAGTCCGCGCCGTTGTACCCGCCGCCGGGCGCGCACCCGTCCTCGGGGTGGCAGCCGCCGCCCGCCATGCGCTCCAACTCCCGGGCTCCCTCGTCGAATTCGTGGTTGCCGACGGAGCTGACGCCGAGCCCGAGCTGTTCGAGCGCCTCGACGGTGGGTTCGTCGTGGAAGAGCGCGGAGAGCAGGGGGCTGCCGCCGATCATGTCGCCGGCGCCCACGGTGAGCGAGTTCGGCTGCCCGGCGCGGGCCTTCTCCACGAGGGTGGCGAGCTGCGGCACCCCGCCGGCCTGCACCCCGCTCCCCCTGGCACCTCCGCCTCCCCCGCCGCCACCGCCTGCGCCTCCCCCTCCGCCGCCCCGCACCACGCGTCCGGCGGCCCCCTCCACCGGGTCGAGGTTGCCGTGCAGGTCATTGAGCGCGATGAGCTGCACGGGCACGCCACCCCGGGAGCCGTGCGCGGGGGCGGCCGCGGCGGCGGTCACGGCCGCGGCCGCCGGCTTCACCGCCCGTGCGGACGCGGACGCTTCCGCGGGGCCCCCGAGGCTGGGCACGAGCAGGACGATCCCCAGCGCGAGAGCGGCACAGCCGAGGACGACACGTTTGAAGAGGCAGGCGGAACGAGCAGACGTGCGATGCGCAAATTCAGTCACGCTCGGAAGTTATAAAGTTACGTATCGTATGGACGCCGGACACGCCAGCGGCGATCCGATTGTCACTCCATGAGCGCCCTCGCCCTATGCCTCCGGCATTTCCGGCAGACGCCCACAGGCCGTACGCGTCCGGTACTACAGTGCCGCTGTGCGGCGGTGTGCCGTACGTCACAAGAGGCATCACAAGATGTGTCCGGCGCGCGGTCCGGGGTGGGCGACGAGTGTGTGACGCGCGCCTGATGGGGGTGGGCGTGTGTACGAGTTGACCAAGGGCGGCAACGTAGGCCTCGCGACGCTGAGCGAGAACTCCGACGCCGTGATCGTGAGTCTCGACTGGACCAGCCCGACGGGCGAGGGCGACGCGGATGTGTCGGTGCTGCTGCTTGCCGCCGACGGCAAGGTGCGCAGCGACGCCGACTTCTGCTTCTACAACAACCCGGTGGCCGCCGACGGCGGCGTTCAGCTCCTGGGCAAGACGCCGACCGGGAGCGGCGACAGGGACCGGATCAGCTTCGACCTGACCGCGATCCCGGAGGGCGTCACCCGGATCGTGATCGCGGCGAGCCGGTACGACGGCGCCCACTTCGGGGAACTGGACGACCTGCGGCTCACCCTGGCCGACAGCGCGGGCGCGGGGCTGCTCCGCTTCGGCGTCGACGAGACGGGCGCGGTCAGCGCGTTCATCTTCGGCGAGCTGTACCGGCGCGGCGGCGAGTGGAAGTTCCGTGCCGTCGGCCAGGGGTACGAGGCGGGCCTCGCGGCCCTGGCCACGGACTTCGGGGTGGACATCGACGACGATGCGGAGGGGGAGCCGGACGGGGAGGGGGACGGGGGCGGGGACTCGGACGCGCTGGTTGCCGTCGGCACGGAGGCCGTCCCGCAGGGAGTGGTCCGTCAAGGGGCCGTCCCCGTGGCGGAGGTGGCCCAGTCGCCCACGCTCCAGGCAGCACCGCTCCAGGCAGCACCGCTCCAGGCAGCACCGCCCCAGGCAGCACCGCCCCAGGCGATCGCGCCCCAGGCGAACGTCCCCCAGACCCTCACGCCCCGGGCGGCGACCCAGGAACCCGACCCCGAACCGGCGCCGGAC
Source organism: Streptomyces sp. NPDC005863 (assembly GCF_042871345.1). NCBI lineage: Bacteria > Bacillati > Actinomycetota > Actinomycetes > Kitasatosporales > Streptomycetaceae > Streptomyces > Streptomyces sp. NPDC005863. Next base: position 350,436 of record NZ_JBIAII010000008.1, on the reverse strand, counting down.
CCGACCGCCGCCCCGACCGCCGAGGCGACCACCGAGGCGACCGTCCCGCCTGCCGACTCACCGGCCGGCCCCCCGAAGAAGCCCACACCCCGCCCCCGCACCGCGAAGCGCAAGGTCACCTTGCCGAAGGCGGCCAAGAAGTCCCTGGCGGAGAACGACTCCTGGAAGGAGTCCAGGCTCTTCCCGGTCTCCGCCCTCAAGAGCGACCACGACCGCGAAATGCGCGCCACCTCCGTCCTGTTGTCGGTCATGGCGCAGATCCCGGAGTTCGGCAGGAGACTCACCGCCGCGTTCGGGGCGCCGGCGGGCCGCATGGAGACGTTCACGGAGGTCTCGCTGCCGTACGGGGACACCCCGCGCCGGCCCGACGGCGTGATCCGCGTGGAGCGGGCCGGCAAGTTGTGGACGGCGCTCGTCGAGACCAAGACCAACGGGAACGCCCTGAAGGCCGACCAGGTGCAGGCGTACATGGACATCGCCGCACGCCGGGGCTACGAGGCCGTGATCACGCTCTCGAACGACGTCGCCCTGGAAGGCACCCCGCTGGTCGACGTGAAGGTCGACGGCCGGCGCAAGCACACGGTCGCCCTGTGGCACCTGTCCTGGGCCGAAGTGACGTACCAGGCACAGATGTTGATCCGGCACGAGGGCGTGGGCAACATCGCGCACGCCTGGCTGCTCCAGGAGCTGCTGCACTATCTCCAGCACGAGAACTCCGGCTGCCACGGCTTCCAGAACATGGGCGCCGCCTGGGTCCCGGTGCGCAACGGGATCGACGACGAGACCCTGTGCCAGGGCGACTCCCGCGCCCTGGAGGTGGTCAAGAGCTGGGAGCGGCTCATCCGCCAGGTCTGCCTCAGGCTCGGCGGCGAACTCGGGCAGAAGGTGCTGCCGGTCCAGCGGTCCAAGCGTGGCACCGACCCCGCCGCCCGCCGGTCCGCCCGCGCGGACCAGCTCTGCCGCGACGGCAGACTCCGGGCGGAGCTGCGCGTCGAGGGCACGCCCGGTGTCCTGGCCGTCACCGCCGACCTGCGCACCGGCAAGCTCCGCACGTCCATCGACATCCCGGCGCCCGAGAACGGCTACCCCCTGACCCGCGTCAAGCGCCTCATCCGCAGCCTCGCCGACGCGCCCGCCGACCTCCACATCGAGACGCTGGTGGAGGGTGAAGCGGGCGGCCCTCGGGGCACGTTGGAGCGGCTGCGGCCGGAACCGGCGGACCTGCTGCCGAAGGCCGGCGTGCCGGTCACCGGCTTCCGGCTCTCCCTCTTCAAGAGCATGGGCAGCAGCCGCGGCAACGCCGAGTCGGGCTTCATCCGCAGCGTCGACGACGCGGTGCACCGCTTCCACGCGATGGTTGCGGCGCCGCTGGAACGGTCCATGCCGCGCCCACCCGCGCCGGGAGCGGCACCCGCGCCGGGAGTGAGCCGCCGCCTGCCCGAGGAGGGGGAGGTCGTGGGGCGGGTCGGACCTTAAGGTGTGCGGATGTCGATACGGGTGGGCGAAGGTGCGGCGGGGACGGGGACGGGGACGGGGACGGGAGCGGGGACGGTGCCGAAGGCGCTGCCGGCCCATGTGATCGAGGTCGGGAACGAGCCGCTGGCGGGCCCGGCGCGGAACTCGATGGGCGGCTGGCCGTACCTCGGCGCGGACGAGGACGACGGGGGCGGTACGGGAAGGGGCACCCCTGCCCGTACGGGTAGGGACACCCCTGCCCGTACGGGAAAGGGAACTGCCCCCGACTCCGGTACCGCCCCCCGTACCGCCACCGCGACCGCCACTGCGACCGCCACCGCCCCCGCCCACCCCTGGCCCACCTGCTTCTGCGGTCGGCGCATGGCGCTGTTCTTCCAGCTCGACGTCCCCCCGGACATCGCGTACTTCGGCGGCGACCACCTCCTGGTCTTCCACTGCCGTACGCACAACGACGCGTCCGACCCCGACGTGACCGACGGCCGGCTCGCGCCCCGCTTCTGGGACGCCCCGCAGCCGCACTACCCGAGCCCATTCTGGCGCGTCCTGCTCCTGCCCGCCCCCGAACTCCCGGCAGGCACGACGCCCGCCCCGGACCCCGACGCCGAACCCTCCCTGCGCCCCCTGCCCCTGACGCTGCGGCCCTTCGAGGACACCCCGGACCCTTACGGGTGCGGTGCCCAGGTGTTCAAGGTCGGGGGCATCCCCTCCTGGGCGCAGTCGCCCGAGCGGTACCGGTGCGGGTGCGGCGCCGAGCTCTCGTACCTCTGCCAGGTGCCCGAGGGCATGGAGTTCGGCGACGAGACCGACGCGCTGTTCCTCGGCAACGAGATCTACCTGCTGGCCTGCCCGGACCACTGCGACCCCGCCGCCGTCTGGCCGGTGAACCAGAACTGACCCGAGGGGCCGCCGTGATCAGGTCAGCGCCGCAGCCCCAGCGCGTCCCGCACCGTCCCGAACAGGTCGGTCTGGTTGGTGACGCCGAGGACCCGGTACGCCTGCGGGCCCTGCGCCGCGATCCGCACCTGCGTGCCGGTGTGCTCCTGCGAGGCGCCCGGCGTGTTCGTCGAGTAGTTGACCTTCAGCTGCTGGCCCTCGTCCGTGACGAGCGTGGCGGAGAGGCCGGGCGGCTGCGCCTCGAGCGGCACGATCTGGCTGGTGTGCGCGTGGTCCGCGGTGGTCACGACCAGCGTGTCGGGGTGCTTGGCCGCGTAGGCGCGGGCCACCTTCACCGCGCGGTCGAACGCCGCCGTCTCGCCGATCTGACCGCACGGGTCGGCGGCGTGGTCCTGCTTGTCGATCGACGCACCCTCGATCTGGAGGAAGAAGCCCCGCTTGCTCTTCTTCGCCTTCTGCTTGGCCTCCAGCAGTTTGATGGCCTTGCTCGCCTGGTCGTGCAGGGCGGGCGTGCCGGCCGGGCGGCCCGGGTTGGAGGTCGTGCAGCGCTGCGGCTCGGTGCCGCCCTTGGCCGCGGCCTTGCCGGTCCACTCGACGGGCACGTTGCCGGGCGCGAACAGCCCGAGGACGGGCTTGCCGCCCTTGACGGCCCTCAACTGCTTGTCGTCCGTGACGACTTGGTATCCGAGGCGCCGCGCCTGCTGCGTGACCGTGAGCCCCTTGTACTTGCCGTCGGTGACCTTCTGGTCGAACCGCTGCCTGCCGCCGCCGAGAAGCACGTCGACCTTGTGGTCGACGCTCTGCTCGGCGATGGACCCCGGCCCGCCCGCGGCGATGGTGTCCGTCGGGCACTTGGCCATGTCGGCGGGGCCCTGGCAGCTGCGGTCGGTGGCGTGCGAGGCGAGCACGGCGGGGGTGGCGTCCGTGAGCTCGGCGGTGGTGACGGACCCGGTCGCGTACCCCTTCTTCTGCGCGAGTTCGAGGATCGTCGGTACGGCCTTGTCGCTGCCCGGCGTCTTCGATATGCGCCCGTTGACGGTCTTCACGCCGGTGGCCCAGCCGGAGCCGGAGGCGGCGGAGTCGGTGACGTAGTCGGGCGTGCCGTCCTTGTGCACCGAGTACGTCGTGTACGCGCCGGTCAGCGGGAACTTGTCCATGTCGAGCCGCCCGTTCGCCCCCACCGTGTAGTCCCGGGCAAGGGTGATCTCGGAGTCGCCCATGCCGTCACCGATGAGCAGGATGACGTTCTTCGCCTTGCCGCCCTGGATGGCCCGCCGGGCCTGGTCCCGGGTGTCGGAGGCCCTGGCGGATGCGGTGACGGTCACCGCCACGGCGGAGGCGGCGACCACGGCCGCGGCCACGGTCAGGCGACGACGGGTGGGGGACAGATGCGGTCTGACCACGGAGAACTCCTCGAAACGTCCTGGTACGGTCCGGCCACCTCACCAGCGCCACATGAACCGAACGGGACGTACGGGTGCCTTCTTGATGGCGCGGGGTTGACACGAGTCACAGCGACGCGACGAAGCCGACGGCTCCTGGCGGTCCCTGGCGGACCCGGCGGTCTCCGGCGGTCCCTGGCGGTCCCCGGCGGGACGACGGCGTCGGCGGGCCCCGAGCCCGACCGAGCCCAGGGCGGTGTGCTGGACGGCAAGGGTCCGGCACACCGCCCACCTGGCGTGCGCGCCCCGGCGCCCTCCCCCGTTGACACGGGCGCGGCGGCGGACACGGGCGACGGTCCCCCGAAACCGGAGCCTTGAGCTCCCGGCCCCGATCTCGCCGCCGGGCAAGAGTCTTCCGGCCGTCTCGGCCGGTGTCGTTGACCGGGAGCGCACACCCGTTGACCACCAGCGCACGGGTGCAGCACCGACTGTCAGCGCACGGTCGTCGGATGTGACCACGCGTACCCGGTGGCGAGCGCGTGAGCGCGTACGTCGCTGGGCGTGACCCCGTACGCGGCGCGGAACGCGCGGGTGAAGACGGCGGGCCGGGTGAAGCCCCAGCGGGCCGCGATCGCGCCGACCGGCACGGAGGCGAGGGCGGGATGGGCGAGCGCGCGCCGGCACCGTTCGAGGCGGAGCTGCCGGATCCAGGAGGAGACGGTGAGCCCCTGCTCCTGGAAGAGCCGGTGCAGATAGCGGGTGGAGATGTGGTGGGCGGCGGCGATGCTCTCGGGGTTCAGGGCGGGGTCCCGTAGGTGACGCCGTATGTGGCTCTGCACCCGCAGCAGCAGCGTGCGCCGACGGCTCTCCGGCGGCAGTTCGCGCTCCCGGTCGAGATGCTGGGCGGCCAGATGCCCCACGAGGTCGACGAGGGTGTGGGAGAGCCGCGCGGAGGCGCCGTCCCCGTCACCGAACTGCCCCACGTCATCGGTGACTTGCCGCATGAAGTGGGAGAGCAACGCCCCGAAACCCTCCTCCGCCGACATCGGCCTGGCGAGGAGGGCGGCGAGCCGTTCGGCCGGGAAGGGCAGCAGGTGGCGGGGGAGCGTGGCCACGATGCTGCGGGTGGGGGCGTTGGGGGCGCCACCGCCGTCGAGGCGCCGCATCCACCCCGCGAAGGGTGAGGAGGAGTCGTAGAGGAGGAGGTTGCCGGCCCCGAACCGGACGTTGCGGCCGCACTGTTCGAACCCGCTGTGCCCCTGCAACGTCAGGGAGACCTGCAGACTGTCGGGGTCACCCCTACGGATGTGCCGCGCGGTGCGCCGCACCTCGGCCGCCGGGTACGCCATGGTGGTCAGGGTCGTCGCCCCGAGGTCCACGTGGTCGACCCTGACGGGAAAGTCATCGGTGAAGTCACTGTGCAACGTCGTCGAGATCGGCGACGCGGACTTCTTCCCGTACCACCAGTCGAACCGCTCCGCCGGGGGCACGGCCTCGCTGGACAGGCTCGCTCGCATCATGCAGGCCCACTTCCTCGTACGCTCGTACGCCCCCCGCGTCTCCTCTGCCCCCTCTGCCCACGCCCCGCGCGTTGCGTCCGCGGGCAGAACGCGACGCTAACCGAGACCCGCCGCACCGGGGAGGCGTCCTGAGCGGCCGCGCGCGGTATTGGCTGGAACTGACGGTCGGGGAGGCCCTGTTGAGTACGGGGGCCGGCCCCCGGCGGCTGACAGCGGTCCGCCCCTTGTGGAACGGTTCGTCCCGGCAGACTGATCCGAGCCTGCCCACCCGCATCGAGCCGCCCCTCCCCGCCTAAGATCATCGCCATGGCGAAGCGCAAGGTCCGGCGACGGGCACGGAAGATCCTGGGTGAGGACCCGAAGGCCCTGGTCTGGTGCGAGCTGCACAAGCCGATCCCCGCCCCGCCCAAGGAGGTCCACCGCGCCGCGGGCAAGGGCCGGCTGAAGTCGCGGTACCACTGGCTGGTGTACGCGGGGGCGGTGGTGTTCTTCTTCCTCGTGGTCCCGTACATCCTGCTCGACAAGTTCGCCGAGAGGCTGGGGGCGGCGCTGAGGGGGGAGCGGGGCTGGTGGCGGATCGGCCCCAAGCGGCGGACCCGCGAAGCCAACGCCAACGCCGACGGGGGGCCGGGTGACGACACCCCACCCCCTGACGCCCCCTTCGACGGCGACTGGTCCCTGACGGCGGGCCGCCTCCTGCTGCGCTGGTACAGCGACTCACCCAGCAAGAGCCGCCTGGTCCTGCTGACGCAGGACCACATCCACGTGGCGGCGTCACCGGGCCGCCGCCTGTTCCCGACCGGGGCGGACGACTTCCGGACGGTGGCGGAATTCCCCCTGAACGAGGCGCACGCCGAGGGCGACCCGAACCAGCCACGCGGCTACGCCACGTTCAAGCTCCGCTTCGGGGACGGCTCATGGCTGGAACTGGGCCGCTTGGCAGACCCCGCGGACGCGGACCACTTCCTACGAACGATCACCACCTGACCCTGACCAAAGCCGCCGCAGCAACATCGCCCGCGACCCGGACGTGGAACCGTCGAAGGGAGTGGACCACAGGCGTTGCATCCAAAGGGAGCTCAGGTACTCGCCGTTCTTCACGGCGTACTCGTGGAAGGTTCCGATTTCGGCGAAGCCGAACTTGCGGTGCAGGGCCACCGATACGTCGTTCGGCAGGACGATGCCGGCGAGGGCGACATGCGCCGGTTCGTCGGCCGGGAGGCCGAAGAGCACACGGTTGCCGCGCCACCTTCAGTCCTCGTGCGGAGGCTCCATCTCCTGGATTCGTTCACCGATGTCGTCGGCCCAAGACTGCGCCCACCGACGCAGCTCGTTGATCGCTGGCTCGTCGAGCCCGTAGGCGGCAAACTCCGTGTCGTCGATCCAGTCGGTCCCACCCAACCGTGCCTGAAGCTCGCAGAGGTCGAAGGAGTCGCGGGCGTGGCGCCGTCCAAGCTCTTCCAGTTCGATGTGGCTCCAGCGGTCGCCCGCGGCCTGTACGTCGACCAGATCCCTGGCCAGTCCGCGGTCGGCCAGCGCGCGAACCTTGGTGCCGACGACATCTTCGAGGGACAGCACCAGCCCGTGCTCGGTGTGCACAGGGGGCCGCCAAAGCGTCTCTTTGAGGACGTCGACCTCGCACTCCTCACGGCTGGCGGGATCGGTGACGATGAGCCGCGCCGACAACGGATCTGTCTCCAGAGCTCTCACGCGCCATCCAAGCTCTTCCAGACCGGTGCGCACGGCAGTGGCGATATCCTCCATGCGCTCCGGGTTCTCGGTTGCGACATCGAGATCCTGACTGAGCCGGTTCACCAGCCCGTGTGCTTGGACCGCATAGCCGCCGGTAAGCGCCAAAGGGTAGACACCACCCACGTCGAGGACATCCGCAAGCAGGCGACGGTGCAGATCCGTGAGGTTCATGCAGCGGCCTGGGCTTCGTGAGCCAGCTCGTCGAAGGAGTTCTCCCACACCTCCCGGACATCACGGCTGACCAGGGTGCGCAGTGTGGGCCACAGGCTGACCAGAAGGTCGCGATTGAGGAACCGGACCAGATCGTCTTGCAGCCCCTCGGCCAGGACGATTCGGTAGTAGCTCATCCGCAACCGAGGCTGATCGAGATCGAACGTGGTCAGCCCCGACCACGCCAGATGCAGCGGCAAGGTCACCGTGCCGTGCTGAGGTCCGACGAGCTCGGAGAGCGCGGCGGGCGCACGCCGAGCGAACTTGGCACGGCGAAGATGAGAGAGACCGGGCTGTGTTGCCATACGTCGATTATCCAGTAGAGCCCACGGTGGGGCTTCTCGATCCGCAGACTGGCACACGCCCTTCTCCCAGGAGCGTGCTTGTCCTGTCTGCAGCCGGCCAACTCTGAACGAAAAGAACCCCCAGATCCATGACCTGGGGGTTCAACAAGAGCGGGTGACGAGAATCGAACTCGCACTCTCAGCTTGGGAAGCTGATGTTCTACCACTAAACTACACCCGCGAAATACGCCGCCGTAAGCGGTGTCGTACCGTCGCACACTCTACCTCATCACGGGCCCCGGGCGCCTCCGCCGCGGGGTCTGCGTGCTGTCCGGGGGGTGGATGCGCCGTGCGGACGCGGGGAGTTGGGGCGTACCGTGGATCGCGGTCGTGCCGCCTGGAGTGGCGTCCCTTTCATACCGTAATGTGGGCTTTCGTCGTCGGCTCGGAGGCGAGCGAGAGACGAGCGAGTACGGGTACGTACGAGCTCACCCACGACCGGGGAAGGGACTCGAGGACTTGATGGACCGCACCGTCGTCCGATGTGCCGAAGGGCACGTCTTCAGCACCACGTCGTTCCCGATGCAGCAGGCGGACCGGCTCGGTCCTGGCCGGCTCATCCGCTGTCCGCGCTGCGCCCGGCTCCGGCACGCCGTGCCGGTGTCCCTGCAGAAGCGGTAGCGACAGCGGTACGGCCGCAGCGTTAACGACTACAGCGCGCGTGGGCCCGTCCGATTGGGGCGGGCCCGCGCGCTCTGCGTATCCTCGGTGCGTGCTTCTCTCAGACAAGGACATCCGGGCCGAGATCGACTCCGGACGGGTGCGGATCGACCCGTACGACGAATCCATGGTGCAGCCCTCGAGCATCGACGTGCGGCTGGACCGCTACTTCCGGGTGTTCGAGAATCACCGCTACCCCCACATCGACCCCTCCGTCGAGCAGGCCGACCTGACGCGGCTCGTGGAGCCCGAGGGTGACGAGCCGTTCATCCTGCACCCCGGGGAGTTCGTGCTCGCCTCCACGTACGAGGTCATCAGCCTTCCCGACGATCTCGCCAGCCGGCTCGAAGGGAAGTCCAGCCTCGGGCGGCTCGGGCTGGTCACGCACTCCACCGCCGGGTTCATCGACCCGGGGTTCAGCGGGCACGTGACCCTTGAGCTCTCGAATCTGGCGACCCTGCCGATCAAGCTCTGGCCGGGCATGAAGATCGGGCAGCTGTGCATGTTCCGGCTCACCTCGCCCGCCGAGGCGCCGTACGGCTCGGAGCGGTACGGGTCGCGTTACCAGGGGCAGCGCGGGCCGACCGCCTCCCGTTCCTTCCTCAATTTCCATCGGACACAGGTGTGAGCAGCGGCATGAGTGATGTGCGCGAGAACCGCGAGAACCTTGACTACGAGAAGTTCGGCGGCGCCGTGCGCGAGCTCGCCCAGACCATCGCCGACGACGGGTACCGGCCCGACGTGATCATCTCCATCGCCCGCGGTGGTGTCTTCGTCGCCGGCGGTCTCGCGTACGCCCTGGACTGCAAGAACATCCACCTCGTGAACGTGGAGTTCTACACCGGGGTGGGCACCACCCTGGAGATGCCCGTCATGCTCGCGCCCGTCCCCAACGTCATCGACTTCACCGACAAGAAGGTGCTCATCGCCGATGACGTCGCCGACACCGGCAAGACGCTGAAGCTCGTGCACGACTTCTGCCTCGACCACGTCGCCGAGGTGCGGTCCGCCGTCATCTATGAGAAGTCGCACTCGCTGGTGAAGTGCGAGTACGTGTGGAAGCGCACCGACGAGTGGATCAACTTCCCGTGGAGCGTCGAGCCGCCCGTCGTGCGGCGTGCGGGGCAGGTTCTCGACGCCTGAGTTCGGGGCGCGGCGCCCAGAGCGTGGTACGTGGAAGGGCCCCGGCGGACCGTAGTCCGCCGGGGCCCTTCCCGTGTCCGTCGCAGGTCGCTGGAACGTGTCGCTAGAACGTGCCCAGCTTGATGATCGACAGGATCGCGAGCAGCTGGATCGCCGACGCGCCCAGCGCCTTCGGCAGCGGCAGGTCGTGGGACTTAGCGACCATCGTCGTCAGCAGCGCGCCCGCCGCGATCCAGGTCAGCCAGCCGAGCAGCTGGACGAACGTCTCGCCGCCGCCCAGGAACATCGCCACGACCACGCGCGGCGCGTCCGTCAGCGACATGATCAGCATCGAGAGGCCGACCGTCGGCTGCCACGCGCCGTCGCCGCCGAGCTGGCGGGCGAGGGTGTGCGTGACCACGCCCAGGATGAAGGCGCTGACGGTGATCGCGACGCCGGTGGTCAGGACGTACGGGACCGCCGAGGACAGCGTCGCGTTGATCGCGTCCTCGCGGGCGTCGTCGAAGCCGAAGATCGCGAGCGCGCCGTAGAGGAACGTGACGACGAGGGCGGGGCCCCACATTGCGTAGTCCCGCATCTGGAGGAAGGTGGGTCCGGGGCGCAGCACGATGCCGCGCAGCAGGTCCTTCCAGTGCAGACGGGGGCCCACGGGGGGCGCGGCCGCCTGGCCGGCGCGGTAGGTGTCGCCCTGGGTGTAGGGGTCCTCGCCGATGGAGAACGCCTGGGTGTGTCCGGGGTTGTTGGCCGCGTACGGGTCGTAGCCGCCCTGGCCGCCGGGGCCCTGACCGTGGCCGTGGCCCTGGTCGTCGGGGCCGCCGAAGTACTCCGGCTCACCGTGGTTGCCGTGGTGGCCGCCGCCCTGACGCCCGCCGGCCTGCGGCCACTGCTGCTGGCCACCGCCTCCGCCTCCGCCGCCGTACTGCGGGCCGCCCCCGCCGTACTGGGGGCCGCCCCCGCCGTACTGCTGCTGCGGATGCTGCGGATGCGAGGGCGCGGGTGGGTAGCCGTACGGCTGCTGCCTGCCCTGCGGGGGTTGCGGCCGGCCCTGCGGGGCCTGCTGCCTGCCCTGGGGGGCCTGCTGTCCGTACGGCTGCTGCCGCGATTGTTGTTGCGGTTGCGGGGCGCGGTTGTCCCGGCCGCGTCCGATCCTGAATCCAGCCACGAATCGAACGTACCTGGTCTCGGCGGGTGGGGGCGTCCCTCCTCCGGAGGAGAACGGCTTTGCGGCCGACCTGTGACAACCCCTAGGGGGATCCCCGAGGGGTCCGTATCAGCGGCCGAGCACCGCCCCGTACGCCTCCGGGTCCAAGGACGCGGGCAGGTCAATGGAGTTCGGGGTGATCGCGAGGCCGCCGGGCACGCCGGAGGGGAACTCCCAGACGCCGCCCGACGCGGCGTTCTCGCCGGGCGCGGCGATCGAGAGGTCCGGGCGGCCGTCGCCGTCGTGGTCGGCGGTGGCGAGCGCCGCGCCGAAGGTGTCGCCGGCCTCGGCGGCGCCCGGGACGCCGGGGGAGTTCTGCTGGTACGAGAGCGCGCCGGCCGCCGTGCCGTTCGCGTCGAGGATGCCGTTCCTGCCGCCCTTGAGGACGGTGACGGCGCCCGCGCGGGCGGCGCTGCCGATGGCCTCGCCGGGGGCGCCGGCCATCAGGTCGTCGCGGCCGTCGCCGTCGAGGTCCGCGACGGCGAGGGCGTTGCCGAAGTCGTCACCCTTCTCGGCGACGCCGGGGACGCCCGGGGTGTCCTGGTTGAGGGTCTGGCCCTCCCAGACGAGACCGTCGCCGTCCCCGTAGTGGATGTGGATGCCGCCGCCCTTGGCGATCCCCTCGGGGCCGCACGGGTCGTCGATGTTCTCGTCGGCGATCTCGCGGCAGTTGCCGAGGGCGAGGTCGTCGTGGCCGTCGCCGTTGAAGTCGCCGGTGGCGAGCGCGTTGGCGGCGCTGTTGTCGCTGCTCCAGGTGAGGCCGAAGTCGCCCTCGTACTCGTCGTTCCGGTCGTAGCGGTAGAGCTGGACGTGGGACTGCGTGTACTGCGGGCTCTGCTTGTAGTAGGCGACGGCGAGTTCGGGGTGGCCGTCGGAGTCGAAGTCGCCGGTCGTCATGACGGGGGCGCGGCCGCCCATGGGGCGCGTGATGACGGGCGTGGTGTCGGCGGTGTACGGGTTGGCGTTGAAGACGACCTGGTCCGTGCCGCCGATCGCGAGGTCGACGTCGGTGTCGCCGGTGAAGTCGGCGGCGGTCAGGGCGTTTCCGTACGCGTCGCCGCTCTTCGCGCCGCGGGCCGCGGTGTTGGCCAGGGCGAAGCCGTCGCCGGTGCCGTACATGACGGTGACGGAGCCGGCGTCCTTCTTGGCGTCGATGTCCTCGCCCGCGGCGCCGATGACGAGGTCGGCGTACTGGTCGTCGTCGATGTACGCGGTGGTGAGCGCGGAGCCGAACCGGTCGCCGGCCTCCGGGGTGCCGGGCACCTCGACGGTGGCCTGGGTGAGGCGGCGGACGTTGTGCGGGTTGGTGCCGTCGTCGCCGCCGAAGAGGACGCTCACGTATCCGGCTCTCGCCTTGCCGTCGACGGTGCCGGAGGGCACGCCCACGGCGAGATCGGCGCGCCCGTCACCGTCGAAGTCGCTCTCGACGCGGTTCGTGGGGGCGGAGGGTTTTGTCGGGGCGGAGGGTGCCGCGGTCGCGGTGGTGGCCGTGAGGGGCAGAGCGAGGCCGGTGGCGGCCAGCGCGGTGGCGGCAGCGAGGGCGAGGGTGCGTGGTCGCATGGGGGCTCCGACTCTCAGTGCGTGCGTGCGTGCGTGTGCGTGCGTTCGTTCGTTCGTCTGGTTGGCTTCAGCTGTTGGACGGGTGGGGGTGGGGGAGGGTTGTGCGGTACGTGACCCTCCCCGGCCGGGGAACCGGCCCTCAGGCCGGCCGGGGAACCGGCCCTCAGGGCGCCTGCACCGAACCCCACGCCGTGTCGCTCGTCGTGGGCAGGCCCACCGAACCGGCCATGACGTCGTACGACGTACCGAGGCTCAGCCCGGACGCCGTGCCCTTGAAGACCCAGACGCCGCCCGTTTTCCGCGTCGAGCCGGGAACGATCTCGCCGGGTGTGCCGACCACGAGGTCGGGGCGGCCGTCCTTGGTGAGGTCGGCGAAGTGGACCGTCGTGCCGAAGCGGTCCTCGCGCTCCGCGGTGCCGGGTACGCCGGACGAGGCCTGAGAGAGCGTGAACGAGCCCGCGCCGGTGGGGCCTTGGGGGCCGCCCGGCACGATGACGACCGTTCCCGCGGACCGCGCGGAACCGAGCTTCTCGCCCGGGGTGCCCACGGCGATGTCGCCGTACCCGTCGTGGTCGATGTCGGAGACGGATACGTCCGTGCCGAAGGAGTCGTCGTTCTCGGAGGCGCCGGGCACGCCGGGCGTGGACTGGTTGATCAGGATCGGGTCGGCCTCGGGGTCGACGCCCGTCGCGCTGCCCGGCCAGATCGCGATCTGGCCGCCCTGGTGGCCGGTGCCGGCCTGCGGGCTGCCGTCGACCACCATGTCGCCGGGGTCGCCGATGACGAGGTCTCCGTAGCCGTCGCCGTTGACGTCACCGATGGTGGCGTTGTCGCCGTCGGTGGCGAGCGGGTGGTTGCCGCGCGCCGCCGGGTTCACGTACACGGCGCCCTCCGGCTGGTCGGACATCCCGACGGTGATGTCGACGGTGTCGGCGCGGCGGTCCCCGTCGAGGTCGCCGAGGAGCGTGTCGTTCACCGAACCGGTGCCCGTCGCCGTGGAGTTGGCGACCGGCTTGCCGGCCCGGGTGAAGGGGCCCGTCATCCGGCGGCTCGCGCACCACCCGGCGACGGAGACCGAGCCGCGGGATCCGGTGGGCGCCTGCGCGGCGGCGAGGCCGACGCCGTAGACGCAGCCCGCGTCACCACCCGAGCCGTCCGGAGTGGGCAGCACCGCACTGGACTTGAGCCCGTGGGCGCCGCCCCACAGGACCGTGACGCTGCCCCGGTCGCGGGCGCCGCCGACGTCCTCGTAGGGCACCCCCACGAGCAGATCGGCGTACCCGTCCGCGTCGAGGTCGGCGGTGGCCACGGAGTCGCCGAACCGGTCGAGGGACTCCGCGGCGCCGCTCACCCCTGCGGAGGACTGGGAGATCAACTGCTTCTTCGCGGCGCGCGGACCCGACGCCGAGCCGTACAGCACGACGACGGCGCCCGCCTGGTCCTTGCCGGAGACCTTGGCGTCGGGGGCGGCCACGACGAGGTCACGGTAGCCGTCGCCGTTGAAGTCGTCGGAGAGCCGGGACGGGGCGGCGGGGGCTGCCGGGGCCGTGGCGCCGGCGGGGAACGGGAGGGCGAGCAGGCCGGTGGTCGTCAGGGACGCGGCCAGGAGGAGGGTGCGTGCGCGCACGGGGGGCTCCGGAAAGGGGAGGGTGGGCGCCGGGCCCGCGTCGAGAGAGGTGCGGGCCCGGCGGATCGATGTCGTAACTGCCGTACGGTGTAGGCGAGTCGGGTCAGTCCGCGAAGTTCGTGCCGAGGCGGGGCCGGCCCGTCGCCGAGATGCCCACCGTCGAGGTGTAGACACCCGACGTACCCGCGAGGGTGCCGTCCGCCTTGCTGGTCAGCGGGTAGATCGCACCGTTCTCGCCGTTCTCGCCGGACGCGCCGACCGTGACGTCGCCCCGCCCGTCCCCGTTCAGGTCGTCCACATGGACGTCCGAGCCGAAGAAGTCGTACGTCTCGTTGGAGTTGGGGACGCCCGGCGTGTTCTGGTCGAGGAAGGCCGCGCCCCGCGTGGACAGGCCCGAGCCGTCCGCGGCGCCGTAGATGACGGTGACCGCGCCCGCGTCCGCGACGCCGTCGAGGTCCTCGCCCGCCGCGCCGACCACCAGGTCGAGGTGGCCGTCGCCGTTGATGTCGCCGAGGTCGAGCTCGGTGCCGAACGAGTCGCCCTTCTCGCCCGTGCCCGGCACGCCCGCGCTGTCCTGCGTGAACACCTGCGTGTCGCCGTACGGGCCGTTCGCGGCGCCGTGCACGACGTGCACCGAACCGCCCTTGTGCGCGCCCGCGATCTCGTCGTCCCACTGGAGGCCGATGACGATGTCGCCGTACCCGTCGCCGTCGGTGTCGCCGACGTCGGTGATCAGGCCGCCGGGCAGCCGCTGCTGCCGGGCGGTCTTGAGGCCGTCCGGGGTGCCGGGCACCCACAGGTTGGCGTTGTAGTCGTCGGCCGTGGAGTAGCCGTCGACGATCAGGTCGTCCCTGCCGTCGCCGTTCACGTCGCCGGAGTGCAGGTTGAACGGGCCCGCGCCCTCGCCGCTGATGATGGCGGGCTTGACCGTGTAGCGGCTCTCGCCGGTGCCGTGGGTACGGGAGATGTCACCGTTGATGACGTCGATGGTGGCCGCGCCGGACCGGGCGCCGATGGCCAGGTCGGTGGCGCCGTCGCCGTCGAAGTCGCCGGCTTCCATGGGCCCGCCGAAGAAGTCGTGGCCGGACGGCCGGGGGTCCTGCACGGTGGTGCCGCCGGTGAGGCCGTTCGCGGAGCCCCACAGGATCTGCGCGGTGCCGCCGTCGGTGTCGCTGCCGACGTCCTCGCCGGGCGCGCCGACCGCGAGGTCGTCGTAGCCGTCGCGGTCGAAGTCGCCGTACGCGGTGTCCGAGCCGAAGCCGTCGCCCTTCTCGGCGGAGCCGGGGACGCCCGCGCTGTTCTGGCTGAAGGTCTTGTGGCGCAGGGTCGTACCGCCGTACGTGACGGTGACCTGGCCCGCCGAGTCCTTGCCCGCGACGTTGGCGCCGGGCGCGGAGGTGGCGAGGTCGGCGACGCCGTCGCCGTTGAAGTCCGCCTCGTGCGAGGGCAGCGGCTCGGCGGGCGCGGCGGACGCCGAGGCAGCCGTGACGGTGAGCAGTCCGCCGGTGAGGGCGGCGGCGACGACCGTCGACGCGGCGAGGCGGCCGCGTCTGGAACGGGCGGGGGTGGAGGTGGAGGTGCGCTTGTGCGTGGCCATGCGGGTTCTCCTGCGGCGGGCTGGGATGCGTGGCGGGCATCCGCGGTCAATGGGACGGGGTGGACGACGAAGGGGAGACCGCTGGAGGGGAGCAAGGGTTGTATGGGGCGCGTGAGTTGGGGGTGCAGTCCGCTGAGGCGGGGGATTTTTAGCCCGTCCGGCGTTTGAGGACGAACTCGGCGAAGCCGGTGACTGGACGGCCACCGACCCGCCGGTTCACCGACTCACCGCCCAAGAACCATCCCGTACTCCCGCGCCCCCGCGAGCGAAAGCTTGGCCGGCGTCACCGACGTGACCGGCGGCTTCGGCCCGTCCTTCGGGGTCGGCGCGTACCAGACGCCGCCCTTCCGCGCGTCCTCACCGGGCGCGCCCACCGCCACGTCCGGGTACCCGTCACCGTTGTAGTCGCCCGCCGAAACCGCCGCGCCGAAGTGGTCGTCCGCCTCCGCCGTGCCCGCGACGCCCGCGGAGTTCTGGCTGACGGCGGGCCCCACCAGGGGCTTGCCCGTGCCGGTGGAGGCGAGGACCCAGTACGTGCCCGCGTTCCCCGCGTCGCCGACGGCCTCCGCGTCCGCGCCGACGATCAGTTCGTCGATGCCGTCGCGGTCGAGGTTGGCGGCCGCGAGGTGCGCGCCGAAGTTGTCGCCGGCCTCCGCGGTGCCGCCGACCTCGGGGGAGGCCTGCGTGATGCAGGAGGTGCCGCCGCCGCCGAGCGCGCCGCCCCGCTTGCCGTAGACGGTGAGGATCGCGCCGCCGAGCCGGTCGGCGCAGAGGGTCTCCTCGGTCTCGGGGTTGGGCCGGACGTCGCCGACGGCCAGGTCGGTGGTGCCGTCCCCGTCGAAGTCACCGGCGACGAGGTCGCTGTCGCTGCGGTCGGAGGCGCCCCACGTCTGCTTCCACTCGCCGGAGGCGCGGCTCAGCACGCTCGTGCCGTTGGTCTCCATGCCGTGGTACGAGATCGCCAGGTCGTCGCCGCCGTCCCCGTCGAAGTCACCGCTCGCGAGGGCGGTGGGGCCCGCGAAGTGCCAGCCGTCGACCCGGGAGAGCGCGGCGGACGAGCCCGCGGTGAAGGGTCCGGGGCGTACGACGACCGAACTGGACTCGTCGAAATGGGAGTTGAGGGCGATGTCCTTGTCGCCGTCCTTGTCGAAGTCACCGGTGGCGAGCAGCGCCCCGTACGACGCGTCGCCGTAGTCGCCGTTGGCTGCGGTGAAGCCGCCCTTGAAGCCGGTGGCGGCGCCCCAGACGACGGCTACGGTGCCGGTGCTCAGGCCGATGTCGGTGTCCTCCTCGGGCGTGCCGACGACGAGGTCGCTGTAGCCGTCGCCGTTCATGTCGTCGGAGGCGACGGCGAACCCGAACCCGTCACCCGCCTCCACGGTGCCGGGCACGCCGGCGGTGGCCTGGCTGACGGTGGTGGAGCCGTGTTTGCCGAGGCCGCTCGCGCCGCCCCAGACGACGTTGACGTATCCGGCCTTGGCCTTGCCGTTCACCGTCGCACCCGGCACGCCGACGGCGAGGTCCACGAAGCCGTCGCCGTTGTAGTCGGCGCGGATCTTCGAGGGCGCGGCGCTCGCCGTACCGGCCAGGGGCAGCGTCAGGCCCGTGGCGGCGAGGGCCGCGACGGTGGTGGTGACGGCCAGATTTCGTACGCGCACGGTGACTCCCGAAAGGGGGTGGGGCTGGGCTTTCGGGGGTGTGACTCGTGAGGCGTACGAAGGGTTGTGCGTCGGGGGAGGGTGACGGGGCCCCGCCGCGCTCCCCCCGCCGCCCCTCCATCAGTCGTCGCTAAGCGCCAGGAACTCCGCCGTCGAGAAGGTCAATTGCGCGTCGCGCGCGATCAACTCGCCGCTCTCCCGGCCGGGATACACGGCCACGGTGTCCGCGCTGTCCCCGCGATACGTGTGCACCACCAGGTCGGCCCGCTTGTCGCCGTCGAAGTCCGCGACCTGGAGCACCTGGGTCGTGCCCTTGGCGGCGGGCCGGGTGATCGCCGTGGCGTTGGGGGCGAGCCCCGCGGTACGTCCCCTCAGGACCCGTACGTCGCCCGCGCTGCCCCCGTTGCCGCTGCCCTCACCGCTGATGACGAGCTCGCTGAGGCCGTCCCCGTCGAGGTCGCCTGCGTCGACCGACACGTTCTTGGCCTCCAGGGTGTCGCGCAGGGTGCCCGGCACCTCGTACCGCAGCGCGATGCCCTTCGGCGAGGCGACGGCGGCGTCCGTGCCCTTGCCCCGGCCGAAGCGGCCGAACGCGACGTCCGTGCCCGCCGGGAAGAGCACGCCGGTCTCGCCGGGCCCCTTCGGGCCGCCCAGGACGAGGGCGCTGACGGCGGCGCCGGAGGCGTTCGCGGCCTTGCGCACGAGTACGTCGTCGTAGCCGTCGCCGTCCACGTCCGTGGCCCGGCCCGACACGAGGTTGTTGCCGGGCCCCGTGACGGGCTTGCCCGCGGCGCGCGGTGCGCCGGTCCGCTTGAACGGGCCGCGCAGGAAGCTCAGTCGGGCCTCGCTCGCGTGCAGGACGAGGTCGGTGGCGCCGTCGCCGTCGAAGTCGCCGCAGACGGGCTGGTCCGGCCAGTCGTTGCCGAAACGCGCCTGCGCGGGCACGCGGAGCTTCACCGCCTTGCCGGTCAGGCCCTTGGGCGAGCCGAAGAGGATCTGCAGCGGCACGGGTGGGCGGCCCTGTCCGTCGTACGGGGGGTCGGTGGACACGATCAGATCGGTGAAGCCGTCCTCGTCCAGGTCGCAGGAGGCCTCGGACTCGAAGGCGGCGGGCAGCTCGCCCTTGGTACGGGCGCCGTTGGCGTGGGCACTGAGCAGTTGCCGTGCACCCGGGACGAGTCCGCCCTTCCCTCCGTAGACGATGCCGATGCCCGCGTCGTCGCCGTGGTCGCGGTGAACGAGGTCGTCGAGTACGAGGTCACGGGCGCCGTCACCGTTGAAGTCGTCGTCGACCTTGCTGCCCTTGCCGGGCGGGACGGGGCGCTGGGCGGGGCCCTTGCCCGCCGGGCCGACGGGGTGGCTGCGGCCGTCCTTCGCGCCGGAGCCGTCGCCGTTGCCGCCGCCGCAGCCGGCGAGGATCAGCACGCAGCTGAGGGCGCCGGCGGCTCCGATGAGGGCGGGGTGTCGGGTGCGGGGTCCTGTACGCCGCGTACTCGGCGTGCCCGGCGTGCCTGGCGTGCCCGGCATACCCGGCGTCCTCCGCGTGTCCCGCGTGCTCCGTGCGCCGCGTATCCCGGCACTCCGCATGCCCCTCACCCGCCCCGACCACCTCGCCAGACAACAACCAGCCCATGATGCCGCCCTCCCTCGCCGGGCATAAGACGGGCGGGGTCCCGTTTCCATTACGCCCCGGGGCGGCGTCTTCGGTGACCGGTGCCTTTGCCGGTAACCGGGGCCGCCCCGGGGGTTTTGCGGAGTGTGGCGCTTCCAGGCCGGCAGTAAAGGGCGCCCTTCGGGCGTCGGCTTCGCCGATTCCGCTCCGCTCCACCCTTGACTCCCGTCCCTCCACCGCGACTTGACCTTCGACCCGGACGGCCAGGGGTGAGGCGGCGGGCGCGGCTGGGGTTGGGTCATCCCCTTTCGCTGCCGGGTGCGGTCCGGCTCATCGTGGGCCGACGCTCCGGTGCGAGCTCGGCCCACGGCCGGTCTGGTCGGGTCATCCGCTCGCACGGCCGGGTGCGGGCCGGTCCATCGTGGGCGGGGCCACGGTCGGGGCTCGACCCGGAGCCCACCCTTCGCTGGCCCGGTGCCTTCGATTCGTACCGGGGCCGCCCGGGTGTGAGTGGAGTGTGGCGGTTCCGGGCCGGCAGTAAAGGGCGCTCCCTGCGGTCGCGTCGGCTTCGCCGATTCCGCTCCGCTCCACCCTTGACTCCCGTCCCTCCACCGCGACTTGACCTTCGACCCGGACGGCCAGGGGTGAGGCGGCGGGCGAGGCTGGGTTGGGTCATCACCTTTCGCTGCCGGGTGCGGCCCGGCCCAACGTGGGCGGGCGCCCCGGTGCGGGCTCGGCCCACGGCGGGTGTGGTCGGGTCATCGGCTTTCGCGGCCGGGTGCGGACCGGTCCATCGTGGGCGGAGGCCATGGTGCGTGCTCGGCCAGCCCGGCGGCCTCGCTGCTCGGGTCATCATCTCGCGTTGCCGGGTGCGGAGCGATCCATCGTGGGCGGGGGCCGCGGTGTGTGCTCGGCCAGCCCGGCGGTGTCCTCGCTCGGGTCATCGCCTTTCATCGGCGGGTGCGGTCCGGTCCGTCGTGAGCCGACGTCAGGGTCTGGGCTCGGCCGGGCGAGCGGCCTTACTTCAGGTGCGGGGGCAGGGGGCAGGTACCAACTTCGGCAAAGTTGCGAATCGGTTCGTCGCGCGCCCCCCTCTCATACCGAGTGCGCCGCCCCCCCCCTATGCCCCCAGACGGCCGACCGCCGTGGGTGAGAGCCACGGTCGGAGCTCGGCCAGCCACGCGGCATAGCTGTCGGGGGCGTCGGCTCGCGTTGCCGGGTGCGGGCCGCCCATCGTGGGTGGGTCTCAGGGGCTGGGCTCGGCTCGTCGCTCGGCATCGCGGCTCGGGTCATAAGCCTTCGCGGCCGGGTGCGGTCCGGCCCGGCGTGGGCCGATGTCCGGGTGCGTGTTCGGCCACCCCGGTGGCTTCCCGGGGGGCGCCATGGTCGGGGGGCGCGTGTTGGGCCGCCGATGCGGCCCGTGGCGCTGGGGGGTTTGGCACCTACTTTGGGAAAGTTGCGAAGCGGATCTCCGCGCGCCCCCTGCCACACCCCGCGCGCCGCCCGGCGGGTGGTCGGTCGCAGGGTTCGGCCATCCGCCGTGCCCGGCGGCCCCGCTGAACCCATCCGTCCCACAGGCTTCATGGGCCACGAGAGCTTTGCAGGGGGTGGGTCTGGCACCTACTTCGGGAAAGTTGCGAAGCGGATGCCCGCGCGCCCCCTGCCACGCCCCGCGCGCCGCCCAGCGGTTGCCCGATCGCAGGGTTGCGCGCCTCCGCTGCACCTGGTGGCCCCCCACTGAACTCATTCGTCACACAGGCCTCCTGCGCCAAGAAAACCCACCAGTCCCACGACTCCCACAGCTCGCAGAGGGCCCGCCCACCCCATTCCCTTCGGCGGATGGGACGGTTCCGGGGGCGCTTGGGGTGTGGCAGGGGGGCGTGCGGCATATTCATTCGCAACTTTTCCAAAGTAGGTGACAGCCGCCGGGACGGCGGTCCCCTGTCCTGGGCAGCGCATCGAAGTTGACCTCTGCCGACGATGTGCCGGAGCGCACCCGGCGATGAAAGGTGATGACCCGAGCGGGGAGGCCGCCGGGGTGGCCGAGCTCGCACCGTGGCCTCCGCCCACGATGGGCCGGGCCGCACTCAGCGGCGAGAGGTGATGGCCCGAGCAGCGTGGCCGGGCGGCTGGCAGGGCGCAGACCGTGGCTGCGCCCACGATGGGCCCGTCCGCGCCCGGCCACGAAGGTGATGGCGCGAGCAGCGAGCCCGCCAGGGTGGCCGCGCCCACACAGTGGCACCCACTCACGATGAGTCGGTCCGCACTCGGCCGCGTGAGCGGATGACCCAACCAGACGGGCCGTGGGCCGAGCGCGCACCGTGGCGTCGGCGCACGATGGTCCGGTCCGCACTCGGCCGCGAGAGCCGATGACCCGACCACACCGGCCGTGGGCCGAGCGCGCACCGTGGCCTCCGCCCACGATGGGCCGGTCCGCACCCGGCAGCGAGACGTGATGACCCGAGCAGCGAGGTCCGCCGCCTCACCCCTGGCCGTCCGGGTCGGAGGTCAAGTCGCGGTGGAGGGGCGGGAGTCAAGGGTGGAGCGGAGCGGAATCGGCGGAGCCGACGCGTAGCGCAGCGGAGCGCCCTTTACTGCCGGCCCGGAACCGCCACACTCCGCAAAACCCCGGGCGGCCCCGCCCACCATCCAAGGCACCGGCCCACCAACGTCACCGGTCAGACCTCGCCCCCGCCCCCTCCGACGTCGCGTACAAAACACCCCGCGCCTGCTCCGCCGCCCGCACAAGGCTCTCCGAGACGAAGTCGACGAAGCGGGCTACGTTTTCCAGGCGGGTGGACGCCGGGGTGTCCGGGCCCAGGATCGCCACCCCCTGACGCGCCGTCTCCACGAGCGTGGCGTGGGCCCGCGCACTCGCGATCATCGACTGGTACCAGACGTCGTTGTCGACCACATACCGCTCGCGGCGCCGCTCGTCCCGCTCCCGCCGGACCAGGCCCTGGCTGTCCAGGAAGGCGATCGCCTTGGAGACGGACGCCGGGCTGATCTGCAGCCGCTGGACGAGTTCGGACGCGGTCAAACTGCCCTCGTCCGTGGTGAACAGGGCGACGAGGACCCGTGCGGTCATCTTGGGCAGGCCCGACTGCATGAAGACCGTGGCGAGCACCTCCTCGTACTCGCGCACCGCCTCCTCGTCACGTCCGCGCGAGGACGCGGGCGCCTGCGCACCCCGGGCCGGGGCCTGCCTGCGCCGGTGGGCGCGCTGCTCCGTGGCGCGGTGGGCCAGATCGGCGCGGTAACCGGCGGGACCGCCATTGCGCATCACCTCGCGCGTGACCGTCGACGTGGGGCGGTCCAGGCGGCGGGCGATCTCCGCGTAGGCGAGGTCGTCGGCCAGGCCCAGCGCGATCTGCCGGCGTTCCTGCTGAGTGAGTCTGCCTCCCGGCATCACGGCCTCCTCGGTCGTCTGCGATACCGGGCAGCATAGCGTTTGATTCCTAGTCATTGCAACGCAACCGCACTTGTACGTTGCGTTAGATTCACGCCCGTTGCAATGAAATGGCTGCCCTGAGCTGCGTATATAGGGGTCGGGTGCAACGAGCTTGTTGCCGGGTGCGGAAAGGCAACGTAGCGTTTCGCACATCGGAAACGCCGAGGCGCACCGCCGAAGCTCACCCCAGTCAAGGAGCACTCCATGCAGACGTTCGACACCCCCGCCGCCATCTCCGCCGTCCTCGACATCCCCGCGGGCCGCCTCCAGTTCATCGCCGCCGACCGGTCCGACACCGCGGTCGAGGTCCGGCCCGCGGACGCCTCGAACGGCAAGGACGTCAAGGCGGCGGAGCGGATCGCGGTCGAGTACGCCGACGGCGTGCTGCGGATCGCGGCCGCCGCGCCCAAGAACCGCCTCCTCGGCAGCTCCGGCTCCGTCGAGGTCACCGTCCAACTGCCCGCCGGCTCCCGGGTCGAGGCCAAGGCGGCCGCCGCCGAACTGCGCGGCGTCGGGCGGCTCGGCGACGTCGACTTCGAGAGCGCGCAGGCCACCGTCAAGCTCGACGAGGCCGCCGGCGCCC
Organism: Streptomyces sp. NPDC005863; assembly: GCF_042871345.1. Lineage (NCBI taxonomy): Bacteria > Bacillati > Actinomycetota > Actinomycetes > Kitasatosporales > Streptomycetaceae > Streptomyces > Streptomyces sp. NPDC005863. The sequence continues at coordinate 327,766 of NZ_JBIAII010000008.1, read as the reverse complement.
GGCTCGCCCTGATGGCCGGCGACGTCTCCGTGGGCCGCCTCACCGGATCCGCGGAGATCAGCACGATGAAGGGCGACCTCCGGATCGCCGAGGCCGTCCGCGGCACCGTCGAACTCCGCACCGACGCGGGCGAGATCTCGGTCGGCGCCGCCCGCGGCGTCTCCGCCTCGCTGGACGCCGGCACCACGTACGGCCGGATCCACAACGCCCTCCGTAACTCCGAGGGTGCCGACGCCGGCCTGAACATCCGCGCGACCACCGCCTACGGCGACATCTCCGCTCGCAGCCTCTGAACCGCCGAAGCTCCCTCGCAGCCTCGCCTCGAAAGGGAACAACCACCATGACGAACCTGGCCATCGCGGCGCACGGGCTGCGCAAGTCCTACGGGGACAAAGTCGTCCTGGACGGCATCGACCTGGCCGTCCCCGAAGGCACCGTCTTCTCCCTGCTCGGCCCGAACGGCGCCGGCAAGACCACCGCCGTACAAATCCTGTCCACCCTCATCCGCGCCGACTCCGGCGACCTGCGCGTCGCCGGCCACGACCTGGCCACCCACCCCCAGGCCGTCCGCGCCACCATCGGCGTCACCGGCCAGTTCTCCGCCGTCGACAACCTGATCACCGGCGAGGAGAACATGCTCCTCATGGCCGACCTGCACCACCTGCCCAGACAGGAAGGCCGCCGCACCACCGCTGAGCTTCTGGCCCGTTTCGACCTCACCGACGCCGCCACCAAACCCGCCGCCACCTACTCGGGCGGCATGAAACGCCGGCTCGACATCGCCATGACCCTCGTCGGCGACCCCCGCATCATCTTCCTCGACGAGCCCACCACCGGCCTGGACCCCCGCTCCCGCCACACCATGTGGCAGATCATCCGCACCCTGGTCGCCGACGGCGTCACCGTCTTCCTCACCACCCAATACCTCGAGGAAGCCGACGAACTCGCCGACCACATCGCCGTGTTGAACAACGGCACCATCGCCGCCCACGGCACCCCCGACGAACTCAAACGCCTCATCCCCGGCGGCCACGTCCGCCTGCGCTTCACCGACCCCACCGCCTACCGCACCGCCGCCGACACCCTCCACGACGCCACCCACCACGACGACACCCTCGCCCTGCACCTCCCCAGCGACGGCAGCCAGCACGCCCTGCGCACCCTCCTCGACCGCCTCGACGCCGCCCACATCAACGCCGACGAACTCACCCTCCACACCCCCGACCTCGACGACGTCTTCTTCGCCCTCACCGGCGACACCCACACCAGCGACACCCACACCGGCCACACCCAACAGCCCACGGAGGCCCTGCGATGAGCTCCCTCACCCTCGCCCTGCGCGACTCCCACACCATGCTCCGCCGCAACCTCCTCCACGCCCGCCGCTACCCCTCCCTCACCCTGAACCTGCTGCTCACCCCCGTCATGCTGTTGCTGCTCTTCGTCTACATATTCGGTGACGCGATGAGCTCGGGGATCGGCGACGGCGGCGCCGACCGCGCCGCGTACATCGCGTACGTCGTCCCGGGCCTGCTGCTGATGACCGTCGGCAGCACCCTGATCGGCACCGCGGTCTCCGTCTCCAACGACATGACCGAGGGGATCATCGCCCGCTTCCGCACCATGGCGATCCACCGCCCGTCGGTGCTCATCGGGCACGTCGTCGGCAGCGTGCTGCAGTCGGTCATGAGCGTGGTGCTCGTCGGCGCCATCGCCCTCGCCATCGGCTTCCGCTCCACGGACGCCTCCGCCCTGGAGTGGCTGGCCGCGTTCGGGCTACTGGTGCTCTTCTCCCTGGCGCTCACCTGGATCGCGGTCGGCATGGGCCTGGTCAGCCCGAACGCCGAGGCCGCCGGCAACAACGCGATGCCGTTGATCCTGCTGCCGCTGCTCTCCAGCGCGTTCACGCCCGTCGGCGCGATGCCGGGCTGGTTCCAGCCGATCGCCGAGTACCAGCCGTTCACCCCCGCCATCGAGACCCTGCGCGGACTGCTGCTCGGCAGCGAGATCGGCAACAACGGCTGGCTCGCGATCGGTTGGTGCCTCGGACTCGCGGTACTCGGCTACTTCTGGTCGACGTCGAGGTTCAACCGCGATCCCCGGTAAGCCGCTTACTCGGCCGGTGCCTCGACGGGCGTCTTCACGGAGTCGAGGAGGAGTTGGGCGACGTCGACGACTTGGAGGGTTTCCTTGGCGGCGCCGCCCGCGGCGGCGCCGCTATTGGGCTCAGCCTTCTTGCCGTTGACGGAGTCGGTGAGCATGACGAGGCAGAAGGGGCAGGCGGTGGAGACGATGTCGGGGTTGAGTGACAGGGCTTCGTCGACGCGCTCGTTGTTGATGCGCTTGCCGATGCGTTCTTCCATCCACATGCGGGCGCCGCCGGCTCCGCAGCAGAAGCCGCGTTCCTTGTGGCGGTGCATTTCCTGCTGGCGCAGGCCGGGGACCTTGTCCATGATCTGGCGCGGGGGCGTGTAGATCTTGTTGTGGCGGCCCAGGTAGCAGGGGTCGTGGTAGGTGATCAGGCCCTCGACGGGGGTGACCGGCACCAGCTTGCCGTCGTCGATGAGGTGCTGGAGCAGCTGGGTGTGGTGGATGACCTCGTAGTCGCCGCCGAGCTGCGGGTACTCGTTGCCCAGGGTGTTGAGGCAGTGCGGGCAGGTCGCCACGATCTTCTTCGCCGACTTCGGCTTCTTGGTCGACTCGTACTCCTCGTCCTCACCGAACGCGGCGTTCAGCGTCATGACGTTTTCCTGGCCGAGCTGTTGGAAGAGGGGCTCGTTGCCCAGGCGGCGTGCGGAGTCGCCGGTGCACTTCTCGTCGCCGCCCATGATGGCGAACGTGACGCCGGCCATGTGCAGGAGTTCGGCGAAGGCCTTGGTGGTCTTCTTCGCGCGGTCCTCGAGGGCGCCGGCACAGCCGACCCAGTACAGGTATTCGACTTCGGTGAGGTCTTCGATGTCCTTGCCGACGACGGGGACCTCGAAGTCGAGTTCCTTGAGCCATTCCAGGCGCTGCTTCTTGGCCAGGCCCCAGGGGTTGCCCTTCTTCTCCAGGTTCTTGAGCATCGTTCCGGCCTCGGAGGGGAACGCGCTCTCGATCATGACCTGGTAGCGGCGCATGTCGACGATGTGGTCGACGTGCTCGATGTCGACGGGGCACTGTTCCACACACGCGCCACACGTGGTGCAGGACCACAGGACGTCGGGGTCGATGACCCCGTTCTCCTCCACGGTCCCGATCAGCGGACGCTCCGCCTCCATCGACTTCTCGCCACCGGCGAGCAGATACGGAGCCTTCGCATACGCATGGTCCCGCAGCGACATGACGAGCAGCTTCGGCGAGAGCGGCTTACCGGTGTTCCAGGCCGGGCACTGCGACTGGCACCGCCCGCACTCCGTACACGTCGAGAAGTCCAGCAGGCCCTTCCACGAGAACTGCTCCACCTGCGAGACACCGAAGACCGCGTCCTCGGCCGGGTCCTCCCAGTCGATCGGCTCGCCGCCGGACGTCATCGGCTGCAGTTCGCCGAGCGCCGTGCCGCCGTCCGCCTCGCGCTTGAACCAGATGTTCGGGAAGGCCAGGAAGCGGTGCCAGGCCACGCCCATGTTGGTGTTGAGGCCGACCACGATCATCCAGATAAAGGAGGTCGCGATCTTCAGGCCGGCGAAGAAGTACGTGAGGTTCTGCAGGGTGGAGAGATCCATCCCGGAGAACCAGGAGACGAACGGGTACGAGAGGAAGAACGAGGCCTCGTAGCCGTCGACGTGGTGCTGGGCGCCCTCCAGGGCGTGCAGCGTGAAGATGCAGACGCCGACGACGAGGATGACGGCCTCGACGAAGTACGCCTGGCCGGTCTTGGACCCCGCGAAGCGGGACTTGCGGCCCGCCTTGTCCGGCCGGTTCAGCTGCCGGACGGCGATCAGCGTGAGGATGCCGAGGACGGTCCCCGTACCGATGAACTCGACGAAGACGTTGTACGGCGCCCAGTCGCCGATGACCGGCAGGATCCAGTCGGCGCGGAAGAGCTGGCCGACGGCGTTGACGATGGTCAGGAGCAGGGTGAAGAAGCCCACGGCCACGAACCAGTGCGCGAAGCCGATCACGCCCCACTTGTTCATGCGCGTATGGCCGAGGAACTCCTTGGCCAGGGTGAGGGTGCGGCGGCCGGGCTCGTCGGTCCGCAGCCCGGCGGGCACCGGCTGACCGAGCCGTACGAACCGGTAGATCTGCACGACGGCACGGCAGAACAGCGCGACACCGACCGCGATGAGAACCAGCGACACGATGATCGCGGCGAGTTGCATGGGGGGCTCCTCCGGGGACTGACCTTTACTCCGCCGCACTGTAGCCAGCGAGTGGTGATCCGTGCCGGGAGCGCCCCGTAAGGGGCGCGGGGAACGGCGCGACCAGCCACAACGAACCCGCAGCCGAACCCCTCTCCCACAGGAGGTCAGCGCCCTACCTGCGCGTAAGCACGGGATAAGAGTTGAGCCCCCTCGACTCACTTCTGTTGACGCAAGCACAGCGCTCATGCATCCTTGAGTCAGTTCCACTCAAGAAGTCACTGGAGGCATCGAAATGGCACGTGCGGTCGGCATCGACCTGGGCACGACTAACTCCGTCGTCAGCGTTCTCGAAGGCGGCGAGCCCACCGTCATCACCAACGCCGAGGGTGCCAGGACCACGCCGTCCGTCGTCGCCTTCGCGAAGAACGGTGAAGTGCTGGTCGGCGAGGTCGCCAAGCGCCAGGCGGTCACCAACGTCGACAGGACCATCCGGTCGGTCAAGCGCCACATGGGCACCGACTGGAAGGTGGACATCGACGACAAGGGGTTCAACCCCCAGCAGATCTCCGCGTTCATCCTGCAGAAGCTGAAGCGCGACGCCGAGTCGTACCTGGGCGAGAAGGTGGCCGACGCGGTCATCACCGTCCCGGCGTACTTCAACGACTCCGAGCGCCAGGCCACCAAGGAGGCCGGTGAGATCGCGGGTCTGAACGTCCTGCGCATCGTCAACGAGCCCACCGCCGCCGCGCTGGCCTACGGCCTCGACAAGGACGACCAGACCATCCTGGTCTTCGACCTCGGTGGCGGCACCTTCGACGTCTCGCTGCTCGAGATCGGCGACGGCGTCGTCGAGGTGAAGGCGACGAACGGCGACAACCACCTCGGTGGTGACGACTGGGACCAGCGCGTCGTCGACTACCTGGTCAAGCAGTTCAACAACGGCCACGGCGTGGACCTCGCCAAGGACAAGATGGCGCTCCAGCGCCTGCGCGAGGCGGCCGAGAAGGCCAAGATCGAGCTGTCCTCCTCCACGGAGACCACGATCAACCTGCCCTACATCACGGCCTCCGCCGAGGGCCCGCTGCACCTGGACGAGAAGCTCACGCGCGCCCAGTTCCAGCAGCTCACGTCCGACCTCCTGGAGCGCTGCAAGACGCCGTTCCACAACGTCATCAAGGACGCGGGCATCCAGCTCTCCGAGATCGACCACGTCGTTCTCGTCGGTGGCTCCACCCGCATGCCCGCCGTGGCCGAGCTCGTCAAGGAGCTCACCGGCGGCAAGGACGCCAACAAGGGTGTGAACCCGGACGAGGTCGTCGCCATCGGCGCCTCGCTCCAGGCCGGTGTCCTCAAGGGCGAGGTCAAGGACGTCCTGCTCCTCGACGTCACCCCGCTGTCCCTCGGCATCGAGACCAAGGGCGGCATCATGACCAAGCTCATCGAGCGGAACACCACGATTCCGACGAAGCGCTCCGAGATCTTCACGACGGCCGAGGACAACCAGCCGTCCGTGCAGATCCAGGTCTACCAGGGCGAGCGCGAGATCGCGGCGTACAACAAGAAGCTCGGGATGTTCGAGCTGACCGGTCTGCCCCCGGCGCCCCGCGGCGTCCCGCAGATCGAGGTCTCCTTCGACATCGACGCCAACGGCATCATGCACGTGACCGCGAAGGACCTGGGCACGGGCAAGGAGCAGAAGATGACCGTCACCGGCGGCTCCTCGCTGCCGAAGGACGAGGTCGACCGGATGCGCCAGGAGGCCGAGAAGTACGCGGACGAGGACCACGCCCGCCGCGAGGCCGCCGAGTCCCGCAACCAGGGCGAGCAGCTCGTCTACCAGACCGAGAAGTTCCTCAAGGACAACGAGGACAAGGTCCCGGGTGACGTGAAGACCGAGGTCGAGACCGCCGTCGGCGAGCTGAAGGAGAAGCTCAAGGGCGACGACACGGCCGAGATCCGCACCGCCACCGAGAAGGTCGCCGCCGTCTCGCAGAAGCTGGGCCAGGCCATGTACGCCGACGCCCAGGCCGCCGGCGCGGGCGCCGAGGGCGCGGCCCCCGGCCCGGACGCCGACGCCAAGGCCGACGACGACGTCGTCGACGCCGAGATCGTGGACGACGAGAAGCCCGGTGACGCGAAGGGTGGCGCTGCCTGATGACCGAGGAGACCCCGGGTTTCGGCGAGAACGCCGAGAAGCCCGACGTCCCCTCTGGCGCCACCTCTGATGACGCCGCGCCGAAGGCCGCCGAGCCCTCCACCGAGGAGGGCGCGGCGGCCCCGGCCGGGGACGCGGAAAGCAGCAAGACGTCCGCCCAGGACTCGGGCGTGACCGGCCTGACCGCACAGCTGGACCAGGTGCGCACCGCGCTCGGCGAGCGCACCGCGGACCTCCAGCGGCTGCAGGCCGAGTACCAGAACTACCGCCGTCGGGTGGAGCGGGACAAGGTGACGGTGAAGGAGATCGCCTCGGCGAACCTCCTCTCCGAGCTCCTCCCCACCCTCGACGACATCGGGCGCGCCCGTGAGCACGGCGAGCTGGTGGGCGGCTTCAAGTCGGTGGCGGAGTCCCTGGAGACCGTCGTCGCCAAGATGGGGCTTCAGCAGTTCGGCAAGGAGGGCGAGCCCTTCGACCCGACGATCCACGAAGCCCTGATGCACAGCTACGCACCGGACGTCACCGAGACGACGTGCGTCGCGATCCTGCAGCCGGGGTATCGCATCGGCGAGCGCACCATCCGCCCCGCGCGGGTGGCCGTCGCCGAGCCGCAGCCCGGCGCGCAGACGGTCAAGGGCGAGACGGCCGAGGCCGACACCGAGTCGGCCGAGCCGACGGAGAAGGACAGCGGTGGCCCGGACGAGGGCTGACGCTGAACCGACGAGGGACAACCGGAAGGGGGTGCGTCGAGGATGAGCACCAAGGACTTCATCGAGAAGGACTACTACAAGGTCCTCGGCGTCCCCAAGGACGCCACCGAAGCCGAGATCAAGAAGGCGTACCGGAAGCTCGCCCGCGAGAACCACCCGGACGCCAACAAGGGCAACACCAAGGCGGAGGAGCGCTTCAAGGAGATCTCCGAGGCGAACGACATCCTCGGCGACCCCAAGAAGCGCAAGGAGTACGACGAAGCGCGTGCTCTCTTCGGCAACGGCGGATTCCGGCAGGGCCCCGGAGGCGGCGGCGGTTCGTTCAACTTCGACCTGGGCGACCTCTTCGGAGGCGGCGCCCCGGGTGGCGGTGGAGCGGCCGGCGGCGGCTTCGGGGGCGGCCTCGGTGACGTCTTCGGGGGCCTGTTCAACCGCGGCGGCGCGGGTGCCGGGGCCGGCGCGCGGACGCAGCCGAGGCGCGGCCAGGACATCGAGTCCGAGGTCACGCTGAGCTTCACGGAGGCGGTCGACGGCGCGACGGTGCCGTTGCGGATGTCCTCCCAGGCCGCCTGCAAGGCGTGTTCCGGCACCGGCGACAAGAACGGCACGCCGCGCGTGTGCCCGACCTGCGTCGGCACGGGCCAGGTCTCGCGGGGCGGCGGCGGAGGGTTCTCCCTCACCGACCCGTGCATGGACTGCAAGGGCCGCGGGCTGATCGCCCAGGACCCCTGCGACACCTGTGGCGGCAGCGGCCGCGCCAAGTCGTCGCGGACCATGCAGGTGCGCATCCCGGCGGGCGTCTCGGACGGGCAGCGCATCCGGCTGCGCGGCAAGGGCGCGCCCGGCGAGCGCGGCGGCCCGGCCGGCGATCTGTACGTGGTGGTGCACGTCGACAGCCACCCGGTCTTCGGCCGCAAGGGCGACAACCTCACGGTCACGGTGCCGGTGACGTATCCCGAGGCGGCGCTGGGCGGCGAGGTGAAGGTGCCCACCCTGGGCGGCCCGCCGGTCACCCTGAAGCTCCCCGCGGGCACCCCCAACGGTCGTACGATGCGGGCCCGCGGCAAGGGCGCGGTCCGCAAGGACGGCAGCAGGGGCGATCTGCTCGTGACGGTGGAGGTCTGCGTCCCGACGTCGTTGAGCGACGGGGCGAAGGAAGCACTGGAGTCCTACCGCAAGGCGACTGCGGGCGACGACCCGCGGGCAGAACTGTTCCAGGCCGCGAAGGGAGCGTGACCCCATGGACAGGGTCGGCCGTCGCAATCCGTACCAACTCACCGACGAGACACCGGTGTACGTCATCTCGGTGGCCGCCCAGCTGAGCGGTCTGCACCCGCAGACCCTGCGGCAGTACGACCGCCTCGGTCTGGTCTCGCCGGACCGCACCGCGGGGCGCGGCCGACGCTACTCCGCCCGCGACATCGAACTGCTGCGCACGGTGCAGCAGTTGTCGCAGGAAGAGGGCATCAACCTCGCCGGCATCAAGCGCATCATCGAGCTGGAGAACCAGGTCACCGCGCTCCAGTCGCGGATCGCGGAGCTCTCCGCGGCCGTGGAGGGAGCCGCCGCGGCCATGCAGCAGCGTGAGGCGGCGGTGCACGCCTCCTACCGTCGCGACCTCGTCCCCTACCAGGACGTGCAGCAGGCGAGCGCGCTGGTGGTGTGGCGTCCCAAGCGGGCGACCGAGCAGTAGGTTTCGTAGGCTTGTGCGGGGCCGGGAGGTGGCAACCTCCCGGCCCCGCATCGTTGTATCCGGTTACGGGGAGTGGGGCTGACCATGGCCATGGTGGGGCTGTTCTGGATCGCCGAGGGCGACGTGTACGTGGGCGCGAAACCGGCCGGCCTGGCCCCCGGTGTCCGGCTGACCCCGGAGGGCGTACTGGCCCTGGGCGACCGCCAGTCGGGCCTGTGGCCGTGGGAGGACGTGCACGCGCTGGCCGTCGAGCACGCGCCGGTGAAGTCCCTGAAGCGGCACGTGGGCGTGGCGTTCGACATGGCGCTCTCGCTGGGCCTCGGCGGCGACGACGAGGCGCCGACGATGACGGTACGGGTCACGGACGCGGCGGACGCGACCACGGACCTGACGGCGTACACGGCCCCGGCGGTCGGCTACTCCCGCACGGAGTACGACCTCTCCCGCGCCCTCCTCGCCCGCCTGACGGAGGGCGCGGGCACGCTCCTGACCACGCTGGCGGCGATGTCGGCCTGGGGCCGCACCCACGAGGGCGGGACGCCGCGGGCGGCGGAGCGGGAGGCACTGCTGCGGGAGTGGGCGGACGCCTGACCCCGATCGGAGGGACGCCCCGGCCGCCTACGGGGGAGTAAACGGCCGGGGCGCCCGTCGCGGCGAGGCCCCGCCGTGGTCGGTGGACGGGACGGTCGCCGGGCGGATGGACGCCGGCTGGAGCCCCCTTCCGCCACGGCCAGCCTGCCCGCCCCCGCCCGGGCGCGGGAAGCGCCATTTTGTTGCCGTGCAGCGAGCTGAGGGGGCCGCGAACGGTCCCATATGCCCGCGCACCGGACGGTTCACTCGACCTGCCCGAGAATCCCGGACCGCCCGATGAGATAGCCGAGTTGGGCGCGACTGTTGCTGCCGAGGACGGCGGCGAGTTTGGCGATGTGGACGCGGGCGGTACGGATGTTCATGCCGAGACGACCGGCTATCTCGGCGTCGGTGAGGCCTTCTACGAGGAGGGCGGCGATGGCGTGCTGACGGGTGGTGACGCCGTTCTCGGTGGGCTGGGGGGCGGTGCGCGGGTACATGGGGGTGGCCAGTCGCCACAACCGCCAGAAGGTGGTGGCGAAGTACTCGACGAGGGCGGGGTTGCGCAGTTCGAGGACGTGACCGTGGTCCCGGCCCATCGGGATGAAGGCCACCGTCCGGTCGACGACTAGGAGGTGTTCGGTCACCTCGTCCAGCGTGCGGACTTCGACGTCGCCCTCCAGCTGACGGAGATCGAGGAGAGGCCCGCGAGAAGGGTCGTCCACCTGCTGGCAGAGGGTCCTCATGCGGCAGTCACGGGCGAGAAGACGCAGGTTTTGGCGCTGGATGGTGGCCAACGTCTCCGGCGGGCGGGAGCCGTGGGGCTGGATGGCCAGCAATGCGTCCACGGCTTCTTCCATGGCGTCGGCGACAGCCGCTCTGATGCGCTCGGCGCCGGAGAGGACGGTGATGCCCGGGTCGTCGGACAAGGGTGCGTGGTGCCGGTCGTCGATGGCCAAGAGTGGCCGGAAGGCCGCCGTGAGCATTTCCTCCCGCTGCCGGTGGGCGACGACGCGATCTTCGATCGTCCGCAGGAGGCGCGACAGGGCGACGTGGGGAGCGGTCGGCCTGAGCCACCGCAAGTCGTCGAGTTCGGGGTGGAGCAGACCGAAGTCGACGAGGCATGGCGCCGGTTCGGCGTCGCCGCTCGGTATGCGGCCCTCGCGCAGGGCTCGCGCGTAGAGGGCGGTTCCCGCTTCGCAGAGCTCCTCGGTCCCGTGTGGCACGTGCTGTCGCGTCACGTGGCCCCCCTCTCCGACGTGGTGGTGGCGCCGGAGGTCTCCGCGGAGCGGTCGTGCTCCAGCATCCCGGAACGACTGATCAGGTAGCCGAGTTGGGTACGGCTGCGGCTGCCGAGCGTGGTGCTCAGCTTCGCGATGTGGACGCGGGCCGTTCGTACGTTCATGCCGAGCCGTACGGCTATCTCGTTGTCAGTAAGCCCCTCGGCCAGGAGGGTGGCGACCGCTCTCTGGCGGATGGAGATGCCGTCTTCGGCGGGCTGCGGAGCGAAGTTCGGGTGCATCGGGGTGGCCCGGCGCCACAGATGGTGAAAGACGCCGACGAGGTGCTCCACGACGGTCGGCTGGCGGATCTCCAGCGCGGCGGTGCGGTCTCCGCTCGCGGGGATGAACGCGACGCGACGGTCGAAGACGAGAAGCCGGTCCGAGACCTCGTCGAGAGTGCGGACCTCCACGTCACCGACGAGTTCCTCGTAGTGCGCGACGGTCGCCTGCGAATAGCGCGTGGTGTGCTGGTAGAGGGTGCGCATCCTGGCCCCTCGCGAGAGCATCCCCTGATGGAGCGGGACGGCGGCCATCAGCCGGTCAGGAGGGCGGATGCCACCCGGCTGGATGGTGAGCACCTCCCCGGAGGTCAGGTTCACGGCCCGGTCTATGGCTGCCTCGATGACAGGCAGGCCGTCGAGGACCCTGAGGGCTCGGGTGCCCTCTGGCGGGGGTTGCTCGGTGACCTGCCGGAGCAGCGGTGCGAAGGCCGTGGCCAACCGTATTTCGCGGCGGCGCTGTTCCGCTGTCTCGTCGGCGAGTGATGCGAGCAAGGAGGAAAGGGCGATGGCGGGTGGCGCGGGCCTGAGCCATGTCGCGGGCGCCGTCGGGTCCGGGCTCAGGAGGCCGAGGCCCGCCAGACACGGGGCGTGTGCCGCGGCTTCGTTCCGTACGCGTCCTTCGCGCACGGCCTGTGCGTAGACGGCCAGGCCCGCGTCGCAGAGTTCCCCGGGCGCGTGGGGAACGTGCTCATCGGCCATGACGGTCCGCCGCTGAGGAGGGGGCCGTGGGGATGATTCCCGACTGGCCGATGAGGTAGCCGAGTTGGGCTCGGCTGTGGCTGCCGAGTCTGCTGGACAATTTCGCGATGTGCACGCGCGCGGTCCGGACGTTCATTCCCAGTCGGACGGCTATCTCGTTGTCGGTGAGGCCCTCGATCAAGAGCATGGCGATGGCTCTTTGACGTGCGCTGACATCGCTCTGCTCGGGCTGCGGGATCGACTTGGGGAGCATGGGCGCTGCCAGGCCCCACAGGCGGTAGAAGACGGCCACGAGGAAATCGACGACGACGGAGTGCCGTATCTCCAGGGCCACGCGGTGGCTACGGTCGCTGCTCGTCGGTATGAAGGCCGTGGTCCGGTCGAAGACGAAGAGGCGCTCGGTCACTTCGCTCAGTGTGCGTACCTCCACGTCGCCCTGGAGATGTTCGTAGTGGGCGACGGCCGGCAAGGAGTAGCGCGTCGTGTGCTGGTAGAGAGTTCGGAGCCGGGCGCCTCTGGAGAGGATTTCCTGGGCGCGGGGGAAGGACTCCGCCATGTGCTCCGGGCGACGGGCGCCACCGGGCTGAATGGTGAGGACCTCGTGGGAGGCGTCGGCGACGGCCATGTCTATGGCTGCGTCGATGCGCTGCTGACCGTTCAGCACGGTGAGTGCCGCCGTTTCACGGCTGACGGTTCGGGCGTCCAGTCCCAGGAACGCCTCGAAGGCTGCCGCCAGTTCATCCTCGCGTTTCCGATGCTCGCTGATGCGGTCTGCGATGGTGCGCAGCAGACGGGGAAGCGCCACGGCCGGCGGAGTAGGGAGCAGCCACCCCGAGTCGTCGGGGCAGGGACGAAGCAGCCCGTTCGCGAGGAGGCAGGGGGCATTGTCTGCATCGACCCGGTGTACACGTTGTTCACGCAACGCCCGGGCATACGTGGCTGAACCCGCATCGCAGAGGACTTCGATTCCGTGCGGTACATGCTCGTCGCGCATGCTCGGTGCTCCTCCCGCCGACTTGAGCGTCGCGATTGTAAGCGGGACCACTGGCGTGATGGCCGGGGTTTGTTTCGGCCCTCGTGTCGGGAGCGCGCCTCGACGCCGGCTCCGTGAGGAGGTGCTCGCCGGTTCCTCGGGCGGATGTGCCGTGAGGACCTAGTTTGACTTCGAACGGTCTACGTCGAGGATCCCGGACTGGGCGATCAGATAGCCGAGTTGGGCCCGGCTTCCGCTGCCCAGGGCGGCGGCGATCTTGGCGATGTGGGCGCGGCAGGTGCGGACGTTCATGCCGAGGCGGCGGGCGATGGCCTCGTCGACGTGGCCCTCGATGAGGAGTTTGGCTATGGAACGTTGCACTCCGGTAATGCCGTCCGAGGCGATGTCGTACGGCACTTCCTGGGTGAGTGGGACCCCTCGTTGCCAGAGTTGCTCGAAGACCTTGCTGAGATAGGCGACAAGGCCGGGATGACGTAGCTCGAGGGCCACGCGTCGATCGTCGCTCGCCGGAATGAACGCCACGGTCTGGTCGAATATGATCAGGCGTTCCACGAGCTCTTCGAGTGTTCTTACTTGAACCTTGCCGCTTGAAATGCGATCGACGTAGGCCAGCGTTCCCTGGCTGTGCCGGGCGGTGTGCTGGTACAGCGTCCGGATGCTGACGCCACGGTCGGTGAGTGGCCTGTCCCGCTCCAGAGCCTGGGTCAGGGCGTCGACAGGACGACCGCCGCCGGGCTGGATGGTCAAGACGGTGGTTTGGCACTCGTTTGTGGCTGAATTCAGTGCCGCGTTGATGCGGTCAAAACCCTCCAGCACTGTGATCGCGTGGATGTTCACCGGGCTCTGCGTGCTGATCGCGACGAACTGGTCGAAGGATTCGGTCAGCTCGATGGCATGGCGCCTGCGGTCCTGGATCTCCCGTTCCAGCGGATGGAGGCGCTGGGCGAGAGCCACGGACGGTGGAACAGGGCGCAGCCAGTTCGCGTCGTCAGGGTCCGGGTGAAGGAGTCCGAACTCCGTGAGGCAGGGAGCCAGTTCCACTTCGACACGATTGACACGTCCTGAACGCAGCGCGCCGGCGTACAGACGTGTCCCCTCGTCACACATCTCAGTGACAGCATGGGGATGTGTCGGTTGTGAGTTGATTGTGGTCATATCTCCACCCCCCAGGGTCCTGAACGTGCAGGAACATGATGCATCGCTCCTGTGGCGTTGACATGCCTGAATGAGCCATCGTCTTGATGGCCGGGGGAGAAGAATCCATCAAGTGAGGACGAAGCCGACTATGCGCGTGAGAATACTTGGCTCAGTGCTTGCCGCAGTCTTCTCTGCCGCCGTGGCCCTCGGTGCCCTGAGCGGTGCGAGCCTTGGCAGCGGCGATCCGGGGGCGGGCCCGGCTGATACCGGCTGGAGCAATGTGAAAGCAGGACCGTCCACCGACACCGGGTGGACGGTCGACCCGAGGGGGGCGACAGCATGAGTACCCCTCCCGACGACCGCACCTTCCGCCGAGAAATGGCCACTGCCTACCGTTCCGGCTGGCACTTCATCGATCTCGTGACTGCGATCCCCCACCGCGGCGACTCGTTGATGGTGACGCTGCTCGGCGAGCCGATCGTCGTCACCCGTGACGACGAGGAAGAGATAAGGGCCTACCGGTGCCTGCGCAGGCCCCGCGGGGCGCCGCAGCCCGTTCGGTGTGCCATTCGGTACGGGATGGTCTTCGTCAACCTCGACCGGCGTGACCACCAGGTGGTCGGCGACGGTCAGGACCGGCAGGGCCGGGGCGCCGCGAGCGCCCAGGACAACATCACAGCCACCCCCCGCAGTGCCTGACGCGATTCCCCCGTCGTTGTAAATCGCGCAGGCGCTTCCCCCAGCAGCGGCGTCACCGTGGACCTGAACACGGTGGCGCCGCTGTGGTGTGCCCCCACGGTCACCTCAGGCTGGCCCGCCCCGGCCGGGAGGCCCTCACGCCTTCCCCATCGCCCGCGTCACCGTGATCTCCATCAGCACCCGCTCCGGGTTCGGTGACGGCCTGCGGCCGTACCGCTCCTCGTACCGTTCCTCCGCCTCCGCGATCGCCGCCGGCTCCGTCCTGATCACCGCCCGGCCCTCCAGCGTCGCCCACCGCCGGCCCTCGAACTGGCACACCGCCACCCGCGCTCCGGCGCCGTCCGGGCCCGTCGCTGCGAGAACGTGTGCGATCTTCCGGCTCGTCCTGCGCGCGATGACCCGGGCCACGCCCGCCTCGGGGTCGTACGTCACGCCCACCGGCACCACGTGCGGCGTGCCGTCCGGGCGCAGGGTCGTCAGGGTGCACACGCGCCGTTCACGCCAGAAGCTGAGGTAGGGCTCGGGCGGGTTCCGGGGGTCGATGTACGGAGGCGCAGTCATGGCCCGGAACATAGCCGCTCCCGGGCTTCCCGCTTTCGCCTTGAGTGGAATAGACTCAACTTTGTGCACGTTGACCAAGTCAGTGTGCCGGTCAGTGTTCAAGTCGGTGTTACGGACGCGGGTACGTGGAACCCGTAGAGCCGTAGAGCCGTAGGACGACCTGATCGGACCCCGTAAGGAACCCCGTAAGGAGGAGAAGCGCACGTGGACGCCGAGCTGACCAACAGGAGCCGGGACGCGATCAACGCGGCCACCCGCCGCGCCGTGCAGGACGGGCACCCGGATCTGACCCCCGCGCACCTGCTGCTCGCGCTGCTGGAGGGGCAGGACAACGAGAACATCACCGACCTGCTCGCCGCGGTCGACGCCGACCAGGCGGCCGTGCGCGCGGACACCGAGCGGGCCCTCGCGGCGCTGCCCAGCGTCACCGGGTCGACCGTCTCGCCGCCGCAGCCCGACCGCGAGATGCTGGCCGTCGTCGCCGACGCCGCCAAGCGCGCCAAGGAGCTCGGCGACGACTATCTCTCCACCGAGCACCTGCTCATCGGCGTCGCGGCCGAGGGCGGCAAGGCCGGGGACGTCCTCGCACAGCACGGAGCCGGCAGCAAGAAGCTGCTGGCCGCATTCGAGAAGAGCAGGGGAGGGCGCCGGGTGACCACACCCGACCCCGAGGGTCAGTACAAGGCCCTGGAGAAGTTCGGCACCGATTTCACCGCCGCCGCCCGCGAAGGGCGCCTCGACCCGGTCATCGGGCGGGACCAGGAGATCCGGCGCGTCGTGCAGGTGCTCTCGCGGCGGACCAAGAACAACCCCGTCCTCATCGGCGAGCCCGGTGTCGGCAAGACCGCCGTCGTCGAGGGGCTCGCCCAGCGCATCGTGAAGGGGGACGTCCCCGAGTCGCTGAAGAACAAGCGGCTCGTCTCCCTGGACCTCGGCGCGATGGTCGCGGGCGCGAAGTACCGCGGTGAGTTCGAGGAGCGCCTCAAGACCGTCCTCTCCGAGATCAAGGAGAGCGACGGGCAGATCATCACCTTCATCGACGAGCTGCACACCGTCGTCGGGGCCGGCGCCGGCGGCGACTCCGCCATGGACGCCGGGAACATGCTCAAGCCGATGCTCGCCCGCGGTGAGCTGCGGATGGTCGGCGCGACCACCCTCGACGAGTACCGCGAGCGGATCGAGAAGGACCCCGCCCTGGAGCGCCGCTTCCAGCAGGTCCTCGTCGCCGAGCCGTCCGTCGAGGACTCCATCGCGATCCTGCGCGGGCTCAAGGGGCGGTACGAGGCGCATCACAAGGTCCAGATCGCCGACAGCGCGCTCGTCGCCGCCGCCACCCTCTCCGACCGGTACATCACCTCGCGCTTCCTGCCCGACAAGGCCATCGACCTCGTCGACGAGGCCGCGTCCCGGCTGCGCATGGAGATCGACTCCTCGCCCGTCGAGATCGACGAGCTCCAGCGCGCCGTCGACCGGCTGAAGATGGAGGAGCTGGCGATCGGCAAGGAGACGGATCCGGCCAGCAGGCAGCGCCTGGAGAAGCTGCGGCGCGACCTCGCCGACAAGGAGGAGGAGCTGCGCGGCCTCACCGCACGCTGGGAGAAGGAGAAGCAGTCCCTCAACCGCGTCGGTGAGCTGAAGGAGCGGCTCGACGAGCTGCGCGGCCAGGCCGAGCGCGCCCAGCGCGACGGCGACTTCGACACCGCGTCCAAGCTGCTCTACGGCGAGATCCCGACCCTGGAGCACGACCTGGAGGTCGCCTCGGAGGCCGAGGAGGAGGCTGTGCAGGCCAAGGACCTCATGGTGAAGGAGGAGGTCGGCCCGGACGACATCGCCGATGTCGTCGGCGCGTGGACCGGCATCCCCGCAGGCCGCCTCCTCGAAGGCGAGACGCAGAAGCTCCTTCGCATGGAGGACGAGCTCGGCAAGCGGCTCATCGGGCAGACCGAGGCCGTACGGGCCGTCTCCGACGCGGTGCGGCGCACCCGCGCCGGGATCGCCGACCCCGACCGGCCGACCGGCTCCTTCCTGTTCCTCGGCCCGACCGGTGTCGGCAAGACCGAGCTCGCCAAGGCGCTCGCGGACTTCCTCTTCGACGACGAGCGGGCCATGGTCCGCATCGACATGAGCGAGTACGGCGAGAAGCACAGCGTGGCCCGGCTCGTCGGCGCCCCGCCCGGGTACGTCGGGTACGAGGAGGGCGGCCAGCTGACGGAGGCCGTGCGGCGGCGCCCGTACAGCGTCGTACTCCTCGACGAGGTCGAGAAGGCGCACCCCGAGGTCTTCGACGTCCTGCTGCAGGTGCTCGACGACGGGCGGCTGACCGACGGCCAGGGGCGGACGGTGGACTTCCGCAACACGATCCTGGTGCTGACGTCCAACCTCGGCAGCCAGTACCTGGTAGAGCCGCTCACCTCCGAGGAGGAGAAGAAGCAGCAGGTCCTTGAGGTGGTGCGGGCCTCCTTCAAGCCGGAGTTCCTCAACCGGCTCGACGACCTTGTGGTCTTCTCCGCGCTCAGCAAGGACGAGCTGGCGCACATCGCCGAGCTGCAGATCAACCGCCTCGCCAAGCGGCTCGCCGACCGCAGGCTCACCCTGGAGGTCTCGCCCGAGGCGCTGGCCTGGCTGGCGGACGAGGGCAACGACCCGGCGTACGGGGCGCGGCCGCTGCGGCGCCTCATCCAGACGTCGATCGGCGACCGGCTCGCGAAGGAGATCCTCGCGGGTGAGGTGAAGGACGGGGACGTGGTCCGCGTGGACCACGCCGGGGACGGACTCATCGTGGGCCCGGTGACGGGTTCCCCCTCCGGCAAGTCCTTGTAACGGCATCGCGTTTGCCTTCTCCGGTCGACTGCCGGGTGCGGCGGCTTGGTGGTTGCTCGCGCAGTTCCCCGCGCCCCTGAGGGGCGCGCAGCGCCCTCCTGGGGGCGCGGGGAACTGCGCGGCCAGCCATGGCCTGTCCGCGGTCGGCGAACGGCGGAACCCGGCAGTCGAGGGGCCGGGCTTGCCCCGGGGGCCCCATCCTGCGAGAGGATGGGCCCATCCATACGAAGGGACAAAGTACGTGAGCATCGACCCGTCCTCCATTCCGAATTTCGGGGGCCAGCCCGATCCGCAGCAGGGCGCAGGACCGGCGGGCCCCGTCGTCCCCGACCAGGACCTGGTCAAGCAGCTCCTGGACCAGATGGAGCTCAAGCACGTCGTCGACGACGAGGGTGACCTCGCGGCGCCGTGGGAGGAGTTCCGTACGTACTTCATGTTCCGCGGTGAGGACGACCAGCAGGTCTTCTCGGTGCGGACGTTCTACGACCGGCCGCACCAGATCGAGGAGAAGCAGCAGCTTCTCGAGTCGATCGACGACTGGAACCGCCGCACGCTGTGGCCGAAGGTCTACAGCCACACGCACGACGACGGCACGGTCCGCCTCATCGGCGAGGCCCAGATGCTGATCGGCACCGGGGTCTCCCTGGAGCACTTCGTGTCGTCGACGGTCAGCTGGGTGCGTGCCGCGATCGAGTTCGACCGCTGGCTCGTCGAGCAGCTCGGCCTGGAGGCCGACGTCGACGCCGCCGACGGCGAGGAGAAGCCCGGCGACGCCGAGGCCTGAGCGGCCCCGCGGCGGAGTACCCGGGCGAGAGCCCGGCCGGGGCGCACACCACCAGGTGGGCGCCGTTCGGCCGGGCTCTCGTCATGACCGGGACCGGGACGTCCGTCATGACCGAGGCCGGGGCGTCCGTAGCCTGGTCCCTCTCGGCTACAACCGATTCGGGAAGCAGGGTGGCATGGAATCGCTGGGGACCGCCGGCGCACGCGGCGTCGTGGGCACGAAGGAATGGGCACCGGCCGCGCGGGTGCGGGGCATGGGAACGTCGATCTTCACGGAGATGACGGAGCTGGCCCGCCGCACCGGGGCGGTCAACCTCGGCCAGGGCGTCCCGGAGCTGCCCAGTCCGCCTCAACTCCTCAAGGACGTCGCGGACGCCGTGCTGTCCGGCGCCAACCAGTACCCGCCCGCCGTCGGATTCCCCGCCCTGCGCGAGGCGATCGCCGCGCATCAGCTGCGCCGGTACGGGCTCGACTACCGGCCCGCGGGCGAGGTGCTCGTCACCACCGGCGCGACGGAGGCCCTGGCCGCGGCGCTCCTCGCGCTCTGCGACCCGGGGGACGAGATCGTCGCGTTCGACCCCTGCTACGACGCGTACGCCGCCGACGCGCGGCTGGCCGGCGCCCGGCTCGTGGGCGTCCCCCTCGTCCTCGACGGCGACGGGTTCGCCCTGGACGCCGACGCGCTGCGCGCCGCGGTCTCCGCGCGGACGCGGGTGCTGATCCTGAACACCCCGCACAACCCCACGGGCAAGGTGTTCACGCCGGACGAGCTGGCCGTCGTCGCCGACGTCGTGCGGGAGCACGCGCTCACGGTGATCACGGACGAGGTGTACGAGCACCTCGTGTACGACGAGGGGGCGCGGCATCTGCCCATCGCGTCGCTTCCGGGCATGCGGGAGCGGACGCTGATCGTCTCCTCGGCCGGCAAGACCTTCAACACGACCGGGTGGAAGGTGGGTTGGGTCTGCGGTCCCGCGCCGCTCGTCGCCGCGGTGGGGGCCGCGAAGCAGTTCCTGACGTACGCGTCGGGCACCCCGTACCAGGAGGCGCTGGCCCGCGCGCTGGGCTCGGTGGAGGGCTGGGCGGCGGAGCTGCGCGGCACCCTGCGCGGCAACCGGGACCTCCTGACCGACGGCCTGACCCGGGCGGGCCTGCGCCCCTTCCGCGCCGAGGCCGGCTACTTCGTCCAGGCGGACGTACGGCCGTGGGGGTACGAGGACGGCGTCCAATTCTGCCGCGAGCTGCCGGAGCGGGCAGGCGTCGTGGCCATCCCCACGTCGGCGTTCTACCTGACCCCGGACGCCCCGCCCTGGCTCGTCCGCTTCTCGCTCTGCAAGCGGGAACAGTCATTGCGCACCGCGGTGGACCAGCTGATCGGCGCGCGGTGAGAAACGGTGACGGCCGGCCGTAACCTCTGGAGTTCCTCAACTCTGCTTTGCGGGGGTGTGGGTACGGGCATCCCCCTGGCACGCACGGAGCACGGCCCACGGGGGACCTGCTTCGGGGGAACAGAAGGAGTGTGGTGGCCGTGATCGGGTTCTTCGTCCTCATCGGGGTGGTCGTCGTCGTGCTGGCCGTGGTGTCCGGCCGCAAGAAGAGCCGCAAGGCGCACCGCGGGTGGGGCGGCGGCGCGGCGAGCGGCTCGGCGGGCGGGGGGAGTTGGTGGGCCGGGGGCGGTGACAGCGGTGGCGGCGGCGGTCATCACGGTGGTCACCACGGCGGGCATTCCTGCGGAGGCGGGTCGTCCTGCGGGAGCAGTGGGTCCTCGTGCGGGGGCGGTTCCTCGTGCGGAGGCGGCGGGGGCGGATGCGGCGGAGGCAGCTGACACGGGGCAGCTGGTCCATCGATCCGACGAAGTGCCCGGCGGGGGCGGATGTTTCCCGCCGGGCGCTTCGGCGTCGGGGGCGGAGTGCGACGGGGGCGTGCTCAGGAGCCGTGCCGTGATTGCCGTACTGAACAGTTGAACTGTGCGGCCCTCATCGGGATGGAAACCCCACGAAGTTGGGTAAAAGCGCTGTGGCAGCGTCGCCGACCATGATTCCCTCTTGTCCGTCAGCACCGCCCTCGTGCGTCGCAGGTTTCGCGGACCGTGTTCTGGAAACCCGTCAGATGACGTTCTCGTGGGCACGAGCCGGCATCCCGACCACCCGGTGCCCACACCGGGTGCGCCGGCCCCACCTCCATTGAGTGTTAGCGGAGCCGACCCATGCTCACGACCCTGAAGACTGCGTACACCGACACGCGCGCCGAGGACCTGGCCTGGGCCCTGGGACGCGAGCCCCTGCCCGCACTCGCCACCCTCGACCTCGAACTGGGCGGCGCCAAGATGCAGTTGAGACTGCTCGGCGCCTCCCACCAAGTCCTCCTGGAGGAGGAGCAAGGCGGCTGTTCGGAGACGGTGGCCTGTATCCCCGGCAGCAGCACCCCGCTCCCGCTCGGCGTCTCCAAGCGCATGGGCGAATGGGAGTACGAATTCGCGGCGCGCGTAGAAACGTTGTCGCACGGTCAGTTCGTCGGCAGAGCACAGGAGTTGCTGGCTCTGGTCGCCGAACACCCGCACGGCCTCGCGGGCAAGTTCCCCGGCAGCCCGTACGCCTTCACGGCGATGCTGGCGCAGCGGGACGAGGACGCGCTCATGTGGCGTACGTGGCACGCGTATCCGCAGGAGGGCCAGCTGGTGGCGACGCGGACCCGGGTGGGTGTGCGCATGCCGATGCCCGCGGCCCTGTGACGCCGCGGGGTCGCAGCCCCGCGAACGGAATCGCTCACATGTGCCCGGCATAGAGCCGGAGTTACACCCATGTGGGGGACCCGGAGTGAGCATGCCGTGACGTAGCGTTCCTGGCGTGCTCGAGTCGTCGGTGCGGTTGCCGGTCTCGCCCCAGACAGGACGGTTCTTCGTCCTCGCGGGCGTGTTCGTCTGCGCTGCCTGCGGCCTCGTCTACGAACTCGAACTGGTCGCCCTCGCCTCCTACCTGATCGGCGACTCCGTCACCCAGGCCTCCGTCGTGCTCTCCGTGATGGTCTTCGCCATGGGCGTCGGCTCGCTGCTCGCCAAACGGCTGCGGTGCCGCGCCTCCGTCTGGTTCGGCCTCGTCGAGTCGGCGCTCGCGCTGACCGGCGGCTGCAGTGCCATGGCGCTGTACGCGGCGTTCGCGTGGACCGGCGACCGGGGCGGGGTGTGGTCCGGCGGGTCGCGGTACCTCCTCGTCGGCTTCTCCCTCGCCATCGGCGTCCTCATCGGCGCCGAGGTGCCGCTGCTCATGGTCCTCATCCAGCGCATCCGGCGCCAGGACGCCGGCGGCGCCGTCGCCGACCTCTTCGCCGCCGACTACGTGGGCGCCCTCGTCGGCGGCCTCGCCTTTCCCTTCCTGCTGCTGCCGTTCTTCGGTCAGCTGACCGGCGCCCTGTTCACCGGCGCGGTCAACGCCCTGGTGGGCGGCGCGCTGGTGTTCGGCCTGTTCCGGCGCGACCTCAGCGTGCGCGGCCGCTGGGCGCTCCTCACCGCGAACGTCGTCGTCCTCTCCCTGCTCGCCTCCGCCGCCGTGCTCGTGGACGACTTCGAGCGGGCCGCCCGGCGCGCGGTGTACGGCGGGGACATCCGCGTCGCCGTACAGACCGACGTCCAGGAGGTCGTCCTCACCGGCGGGAAGCGGCGCTCCCTCAACCTCTTCCTGGACGGCCGGCTGCGCATCAGCGGCCGCGACGAGAAGCGCTATCACCAGGGCCTGGTCTCCCCCGCGATGCGCGGGCCGCACGCGCGCGTGCTCGTCCTCGGCGGCGGCGACGGCCTGGCGGCGCGCGAGATCCTGCGCCACCCCGGCGTGCGCCGCCTCGACGTCGTCGAGCTGGACGCGGGCGTGATCGACCTCGCCCGGCACGACCCGGCGCTGAGCCGGCTGAACGGCCACGCCTACCGCGACCCGCGGGTCCACGTGGTGAACGCCGACGCGTTCCGCTGGCTGCGCTCCGCGCGCGCGACGTACGACGTGGTCGTCTCCGACCTGCCCGACCCCGGCATCACCGCCAGCACGAAGCTGTACTCCCAGGAGTTCTACGGCCTCGCCACCCACGTCCTGGCCGGCACCGGCAGGCTCGTCGTGCACGCTGGACCGCTGTCGTCACGGCCGCGCACCTTCTGGACGGTGGAGACGACGCTGCGCGCGGCGGGCCTGCGGACCGTGCCCTACGGCGTCGGCGGCCGCGAGTCGGGGTTCGCCGCCGGGCCCGACCGCACCGCCCAGGGCGGCCGGGCGCCGCGGGACTGGGGCTTCGTGCTCGCCTCGCGGACCCGGCCGGTCCTGCTGCGCGCGGCCGGATCCGAGGTGGTGCGCGCCGGGGTGCGGTCGGCCGAGCGGAGCGGGCAGACCGGGCTCGTGCCGTCCACGCTCGTACATCCGCGTTACGCGAACTGAAGTACAACGTCCGACGAACTGACGTACAAGTGGCTGACTCGTGGGTAGGCTCGGTTGACATGGAGCATGAGGTGTTCGTTCCGGTTTCGGCAGAGCGGCTCCGGCAGGTCCTGGCCGACCCCGAGCGGGTCGCCGGGGCGGTACCGGGGCTCCAGCGCGATGCGGAGGAGGCGGCGGATCCGCTCTCCGGGCGCCTCAAGGTGCGCGTCGGCGGGCACTCCATCACGTATCGCGGGGCCGCCACGGTCGAGCCCGGCTCCGACGGGGCGTACGCGCTGCGGGCCGAGGGCGCCGAGGTGCGCGGGTCCGGAACCGTGAAGCTGTCCCTCGCGCTGCGGCTCGTGCAGGGCACGGAGGGGACGACCCTCGCCTTCGACGGCGGCGCGACGGCGGACGGCCGGATCACCGAGGGCGCCCCCGAGACCGTCGAGGCGGCGATGCACCGGCTGCTCGAACGTTTCGGCGAGGGCCTCGCGGCCGCGGCACCGCCCGACACGGCGCCGGAGGCGGCCGCCGAGGCAGACGGAATCCATGAGGCCGACGGTATTCACGAGACCGACGAGATCGACGACGGCGACGAGATCGATGAGGACGACGACCTCGACGACCTGCCCGACGTGGGCGACGCCGACGACGTCATCGCCGAGGCCGAGGCTGTCGACGCCGAGAACGCCGAGAACATCGACGAACTCGATGACCTGGACGACATCGACGACCTCGACGTACCGCCCGCCGAGGCCGCCCACGCCCGCCGCACCATGATCGGCCGCAGCGCCGAAGAGGTCGACCACGCCCCGCCCCGCGGCCGGTACGCCCCGGCGCCCGCCCCCGAGTCCCTCACCGCCGGCGCCACCCTGCGCTGGGCCGCGCCCGCCGCCGCCCTCGCGCTGGCCTCGGCCATCGTGGTGGGCCGGGCCCTGCGCCGCCGCCGCTGACCCGTTACGCCGTAGGGTCGCCTCCGTGAGTACCGAAGACGTGATCCTGACCGCGGGCGACGCGGAACTGACGGTGCAGCCGGGCAACGGCTGCCGCATCACCGGCCTGCGCATCGGCGGCGTCGAGCTGCTGCGGCAGGGGAAGAAGTACGGCTGCTTCCCGATGGTGCCGTGGTGCGGACGCATCCGGGACGGACGGTTCCACGACGGCGCGACCGTCCACCGGATGCCGCTGAACTCGCCGCCGCACGCCATCCACGGCTTCGGCCGCGACGCCGAGTGGCGCACCGCCCGTACCGGCGCGGGCGAGGCGGTCTTCACGTACGACCTGACCGACCCCTGGCCCTACCCGGGCCGCGTCACCCAGATCGTGGAACTCACCGAGGAGGCGTTGACGCTGCGGCTCGGCATCGAGACGCGCGGCGGCTCCTTCCCCGCGCAGGCCGGCTGGCACCCGTGGTTCAACCGGAACCTCGGCGGCGACGACGTGCGGGTCGACTTCACCGCCGCCTGGCAGGAGGAGCGCGGCGACGACCACCTGCCCACCGGCCGCCGCGTCGACCCGAAGCCCGGCCCCTGGGACGACTGCTTCGGCATGCCCGAGGGGGTGGACGTCACGCTGACCTGGCCCGAGCAGCTGGAGCTGCGCGTCACCAGCCGCGAGCAGTGGGCCGTCGTCTACGACGAGCAGGCGGCCGCGGTCTGCGTGGAGCCGCAGACCGGGCCGCCGAACGGGCTCAACACCGACCCGCGCCTGGTCACCCCCATCGAGCCGCTGGAGACGGCGACGACCTGGACCTGGCGGCGGCTTTAAGCTCTTGGGCATGACTGACGTACGCGGCGAGCTGCTGCAGCAGATCAAGGACAAGGCCGTCGTGCACGGCAAGGTGACGCTCTCCTCCGGCCTGGAGGCCGACTACTACATCGACCTCCGCCGGATCACCCTCGACGGCGAGGCCGCCCCGCTGGTCGGCCAGGTCCTCCTGGACCTCACCGCCGACCTCGACTTCGACGCGGTCGGCGGCCTGACCATGGGCGCCGACCCGGTCGCGGGCGCGATGCTGCACGCGTCGGCCGCCCGCGGCAGGCGCCTGGACGCCTTCGTGGTGCGCAAGGCCGCCAAGGCGCACGGCATGCAGCGCCGCGTCGAGGGCCCGGACATCAAGGGCCGCCGCGTCCTGGTCGTCGAGGACACCTCCACCACCGGCGGCTCGCCGCTGACCGCCGTCGAGGCGGTCCGCGAGGCGGGCGCCGAGGTCGTCGGCGTCGCCACGATCGTGGACCGGGCGACCGGCGCCGGCGAGAAGATCACCGAGGGCGCGGGCGTGCCGTACCTCTTCGCGTACTCCAAGGACGACCTCGACCTGGACTGACGCCCGCGTCTGGAAGGATGGGGGCGACGATGACGTCGCCCCCATAGGTCAGGGCCCAGCACATACCCCGCACATCACAAGGAGCGGACACATGCCCATCGCAACCCCCGAGGTCTACGCCGAGATGCTCGACCGGGCGAAGGCAGGCAAGTTCGCCTACCCGGCGATCAACGTGACCTCCTCGCAGACCCTGCACGCGGCCCTGCGCGGCTTCGCGGAGGCCGAGAGCGACGGCATCATCCAGATCTCCACCGGTGGTGCGGAGTTCCTGGGTGGCCAGCACAACAAGGACATGGTGACCGGCGCGGTCGCGCTGGCCGAGTTCGCGCACATCGTCGCCGCGAAGTACGACGTCACCGTCGCGCTGCACACCGACCACTGCCCCAAGGACAAGCTGGACACCTACGTCCGTCCGCTGATCGACGTCTCCGCGGAGCGCGTCAAGGCCGGCCGGAACCCGCTGTTCCAGTCGCACATGTGGGACGGCTCCGCCGAGACCCTCGCCGACAACCTGGCCATCGGCCAGGAGCTGCTCGCGAAGGCCGCCGCCGCGAAGATCATCCTTGAGGTGGAGATCACCCCGACCGGCGGTGAGGAGGACGGCGTCACGCACGAGATCAACGACGAGCTGTACACGACCGTCGACGACGCGCTGCGTACGGCGGAGGCCCTCGGCCTCGGCGACAAGGGCCGCTACCTCCTGGCCGCGTCCTTCGGCAACGTGCACGGCGTCTACAAGCCGGGCAACGTCGTGCTGCGTCCCGAGCTCCTCAAGGACCTTCAGGAGGGCGTCGCCGCCAAGCACGGCAAGGCGGCGGGTTCGCAGCCCTTCGACTTCGTGTTCCACGGCGGCTCCGGCTCCACCGCCGAGGAGATCGCGACCGCCCTGGAGAACGGCGTCGTGAAGATGAACCTCGACACGGACACGCAGTACGCGTTCACGCGTCCCGTCGCGGACCACATGTTCCGCAACTACGACGGCGTCCTGAAGGTCGACGGCGAGGTCGGCTCGAAGAAGACGTACGACCCGCGCACCTGGGGCAAGGCGGCCGAGGCGGGCATGGCCAAGCGTGTCACCGAGGCGTGCGCGAACCTGCGCTCCACGGGGACGAGGCTGAAGTAACGCCCACGGCGTCCGTACGGGCCCGGCACCCTTCCCTGGGTGCCGGGCCCGTACGCGTATGCAGCAGACTGGAACCCATGGCCATTCACAAGGATCTGCTCGGGGGACCGCCCCCGACCCACCTGCCCGACGACCCCGAGCCTCGCGAGCTGCTCGCGAACGGCGCGGCTCCCGCGGACGTCGCCGCGAAGTACCCCACGTCCTCGCTCGCCTGGGCGCAGCTTGCCGACGCGGCGTACGAGCGGGGTGGCGTCGTCGAGTCGTACGCGTATGCCCGTACGGGTTATCACCGGGGCCTGGACTCGCTGCGCCGCGCGGGCTGGAAGGGGCACGGCCCGGTGCCGTGGGAGCACGAGCCCAACCGGGGCTTCCTGCGCGCCCTGCACGCGTTGGCGCGGGCCGCGCAGGCGATCGGGGAGCAGGAGGAGTACGAGCGCTGCGCGGGCTTCTTGCGGGATTCTTCGGAGACCGCGGCGGAGACGCTCGGCTGACGTCGGCGGAGTCCCCGGGGCGAGGTCGACCACCACCCCGGGGGCTCCGCCCCCGGACCCCCGCATCGGCCTGAACGGCCTCGTCCTCAAACGCCGGACGGGCTGAAACCCCCCGGCCCCGGGTGGGCTGAACCCCCGGGGCCCGGGTGGGCTGAAACCCCGGCGCCGGGGGTGGTCTTTAGGGGCGCGGGGAACTGCGCGACCAGCCACAGCGGGCCCGCAGAAGACGCGCTCAGGCCAGCCTGCGCAGCAGCCCCGCCTCGTAGGGCGCCGCCTCCCCGAGGCGGTCCGTCAGGGCCTTGTTGGCCCATTCCGCGTCCGCGATCAACGCGCGGCCCACGGCGACCGCGTCGAACTCGTCCCGCTCCATGCGGTCGAGGAGCAGGTCGATGCCGGTCGACGCGGTCTCCTTCGTGAAGCCCTGCGGGCCCACGAACTCCTTGTCGAGGCCGACCGAGCCGACCGACAGCGTCGCCTTGCCGGTGAGCTTCTTGGCCCAGCCCGCGAGGTTCAGGTCGGTGTCGTCGAACTCGGGGAGCCAGTAGCGGCGCGTGGAGGCGTGGAACGCGTCGACGCCCGCCGCGGCCAACGGGGCCAGCAGGGACTCCAGTTCCGCGGGACTGCTCGCCAGCTTCGCGTCGAACGCGTTCGCCTTCCACTGTGAAAGGCGGAAGATCACCGGGAACTTCGGCGAGACCGCCGCCCGCACCGCCTCGACGATCTCCGTGGCGAAACGCGTACGGGAGGCGAGGTCGCCGCCGTAGCCGTCGGTGCGGCGGTTGGTGACGCCCCACAGGAACTGGTCGATCAAGTAGCCGTGCGCGCCGTGCAGTTCGACGCCGTCGAACCCGATGCGCTCGGCCGCGGCCGCGCTGTCGGCGAAGGCCTTGATCACCGCGTCGACGTCCGCGCCGGTCATCGCGTGCCCCTTCGCCTCGCCGTCCAGGCCGAGGCCGGAGGGGCCCGCCGGGGGCGCGGAGGGGTTCGGGCCCTGCCCCGCGTCGCGCGTGGCGCCCACGTGCCACAGCTGCGGGACGATCTTCCCGCCCGCCGTGTGCACCGCCTCGGCGACCCGCCGCCACCCCGCGAGGGCCGCCTCGCCGTGGAAGTGCGGGACGCGGTGGCTGCTGCCCGCCGACGCGT
This sequence comes from Streptomyces sp. NPDC005863, assembly GCF_042871345.1. Lineage (NCBI taxonomy): Bacteria > Bacillati > Actinomycetota > Actinomycetes > Kitasatosporales > Streptomycetaceae > Streptomyces > Streptomyces sp. NPDC005863. The sequence goes on along the minus strand of NZ_JBIAII010000008.1, from coordinate 299,615 downwards.
GGTCGACGTACGTGCCCTCGGTGACGATCAGGCCGACGCCGCCCGCGGCGCGCCGCGCGTAGTACTCGGCCACGTCCGCGCCGGGCACGCCGTCCGGCGAGAACTCGCGGGTCATGGGCGCCATGGCGATCCGGTTGTGGAGGGTGAGGCCGTTGATGTCGAAGGGGCGGCCGAGTATCCGTGCGGCGCGTGAGGTGGTCGGATCGGTGGGGGCCGTGGCGTCCATGCGCTCTCCTGGGGTGCTGCGAGGGTGTCCGGCGCGAACGGGGGGCGTTCGCGCCTGACAGCACTGTAAGCACTTTGCCCCTGTCACGCCAAGGCGGGTACCGTGAACGGCATGAACTGGCCCGCGACCGAGCGTCTCTCCCTGGCTCCCGCGCCCGGCGGCCTCGCCCTCGTCCAGGAGCTCCTGAACACCGCGTCCGGCGCCCCCTCCGGCGCCGCCGCCCCCGCCGACCTGCTCGCCGACGGGGCGCTCGGCGCCGCCCAGGAGTGGGCCGACCGGGCCGTGCGGTCCTGGGCGGGCGAGACGGGCCGCGGTGACGTACGTCTCGTGCTGACCGCGGAGGACCTGCCGAATCTGCGCTGTCTGCGGGACCAGCTGCGCCGGGCGCTCGCCGCCTGCGACGAGGGCGGCGGCGCGGTGCGCTTCACCTCGGCGCCGGTGGTGGTCGCGCTCTCCGGGGACGGCGCGCTGAGCGTGGAGCCGGAGGGCGCGGGCGCGCGCTGGCTGGCCTCCGCCGTCCTCGCCGAGGGGCTGCTCGCGCAGGCCACGGGCGTGTGGCGGCGGCTGAAGATCTGCCGCAACGCCGGCTGCGCGGCCGCGTTCTACGACCGCTCCCGCAACAACAGCGGCGTCTGGCACTCGGTGCGCGGCTGCGGGAACGCCGCCCACCTGCGGGCCTGCCGGGAGCGCCGCCGCGTGCGGAACTGAGTGGGCGGGCATCCGGGATGACAGTCCCGTATCTCGTTCGGTGCTGTGCGGGATTTGGGCTCCCTTGCCGATTGCCGCAAAGTTGCAGAAGATTCCGGTGGGGACCGGGGCCCCCGTGCCGGTAACGGCAGGGGCGGACCGCTACCCGGAGCACGTATCGAGGAGACAGCGATGTCCCCAGAGACGCATGAGGCATCCCCCGAGGAGCGCGCGGCGTCCACCGAGGTCCCCGAGGCGGAGAGCCCGAACCTCGACTTCGCAGGCACCACCCCGTACGAGGACTACGTCCAGGCGGACGTCCTCACCCACCTCCAGCACCTGCGCTCGGACGACCCCGGCGAGATGGTCTTCCTGGTCACCACGCAGGTCATGGAGCTGTGGTTCACGGTGATCGTCCACGAGTGGGAGACCGCGGCGCACGCCCTGCGCCGCGACGACATCCCCGTGGCGCAGAACGCGCTCAAGCGCAGCCTGCGCGAGCTGGAGGCGCTGAACGCCTCCTGGCAGCCGCTCGCCCAGCTCACCCCGGCCCAGTTCAACTCCTACCGCGGCTCGCTCGGCGAGGGCTCCGGCTTCCAGTCCGCGATGTACCGCCGCATGGAGTTCCTGCTCGGCGACAAGTCGGCGTCCATGCTCGTCCCGCACCGGGGCGCGCCGCGCGTCCACGCCGAGCTGGAGAAGGCGCTGCAGGAGCCCAGCCTGTACGACGAGGTGCTCGCGCTCCTCGCCCGGCGCGGCCACGCGGTACCGCAGTCCGTCCTGCAGCGCGACCTGACCAAGAAGTACGAGCCCTCGCCCGAGGTCGAGGCGGTCTGGACGGAGCTCTACTCCGGCGACGAGAGCGGTGAACTGGCCCGCCTCGGCGAGACGTTGACGGACGTCGCCGAGCTGGTGTGGCGCTGGCGCAACGACCACCTGGTCGCCACCCGCCGCGCGATGGGCTCCAAGACCGGCACTGGCGGCTCGGCCGGCGTGGCGTGGCTGGAGAAGCGCGCGCAGAAGAACGTCTTCCCCGAGCTGTGGACTGCGAGGAGCCATGTCTGAACCCCGCGAGGACGATCTGCGGGCCGAGGCCGAAGCGCTCGACGCCCGGGACGAACTGCGCGCCAAACGCAAGGAGTTCGTCCTCGACGACACGGTCTATCTGGACGGCAACTCGCTGGGCGCGCTGCCCGCGCACGTCGCCGACCGGGTCGCCGACGTCATCACCCGCCAGTGGGGCGAGCTGCGCATCCGCTCCTGGGACGAGAGCGGCTGGTGGACCGCGCCCGAGCGGATCGGCGACCGCATCGCGCCGCTGGTCGGCGCCGCCCCGGGGCAGCTCGTGGTCGGCGACTCGACCAGCGTGAACGTCTTCAAGGCGCTGGTGGCCGCCGTCCGCATCGCCCGGGACGCCGGTGGGGACGGGCGCGACGAGATCGTCGTCGACGCCACCACCTTCCCCACCGACGGGTACATCGCCGAGTCGGCGGCCCGTCTCACCGGCTGCCGGCTGGTCCAGGCCGCCCCCGCCGACGTCCCCGGCGTCCTCGGCGAGCGCACCGCCGCCGTCCTGCTCAACCACGCCGACTACCGCACCGGCCGGCTGCACGACCTGCCCGGTCTGACGGCGGCGGTCCACGCGGTGGGCGCCCTCGCCGTCTGGGACCTCTGCCACACGGCGGGCGCCCTGCCGGTCGGCCTGGACGAGCACGGCGTGGACCTCGCGGTGGGCTGCACGTACAAGTACCTGAACGGCGGCCCGGGTTCGCCCGCCTACCTCTACGTACGGGCGGAGCTGCAGGACCGCTTCGACTCGCCGCTGCCCGGCTGGAACTCGCACGCCGAACCCTTCGGGATGCGGCCGGAGTTCGAGGCGGCCGCCGGGGCGCTGCGCGGACGCGTCGGCACGCCGGACATCCTGTCGACGCTCGCCCTGGAGGCGGCGCTCGACGTCTGGGACGGCGTCTCGGTAGACGAGGTGCGCGCCAAGTCCCTCGCGCTGACCGACTTCTTCCTGCGGTGCGTCGGCGCGTACGTGCCGCAGGGGCGCGTGCGCTCCCTCACGCCCGCGGCGCACTCCGAGCGCGGGAGCCAGGTCGCCCTGCGCTGCGAGGGCGCCGGTGACGTGATGCGGCGCCTGATCGAGCGGGGGGTGGTGGGCGACTTCCGCGCGCCGGACGTGCTGCGGTTCGGTTTCACGCCGCTGTACGTCTCCTTCGGCGACGCCGAGCGGGCCGCCCGGGTGCTGGCGGAGACGCTGGGCTGATAACGTCCGGCGGATCTTGCTCCCGTTCTCCCGCTGCCGCGCGCCGGGAGGGCGGGGGCCCCTCGCCGCACTGCTGTTGAGAGGTTGTCGCATGCCGGACGACGCCGCCGTGGCCCGCGATGCCGCCGAGGCCGATGCCGCCTTCTCGCATCCCGCCGTGGAGCCGGACACCACCGCCGCGTACGGGGACCACCCCGACCAGGTCATCGACTTCTACGCCCCGCGGGGCGCCGCGGAGGGCCCCGCCCCGCTCGTCGTCGTCCTGCACGGCGGCGCGTGGCGGGCCCCGTACGACCGGCGCCATCTCACCCCCTTCGCGGACTTCCTGGCCCGCCGCGGCTTCGCGGTGGCCAACGTCGAGTACCGCAGGGGCAGCCCGATCCCCGCGCAGGGCGGCACCGCCCCGGTCGCCGGGCGCTGGCCGGAGACCTTCGACGACGTGGCGGCCGCCCTGGACGCCCTGCCCGCGCTCGTACGGGACGCGCTGCCGTCCGCCGACCCGCGCCGCACGGTGGTCACCGGGCACTCCGCGGGCGGCCACCTCGCCCTGTGGGCGGCGGCGCGGCACGTGCTGCCCGCCGACGCGCCCTGGCACACCGCCCGCCCCGCGCCCCTGCGCGGCGTCGTCGCGCTCGCGCCCATCGCGGACTTCCGGGCCGCCCAGGAGCTGGGGGTCTGCGGCGGCGCGTGCGCGGAGCTGCTGGGCGGCGCCGCCCGCTTCGACGAGCGGCTCCCGTACGCCGACCCGGCCGCGCTGCTGCCCACCGGCATCGCCACGACCGTGGTGCAGGGCCGCACCGACATCACCGTCCCCGAGGCGGTCGCGGAGGCGTACGCGGACGCGGCGGCGAAGGCGGGCGAGGTGGTGGGCCTGACCCTCCTGGAGGACGTCGGCCACTTCCCGCTGATCGACCCGGCGGCGGACGCCTGCGCGGTGGTGGCGGAGGAGATCGCACAGCTGGCGTACTGACGCCCGTAGTACCTGGGACGGACCCCGGGGAACCCGTCTTGCTGTGGACGACCTCGCGCGGCGGCCCCCGTACCGTCGTAGAGGTGACCGAGAAGACCGAGCCGTTCAAGGCCAGAGGCCAGAAGAGCCCCGAGTACCGCCTGGTCGTGGGCGTCGTCGGTGGCCTGCGCCAGACACTGTTCCACGACGCCTTCGCCTACCGCCCGCTGCCGCCCCGGGCCACCGACGGGCCGCTCGTCGGCCGGCTGCCCGGGCGGCTGCGCCGGTACGCGGCCTGGCTCCCGCACGCCCTGGTGGCGTCCGCCGCCCTGATCACCCTGTTCATCGGCCTCGGCATGGGCGGGTTCGGGAACACCCTCGCGTACGCCCTGACCGGTCTGATCCCCGCCGCCGCGGTCCTGATGACGCTGGTCAGGCCGGTCGGCGCCTACTGGATCGCGCTGCTCTCCGCGCCGTTCACCGGGGCGCTCGGCAACACCTGGGACGGCTGGCCGTGGGCGCCCGCCCCCTTCTTCGCGCACATCGCGGTGATGGTCGTGGTGGCGGCACGGACCGGGCCGCGCACCGCCGTGTGGATGTGGCTCGGGACGGCGGCGTACGCGCTGGCGACGCAGGTGTTCCTCGGCGGCTCCTCGGTGAACGACAGCCCGGAGATGCTGTTCTTCTCCGCGCTCGCGCTGCTGATCACCACGATGGTGCACGTGCGCCGCGAGGCGCAGCGCGAGGTCACCGTGCAGCGCACCGTCACCGCCATCGAGCGCGACAAGCGCACGCTCCTCGAGGAGCGCACCAACATCGCCCGCGAGCTGCACGACGTCGTCGCGCACCACATGTCGGTGGTCGCCATCCAGGCGGAGGCCGCGCCCTACCGCGTGGAGAACCCGCCGCCCGAGCTGGAGCAGGCGTTCGTGACGATCCGCGAGAACGCGGTGTCCGCCCTCACCGAGCTGCGCCGCGTCCTCGGCGTCGTGCGGGCCGAGGACTACGAGGCGCCGGACGCCCCGCAGCCCACGCTCGCCGACCTCGACCGGCTCCTGGACAACGTGCGCGACGCGGGGCTGACCGTCGACAAGGTGATCACCGGGGCGGCCCGCGAGCTGCCGCAGGGCGTGGAGCTCTCGGCGTACCGCATCGTGCAGGAGGCGCTCAGCAACAGCCTGCGCCACGCACCCGGCGCGGACGCCCGCGTGGAGGTCGGCTACGTCCTCGGCGGCCTCGGCCTGCGCATCGTCAACGGCCCGGCGACGGGCCTGGTCAAGCCCTCGCCGGGGGCCGGCCACGGGATCACGGGCATGCGCGAGCGTGTCACGATGCTGAACGGCGAGATGACGGCGGAGCCGACGGCCGAGGGCGGCTACGAGGTCACCGTCTTCCTGCCGGTCCCGCACGCGGACCGGCTCGACCCGGCCGGAGAGGACCTGGCATGACCATCCGTGTGCTGATCGCGGACGACCAGATGATGGTCCGCGAGGGCTTCTCCGTGCTCCTGAACGCCATGCCCGACATCGAGGTGATCGGCGAGGCGGTCAACGGCCGCGAGGCGGTGCGGCGGGTGCGGGAGCTCGCCCCCGACGTCGTCCTGATGGACATCCGCATGCCCGAGCTGAACGGCATCGAGGCGACCCGCGAGATCATCGCGGCAGAGGGCGGCACGGACGGGTGCAAGGTCCTGGTCCTGACCACCTTCGACCTCGACGAGTACGTCTACCAGGCGCTGCGCGCGGGTGCGTCGGGCTTCCTCCTCAAGGACGCGTCAGCGCGCCAACTGGCGGACGGCGTACGGGTGGTGGCCTCCGGCGAGGCCCTGCTCGCGCCCACCGTGACGCGCCGCCTGATCACGGAGTTCTCGAAGCTGGCGCAGACGCCCCGGCTCTCGGCGTCGGTCCAGGCCCAGCAGTACGGGGAGCTCACCGAGCGCGAGACGGAGGTCCTCGTCCTCATCGCGCAGGGCCTGTCGAACGCGGAGATCGCCTCCCGGCTCGTGGTCGCCGAGTCCACGATCAAGACGCACGTCAGCCGGGTCCTGGTGAAGCTGGGCCTGCGGGACCGCACGCAGGCGGCGGTGTTCGCGTACGAGGCGCGGCTGGTGACGCCGGGGTGAGGCGGGGGCTGGTCACGGCCGCGCGGGCGGACTAGCGTCGCGCCATGGAGCCAGCCTTCGACGTCACCGAGGTCTTCGCCCCGGCCTCGCCGGAGTTCGTCGCCGACCCCTATCCGGCGTACGCGCGACTGCGGGCGGCGGGCCGCGTCCACCACTACGCGCCGACCGGCCAGTGGCTGGTCCCGCACCACGCGGACGTCGCGGCCCTGCTGCGCGACCGGCGCCTCGGCCGCACCTATCTGCACCGCTTCAGCCACGAGGAGTTCGGCCGTACGCCACCGCCGGCCGCGCACGAGCCGTTCCACACCCTCAACGACCACGGCATGCTCGACCTGGAGGCGCCCACGCACACCCGCATCCGCCGCCTGGTGTCGAAGGCGTTCACACCGCGCACGGTCGAGCAACTGCGGCCGTACGTGGAGGAGTTGGCGGACCGGCTCGTGCGCGAGCTGGTGGCGGACGGCGGCGGGGACCTCGCCGCGCGGGTCGCCGAACCGCTGCCCGTCGCGGTCATCGCCGAGATGCTCGGCATCCCGGAGTCCGACCGGCCGCTGCTGCGCCCCTGGTCGGCGGCGATCTGCGGCATGTACGAGCTGAAGCCGTCCGAGGAGACGGCGGCCCGCGCGGTCCGTGCCTCGCTCGAATTCACGGCGTACCTACGGGAGTTGATCGCCGTACGCCGCAAGGAGCCGGGTGAGGACCTGATCTCCGGGCTCATCGCGGCGTACGAGGACGGCCGGTCGCTCAGCGAGCAGGAGATGATCTCGACGTGCGTGCTCCTGCTGAACGCGGGGCACGAGGCGACGGTGAACGCCACGGTCAACGGCTGGTACGCGCTGTTCCGCGACCCGGCGCAGCTGGCCGCCCTGCGCGCGGACCCGGTGGGTCTGGTGCCCGGTGCCGTCGAGGAGCTGTTGCGCTACGACACCCCGCTGCAGCTCTTCGAGCGGTGGGTCCTCGACGACATCGAGATCGACGGGGTGACGGTCCCGCGCGGCGCGGAGCTGGCGCTCCTCTTCGGCGCGGCCAACCACGACCCGGCGGTCTTCGCGCGCCCCGCCGAGCTGGATCTGACCCGCCGCGACAACCCGCACGTCAGCTTCAGCGCGGGCATCCACTACTGCATCGGCGCGCCCCTGGCCCGCATGGAACTGACGTCCTCGCTCCGGGCCCTGCTGCGCAGGGCCCCCCGCCTCACCCTCGCGGCGGAACCACGCCGCACCCCGGGTTTCGTGATCCGGGGCCTCCAGGAGCTCAAGGTCGAGGTGTAGCAGCGCCGCGCACCGACCGGCGGGGGGTGGACGGGTCCCGCCCTCGCTTCCCTCTGCGGGCCCAAACAGCCCCGCCGCTCCGCGGCGGATGTATCCCACCCACCCACCCGTTTGCCCCGCGACGCAGGGCGGGAGTAGGGGCGGGTGGGAGGGGGTGTCCCACGACGTGCCGTGGCGCGGGGAGCCGCCCCACCGGCCCGGCACCCGCGTACGAGACGGGAGGGGACGTGGGGGTATGTGCGCACGGAGCACCGAGCACGCTGTAGCAATGTTGTCCGCGAGGCGTGGCGAACAGTGGATGGCGAGTACGCACATACCCCCGCGGCCCCGCACCCACAAACGAACCCCCGGCGCAGACGCCGACCCCCACGCCCCCGCACCCACAGCCGAGCCCCAGCCCCCCGCACCCCCCCGGGCACCCCGTCCTCACCGAGGCAACGTCAGGCCCCAGGCCAGCGGCCTCACCGTCCACGTCCGCCTCCGCACCGGCCCCCCCACCGCCGCATCCGCCCGATACCGGAAATCCGGCCCCGACACCGTCACCGTACGCGCCCGCACCCGCAGAGCCCCGGCCCCCGACCCGGGACCGGACCCCGGCCCCGCCCGCCGCACCTCCACCTGCGCCAGCCCCCCGTACACCTCCGACACCCGCACGTCCTCCACCGGCTCGTCCAGATCCACCAGCGTCACCCCGTCCGCCTCCACCCGCAGCCGCGCCGGCACCTGCGCCCCCGCCCCGGCCCGCGACGGCCGCGCCGCCAGCGTCCGTACGAACGACTGACAGCTCCGCAGCCACGCGTGCCCGTCACCACCCTCACCGGCACCCACCCCCGACACGGACACCCCGGCAGCCGCCGGCGCCTCGGCGGGCCCGAACAAACCCGCCCCCGCCCCCGCCACCGGCGGAATCCGCAGATCCCCCAGCACCACCCCGTCACTGTCGTCCACCAACAGATCCAGACGGCGCTCCGCGCCCTCGAGCACCGCCCGCGCCGCCGCCACCGCCCCGGCCGGCACCCCCAGCGCCCGCGCCAGCGCCAGCGTCCGCGCCGCGCCCACGGGGACGACCGAGAGCCCGCATCCGGCGAGCTCCCGCTCCCGGTGGAGCGAGCCGACCGCCCGCAGCAGCGCGCGGTCGTCGCCGACCACCACCAACCGCCGCGCACCCCTCCTGGCCAGCGCTTTCGTGAAGTCCTCGGGCCCGTCGGGGAGGCAGATCCGGACCGCCGCGCCCGCACCGAGCACGTCCTTCGCGATCCGTACCGACTCACCGTCCGTGCGCCGGGCGACCGGGTCGATGACGACTAGGAGCTGGTCGCGAGCCGACAAGGTGCGCCCTTTCTTTTAGCCGTTCTTTGAGACCTCGGGTAGCATCTTTGTGCAAGAGCCCCTTGCGCTATTGCGCCAGGGGCTTCGTCTATTCCGGGGCAGCATCCAAGGCACACCCATACGGCGGCTACGGCCCCTGACCTTGGACATGCCCCGCCCGGAAGGGGTGTACGCCTGTGCCCGCACTTGTGCTGCTCGGTGCTCAGTGGGGTGACGAAGGCAAGGGAAAGGCCACCGACCTGCTCGGTGGCTCGGTGGACTATGTGGTGCGCTACCAGGGCGGCAACAACGCCGGCCACACGGTCGTCGTAGGCGACCAGAAGTACGCGCTGCACCTCCTCCCTTCCGGGATTCTCTCCCCGGACTGTGTGCCCGTCATCGGCAACGGAGTCGTCGTCGACCCGTCGGTCCTGCTCTCCGAGCTGAGCGGTCTGAACGAGCGCGGCGTCGACACGTCGAAGCTGCTGATCAGCGGCAACGCGCACGTCATCACGCCGTACAACGTGACCGTCGACAAGGTCGGCGAGCGCTTCCTCGGCAAGAGGAAGATCGGCACCACCGGCCGCGGCATCGGCCCGACCTACGCCGACAAGATCAACCGCACCGGCATCCGCGTGCAGGACCTCTACGACGAGTCGATCCTGACGCAGAAGGTCGAAGCGGCCCTTGAGCAGAAGAACCAGCTGCTCACCAAGGTGTTCAACCGTCGCGCCATCGAGACGGAGCAGATCGTCGAGCAGCTCCTGGAGCACGGCGAGAACATCAAGCAGTACGTCGCCGACACGACCCTGATCCTCAACAACGCGCTCGACGAGGACAAGGTCGTCCTGTTCGAGGGCGGCCAGGGCACGCTCCTGGACGTGGACCACGGCACGTACCCCTTCGTCACCTCCTCGAACCCGACCGCGGGCGGCGCCTGCACGGGTACGGGCGTGGGCCCGACGAAGATCAGCCGTGTCATCGGCATCCTGAAGGCGTACACGACCCGCGTCGGCGCGGGCCCGTTCCCGACGGAGCTGTTCGACAAGGACGGCGAGGCGCTGCGCACCATCGGCGGCGAGCGCGGTGTCACCACCGGCCGTGACCGCCGCTGCGGCTGGTTCGACGCCCCGATCGCCCGCTACGCGACCCGCGTGAACGGCCTGACGGACTTCTTCCTCACCAAGCTGGACGTCCTCACCGGCTGGGAGCAGATCCCGGTCTGCGTGGCGTACGAGATCGACGGCAAGCGCGTCGAGGAACTCCCGTACAACCAGACCGACTTCCACCACGCGAAGCCGGTCTACGAGATGCTGCCCGGCTGGTCCGAGGACATCACCAAGGCCCAGACCTTCTCCGACCTGCCGAAGAACGCGCAGGGCTACGTGAAGGCCCTGGAGGAGATGTCCGGCGCGCCGATCTCCGCGATCGGCGTGGGTCCGGGCCGCACCGAGACGATCGAGATCAACTCGTTCGTCTAGAGCGGAGCTCCCTGGAGCTGACCAGCTCACCAGCTCACCAGCTCACTCGAAGGGGTGGGTCGCGCGGAAGCGCGACCCACCCCTTCCGCGTGTCCGGCAAGACTGCGGGCATGACAGCGACCGGCGTTACCGTGGGAGGGCATCTCCGTCATGCCCGAGCGAGGAGTAGGCCGATGAGCGCGCAGCCGGTGGAGCCAGAGGTACGGCAGGTCACCTATGAGCAGCTCACGGAACTCGTCGAGTTCATCGAGGCAAAAGAGAACAACCACGGCCACGTGGTGCGGGCAGACATTGCGAACCAGGAGATCACCGTCCACATGATGTCCCCTTCAAATTCTCATGGCGAGATCGTGGCGGAGGTCGTCTTCCAGATCCGGTCCCGGGACCGCGACGCGGTCCCTCTCGTGGAGAACCGCGTGCACCACCCCGACCTCGGCATGTGCCGGACGGCGGATCTGCTCGTCGTAACCCGTGAGGTCAGGGACGGGCAGGAGGAGGAGTTCGGCACGCTCGGCCCTGACGCCTCCATCGCCGTAGAGGTCGTCTCTCCCTCGAACCCGAACAACGACCACATCACCAAGCTCCGCGACTACCCCCGCATGGGCATCCCGGTCTACGTGATCATCGACCCCCGTGACGGCACGATCACCGTGCACTCGGGCCCCGACACCTCCGCGGCCGGGCCCCGTTACGCCGACGCCCCGCGCCACTACAAGTTCGGTGACACCGTGCCGATGGGGCAGTGGTCGGTGGACACCGGGACGTTCCCCCGGTACCGCTCCTGAGCGATGCCGGGGTCGGACGTGGGGGGCGGTGTCCGCCGGGGCGTCAGTTCCTGTCGTAGGTCAGCTCCCCGCTGCCGTCCGTGTTCGCGCGCCGCAGCTTTCCGTTGCCGAGGATCGTGACGACGCTCGGTTCGCCCGGGGTGCAGGACGCCATGGGCTCGCCCACCGTGATCACGGTGGGGCCGATGTGCAGGCGGTCGTCGGACGCGGACTGCAACTTGCCCTCGAAGACACAGTGGTACGTGCCGCCGCCGTCGGTCGGGCCGTCCGCCGTCACCGCGAGGACCGTGTCGCCCTCCTCGCCCTGCCGCAGCGAGAGCGTGCGGGTGCTGTGGCCGCTCTTGGTGTCCAGGCCACCGCTCCAGGAGCCCAGGAACTTCTCCGGGACGGTGCCGCCTTCCTCGTCCGATGCCGACGGGGACGGGCTCGCGCTGCTCGGGCCGGGCGTCGACGCCGAGGGGCCCGGGGTCGTCGGGGCGGTGTTGGCGCTGTTCTTGGCGTCGTCGCCCTTGTCGTCGGTGCCGTCGCCGTTCATGACGGCGTAGACCGTGCCGCCCGCTCCGATGGCCACTATCAGCGCGACCGCGATCAGCGCCGCCGTGGAACGCCCGTTGCGGCGCGGGGGCTCGGGCGGCGGGACGGGCCCGTAGGGGGGAGTGGCGCCGGGCCCGTAGGGAGGCGTGGAGCCGGGCCCGTACGGGGGCGTCGGCCCGTAGCCGGGCGGCAGCTGGGGGCTCTGCTGGGGGTACTGCGGGTAGCCGTAGCCGGCGGCCTGGGGGTACTGCTGCGGATAACCGTACGCCGGGGAGCCCGGTGGGGGCGTGGGCGGCGGGGCCTGTCCGGAGATCATGGTGGGCAGGTGGTTGAGAGGCGCGGCGGGACCGGGGATCCCGGGCGGCGGGGGCGGAACCGCACCGTCCCGGTGCCCGTCACCCGTACCGCCGTCGCTGCCACCCCCCGCACCCTTCGCGTCACCCTCACCCTTCGCGTCCCCGGCACCGGCACCGGCCCCGTTGCTGCCCGATGCGGCCCCCGAGGCACCCGCCCCGGCCGCCCCCGCCGCCGCGGCCCGCGCCGGCGACGGGACGCCGTCGACCGCGCCCACCTTCCCCGCGGGCGCCCCCGACGTCGTGTCCTCCGGGTCCTCCGAGTCCAGCAACTGCACCGCGTGCCGCCCCAGTTGGGCGACGAGGGCGCCCGGCAGCCAGGGGTCGAGCGTGCGGCCGTCGCCGAGCGCGTCCGCCGCGCCCGTGCGCTCCTGGATCTCGTCCAGGGAGGGCCGGGCCGCCGGGTCCTTGCGCAGGCAGGCGCCGATCAGCTCGGTGAGGCTCTCGGGGAGCCCCGTCAGGTCCGGCTCCTCCTGCGCGATGCGGAACATCAGCGCGTGCACACCGCTGTTGGCCGTCCCGAAGGGCAGCGCCCCGGAGGCCGCGTACGCGAGGACGGAGCCGAGGCAGAACACGTCGCACGCCGGCGTGATGCGGTCCCCGCGTACCTGCTCGGGGGCCATGAAGCCGGGCGAGCCGACCAGCGCACCCGTACGGGTCAGGCCGCCGTCGGTGACCGTCTCCAGGGCGCGGGCGATGCCGAAGTCGATGACGCGCGGCCCGTCGATGGTGACCAGGACGTTCGACGGCTTGAGGTCGCGGTGCACGATGCCCGCCGCGTGGATGTCCCGCAGCGCGCTCGCGAGCCCCGCCGCCAGGATGTTCACGGACCGCTCGGGCAGCGGCCCGTGGTCGTGCGAGACGACGCCCTGCAGCGAGGGCCCCGCCACGTACCCCGTGGCGACCCACGGGATCGCCGCCTCCGTGTCCGCGTCCAAAACGGGCGCCGTCCACGCGCCGCCCACCTGCCGTGCGGCCTGCACTTCCTGCCGGAAGCGGTTCCTGAACTCGTCCTGTTCGGCGAGCTCTTGGCGGACCAGCTTGACCGCCACCGTACGTCCGCGGTCCGACCGCGCGAGGTACACCTGTCCCATGCCGCCGGCGCCGAGCCGCGCCAGCAGCCGGTACGCCCCGATTCTCTGCGGATCTCCGGGTACGAGCTTCTCCATCGCCGCACCGACCTCCCCCACTGGTGTGCAACAGAGTGAGGATAGTGCGCGGGCACGACAGGGTGGAGCGGGCTTCGCTCTACGGTTGCGTAACGGGTTGGGTGCGGGGCCGTGGGGCGGGCCCCGGGCCGGGTGCGTCGAGCACGGCGGACAGCCGCTCCAACACCCGTACCGTCTCCTCGAATCCATCCGTGCCGAGCGCCTCGGCGAGCCGGCCCGCGAGCCCGGCGTGGCCCGGCGCGATCTTCGCCACGGCGGCCCGCCCCGCGTCGGTGGGGCGCAGCAGCTTGGCGCGGCGGTGCGCCGGGTTCGGGGTGTAGGCGGCGAGGCCGTCGCGCACCAGCAGGTCGGCGACGCGCTGCACGCTCTGCCGGGTGATGCCCATGGCGCGGGCGATCCCGGCCACCGGCAGCGGCTCGCGCAGGACGGCGCCGAGGACCTGCCAGCGGGCGGCGGTCAGCCCCGCCGGTCCGGCCAGCTCCTCGGACAGCGCGAGGAACTGGCCGTTCAGCCGGAAGACGGTCAGGGCCGTGCGGCTGAGCAGGTCCTGTCGTATCCGGGTCGCGTCGTCGTTCATCTGCCGTCCTCTGCTCAGGAGTTGAGGGTCTCGTACGCCGCCGGGTCGGAGTCGTGGAAGAGGCGGAACCACGCGTCGAGCTTCTTTCCCTCGAAGACGTCGCCGAGCCGGCCGAAGATCTCCCGGGCGAACGCGACCGGTTCGGTCGGGCCCGCCGTGATCAGGTCGCCGTCGGTGACGGCGTCCGCCTCCACGTACCGCTCGCCGCCCCCGTATCCGGTGGCCGCCAGGTACACCGACGCCGCGCTGGTGTGCGCCCGGTCGTCGAGGAGCCCCTCGCGGGCGAGGCCGGCGGTCGCCCCGCAGATGGCGCCGACCGGCACGCCGGCGTCGAGGAAGGCGCGGGCGGTGCGGGCGAACGGCGCGAGGTCGTCGCTCGTGTCCCACAGGTCGGCGCCCGGCAGGACGAGCAGCGCGCTGTCCTCGGGGCGCAGCTCGTCGAGGGTGAGGTCGGACTGGACGCGCAGGCCGCCGATGGAGGTGACCGGGAGGGCGGAGGGGGCGACCGTGCGGACCTCGTACCCCACCCGGGCGAGCCAGGCGGTGGTGTGGCCGGTCTCCCAGTCCGCGAACGTGTCGTAGAGGGCCAGGTGCACGGGTTTGCGGGACGTGACAGACATGACGGCCTCCGTGGCGGGTGGCTGTGCTCTGTACTGCGTACGTAAGCATGCTGTCAAAGCGACAGGATGCTGTCAAGAGTTCCCAGGAGGGACCGGACCCCGGAAGCCGGGCCGCATCGTTAACGTCCACAGGGGGCGGCCTTAACCTGCCCGTCCCTAGCGTCCTCGGCATGGAAAGCACCCTGAACCTCGGCGCCCACCTGGGCCTCGATCTCGCCGCCGTCGCCCTGCTGACCTTCGGTGTCTTCTATCCGCGGCACCGCAGGCGCGAGCTGGTCCCGGCGTATCTCGCCCTGAACACCGCGCTGTTCGCGGTGGTCGCCGGGCTCGGGACGGTCGGCGGCAACGGCGGGCTCGCCCTCGGCTTCGGGCTCTTCGGCGTGCTCTCGATCGTGCGGCTGCGCTCCGACGCCCTGCAGCACCAGGAGGTCGCGTACTACTTCATCACCCTGGTGCTCGGGCTCCTGTGCGGTCTGCCCGGCCTGAGCCTGCCCGTGGCCGCGCTGCTCGCCGGTGTGCTGCTCGCGGTGATGTACGGCGCCGACCATCCGCGCCTGTTCGCGCGGGACCGTCGGGCCGTCGTCACCCTGGACACCGTGCACCGCGAGGAGGCGCCGCTGCGGGCCGACCTGGCCCGGCGCCTCGGTGAGCCGCTCGGATGGACCGTCCAGGAGGTGGACTACGTACGCGACCTCATGGTGCTGGAAGTCCGTTTCCGTCAGCCGGAACCTTCCGCGCCATCCCGGGAGTTGACGGAACGACGACGCACGACCCGGTCCGACACGATCGCCCCCAGGTACCCGAAGGAGACCGTGTGAACCCCGCCGTACGCGCCATCGGCCGCGCCGCCCTCGCCGCGCACCCCATCGCGCTCGACGAAGTGAACGCCAGGGCGGAGCTGCTCGCCCGCTACGACAACAGCTATCTCGTGCCGGTCGAGATATTCGAGGACCTCGCGGCCCTGCTGACCGACCCGCGGCGGCCCTGCGGCCCCTTCCGGGCGCTCAGCATCGGCGGGAAGCGCTGGTTCCGCTACCACTCGACGTACTACGACACCCCCGAGCTCGGCACGTTCCACGACCACCGGCAGGGCCGGCGGCTGCGCTACCGGATCCGCGAGCGGGTCTACCGGGACAGCGGCGAGCGGCAGTTCGAGATCAAGCTGAAGAGCGGGCGCGGCGAGACGGTCAAGCACCGCCAGCGCCTGGAAGGGGACGACCACGCCCTGGACGCGGTGCGGCTCGGCTTCCTGGCCGGGGTGCTGCGCGGCTCGTACGGCATCGACGCGCCCGAAGGTCTCACGCCGTCCCTGGTGACCGACTACCAGCGGGCCACGTTCGTCGCCGACGGGCAGCGCATCACGTGTGACGCGGGGCTCGTCGTACGGGACACGGTGACCGGCCGCAGCGCCGCCGCCGACAGCGGCCTGGTCCTGGTGGAGACCAAGACCAAGGGCCACCTCACCGAGGCCGACCGGGTGCTGCACCGCTACGGAGTGCGGGCCGCGGACTTCACCAAGTACTGCGGTGGGTACGCGGCGGTCCGCCCCGAGCTCGGCATCAACAAGTGGGCGCGGGCGGTCCGGACGGCGTTTCCCCGGGAGGTACGGGCGGGAAGGTGAGGGTGACGCGGGCGCCGGCGGCTGTACGCGCGTGACTGTTCGCGCCGTCGCCGTCGCCGTCACCGCCGTCGCCCGTCCCCGTGTTCGCCGTCTCGAAGCGGCCGTTCGCCTCCTCGGCGGTGCGGCGGGCGATGTCCAGGCCGAGGCCCGTGGAGCCCGCGCCGCTCGTGCCGCGGTCGGGGGCCGTCCCGCCGGGGAAGCCGGGGCCTTCGTCGGTCACGGTCAGCTCGGCGCCGCCGCCGGGCGTACGGCGGACCGTGATGGTGAACGCCGTGCCCTGGGGCGTGTGGTCGAGGACGTTGCCGATCAACGCGTCCAGGGCGGCGGCCAGTCCGTCCGCGGGGACCGGCACCGGGACCGGCTCCCCGCGGGGCGGGGTCGTGACGCGGGTGGCCCGGTTCTGGTCCTCGGCCAACGGCTCCCAGAACGCGGCCCGTTCGCGCGTCACCGCCGCCAGGTCCGCGCGCGGCGCCTCGCGCAGGGGGCGCCGTGCCTTGCGGATCACCTCGTCGACACTGTGCTCAAGAGCGGTGACGTCCGCCGTGATGCGACGGGACTCGTCCGTGTCGCGCAGGGTCTCCGCGTCCAGGCGCAGGGCGGCGACCGGGGTGCGCAGCCGGTGGGCGAGGTCGGCGGCGTTCTCCCGCTCGGCGGTGAGGAGTTCGTCGATGCGGGCGGCAAGCCGGTTCAACTCGCCCGCGATCAGGCGGAGTTCGGGCGGCCCCTCCGGCTCGGCGCGGGCCGTCAGATCGCCCGCGGCGAGCCGGTCGGCGGTGCGGGCGAGGCGGCGGGTCGCGCCGACCAGACGGGCGCCGAGCCGGTCGGCGAGCAGCAGCCCGAGCAGGACCAGGCCCACGCCGATGCCGGCGAGGACGAGCCAGGACGCGAGCGTGCCCGCGTACAACTGCTTCTCGGTCAGCGTCACCTGGACGACCGCGGTGCCGCCCTTCGCGCCCTGGACGGGGACGAGGACCAGCCGGGCGCCGGAGCTCGTCTCGTAGGTGAAGGCGCGGCCGGTGCGGGCGAGGCGGATGGGGTCGGTGCCGGCGGGGGAGTGGTGCGCGCGGGGGCCGATGACGTCGTCGTTCGCGAGGATCAGCGAAGTGGTGGGCAGGTCGGGCCCGTTGACGCTCTCCACGGTCTGCTCCGCGGTCTCGCGCTCCTTGGCGGTCGCGAGTGCGGGGCCGAGGGCGTGCGCCACCCACTGGGCACGCGCGGTGGCCTCGGCGGTGGCGCGGTCCGCGGCGTGGGTGCGGGTGAGGAGGGTGAGGGGGACGAGGAGGGCGGTGAGGACCAGGGCGGTGGTCGCGGCGGTGAGCAGGAGGAGGCTGCGGCGCATGGTTCAGTCCGTGTCCTGCCCGGCGTCCTGCCCGGCGCCGTCCCCGTCCGCCGGCCCGTCGGGCGCGGCGAGCTTCACGCCCACCGTGCGGACCGTATGTAGATAGCGGGGCTGCTGGGCGGTCTCGCCGAGCTTCCGGCGCAGCCAGGACAGATGGACGTCGACGGTCTTGTCGGCGCCGCCGAGGGGCTGTTGCCAGACCTCGGCGAGGAGTTCGCGGCGCGAGACGACCTGGCCGGGGCGGCGGGCCAGGTAGGCGAGCAGGTCGAACTCGCGGGGCGTGAGGTCGAGGGCGGCGCCGTCCAGGGTGACCTCGCGGGCGGCCGGGTCGACGGCGAGGGCGCCGACCCGCAGCGGCTCCTCGGTCTCGACGGCGCCGAGCCGCCGCAGCACCGCCTTGACGCGGGCGTCCAGTTGGGCGGCGCCGAACGGCTTGACGATGTAGTCGTCGGCGCCCGACTCCAGGACGGTGACCATGCCCGTCTCGTCGTCGCGGGCGGTCGCCACGATGACGGGGACGTCGCTGACGGCCCGCAACATGCGCAGCACTTGGGCGCCGTCCACGTCCGGCAGCCCCAGGTCGAGGACGACCAGATCGGGGCGGCCGGTCATCGCCGCGTCCAGGCCCGCCATGCCGCTCGGAGCGGTGGCCACGGCGTGGCCCTTGTCGCGCAGGGCCCGTACCAGCGCGACGCGGAGCTGGGGGTCGTCCTCGACGACGAGAAGATGCGCCATACAACCACCGTAGTCAGAGGTGTGGGGAGCACCCTTGTCGGGGCCTTAACCGGACGTTAGGAAACGATGCGGCACAGTGGCGCCATGAGGAAGTGGCGGAACGCCGTCGTCACGGCGGCGTGGGTGGCCGTGGGCACGGCGGCGGGGGCGCTGGGCGCCTGGCAGTTGGCGAGTTCCGACGGTTCGGGGGGCGCGGCGCACAGTCGTCCGCTGGACGAGGGGGCGGTACGGAAGGCCTTGGCGGCGGCGTCATCGTCCCCGTCACGGTCGTCGCGGGGTACCCCGTCGCCGGGGGGCACGCCCGCGTCTCCCGCGCCCTCCTCCTCGGCGCCGGCGCCGGAACGCTCGACGGTCCGCTTCACGGGAGGCTCGGCGACGGTGGAGTGCCGGGCCGACGGAACGGTGTACCTGGTCTCGTGGAGCCCGGCGGACGGCTTCCACATCGACGACGACGTGGAGCGGGGGCCGGGGAGGGTGGCGCGGGTGGAGGCGGAGCCGGGGGACGACGTGGACGGGGATGACCTGCACTATGAGGTGCGGTGTACGGGGGGTACGCCGAGGGCCCACCCAGTCCCGGACGACTGAGCCGGCCGCGGCGCGGGCTGGGTGGGGGTGTCTGCGCAGTTCCCCGCGCCCCTGACCTACGACCTACCCGCAGCTCGGCCCCTCCGTTCGGTGCGGGAAGCCGGGGTGTTTGCGCAGTTCCCCGCGCCCCTGAGCGACCCGTAGCTCGGCTCCCCTGTCCGGTGCGGTAAGCCGGGGTGTCTGCGCAGTTCCCCGCGCCCCTGATCGCCTGATCACCTGACCCCCTCGTTCGCCGTGCGGGGCGGAGATGGCTGATCGCCTGCGCCCGTCCTTCGTCGTGCGGGTCGGTGGGGGTTGCTCGCGCAGTTCCCCGCGCCCCTAGGCGAGACCCCCGAGCCTCACCCGCCTAGACACCGCGCCCCCGGCTACCGCCAGCCATACGGAAGGCCGAGCCCCGGATATCCCAGGGGCGCGGGGAACTGCGCAAACCCCCGGCCCCCCGAGCCACACGGGAGACGCCCAGGAGGTCCACCCAGGGGCGCGGGGAACTGCGCAAACCCCCGGCTGCCGCCAGCCCGACGGGAGGCCGAGCCACGGATGGGTCAGGGGCGCGGGGAACTGCGCAAAGACCCCGGCTCCCCGAGCCACACGGGAGACGCCCAGGAGCCCCACCCAGGGGCGCGGGGAACTGCGCAAACCCCCGGCTCCCCGGACCCCACGGGAGGCCGAGCCACGGATGGGGTCAGGGGCGCGGGGAACTGCGCAAAACACCCCCGCTCCCCGAGCCACACGGAAGGCCGAGCCACGGACGGAGGGCGTAACCCCCACCGGCCCGCAAGGGAAAGAGCGACCGAACCCCGCCCAGGCCACACGACAGTGTGTCGCGTTACGGCGACCCCGCCCGACACCCCGCCCATACCCCGTCCACTCCGTGGACATCTACCCTCACCCCCATGACCCCTCAGCCGAATCCCCAGGTCGGCGCCGCCGTGAAGGCCGCGGACCGCGCACACGTCTTCCACTCCTGGTCCGCACAGGAGCTCATCGACCCCTTGGCCGTCGCCGGCGCAGAGGGCTCGTACTTCTGGGACTACGACGGAAACCGCTACCTCGACTTCACCAGCGGCCTCGTCTACACCAACATCGGGTACCAGCACCCGAAGGTCGTCGCCGCCATCCAGGAGCAGGCGGCGACCATGACGACCTTCGCCCCCGCCTTCGCCGTCGAAGCCCGCTCCGAGGCCGCACGCCTCATCGCCGAGCGGACCCCCGGCGACCTGGACAAGATCTTCTTCACCAACGGCGGCGCCGACGCCGTCGAGCACGCCACCCGCATGGCCCGCCTGCACACGGGCCGCCCCAAGGTGCTCTCCGCGTACCGCTCGTACCACGGCGGCACCCAGCAGGCCGTCAACCTCACCGGCGACCCCCGCCGCTGGGCCTCCGACACCGGCACGGCGGGCGTCGTCCGCTTCTGGGCGCCCTTCCTCTACCGCTCCCGTTTCTACGCGGAGACGGAGGCGCAGGAGTGCGAGCGCGCGCTCCAGCACCTCGAGGACACCATCGTCTACGAGGGCCCGCAGACCGTCGCCGCGATCATCCTGGAGACCGTCCCCGGCACCGCCGGCATCATGATCCCGCCGCCCGGCTACCTCGCCGGCGTCCGCGCGCTCTGCGACAAGTACGGCATCGTCTTCGTCCTCGACGAGGTCATGGCCGGCTTCGGCCGCACCGGCACGTGGTTCGCCGCCGACCTCTTCGAAGGCGTCGTACCGGACCTGATGACCTTCGCCAAGGGCGTGAACTCCGGTTACGTGCCGCTCGGCGGCGTCGCCATCTCCGGCGCGATCGCCGAGACCTTCGCCAGGCGCCCCTACCCCGGCGGCCTCACCTACTCCGGTCACCCGCTGGCCTGCGCCGCCGCCGTCGCCACGATCAACGCCATGGCGGAGGAGGGCATCGTCGAGCACGCCGCCCGGCTCGGCGCCGAGGTCGTCGGGCCCGGCCTGCGCGCGCTCGCCGAGCGCCACCCCTCGGTCGGCGAGGTGCGCGGCGTCGGCATGTTCTGGGCCCTGGAGCTGGTGAAGGACCGCGAGACCCGCGAGCCGCTGGTCCCGTACAACGCCACGGGCGAGGCCAACGCCCCGATGGCCGCGTTCGGCGCCGCCGCCAAGAAGCGCGGCCTGTGGCCCTTCATCAACATGAACCGCACCCACGTCGTCCCGCCGTGCAACGTCACCGAGGCCGAGGCGAAGGAGGGTCTCGCGGCGCTCGACGAGGCTCTGTCCGTCGCCGACGAGCACACCGTGTGACCCGTACGTCCACACGGTATGACCCGGACGTTCACACACACCGTGTGACACGTTCTCACCTGCGGTGACAGCCGGGCGGGGGGGCCGGATCGGGGCTCCCCGCCCCGCGACCCCGACCACGTAGTCTGACGTGCTCGTAAGCAAAGAGCCCGACCAAGACGACCACGTCAGACTCCGCGGGGGAACCCAGATGCCCGGCACCGACGGCCCCGCCGTCATCCGCAGCACTCTGCGCCAGCAGATCGCCGACGCCCTACGGGACGAGGTCCTGGGCGGCCGCCTCGAGCCGGGCCAGGAGTTCACGGTCAAGGAGATCGCCGAGCAGTACGGCGTCTCCGCGACGCCCGTCCGCGAGGCGCTGGTCAACCTCACCGCGCAGGGCCTGCTCGACGCCGACCAGCACCGCGGCTTCCGCGTCCACGAGCACACCCTGGCGGAGTACCGCGCCATGCTGGAGGCCCGCGGCCTGGTCGCCGACGGCATCTTCCGCGACCTCGCCGAGCACGGCGCCCGCCGGGACGTCGCCGACGCCCTGATCGCCGTACGCCGCCGCGGCGAGGAGGCCGCCCGCGCCGCCTGCGCCGGCGACCTGACCGTCCTGATCGGCTACGACCTGCGCTTCTGGCGCGAGCTCAGCGCCCTCTTCGGCAACCCCCACCTCTCCGACTTCCTGCACCGGCTGCGCGTGAAGTCCTGGGTCTGCGCCGTCACCCACCTGCGGCGCTGGTGCGAGAGCAGCGGCGAGGACCTGCGCGGCGTCCTGTGGTCGCGGCACACCGAGCTCGTCGACGCCCTGGCCCGCCGCGAGCCGTGCGCCGCCCACGAGATCGTCGTGGAGTACAACGCGCACTCCCTGGCCCTCATCGAGCGGCTGGCCGCCGCATGAGCGTCGACCTCACCGTCGTCGTCCCCGCGTACAACGAGGAGCGGCGCCTCGGCCCCACCCTGCACGCCCTGCGCGAGCACCTGGAGCTCACCGACCGGGGCGCGTGGGAGCTCATCGTCGTCGACGACGGCTCCACCGACCGCACCGCGGAGATCGCCGCCGAGGCGGCCGCCGCCGACCCGCGCGTCCAGCTGCTGCGCGGCGACCGCAACCGGGGCAAGGGCCACGCCCTGCGCCTCGGCGTCCTGGCCTCCTACGGCCGCCGCGTCCTGATCACCGACGCCGACCTCGCCGCGCCCATCGAGGAGCTCGACCACCTCGACAAGGCGCTCACCGACGGCCACGCGGCCGCGATCGGCTCCCGCGCCCGGCCCGGCGCGTCCATCGGCGCCCACCAGCACCGGCTGCGCGAGCTCCTCGGCCGTACCGGCAACTTCCTGATACGCACGGTCGCCGTCCCCGGAATCCGCGACACCCAGTGCGGCTTCAAGCTCTTCGACGGCGACCGGGCCCGCGAGGCGTTCGCCGCGTCCAGGCTGCACGGCTGGGGCATCGACGTCGAGATACTGCAGTACTTCCGGCGGGCGGGCTGGCCCGTCGCCGAGGTGCCCGTGCGCTGGTCCCACCAGGAGGGTTCCAAGGTCCGGCCGCTGGACTACGTACGGGTCCTCGCTGAGCTGACCGTGCTGAAGGCCCGCGCGGTCCACCGGGCCGACATCCTGGTCGGCCTCCTCTTCCTGGCCCTGTCCGTGACGCTCTACTCCGGCCGCTGGGCGGCGCCCGCCTCCCGCTACTTCCCGGACTCCATGCAGGACCAGAACCAGTGGGAGTGGTTCTTCGCCGTGACGGCGGACAACGTCCGCCACCTCCACAACCCCCTGTTCACCACCCTCCAGAACGTCCCGGACGGCGTGAACCTCATGGCCAACACGGTCATGCTCGGCCTGTCCGTGCCGCTCGCCCCCGTGACCTGGCTGCTCGGCCCGGCGGTCGCCCTGAACGTGGCGATGACCGGCGGCCTCGCCGCCACCGCCGTCTCCTGGTACTGGCTGATCCGCCGGCGCCTCGTCGCGCACCGGGGCGCCGCCGCCGTCGGCGCCGCCCTCGCGACCTTCGCGCCCCCGATGGTCAGCCACGCCAACGCGCACCCGAACTTCGTCGTCCTGTTCATGATCCCGCTGATCGTCGACAGGACGCTGCGGCTCTGCGAGGGCACCCACGTCGTACGGAACGGAGTCCTCCTCGGCCTCTTCACCACGTACCAGATCTTCCTCGGCGAGGAGCCGCTCCTCCTCGCCGCGCTCGGCATCCTGCTCTTCGTCCTCGGCTACGCGGCCGTGCGCCCGGAGGTGGCGAAGGCGGCCTGGCGCCCGCTCCTGCGGGGCGTGGGCGTCGCGCTCGCCGTGACCGTGCCGCTGGTCGCCGTCCCGCTGTACTGGCAGTTCTTCGGGCCGCAGAGCTACAAGAGCGTGCTGCACGGCGAGAACGCGGGCAACGGCCCGCTCGCCTTCCTCTCCTTCGCCGAGCGCTCCCTCGCGGGCAGCGCCGAGAGCTCCGACCACCTCGCGCTCAACCGCACCGAGCAGAACGCGTTCTTCGGCTGGCCGCTCGTCGCCCTCGCCTTCGCGATCGTCGTACGGCTGTGGGAGCGCGCGGCCGTCAAGGCGCTCGCCGTCACCGTGCTCGGGGCGGCGCTGCTCTCGCTGGGCCGCGAGATCCGTGTCCCGCTGACGGACGTCGTCCTGCCGGGCCCGTGGGCCGCGCTGGCCGGGCGCCCGCTCTTCGAGTCCGTCATCGAGGCGCGCGTGGCGATGGTGTGCGCCCCGGCGCTCGGCATGCTGCTCGCCCTGGCCCTCGCCCGCCTGGCGGCCGCGCCGCGCCGCGCCCCGTACCGGTACGCGGGCCTCACGGCCGTCGCCCTCGCGCTGCTGCCGATCCTGCCCGCGCCTCTGAAGGCCGTGGACCGGGCCGAGGTGCCGCCCTTCGTCGCGCAGGGCACCTGGCGCAGTCACGTCGGCGAGGACGAGACCCTCGTCCCGGTGCCGGTCCCCGACCCGGCCAACGCGGAGGGCCTGCACTGGCAGACCAGCGCTGGACTGGGCTTTCGCATCCCGGGCGGCTACTTCAACGGCCCCTGGGGCCCGGACCGCGTCGGCATCTACGGGCCGGCGCCCCGCAACACCGCCAACCTGCTGCGCCAGGTCCACGACTCCGGCCGCGTCCCCGAGATCACCCCGGCCTGGCGCGCGGCGGTCCGCGAGGACCTGAGGTTCTGGAAGGCCGGCGTCCTGGTCCTCGCGCCGCAACAGAACGCCTCCGCGCTGCGCACCACCCTGAGCGCCCTCCTTGGGCGCCCCGGAAAGTGGGTAGACGGGGTATGGATATGGGACGTGCACCGGGGCAAGTGAGGGGCGGCGACGGCCGCGGACCCGGGCGCGCACGAGGGCGGCCGGGCAACCCGTACCGGACCGCGCACGACGGCGGCCGGGCAACCCGTACCGGACCGCGCACGAGAGCGGCGGGGCAACCCGTACCGGACCGCGCACGAGGGCGGCGGGGCAACCCGTACCGGACCGCGCACGAGGGCAGCCAAGCGACCCGTCCCCGACTACGCTGCCTGCACGCCGGGCGACGCACAGCGACCGACCCGCTCGACCGACCCCGCTCGACCGACCCCGTTCGACGACCCCGTTCGACCGACCCGAGGAGTCCTTCTTGGCCTGCGACCTGTGGCTGGTCCCCCTCGTCGACGTGCTGTGCCACAGCGCCGACAATCCCTTCGCCGAAGAGCTCGCCGTCTACGACAAGGCACTGCACGAGGCCGGACTCCCGGCCGTCCCGGTCTTCGCCTACATGCCGGGCCTCTCCGGCGACGTGGCCCCGGTCGCGGGCTTCGACTACGACGCGCTGCACTTCCTGCGCCGCGCCTACCTCCTGCAGATCTGCGGCCTGGAGGTCACACCGGTCGACGCCCTCGGCGGTGACTACGAACAGCTCCTGGAGATGTTCGACGCCACGGCACAGCAGTCGCACCTGGTCTGGCACTACGACCACGCGGGCGCGTACGTCCCGGTGGACTTCCCCGCCCCGCTGTCCAACGACGAACTGCTCGCAGGCGGCGGCCCGCTCGGCTCCTCGCACGCGCTCCTGCGCGAGCTGGAGTACGTCGCCCCGTCCATCGGCATAGACCCGGCGAACCCGCCCACGCCCCCGGCCGCGCCGCAGGCCCCCACGTCCCTGGAGGAGCCCGCGACGGTGCCCCCCGCGGACGCGAGCCCCTTCGCGCGGGAGCGGCACGTCTGGCTGGGCCTGCACGCGGCGGCGACCCGCAGCCTGGCCCAGGGATCGATGATCGTCTACAGCTGAGAGGGCACCCGTGCCACAGTCACAGCAGTTGCTGAGAGTCCAGAACTTCACCGTCTCGCAGGACGGCTTCGGCGCCGGTGAGGGACAGAGCCTGGAGCGGCCGTTCGGCCACGCCGACCCGGGCGCCCTGATGGCGTGGGCGATGGCCACGGCGGGCTGGCCGAACCGCACCGACCCCGGCGGCAGCCGCGGTCTCGACGACTACTTCACGCGCGACTTCGCCCACGGCATCGGCGCCGAGATCATGGGCCGCAACAAGTTCGGGCCGCAGCGCGGGCCCTGGCAGGACCACGAGTGGCGGGGCTGGTGGGGCGACGAGCCGCCGTTCCACACCCCGGTGTTCGTGCTGACGCACCACCCGCGCCCCTCCTTCACGCTCTCCGACACCACGTTCCACTTCGTCGGGGGCGAGCCGGCCGAGGTCCTGGAGCGGGCGAAGGAGGCGGCGGGCGGCAAGGACGTACGGCTGGGCGGCGGCGCGACGAGCGTGCGGGAGTTCCTGGCGGCCGGCCTCGTCGACACCCTGCACGTGGTGGTCGCGCCGGTGAAGCTCGGTGCGGGGGTCCGCCTGTGGGAGTCCTCCGACGAGTTGCTCGACCGGTACCACCGGGAGGTGGTGCCGAGCGCGAGCGGCGTGACGCACCACTTGTTCTGGCGGAAGTGACGGAAGCGCCCGAAGGGCCTTCTCGGGAGGGGGGGGCTCAGCGCGGCTCCGGCGGCCGCTGCCGGGGCATGTTCGGCCGGGCCCCGGGCGGCATGGGGAACCGCCCCGGGGAGGCCGGCGCCTCCCGGGGCGGGCCCCCGCCCGGCACCAGCGCCTGCATGGCCAGCGGCACGGGCCCGGCCCGGAACTCCACCATCCAGTCCGACGTCTCCGTCCTGACCAGCTCCGTCACGTCCTCGGAGAACTTCCGCAGCACCCCGAGACACCGCTCGGCCGCCTCCCCCGCGGTGCCCTCCGTGGGCCCGAGGACCTCCCGCACGCTCTCCGAAGCCCAGTCGAACTGCAGCACCTGCAGCCGCCGCTGCACGGCCTGCGCGGTCGCCACGTCCCGCATCCAGCCGGAGGTGAGCCCGAAGAACCGGTCGCACCCCACGCACGCCACCCCGGCGAGCAGCGAGACGAACCCCCAGGTGGCGACGGGCCCCACGGCCCCCGACAGATCCAGCAGCGGCAGCGCCCCGCCGCCCACGGCGCCCAGCGCGGCGCCCACCCGAAGCAGCCGGGCCGTGAGCCGCTTGCGCCCGCGGTCGGTGAGGTACCACGCGGCGGTGTCCAGGGCGCCCCGCTCCACCCAGCGGTACAGCTCGTCGAGCCGCTCGGCGGGTTCGCCCCAGTCACCGAGGGGGAAGGCCCGCCCGGTGAGATCGCCCGGCCGCGCACCCGGACCCGGACCCGCACCCGAACCCGCACCCGGACCCGCGGCCCCGGAACCCGGACCGGCCCCCGAACCCTGCCCCTCGGGGGGCATCCCCTCGGGCTGCATCTCCGGCTGGCTCACCCGGTACTCCTCTACGAGATCGCGCGTATCGACGCTCAGTCCTACCGCCCAATGGGTGGCCCCGAGACCGGATTGATGGCTTTTCCGCCCGGAAGAGGCGCTTGATCAGGTATAGGAATACCGCCGATCTCACTCGAAAGAGTGCCGACGAGAGTGCTGGGGCGGCCCGCCCGCCGACCACGTAGGCTCGTTCCAGGCGGAGAACCCCGCCAGACGGACCCGTACGAAACGGAGCTGATCGTGATCCCCGGTGGTGGCCAGCCCAACATGCAGCAGCTGCTTCAGCAGGCCCAGAAGATGCAGCAGGACCTCGCGGCCGCGCAGGAGGAACTGGCGCGTACGGAGGTGGAGGGCCAGGCGGGCGGCGGTCTCGTCACGGCGACGGTCAACGGCTCGGGCGAGCTGCGCGGCCTGGTGATCGACCCGAAGGCGGTCGACCCGGAGGACACCGAGACGCTGGCGGACCTGGTGGTCGCGGCGGTCCAGGCGGCGAACGAGAACGCGCAGGCGCTCCAGCAGGAGAAGCTGGGCCCGCTGGCGCAGGGCCTGGGCGGCGGCGGCATCCCGGGGCTTCCCTTCTAAGAAACCCCCCGGCCAACTACCGTACGTAGAGAGCCGACACCCTCAAGAGGACTTCAGGAAAGGCGTTCCGTTGTACGAAGGCGTGGTTCAGGACCTCATCGACGAGTTGGGCAGGCTGCCCGGCGTCGGTCCCAAGAGCGCGCAGCGGATCGCCTTCCACATCCTCCAGGCGGAGCCGACGGACGTCCGCCGCCTCGCGCACAGCCTGCTGGAGGTGAAGGACAAGGTCCGCTTCTGCGCGACCTGCGGGAACGTGGCGCAGGAAGAGCTCTGCAACATCTGCCGCGACCCGCGCCGCGACCCCACCGTCATCTGCGTCGTCGAGGAGCCGAAGGACGTCGTGGCGATCGAGCGTACGCGCGAGTTCCGGGGGAAGTACCACGTCCTGGGCGGTGCGATCAGCCCGATCGAGGGCGTGGGCCCGGACGACCTGCGCATACGGGAACTGCTCGCGCGCCTGGCGGACGGCACGGTCACGGAACTGATCCTGGCGACGGACCCGAACCTGGAGGGCGAGGCCACGGCGACGTACCTCGCGCGCATGATCAAGCCCATGGGCCTGAAGGTCACCCGCCTGGCCAGCGGACTCCCTGTCGGGGGAGATCTGGAATACGCGGACGAGGTCACCCTGGGCCGCGCCTTCGAGGGGAGACGACTCCTAGATGTCTGACGCCACGCTGAACACCGTGACCAACAGTCCGGACGACTTCGCGGTGCAGATCTCCGACCAGATCGAGAGCTTCATCGTCTCGGTCCGCGAGGTCGCGAAGGGCGACGAGCCGGACTCGGCGGTCCCCTTCCTCCTCCTGGAGGTCTCCCAGCTCCTCCTGGCCGGCGGCCGCCTGGGCGCGCACGAGGACATCGTCCCCGACGAGCGGTACGAGCCGGACCTCGGCCCGGAGCAGGACGTGGACGACCTCCGCGAGCGCCTCGCCGAGCTCCTGAACCCGATCGACGTCTACTCCGAGGTCTTCGACCCGTACGAGCCCCGCAAGGCCCCGGTCGCCTGCCGCATCTCGGACGACCTGGCGGACGTCGTGGCGGACCTCTGCCACGGCCTGGCCCACTACCGCGCGGGCCGCACCTCGGAGGCCCTGTGGTGGTGGCAGTTCTCCTACTTCTCGAACTGGGGCTCCACGGCATCGGGCACCCTGCGCGCCCTCCAGTCCCTGGTGGCCCACGTCCGCCTGAACCAGCCCCTGGAGGACCTGGACGGCCTGGACACGGACGAGGACCTGACGGAAGACGCCCTTGAGGAAGCGGCGGGCAAGGTCATGGCAGAGGAAATCGCGGGCCCGCTGGGCCTGCGGACGGTCAAGTAGCCCCACCTCTGAGGGCTGCGTCCCCGGTAGGGCCTACGGATCGCCCAGCACCGACAGCAGCCGCCCCGGCTCGACGTAGGGCGCCGTCGGCGTGGGTTCCGAGTACCACTGGAGCGGCCAGGTGTTGCCGTTCAGGGCGGGGATGCCGATGTACGTCACCGTGCGGCACCCCGCGCCGCCGAACCGCTGTACGCCGAGCGGCCAGGCGTGGTCCTTCGCGGTGCCGGGCGCCACGAGGAAGTACATCCACCGGAAGCCGGTCGCCTCGCAGACGACCGGGCCCGCGTCGCCGTCCGCCGTCTCGACCAGGCCGGCGGCGGCCTGTTCCCCGCGTACGCCCTGGATGCGGAGGGCGTCGAAGTGGACGCCGGACACGCGGAGTTGGTGCCCGGCCACCGGGACCCACTCGGGCCAGTGAATTGCGTTCGTCATGACTACAGCGTGCGGGGCGCGGGTTACGCTCGGTAGTGACCCAGGGGGTACACGCCGGGGTGTACCGGTCGGAGGTGGGCTCTGTGTCCGTTCAGTACAACCCGACGTGGCGGTACGGGGGGAACCAGCTGAAGTTGTGGCGCATGAAGGCGAACGTGAGTCGCGAGGAGCTCGGGGCTGCGGCCAATTACGCGCCGGACACGATCAAGGCGATGGAGCAGGGTGTCCGCATGCCGACGCCGCGTGTGTTGGACGCGGCGGACGAGTTGTGCGGTGCGCAGGGGATGCTCAGCGCCGCCAAGGGGTACGTGCGGGGCCAGAAGTTCCCGGCCCGGGCCCAGGACTTCATGGAGCGCGAACGGGAGGCGATCAGCCTCTGGTCGTACGAAGCGACCCTGATCCCGGGGCTGTTGCAGACGAAGGCCTACGCGACCGCGCTGATCGGTAATCGCCATCCGCCATTGGACGACGAGACGGTCGAGAGCAGGATCGCCGCGCGACTGGAGCGCCAGAGCCTGCTGGCCAGCAGCCCGCCTGTGGCCTTCAGTTACGTGCTGTACGAGGCCGTGCTTCGAACTCCGCAGGTGGACAGGGAGCAGCTGCTTCACCTGCTGGACATGGGACAGCGACGGAACATCACCCTCCAGGTGCTCCCCTTCGCATCCGCCATCCCCGCGGCGCTGCTCGGGCCGATGGTCCTGCTGGAGACGCGCAACCACGAGAGGCTTGCCTTCGCGGAAGGGCCGCTGATGAGCGAACTCAGCGATGACCCGGAAGTGGTCTGCACGACGACGGAGCGGCTTAGCATGATCCGCACGGAGGCTCTCAGCCCCGCTAAGTCAGCTCCTTTCATCGAGCGGATGGTGGATGGCCAGTGAGTGATGCGCTGAAGTGGTTCAAGTCGAGCTACAGCGACGACGAAGGCGGCAACTGCCTCGAAGTCGCCCGGGACCGCGGCGAGTTCCTCCACATCCGCGACTCAAAACTCCCCGCGAGCCCCGAGATAACCGTCACCGCCCCCGCGTGGTCCGCGTTCATCGGCGCAGTTCAGCCCGGGGCTTGAGCTTCGGGCCCCGAGCTCTTTTCTGGTTGGTTCACTGCTGGGAAAAGCCCAACCAACCAGCCACGCAGGGAAGTTGAGGGTGCCGTCACCCTCAAGAGTGACGTTCCGTAGTCAGCTTGCGCCGGAACGTAAAGCCGCCCTAGGTTCGCGGCGTTAGAACGGCCTCGGACGGTGCGCCAACACCAATTCCGAGGCCTAGTCCTACGAGTCGAACGAGGATCGACCGTGACTTGTGTCCAGCTTAATCCTGCCCTGCCTTCCCCGTCCCACCCGATGGCCAAAACGGGGTACGGGAAGCGCTCCGTGGATGACGAAACCCCGCACACCGAAGCCGACTTCGGCCGTGTGTGCCAACGGGACGGCGAGATCGGGACGTTCCTCCACCACCTTCAGGAAGGTGCCGCCATGGGGCACAAAGCCGTCGCGTCCGAGCACCCCAACTACGGCCAGCAGGCGGTGCGGACATCAATGGGTCGCCTGTCCCTCGCCGGGCACATCCGCTGGGTCAAGGAGCACATCACCGCCGAGGACAACACCAAGCGCTGGGTGACCAGGACGTACTGGTCGGGAAAGCCCAGATCGGTGGAGTGGTGGACCGAGTTCGTGGAGGCCAGGCACGGACGTGACGTAACTTCCGCCTACCAAGGCGGGCTTGCCCACCTCAGGGGCCCTGACTCGGATCCGGAGACGGATCCTTCAGCCGCTGAAGCCGCTCCACAGAACCCGGACCGTTCGGGTGCCGCGCCGGAGGAGAGCCCCGCGTACCGTGCTCTCACGAGTCTCCGTGCCACGGACCCCCGTATGTCCCTCTCCGAGGCGGACTGCCGGGCACTGGAAGCACTCGCGGCCGAGTGGTTGGCGCGAGGGGCCACCGTAACCGAGATCGTCAGGGCCATGACCTGCGGACTTCCTGACACCGTCCACAACCCGGGTGGGATCGCTCGTACGCGGCTGGAGAGGAAGATGCCCCCGAAGCCCTCGGCGCCGCCTGCCGTCCGGGCTCGCATCGACCGTGCCGTGATGATGTGCACGATGTGCGAGGAATACCTGCCCGGCGCGCGACTCGACAAGGGTCTCTGTGTCGACTGCTATACGGAGCTCGTGCCGGAAGCGGCGGGGAACGCCCTCGGGGCCCTTCCGGCGACGTTCCTCCCTGCCCCTCGGCATGCGCCACAGGTCGACGTAACCGAACGAGTCGACGCGCTGCGTCGCGCGGCGGGCCTCAAGAGTGACAAGGCGTGACGTCCGGTGCCGAAGGGCAGCCACAGACGCCCGCCAAGCTCAAGGACTACACCGTCTGAGGCCCCCGGCCCGAGCCCGCCAGAGCCCGTCAGACCCTGTGACCCGCCCCACTTTCGGAGTGGCCCGCTCCGGAGCGGGCATGTGCCCAGCCGAGCGGTCGGAACGTACTCCCCGAAGAGCGGGGCCGTACGCCCGTGGTGATCAGGTTGTGAGCGGGACATCTCACGATGTGGTATAGCCGAGGCGAATTTCGACCGCTCGTTAAACTGAGCCGACCGCACAACGGATTGAGCGAGGAGCGCACGTGGGCCTTGTCGTGCAGAAGTACGGAGGCTCCTCCGTAGCCGATGCCGAGGGCATCAAGCGGGTCGCCAAGAGAATTGTCGACGCCAAGAAGAACGGCCATCAGGTCGTTGTCGTGGTGTCGGCGATGGGCGACACGACGGATGAGTTGATCGATCTCGCCGGACAGGTATCCCCGATTCCTGCCGGACGTGAATTCGACATGCTGCTGACCGCTGGTGAGCGCATCTCCATGGCCCTGCTGGCCATGGCGATCAAAAACCTGGGCCACGAGGCCCAGTCGTTCACGGGCAGCCAGGCCGGCGTCATCACCGACTCCGTCCACAACAAAGCGCGGATCATCGACGTCACCCCGGGCCGCATCCGGACCTCGATCGACGAGGGCAACATCGCCATCGTCGCCGGGTTCCAGGGCGTCAGCCAGGAGGGCAAGAACATCACCACGCTGGGCCGCGGCGGGTCGGACACGACCGCCGTCGCCCTCGCCGCCGCCCTCGACGCAGAGGTCTGCGAGATCTACACGGACGTGGACGGCGTCTTCACCGCCGACCCCCGTGTGGTGAAGAAGGCGCGGAAGATCGACTGGATCTCGTTCGAGGACATGCTGGAGCTCGCGAGCTCCGGGTCCAAGGTGCTCCTCCACCGCTGCGTGGAGTACGCACGTCGTTACAACATCCCGATCCACGTCCGCAGCTCGTTCTCCGGGCTGCAGGGCACCTGGGTCAGCAACGAACCGCAAGGGGACCGCAAGGTGGAGCAGGCCATCATCTCCGGTGTCGCGCACGACACCTCCGAGGCCAAGATCACGGTCGTCGGTGTGCCGGACAAGCCGGGCGAGGCCGCCTCGATCTTCCGCGCCATCGCGGACGCCGAGGTCAACATCGACATGGTCGTGCAGAACGTGTCGGCCGCCTCGACGGGCCTGACCGACATCTCGTTCACCCTGCCCAAGGCCGAGGGCCGCCGGGCCATCGACGCCCTGGAGAAGACCCGCCAGTCGGTCGGCTTCGACTCGCTGCGCTACGACGACCAGATCGCGAAGATCTCCCTCGTCGGCGCGGGCATGAAGACCAACCCGGGCGTCACCGCGACCTTCTTCGAGGCGCTCAGCGACGCCGGCGTGAACATCGAGCTCATCTCGACCTCCGAGATCCGCATCTCGGTCGTCACGCGCGCCGACGACGTGAACGAGTCCGTACGGGCCGTGCACACCGCCTTCGGTCTCGACTCCGACACGGACGAGGCCGTGGTCTATGGAGGCACCGGGCGATGAACCGGAAGCCGACGCTCGCGGTCGTCGGAGCGACCGGGGCCGTCGGCACGGTCATGCTCCAGATCCTGTCGCAGCACGCAGACATCTGGGGCGAGATCAGACTCGTCGCCTCACCGCGCTCGGCCGGCCGGAAGCTGGCCGTGCGCGGTGCGGAGACCGAGGTCCTTGCCCTGTCGGAGGACGTCTTCGACGGGGTCGACGTCGCCATGTTCGACGTACCCGACGAGGTCGCCGCGCAGTGGGCGCCCGTCGCCGCCGCCAAGGGCGTCGTCGTCATCGACAACTCCGCCGCCTTCCGGATGGACCCGGACGTTCCGCTCGTGGTCCCCGAGGTCAACCCGCACGCCGCGCGCGTGCGGCCGCGCGGCATCGTCGCCAACCCCAACTGCACCACCCTCTCGATGATCGTGGCCGTCGGCGCGCTGCACGCCGAGTTCGGCCTGCGCGAGCTGATCGTCTCCTCGTACCAGGCGGTGAGCGGCGCGGGCCGCGAGGGCATCGAAACGCTCCGCCGCCAGCTGCGCCTCGTCGCGGGCACGGAACTGGGCACCAGCCCCGGCGACGTACGCCGCGCGGTCGGTGACGACACCGGTCCCTTCCCCGAGCCGGTCGCGTTGAACGTGGTGCCGTGGGCCGGGACCCTGCGGGACGACGGCTGGTCCTCCGAGGAGATGAAGGTGCGGGACGAGTCCCGCAAGATCCTCGGCCTTCCCGGTCTGCGCGTCGCCGCCACCTGTGTCCGGGTGCCCGTCGTGACCACCCACTCCGCGACCGTTCATGCCCGTTTCGAGGACGAGGTCACGGTGGACAAGGCGCGCGAGATCCTCGCCACCGCCCCCGGCGTCGTACTGTTCGACGATCCGGCCGCCGGGGAGTTCCCCACCCCCGCCGACGTGGTGGGCACCGACCCGACCTGGGTGGGCCGGGTACGGAGGTCGCTGGACGACCCGACCGCCCTGGAGCTCTTCGTGTGCGGGGACAACCTGCGCAAGGGCGCGGCGCTGAACACCGTGCAGATCGCGGAGCTGGTGGCCGCGGAGCTCACGGCCGCCGGCTGAACCGTCGCGGGGCACAGGTACGGCGCGGGGCACAGGTACGGCGGCGTGGTGGCGTCGACTGATTGGTACGGACCACCCTGAAGCGGAACCCTATGAGGGATCTGTGTAAGTTCTGTGTCCAACTTGGTCACGGCGATCGCTTGAACTGGACCAGCTCCGCGTTCGAAGATTCGCGTCTGATCAATGCAACCGACGGCGGGACGGGGGGCGTCTTTAGCGGTCGCCCTCAGGGGTGGCCCGAGCGCTGTCGAAAAAATGGGGCATAGGGGAAGAGCTGGTACGCATGGGGGCATTTGATGCATCGTCACGAGCGGTGCCCACGGAGCATGCAGCAAACGCGATCCCGGATGCGTACAACCCTGATGGGGGGAAGCGTGTCCAACAAGCGTGGCAGAGGTACTCGACTTCACAGCGGTACAGGCGAGAGGCGCGGCGGCGCTGCGTCCGCCTCGCCGACCCCGCACGACCGGTGGCATGCCGGTGATCGCACCCATGCCCGCAGCGCGGCCCGCCCGCATTCCGGCGCAGCGCGAGGGCGATGACTTGCGCGTGACCGCGGGCACCACAGTCGACCATCTCACCGAGACCTATCGCGCCCACTACAGGTCGCTCCTCGGTCTCGCCGCGCTGCTCCTGGACGACACGGCGTCCTGCGAGGACGTGGTCCAGGAGGCGTTCATCCGGGTGCACTCGGCGCGCAAGCGCGTGCGCGACCCGGAGAAGACGCTCGCGTACCTGCGCCAGACCGTGGTCAACCTCTCCCGTTCCGCGCTGCGCCGCCGGATCCTCGGGCTCAAGCTTCTCTCGAAGCCGATGCCCGACATGGCGAGCGCGGAAGAGGGGGCGTACGACCAGCTGGAACGCGACGAGCTGATCAAGGCCATGCGCGGACTGCAGCGGCGCCAGCGCGAGGTCCTCGTGCTGCGCTACTTCGCCGACATGACCGAGGCGCAGGTCGCCGAGACCCTGGGCATATCGCTCGGCTCGGTGAAGGCGTACGGCTCGCGCGGCATCGCGGCCCTGAGGGTCGCCATGGAGGCGCCGGCATGAGTGAGCGCAAGCGTGATGAGCAGGGCGGATTTGATCGGCATGGCAGGGACGCAGACGTGAACCACGACGGCCCCGAGGGCGGGGGCCCCGAGGACGGCGGGCCCGAACAGGGCGGTTCCGAACAGGGCGGTTTCGAACGGGGCGGTTTCGAACGGGGCGGTTCCGGGGCGGGTGACCGCTCGACCGCCCCGACCGGAGCCGGTTCCACCCCTGCCTCCGACCCCGACCCCGACTCCGACTCCGGCTCCGACTCCGGCTCCGACCTGTTCGGGTCCGACGAGCTCGCGCTGCGGCGGATGATGCGGCAGGCCGTGGAGGAGATCGAGCCGAGCGAGCGCTCCCTCGACCACCTGCGGCAGGCCGTCCCCGCCCGCAGGGCCCGCAAGCGCCAGGCCGTCGTCGGCCTCGCCGCCGCCGCGCTCTTCATCGGCACCGCCGTCCCCGCCCTGGTGCACGTCACCAACTCGGGCGGCGACTCGGACGACCGCACCTCGATCGCCGGCAACAGCCAGGACGCCCAGGGCGGTTCGGGCCAGGGCAAGGGCCCCGACGGCGGCGAGAAGGGTGCGGGCCAGAAGCCCGGCAAGTCCAAGAGCAAGGACAAGAAGGACAAGAAGGGCAAGAGGGACGGCAAGGCGAAGGGTGGCACGGGCGGCGGCGGTACGGGATCGCCGGACCCCTCCACCTCCGAGGCCGCCAGCTCACCGGCGTGCGCCGCGACCCAGCTCGGCGCCACGGGCAGCGCGGGCACGGCGGAGGCCGACAACAAGGTCTACGGCTCGTTCCGCGTCTCCAACGTCTCCGACAGCAGCTGTACGGTCGAGGCGGCCGGCGCCGTCGGTACGGTGGCGCAGGGCGGGGCCGACCCCGCGAAGATCACCGTGGTCGACCACACGGCGGGCGACGCGGCGACCCGGCTGCCGGACCCCTCGCAGGAGGCCAGCCCGTTCGTCCTGCAGCCCGGAGCGGCGTACGAGGTGCGGTTCGTCTGGGTGCCGTCGGACTCGTGCCCCTCGGACGGCGGCGAGCCGACGCCCAACCCCTCCCCGTCGGAGGGCACCACCGGCTCCCCGGACGGCGGCACGCCCGAGGGCGTGGAACCGCAGCTGGGACGCGTCGAAGGCGGTGTGGTCGACGGCAGCGTGGTGGTCTCCCTGACCGCGGAGGCGGGCTCGCCCTCGGCGGGGGCGACGATTCCGAACGCGTGCGCCGGGACGGTGTACCGGACGGGGATCCTGCCGGCGTCGTAGGGCGTGGGTGTGAGGGTGTGGGGGGCGGGGCTGGTCAGGCCCCGACGGACCGGCTGCCCTCGGCCGTCTCCTCGTTCGCCTCCGGGTCCGGGTCCGGGTCCGGGAGCAGGCCCAGGCGGGCGTCGCGGGCGAACTCGGCCTCGCGGCGGAAGAGACGGAACCACATGAAGACGACGAACCCGGCGAAGACGAACCACTCACCGGTGTAGCCGAGGTTCTGGAAGGCCTTCAGGTCGAGCCCGGTGTTGTTGGGCGCGGCGGCCGGGACGGCCTTCATGCCGGAGTCGGCCTTGCCGAGGGTGATCCACGCGTCGTACATGTCGTCGCGGACGAGGTTGACGAGCGACGCCGAGCTGATCGCGCCCAGCTGGTCCCGGGGCAGGCCGCCCGCGGCGCTGACCCCGTTGGAGCCGGGGCTCTCCGAGGCCTGCAGCGCGCCGGTGACGGTGACCTCGCCCTGGGGGGCGGCCGGGGCCTTCGCGGCGCTCGCGTCGCCGGGGAGCCAGCCGCGGACGACGGGCAGCGACTTTCCGCCGTCCGTACGGAGCAGCGTCAGGACGTAGAAGCCGCGCTTGTCGTCCAACTCACGGTCGGGTACGAGGAGTTGCTTGCCGTAGCGACCGGTGGCCGTGGCCTGCTCGCCCGAGGTCTCCTTGTCGACGGGGAGCAGCGAGTCGAGGGGCCTGCCCTCGGTGTTCCGCTCCCTGTCCTGCTCGGCGACCTGGTCCTTGGCGGACTCGTGGTCCTGTACGCGGTCCTCGAAGCGGCCGAGCTGCCAGGAGCCCATGAAAATGCAGAAGGGGATGGCCAGCACGACGAAGACGTTGATCCCCCACCAGCGGGGCGTCAGCAGAAACCGGTACACACTTCCACGGTACGGGGCCCCTGCGGGGGGCTGAGCCGTGGGGTCCCTGGGTCACCCTGCGGGTGGGGGTCCCGTGGGCGGGGGCGGGTCGCCTGCGGCGGGCTGGGCGCCGGCCGGTGGGCCCGCCGCCCCGGGGCCCGCTGCGGCCGGGGGGGGGGCGCCGCCTGCGGCGGCCTGCCCCGCCGCTGCGCGGCGGAAGCCTCCCACCCACCCACCCGTTTACCCGGCACCGTCCGGTGCGGGTAGGGGCCCGCACGCTCAGCCTGCGCCGGAGGGATCCTTCGCCGCCTGCGGCGGCCTGCCCCGCCGCTGCGCGGCGGATGCCTCCCACCCACCCGCCCGTTTACCCCGCACCGTCCGGTGCGGGTAGGGGCCTGCACGCTCAGCCTGTGCCGGAGGGGGCCCCGGGGCGGGTTCGCCGCCTGCGGCGGCCTGCCCCACCCGTCCACCCGTTTACCCCGCACCGCCCCGTGCAGGTACGAGCCCGCCGCACCGCCACGCCAGGTGAACCCCCACCCACCCGGCCTCCCCGCACAGGACGGTGCCGGGTGAACGGGTGGGTGGGTGGGATCAATCCGCCGCGGAGCGGCGGGCCAGGCCGCCGCAGGCGGCGAACCACCCCCCCCGGCCTCAGCGGGCCGCCCCAACCGGCACCCCCACCGGCGAAGCCATAGCCCGCCGCAGGCGACTAGCCCCCCGCAGGGGACGTCACCCCTCAGCCCCCCGCAAGGGGACGTCACCCCTAAGCCGCCGCCAGGCACAGGCCCCGTTCAAGCCCCCCGCACATGGCGCCCCGCAAAGTCCAACTCCAACCGCACCTGCTTGATCCGCTCGTCCACGACCAGTGACCCGTGGCCCGCGTCGTAGCGGTAGACCTCGTGGGTCGCGCCCCGTGCCGTCAGGCGGTCCACGTAGTTGTCGATCTGGCGGATCGGGCAGCGGGGGTCGTTGACGCCCGCCGAGATGTAGACGGGGGCCTTCACCTCGTCCACGTACGTCAGTGGGGACGACGCCCGGAACCGTTCCGGGACCTCCTCGGGCGTGCCGCCGAGCAACGTGCGGTCCATCGCCTTCAGCGCCTCCATCTCGTCGTGGTACGCCGTCACGTAGTCCGCGACGGGCACCGCCGCCAGGCCCACCGCCCAGGCGTCCGGCTGCGTGCCGAGGCCGAGCAGGGTGAGGTAGCCGCCCCAGGAGCCGCCCGAGAGGACCAGGCGGTCGGGGTCCGCGAGGCCCGACGTCACCGCCCACTCCCGGACCGCCGCGATGTCCTCGAGCTCGATGAGGCCGACGCGGTGCTTGAGCGCGTCCGTCCACTCCCGGCCGTACCCGGTCGAGCCGCGGTAGTTCACCCGTACCACCGCGTACCCGTGGTCGATCCAGGCCGCCGGGCCCGCCGCGAAGGAGTCGCTGTCGTGCCAGGTGGGGCCGCCGTGCACCTCGAAGACGGTGGGGAGCGGACCCGAGGAGCCCGCGGGGCGCTGCACGAGCGCGTGGATGCGGCCGCCGGGGCCCTCCACCCACACGTCCTCCACGGGGACGGACTTCGGCGCCTTCATGCCGGGCGGGTCCAGGACCACGTCGCCCGACGTGGAGCGGACCACCGGCGGCTCGGCGGCGGAGGACCACATGTACTCCACGGTGCCGTCGGGGCGGGCCGTCGCGCCCGACACCGATCCCGCGGGCGTCTCGATGCGGACCAGGTCGCGCGAGGCGA
Organism: Streptomyces sp. NPDC005863; assembly: GCF_042871345.1. Lineage (NCBI taxonomy): Bacteria > Bacillati > Actinomycetota > Actinomycetes > Kitasatosporales > Streptomycetaceae > Streptomyces > Streptomyces sp. NPDC005863. The sequence continues at coordinate 260,821 of NZ_JBIAII010000008.1, read as the reverse complement.
GGTCGTAGCGGAACAGTTCGCCGCGCGCCTCGAAGCCGTGCGCGATCAGCAGGGCCGAGCCGTCGGGGTACCACTCGGCGCTCACGTCGCCCGGCAGGCCGAGCGCGAGGTCGCTCTCCTCGCCGCTCGCCACGTCCCACACCATCGGCTCCCAGCGGCCCCGCCGCTGGTGCCCGATCAGCAGGCGCGTGTCGCCGTCGACCGGCGCGAAGCCGAGGACCTCCAGGCCGAGCTCGACCGTGCCGCCCTTGGTGTCGTCCAGCTCGGCGACGGTCGAGCCGTCCGCGCGGATCACCCGCAGCGCGGAGTGCATCGCGTCGCCGTGCTCCGTGTGCTCGACGGCGATCAGCGCGCCGTCGTGCGAGAGGTCGCCGACGCCGGCCGACTCACGGTGGCGGTACACCTCCACGGGGGCGGGGGCGCCGGGACGTACGACATGGATCGTCGAGCCCTCCTCGTCCGTCGAGCGGCCGACGATCACCGTCCCGCCGTCCCTGCCGAGGGCGAGCCCCGCGGGGTACGAGGCCTCCAGGCCCGGCACCGCGGGCTCGTCGGGTCCGCCGCCGAAGGGCTGGCGCATCCACACGCCGAACTCGTCGCCGTCCTTGTCGTTGAACCACCAGATCCACTCGCCGTCCGGCGACAGGACGCCGTCCGTCGTGCCGTTCGGCCGGTCGGTCACCTGGCGCTGGGCGCCGGTGGCCCGGTCCCACGCGTACAACTCGTACGTCCCCGTCGCGTTCGACACGAACAGGGAGCGCTGCGGGGCGTCCTCCGCCCAGTCCGGCAGCGACACCCTCGGCGCCCTGAACCGCTTCTCCCAGTCCGGCATGGACGTCGACCCTGTCGCCTTCTCGGCACCCGTATCGCTCATGCCCCCATAGTGCACGGCCCCGCCGACAAACCGCCGACGGGAGTCCCCAGCCTGTGGATAACTTTCCGGCCCCCGCGTACGGCCCGCGTACGAACCGCTTACGAACCGCGTACGTGCGCCCCGCACCCCCCACCCTCACGGCAGCGGCGACGGCGGCCGCAGCCAGCCCTCTCGCTCCGGCGCGAACTCGCCCAGCTCCCGCCAGTCCCACGCCCGCAGCACCTCACGGCCCACGTCGTCGTCCCGCTTGATGACGGTCACGACGACCTCGGACGTGTGCCGGGTCAGAAGCAGCGTCCGCAGCCGGGAGGCCACCCCCGTCCTGCGCCCGGCGGGCGCCACCATCAGCTCGCCGAGCCGGAACACCCGCCCCGACGCGGTCTGTTCCGCGACCTCCGCGGGCAGGACGCCCCGGAACCCCTCCCACCACTCGCCGCTGCGCTCGGCGCGGTAGCCGTAGAGGCAGCCGACGAGGCCCCCCGCGTCGGCCACCACCATGTCGAAGTCGGTCTGCTGCACGTCATGTTCGAACCGCCGCAGGAAGTCCTGCCGACTGCCCTGCCCGGCCCCGCCCGAGCCCCGGAAGGCCTCTACGTAGAGATCGGCCACGGCCTCACGCTGCTGCTCCGCCTGCCAACGGCTCAGCCGTCGCAGGAACACCTCTGGCATCTGCGCCTCCCCGTCCGCCCCGCCGAGGGCGTACCCCCCGCACCCTGGACTCCGCATGGTGACAGCACGGAACGGCGAGCGGAACGGGGCGGCGGGCCGGAAGCCGGGCCGGAGGCCGCCGCGGAGGCCGGGTCGGTGAACTCCCTCGTCCGCGAGGCGCTTAACCTGGGCGGAAATGGGCAGGCGGCAGTTGTCGTCCCCGTTCGATGTCCCCGACCGAAGGTGAACTTGTGAGGCCGCCTACACAGTTGACTGCAGCGTCTACGCATGAGGCAGCGCGCCCCGCGGGCTCCCGGGAAGAGATGTCCGGCAGCGAACTGCCGTGGGTCGAAGACGCGGGCAAGGTCGCGCCGCAGGACGCGCGCGCCCTGTCGAAGATCTTCTTCGACCGGCTCCAGACCCTCGAAGAGGGCACCCACGAGTACCAGTACGCGCGCAACACCCTGATCGAGATGAACCTGTCGCTCGTGCAGTTCGCGGCCGCGCGGTTCCGCGGCGGCAGCACGGACTCCGACGACATCGTGCAGGTCGGCACGATCGGCCTGATAAAGGCCATCGACCGCTTCGAGCTCTCCCGTGACGTCGCGTTCAGCACCTTCGCGCTGCCCTACATCACCGGCGAGATCAAGCGGTTCTTCCGCGACACCACCTGGGCCGTGCACGTGCCGCGCCGCCTCCAGGAGCTCCGGGTCGACCTGGCCAAGGCCAAGGAGCAGCTCGGCGGCGAGCTGGACCGCGAGCCCACCGTGCGCGAGCTCGCCGAGTACCTCGACCTCACCGAGCGCGAGGTCAACGACGGCCTCGTCGCTTCGAACGGCTATACGGCGGGCTCCATCGACGTGCCCGTCGGCCAGGACGACGGCACCCAGGGACGGGACTACGCCGACGTCCTCGGCGAGGACGACCCCGCGCTCGACCTCTTCGAGGAGCTGCACACCCTGGCGCCCCTCATCGAGCAACTGGACGAGCGCGAGCGCCACATCATCGAGATGCGCTTCGGCCGCGAGATGACCCAGGCGCAGATCGGCGAGGTGCTCGGCATCTCCCAGATGCACGTCTCGCGCCTGCTCACGCGCACCCTCGCCAAGCTGCGCTCGGGCATGCTCACCGAGACCTGAGCCGTACGTCGACGCGCAGCGGCCGGGGAGCGACCGCGGCGCGCGCCTCGGCCACCGTCTCCCGGGCCAGCCGGCGCAGTACGTCCTCCGGGGCGCTGTCCGCCCGCAGCACGACCGTGATCCGGGCGCGCAGCCCCCGCCGGCTTCCGCGCAGGCGTACGCGCGCGTGGGTGACGCCCTGGACCGCGCGGGCCCGTTCGGTCATCGCCGCGGCGAGCGCGGGCCCGGAGAGGGTGATGTCGGGGTGGCCGAGGGGCAGTTCCCGCAGCCGTCCGTCGCGGAGCTGCGCGAGGGCCCAGCCGAGGAACAGGAGTACGCCGACGGAGAGCGCGGCGACGACCAGCGCCGTCCACCCGTCGTGGCCGCGCCAACGGCTCAGGTCGTCCGCGTCGAGCCACACCCGGTCGGCGCCGAGCCGCGGCGAGCCGGCCGGCAGCCGGTCCCGTACGGGGTCGGTCGCGGACGCGAGGCCGGCCCCCGCACCGATCAGCGCCGCCGCCGCGCAGACCAGGGCGGTGCGGTTGACCCCACCACGCATCCGGCTCATCGACCACCGCCGCCTTGCCCGGAACGGTCACCGGTCACGGACGCCGCAGACCCTACGGGCGCCGCAGGGGCCGCCCCTCCGCCCACAGGAGCCACCCCCGCACCCGTATCCACCCCCACCACGTCCCGCCACACCGGCTCCGTATCCACCCGTACCCGCAGCCGTGGCTGTCGTGCCGTGCCCCAGGACGTCACCGTCCGTTCCACCACGTCCCGCACCGCCCGCCGCGCCACGTCCAGTTGGCCGAAAGTGAGCCCGGCGCGCACGCGGACGACCCGGCGGCCGACCGACACCCGCACCCGGCCGACCCCGGACACCTCCGACACCGCGTCCCGCAACAGCGCGGCCGCCGCGCGCCGGTCCAGGGTCGCGCGGAGCTCCGGCAGGGGCTCCCGCATCGGGAGCCGCCCGCGCAGCCCCGGCGTGACGGCGAGCACCAGCAGCCACACGCCGAGCGCGAGCACGGCGAGCGCGGCCACGAGGCCCGGCCAGGCGCTGCTGTCCGGGCCGTGCGTGGTGAGCCACCGCAGCAGGTCCACCCGCCACCGCGCGGGCGGCCGCCCCGCGGCGTGCACGGCGAGGACGTCGTACAGAAGGACCCCGCAGACCAGCGCGCCGAGCAGCGCCAGAACCCCGACCGGGAGCCGCCGTCGCCCCCACGGTCGCCGCACCCGGCGCCCGCCCGCCTCCGCCCCCGGAGCGTCCTCCGCCGCCTCGACCGCCCGCCCACCCGAGGCGGGCTCCGCGTCCCGCGCGCCCCGCACCCGCAGCCCGCCCACCCGTATCCGCGTCGAGGGCACCGCGAGTCCGGTGAGCCGGTGCGTGCGGTCGGCGACGTGCGACCGCACGCGTTCCCCCGCGTCGTCGAGGACCTCGGGGTACGGCAGCGTCACGGTGACGGCGACCCGCGCCCGGCGTCCGCGCACCGACGCCGCACCGCGGGTGGCCCGCACCTCGTCGGGGGCGAGCGCCTCCGTGGCGGCCTGTTCCGCGATGCGGCGCACCGCGCGGTCGGCGACGGTCGTCGAGCCGCGCTCCCCGGCCGGGGTGCTCATCGCCGCCCCCGGTCACGCCCGCCGAGGAAGCCCCGTATGTCCGTGCCGTCGTCCACGAGGCGCCCCACCAGGAAGCCGACCGCGCCCAGCGCGGCGACCAGGAGGAAGGCACCGAAGCCGCCGAACCACCCCGCGAATCCCAGGGCCATCCCGGCCACCATGCCCACCAGAGCTGTGCTCACCACTCACCCCTCACCACAGAAGAAGACATCGCTGCCGTACCCCGGGCCGGACGTGGAATGCCTACTCCACGCGTGTCTCGCCGGAAGAGTCCGCGCCGTCGTCGTCGGGCAGGCGCACGTCGTTGACCGCGACGTTGACCTCGACGACCTCCAGGCCCGTGATGCGCTCCACCGCGGCGATGACGTTCTCGCGCACGTCGTGGGCGACGTCGGTGATGGGCACGCCGTACTCGACGACGATGTCCAGGTCGATGGCCGTCTGCCGCTCGCCGACCTCGACCTTCACGCCGCGTCCGACGTTGGGGCGGCCGCCGGGGACGCGGTCGCGGACGGCGCCGAGGGTGCGGGAGAGGCCGCCGCCCATGTCGAAGACGCCGGGGATCTCGCGCGCGGCCATCCCGGCTATCTTCACCACCACGACGTCGGCGATGGAGGTCTTGCCGCGGGTCGCGGCCGGCTCGGCGGCGCCGGTGCGGCCCGTCACGGTGGTGCTGCCCGGCACGGTCTGGGTGGCGCCGGGGAAGCCCGTCCCCTCGCCGCCGGACGTGGCCGTCTTCGAAGTGATGTCCTGAGTCGCCATGAAGCCATCTCCTCGTCGTGGAAACCTTCGGGGGCCGGGTGCCCGGCCCAGCTCCTGTCTGACACACACGGATGCCGTTCGTTACGCGGGTCGGCCGGATTTCTCCTCCGGATCGCCCGCCCGCGTCGCGTAACACGGCAGGACGCCGCAGTGTCGTAGGAGTACGACCTGAGTGCCGCAACGGAGAGGAGCCGCGTGTGCCGGGGGACCGGGACGGCGAGCGGGAGGAAGCGGACGATTCCTCACGACGCGAGGACAGACTGCTGGCCGTACGGGCCTCGGAGGGCGACGAAGAGGCCTTCGAGGAGCTCGTGCGCCGCCATGTGCCCGCCCTGCTGCGGCTCGCGACCCGCCTCCTCGGCAGCCGCACGGAGGCCGAGGACGCCGTGCAGGAGTCCTTCGTGAGCGCCTGGCGCAAGCTGCCCGAGTTCCGCAAGGACGCGCAGTTCGGCACGTGGATGCACCGCATCGTCACCAACCGGTGCCTCAACCTGCTGCGGGCCCGCCGCCCCTCCGTGGACCTGGGCGAGGTGCCCGAGCCGCAGGCCCCCGAGCACGAGGCGTCGCCCTCCCGGGTGGCCGAGTCGCACGCCGCCGTGGCGGACCTCGGCCGGGCGATGGAGGGCCTCTCCCCCGAACAGCGCGTGTGCTGGGTGCTGCGCGAGCTGAACGGCCTCGCCTACGAAACCATCGCCGAGACGGTCGGCATCAGTCCGGAGGCGGTACGGGGCCGCGTCTTCAGGGCGCGGCGCTATCTCACGGAGGCGATGGCCGCATGGCGGTGAACGAGGAGCACGGGCCGGACCGGGAGATGACGGACGAACCGAACGAGCTGCTGCCCTGCGGCCGGGACGTGTGGAGCGTCTGGGAGCGCGCGGAGAACGGCGAGCCCGACCCGCACGCCGAGACCTGCCCGCACTGCGCCGAGGCGCTGAACACGCTGCGGCGCCTGGAGGACGTCGTCTCGGCCGCCCGCGAGAGCGACCCGGGGGAGCCGGAGCCCGACGCCGCCGCGCTGGTCGGCCGCGTCATGGACGTGGTGCGCCTCGAACTGCGGCCGGGCCGCACCCTGCCGCTGGGCGAGCGGGCGGAGGACGCGTGGATCGTGGAGGCCGCGGCGGCCCGTACCGTCCGCGCCGCCGCGGAGACCCTGCCGGGTGTACGGGCGGGCAGCTGCCGCATCGAGCCGCTCACCGGTGAGGACCGGGCGCTCCTCGGCCCCGCGCGCCGCTCGCGCGAGCCGGTGCGTGTACGGATCTCCGTGGCCGTGGCCCTCACCTGGAACCTCCAGGAGGTCGCGGAGCAGGTCCGCGACCGGGTCCTGGCGGCGGTGGACGAGGAGCTCGGGATGCGCGTCGCGACCGTCGACGTGACGATCGCCGATCTCACAGACGACACAGACGACACAGACGACACAGACGACACAGACGACACAGACGACCCCGACGACCCCCATGATCCCGACGCCACGCGCGACGGCGTGGAGAGGCGGCAGCCGTGACCGGACGACCCCCCTCCGCCGCGCTGACCGAGGCCGTACGGGAAGCGGTACTCGGCACCCCGGGCGTCGCCTTCCTGCGCCCGGGCGTGGCCGAACTCCTGCGCGCGTCCAACCCGCTGACCAGGACGGCGGGGGCCGCGGCCGCCCTCGGCACCTCGTCCCGCTCCTCGGGCGTACGGGTCACGGGCGGTGGCGGCGAACCCTGGAACGCCGACATCCGCGTGGTCCTGCGCCGGGGCCACCGCGCCCTGGACGTCACCCGCGCGGTGCGCGCCGCGGTGACCGAGGCCCTCCTCGGGCCGACCGGCGACGGCGAACCCCCGCGGGTCTCGGTGACGGTGACCGGCCGCGTGTAACCGTAGGGGTCGTACGGCTCGTACGGCTCGTACGCTCAGGCGAAGGTCACGTCGGCCGAGGTGCGGGCGAGCGGATTCTCCTCGGGCGTACGGGCGTTCATGTCCAGCATCGTCACGGTGACCGAGGCCTTGGTGCCCTTCGGGCCGGCCCCGGAGAACCCGCGCTCCCACGGGTGGGCGGTGGCGCTGCCGTCGCAGGACGCGGAGAACGTGTGCTGGATGGCGGTGTTCGCCGTGGACGTCTTCGGGACGGGCGTGCCGGGGATGCCCAGCCACTGGTAGAGGTTCTTCACCGTCTCGGTCTCGGCCGCCGTGAGCGGCCGCGTCTGCTGCGTCCGCAGCGCGATCCGCAGCCGTACGGAGCCGGTGAACCCCTCGCACGTGTATGTGCCCGAGAGGACCGCACGCGAGCCGTCCGCGCTGGTGCGGGCCGTGGTGTCGAGAGTGAGCGCGTGCCGCGGGGCCGCGCTCGCCGCACCGGGCGCCAGGGCCGTCAGTGCGGCCACCGTCGTCACGAGGATTGTCTTCACGCTTCGCTGCACCGCGGGGACCGGCCCTTCCGGGGGGAGACATGGCCACCCCATGGAACCCCGCCGCCCCCGGGCTTCCCGGTAGCCACACGGTGCCGTGCGCCGGACGGGCGGCTTCCTAGGCCGTCAGCGGGACACGGGCGACGATGCGTTTGCCGCCGCCGGGAAGGTGCGTCACGCGCACGTCGTCGGCGAGCCGGCGGACGGTGGGCCATCCGTGGCCGCCGCTCATGAGGAGGGCGGGGCGGGGGCGGGTCACCGGCATCTCGTCGCTGCCGTCCTCGACGGCGATCTCGACGTGCCCGGAGCGCACGCGGCACGTGAAGCCGCGCAGGCCGCCGGCGTGCCGGATCGCGTTGGTGACCAGTTCCGAGGTGACCAGGACGGCGTCGGTGAAGGCCATCTCATCGACGGGCTCGTCCCCCTCGCGCAGGACCGCGCGTACGGCGTCCCGGGCCGCGGCCGGGCTCTGGGGGCAGGTGAGGAGTGCGGCGTCCGGCCTGCTGACAGTGGTCACAGCGCATCACATCCACCGATCTCGTGGGGCTCGTCTCTTCCGGTTGCCCCGGGACGGTGCGAGCACACGCGTCGTACGAGCCATTCGCCCGAATAGGTAGGAAATGCACAAGGGCCGCCACGGTCATCCGTGGCGGCCGTCGCACGAGCCGAAGTGGTGGTGATCGTGGTTCCGGCGTACGAACGCCCACCACGCCGAGAGGTCCGTCAGACGACCGGGGGTGCCCGCCGAACGCGGCGGGCGGGTGACGCTGCCGGGGGGGGCGGGGAAGGCGCCGTCAACGATGTGCTGCGGGCCTTCCCCGGCGACGCCCCCCGGCCACGGCGGGGTGCGTGCGGATCAGTGGTTGGCGGTGCCGTTGCCCGAGAGCAGCGGGATGTCCTCCAGGATGTGCGACAGCGGCTCGTCGCCCTTGGCCTGGGTGGAGTTCTCGGTGCACTGCTGGTTCTGCGGGGCGGAGAGGACGTTGATGTCCTGGACCGCGATCGGCACCAGGCCGACGAGGGAACCGGCGTTGACCTTGGCCGGGAGGCCGATGCAGGGCTTGTTGAGCGAGCCCTGGACCAGGGACATCTGGGGGCTCATGTTGCCGTGCGTGGAGGAGTTGCCAAAGGTCTGCTCGGCGCCGTTGCCGCTGACCGAGGTGGTGCCCTGGTCGTCGCCGATGGCGAGGGCCTGCGGGGCGGTGGCGGCGGACATGCCGGCGACGGAAGCGGCGAGGGCGGCCGTCGCGAACAGCTTCTTCATGGTGTTGATGTTCCCTTCGAAGAGAGGCTCCGCATCGGAGCCGCATGACGATCAACTGACTGAGGGGGCAGCGGTTGCGGCCAGTGACCCGTTCAGAGCATTAATGTGCTGAACGCCAGGGCGGATGATCTCGCGTGCCGAATTTCCACGAACTCCCGTACGGGGAACGGCATATGGGCCATTCCGAACGGCAGTGCAGGCGGTTGAACGCGCCGGGTCCGTCGTTCGGACGATTCTCCATGCCGCCGGGGCCCTCGCCGCGTTGAACAGTCGTGACGAGGACATATGGCTGACCGCGCAGGGTCCTGGAAGCGGCTGGGCGTCATTCCGGTGAGCAGACAATCCCCGGAGAGCCGTACGGATCCCATCTATGAATCCCTGATCAGGAACTGGCGGGAGCAGGGAAAGACCCTTCCCGGGCGCCCCGATCCCGAATGGACGAGCCTGGTCGACCGCGATCCGTGGCCGCGTTACTGACCGCCCGCGCGGCCCCGCGGAAACAGCACAGGGGTAACAGCACAGGGGAAACAGCACAGTGGAAACAGCGCAGCGGGCCGCCATCGTGCAAATGGCGGCCCGCTGAACGGTGTTGAGGAATCAGTGGTTGTTCACACCGTTGCCGGAAAGGACCGGCAGGTCGCTCAGGATGTGCGACAGCGGCTCGTCGCCCTTGGCCTGCGTCGAGTTCTCGGTGCACTGCTGGTTCTGCGGCGCCGACAGGATCGGGATGTCCTGGACGGCGATCGGCACCAGGCCGACGAGGGAGCCGACGTTGGCCTTCGCGGGCAGGCCGATGCAGGGCTTGTTGAGCGAACCCTGGATGAGCGCCATCTGCGGGCTCATGTTTCCGTACGTGGCGGAGTTGCCGAACGACTGCATGGCGTTGTTGCCGCTCATGGTCTCGGTGCCACCGTCGTTGCCGATGGCGAGCGCCGTGGGGGCCGCGGCAGCCGACATGCCGACGACGGAAGCCGTGACCGCGGCAGCGGTCATAACCTTCTTCAGCACAGGTTTTCCCTTCTGAGTGAGCCCCGTCCAAGGAGCAACCTGAGCAACTGCCGCGGCGGTGAGTAGTTGCTGGAGTTCACTCCGATGGCCCATTGCCAAGCGCGGCACCCGCCGTCCGTGTGTTCCGGGTATATCGAGTCGGGCGGTTGGCCCTGCGGTGCAGATGAAGGAAGGACAGCCGGGTCAGCGTCTCGGCCGTCGTCGCGGCGGGCCCCGGCGCCCGCCCGCCGGACTCCGCGAGGAGGTCCGTGTCCTCGGCGTCGATGCGCCACGACAGGCTGCCGGCCGCCGTGTCGACCTGGACCGCGCGCCCGCCGGCCGGGTCCGGGGCCCCGAGGCTCCCGCCGTGCAGCCGCCATACGTAGGAGACGAGCGCCGCACGCTCCCGGCGCACCCGCGCGAGCTCCTGGTGCACCGTCGCCAGGCGTGCCACCAGCCGCAGTTCCCGGTCGCTCCACGGCGCCGAGGAAAGGGAACGGGAATCGGCGGGCTTGCATTTCACACGTTTCATGAATTCCTTCCAGGACCGGCCGGATGATCTGAGGATAATCCGACCTTCATGCCGAACGGGGGTGAGACGCGCGGCGTACGCCCCGGCAGCACGGCGACAACGGAAAGATCCGATGGAGTGAACGACCGGAACCAAACGTGGCAGGGCGAGTTGAACAGCTCGCAGTAACCTGAGCGTCCGCCAGAAAAGGAACATCAAATGCTCAAGAAGGCAATGGCAGCGGCCGCGGTCGCCGTCTCCGTCGTTGGTATTTCTGCTGCCGCTTCGCCTGCCGCGATGGCCATCGGTGACGACGGCGGCACCCAGTCGCTGAGCGGCAACGGCGCCAAGCAGTCGTTCGGCAACTCCGCCATCAAGGGCAACATGAGCCCGCAGCTGACGGCGGTCCAGGGCTCGCTCAACAAGCCCTGCATCGGCCTCCCGGTCAAGGCCAACGTCGGCGCCCTCGTCGGCCTGGTGCCGATCGCCGTCCAGGACATCCCGATCCTGTCGGCGCCGCAGAACCAGCAGTGCACCGAGAACTCGACGCAGGCCAAGGGCGACGAGCCGCTGTCGCACATCCTGAGCGACATTCCGGCGCTCTCCGGCAACGGCGTGAACAACGGCTGATCTGCCGCACTGCCGAGTCAGCTCGGGCCGCCCGTTCTCCTTCCTCCGCGGGTGGCCCGGGCTTTCTCATGTCGGGGCGCAACATGCCTTCATGCGGGGGCAATTCGGTAGGGGTCGCATTCGAGTGAACTTCCGAGGGGTGTCAACTTCGCGGTTTCTTCTGCCCCTATCGCTCGTTAAGTAGAGCTCAGGTCACGGTGCGGGAACAGGAACTGCCCGCCCGGTCTCGGCCGGCGTTTAGACGTGACCCGAAAGAAGGGAAAAGCTGTGAAGCTCAAGAAGAGCGCAACGATCATCGCCGGTGCCGTCATGGCGCTGGGCCTGGGCGCCCCGGCGTTCGCCGACGCCGGTGCCGAGGGCGCGGCCGTCGGTTCCCCGGGCGTTCTCTCCGGCAACGTCGTGCAGGTTCCCGTCCACGTTCCCGTCAACGTGTGCGGCAACACCGTCGACGTCATCGGTCTGCTGAACCCGGCGTTCGGCAACCAGTGCGCCAACGACTGACGTAACGGCCCAGCTGCTTCTGCTGTGCCCAGCCGGCCCTGGCATCCCTCCCGGGGCCAGGGCCGGCTCCCCATCGGACAGAGAAAGACCACTAGATTGCGACAGGCCCTCAGCAAAGGAATGCTCTCCGCCGCGGCCGCCACGAGCATCCTGTCCCTGTCCGGCACCCACGCGTTCGCCGCTTCCGAAGCGAACGGGCAGGCGTTGGACTCGCCAGGCTTCTTGTCGGGCAACAGCGTGTCGGCCCCGGTCGACGTACCGGTGAACGCGTGCGGCAACTCGGTCGACGCCGCCGCGGGACTCAATCCGGCGTTCGGCAACTCGTGCGCCTCGTACTACGCCCGCTCCGCCTACTCCCCCCCGGCCATGCCGAGCCCCGCCCCGCCGGCCCCGGCGCCGCAGGCCCACGCTCCGCAGAGCCACCCCGCGCCCGCCGCGCACCACCACGAGCACCGTCCCGCGGCGCAGCACCACGAGCCGCGCCACGAGCAGGCTCACCCCGTGCGCGAGCACGAGCCGAGCCACGCGGCGCCGAAGCCGAAGCACGAGCCGAAGCACGAGCCCAAGCACGAGGCGAGCCACCCCGCGCCGAAGCACGAGCACCGTCCCGCGGCGCAGCACCACGAGCCGCGCCACGAGCCGGCCCACCCGGTGCACAAGCACGAGCCGCGGCACGCCGCCCCGAAGCCCAAGCACGAGCCGAAGCACGAGCCCAGGCACGAGCCGAGCCACACCGCGCCCGCGCCCAAGCACGAGCCGGCGCACCCCGTGCAGAAGCACGAGCCGCGGCACGCCGCGCCGAAGCCGAAGCACGAGGCCGCGCCCGCGCCCCACAAGGCGCCGGAGCGGACCCGGCACGAGGGGTACGGCAGCGACGACACCCGGAGCGAGCACAGCAGGGGCGAGCACGGCAGGGGCGAGCACACGGGGAGCGGTTCCACCGCGCAGGGCCACTCCGCCAACTCGCCGGGCGTGCTGGGCGGCAACAACGCCAAGGCCCCCGCGGATGTCCCGGTCCAGGCCTGCGGCAACACCGCCGGTGTCATCGGGCTCCTGTCGCCCGCCATGGGCAACAAGTGCCCGGGCGGGGACCAGGGCCACCCCCGCCACGAGGAGCCGCGCCACCACCACGCCCCGCGGCACCACGACGCCCCGCGCCACCACACCGCGGCGCCGCCCGTCGCCCACACGCCGGAGGCCCCCGGCCCGCGGCCCCGGGCGATGCCCTCCGTGCCCCGCCCCGTGACGCCGGGCGACGACCGGGTCGTCACGCACCGGGCGCCGGCCCCCGCGCCCCACCACATGCAGCACGGCACGCGCGCCGACCGGCCGGTCCAGGTGGCCGGCGCGCAGGAGCAGCTGGCCGAGACCGGTGCGGACTCCTCGCTGCTCGGCGGGGCCGCCGCCAGCATGGGACTGCTGCTCGGCGGAGCGATCCTCTACCGTCGCGGACTCACCGGTTCCCGGCGATGACGGTGACCCCGTGAATCCGTGAATCCGTGCGCCGAATTCCCCGTAACCCGCTGTGGGTTACGGGGAATTCGTCGTTCCGGGCACAGCAGTGCGCCGACAGGAATGCTCCGAGGAGCGGATTTCCTGCCGGCGCATAAGGAGGTGGCGATCAGCCCTGCGGTGGTGTCGCGCCCTCACGGCATTGATGCCGGCGGCTGTCGGGGAGCGACCCGGGAGCTGTCCCAATCAAGCGTTTTCAGTGCACCACCGGATGCCCCGCGGCGGAAGTGCGGTTCACCCGTTCGCCCGCCCTGTCACTCAGAAGAGCGGCCGGACCACACCGGCTCGGCACACGGCTGGGACTGCGCGGGAAAGGCGGCGTGCCGACCGCTCCGTACGTGCCGTTCCACGCCCCGCACCAGACGCTCCGCGGTGAACGCCGCCCCGTACACGAAGCGCATGGCGGGGCCGAAGCTCGACGCGGTCGTCAGGCCGGCCAGGAAGAGTCCGGGGCACGAGGTCTCGAAGCGGTCGCCGACGTACGGGGTGCCGTCGGTGAGGGAGCGCAGGCGGGCGTGGAGCTCGGGGGCGAGGACGGTGAGGCGGTCGGTGCTCGCGCGAAAGCCGGTGGCGGCGATGACGTGGTCCGTCGTGAAGCGGAGCTCCTCGCCGGTGCAGGTGGCGGCACGGATCCGGACGCGGCCGCCGATGGGTTCGGCGGACTCGACGTGGTGGCCGACGCGCACGTCGACGGCGCGTTCCACGCGTTCCCTGATCCACCACGCCCCGGCCGGGCCCAGCGCGTCGGCGGCGGCCCGGGCGCGGGACGGCTCGGGGAGCCGCCGGAAGAGGCCGGGGGTGCGCGCGTAGAAGGTGTTGCGCCAGCCGCAGCCGAGGCCGGTGTGCGGGGCGCGCAGCGACTCCCGCCAGGGGCGCCGCAGGGGCGGGGGCAGGGTGTTCCAGTTGACGCGGGAGGAGCGGGCGAGGACGCGGACGCGGGTGCCCTGTTCGGCGAGCAGGGCCGCGGTCTCCAGGGCCGCCTGGCCCGCGCCGAGCACCGTCACGTCCTGTCCCGCGAAGCGCCGCAGGTCGGCGTGGTGGCTGCTGTGCGACACGTGGGCGTCGCCCAGTCCCCGTACGGCCGCGGGGATTTCGGTGAAGGGCAGCACGCCCACCGCGAGGGCCACGGCTCGCGCGCGGCAGACCTCGCCGTCCTCGGTCCTGGCCTCGTAGCCACCGCCGGGGGCGGGGCGGACGCCGCCGATGAGGCGCTGGTCGACCGGGGGCGCGGCCCGCTCGGCGAACCACAGGCCGTAGGACGCGAAGTGCTCGATGGGCAGCGGCCTGCCGTGTTCGGCGGGCAGGCCCTCGCGGGCGCAGAAGGCGGCGAGGCCGTAGCGGCCCGCGGGGTCCGACAGGTCGGAGGCCCACGGCTCCGACTTGAGGAACATGCCGCGCGGCATGTTCTCCCGCCAGGACGCCATGGTCCGGCCGAAGATCCGTACGTCGAGGCCGGCCGCGGCGGCGTGCGAGGCGATCGACAGGCCGTAGGGGCCCGCGCCGACGATCAGCAGGTCATGCATCGGTGACCGCTCGCTCTCTGCCGGCCTGGCCGGGCAGGACGGCGGGCGCGTGGTCCCGCGCCCGGCTCGACAGGGACGTCAGGATCGTGCGGGCGCGGCGGCCGAGGCCTTCGCGCAGCCGTCGCACCAGGTGGCGGCGCCACTGCCGGCGCAGGGCCGTGCCGGGTGCGGGGTCGTCGCCGGCGTGCCAGGCGAGTTCGCCGGCGGGGGAGGGCGTGCGCTGTCCGGGCAGGTGCACGGGCAGGGAGAGCAGGCGCAGGGCGGTCAGCGGGGCGTAGTTCTCGACCACGAAGGCGCGGCCGGGAAGCGGCTGTGGGGGCGGTACGGGGCGGTGGGTCAGGTCGAGGTGCAGGGCGCGGACGACGTCGGTGCCCGCGCCGTCGGTGAAGAGCCGGAACTGGGCGCCGGGGCGCGGGTTGAAGTCGATGAGGTGGTAGTCGCCGGTGGTGGCGTCCCTGCGGAAGTCGAGGTCGAAGATCCCGCGGTACTCCAGGGCCGACACCACCTGTGCGGCGGCGGCCCGCAGCGCGGGGTCGGCGGACCACTCGCCGCTCACCGTCAGGCCCGCCGCGCGCGGCCAGGAGCGGTGCTTGCGGCCCGTACCACCACCGCGTACGACGCCGTCCCGGCCCGCGCAGCCGTGCACGAACCAGTCGGCCCCGCGGGCCCCGGGCACGAACGCCTGGAGCAGCAGCGGGCTGCCGGCCTCGGCCCGGCGTTCGAACAGCGCGGCCGCCTCGTGCGGGGAGCCGATGACGGTGGTGCTGCGCAGCCCGGTGTCGCGGGGCAGCAGCCAGGGGCGGCTCCACTTCGCCACGGTGGGGGAGCCGAGCCGGTGCACGGCGCCGGCGGCCTCCGCGGCGGACTCCGGGGCCAGCGTCGTCGGATGGGCCACGCCGGCCAGCGCGCAGACCTCGGCCAGGGACGCCTTGTCGGCCACGCGTTCGGCCACGCCCGCGGCCGTCCGCGGCAGCAGGAACCGGTCGGAGAGCTCCCCGTACAGGGCACCGACCGCGAGGGCCCCCGCGTCGTCCAGGGGGATCAGGACGGCGGGCCCGGCCAGGCGGTGCGCGACCCGGCGGAGCACGGCGGCCACCTCGGCGAGGGAGGCGCCCGGGGCGGGTGGGGCGTGCATCCGGTGCAGGTACCGCGAGCGCCGTACGGGGCTCGCGTGGTCGTCGGCGACGAGGTGGACCTCGATGCCGGCGCGGCCGAGGGAGCGCACGGCGCCGAGGGTTCCGTGGTGAAAGGGATTCCTGTCGATCCGCAACAGGACCGCAGGAATGCGGGTGTCCAGAGGGGGCTGCAATGTCACTCTCGCTGGTCGGTCACCCATGCGGGCGATGTGGGGAAAGGCAGGATTAGAAACTCGATTGGCGCAATAGAAATACATATGACGAGGTGTCAGTGAAGTTCAGCGAAGTGCGGTCGGAAAACGAGGTGCAGATATGTCCCCACGGCGTCGTCAGCGCGGTAAACGTGTCGCCTTCATCGCTGCCGGGATCGTCTCGTCGGTGGCCCTGGCATCCGTGCCCGGACACACGGTGGGTGTCGTGCGCGACACCGACCCGCCGGGCCCGGCGCCCGCGGTGCCCGCCGCTCCGGCCACCCCGGCACCCGCGGCCGAGGCCCCGGTCCCCGCCGCATCGGCCGACCCCCCGGTCCCGGCGGCCCCAGCCGTCCCGCCCGCCCCCGCCGCGCCCACCGGGAGCCCGCCGGCCGCGCAGAAGGGGCCCGCCTTCGGCGCGTACCTCGACTACGGCCCGCGCGGCGTCGAGCGCATGAAGGCGCTCAGCCGCTGGCTGGGCGGGGCCGAACTGCGGGTCGGTCACACCTATCTCCCGGGAGATCGCTGGAGCAACATCGAGGGCGCCCCGAACTTCCTGGAGAAGTGGGCCGAGTGGCGCAAGGGCAAGGACGACCGGCTCTTCGTCCTCAACGTCCCGATGCTCGAACGCAACGAGGAAGGCGTCGGTGACGGCGAGGTCACCCGGTTGCTGCGGCAGGGTGCGGCCGGCGACTTCGACGAGCACTTCCGCACCCTCGGCAAGCGCCTGGTGGACCTGGGCGTGCCGGACACGGTGATCGTGCTGGGCTGGGAGATGAACGGCACGACCTACACCCATCGCTGTGGCCCGGACCCGGAGTCCTGGAAGAAGTACTGGAACAGAGCGGTCACCGCGATGCGTTCGGTGCCGGGGCAGAAGTTCCGGTTCGACTTCACGCCGAGCAGGGGGCGGGACGCCGTGCCCTGGACCCAGTGCTATCCCGGCGACGACGTCGTCGACATCATTGGCATGGACTCCTACGACCAGCCGCGCGGCATGTCGTTCGACGAGCAGATCAAGGAGCCGTACGGCCTCCAGGAGCACATCGACTTCGCGGCGGCCCACAAGAAGCCCGTCTCGTACCCGGAGTGGGGGCTCTTCCGCAACGGCGACAACGAGCAGTACATGCGCCGCATGCTGAAGTGGATCGACGAGAAGAAGCCGCTGTACAACACCCTCACCGACTACTGCCCGCACGGCGTGTGGCAGTGCCGGAGCAACCCCGACGCCTCGAAGGTCTACCGCGAGCTGCTCTCCGGCCGTGAGGCGCTGCCGACCGATCCGACGGGGCCGACGCCGCCCGGGAAGCCGCCGGGCTGTTCGCCGGTGGACCTCGGCGCGTGGGTCGAGCAGTGGATGGGCGGCAAGCTGTGTCTGCGCTTCGACTGGTGGAAGGCGCCGCGGCGCTCCTGAGGCGCGGGCCCGCCGCGGTGGCCGGAGCCGTCACGACGAGGCTCCGCCGTCGCGGCGCTCCCGGCGCTCGCGCAGTCGCCGCTTCGCCCACTCGCGGCCCGAGACGCCCCAGGTCACCGCCGACGCCAGCGCGGCGGTGCGCCTGCGGGCCAGCAGATAGCGCCGGTTGGTGACCGGCTCGGGCCGCCAGTGGTGCTTGTACGGTTCGTTGCCGCGCAGCAGGCTCAGCGCGCGGGGGTGTTCGCCGCCGGTGTGGCGGGTGCACGCGTCCAGGAGCATCGTGGCGACGTCCACCTTGCGCTCCCTGAGCCGGGGGTGCGCGCCGTACAGATAACCGCCCGCCAGCGTGCCGGAGAGCAGCGTCAGGTCCGCGGCCAGCACCTCGCCGTCCAGCCGGAACTCGGTCACCACCGCCTCGCCGGCCGCGACCATCGGGCGCATGGAGCGGAGCAGGTGCTCGTGGAAGCGCGGCTGGAGGTGCTCGGTGGTCACCTTGCGCCCCTGCCACTGCAGCTGGTGCAGATGCAGCAGCCGGCGCACCGAGGTCTCCACCTCCTCGACCGGGACGACCCGGCTCTCCACGCCCAGCGCCGCCAGCTTGCGCATCTTGGCCCGGGTGCGCTGGGCGCGCGGTGTCGGCAGCCGCTTGAGCAGGTCGTCCATCGGCAGCGCGGGCAGCTCCAGGCAGGCGGAGTCGGCGAGCGTCCTGCGCGGGCCCGGCCACCGCTCGTACAGCCGCTCGACGCACGCGCCGGGCCGCACCTCGCCGAAGTCGATCACGGCGGTACGGGCCAGTGCGTACAGGCCCGACAGGAGCGCGTCCACGCCCTCCTCGGAGCAGGAGCCGTCGAGCAGGACGTCCGTGAAGTCGGAGATCGCGCCGCCCAGCGGCTTCAGCGCGGGCACGGGCCGGTCGACCCGCATCAGCGGCGCCGCCGCGATCAGCCGCCCGCCGTCGTGGACGAGCAGCACGCGCAGCCGGCCGGGGACGCCGTACGAGCGCCACCACGACGACAGCCAGGCGTGGCTC
The DNA here is from genome assembly GCF_042871345.1 of Streptomyces sp. NPDC005863. NCBI lineage: Bacteria > Bacillati > Actinomycetota > Actinomycetes > Kitasatosporales > Streptomycetaceae > Streptomyces > Streptomyces sp. NPDC005863. Next base: position 242,710 of record NZ_JBIAII010000008.1, on the reverse strand, counting down.
TGGAACGGTGTCGCCGCCGGGCACGAGCGGTACAGCCGGCTCCACGGCTCGGCCAGCGCCTCGAACTCGTCCTCGTCCACGCACAGTTCGGCCCGGGGCCGCGTGTCCACCATGGCGTCGCTCATGGGGCGCTCCTCACCAGGGCCGACGCGGGGCCGGGAACGGAGGCGCCGGGCACCGCCTCGGTCCTGGCGCGCGGGCGGACCAGCAGGGCGAGGCCGCCGAGCAGCCCGCCGGCGCAGCCGCCGACCAGGGACGTCACCCCGGCGGAGAGCGAGGAGGGGGCGTTCGGCTCCAGGGCGCGGGAGAACGCGAGGAGTTTGACCTGGGTGCTGTCCTTGGAGTGGTTGGCGCTGCCGGCCAGCGAGCGGGCGACCGCGTTGGCGGTGACGGCCGCGGTGTCCGGGGCGGCGGTGGTCGCCGAGACCGCGATCATCGGGGCGTCGGGCGAGGTGGCCACCTTCACGCTGTCCTGCAGCTGGGTGGGCGACATGCCCGCGGCCACCTGCGCGTCGGCCAGCACGGCGAGCTGGGTGGCGACCCGGCCGTACGCCTGGGCGAACGCCAGCGCGGTCGCCGGGTCCGCCTTCTCCTGGGGGACGGCGATGACGTAACTCGTCGCCGTGTACTGAGGCGTCTGCAGCAGGCCGTACCCGGCACCGGCCACCGTCCCCAGTGCCGCGCACGCCGGCAGCACCCACCAGCGGGGCAGCCGTGCGAGGCGGGCGCGCAGAAGGGCAGTGCGGGGGCGCTCGTTCACGGAGTCGCTCATCGGGGGTTCACCTCCGGGGTCGGGCCGGGCACGAGGGACGCGTACACGCCCATCAGCTGCTCGGCGCTTCGGGTGATGCTGTAGTGCCGTACCGCGGCCGGGGCCGAGCGGTGCGGCGGGACGTCGCCGCGCAGGCCGTGCAGGGCCCGCGCGAAGGAGGCCGGATCGCTCGGGCAGTACGCGGCGCCGGGCCGCTCGCCGGGGGCGAGGCTCTCCAGGGCGGGGCAGGACGCGTACAGCACGGGAAGACCGCTGGCCAGGCCCTCCACCAGCGCAAGGCCGAAGGCCTCCTCGGGGGAGGGCGAGGCGAGCGCGTCCATGGCGGACAGCAGCGAGGGCAGGTCGGGTACGGGGTCCGTCAGGCCGGGTACGGGGTCGGCGGCCCCGCCCCCGTCGGTCGAACCCGGCGCGGATCCGGGCCCGGCCTCCCGCGTCGCCGCCTCGTGGGTGGACTCGCCGGCGAACCGGACCCGGTGCGCGAGACCGAGCCGTACCGCGAGTCGGCGCAGGGCCGTCTCCTCGGGGCCGCTCCCGACCAGCAGGACGACGACGTCCTCGGGGAGTGCGGCGGCCGCGCGCAGCAGCACGTCGAACCGCTTGCCCGCGGCCAGCCGCCCCACCCCGCCGACCACGAACGCCCCGTCGGGCAGGTCGAGTTGCTTGCGCGTACGGTCACGGGCGGCCTGGTCGAACCGGAAGCGCTCCACCTCGATGCCGTTCGGCACCACCCGGATGCGCTGGCGGGGCACGCCCCACCGGTGCAGCCGCGCGCCGACCGCGGGGGAGACCGCGACCGTCATCCGGCCGAGCCGCTCCCCGGCCAGATAGAGGGCCCGCACCCCCGGACCCAGCGGCCGGCCCTCCATCTGCGAGTCGCCCAGGGAGTGTTCGGTGGCCACCACCGCCCGCACCCCGGCCAGCCGCGCCGCGATCCGCCCGTACAGGCAGGCCCGGTAGAGGTGGGTGTGGACCACGTCGTACCGGCCGTCCCTGATCAGCCGGACCAGGCGCGGCAGCGCCGTCACGTCACGGTTGCCGGACATGGCGAGGTCGGTCACGCGGACGCCGTCGGCGGTGATGCCCTCGGCCACGGCGCCGGGGTTGGTGAGCGTGACGACGTCGCAGGGGGTGGGCAAGTGGCGCAGCAGCAGGCGCAGTTGCTGTTCCGCGCCGCCCACGCCGAGGCCGGTGATGATGTGCAGGACCCTCACCCCGACACCGCCGAGCGGCGGTCGAGGACGCGGCGCCTGAGCCGGTTGGTGCGCAGCTTCAGGCGCAGCCGCCAGGCGGTGTCGTCGTGGCCGATGTGGACGCGGGGCAGGGCGAGGGGGCCGGCGAGCGGGCCGGGCGCGATGGCGCACCCGTAGCGGTACCCGGCCTCGCGGACGGCGCCGATCACCCGCTCGTCGACGTGCCCGTACGGGTAGCAGAACCCCTGCACCTCGCGGCCGGTCAGCTCGTACAGCGCCGCCCGGCTGCCGCCGACCTCGCGGCGCAGCTGCCGGTCGTCGGCCCGGGTCAGGTCGACGTGGGTCAGCCCGTGCGAGGCGACCTCCATGCCGCTCTCGGCCACCTGCCGGATGCCGTCGGCGTCGAGGAGCGGCTTGCGCGGGCCCTCCGGGTCCCAGGCGTTGTCGCCGCCGAGCCGGCCGGGGAGCACGAACAGGGTGGCGGTGCAGTCGTGTTGCCGGAGCAGGGGGAGGGCCTGGTCGACGAAGTCGCGGTAGCCGTCGTCGAAGGTGAGCCCGACGAGGTTGTGCTCCTGGCCCTGCGCGCACGCCTCGAACAGGTACTTCATCGACACGCCCCGCAGCCCCTGGCGCCGCATCCACCGCAGCTGCTCGGCGAGGCGCTCGGGCCCGACAGTGATCTTGTACGGGTCCTCGGCGGGGTCCGCGACGGAGTGGTACATCGCCACCCACGCCGGGGTGCGGGGCGGCCGGAACCGCAGGAACGGCTCCGTACCGGAGGAGGTGGAGGGGGTCGGGGGAGTCGGCGGGGTGGGCGGGGTGAGGTCAACGGACATGACGCAGCTTTCCGGTCACGGAGCGGAGGGCGGACGCCCACGGCTGCGCCCCCAGGAGCAGACCCAGGAGCACGAAGGAGACGGTCACGGCCGTGAAGCTCGCGAGGACGGCGGCGGCGGGCTCGGCCACCCGCGCGGCGCACGCGGCGCCGAGGGCGGCCGCGCCCGCGGCGGCGAGCACGAGCCGGGCCAGCTGCCCGACGACGGCGCGGATCCGGATCGGGACGGTACGCGGGCCCGTGCCGCGCAGCAGGAGCAGCGCGGTGACGCAGATGCCGGTGGCGTTGGCCGCGGCGATCCCGTGGACGCCCCAGGTGCCCGCGGTCAGGAAGCCGATGCCGGCGGTGGTGACGACGCCGACGCACATCGCGTACAGCGGGATCCAGGTGGTGCGGGCGACGGAGAAGTGCGCGCGGGCGAGCGCGCCGACCAGGGTGTGCCCGAGCAGGCCCAGCGCGTAGACCCGCATGACGGACGCGGTCGCGGCGGTGTCCCTGGCGGTGAACGCGCCGCGCTGGAAGAGGAGTTCGATGAGCGGGTGCGCGGCGGCGATCACCGCGGCGGCGCCGAGCAGCACGATGCCGCCGGCCAGGACGACGTCGCGCTCCACGCGCTTGCGGGCGCGCTCGGTCTCGCCGTCGGCCAGGGCGCGGGCGACCACGGGGAAGGTGACGGTGCAGAGCATGAGCGAGAGGGTCATCGGCATCTGCGCGACCTTCTGCGCGTAGTTCAGGTGCGAGATGGCCCCGGCGGGCAGGGAGGAGGCGAGGAACCGCTCGATGAGGACCTGGGACTGACGGCACAGCGCGAAGGTCAGGACGGTCCAGATGATGGCGGTCTGCAGGGTGGGGGCCGGTGCGGTCGGGGACGGGGCGGGTGCGGCCCCGGGCGCGGTCTGCGGGGTGGCGGCCGGGGCGGACCTCAACTGCCGCCACAGCGACGGCGCTTGGACCGCCACCATGAGCGCGCCGCCCACGGCGACGCCCGCCGCCGCGGCCCGTACGCCCAGGGGTGCGGCGAGCGCGAACAGGGCGGCGATGATGGCCGTGTTGTAGGCGACGTAGACGGCCGCGGGCGCGGCGAACCGCTGGTGGGCCCGCAGGGCCGCGCTGCAGTAGCCGGCGAGGCCGAAGGACAGGGCGCAGGTGGCGGTCAACCGGGTGCAGTCGACGGCCGGTTGCGGGTCGGGCAGGCCGGGGGCAAGGACCGCGACCAGGGCGGGGGCGGCGACGACGAGCAGGGCGCCGGCGCCGGTGAACCAGAGCGTCATGCGGGGCAGCGAGGCCCGTACGAGCGCGTGGACCGGGTCGGCGGCCCCGGGCGCCGCGTCGGCGCGCCGCGCGAGCGCCAGGCTGAACGCGGGTACGAGGAAGAAGGCCAGGCCGTCCTCGATGAGCAGCGTCGCCGCGAGCTCGGGAAGGGTCCACGCCACGAGGAAGGCGTCGGTGTCGGTCCCGGCACCGAAGAAGTGCGCGAGCGCCTGGTCGCGCACGAGCCCGAGCAGCGACCCGGCGACGGACAGCAGGGCGGTGACGAGCGCGGCCTTGGCGAGGAACGAGGTGCCGGTCCGGCCGGGGGCCTTGTCGCCGAGGGGGCCGGCGTACGTGCCGGAGGGCTTCCCGACGACCGCCGTACGCGGAGCCACCCCCTCCGCGACCGGCGGATCCGTGACCGGCGAACCGGCTGCCGGCGAATCCGCGACCTGCGGTTCCGCTCCCGCCCCGGTCGGCACCGCCGCACCCGGCTCCGGACGTGTCGTCGTCATCGCGTGCCCGCCCCTGCCGGCCGGGGGCGTGCGCCCACCGCCCACCACGCCACCGCGCCGAGGGCCACCGCGGTCAGCACCGTGGAGGGGCCGCCGATGTCCGCGTACATGAAGTCGATCAGCTGCCAGACCAGCAGGCCGCAGGCCACCAGCGCGCAGTCCAGCTCAGGCCCGCCCTGCCCACCGTGACCGCCCGGACCACCCGGACCGCCCGGCCCGCCCCGCCGGACCCGCTGCCGGCCCCACCTGCGCACCGCGCACACCACAAGACCCGCCCAGCCGCCGACCAGCGCGGTCAGTCCGAGCAGGCCCTGTTCGCCGAGGACGAGCAGGTACATGTTGTGCGGGGAGAGCAGCGGCTGGCGGACGAAGCCGGAGCCCGCGCCCGCCGTGTCGCTGCCGGAGGACAGGGCCAACGAGGCGTGGCTGTCGCGGTATTCGGGGAAGCCCTTCAGGCCCACCCCGGTCACCGGGTGCTCGCGCCACATGTCGGCCGAGGCCGCCCACATCGTGTAGCGGTCGATGACCGACTGGTCGGGGGCGTCGGTGACCTGGGTGATGCTGCTGAGCCGCTCCTGCAGCATCGCCGAGCCGAACCCGAACCCCGCCACCAGGACCACCGCCGCCGCGCCCGCGGCCAACAGCACCTGTCCCGCCCGGCGCACCCCGGCGAGCAGCAGCACCGCCGTGCAGGCGGCCGCGGTGGCGATCCACGCCCCGCGGCTGAACGACAGGGCGAGCGGTACGAACAGCAGCGCCGCGCACCCCACGGCCGCGGTCCGCTGGCGCGGCGAGCGGGGGCGGAAGGCCAGCGCCAGCGCGCAGACGAGCCCGTACGAGACGACCGTGGCCATGCCCATGACGTCGGTGGAGCCGAAGGTGCCCACGGCACGGATGTCCTCGCCCATGTACGAGGCGCCCGTGCCGGTGAGGTTCTGGTGCACCCCGATGACGCCCTGATACAGCCCGAGGCCGACGAACGACCAGGCGAGGAACCGGAATTGGGCGGCGTCGCGGATCAGCATCAGGACCGCCGCCGGGACCAGCACGAAGATCTGCAGATAGCGGGCGGCCCCGGCGACACCGGTCGACCCGGACGAGGCGCCGAACGCCGCCACGGTGATGCCGAGGACCGGCATCCCGAGCAGGACCGCGGCGGTCCGGGTCAGCGGCCGCCGCCCGGTCCGCACGGCGCGCACGACGCAGAGCCCGACGACAAGGGCGGACACCGCGTCGGCCACGGTCCCGGTGCCGCCGCCGTCGGCGGAGCCGCCATCGGCCGGCACCGGCAGCGCGAGCAGCGCGACGACGAGCACCACGGGAAGGACCGGGGCGTACCGCCGCAGCCAGGGCAGCGCCGCCTCGTACGGGCGGGCGCCGGGGCCGGGCGCGGGCAGCGGGCGCGGTGCGGGCAGGGCGGGGGACGGGATGTGGGCCACGGCTCAGCTCCCCGTGCGGCGTACGAGGCAGCCGAGGGTGCGCAGCAGGATGCACAGGTCCTGCCAGAACGACCAGCTGTCGATGTAGGCGTTGTCGAAGCGGCACCGGTCCTCGATGGAGGTGTCGCCGCGCAGTCCGTGGATCTGGGCGAGCCCGGTGATGCCGGTCGGCATCCGGTGCCGCTGGGCGTAGTACGGATGGATCTGGCTGAACTGGGCGACGAAGAAGGGCCGTTCGGGCCGCGGTCCGACGAGGCTCATGTCACCGCGCAGCACGTTCCACAGCTGGGGCAGCTCGTCCAGCGAGGTGCCCCGCAGGAACCGGCAGAAGGGGCTGATGCGGTGCTCGTCGGCGACGCTCCACCGCGTAGCCGCCTCCTGCGGGTCGGCGGGCCGGTGGGTGCGGAACTTCAGCAGGGTGAACAACTTCCCGTCCTTGCCGACGCGTTCCTGCCGGAAGATCACGCCGGGCCCCTCCACGGCCCGCAGCACCAGCGCGCAGGCCGCGAGCACCGGCGCGGCGACCAGCAGCAGCACGCCCGACACCGCGATGTCGAGGAGCCGCTTGCCGGGGCCGGTCGGGCGGGTCCGGGTGGGCGTCAGGGGGCGGCAGGCGAAGCCGGCCACGTACCGCAGGGGCCCGCCGGGCGCGGGCGCGAGGTCGGGGCAGCGCGGTTCCAGCTCCCACAGGTCGCAGCCGAGGCCGCTCAGCGCGGGCAGCAGCCCGGCGGATCCGGGGCCGCGGTCGGTGAGCAGGAAGACGGCGCGCACGTCGTTCTGGATCACGGCGCGGTGCAGCTCGTCCTCGGTGCCGAGGACCGGCAGTTCGGGGCAGGAGCCGGGCGCCGCGGCGACGTCGGGGGCGTCCTCGCGCGGCGGTTCGGGGGTCTCGCTGACGATGCCGACGGGCCGCACGCCGCAGCCGGGGCGGCGCAGCAGCGCCGCGGCGACGGCCCGCGCCGGCCCCGCGGGCCCGACCACCAGGGCGGGCCGGGGCCTGCGCACGGTGGCGGTCCGCCGGTGGCGGTGGACCAGCGTGCGCCCGCAGTGGCTGAGCAGGCACTGCACGGCGGCCGCGGCCGCCAGGGTGCCCGGCGCGGGCGGCGCGGGCAGGGGCAGGGCGGAGGCGAGGACCAGCGTGACGCACCAGCCGAGCGCGATCCGCCCGACGAGCGAGGGCACCTGGGCGAGGGCGTCGGCGGGCAGCGCCACGTACGCGTACAGCCGGCCCTGCCCGTTCAGGAACAGCACACAAACCATCAGCAGCGGCGCGAGGACGGCCTGGTGGCGCGGCTCGTCGAGCAGCAGCAGACCGAGCAGGGCGGCGGCGCAGTCGACGGCCACCAGGGCGGCGGCCGAACGCCGGCGCCGCGCGGGCCGCCGCGCGGAGGTGCCGGCCCGCGGGCCCATGGCCTCGCGTGGCGCGACGACGAAGGTCCCCGGCGGTGCCTGGATGTCCTGCCGTGGCTGACCCGATGAGGAGGCGACGGTCCGTTCCGCGCTCACGAGGTGGTGCACTCCCTCTGTCCGGTGGGCGCCGTGCCCAGTAGCTCGCCGTACACCGCGTCGGTGGCGGCGGCGGTGCGCCGCGCGTCGTGGTGGTCCAGTACGTGCTGACGGCCCCGCTGCCCCAACGAGTCACGGAGGTTTTCGTCCCGCAGCAGGGCGATGAGGGCGCGGGACAGCGCCGCGGGGTCCTCCGGCGGTACGAGGGCGTGCGGGCGGTGGGCGGCGGGCAAGCTCTCCCGCGCCCCGTCGACGTCGGTGATCACGACCGGGCGGGCGCAGGCCATGGCCTCCAGCGGGGCGAGCGCCATGCCCTCCCAGCGGGACGGCAGGACGACGACGTCGGCCGCCCGGTACCAGGGCGCGGCGTCGGCAGCCTCCCCGGCGAACGCCACCCGCGGCCCCGCCCGCTCCCGCAGCCGCTCCGCCTCCGGGCCGTCGCCGACCAGCACGAGCCGCGCCTCGGGCACCTGCGCGGCCACCGTCGGCCAGGCGTGCAGCAACACGTCCTGCCCCTTCTGACGGCAGAGCCGGCCGACGCACACCACCAGCGGCACCCGGGCGCCGGACGTCTCGCCCGGGCCCGCGGGGGCGAACCGGTCCGTGTCGACGCCGTTGGGGATCACCGTGTACGCGCCGTCGACGCCGGCCCGGCGCCCGGTGACCCACTCGGCCTCGCTGACACAGACGATCCGCGTCGTCCACCGCGCCGCGAGCCGCTCCCAGAGCCGGGCGAGGTGCGCGGTGAGGCCGCCCACCGCCTCGAACGACCAGGCGTGCGGCTGGAAGACGGTGGGGACGCTGCCGCGCAGCGCGAGACGCGCGGCGAGCCCGGCCTTGGCGCTGTGCGCGTGGACGAGCGAGGGACCCACCGCGTCGACGACGCGCCGTAGCTCCCGCGTCTCGGCCCGCAGCCCGGGGCCGGGGGAGCGGGACGCCGTCCAGGGGTGGACGCGCACGCCTACGCCGAGGCCCGCGAGGGCCTGGGGCAGGAAGCCCTCGCGCGGGCAGGCCACGTGCACCTCGGTGCCGGCCGCGGCCTGGGCCGCGGCCAGATCGACGACGACCCGCGCCACGCCGCCGTCGACGGGCTGGCTGACGTGCAGGATCCGCGGGGGAGTGGGTGCGATGGGCAGAGGCATGCGCGACTCCCTTGAGTCAGTGGCAACGCAAAGCCGAGTGCGGGGTCGGGGTAACACGCGCTATCGCCGCGCGTCGACGGCGGCGAAGACCACCCCGGCCCACGCCTGGTCCTGCGAGGAGAGGTGGACCGTCAGATCGCCGCGCCGCGCGCCCGGCCCTCCGGTCAGCGGGTAGACGTCGGAGTCGTAGCCCAGGGTGCTGGGGTGGGCGGGGGTTCTGCGGATCGGCTGTCCGGGCTCGCTGATGGTCGAGTTGAGGGCGTCGCCGACCGGGTTGGCGTCGTCCGTCAGCGGCACGACCGGGCCCCGTCCCGCCGACACGCCGACGGTGTCACCGAGCCGGCCCCGGTCGCCGTCGTAGGCCACCACGCCGACGATGCCGCCCGTCGTGGGGGCGGGTACGCCGCGCAGCCGTACCGTCTGCCGGTGGCCGCCCGCGCCGATCGCGTCGAAGCCGTCCCACAGGGCGATGGTGCGCAGTGGTTGCGCCGCGTTCTCGTAGGCCACCACCAGCGTCCAGCCGCCCCAGGCACCGGCCTTGGAGTGCCCCTTGGCGACGTTGACCTGGGCCACGGTGTACGCGCCCGCGCCCGAGGAGCGCACCAGGCGGGTGACGTCGGCCGAGGCCTGGAAGGCGTCGGTGCCGTCGGTGACGCGGTGGCCGACCGGGGTGTCGGCGACGACGGGCTTGTAGCGGCCGCCCGGTTCGGCGATCAGCACCCGGCCGTTGTCCTTGGGCGGCTTCTGTTCGCCGACCCTGAGGTTGCCGCCCCAGTACAGCCGCGCGTACGACACGCGCGAGCGCGGGGGCAGACGGACCTCCGCCGTACTGGAGTTGTAGGTGTTCGGGTCGTCGTCGACGTCGACGTAGGCCATCTCGAAGTCGTCGTTCACGCCCGCGACGCCGGCCCGCGCCCCGTCGCAGGAGGCCTCGCGCGTCACCGGGGTGCCGCAGGTGATCGACGTGTTGGCGGCCCTGACCACCCCGCCGTGCTGCAGCGCTCTGTACCGCTGGGCGAAATCGATGCGTGCCCTCTCGCCGCCGGGCGGGGCGGCCGAGCCGGTCCCGGTCGTCGCGAGGCAGGCGGCGAGTGCGAGGGCGACGACGAACACGCGACGCAGGCCCAGGGAGTGACGCATGACGGCGTTGGCCTTCCGAGGTGTGGAGTGTCTGAACCACAGCGGAGTGGAGTGATTCGTATGAATTGAACGAATCTGAACGCTTATGAGTGGAATGCCCTCAAGAGAAGCGCAACTGTAGCCCCTCCCAGGGGCCGTTCCGTCAACCTCGGGCCGTGTGTCGGAACGGTGAAGGGTGTGGCAGATGGGCGACCGCAGGCATGAAACGCGCCATCGCGAACCGCGCCGACGCCCCCACCTGCACCGGGATCCGATCGGGCCGCGTCAGCGCGGACGCCGCGCAGCGTCACCCGTCTGGGCGCACAACTCGCCGCACCGGTTGGCAGTTGATCCCTCCGGACGGGGATCCCTCCCGCCCTTCGATACATCACCAAGGAGCAGCACTCCATGTCGCGTACCACCAAGGCTCTTGCCCTGTCCGCCGTCGCCGCCGCCGCCGTGGCCGGATCCGCGGGCGTCGCCGCCGCCGACAGCGGCGCGCAGGGTGCCGCCACCAACTCCCCCGGTGTGATCTCGGGCAACGCGGCGCAGGTTCCGGTCCACGTTCCCGTGAACGTCTGCGGCAACAGCGTCAACGTCATCGGCCTGCTGAACCCGGCGTTCGGCAACCAGTGCGCCAACGACTGACGCACCGTCCGAACGGAACGGCCGTCCCCGCACCGCGGGGGCGGCCGTTCCGCCTTTCGTACGGCATCCGGCCGCCGCGGCGGCAATTGGCCGTTCCCCGGTTGCGGGGCGCGTAGGCCGATCCCACGGTGATCACAGGATCCGACGCATCACCGAAAGGGAATGACCTATGCGCGCTCTGCCTGTACGGCGTATCGCGACCCCCGCCCTGTGCGCGGCGCTGCTCATCGGCGCGGCAGGACCGGCCCTGGCCGCGCACGGTGACACCTCCCGTGACGAGACCCCGGCCGCACGGACCGCCCCGGCCCCCGACCCGAAGGCCCTGCTCGGGCAGGCCCAGCAGCTGAGCGGCCTCGGCGGTGTGCTGACCCCCGTCACGGACCTGCTCACCGCGGTGCTCAAGGCGAAGGACGGCAAGCTGCCCCCACAGGACGTCAAGAAGCACGCGGACGCGGTGAAGAAGGCGCTCGCGGCGGCCGCCAAGCCGCCGGCCAAGGCGGCGGGCGACCCCGCCGCCGCGCTGCCGCAGACGCCCGCCGCGCCCCAGCCCCCCGCCATGGGCGCCCAGCACGACTCCCACGGTCTGAACGGCCGCGCCCTGATGGACCCCAAGGCCGACGCCGTCGCCGCCCTGCAGAAGTCGGTCGACGCCCTGCTCAAGGCCGCCACGGCCGGGGACCCGAAGGCGCTGGTCGCCGCGGTCCCGCCGGTCCTCACCGGCCTGGTCAACACCGTCGCCGCCACCCTCCAGGGCGGTGGGCTGCCCGCGCCGAACCTGCCGGGCCTGCCCAAGCCGCCCGCGCCCAAGGCGGAGCCGCCGGCCGCCGCCCCGCCGTGGGCGCCCGCGCTCTGACGCCACAGCCCGCCGGAGCGGGTCGCGGGAAGTTGTGAACCGGAGAGTTTCCGTACCGGTCTGCGCTCGTTAGGACCGGAGAAGAGAGACAACAGGCAGAAGATGCCTGGACGGTGCTCCCCAAGGCGACACGCGTTGCCAAAGAAAGGAACATGATGAAGGCCCTGAAGGCTGTCGCTGTCCTTGCCGGTTCGCTCGCCATCGCCGGCTCCGCCGCGCCCGCGTTCGCCGACGACCTGACGCCCACCAGCCTGAACGGCGGTCTCGACACCATCGCCGGCAAGGCCCTGCTCGACGCCAAGCCGGTCAGCACGAACATGCTCGACACCGAGAACAAGGACTCCGTCGTCAACACGGTCGCGGACATCGCGGACGGCCTGAACTCCGCCGGTGGCCCCACCCGGCTCCTGGGCGGCCTCCCCCTCGGCAAGTAGCACCGCCGCGCGGCACCTCCCGCACAGCACCCCCCGCAGTACCCCGCCCGCCGGGCGCCGTCCGAGACACGCAAGGGCCGGTCACCTCTTCCACGGACCGGCCCTTCGGTGTGCCGTGCCCCGGACACCCGTCCGAGGAAAGCCAGTTCGGCCGCGCGCACGCATGGCCGCCGACCGGTTGACCCCATCGTGTGATGGCGGGCCCCGGATGGGCCACATGGGTGACAACGGCGCCGGACCGGCCCGCCCCCGTCTATACGGTTCCCTCCATGACCTCTACTTCCAGCGAACGGCGCCCCTTCCGCGTAACCGATCTGGGAACCGTTGCTGTTCTCGCCTGGAGCGGCGAACACCCCGAGGACGAGAAGGACATGCCGTTCCTCCTGGCCTACTCCCTCGGTGACGCCGAGGGCGGCCCGGAGGCCACGGCCGAGGCGTTCCGCACCCTGCTCGACGGGGCGGGCCTGCCCGTCGGCGGCCCCGTCGTCGACGGCGCGCGCACCCCCTCGCTGCCGGTGAACCTGCTCGTCGAGGGCGACCACGCCGTCGTCAACATGCCCCACCTGAACGCCCAGTGCGGGGTGCCGCCGGAGTGGCTCGCCGCCGTCAAGCAGCGCGGCCACGCCTACTTCATGGCCACCACGCGCGCGTGGCCCGAGGCCACCCCGGGTGAGCCGGTGCCGGAAGAGGTCCTCGCCGCGTTCGCCGGCGACGAGGAGACCATGGTCAACGCCGCGCACTGCCTGCTCCCCGCGCGCAGCCTGCGCTGATGCGGCACACCACCGCACCCGCGCACCGGGTGCCGCTCCAGACGGTCGGCGGACCCGGTGCGTCCGCCGCCGCGCCGCCCGCCGCCGACGCCGTACCGGGGCAGGCGGCGGGCCGGATGTTCGGCCTGCTCCTGGTGGTCACCGGGGCGGCGGGGCTGCTCGCGGCCTGGGTCATCACCCTCGACAAGAACAAGCTGCTCGAGGACCCGAACTTCGTCCCCGGGTGCAGCCTCAACCCCGTGGTCGCCTGCGGGAACATCATGAAGAGCGCGCAGGCCTCCGTCTTCGGCTTCCCCAACCCGATGCTGGGCCTCGCCGCGTACGCCGTGGTCATGGGCATCGGCGCCGGGCTGATCGGCGGCGCGCGCTTTCCCCGCTGGTACTGGCTGACCTTCCACGCCGGCACGCTGTTCGGCGTCGCGTTCTGCTCCTGGCTGCAGTTCCAGTCCCTCTACCGCATCCACTCGCTGTGCCTGTGGTGCTGTCTCGCCTGGGCCGCCACCATCCTCATGTTCTGGTACGTGACGTCCCACAACGTGCGGTGCGGATTCCTGCCCGCCCCGAGGGGCCTGCGCGTATTCCTGGCCGAATTCACCTGGCCCCTTCCCGTGCTGCACATGGGCGTCGTCGGGATGCTCATCCTGACGCGCTGGTGGGATTTCTGGACCAGCTGAATTCGCGCGGCGAAAGGACGATTCCCTCCCCATGAAGCAGCCGATCACCCGCCGCCACCTCATCGGGACCGCGGCGGCCGCGCTCCTCGGCGCCGCGGGCGTCGTCCGCTCGCTGCCCGACCCGCCCGAACCGGAACCACCCGTACCGGTCCCGGCGGTGCCGGGCGCGCCCGGTCCGGCCGACGGCACGCCCTTCGACGAGCTGTATCAGGGCCGGCGCATCCAGGGCGGCCCCGCGGCCGCTCAGGAGGCGTCCGCACCCGGCGGCTGGCAGGTCACCGTCGACGGGCGCCCGCTCGGCCTGATGCGCCGCGCGGACGGCAGCTACCTCAGCATGGTGGACCACTACGAGTCCCACCCGACCCCGCTCGCCGCCGCGCGCGGAGCCGTCGACGCACTCGGGCCCCTGCGGGCCCTGACCGGCCGCGGCCACTGAGCCGCAGCTCCCTGCCCCCACCGCAGAAGGGACGGCCATGGCCGCCACGCGCAGGAACCAGAGCAGCCTCAGCCGCGCGGAGCGGCGCCGCTTCGTGGACGCGGTCCTGAAGCTCAAGCGGCGCGGTCAGTACGACGAGTTCGTCCGCACGCACATCGACTTCTACGTGTCGGACGGCGACCGGGAACTGCGCGTCGCCCACATGGCGCCCTCGTTCTTCCCCTGGCACCGGCGCTTCCTGCTGGAGTTCGAACGGGCCCTGCAGAAGATCGACGCCGGCGTCACCGTCCCGTACTGGGACTGGACCAAGAACCGGACCACCGGCGGCTCGCTGTGGGGCGCCGACCTGATGGGCGGCAACGGACGGCGCTCCGACCGCCAGGTCATGACCGGTCCCTTCGCCCACAAGAACGGGAACTGGACCATCAAGGAGGACGTCACCGACGGCGAGTTCCTCACCCGCGACCTCGGCCGCTCCCAGGACCCCGTCGACCTGCCCACGCCCCGGGACCTGGAGTGGGCCATGGCGGACGGCCGCTACGACGTCGAGCCCTGGGACTCCACCTCGCCCGAGGGGTTCCGCAACAAGCTGGAGGGCTGGACGTCGGCGCAGGGCAAGGAGCGCTGGCGCAACCACAACCGCGTCCACCGCTGGGTCGGCGGGCACATGCTGGGCGGCGCCTCGGTGAACGACCCGGTGTTCTGGCTCAACCACGCCTTCGTGGACCTGCTCTGGGACCGCTGGCAGCGCCGCCACCCCCGCTCCGCGCCCTATCTGCCGGCCCGCCCGCCCGAGCTCGGCGACGACCAGTACCAGCGCATCGTGGCCCGCCACGAACCGATGCCGCCGTGGGACGTCGCCCCGGACGCGCTGCTCTCGCACAAGGGGCAGTACACCTACGGCACCTAGCCCGATCCGGGGGGCCCTGGACTGTGGGCCCGGACATGACGAAGCCCCCGGCGCAACGCGTGCCGGGGGCCTGTCGGGGCCGGTTCAGCCGCCGTAGCCGGGGCCGTGGTGGTTGCCGCCCGGGTTGACGCACGTGTTGCCGAACGTCGGGTTCAGCAGGCCGATGACGTCGACGGTGTTGCCGCACACGTTCACCGGGATGTTGACCGGGACCTGGAGCAGGTTGCCCGAGAGCACACCGGGGGAGTTGGCGGCGGCACCGGACGCATCGGCGTCCGCCGCGGCCACACCCGCGCCGGCCAGGACGACGACACCGGTGCCGAGCGTGGCGACGGCAGCCTTCGCGATGCGAGACATCACGTTCTCCTTAAGTTCGGGAAAGAGCGGCTGCCGACACGCAGCCGCATATTTTCTAACGGCCTCCGTCGAGCCGAGGTCACGGCGTCCGGCGGTTCGAATGAAGGCATGCCGTTTCGATTCCCGGAATGCGACAAGGTTTCGCCGGGCGCGTGGCGAATGCGCTTCCTGAGTGAGGACACGGGGAAAGCCGTGTCCTTCGGCCCGTTCCGCCGGTTCTGAAAACATGACATCAGCACGACGACTCATCGCCGCCGTCTCGCTGGCCGCGGGAGCAGCGGCCCTCGCCACCCCGGCGGCCCACGCGGCCACGCCCACCCAGGACACGGCCTCGCCCTCGGTGGTGGGCGCCCTCGACGCGCTGGGCACGTCCGGCATGCCGGCGGAGCAGCGCGCCAAGGTGCCGACCGTGGAGAGCCAGCTCGGCGGCGTCCAGCAGCTCAACCAGCTGCACCAGCTCACCGACCTGGTGGCGCCGGTCACGAACGCGCTGCCCGCCGTTCAGTGACCGGCACCGGTCACAGCAGCTGAACCCCGCGTCCGGCGAGGTACTTCACCGGATCGATGTCCGACCCGTATCCGCGACGGGCCCGTATCTCCAGATGGAGGTGCGGGCCCGTCGCGCGTCCGGTCGCCCCGCTCTTGCCCAGCAGCGTCCCGGCCCGCACCTCCGCGCCCACCCGGACCGAGACGCGCGAGAGGTGGGCGACGAGGGAGTAGTGGTCGTCGGGCATCCGCACCGTCACGGCGTTGCCGTACGCGCCCGACCAGCCGGCGACGAGGACGACGCCCGCGCCCACCGCGTACACCGGGGTGCCCTGCGGGACGGCCAGGTCGATGCCCGTGTGGTGCCCGGCGAGCCAGTCGCCGCGCACTCCGTAGGCGGCGCTGACCCGGAAGGTGCGGCGCAGCGGCATCGCGTACTTCTGCGGCGGGTCCTGTGCGAGCCTGCGGATGCCCTCTTCGCCGAACTCCTCGTCGGCGGCGGCCAGGGCGTCCTCGAACTCGGCGTCGTACTCGTCGGTGCAGTCGTGGTCGCGGCGGACGGAGGCGCGGGCGGGGGCCGGCCACATCGCCCCGCCGGCCAGCAGCGCCACGGCGGTGCCCAGCGCCCGGCGCCGGGTGAGGACCGGGTCCGGCGCGCTCGCTATGTCGTGTTCCATGTCCGCCAGCACACTGGTGCGCGGCCCGGCCCGCATCTCGGGTGAGCCGCCTGGCGTACGGCCGTTCGGGTGCGCCGTCGCTCAGGCGGGCGGGGCGACGCCCTCGTCCGTGCTGCGTTCGGCGGGCGGCGGCCAGTGCGGGCGGGCGGTCTCCGGCAGGGAGCGCAGGGCCTGGCCGACCGAGGTGTGGGAGGTGAACAGGGAGGTGCTCCCGGTGTGTTCGAGCAGTGTGGCGAGGCGGCGCCCCACCCCCGCGAGCATCAGGTCGCCGGCCCGGCGGCGCAGCAGCCAGTGCAGGGCGAGCAGGCAGTTCAGGCCGCGGGAGTCGCAGAACGTCAGCGCGGTCACGTCGAGGACGATGTGGCGGTGGCCCGCGTCGACGGTGCCCGCCACCGTGTCCATGAAGAACTTCTCGGAGGCCTGGTCGAGTTCGCCGCTGAGCCGCAGGACGGCGCAGACGTCGGAGTGCGCGATGCGCGACATGGCCAAGCGGTGGGGCGGCGTACCCATCACACCTCCAGGGGCCCTCGAAGGGTGCCGTCGCGGCGTCGGGTCCGGAGCGGCGCGGACGATCTGCTCTCTGCGGGTATACAGGATCGACAGGAAGACGTCAGCCACTACGGACAAGTCACAGCTGACACCCCTGCCACTCCGGCCATCATCGCGGGGCTCCGGCGGGGCTCCGGCGGGGGTCCGAAGACGGGCCCTCAGTCGCGGCGCATGTGACGGGCCCGGTGCCTGAGCCACGTGCCGAGTGCGACGAGGACGATCGCGGCGCCGCCCAGGGCGATGAGGCGCGAGGTGGTCCCGGTCTCCGCGAGGTGGGGCGCCCGCGGGGTGGAGCCGAGGGCCGGCTCGGGGGCCGGTGCGGGGTGGCCGGGGTGGCCGGCGGGGGGTTCCTGGCCGTCGGTGTGGGCCGCGTGGCCGGCCGGGGGTGCGGCCGCTGCGGGGGTGGGCGGGACGAGCGCCTGGGCCGCCGCGGGCGGGGCGGCCAGGGCGCCGAGCGCGGAGACGGCGCTCGCCAGCAGGGACAGGGAGAAGTGGCGCCGGTGGGTGCGGTGCATGGGGGGTGTTCCTTACGGAGGCGGCTCGAAGGGCCGGTCGCGTGCGAAAGGCCAGTCGTATCTGACGATCAACGCGCCGCCCGTGACGTACGGGCACCTGTCGGTGAATCGGGGCGGCAATTCACCCGTCCGTCCGGCAGAACGACGACACCGCGTCCGCCTTCGGCCGTGACGGGGCGCCCCCGCATACGTTGGTCCTCCGCGTTGCCCCTCCTCCTTACGACCGAACGCAGGAGCGTGCGTGAAGATCGATTGTGTGGGCGGCGGCCCCGCCTCCCTCTACCTGGCCGTGCTCGCCAAGCTCCGGGATCCGGACCACGAGATCACGGTCCATGAGCGGCACGCGGCCGGCGACGGCCACGGCTGGGGCGTGACCTACTGGCCCGACCTGCTGGCCGACCTGTACGCCCACGACCCCGAGTCCGCCCGCCTGATCGAGGAGCACTCCGTGCGCTGGCGGGGCGGCTTCGCCCACGTCGGCGACCGGACCACCGCCCACGACTCCGACCCCGGACACGCCGTGGGCCGCCACCGGATGCGGTCGATCCTCGCCGACCGGGCCCGCGCCCTGGGGGTGCGGCTGGAGTTCGGCCGGGAGATCGCGGACGTCGGCGAGCTGGCGGGCGCGGACCTCGTCGTCGCCGGGGACGGCGCGCACAGCAGGCTGCGCACCGCGCACGCCGACGCGTTCGGCACCCGGGTCACCAGGGGCGCCAACCGTTTCATCTGGCTCGGCACGACCCGGGTGTTCACCGAGTTCACCTTCGCCTTCGTCGAGACCGACGAGGGCTGGATCTGGTGCTACGCGTACGGCTACAGCGACGAGCACAGCACCTGTGTCGTGGAGTGCTCGGACACCACCTGGCGTGCGCTGGGGTTCGACCGGCTCGACCACGCCGAGGCCCTGCGGCACCTGGAGAAGCTGTTCGCGGCCCCGCTCGACGGCCACCCGCTGCTCGGCCGCAGGGACGGCGAGAGCCACGCCCGGTGGCAGATCTTCCCCACGGTCACCAACACGGCCTGGTCGCACGGCCATCTCGCCCTGATCGGCGACGCCGCGCACACCACCCACTACTCCATCGGCGCCGGCACCTCCCTCGCGCTGCGCGACGCGATGAGCCTGGCCGGCGCGCTCGGGAAGATCGCCGGGCCCGCGGAGCTGCCCGCCGCCCTCGCCGCGTACGAGAGGGAGCGCAAGCAGGCCCTGCTCTCGGTGCAGAGCGCCGCCCGGCACAGCGCCCAGTGGTACGAGAACCTGCCGCGCTACATGGGTCTGGAGCCGCACCAGATGTTCGCCCTGCTGGGCCAGCGCCACTCGCCGCTGCTGCCCTATGTGCCGCCGCAGCTCTACTTCCACCTGGACCAGGCCGTCGGACGGCTGCAGGCCCTGCGCTGGCTCAAGCAGCGCCTCGGGCCGCGCCTGGCCCGCACCCTGCAGAGCAGGCGCGGCGCGGACGGGGGACGGTCGGGAGAGTGACGGCTACCGCCGGGCGCGGGCCAGCCGGGTGAGCGTACGGATCAGGCCGCCCGGCTCGCTCTCCGCGGCGGGGTCGGCGTCTCCGCCGGGGGAGACGGAGCCGATGACGGCGTCTCCCGCGTGGACGACCAGTTCGCTCGGCAGGCCGAGCAGGCGCGCCCGGTGGACGACCGAGGCGGCGTCGCCGGAGAAGCAGGCGCTGAGGTCGAGGATCAGCACGTCCGGCAGCAGCACCCGGGCGCGGGCCAGGGCGAGGCCGCTGTCATGGGTGTGGGACAGGACGCACACGTCCGGGACGCTCTCGATCCGGGCGATCAGGTCCTGTGCCTGTTCTCGCCCGACCAGGACCAGCACGGTAAGCACGTCCCCATCCTGCCCCGGGGCCCCGGCCGTGTCCTGAGCGACGGGGCCACCGAGGGGCGGCGCGGGAGGTCACCGCGACCGGACCGCCGCGACCGGCTACCGCGACTGGAAGGACTGCGAGCTGGTCTTCACGGACTTCAGGCCCATCTCGGCGACCGTGAGCCCGGTCTTGCCCGCGTCCAGGACCTCCTTGCCCGTCCCGGTCGGGTCGGACAGGGCCTCGCCGACGACCCGGCCCATGTGGCGGTTGCCCTCGTCGGCCACGGCGGCCTGGGCGGGGGCGGCGGTGGCGACGGCGGCGGCAGCGGCGGCGACGAAGGAGAGGGAGGCGAGCATGCGCGTGGAGTTGTTCATGGTCTCTCAAACGGTCGAACGGCCCGTGAGGGTGCGCCGCCGCCCTCAGGAATCCGGGCAATTCCACCGTCCGAGCGATCTGTGCCGTTCCCCCGTTCTCCGCCCCCGTCTGTGAAGGTGGGGACCCGAGAATGTCCGTTTTGAGGTGAAAGGAACGCCATCGTGGGGCTGCACAAGGTGTCCGCCGGGACCCGTCAGGCGTACGACGACGTCTACAGCACGCCGATCAGCGCGCGCCGGCTGCCCGCCCACCGGATCCCGGAGCACAGCTCCGACCCGCGCGCGGTCGCCGCGATGGTCGGCGACGAGCTGGCCCTCGACGGCAACTCCTCGCAGAACCTCGCCACGTTCTGCACGACCTGGGCGGAGCCCGAGGTGCACCACCTCATGGACCTGTGCCTGGACAAGAACATGGTCGACAAGGACGAGTACCCGCAGACCGCCGAGATCGAGTCCCGGTGCGTGCACATGCTCGCCGACCTGTGGAACGCCCCGGACGGGGACACCACGATGGGCTGCTCCACCACCGGCTCCAGCGAGGCGGGCATGCTCGGCGGGCTCGCCCTCAAGTGGCGCTGGCGCGAGGCGCGCAGGGCGGCGGGCAAGCCGGCCGACCGGCCCAACCTCGTCTGCGGCCCGGTGCAGGTCTGCTGGGAGAAGTTCGCCCGCTACTTCGACGTGGAGCTGCGCCAGGTCCCGCTGGAGCCGGGCGCCACCGGGCTGCGCCCGCACCAGCTGCGCGAGTACGTCGACGAGAACACCATCGGCGTCGTGGCGATCCTCGGCGTGACCTTCACCTGCGACTACGAGCCCGTCGCGGAGATCGCCGCCGAGCTCGACGCGATCCAGGCGGAGACCGGCCTCGACGTGCCGGTCCACGTGGACGCGGCCAGCGGCGGCTTCGTCGCGCCCTTCCTCCAGCCGGACCTCGTCTGGGACTTCCGGGTGGCGCGGGTCGTCTCCATCAACTCATCGGGCCACAAGTACGGGATGGCGCCGCTCGGGGTCGGCTGGATCGTCTGGCGCACGGCGGACCACCTCCCCGAGGACCTGGTCTTCCGCGTCGACTACCTCGGCGGCGACATGCCGACCTTCGCCCTCAACTTCTCCCGGCCCGGCGGCGAGATCGTCGCGCAGTACTACACGCTGCTGCGGCTCGGCCACGAGGGCTACCGCAAGGTGTACGAGGCGTGCGCGGCCAGCGCGCGGGCGCTGGCCGACGAGGTGGCGGACATGGGCCCGTTCACCCTGCTCTACGACGGCCGCGGGGCGCTGCCCGCCGTCTCCTGGACGCTCACCGGCGGGACCTCCCCGTCCGGGTTCACGCTGTACGACCTGACCGAGCAGCTGCGGACGCGGGGCTGGCAGGTCCCGGCGTACCCGCTGCCGCCGGAGCGCCACGAGACCGTGATCCAGCGGGTGCTGGTCCGGCACGGCATCGGGCACGACAAGATCATGCTGCTCGCCGAGGACCTGCGGGCGGCGGTGGAACGGCTGTCCGGCGGGTCGACGGGGGCGCCGGAGACGTCGGGGTTCCACCACTGAGGCGGGCGGGACCGGGGCCGTCGCGGCCGGCGTCGTTCAGAAGTGCATCATCGACATCAGCTCCGGGCTGCGCATCCCGGCCCGCACCTCCGGCAGCCGCTGTCCGGGCCGCATCCAGCCGGCCCGTTCGGCCGCGGCGACGGCGGCCGCCTCGGCCTCGTCCGCGGCGGCGTTCAGCGCGGGGTCGGTGCCGAGGGCGCCCCGGCCCGCCGCGGCCGCCGCGGCCTGCGAGGCCCGGAGCGCCGCCCGGCAGGCGGCGACGGCGTCCTCGCCGTCCCCGTCGTGCGCCTGCCCCATCTGGGCGGCCTGCGCGGCGGAGGCCGCCGCGTTGCGCGCGCAGCGGGAGTCCGCCGCCGGGTCGGGGGCGGACTCGGCGAGCACGGCGAGGGCCTGGACGGAGACACGGGCGGCGTGTTCGGCCTTCCAGAGGGTGTTGTCGCGGGGCGGCTCGCCCTGGGGTCGGTCGGTGTCGGCGGCGGCGTCGGGCGTGTGCGGGTGGCGCTCGATGTGGTGGAAGACGGCCGCCGCGCGGGACGCGGCGCGGGTGGCGCGCGCGGCGTGGCAGGACCGGAGGGCCTCCCCGGTTTCGGCCTCGGGTTCCGCTGTGCCGGGCGTGGGCTCGCTCATGGCCGTCTCCTCGTCTGCGGCGGGACGCCGGGTCCCGGACGTCGGGCAGGGTGACATGTCCGGCGTCAACAGACCAGACGTACGAGGGGACTTGGGGCCGATGGAGGGCGGGCTCGGCGTCACGGCCGGGGGCCGGCGCCCTCGCCCTCATCCGCGCTCTCCGCGCTCTCCCCGTCCCCGGCCGCCGGCGCCCGCTCCCGTGGCGGCAGCAGCAGGTCCCGCTCGGGGTGCTTCTCGCCCCGGACGCTGCCCTGGATCCCGAGGTCCTGCCGGGCCGCCTCGTGGAAGGCGTTGATGGCCCGGAACGCGGCGCGGTTGCGCTCCCGCCACGCGGCGAGGGTGCCGCCGATCCGGCCGGTCGCCTGCCAGTCGATCTCGGCGACCAGGGCGTTCAGGTCGTGGCCCGCCTCGATGGCGTCGTCGCCGCCGAGCAGCATGACCCGCTCGAAGGCGCTGCCCCAGGCCCGTCCGGCGTCGGCCAGTTCCTCGCGTAGTTCGTGTTCGGTCCGCTCGCTCTCGCGCAGGCCCTCCCGGACCTCGTAGACGCGTACGGCAAGCGCGATCCGGGTCTTCGTCGCGTCCACGTAGTCGCCGTACGCGTCGACCTTCTTGCTGTCCCAGCGGGTCAGCAACTGGTGCCGGTTCCGGCTGCGTTCCATCAGGTGGTTGGTGCCGTGCGTGGTCAGCGCGCCGAGCAACACCGCGCTGACCGTGACCAGTTGCTCCCCGATGCCCAACCTGCCGCCCGCCCCCGTCGTAGCGCCCACGATGCCCGGACGATCCTACGAGGTCGTGACTCCGTACCTCCGTGACTCCGTGACTCCGTGAGTCCGCGAGGTCAGAGGAAGAGCCCCAACGCGTCGTCCACCGACCACGTCTGCCAGCTGATGGCGAAGAAGCCGACCAGCGAGACCAGCGCCATCGTGAAGTTCTGTCCCTGCTCGGCCCAGTCGTGGATCATCAGGACCAGGTAGACCAGATTGAGGACGAGTCCGGCGAGCAGGGCGACCGGGGTGAGGAAGCCGGCGATCAGGCCGAGTCCCAGGGCCAGTTCGGCGTAGGCGACGACGTACGCCATCAGGCGCGGCCTCGGTTTCACCACGGTGTCGAACCCCGCGCGCACGAAGGACCACCGGTGCTTCTCGGCGATGCCCGCCGCCCAGCCGATGCCGCCGCCCTTGAACCATTCCTTCTTGTCCTTGTGGCGCCAGCTCTCCAGCCACCACAGGCCGAGCCCGATCCGGAGCACGGCCAGCCACTCGGCTCCGCTGAGCCAGATCGTCTGCATCGAGCGCCCTCCCACTGCCGCAAGCTGACGGGGCGTCAGTTCAGCGGATCGGGCGGCAACGCGCAAGGGGTCGAGTTGCGGGCGTGCGCTTGCCGTCGCCAGGGGGACGTCATAACCTCCATCTGATGGATCGTCAGATTTGGGTCGAGGAAACCGGCAGGCAGTAGGGGGCACAACAGTGGTCAGCAGCGAGGTCGGCAGCAAGGAACTCCCCCGGGTCATCAGCGTGGACGACCACGTGATCGAGCCCGCGCACCTCTTCGAGACGTGGCTCCCCGCCAAGTACCGCGACCGGGGACCGAAGCCCTTCACCGCGGGCATCGGCGAGCTGGAGTACATCGGCGGCAAGTACCGGTTCACGACGGACCCGGCCGGCCAGATCACCGACTGGTGGGAGTACGAGGGCGGCATCTTCCCGTACAAGCGCATCATCGCCGCCGTCGGCTTCTCGCGGGACGAGATGACGCTGGACGGCATCACCCGCGAGCAGATGCGGCGCGGCTGCTGGGACCCGAAGGCGCGGCTCGCGGACATGGACGTCAACCACGTCGAGGCGTCGCTGTGCTTCCCGACCTTCCCCCGGTTCTGCGGGCAGACCTTCTCCGAGGCCAAGGACAAGGAGGTCGGCCTCGCCTGCGTCCGGGCGTACAACGACTGGATGGTCGAGGAGTGGTGCGGCGACAGCGGCGGGCGGCTGATCCCGCTCTGCCTGATCCCGCTCTGGGACGTCGACCTCGCCGTCGCCGAGATCAGGCGGAACGCCGCCCGCGGGGTGCGCGCCGTCACCTTCAGCGAGATCCCCACCCATCTGGGGCTGCCGTCCATCCACTGCGGTTACTGGGACCCGTTCTTCGCGGCGTGCGAGGAGACCGGGACCGTCGTGAACATGCACATCGGCTCCTCCTCGCAGATGCCGGCCGCGTCCCCGGACGCGCCGCCCGCCGTGCAGGCCTCGCTCTCCTTCAACAACGCGATGGCCTCGATGATGGACTTCCTCTTCAGCGGCGTCCTGGTGAAGTTCCCCCGGCTCAAACTCGCTTACAGCGAGGGGCAGATGGGCTGGATCCCGTACGCCCTGGAGCGGGCCGACGACGTGTGGGAGGAGCACCGCGCGTGGGGCGGGGTGAAGGACCTGATCCCCGAGCCCCCCTCGACGTACTACTACCGGCAGATCTTCTGCTGCTTCTTCCGCGACAAGCACGGCATCGAGGCGATCGAGACCGTGGGCGTCGACAACGCCACCTTCGAGACCGACTATCCGCACGTCGACTCGACCTGGCCGCACACCAAGAAGGTGGCCGAGGAACACGTCGGGCACCTCCCCGAGGACATCGCGTACAAGCTGTTGCGCGGCAACGCGATCCGCATGCTGGACCTGCCGTTCGACCGGGCCGGCAGGTAGCCGCCCGGCGGCCGGCGCCCACCGCCGGGCCGATACGGTTCGTCCGACCCCCACGAAAGAGGAGATCGGATGAGCAGCCCCCTTTCGGAGACGCTGGTCACGCTCGGCCGCGGGTACGTGCGTGACGCGCCCGGCGATCTCGGCAAGGCCGCGCTGGCCGCCCGGTTCCTGAACCCGCGCCTGCGGGAGAGCCCGCGCCGCCGCGTCGTCACCGACCGGCACGGCCTGCGGTTCGCGGTCGACACCCAGGACCTCATCCAGCGCTACGTCTACCTCTTCGGCGCCTGGGAGCCGCACATGACGCGGTGGCTGCGCGGGCGGCTCGGCGCCGGGGACGTGTTCGTCGACGTCGGCTCGAACGTCGGGTACTTCGCGGTGCTCGGCTCCCGGCTCGTCGGCGCCGGGGGGCGGGTCGTGGCGATCGAGGCCTCGCCCGTATTCCACGAACGGGTGCTCCTGCACGCGGAGTTGAACGGGTGCGGCAACATCCGCGCGGTCAACGCCGCGGTGTCGGACGCGCACAGGACGCTCACGTTCATCCTCGCCAGCTCGAACAACATGGGTGCCAACAGCATCGTCCCGTACGACGGGCCCGCCGAGTCCACCTTCGACGCGGAGGCGGCCCCGCTGCCCGAACTGCTGCGCCCCGACGAGCTCGCCGGGGCCCGGGTGATCAAGATCGACGTGGAGGGCGCGGAGGGCGGCGTCATCAGGGGCCTCGCACCGGCCCTGGACCGCCTCCGCCCCGACGTCGAGATCGCGGTCGAGGTGACACCGGACCGGATGGCCCAACTGGGCGACTCGGCGGACGAGTTGATGACGACGATGCGGGAGGCGGGTTTCCATCCGTACCGCCTGGTCAACGAGTACGCCGCCGACAGCTACCCGGGGGCGATCCGGCGACCGATGCCGCCGGTGCGGTGGCGCGAACCGGTGGTCGGGGAGACGGAGTTGGTGTTCTCTCGGACCGACGCGGAGACGCTGGACTGAGGGGCCCGGGGACGGCTCCTTCCTCAGTCGCTCCCCGTCGGGAAACGCCACGCGAACCCCGCCAGCGCCCTGGCCCGCGTCTCCACCACCGCCATGCGTGCCGCCCGCTCGCCCGCGTCGACGTGCGCGCTCTGGCCCGTCGCCTGGCCCTCCCACTTGCGGTAGAGCAGGCCCACCTCGGACGAGAACCAGCCCCGGGACACGGCGTCGAGCGCCAGCAGCAGCCCCGTGTCCTCCGAGGCGGGAAGGGCCATCCAGCCGCCCAGGGCGACGAGCAGGTCGCGGCGGACGAAGAGCGTGGCCGGGTGGACCGGCGCGCGGTAGTCGTGCGCCGCCCAGGAGGCGAGCACCGTGCCGCGCTCCAGCGGGCCGTGCTCCGGGTCGCCGGGGAAACCTGCGGTCGAGCCGTCGGGCAGCAGGTCGAGCACGCGCGAGGTCGCCCAGCCGACGTCCGGGTGCTCCTCCAGCGCCGCGAGGTCGCGGGCCAGCGCGCCGGGGGTGAGTTGGTCGTCGGCGTCCAGGATCCTCACGTACGGGCCATCGGCGTGCGCGAGGGCGATGGTGCGGGCCACACCGGGGCCGCCGGGCCTGCCCTGCCGGAAGGTCACCCGCGGGTCGTCCGGCACGTGCGGCGCGACCCGGTCGGTGTGGCCGTCCTCCTGGATCAGCCAGTGCCACTCCCAGCCCTCGGGGAGCTCCTGCTCGCACAGCGACTTGTACGCGTCCGGCAGGAAGGCGGCCGAGGGGGCGTGGACGGCAGTGACGATGATGACGCGCCGGCGCACGGCACTCACCACCTTTCCAGTGGAGTGACGAAGACGGCTTCCGTGCGGTCGCCGGGCAGGGTGACGTCGGAGATCTCGACGACGCGTCCCGCCGTGTCGTACGACGTCTTGCGGAGCAGCAGGACGGAGGTGCCCGGGGGCAGTTCGAGCTCCGCGGCCTCCTCCGGGGTCGGCGGGCGGGCGGTGAGGCGTTCCTCGACGCGGTCCAGCTCGATGCCGACGGTGCTGAGCTGGTTCTGGGTGCCGCCGGGCCACGGCTCCCTGGTCTCGTCGAGGAGGTCGGCGTTGCCCGCCACCAGGTCGCGGACCAGGTAGGAGGTGGCCAGGTTGAAGGGGGCGCTCTCGACGGTGTGCCGGGTCCGGTAGGAGCGGGCGATCAGGGGCGTGCCCTTAGGGAGACCGAAGGCGGCCGCGAGGTCCGCGTCCGCGGGGATCTCGCGGTACTCGGCGTGGAAGACGAGGTCCTGCAGTTCGAGCCCGGTGTCGCGCTCGGTGGCGCCGGTGCGCGCCCGGTTCCGTACCGGCTGGTGCACCCGGTTCTTCTCCCACTGGTGACGGGAGTTGTCGCGGACCACCTTGGTGCGGGGCCTGCGGACGAAGTTGCCGCGGCCGTGCTCCTTCTCGATCAGGCCCTCCTCGCGCAGCAGCCGCAGGGCGTCGCGGAGCGTCGGCACGCTGCGCCCGTACCGTTCGGCGAGCGCCGTCTCGGCGGGCAGCCGCTCGCCGGGGCGGAGCCGGCCGCTGCGGATGGAGCGGCGGAGGTCGTCCGCGATCTGCTCGTAGGCCTTGGGGATCGCGCTCACCATCCGTCGTCGGTGCTTTTCCGCCGTGCGGCGGAGCCGGCGGAACTCACCCTACGACTCCTCAAGAGGAGTTGACGAGCGGGTGGACCCGCACTTCGTGAGAGCGACCATGGCGCATACGCAATGGCCGAAAGTTTCCCTACACACCCATCTCGTGTCCCGAAACCGGCCGGGCCCGATCGCCGAAAAGCGGTGTGCGCACATGAAAGGGCCCGATCGCTGGCGACGGGGGATGCACCAGCGATCGGGCTCTATAAGGAAGAGTAACAAGGCTCAATGCGCAGCGGGAGTCAACTCCGGGACCGAGTTATGGAGTTGTGATCGGGATCACGCGAAAAGCGGGGCCGCTGGAGGGCGCGTTACGTGTCGCACGGCGGATCGTACGAGAGGCGCGGAAGATACTCGTCCCACTTATCCCGCGTCAGAACACCCCGCGTGGTCGAACAAATGCGGTCGACGGCGTCCTCGGTGTCCAGGTCCCAGAGCCGGACGGTGTCCGTGCCGCTCGACACCCCCAGCATGTGGCTCACCGGGTTGAACGTGAGGAAGCTGCCCGTCTTGGCGTTGGGACTCATCGACTGGCCGATCGCGGAGGCCTCGAAGGGGTCGGCGACGTCCCAGAGCCGGACGGTGTTGTCGTTGCCGCCGGTCGCGAGGGTGCGCCCGTCCTCGCTGAACGTCAGCGACACGACCGCGTCGGTGTGCCCCGTCAGGGCGGCGGCCCGCCGCGGCGCCGACGGATCGGAGACGTCCCAGAGCCGGACCGTGCCGTCGTCACTCGCGCTGGCCAGCGCGTGGCCGTCCGGGCTGTAGGCGACCCGGTTGACCGGCCCCCGATGGCCGGTGAGGGGCGCGCCGCGACGGGTGACGCGGCGCGGGTCGGTCACGTTCCACAGCCGTACGGTGCCGTCCGCGCTGCCACTGGCGAGGGTCTGCCCGTCCTTGCTGAAGGCGAGCGAGTTGATGTACCCCTGATGGCCGGTGAGCGGCCGGCCGAGGCGGCGCAGGCGCTCCGGCGAGGTGACGTCCCACAGCTGGATGGTGCGGTCGGTGTCGGCGGACGCGAGGGTGCGCCCGTCCGGGCTGAAGGCCAGCGCGGCCGCGAACCGGGTGCGCAGGGTGACGGGCGGCCCGAACGGAACCGGATGCTTCGGATCCGCGACGTTCCACAGCTGCACCGCACGGTTGCCGGTGAGGACCGCGAGGACGCGGCCGTCGGGGGAGAACACCGGCGAGCGCAGATCGCCCTTGCCGGGCCGGAACGGCTTGCCCAGCGGCTCGACCCGGTCGGGGCGCGCCACGTCCCACAGCCGGATCTTCTCGTCGCTCGCCGCCGTGGCGAGCACCTTGCCGTCGGGACGGAACGCCCCGACCCGGCCGAGCATGTCCGACGGCGGGATCGACCACAGCCGCACCTTGTTGTCGCCGCTCCCGGTCGCGAGCGTCCGGCCGTCGGGGCTGAAGCCGAGGGAGTACATCTCGCCGCTGCTGCCCGCGAGCGGCTCGCCGACCTGCGACGGGCGCGCCGGGTCGCGGACGTTCCACAGGCTGGCCGTGCTGTCGGCGCTGGCGGCCGCGAGCATGCTGCCGTCCGCGTTGAAGGCCACCGACCACATCGGTCCCGTATGGCCCGTGAGCGGGGTGCCGAGCGCGTGCGCCCGGCGCGGTCGCGCGACGTCCCAGAGCCGGATCGTGTTGTCGACGCCGCCGCTGGCGAGGGTGGCGCCGTCGGGGCTGAAGGCCACGGAGTGCACCGTGCCCGCGTGGCCCCGCAGCACCCTCTCGATCGGCTTCGGGCGGCGTGGATCGGCCGTGTCCCACAGCCGGATCGTGCCGTCGTCCCCGCCGGCCGCGAGCGTGCGCCCGTCGGGCGCGAACGCCACGGACCGCACGGCGGCGGTGTGGCCGGACAGCGTGGCGACGGACTTCGGCGCGGCGGGCCGGTCCAGGTCCCACAGCCGTACGGCGTGGTCCTCGTTGGCGGAGGCCAGATAGCGGCCGTCCGGACTGAAGGCGAGCAGATAGATCGTGCCGCCGTGGCCGGGCACGGGGCCGCCGATCGGCCGCGGATGGCGGGGGTCCCGCACGTCCCAGAGCCGGACCGTGCCGTCGTCGCTCGCGCTGGCCAGCATCGTGCCGTCCGGGCTGAACACCGCGGTGCTGACCCAGCTCGTGTGGCCGGTCAGGGGCTTGCCGAGCTGTTTGGGGCGGGTACGGTCCGACACGTCCCAGAGCCGGACGGTCCTGTCGTAGCTCGCGGTGGCGAGGACCTTGCCGTTCTTGCTGAACGACGTCAGGTAGACGGCGCCCTTGTGGCCGAGGAGCGGTGTGGCGAGGGGCGCGTTGACGATGGATATCAACCGGTTCCGCGTCGCCTCGTCGCCCGGCCGCAACCGGTGCG
The DNA here is from genome assembly GCF_042871345.1 of Streptomyces sp. NPDC005863. NCBI lineage: Bacteria > Bacillati > Actinomycetota > Actinomycetes > Kitasatosporales > Streptomycetaceae > Streptomyces > Streptomyces sp. NPDC005863. The sequence continues at coordinate 213,597 of NZ_JBIAII010000008.1, read as the reverse complement.
CCACCAGGTCGAGCTGGGCCGACAGCGACGAGTCGGTGTGCTGCGCGCGGTCGGCCTCCGCGACCACCTGCTGGAACACGGCGTCGTCGCGCTGCTGCCGGGCCACCACCGCCGAGACGACGGCGACCATCGCGAGGACGACCAGGGCCGCGACCGCGCCGCGGGCGATCCAGACCGTACGCCGGCGCAGCCGCGCGGAGGCGGCCAGGAACTCCATGGCGTTCCGGGTCAGGAAGGTGTCCCCGGCGCTCTTCGCCCAGGCGCGGGCCTGTTCGAGGCGGGAGCCACGGTAGAGCAGCGACGAGTCGCGGTCGGACTCCTCCCAGGACTTGCCGTCCTCCTCAAGGCGCTGGCGCAGGAGGTGGTCGTTGCGGTCCTCGTCGATCCAGTCGCGCAGCCGCGGCCAGGCGTGCAGCAGCGCCTCGTGGGTGATCTCCACGGTCTCCGCGTCGAGGGTCACGAGCCGGGCGCGCACCAGCGCCTCCAGGGACTCCTCGGTCTTGTGCGGGTCGGTCGACTCCTCCGCCAACTGGCGCCGCGTGCCCCGCCGGCGGGTGGCCTGGGTGTCCTCGCCGAGCCGCACCAGGCGCAGGAGCAGCAGCCGCGCGGCGGTACGGGCGGCCGGGTCGAGGCCGGACCAGGCCCGCTCCGCGGTGGCCGCGACGGCGCCCTGGATGCCGCCGGCGGCGCGGTAGCCGGCCAGCGTGAGGCGGCCCGTCTTGCGCCGCTGCCAGGTGGCGAGCAGGGCGTGGGACAGGAGCGGCAGGACGCCCGCGTCGTGGGCGCCGCGGGGCCCGTCCGTACTCACCTCACGGACGATCAGCTCGGCGAGGCCCGGTTCGAGTTCAAGGCCGACGGCCTTGGCGGGACCGGTCACCGCCTTGCGCAGTTCGGCGCTGGTCAGCGGCCCGAGCACCATGTGCCGGTGCTGCAGGGCGTCGGCGAGCTCGGGGTAGCCGAGGCACTCCTCGTAGAAGTCGGCGCGGATGCCGAGGACGACGAGGGCGGGTTGGGGGGTGGGGGTGGCCGGCGTCTCCGGGGAGGCGGGTGTTCCTGGAGAGGCGGGGGAGGCGGGGGAGCAGGCGGCGTGCAGGAGTTGGACGAAGACGTGCCGGTCCGCCTCATCCGGACAAAGGGTGAATGTCTCCTCGAACTGGTCGACGATGACCACGGGGCGGGTGTGACCGCGGGCGTGGCCGTCCCCGGTCCGTACGGCCCAGGCGGCGAAGGCGTCGCGTACTGCTTGCGTGAAGTGGGGCGAGCCGGAGCCGCCGTCCGCCGGCGCCGCGGCCACCGCGGGCGCGAGCTCCGGTATCTGACGGATCAGCTCCCCGAGCGGATCGCTGCCCGGCACGAGTTGCAGGACAGGACCGGTGCCCCGGCCGCCCTCCTCGTCCAGCGCGCCGTTCTGCAGGGTGGGGACGAGCCCGGCGTTGAGGAGGGAGGACTTCCCCGCGCCCGACGCGCCCACGAGCATGACCAGGCCGCCCGACTCCTCCGCGGCGCGGAGCTGGGCCACGAGGGCCTCCGTGCTCCGCTCCCGGCCGAAGAACCACTGGGCGTCCTGCTCCCGGTACGAGGCGAGGCCCCGGTACGGGCACACGCTGGGGACGGCTGCCGCGTCGGCGGACTCGTCCTCGTCGCTCCCCGGCGCGCGGTCGCCGACCGGGTCGGCCACCGCGCTCTCCCACAGCCGGTGCCACTGGGTCATGTCGTACAGACCCGTCGAGACGGGCGTGGGCCGCTCGCGCCGCGCCTCGGGGATCAGGACATGCAGCACCGCGGCGAGGGCGGCGAACTGGGCCGGCACGTTCTTGGCCCGCCGCCAGTCGCTGATCCGCTGGGCGGACACCCGTACGGGACGCCCGCGTTCGTCGACGCGCTGAAGCCGTACGACCGCTTCGGCCACGCGCTTGAGGGGCGGGTTGCCGGCCTCCTTGTACAGCAGCGCGAGACGCTCCGCGAAGCTCGTGCGTGCCCCTGAGTCGGAACTCAAGGCCTCCACCCCTTACTTCCGCCGCGCCTGGACATCCGGACCGGAAAACTCACTTTATACGGCTGACCTGCGGCGAAGGGGTCCGGATGGGACCGGAACCTCCTCTCGGAGAGCCGTAACTGGCAGGATTTCGTCGCAGTAGCGAACCAACCACGCAGCGTCCGGGCAGGTCATCGGCTCAGGACTCACAGCGGCGGCGCGCGCCACCGATCGTTCTGAGCCCGGCTTGCCTCTGAGGCACGACGGACGCGTCGCGGAGAACGCGGATCCCGATTTTCCCCGATCCGCGCCGATACGCCGTCGAACGGCGGTCGGCGTTGTACGCGTCGATCGGTGCCGGTCCCCACGAGGGGAGGGACCGGCACCGATACGACGCACCCCACCTTCCCGGGACATCCGGACGACCCGGGAGATCTGGACGACCGGGAGATCCGGTCGACCCGGGGCATCCGAACAGCAGCGAGGGCCCGACCGGCGCGTACCGGTCGGGCCCTCGCTGTCTGTTCAGGCGGGACGGATCCTTCAGGCGGGGACGGACGCCTCGGAGATGGACGCCTCGGAGATGGACGCCTCGGAGATGGGCGGCGCGCCCAGCAGCGCGGAGGCGTGCTGCAGGGGGCTGAGGCGGGACGTGCCCGCGCCCGTACCCGTACCGGTGGGCGTGCCCGTACCCGTATCCGTGCCCCCGGTGGAGCCCGCCGGGTGCGTACGGCAGGTGAAGCCGAGCTGGGTCATGGCGCGGACGACCTCACCGGCGCTGAAGTCACGACGGTCCTGTCGGGTGACGACCTGGCCGACCTGCTTCACCGGGTAGTGGCGGCGCCCGATGATGACGGACTCACCGGTGACCGGCTCGGGCTTGACGCCCTTCATCGTTTCCAGCACGCCGCTCTTGGTCAGGTCGAACGGGAAGCGGGCGATGACACAACGCATGGGACCTCACAGAGGAAGGGGCGGTGAGACGGGGGGTGGGGCCTGCGGGTGTCACGGCCGAGCGCCGACGGGGTTCGGAACCGGCGCCGGGACCGGGGCGTCGTCGTACACCCCGCTGCGGGATCCTATGTCCCGCAGCCGGATCCGGTCCGTATACCCGGAGCCGTCGCGGACGGCGGCCAGCCGGGCGCGGGTGACGAAGCCGGTGCGCCGGCTGTCCGCGTCACAGACGAGCAGATGCCCGACGCGGGCGCCGGCCATGACGGTCAGCGCCACCTCGACCGTCATGTCGTCCCATACCTGCGGCGCGGTCTCCTCGGCGGAGTCGTCCACGGCGGAGTCGTCCACGGCGACCGTCTGAACCAGCGTCAAAGGAACCTCCTGCAGAGATGGATCGGCTGACCGGTGGCCGGTGGCCGGTGGCCGGTGGCCAGTGACCGGTGGCCAGTGACCGGTGGCCGGTGACTAGGCGGCGGACGACGCGGAGGACGCCGACGCGGAGGACCCCGACGCGGCGGGGAAGCGGCGCCCGGCCGACGCGGGGCGGCGACGGCCTCGGGAGGTGCCGGTCCGCTTGGGCCGCTCGCTCACCGGCGCGGTGATGACCACCGGGACGCCGGAGGGCGCCTGGGCGCCGGTGATGCGGTGCAGCTCGGCCTCGCCGGAGCGGACCTGGGTGACCTGCGGCCGGATCCCGGCGTCCGCCATGAGGCGCACCATGCCCCGGCGCTGCTGGGGGGTGACCAGGGTGACGACGCTGCCGGACTCGCCGGCGCGGGCGGTACGGCCGCCGCGGTGCAGGTAGTCCTTGTGGTCGGTGGGCGGGTCGACGTTGACGACGAGGTCGAGGTTGTCGACGTGGATGCCGCGGGCGGCGACGTTCGTGGCGACGAGCACGGTGACGTGCCCCGTCTTGAACTGCGTCAGCGTGCGGGTGCGCTGCGGCTGGGACTTGCCGCCGTGCAGGGCCGCGGCGCGTACTCCGCTGTTGAGCAGGTCCTGGGTCAGCCGGTCGACGGCGTGCTTGGTGTCCAGGAACATGATCACGCGGCCGTCGCGGGCGGCGATCTCGGTGGTGGTCGCGTACTTGTCGGTGCCGTGCACGTGCAGCACGTGGTGCTCCATCGTCGTGACGGCGCCGGCCGACGGGTCCACGGAGTGGACGACGGGGTCGCTCAGGTAACGGCGCACCAGGAGGTCGACGTTCCGGTCCAGCGTGGCGGAGAACAGCATGCGCTGCCCCTCGGGCTTGACCTGGTCGAGGAGGGCGGTGACCTGCGGCATGAAGCCCATGTCGGCCATCTGGTCGGCCTCGTCGAGGACGGTGATGCCCACCTGGTCGAGTCCGCAGTCGCCGCGGTCGATGAGGTCCTTGAGACGTCCCGGCGTGGCCACGACGATCTCGGCGCCGCCGCGCAGCGCGCCGGCCTGACGCCCGATCGACATCCCGCCCACGACCGTGACCAGCCGCAGCCGGACGGAACGGGCGTACGGGGTGAGGGCGTCCGTCACCTGCTGGGCGAGCTCGCGGGTGGGGACGAGGACGAGCCCCAGCGGCCGACGGGCCTCGGCGCGCTGCCCGGCCAGACGGGAGAGCAGGGCGAGCCCGAAGGCGAGCGTCTTGCCGGACCCGGTACGGCCACGCCCGAGGACGTCGCGGCCGGCGAGGGAGTTGGGCAGCGTGGCCGCCTGGATCGGAAACGGCACGGTGACGCCCTGCCGGCTGAGCTCGGCCAGCAGCGGCGCGGCCATGTCCAGCTCGGCGAAGCTCTCCACGGCGGGGAGCGCGGGGGTGATGGTGGTGGGGAGCGCGAACTCGCCCTGCGGCCCGGAGGACCGACGACCGTAACCGCCGGAACGCGGGGCTCCACCGGAGCGAGGGGCTCCACCAGAACGGGGGGCTCCACCGAAGCGGGGGGTCCCGCCGGAGCGTCCGCCGCCACCGGAGCGGCGCGGGGCGGACGACGAACGATCATTTGTACGCATGCGGTTCATTCGGGAACCTTCCTTGATGCGGCACATATCAAGGAATTCCCGCGTACCGCTCGCCGATAAGCCGATGAGGCCGGTGAACGCGCAGAGAACGACAAGTATGAACCGATGACGAGAAGCGGCGAATCAGGAGAACTGAAAGAGAAAGTCAGATCTCAGCCGCGGAAACAAAAAGAAGCAAGAAGACGCAGGGTGAAGCGGGGGGCGCGGGGGGCGCAGGGAGAAGCGCAAGCCCCGACGCAAATGCATGCAGCTGGGGCCCGCACCCCGAAGGATGCGGGCCCCAGCTGCAAGTGCGCGTGACGATCAGGCGGGAACGATGTTCTCGGCCGTCGGGCCCTTCTGGCCCTGCGCGATGTCGAAGGTCACCTTCTGGCCCTCGAGCAGCTCACGGAAGCCCTGGGCGGCGATGTTCGAGTAGTGGGCGAACACGTCGGGGCCGCCACCGTCCTGCTCGATGAAGCCGAAGCCCTTTTCCGAGTTGAACCACTTCACGGTGCCGTTAGCCATGTCTATCTCCTTTGGGGCAGTACATCGGGCCCGCGTCCTGCGGAGCCCGTGTCGCCGCGATGATTACCCCGCCCGGAAATGACCGGTAATAAAAAAGCGCTCCGGCCTGATGTAGGGCCAGGAGCACTTGAAGTTTCGGGAACCACAACTGCAACTAAGACGACAGTAGCACGCCGGGGCGGCCGGTGCGCGCGGAATATTTCCGCGCAACCCATTACCGTGAAATCCCTCCAGGCGCCCTTACCCAAACTCTCCCTCCGCGGACACAGAATTTCATTCCCGGCCGTTCGCACAATGATCGCCGAGCCCGTGATCCGAACTCCCCCCTGGGCGGCTGCCCCCTGGACGGCGGCCCATGGCGCCGAACGAGTGGACTCCATGACGCGGGGACGGACAGCCGGGCGCCCCTCGCGGGGCGAGGTGGTGATGTTCGAGACGTCCGCCCCCCTTTGGAAGTGTCTGGAAGAGGCGCCCCGAATGAGACGTTCCACCCCTCGCCGCACCCTGTGCGCGGCCCTGCTCGCCGCGTCCCTGTGGGCGCCGGCCACAGTCCACCCCGCCGCGGCAGACCAACGGCCGACCGCAGCCCACCCCAACCGGGGGGCCCTCTCCGACCGGGGGGCCCTCTCCGACCGGGGGGCTCACCCCGACCGGGGCGAATGCCCGAACGGCGGCCTGGGCCGCAAGCTCACGTCCCGCCTCGACAAGACCATGGACGACGTCGGAAGGAAGGCGAAGATCCCCGGGGCGGTCGTCGGCCTGTGGATGCCGGGCAAGGGCTGCTACGTCCGGTCCATGGGCGTCGCCGACACCAGGACCGGCGAGCCGATGCGCGCCGACTCCTACGTCCGGATCGGCAGCGAGACCAAGACGTTCACCGTCACCGCGCTGCTCGAACTCGTGGACGAGGGCCGGATCAAGCTGGACGACCCGATCTCGACGTACGTCAAGGGCGTGCCCAACGGCCGCCGTATCACGCTGCGCCACCTCGCGGAGATGCGCAGCGGGCTGTTCCCGTACACGGAGGACGCGGACTTCATCCACGACCTGCTGAGCGACCCGTACCGCACGTTCACGCCGCGCCAGTCCCTCGCGTACGGCTACAAGCACCGCAACACCTCCGCCCCGGGCAAGACGTTCCAGTACTCCAACTCCAACCTCGTCCTGCTGGGCCTGGTGATCGAAAAGGTGACCGGCCGCCCGCTCGCCGACGTCATCCACCACCGCGTACTGCGCCCGGCCCACCTGCGCCACACGCTGTTCCCGCAGGGCAACGAGTTCCCCGACCCGCACCCGCGCGGTTACACCGACCAGACCCCGAGCGGCGAGATCGCGGACGCGACGAACTGGAACCCCAGCTGGGGCTGGGCGGCCGGGGCGATGATCTCGAACCTGCACGACCTGCGGCACTGGGCGAAATCCGTCGCCACAGGGCAACTGCTGAGCTCCGCAACCCAGAAGCAACGCATGAAGACCCTGCCGACGGGCTTCCCCGGCACCACCTACGGCCTGGGCATCCTCAAGACCAACGGCTGGATCGGCCACAACGGCTCCATCCCCGGCTACGAGACGGTGACGGTCTACCTCCCCGCCCAGAAGGCCACCCTGGTCGTCATGATGAACACGGACATCCTGAGCGCAGCCCAGGAACCCTCAACGTTGCTGGCCCGCGCGATCACGGCGGTGGCCACCCCGAAACACATCTACGACGGCTCAGCGACGGCCCCCAAGCCGACGAACTAACCACCCCACCGCGAGACTGCCGACGGCCGAACTCCTCCGCCCCGTCCCCGGAAACGCTTCAGGGCCACCGACTCACGCGAGTCGGTGGCCCTGAAGCGTTACTTAGCCGTCGGGATTTGAACCCACGACCTCTTCGTCCCGAATGAGGTTCGGGTGCTGGTCTCGCCAGCGCGGATGATGTTTTACCTGGTCAGCGCGTTGGTTTGCCGTGGCCTCGGGTGGTCTTGAAGGGGCTCGGGGAGCGGATCGGCTCCCCGATGGCTCCCAAATGGCCTTGGCTAATCGTCTTTGGGTCCGTCCTCCCCGCCGTGTCAGCGGAGACCATCGGCGGCCACCAGTTCAACCCCCTTGCCACTTCACTCGCGATCGGGGCCAACGGCTGCGAGGTCACTGGCGGCTCTTCGCTGGCTGGGGACAGCCGAAGGGCTGGGCGGCGCATCTGGAAGTGAAACCGGACGTGCCCTGGTCAGACCGATCAGCGCGATTGCCGTAGCAACCAGGACAACAGCAGCGAGTGTCCCTCCGGGAGCCGTCGCCCACGCAGGGACACTCGAGCTCGGCGGGCCCTCCGAGGTCAGTGCAGGAAGGCAGGCCAGGAACCCTGCGCCGGCAACCCAGCGTCGCCGAACCCGATAGCCGGAACCTGCTGCGCCAGCAAGGATGGCGAGAATCATGGCGGCAAGCATGGGCGCACCAGGCGATCCGACGTTCCAAGCTGGCTGGAACTTGGACAGTAGGCTCAGCCCCAGCGCCCCGAAGAAGGCGAACACGGCGCCGATGGCCAGCGCCATCGTCGTAGCGATTCTGCCATCGGGGACCACGATCCTTACTGGCGGCGTTGGCCGCGGCTCGCCGCGCAGTTCGGAGTCGAGCATGGCAACCAGTTCTCGATGACTCCTGCGACCTCGCCAGGTGAATACGGCGCTGAGGACGAGTGTTGCCACCACCAGCGGTTGCCAGTTTCCAACAACCGCCTCGACGATCGTCGCACCGTGAGCAATACGAGGGAGCAGGGTGGCGGATGCCACCCACAGCATGAGCACCCCTTGGAAGCAGCGCCGCCGATCATGTTGTTTCCGCAAGGCTCGTTCGTAGCGGGCGACCGTTTCCATCCACCGCTTTGCGCCGAAGCTGCGGGATGAAGATTCGATGTCAGTAAGCAGGCCGGCTGCCAGACGGCGCGGTAGTAACCCATTGCTGTCGAAGTACTTTGTGTGATCGCCCAGCGGATGACCGAGGACGGGTGCGGCTTCCCGCTCCACGCCCTGCGGGAGAGTTGGCAGCAGCATCCTCCCAACCATGTCGTGATGGCTGCTGTACTCCTCCCACTTCAGCTGCTTTGTCCCCTTGGTCGGCGGCAGGGCGAAGATCGACTTCGCGTTGGGGCGGATACGGAACCTGATGATCAGGCCGCACGTAAGGCTCAGTGTCGCGCTCACCGTGATGGCGACCCACCGTTCCCAAGACATGTCGCCCACGAGCAGGAGGCCGGACTGCATCCGCTCCATCGACTCGACTACGCCGTGCAACATATCGGTGCTGAACTGGGGGGACTGTGCGCCCAGCGGCACCGCCATGGAAGAAACAAGCACTTTCACCTGCATCAGCATGCTCGCCGCAATCTCTGAATTACTCGGCTCGATGAGCGGCGAAGCCCCCCAAGCCAGACAGAGGGACGCGACGGGCAGCATCCATGCCACGGCGCAGACGAGCGGCCGCTTGATCTGCTGGAGAAGCCAGATGGGTTTGAGGCCGGACCCGACGCCCACCAGCCGAATCACTTTCGACTGATTACGGCCCCCGTCGCGGGCCATGAGCTGGTGGGCCAGAAAGCCTCCCTGTGAATGAGCGATGATCACGACCTTGTCGCAATGCGCCCGCATCCAGCGCAACCGCTCCTCTAGGAAGGCGAGTAGCTTCTCTCGCTCCTGACTCCGCGCAACAGCAGTAATGACGTGGTCTCCGACGTTCAGTCGCGTGCTCAGCAGAACGATTAGAACGGCTGCACAGCTGACGGTCCACCAGGTGTGCTCCAACAGCAGTGCCGTAAACGCCGCCAGGAGTACGACCAGAGTCAGGAACCGCCACCCTATGCGGGCAATGTGGCGAAAATCTGGACTGAAAAGGAAGGCGCCAGGCCGCAGCCCCTCGAGAAGGGAGCGCGCCAAGGTCCTCTTTGGCGAAGGCTCAGTCGGCGCCCAGAAGTTGCGGTCGCGGCGGTCTGGTCCGATCAGCAGCAGTGCTGCAGGCAGGCTCAGCAAAACGTAGCCGATGGTCAGCAACCAGCGGAGATACCACGGGGGCCGGCGGAAACGGTCCGCCCATACTGCCTCCGCAATGAGCACTGTTCCCCTCTCCTGCCCGGGACCGGTGATACCGACAGTTGCGTGGGCAGGGGTACCCAGGGGCCACTCGGCAGAGCTCTCCCTGCACTCCGGAGTCTCAGTCCAGGTGACTGAAGACCCGCCGTGGGCCTTCTCGATCGGATCCACGATGCCCCGGCCCATGAGGTGCAGGACGGAACGGTCGGAGCCGATGCGCCGATGCTGGTTGCCGACCCCATGGATGACGAGGTAACCGACGCGGGGCTCGTCCACGCTTCGGCTGGGCCGCCTAGGTCTCGGTGGAGCCTTCGTCCGCCCCGTCCTACTTGCACCATTCCGACTGTGACGCCGTTGTGTCCGCTTCACTCTTGGCTCCTCGCCTTTCATGCCCGACAGGAGCGATCATGGGGCACGTTGACAACCACCCGCATCCGTACAGATACTCAAAGTGACTTTTGGTGCTGGATCGGTGGGGGAGAGCAGCGGAGCCCGGTGTCAGGAAGGTGTTGCGGCCCGACGGCCGAACCGATGTCACAGTGGGCGGACGAGAGTTGAGCTTGTCGCCATTGACTCCTCCTGCTCTGAGATTGCGCGGTGCAAGCATGAGTTCTGAGGGGCTCAAGATGGCCTACGGTCGATGCCTGATCGGCCGCCGTTCAAAAAAGAAGCTTTGCGACCCGCGGCGCAAGCGGCGGATGACATACCCCGAGGCTGCCCGAGAATTGCGCGTCAGCGAGAACTGGCTGCGGGCCCACATCATGGAGCTGCCGCACGGGAAGATCGGCAAGTTTGTATACTTTACCGAAAATGATCTCGAATGTATCGATGAGATGTTCCATCGCGAGCCGATTGTGCAGTCGGCACGGCCGGTAACGCGACATCCACTCGCGGAACTGAAGCCCAGCTCACGATCGCGCCCCGGGGCGAGCCCCAGTTCGTGAGCGCGGTCTGCTCCATGGCCAGCTACGCGCTGGTGGTCGGCGACGGACGCCAACGGTGCAGCTAGGCAGGGAAGACCTGCAGGTCGTGCATCGGAATCTGCCTACTTTTCCTCTCATTCACAAGTGGATCTTCACGGGGCTTTGGTCTGCCTTAGCTGAGCATATTTCGGCCATTCCTCCGCTTACTACGGCCCGTTGTGCTCAATGTCGCTTTTGCGGTCTGGTGGTCTCCGCCGTTCGCCGTGAAGATGCCCGCCGTAAGTGAGAACGGGGGAACGTATGGGAGCTGCCTGGGGCACCAAGGCCCGGGAGAGGAAGAGGCACGGGGGGTGGGGCGCCGACCAATGGCCGGGTATCCCAACGCAACGGGCACCGCACCGAGCTGATACCCCTCGGCCTGCTGAGGTCGAACCGACTGCCACCGAGGTGACGAGGCTTCTGTGTCAAGCGGTGTACGCGCGGCCGGACCGGGCGAAGCAACTCCAGTCGTGGTGGCGCAAGTTGCGCGGCAAAAGGGCGCCCGCGAAGAGGCCGCGTCGTAGCACGCGTCGGCCCATCTACCTGGAGGGCAGCGACGACTGCCCTCCGCTGGGTGAACCGACGGCTCAGTGGGTTGTCGACCATGTACTAAACGGCCCGCCGACTCCCGTGCCGTCCTATGGGTTCGATCTTGTCCCCGTGGCGAGGCACAGTGTGCGTGCGCGCCGAGGAAGGCGCCTACGGCGTCTGTGCTTCCTGCTGCTTCTGGCAGTGGTCGGATACGTCACTCCTTGGGCGACAGCGATCTGGCTGGGCGCAATCGCGATCGCCCTCACCATGAGGTGGGCGGCGTTTCGAGCCCAGCGCAAGCAGAAGCGCAACAGCCGATTGGCCCGTCGCCCACGTCTGGCATACCTACCTCTCGTTATCCCATGGCTGCTCGCGCTGGTGCCTTACGACTCGGGTGAGGACATGGTGTCGGCAACGCGTCTTGGCCTGGCCGTAGTGCCGTTCGGCTTTCTCGCCGGGATGGCGGTGGTCTATGCCGGGGACCGGCTATTTGCGAGATCCGCGCTGTCTGTGTTGAGCCGCAGCAAGGTCTCCCGTGATGCATTGCCGTGGGCGACGCCGAAGGCCGCCCGGAGGATATTCGTGCTCGGAGAGGAGCAGGAGGGACGTCTGCTGCCCTACGACGCTTCGCAGCACTTCATCGGTGCGGGCCGTGATCATTGGGGAGCCGCCCACATCAACATCCCTCTAAAGCCCCAAGACCCTGAGGAGCCGGTCAAGTCCTTCGGCGAAGCCGAACTGCTGCGGCGTGTAGGTGCCGCACTTGACGAACTGGGACGTGGCGTAAGGGAGATCACGGACCCTCTGCCAGGGTTCTCCATGGAGCGGGTGCTCGGGCTACCGTCCCACCTCTGGTTACAGCGGACCCGGGAAGGAAACGGGGAAACCCCGGACCTGACGGGCAGGGGCCGTAAGTCGCCATCTAGTGAGCCGGAACGCCTCTACCTGCGCGCGCAGTGCATCACCTGGAACGGCCAGGTTGTGGTCAGCGTCTTCGTACACGCTGCTTTGGAAGCAGGCGAGTTGAGGCTGACGGTGCGACCACACGTGATGACCCCGCTCTACAACGAGCTGGAAGTGACAGATGCCCCTGCCGGGCAGCGCGGCATGCGGCTGTGGAGATGGGTAACGGTCCAGGCCCTCCTGGATGCAGCTGTCGGCCCGCTCACTCTATGGCGACGGGTGGCCCGTGTCGGACTCGGCGAGAGCATCGAGAGTCACGTAGACGAAGAGGACCCGGTGAGCCTCAGGGACCGGTACTCGACCGAGGAAGTCACCGATATGCACCAGAGCGACGACGCCAAGCGCCACGTCGTCCTCATAGAGACCTGTGTCTTCCGCACGGTTGCCTCCTATCTGCGCGACCGGGGCATCGACACCACCGCGTACGACCAGCAGGTAGCCGCCGTGACCAACAACATCCAGATCTATGGCGACAACAACGCGCCCATCCAGAACGTCGTCGGCAACGGCAACAGCAACATTGGACAAGGCCCCTCTAACCAAGGAGGAAAGTGATGGCCATCGGACGACGTCGACCGGACCCCACGCCCGAACCGGGGCACGGGTCAGGCATCAGCATCGGCGGCAACAACATCGCCCCACTCCAGAACGTCGTGGGGCAGAACATCTCACGCGTGTACCAGGCTGCATCGGCAGACGGGACCACCGACGTCGACGCCGTGCGGGCTCTCCTCATCGCGTTCCGCGAGGATCTAGACCGCAACGCGGCGGTTCTACAGCACGCAGAGGCGCTGAGGGCCATGGCGGGCACGGTAGACGGCTCGCTCACGGCCCCGGCCGAGAGCACGAGCACGTTAAGGGGGATCGCGCAGGCGCTGCCGGCGCTGGTTCTCGGGACCGTTGTCCAGCAGAGCGGAGAGGCTCTTGCGCATGCCGTGAGCGGGCTGCTGAGCTGAACCCGAGGGTGCCTGGTCGAAACCTGGGGAAGGCTGTGCGCCGCAGTTGGTGCCCAAAATGGCCCCATAAACAACGCAGGGGTCCGGCCCGGTCTGCGGGTCAGGCACCTGACCTCAACCGCAGAATTGCCACGTTGCAAGGAGGGTGCTCCAACGCCGAGCAGCGATGTGTGCCCTGGCGGAACCCCGATCACGCTGAGGGGGACATCTGCGGAATCAAACCCGTTCACGTTCTTGGGAGGAGCACCGCAAGATAGGTGCCGTGGAAGACGAAAGCACCCCCTCCATCAGGCTCGTCACGATGGACCGCGCGGCATCGTGCACCATCTTCACCCGCTCGGACGGGAAGGAGGCCCGGTTCCCCTTGGACCCCTCCCCGTTCGAGGACACGAGCGTGATTGCCAGACTGGACTTCAGTCCAGCCTTGGCAGCCCTCCTCGCTACCACCCTGAGCGGCGATCAGGTCCTTTTCGAAATGCCGCTTGCGGGGGCTGCTGATCAGTTGGCGGGACGGCTCGTCGTCTACCTCGACCAGAACCAGTGGAGCTTGCTGAGCAACGCTTCCCACGGTGCGCCGACGAGCAGCGAGGCGGATCGAGCCGCTGCGCTGAGACTCGGGGAATGGGTGGACCAGCGCCGGATCGTCTTGCCTGCTTCTGCTGGTCATTACTACGAGACCGGCAAACGGTTCAGCACCGATAAGCGCTACGACCTCGGGTTGACGATCCTGCAGTACAGCCGGGGTTGGCAGATGCGTGATCCGCTACAGGTCCGGCGAAACGAGATTCACGATGCCTTTTGCCACCGACTTGATCGGCCCGATAACAAGCGTAGCGCCCCGGTCTTCACTCTCGACTCGGATGCTCTTCACTCCTCTACCCGCATTGCTGACGGTGTTGCTGAGATGTCGTCAGTGTTCCAGGACCACTTTGTGTTCCAGCCCGAGGCGCTAGTCGCTGCCTCTGGCTCCATCGATGCCATGCTTGACACCCAGAGGGTCGGGGAGGGGCCGGACACCGGGTGGACCGCGGTAAGCCAGCGGTTCAGTGACTGGCTGGATGAGCTTGATCAGGACTCTCAGCAGAAGCGCAGGGCCGTTGACATCCACCTCGTGACAGATCTGCAGCGGGAACTTGCCGAGGAGGCAGCTGCGGCCGATGTCTCGAAGGAACTGTTCCGGCGCTGGGGCTTCAAGGGCTGGGTGCGGGCCATTGGTGAGTCTCCGGCCGTCGGCCTCTTCCGGGAGATGCTTCAGAGTCGGCACCTCAACAAGGGCACGAGGTGGCGCCCTAATGACCTGACAGACATGATTTACCTGTCCTGCGCGGCCGGATACGCGGACTTCGTCGTCTGTGAGAAGCACATGCGCGATCCGTTGCAGCACGGCCTCAAGCGCATGGGACGTTCGACGCCCGTCTACCGCCGGCTTGCTGATGCCGTAACGGACATCGAAAGGGCCCTGGAAACAAGATCCGTCCGTGCCAACCCCATTGAGTAGGGCTGGACGCTCCTTAGCTCCGGCGTTCACTTGGCGCCACAGTTCGCACGTTTCGCCTGTGCTGACCTGGTATAGAGCCCACGTCGTTGTGGGACCTCAGGATCGCTCGTAGGCCCACGCCTGACCGGTCTGGCGGTACTCCTCGACCGGGATCGGGACGACCCCGTCCTTCATGCGGGCCGTGTAGACGAGGCCGTCGAGGTGGTCGATCTCGTGGTGGATGAGGCGGGCGAGGCCGCGCTCGTAGACGGTGGTGACGGTCTCACCGGTGAGGGCCGTGGTCTCGACGGTGATCGTCAACGGTCGCGGCACGAGGCCGCGTACGTCGAAGAAGCTGAGGCAGCCCTCGTAGTGTTCGTCGGTCTCCTCGGAGCGGGCGATGATCTTCGGGTTGAGGAGGATGACCGCGGGGGCGTCCGCAGGGGGTTGCACGACGGCTGCGGCCCTGCCGATGCCGATCTGCGGGGCGGCGATGCCCATGCCCTTGGCGAAGGGGTGGACCTGGCCGATGCGGTCCAGGGCGGCGAACAGTTCGTCGGTGATGCGCTCGGCTTCGTCGCGCTCGGAGGGCAGGCTGAAGGCGCGGGCCCTTTCGCCCAGGATGCCGGCGCCGCGCTGGACTACTCCGAGGTCACGCATGCGCTGGCTGGGCCGTACGTCGTTCACCTGAACTCCCCTAGATTCATGTCCTGTTCGGGCCTGGCCCGGAATCGCCACTCCAGACGGTACCGAGCGTGCAGGGCGGGTGTCGCCGTGATCCAGGTGAACTGCCTCAGTTCGCCCGCGTCGCTGCGGACGGGTGGGGTGCGCAGCGGGGACGCTTCGGCGGTCATGGAGGTCTCGGTTCCCCAGACGACCGGATCCAGGTGTGCGGGGAAGGCGAGTTGGACTTCGAGCTGTTCGGTGGGAAGACGGACGGCGCGCTGGAACCAGTTGCCCCACTTGTCGTCCCCGACGGTGTACGCGTACTCGATCCACACGGATTCGCCGGGGTAGAGCGGGAAGCGCCCACGCTCGTTGTCGAACAGCAGCCAGACCTCTTTGAAGGCGTCGCGGTCGTGCTTGGCCTGCCAGCGCATCGTCTCGCCGCGACAGGTCGCGGTGAGGTCGAGTTCGTCCCAGGTCAGCGGATGAGCCCGGTAGTGGATATTGGAGCGTTCTGGATCTCCGGGGTAGCGGTCGACGGAGATGCGGATCAGGTAGCGCGTGATCGGCTCGGTGCCGGTGTTGCGCAGCAGTCTGCGCATGGTGAGGCGGTAGGCGCTGCCGTTGTACTGGAGCAGGGCGGCGTCGTGCTCGACGACAAGAGCGGAACCGGTGGCGTACGGCTGCTCGGTCCTGGAGGAGGTCGGCGCCGGCACAGCCGGACGGTTGGTTGCGCGGACGCGGGCTTGCTCGTAGTCGCCCCATCGCCGCCAGATCGCCTTTCCGGCGTTCAGCGCCTCGTCGGCGAGGCGGGCGAACTCCTCGCTGGGCTTGTGGCGGCCTGATTCCACGTGACTGACGTAGGACGGGTCGAAGCCCATGGCCCGTGCGAGGGCGCGCTTGGACATGCCGCGTACTTCCCGCCACCTGGCTACCTCGGCCGCGAAGCCCTCGGCCGCCTGCCCGACGGTTGTCTCCTCGCTGTGCGCGTCCATTGAAGCCCCGCCCCGCGTCACTTGTTGGTGAGCATGAATGAACCGTGAGTGATCCAAGTTCATCATCCCGTCACGGCGCCCGTCACCGCTTTCCTTCCCTCAGCGGCCCGGATCGACCCGTCCGGGCAGATGAGGGAGGCGACATCTCATGCGTGTGCTGTACCTGCTGAACATCTCCAACCCTGACCGCCTGTCGGCGGATTCGGGGTGGATCTTCGCCGACTTGCTGGCGCCGGCCTTGGTGGACGCCGGCGCCGAGGTGACCGTCGCGGCCCCGGCCGCGGCCGGGGACTCCCGCTGCGGCTTCCGGCAGACGAAGACGCCCGGGACGAAGTACCGGGCCCGTTTCTCGAACGACGTCGACGAGCTCGTCACGTTGATCCGGTCGGAGCGGCCGGACGTGGTGGTGGCCAACCAGATCGAGGAGGCGCCCGCGATCCGTACCGCGCTGCTGGAGGTCGGAGTTGACGCTCTGCTCGCCGGGTACTGCCACTACCTCCCCTTCTCCTTCAACAGCGGTGGCCAGCTGCTGCTCGACCCGTCCCTGAACGACGCGGGGCTCGGCCGGCCGGTGCAGCTGGCGTTCGCCGCCGGTCTGGCCGCCTGCGACCGCGTGATGGTGCACTCCTCCACGGCCGCCTCCTGGGTGTCGGCTGCCGCCACCCGTATGACCGTGGATCTGGGCGACCGGCTCCGCGTGGTTCCGGCCCCGCGGGACGAGCGGCTGGTGCGCGATCCCGCCGCTACCAGCTCCGACCTCAGACCGGACAGCAAGATCGGCATCTACAACCACCGGCTCTACGCGCATTACGGCACCGACAAGTTCGTCCGTATGGCGCGCGACCTGACGGAGTCCGGCAAGGTGCGACTGAGGGTGATGGACCTCTTCGGAGACCGCCGGGCCGAGCGCAAGGGGCTGGACGACAGCCCGGAGCGGATGCGAGACCAACTGGCCGCTCTCCCGCACGTCCAGGTCGTTTCCGACCGCGGCGACCGCACCCGCTACAAGCACCTGCTGGCCGGCGCCCGCTTCGGCATCGCCCCGTTCCGGCACGGCTGCCCCTGGTCGATGAGCGTGATCGACTGCCAGGGCATGGGCCTGCCGGTCATCGCACCCAGGCTCGGCTGGCTGGCCGAACACATCGACCCCGAGATGTGCTTCACCACGCCCGAAGAGGCAGTAGCCCTGGCCGAACGCCTCGTCACGGATGACGAGTTCCACGCCCTGCACGCCAAGCGCGCGTACGCCTCCACTCACGACTTCACGCCCGCGCTCATCGCCGCCCGGTACCTGGAGGCGATCTCGTGACCGGCTTCGACGCGGTCTTCCTGTCCTACGACGAGCCGATGGCCGACTCCCTGCACTCCCGACTCCAGCGGACACTCGGCGGAACGGTCAAACGCCTGCACGGGGTGCACGGCATGCGCAGGGCCTACCGGCTGTGCGCTGAGGTCGTCGACCACGAGCAGTTCTTCCTCGCCGACGGTGACTTCGCCATCAACACCGACTTCGATCCGTCCGCGGTCGAACCGCTGGGTGAGGGCGTCTCCATGCGTGTCTGGCAGGCGGTCAATCCCGTCAACGGCCTGATCTACGGCTACGGCGGGTTGAAACTGATCCGCCGCAGCGCACTGCGCGACATGGGCGCGGCCGTGGACGTTCTCGCAGCCCTGCCCGGCCGCATCGAGTTCGCCCGTCAGAACGCTGGGATCACACGGTTCAACCAAAGCCCTCTGCACGCCTGGAAGGCGGGTTTCCGTGAGTGCGCCATGCTCGCCCGCGGCAGCGAGTACGGGATGGCCGACGACGACGCCCGTCAGCGGATGAAGGCGTGGACGGGCAGCCGCACCGGCGAGTTCGCTGACTTTGCCGCCGTCGGGGCGAGCGAGGGGATCGAGTTCGCCCGGGAGGCGGCCCGCGACTCGCGGCAGTTCGACCACCTCAACGACCCCGCGTGGCTGTGTGAGCGCTTCACCGCTGCGCACGGGGACCAGGTGATCTCGGGATGAGTGAGCCACTCGTACTCATCGAGCCGTACGCCCATCGCATGGGCGGACACCACCAACGCACCCTGATCGCTCTCGCCCGGGCCCGTCCCGGGAGCGTGGTGATCGCTCCGAACGGGATCGCGGCCGATGGGGAGACGGCCTTGCGGGAGACGGGAGCCCGCACGCTCGCGGGTCCGCACGGGGCCACGGCGAGTACGCTCCTGGCCTTGTCCAGGCTGGCGACTCGCGTTTCCGCTGTCGGCCAGTGGGCCTTGCGACCCCGCAGGTGGCCTCGCCGGCTTCGGCGGCTACCGCACCAGATCACGCTCCTCGCCCGCTGTCTCGCCGAAGTATCCGCCCTGCGCATCGCCCGACAGCAGGCGCCCGGTGCTGACGCGGTCGTGATCCTCACGGCGAGCGAGGCTCTGCACGGGCTGGCGACGCTCCTGGGCGGCCAGCCGCACCTGCGGTTCGTGCACGAGCAGGTCACCACCGAGGACCTCCTGGTGCGAGTGCTCGGCCGGCTCGCTCGCCGAGGTGAGCAACGGACGATCGCGGTGTGCCCGACACAGGCCGTGGGCCGTCAGCTCTCTACATCGTTCCCTGACCTGCCTGCGGTCATCAGTCCGTTCGCCGTGGATGACGGCCAGTGCCTCACCGACGTGGAGCGCGACGGTGGCCGGGTGGCCTTTGGCATCCCGGCAGCGGAGGCGGTGGTGTGCCTGGTCGGCGGCTGGTGGCCGTACAAGGACATCGACACGGTCGACAAGGCTCTGCCCCGGCTCAAGGAGCCTTTGCATCTTATGGTTGTCGGCACCCCGCTCGACGAGGCGGTTCTGGGGCGCTGGCGCAGCTTGCCGGGTCTGCGCGTTCACACGGTGCCCGGCCCTGTCAGTGAGGCCGTTCTGCGTCTCGTGTACGCGGCCGCCGACGTCGTCCTCGTCACCCGCCTCCCAGGCACAGGCAAGGAATCGGGCCTGGTCATGGACGCCGCACGCCTCGGGGTCCCCCTGCTCGTCTCGAACCACGACCCCGCGCTCACCACCCGCCTGGACGGGCTGCCCTGGGCCCGGACCTTCCCCGCCGGCGAACCTGCCGCCCTCACGGACGCGCTGCACACGATCATCCGCATGCCGCCCGCCCGGCCGGGCCCCGAGGCACCGGAGCAAGTCGGGATGCGCTCCGCCGCGGATCAGGCCGACTTCCTCACCCACACCTTCGCCGCCCTGGAAAACGCGGAGCCCCGACCGAGGAGCGCCGAATGCTGACCGCACCACCCGCACTGATCGCCGTCATCGGCCCCATCGAGCCACCGCTCCTCACCGCCTGGGTCCGGCACTACCAGCAACTGGGCGTCGAGCGGTTCCTGCTCGCCTTCCACTTCCCCGAACACGTCTCTCCCGTACTGCGACGTGACCTCCAAGCCACCGCCCGTGGATGCGGCATCGTTCCCATTGGGACCAGCGTCGGTCCGTGGCACGAGCACACCAACACCCGGCTCAGAAACGCACTACGGCATCGCGCCGGGCCCGGCTGGCACCTGCTCGCCGACGCTGACGAATTCCAGCAGTACCCAGCGGATCTCACCGACGTCATGGCCCGAGCCGACGCCGCCGGACACCGCGCCGTCGGCGGTCTCATGCTCGACCGAGTCGCGGCCAGCGGACGCCTTACTGGCTGGCGCCCCGAAGGCGGCCTCGATCGCGCGTATCCCCTCGGCGGCCATCTCACCCACCGCCTCCTGCGTGGAGACCCCCGCAAGGTCGTTCTCGCCCGCCACGACGTCGCCGTGGCATCAGGCAACCACCGAGCTCCGGATCACCGGCCCGACCCCGAGCACCTCTGCGCTGTCCACCACTTCAAATGGCGCGCCGGTGTCCTGGATGATCTGCGCCGTCGGGTCCAGCACTTCTCGTCCGGCGTCTGGCAGGAACACACTCCGGCTGTCCGCGACGAGGCCGGCCATCTCCTGGCCCACGTCGGACGCCACGGCGGTGCCATCAACGTGAGTGACCCCCGGTTCGCTTTCCGGCAGGTGACCTTGAACAGGATGCCGTCGAGCTGGACCACGGAGGCCCACGGCATCTTCACCTCCTGGCGACCGCCACACGCGACCACCCACCGCGGTTAGGAACAATGCCCGCTGACACACACTCGCCACAGAAGGGAAGCCTTGTGCCCCTCGCCGTTCTCCTGACCGGGCTGACCGGCTCCGGGAAGACCACCGTCGCCCAAGCCCTCGCGGCGCACGGCTTCACCCGGCTCTCCGTCGACGAGGAAGTCCACCGCCTGCACGGCCGCTACGGCGTGGACTACCCCGAACACACCTACTTCGAGCGCGAACGCCCCGTCGTCGAGACGATCCGGGCCCGCTTCACCAAGGAACTGCAGGCCGGTAACGACATCGTCCTCGATCACGGGCTCTGGCGCCGCGACGAGCGCGACGCCTGGCGAGACTCCGCCCGCCGAGCCGGAGGCCATCCGCGGGTCGTCTACCTCCCCGCCGACCGCGACGTGCTGCTCCAGCGCCTGGCCGAACGCAACCAGCGTGAGGACGCTAACGCCCTCACGGTCACCCCTGAAGCCCTCGACGACTTCTTCGCCCGATTCGATCCGCCCGCTGAAGACGAAGACATCGTCGTCTACGACGGGGATCCCGAGCGACTGGCGACGACGCTGATGTCCGACCGGTCGAGTCGAGGCAACTGACTTCCGCCGGGATTCGACCTGCGTCGCCTTGTCGCCCCTGACAGCGTGACCGTTGGCGCGAGCCACGTAGTCGTACATGCCCCGGTGGCCGCACTGGGCATTGGAGGACATCCGCCGCCCGGCCATCCGCGAGTCGGTGGCCGACATGGCCGCTCGCGACCGCCGCCGTACGCTGCCTGAACTGCACCGCTTCAGTCGCCAACTGGGAGTCCCCGCGTGAGTGATCAGCCAGACCAGCAGACCGAACCGAGCCAGAAGAAGCCCTTCCTGTACGTGGTCGTGTGCGCGTCCGGCATCGCAGGCGACGTGGGCCAGCTGATCACCGCGGCCCAGGAGGCGAACTGGGACGTCGGCGTCGTCGCCACCCCGCAGGGTCTCGGCTTCATAGACGCCGAGGCGGTCGAGGCACAGACCGGCTACCCGATCCGCTCAGCATGGCGGATGCCCGGTGACCCGCGCCCGCTGCCTCCTTCCGATGCCATCGCGGTGGCGCCGGCCACCTTCAGCACGATCAACAAATGGGCGGCAGGGATCTCGGACACCTTGGCGCTGGGCATTCTGTGCGAGGCGCACGGCATGGGCATTCCCATCGCGGTCATGCCCTACCTCAACCGAGCCCAGGCCGCCCATCCCGCGTACACACGCAGCCTCGACGTGCTGCGCGAGATGGGCGTCCTGATCGGCTCGTACGAGCCCCACCAGCCGAAGACCGGCGGAGGGGCCGACCGCTACCGCTGGGAGGAAGCGCTGGAACTGCTCACTCCCGAGCTGTCCCCACGGGCCTGATCAGCGTCGCCGTGTCCGTTACGCCTTTCAGAAGGTGTACGGGGTGAACGGGAGAGCCGGTTCGATCACGAGGCTGAGGATGCGGTCGAGTTCGGCCCTATCCTCGCTGGTCATCAGCTCGACCGCATTGCCGAGGGTCTTCTCGGTGAGCTGTTCCATGAACGGGGCGAGGAAGCTCTGGAGGGTGTCGGGGCTGTCCTCCTTCGTGCGCAGGTACTCCATGTAGCGCTGGTGCTGTGCGCCGAACTCCTCGAATTCGTCCTTGGTGGCGGAGAGAGCTGTTGCCTGCTCTGCCTTAGTGAACGGGCGTCCGGAGCGGTCGCTCCAGGTCTTGGTGTCTGACCGGAGCTTGAAGTCAGCGCGGCACAGAAGGGCGACGATGTCCGGTCGGATTTCGGGCGAGGGCATGCAGGGGTTCCTTTCGGAGTTCGGGGTTGAGGCCCAAATACTCCGGACAATCGCCGGTTTGGGTAACCGGCGATCGTCGGCTATGTTGCGCGCTCCGTGGTCAGCGCCAGCGCGATGGCGACCGCGGTTGTAGGGGAGCGGCGGGCGCCGCGTGGATTGAGCGGGTCGAGCCGACGTTGCCGTGTGCGGCACTGCGAGCCCTTGCCGCCTGGGCCCGGGGGCTGGGGGCGTGACGCTCGCCCAGACGCCGGACGCGCCAGGTCAGTGCACGTGCGGGGCTGCGGGCGTCATCCAAGGTGCGCTGGCCGAGCGCTTGGTCGAGAAGCGCGTCTGCGTTGTGCCCGGCGGCCTCTGCTTCGGCGAGCACGGCTGTGAGCGCGTCCCAGGCGGGGTCGCCCAGGATGCGCTCGGCGCGATCGGGGACCGCCTGCTGGAGGTGGCGGGCGAAGCGCTGCTTCATCTGGAGGCTGGGAGCCCGTTGCGCGAGGCCCGCCACGACCGGCTCAGCTGCCTGCGCGTACGCGATCTGCAGATGGACAAGGGCTTGCTCGGCTGCTGCTTCCTGTTGTGCGTGCTGGTGCGTGCGGTGCCAGTGCATCGCGAACGCCACCGCCGTGAGCACGGCGTCCAGGAGCATCGTGAACCCGGTCCCGTCACCGTCCTCGGGTTTCTCGCGCCAGATTGCTTGAACGCTGCGGCGCAGGACGCGGGAGCTGGCCAGGTCGGCCGCGATGCGGGAGCGGGTGGCGCGCTCGAAGGCGAATGCGGCCTGTTCCAGCTCAGCCCTGACTGCGGCCGGTGCGGTGAACGACAGGATGTCCAGTGTTGCGCCGAGCGCGACCAGCTGGCCCTGGGCGGTGGGGTCGTCGCTGTGGATGAGGTGGTGGGGGACGCGTTCGGCGGCGGCTGTCGCCTGGCGCCACGGATCGGCCAGCGGGGCCGTCACGGGATCGGGGCTGGTGGTGGCGAGGCTCTTGCGGATCTTGGGCAGGGAAAGGTCGGGGGCGAGGGCGGAACCCGAGTAGAAGACCGGCTCGCCCTTGTCGTTCGTGTCGGCGGGCAGGGCGAAGTTGCAGCCGAGTGCGTCGCCGGAGGGGCCGCGCTTGAGGCGTACGGTCACGCCCGTCGCCTCCAGCAAGGCGAAGAACTCGGCCTCGTCAGCTGCGGCGGCAACCGCGCGGCGCACTCGCAGACGGAGGACATCACGAGTAGCGGCGTCCTGTCCCAGGCGCTTGGCCTTGAAGTGCTCTTTGCTGGTGAGGCGCTTGGCGCCCGTGCCGTCGCCCTGCTTCAACCGGCGAAGCCCGTAGTCGACTTCGATCTTGCGGGCCGCGCGTTGGACGGCGCGCTGGTCGTAGCCGCGCTCGGGGCGCCGGCCGTCTTGGCGTACGAGGGTGGCGGCGATGTGGATGTGATCGTCGGCGTGACGGACGGCGACCCAGCGGCAGGCTTCTTCGTCGCCGTCGGGGGCGATGCCGGCGGCGGCCACGATCCGGCGGGCGATGTCAGCCCATTGGGCGTCGGTGAGGATCGGGTCCTCGGGTGCCGCTCGGACGGGGCAGTGCCACACGGTGTCCCTGGGCGCCTTGTCGCCCAGCATCTTCACGGGCTGGTCGAGTTGCGCGACGAGCTGGGCCATCACGTCCTTGGGGTCGCGATGGGGGCTGCGGCCGGGGTCGGGGGCGAAGCTGTTCCATGAGGCCACGAGGTGCGGGTCGGTGTGCTCGTTCGCCCGGCCTTTGCCGAAGAGGTAGCCGATCGTGCGGCGCGTGGCTGCTGGACCCGAGCTGATGATGATCTTGGGTATCACCTGATCACCGCCCCTCAGCGACCTGAGCGATGACGGTGTCCAGCTCGGCGACCGACGCATCGACGTGGTCCAGGAGTTGCTGGACGGTTGCCGGGTGAGGCCAGGCGCCGTCCTTGTGAAGGTGCCAGGTGAGCTGGTTGAGGTTGTTGCCGATCTGGCCGAGCTTGCCGTTGGCAGCCATGAGTGCCTTGATCATGGCGCGGTAGTCGGCGACGGCTGCGGTGGGGTCATCGGAGCGGGCAGCGGCGAGCGAGCACTCGGCCACATAGCCACCAGGCGCCATGCCGCTCAGGACAGCAGCCTGCTTCACGAGGGCGAACTCGTCGTCGTTGTAGCGCGGGTGGAAGCGGCGCTCGCGTAGCTGCTTGTCGCGCAGACGGCGGCGCTGAACGGGCTTCTGCGGCGTGCTCGGCGAGGACTTGCTGGCCCCCATCTCAGCTGGCACCCCCGGGCCGGCTGACTCCGGTGCCGCCTTGGCGCCGGACGCCTCAGCCCCCTGTGGGGCGGAGGCCGGGTAAGGACTCCTTACCCGACAACTTGCTGCGCTGTTGAGGCCGTCGGTCATCTCCTGCTGGTGGGGCGGTAGTTCGTTGTATGGGTCGTGCATGGGCTGGATCTCCGTGGGGTGCCGGGGGATGGGGGTTCGCTGTAGTCGGGCCCTGTGCCTCCTCGCGCGCGTCGGCACGGGGAGGCACAAGGGCGGCCAGCGCGAACGCTGGGTCAGGCCGTGCCGGACGGGGCCGTAGCGGGCTTCCTCTGCTGCTGTACGGCGTCGCCGTCGAGTACGCCGAGAGGATCGCTCTCGGAGCTGTCGTACGTGACGGGCTCGGGCAGGCTGGCGCGCTCGGCCCGAAGTTGGTCGCGCACGGTGCGGGCACGGTTCTGGCCGACGCGTAGTTCGTTGCGCAGGCGCTCGGCGGTCAGCGAGTCGTCGCTCCAGGCGGCGGTCAGGAGTCGTGCCTCCTCAAGGACTTCGGCGTCGGTGCGGAGGCGGTCGGCGGTCGGTTTGGCCGCGACGGGTACCCGACCGGTCGCCGGTCGGCGGAGGGCTCCGGTCGACGCCGCCACAGTGACCGACTGGGATGATCGGGCAGTTGCGGCCGACTCGCTGGCCTCGGTCGACTCCGTCACGGGCGCCGCATCGCGAGCCCCTTCGGGATCCGATTCGGCCAGGTCAGGCGCCGACCCGGGGGCTTGCGCACCCGTGATCTGGACGGCCGACTCATCAGCGTGTTCGTCGGCCGATGGGCCAGGGGCCACTGCGGCAGAGTCGGCCGACTCTGGGGTGTGGTGCAGCACCTTCGCCACGAGATCGGACCCGAAGTAGATCGACCCGACCGGGAGCGAGGTGGCCAGGAGCACGAGGGCCCAGTTCGCAGGGTCCCAGTCGGCCAGTCGGCCCCACCGGACCGACTCGCTGTGCAAGGCCGGTATGAGGCCGTGCACGTAGTTCAGCAGGAGGCTCGCGAGGGTGTACGTCGCCAGGACCCGCAGCGCGAACGTCCGATCGGGGCCGGTCAGCACGAGCGTGGCGATGAGCGCGAGGGCCATCAGCCCGTCGACCACGATCGGGTAGAGCAATGCAGCGGTGGAGTCGGCGCCGATGGCGCGGGCCACGTCGGACAGCGCGTTCCATGAGACCCGGAAGGCCATGAGGACCACGACCACCAGGCCGAGGACGAGCGTGGTGCGGGCGCGTGCGCGGCGAGCCTCTCCAGGATCGGTTGCAGGGCGAGGTCGCGGGCGCGACTCAGTTGGGCGGAGGCGGGTGATGACGCGGGCGAGCAAGCGGGGTACTCCAGGTGGGCGTGGCGCGTGGCGGCCTCGGCGCAGGGGAGGGTAAGGCGGGGCCGCCGTACGGCGTGATGTCTCGTACCACTCGTCGCGTGCCTGGTCAGAACAGGTACGAGTGGCGCGGTGATGTCGACTCGACTCGTTGCGGGGCGTTCACTCGTCCCTGCGCTGACCTGCGCGGGGACGAGTGATGCGAGTGGAGTCAGGTCAGGCGGCGGCGCCGGGCAGCGGCTCGGCAGCTCTCTGGGCGGGCCCGTCCACCGGCTTCGGCTCGGGGCAGTAGCGCGCCCACGTGTCGAGGAATTGGTTGCGCGCGAAGCCCTTGGCCTGGGTGCCGTCGGGGAAGCGGCGGTTGGCCGAGCCAATCCCGTAGGGCTTGAGGAGCAGTTGCAGGCCGCGCGGGGTCAGGCCGTTGACGCCGTACTCCGCCCAGGGGGCTTCCTTGTCCGCGTTGAGGGACTCCAGCAGCTGCTTTGTGCTGAGCACGGCAGGGTCGCTGACGGCGGCGAAGGCGCGGCGGATGCCGACCAAGAGGCGGGTGCGCAGGCCGCCTTCCTCGTCCTGGCCGGCCTCGTAGTCGGCCATGGTGCGGCAGGCGGTGCGGGCGAGCGCGGGCCAGTCGCCTCCAGCGACGTCGGCGATGATGACGAGCGGTTCCCAGGTGTCCGCCGCGCGGTCCTCGACCGGCATGGGCGGCTCCATCTCCATGGCCGGTACGTACAGCGGCTGGAGCCAGGCATGGAGGCGATCACGGATCGCGTTCAGGGCGGGGGTGTCACGGCCGGTGCGGAAGGAGGCCACCTTCTCGCCCGCCGCACGGCGCCGCATCCGGATGACCACCGCGCGGTCCATGATGGTGTCGGGCAGGTCGCCGATCCCCGCCAGTGCGGCCATGGCGAAGGTGGGGAACTCCTGCACCTGGTGCTCGGGCCCGGACACCCGAAGAGTTGGGCGGCCACGCTGGTGCCCGGCGTTGATCAGGCCGCGGACCTCCTCGTTCTTCTCCGCGGCCTTGGTGGTGCTGAACATGGTGTCGGCCTCGTCGACCAGGAGGGTCGGCGGGTCGTCCCCGTCGATCGACCGGAAGATGGCCGCCGCGCTGGCGTTGACCGTGATCAGACGGTTGTGCACGGTCTCGGTCACCACGTCCAGCAGGCGGGACTTACCGCACCGCTTCTCCGGCGCGACGATTGCCAGACGCGGCGCGTGCTGCCACGCACGCTGCAGATGCGTCGCCGCGATCCACAAGGCCACCGCCGTGACGGTCTCCTCGCTCGGCATCGCCACATACCGCTTCAACTGTGCCCGCAGGTCGTCCAGGATCTGCGCCCCCTCGGGCAGCGGCGTGGGCGAGGTGGTGTCGTCGCGGTCCTCTTCTGCCGGAGGCGCAGCAGCGCCGGACGGCTGGCCGGGCACGGCGACCGGGGGCCACGATGTGCCGGAGCGGTCGGGAAGGGATGGCGTACTCGGCTGGGGATCGGTCATACTGGGCATCAGCTCCTCTGCTTGCGGGCCATATGGGACGGCAATCCCGGACTCCGCAGGTTGATCGCTAGGGATGGCGGTTGAGAGGTTTGCGCTTGAGCCCCCGGCATCGCCGGGGGCTTCTTTCATGTGGCGTGCGCTCGCGTGGGGCTCCTGAGGTCAGTGGTGTGGATGCCACCACTATGCCACACGAATTGCCGATTGCAGAAGTGTTTTGCATCTCGCAGTATCGATGCTACTGTTTAGGCTGCGCTGCAAACCGCAGTGCATCGCTACGAACGGAAGGGGGTGCTGATGGTGGAGGAAGAACCGTCCGAGGGCGTCCTGCTCAGCGGCGAGGCGAACGTTGCGACCCGCATCAGGGTGGAGCGCGAAGCGCGCGGCTGGAGCACCAACGCCCTGTCCGACCGGCTCAACGAGGCCGGCTTCGAGATGAACCCGTCCGCGGTCTGGCGCATCGAAAACCGCAAGCGCCGCATCAACCTCGACGACGCCATCGGCTTTGCCGAGGTTCTGGGCATCGACCTGCGCAACCTCGTCGGGCCGCCCCAGCTGGCGGCCAAGGCTCGCGCCATGGAACTCATCGACGAGGTCGTGGACGCGTTCCGCGCGACGCAGAGGGCCAACATGGCCTTCACGGAGGCGCGCGAAGCGCTCGACGCTTACCTCGCCGAGTACCCCGATATCCGCGAGGAGGCCGACCTCATGGTCCAGAGCGCCATCGCGGAGGAGGCCAGCAAGACCATGCTGAAGATGCACGGTCCTCCGCCCAGCGGACACGGCGCCCCCAGCTCCGCCGGCGAGGCGTAGCGTCCCGCTCCCATTCCCGTCCTGGGCCCGCAAACCCCCGGCACGGGCATCTCAACCTTCATCCCTAGCGATCGACCGGCAGGTCGGCGTTGCCGCGCCCACACCCGCCACGGCCTGAAGAGGACCCACACCTTGCACCAACCCGCGATACCCCCTGCCTCCGCACGGACCCCGCACGCCGAGGCTGTTCTGTCCCGCCTGTACGTCCCCGCGGAAGTCGCCGCCGTCCTCGGCTGCTCCGCCTGGTGGGTCAAGGACCGCGCCCGCCGACGCCTCATCCCGTTCACTCGCGTCGGCCGCGCCTACCGCTTCACCGGCGAGCACCTCGCGGAGATCATCCGCATGCACGAGGCCCGCCCCGCGCTCCCGCAGAAGCGGGCGGCAACGCCTCCTGCCCCCAAGCCGCCTGCTCCCCAACCGCCTTCTTCGTCCGCCGCTACCAAGGTCCACTTGCGGGCTCGGCCACCACGCCGAGCCCGCCAGTCCCAGTTCGGGACCGCCGCCTAGCACGACGACGAAGAGGGGGAGGGATACATGGGTTTCGGCGAGAAGCGCGGTAACTACTGGCGCGGCCGCTACAAGATCGCGCCCGGCAAGCACCTCACCGTTGTCGGTGGGAACGGCAAGCCGATCAAGTACGCCACCAAGGGCGAGGCTCAGCGTGCCGCGAGCGAGGCCGAGAACAAATACCGGCGCGGAGACTGGCGCGACCCGGCACTCGGCCGGGAGACCTTCGGTGAGTACGCGAACCGCTGGTACGCCGCTCAGGACCTGGCGGCCTCGACCATGCAGAACTACAAGCGCCACATTGAGGAGCACCTGCTCCCCGACTTTGAGGACAAGGCGCTCGCAGGCGTCCTGCGCGCGGACGTCGAGCTGTGGGAGAAGAAGGAACGGGCCGTATACGCGGCCTCCAGCGTCAAGACCTGGCGCTCCACGCTCCACCTGATCTTCGAGGACGCGATCGACGAGGGCCTGCTCACTTCCAACCCGGCTGCCAGGCGACGCGGACGGGGCAAGCGCGCCGGCCGCTCCCGCGACCGCGGCCCGGAGAAGGTCGTCACCGACGCGCTCGGCATCCTGCTGACCGCCGAGCGGGCGGCCCTGCTGTCCGGCCGCGACGACGAGTTCGTCGCCACGGTCCTCAAGGGCTACACCGGCAAACGCTGGGGTGAAATCGTCGGCTTGGAAACGGAGTTCGTCCGACCCGGCGCCTTTCGCGTCGAGTGGCAGCTGTACGAACTCGACACCGGCGAACTGGTCCGCTGCCCGCCCAAGGACGACAGCTACCGCACCATCGACTCGACGGACTGGCTGTCCGCCCTGGTCTTCAACCACGTCGCCCGCACGAAGCCGACGCCCTGCCCCTGCCACGGCAGGACATACGTCTTCCGAGGCCAGGGCACAGCTCGTACAGGTGGTCACCAGGGCGCCAAGCTTGTCGACGTGGCCCGCCGTGCCGAGGTCTCCACGGGGACGGTTTCCAACGTCCTCAACCACCCCGACCGCGTACACGAGGACACCCGCGTACGGGTCGAACTCGCCATCACAGAGCTTGGGTTCATTCGGGGTGGTGCCACGTCGGAGCCCGCAGCCCACTGGCGCCGCAACGGCTTCGCCACCTGGCTGTTCACCCCGGCGGTGTCCGGCTGGTATCCGAAGAAGGCGCCCCAGGAGGCCCGCCCGGTGCCCATCCTCGGCGAGCCGTGGCCTGGCATCCCAGCCCGAGGCCGAGGCGCCGCCGCTCGGGCGGACGCCTGCTGGCTCCCGATCGCCAAGGGCCTCACACCTCACGGCCTGCGCCACACCCACCGCACGATGATGGAGGACCTCGGCACCGAGAAGGTCCTCATGGACGAGCGCATGGGCCATATCGACGGCTCGGTCTCGGCACGCTATGCCCACGTCACCGTCGGCATGCGCCGGCGTCTCGTGGCTGGCCTGACTGCACAGTGGGAAGCAGCGCTCGACGCACGGCTCGCGATGTGCACCGCGTCGCCGGTAGGGGCGCTGGACACACTCTTGAAGGCGCGGCGGGTCGGGCTCTCATAAGGCAGACGTAGCCATCCAGGAGGTACACGAGGACACCAGTACACGAAGCAGAGGCCGCCGGGTGGGAGAAGGGCTTTACCTGGCCCGGCGGCTCATTTTCAGCGGGATGCTCAGACAATGAACCCGCCCAGAGCAGTGTCCACGGCGCTGCTTGAGCGGTTTGGCAGGTGGAGTCGTGCCGATACCGGTTGGATGAATGGCGGGGGCCGATGTTTGCGGCCGGAGCCTGGTGAGGCAGGGTGGAGGCCATGGTGACCTTGGCGAATACCGCAGTGGACGGTTCTGTGAGAGTGGCCTCCCGCGCGCTGCTGGAGCCGGGGAGCCAGGCGCAGGTCGTGTCGATCTGCGGGGTCGAGGCCCTGTGCTTCTACCGACTGGACGCAGCTGAGCACGCACGGCGAGAGCGAAGTTCAGCTGCGCCGTTGGCTCATATGGCCGACCTGGAATCTCTGCTGGCTCTGCCTGTGGGCATTGCTGTCCCCATGGACACGTTGGGTCCCGAAGAGCGGCGTGCTGTCCGGGCCCTGCCAGCTGGGGCCGCTGAGCGCAGCCGGAAGACCGTGGCCAGGCAGGCTATGCGTCCCGTGCATGTGGATCTTGCTGTGGTCCGCGCCGCCAGCTTGCGTCAGGGGCTCGAGAGGGCTGGCCGCTTCGCGCCCTTCTGCCGCCGGGCTGTGTTGCTGGATCGCAGGCCAGCTCGTCTGGATGAAGCGCTGGTGGAAGCTGACTTCTACGGAATCGGTGTGTTTGTCGCCTCAGGACGTGACGTCGAACTGGTCCTGGAACCGGAGGAGTACAGGCCGCCTCGACACACCGCTGCGGCCTGGTGGTTCGTCGAGGACCTGTATCAGCGACTCCGGTCGGCTTCCGCCTTCTGACCGGTGGCGAGCTGCTCGGGTGCTTCGAGAGCCCAGCGGTCCAGTTGGGCAGGGGACTTAAAGGCGCCCGGTTGCCGGATTGACGCGTTGATCACCGTGTACTGACCCAGGGCTGTCCGGCAGCGGTCGTACCACCACTGCTGACGAGCGAGTCCGGGTTCGGCAGCGGCGAGGGTGCGAAGCCACTCCATGAGGACCGCAACATTGTGAGCGGCGGCCGAGGCCGGCAGGTCGCCGCGATTGCTCGTAAAGGCATCCAGGGCGCGGTTACCAGCGCAGGAAGCGCAGTAACAGACCGGTGTGTCCGCGCCACCGTAGCGCTTGGCGATCGTCTCTCCCAGGAAGAACGCCATCAACTCGGGGAAGAGGACGTGCGGAGACCTGACAGGGATGCGCTTGTTCGTCTGTGCCTTTTCGCCTGGTGCGACGATGTGCCGGTATCGGCTACTCGTGCCGAAAGCAGTGAAGGCTGCACCAGCGGCCAGGGCGCCGAAGGCTGCGAGGTCGGTACGCAGGAGTGCCGCGTCGGGAACTTCCTCGACGAGCCGCTTGAGATGGGTTACGGCTTTTGCGTATCGGCCGAGGGGATCCATTTGTCCGCCCAGCATGATCGCCTTAGGGCCCCTGAGCATACGCAAATAGGCGATGAGCTGGCGAGTCGACTCTTGGTCGCGCAACCAGGCGACATCGACAGGGGCAGCGAAGACCACTGTTGGGTCGTCAAGTTCCAGGACGCGGGTTACGGCCGCACGAAGGGCGTCCGAGTCTTCGGCCCTGATGTAGCCCGTGGGCGTCATAGCGAGCGTCGCGCCGGCATCGCGTTGCTCGGCCAAGGCAAGTTCCAGGGGGTCATCGAGGAACAGCGTGGGCTCGATCTCGTATGGGAACGGATCGTCTTCTGTTGCGACGCGAGTCTCGTACACAGCCGGGTCGATCAGGAGCGGGCTGTCGAAGCCCTCTTTGAAGCGTAGGGTGCCGGCCTTCTTCACTGCGTCGTCTCCGCACAGGACGAGTCCGCTTCGGCCGGGGTCCAGGTGGGCCTGAACGTAGTTGAGGCGGAAGGTGCTGACTTGGATCAGCATGCGGCCGCGCAGCTGGCTCATGCCCTCCGACTGCCCTGCCTGGCTCGCGGCATCGGGAGGCTCGGTCAGATTGGAGCGAGGACGGGGCAGCGAGGAGGAGGGCTCGTTCATGGTCACCTTCGAGTGGCTGGGATCGATGATGAGTCGGCGCCATCGACGTATAGGCGCTGGAAGTCCTCCGGGAGGAGATGGGCACATGCTGCCGCGTCCTCAAGAGGCATCTGGCGAATAGTCAGCAAGTGCTGCACGAGAGTGGCGACTCGCTGAGGGTGTTCGGGGAGCACCTCGACCGGCTCTGTCGTACGGTAGCCGAGCGCTGACATCTCGATCATCAGGGTGCGGTACTGCCATTCGCTGATGGTGTTGAGTGTCTGGGCACGGCGCAGGAGAGCCGACATTGAAACGCCCCAAGTGCGCTTGAGATCCGCCAGACCAGCTAGGTCGATCCCGTCTGAGAAGGACGCTCGGATATCGGCGGCCGGCATCAGGAACTCTGCGGCGAAGGCGTCTGCCTGCTTCTCTTGTGTGGACGCTGTCCCGGGTTCCGGGTGCATCACCATGTGTCCCAATTCGTGGGCGATGCTGAAGCGGCGACGATCTCCGGGGGCGCGCGTGTTGGCCAGCAGGAGCGGCTGTCGCCCCTCGGGCCACTGGCTTACGGCGTCCAGCAGGTCGCTGTCCAAGTCTTCGGTGAGTACGAGGGCGCCAGCGTCCTCCGCTACCCCAACCATGTCGAGCACGGGGCCGGGCGGCATGTTCCATTCCCGGCGGACCCGGCGTGCTGCGTCCTTGGGGGTCATGAGGTCGTTCAACGGGACCCTTAGGAAGCGCGTCGGCTCCTCCGGTACGCCTGCCTCCGCTGTGAGGCCGTCCAACTGCAGTCGGGCCAGGGCTAGGTGAGCATGGACGCGGCGTAGTGCAGAGGTGGACAGGGACGCCTTCTTGCGGTGATGAACCAAGCCCACCCCGATGCCACTCACCTGTGGGTCCAGGCAGAGCAGCGCTGGAGGATATCCAAGGGCGGCGGCATATAGGGCCAGACGATCGTCACTAACGACGAGTCGCCCAGCTTCTGCACGGCTCACGTAGCCCTGGGACACAGGAGTCGCTTCCCCCTGAGACGCCTTAGTCATGGCGGCTGCGACCTCTACCTGGGTCAACCCCCGGGACTCTCGTGCCAACACGAGCATCCCCGGCTGTGCTTCTTGCCTGACCGCTGCCATGCGCTTCTCACCGCCTCATATCAGTCCTCAAAACAGTAGCACGAAATATTCCGCTGCTGATGCCTTGCCCGAAGCGGATGGCGAGTGAGGTGCCTAGAGGTGGCGCTGACTCGGCCGGAACGGCGACGTGCGCGGAGCCAGTTGGGGTGGAGCTCCAGCTCCCGGATCTCTCCTCCTGGGAGCCGCATCCCGAAGTCGGCTCCCAAATGGCTCCCAAATCGGCCCCCAAACGCAAATTAGGCCCGGCACTGATTTCTCAGTACCGGGCCTGACCTGGTGTTTCAGCTGTCGGGGTGGCGGGATTTGAACCCACGACCTCTTCGTCCCGAACGAAGCGCGCTGCCAAGCTGCGCTACACCCCGATGTCGTTGCTCCGCGATCTGCTGGGCAGGTCGCGGCGACATCGATTACTTTAGCGGACCGGCGCCCTGAGACGAAATCCGGTTTTCGTGGGCCCCCGGCCCCGGCCCCGGGGGCGCGGGCGGAGGCGGTCGAGGGTGACGATGAGCAGGGCCAGGGCGTAGAAGGCCAGGCCGAAGATGACGGAGTTGATCAGGACGCCCGCGTAGCCGTGGAGGTCGACGTCCAGGAACGGGTACGGGTAGCGGGTCGTCGGGCCCGGGGACATCAGGGGGCCGCGGGCCAGGGCGAAGGCCAGGTACGCGAGGGGATACAGCAGCCACAGGCCCGCGTGGCGCAGGCGCAGGCCGCCCGGGGCGGTCAGCAGCAGCCAGTCGAGGGCCACCGCGATCGGCGTCACCGTGTGCAGCAGCTGGTTCGCGGCCGAGTGCCAGCCGGTCAGCGTCGCCGCGTCCGTCATCGAGAAGCCGCTCGCGTCGCCGGCGAGGATCAGGTGGTAGACGAGACCCGTGATGGCTATGTAGAGCAGCGTGCCGCCGGACACCCAGGCCGGCAGCGGCCCCCGGCCCCGCCACGCGCGCCACCCGGCGAGGCCGAGCACCGCGGCCACCACCATGTTGCTCTGCACCGTGAAGTAGCTGAGGACCCGCAGCGGGTCGCCGGTGTCCGCCAGGTCGATCACGATCCCCGTCACCGCGGCCAGCGCGATCAGCACCCGGAAGGCGGCCACACGGGGTCGCCGCACCCGTGGCACCACCGCCTCCGCGGGGGCACCCGGACGTGCGGGGTGGGGCTGGCGTGCGGAACGTACGGGGCGTATCGGGGCAACCATCCCCCCACGGTAAACACCGTTCCGCGCGGATGTGTGCTGCGCAGGGACGGATGCGTGCCGTGAGGGGCGGATACGTGCCTGGGGAGAGACAGTCGCGGAGGTGCGAGCAGCGGCACGGGCGGCGCCCGCCTCAGCCCCGCCCCCGCCTCAGCCCCACCCCCGCCTCAGCCCCGCGCCCCTCAGCCTTCCCGCCCCGTCAACGTCAACAGCGTCGCCTCCGGAGGGCACGCGAACCGCATCGGGGTGTAGCGGTTCGCGCCGCAGCCGGCCGACACGTGGAGGTACGACGTCCGGCCCTCCGCCTCGTGCGTGGAGAGGCCCTTCACGCGGGCCGTGTCCAGGTCGCAGTTGGTGACCAGGGCGCCGTAGAAGGGGATGCAGAGCTGGCCGCCGTGGGTGTGCCCGGCGAGGATCAGCGGGTAGTCATCGGCGGTGAACGCGTCCAGGGAGCGCAGGTACGGGGCGTGCACGATGCCCATCGAGAAGTCCGCCCCGGACACCGGACCGCCCGCCACGCGCGCGTACCGGTCGCGTTTGATGTGCGGGTCGTCCACCCCCGTGAGCCCGATCTCGTAGCCGTCGATCTTCAGCGAACCCCGCGTGTTCGTGAGGTTCACCCAGCCCGCCGCGTCGAATCCGTCGCGCAGCCCCTCCCACGGGTTGTGGATGACGCCGACCGCGGGCGGGTTCCCGTTCAGACCGTGCTTGCCCTGCACCTTCTCCAGCAGATAGCGGGCGGGGTTGCGCGGCTTGGGGCCGTAGTAGTCGTTCGAACCGAAGACGTACGCCCCGGGGAACTCCATCAGCGGACCCAGCGCGTCCAGCGTCTCCGGAACGCCCTCCGGGTCGGACAGGTTGTCGCCCGTGTTGACCACGAAGTCGGGACGCAGCCCCGCCAGCGAGCGCAGCCACCGCTGCTTCCTGCGCTGCCCGGACACCATGTGGATGTCGGAGACCTGGAGGACCCGCAAGGGACGCATCCCCGCCGGCAGTACGGGCACCGTGACCCGCCGCAACCGGAACAGACGGGGCTCGACGCCCACGGAGTAGGCGAGGCCGGCCGCGGCCGTCGCCGAGATGCCCAGGGGTACTGCGTATCGCGCGCGCATATCCCCATCGTGTCAGACCTGCGCGCGTCCCGGCCCACGCGGCCCGTGGGACGGCGGCGCCCCAACCCCCGCCCCCGTCACCGGACTCCGCCACCGGACTCCGCCACCGGACTCCGTACCCGCCACCGGACTCCGTGCCCAGGGGAGAACGAAGTGCCCGCGCACCCGTACCCGCAGGAAATGCGGGGGCAGGAAGCCCGCCGCACCTGCCACAATCAACCCATGACCACGCTCAAGTCGAAGCTGCAGGAAGACCTCACCGCCGCGATCCGGGGGCGCGACGAGCTGCGCTCCTCGACGCTCCGGCTGACCCTCACCGCCGTCACGAAGGAGGAGGTGGCGGGCACCGAGGCCCGCGAACTCTCCGACGACGACGTGCAGAAGGTCATCGCCCGCGAGGCGAAGAAGCGCCGTGAGGCCGCCGATGCCTTCGGCCAGGCCGGGCGCACCGAGCAGGCCGAGCGCGAGAAGGCGGAGGGCGAGATCCTCGCCGAGTACCTCCCCAAGCAGCTCTCCGACGACGAGCTGCGGGACATCGTCGCCCAGGCCGTCGAGGAGGCGAAGGCCGCCGGTGCCGAGGGGCCGCGCGCCATGGGCCAGGTCATGAAGATCGTGAACCCGAAGGTCGCGGGCCTGGCCGAGGGCGGCCGCGTCGCCGCGACGGTCAAGCAGCTCCTCGCGGGCTGAGGTCCCGGCCGGCTGTACGTGAGTGAGGGCGCCCCCTGCCTCAGGGGGCGCCCTCACTCACGTACAGGACAAGTGACCGCAGCGGGCCAGAGGCCGGCTACTGGGGCCAGCCGCCGATGCCACCCCAGTCACCGTTCCCCCCGCCACCGTTCCCGTTCCCACCGTTCCCGTTCCCGCCGATGACCCCGGGCGGAAACTCCGGCCAGCCACCGCCACCGCCACCGTTGCCCCCGCCACCGTTGCCGCCGCCCCCACCTGCGCCACCGTTACCGCCACCGCCGCCACCCGTGCTTCCGCCCCCGCCCGGCTTGTCGTCGTGGCCGCCGCCGTGGTCCTCGTCCTCGTCCCGGTCCTTGTCGCCGCCGGGCAGATGCACGTTGGCGAAGCCCGGCGCCGGCTTGCCCGCGAGTGCGCCGCTCATCGCGTCGCGCCAGATCGGGCCCGGCACCTCGCCGCCGAAGACCTTGTCGTACGGGACGCCGCCGATGGTGATGCCGGTCATCCGCCGCTTGTGCAGCGGGTCACCCACCCAGACCGCGCCCGCCATGTTCGGCGTGTACCCGACGAACCAGGCGGCGTAGCGGTAGTCGGTCGTACCCGTCTTGCCCGCGCTCGGGCGGGAGCCGAGACCGGCCTGCTTGCCCGTGCCGTCCTCGACCACGCCCTTCAGGAGGGCGTTGACGGTGTCGGCGGTCTTCTGCGACATGGCCCGCGAGCACGTCGACTTCGGCACCGGCAGCGACTTGCCGCCGAGCGTGGTGATCGCCTCGATGGCGATCGGCGTGCAGTACGTGCCGCGCGAGGCGAACGTCGCGTACGCGCCCGCCATCGTCAGCGGCGACACCTCCTGGGTGCCGAGCGCGATCGACGGCGCCTGCATCAATTCCTTGCCGTCGGCGCGCTCCACGCCCATCTTCTGGGCCATCTTCGTCACCGGGCAGATGCCGATGTCCCCGATGAGCTGCACGTAGTAGGTGTTGACCGACTTCGCGGTCGCCTCGCGCATGCCGTACGGACCGACCTCGGACTCGTTCTCGTTGGTCAGCTTCGCGCCGCCGGAGTTGACCCACCCCTTGCCGTCACAGGTGGAGACCCGCTGCGGGTAGGGCATCTCGTACGGCGCCGAGTAACTCTGCCCCGCCGACTTGCCGCCCTCCAGGGCCGCCGCCGCGACGATCGGCTTGAACGTGGAACCGGGCTGGTAACCCGCGCCGCCGCCCATGTTGTCGTCGACCGAGAGGTTCATGACCGTCTCGTCCTTCTTGAAGCCGTACGGACGCGACTGGCCCATGCCGAGGATCTTGCCGCTGCCCGGCTCGACGATGGTGGCGGCGGTCGCCACGTCGTCGGTCTTGTACACGTGCTTCTTCATCGACGCCTGCACGGATTCCTGCGCCTGCGGGTCCAGCGTGGTGCGGACCTTCAGGCCGCCGCGGTTCCAGACCTTGGCCCGCTCCTCCTTCGTCTTGCCGAAGACCGGGTCGCGCAGGAAGACCTCGCGCACGTAGTCGCAGAAGAAGCCGGCGCCCTTGACCGAGGTGATGCAGCCGTTCTCGGGCCGGCTCACCTTCAGGGTGATCTCGGTCTTCTTGGCGGCGTCCGCCTCTGCCTGCGAGATGTCGTGCGTCTCGGCCATCCGCTGCAGCACGACGTTGCGCCGCTTGGTGGCCTCCGCCGAGTCGTTGACCGGGTCGTACCGGCTGGGCGACTGCACGATGCCGGCGAGGAGCGCGGACTCCTCCAGCTTCAGGTCCTTGGCGGGCTTGGAGAAGTACCGCTGGGCCGCGGCCTCGATGCCGTACGCCTGCTGCCCGAAGTAGGTGATGTTCAGGTAGTTCTTGAGGATGCGCTTCTTGCCCAGCTTCTCCTCGACCTGAATCGCGTACTTCAGCTCGCGGATCTTGCGGCCGAGCGTCTGCTGGGTGGCCTCGGCGACCTTCGTCGGGTCGTCGCCGGCCTCCTCGACGAAGACGTTCTTCACGTACTGCTGGGTGAGCGTGGACGCGCCCTGTGAGACGCCGCCGCTCTGCGCGTTCTGGTTGAGCGCGCGCAGGATGCCCTTGAGGTCGACCGCGCCGTGCTCGTAGAAGCGGGAGTCCTCGATCGCGACGATCGCCTTCTGCATGTACGGCGAGATGTCCTTGAGCGGGACGACCGTGCGGTCACGCGAGTAGACCGTGGCGATCTGACCGCCCTTGTTGTCGAGGATCGACGTGCGCTGACTGAGCGGCGGCTGCTTCAGATTGGCGGGGATCTCGTCGAATCCCTCGACCGAACCCTTGGCCGCGAGTCCCAGCGCTCCGGCCGCCGGCAGCGCGATCCCGGCCAGCACCGCCCCCGCCAGGACACTGACTCCGAGGAACTTCGCGGCCTGCTGAGTTGGTGACAGACCACCGCCCGAGCGCTTCTTTCCCATGAGGGCAGCCTAATCCGTACTTGAGTGCGTTCCGAGGGAGCGAGTGATCCTCGGGATGTTCGCCCCCGCCGCGGGGTGTCCGCCCCTGCCGCCACAGACGTGCCGCAGACGTGCCGCAGCCGTACCGCGGACGTTCCGATTCGCCGGACAGGCCTCAATGCCTTGGCCTAAGCTGCTCTCAACTGTCACTGCCGTGCGGTGCGGCATTAGCCCCTCCCCCCTCCCGGGTCCCGCGGATTCCTGTCCGAATTCGCCTCTTGTGACGCGCGGCGTCCGTTGTGGCTCAACTGAATTATCCCGGAATGCCGGTTTTCGCACGGATGTCGCCAGCTCACTCCGTCGGGTGATCTGCCGCTTACGCATAGTCCGTTCGGGCCATTCAAGATTGGGCCCGAAGGGGGTGTTGCGCTGTGCCCACCTTCCGTAACGTCCTCAACTGGCGGCGGTGAATATGCCGCTGCCGCCGTGGGGGAGCCTCGATTCGGGAGAGGACGGCGCCGGTATGGGCTGGGTAACCGACTGGAGTGCGCAGGCGGCCTGCCGCACTACCGATCCGGATGAACTGTTCGTTCAAGGAGCAGCGCAGAACAGGGCCAAGGCGGTGTGCACCGGATGCCCGGTGCGGACCGAGTGCCTGGCCGACGCGCTGGACAATCGCGTCGAGTTCGGCGTGTGGGGTGGCATGACGGAGCGAGAGCGCCGCGCACTGTTGCGCAGGCGTCCCACCGTCACCTCATGGCGCAGGCTCCTGGAGACCGCGCGCTCCGAGTACGAGCGTGGCACGGGCCTGTTGCCCGTCGACTTGGAGGACGAGGAGACGTACGAGAGCTACGCGGCGGTGGGGTAGAGCGACGGGACGCCGGGGCGGTGCTTCCCGCTCTGAGGAGGTAAACGCACCCGGCGACGGGGGAGTTCCCGCGTCCGGTCAGCCCGTCGGCGTCCGGTCAGCCCGCCAGCCGGTCCCCTACGGCGCGGAGCCCCGCAAGGTCATGTACATCACCGGGCAGCGCGGCCACCTCGGCCACCGCCACCTCGGGGTGGCGTGCGGTGAAGCGGTCACGTGTGCGCTGCTCGCGGACGAGCAGCTGCATCCGCTCGGCGTGCAGCCGCAACAAACCTGCGGTCATCTGTTCGATGCACGCGTCGGTCACGGGCTCGCTCACCGGCTCGGAAGGGGCGGCCTCGGAAGTGGGATCCTCCGAAGTGGGGTCCTCGGGAGTCGCGGGCGCTTCGGGCGGCGCGGGGTTATCTGAAGTCGCGGAATTCTCTGAAGTCGCGTGATCCTCGGGGGAGTTACGAACTCCTTCCTTCCCGCCCTCCTGATCCACAATGCCGCGTTCCTCAAGATTTTCCGCGGCGGCGAGGGCGCGCTCGGCCGACAGCTGGGCGGCACCGCTGCCGTGCACGCGGTTCAGCACGAGACCCGCCAGCGGCATGTCGTCCGCCGCGAGCCGCTCCACGAAGTACGCGGCCTCCCGCAGCGCGTCCCGCTCCGGCGAGGCCACCACCAGGAACGCCGTGCCGGGCGCCTGCAGCAGCCGGTACGTGGCGTCGGCCCGGGTGCGGAAGCCGCCGAACATGCTGTCCATCGCCGTCACGAACATCTGTACGTCACGCAGCAACTGCCCGCCGAGCAGCTTGCCGAGGGCGCCCGTCATCATCGACATGCCGACGTTCAGGAACTTCATCCCGGCCCGGCCGCCCACCTTCGCCGGCGCCATCAGGACCCGGATCAGCTTCCCGTCCAGGAAGGACCCGAGGCGCTTGGGGGCGTCCAGGAAGTCCAGCGCGGAGCGCGAGGGCGGCGTGTCGACGACGATCAGGTCCCACTCGTCGCGGGAGCGCAGCTGCCCCAGCTTCTCCATCGCCATGTACTCCTGCGTGCCCGCGAAGCCCGCCGAAAGCGACTGGTAGAAGGGGTTGTCGAGGATCGCCCTGGCGCGCTCCTTGTCGGTGTGCGCCTCGACGATCTCGTCGAACGTGCGCTTCATGTCGAGCATCATGGCGTGCAGCTCGCCGGAGCCCTCGATGTCCTTGACCCGCCGCGGCACGTTGTCGAGCGAGTCGATGCCCATGGACTGCGCGAGCCTGCGCGCCGGGTCGATGGTGAGCACGACCGTCTTGCGGCCCCGCTCCGCGGCGCGCAGCCCGATGGCGGCCGCCGTGGTCGTCTTGCCGACGCCGCCGGAGCCGCAGCACACCACGATCCGGGTCTCCGGGGCGTCGATCAGGGCGTCCACGTCCAGCACCCGGCCGGGCTCCAGGGTCCGCGCCGATTCCTTGGTCGTGCGGTCCCCGGTCATGAGATCCCTTGCTTCCGCAGTTCCGTGGCGAGCTCGTAGAGGCCCGCGAGGTCCATCCCGCCGGTGACGAGCGGGAGTTCGTGCAGAGGCCGGCCGAATCCGCTCAGCACGGCGCGCTGGTCGCGCTCCAGGGCGAACCGCTCGGCGTACTCGGCGGCCTGCTCCAGGAGCGGCGCGACCAGCCGGTCGGCGGCCCCGCCGCGGCGCGCGCCGCCGAGCCCGGCGGTGGACAGCGACTT
This sequence comes from Streptomyces sp. NPDC005863, assembly GCF_042871345.1. NCBI lineage: Bacteria > Bacillati > Actinomycetota > Actinomycetes > Kitasatosporales > Streptomycetaceae > Streptomyces > Streptomyces sp. NPDC005863. The sequence continues at coordinate 172,580 of NZ_JBIAII010000008.1, read as the reverse complement.
GGCGACGGCCGTACGGGGCGCCTGCTCCAGGCCCAGCTTCAGCGAGGCCTCGTCAAGCAGGGCCGGGCGCACCATGTTCACGATGAGCCGCCCCACGGGCAGCTGCGCGGCGCGCAGCTCGGCGATGCCGTCCGCGGTCTCCTGGACGGGCATCTCCTCCAGGAGGGTCACCAGGTGCACGGCGGTCTCGGGCGACTTCAGCACCCGCATCACCGCCTGGGCCTGATTGTGTATCGGCCCGATCTTGGCGAGCCCGGCGACCTCGTCGTTGACGTTCAGGAAGCGGGTGATGCGGCCGGTCGGCGGCGCGTCCATGACCACGCAGTCGTACGCGTACCGCCCGCTCTTGTCCTTGCGGCGCACGGCCTCACAGGCCTTGCCGGTGAGGAGCACGTCCCGGAGTCCGGGCGCGACGGTGGTGGCGAAGTCGATGGCACCGAGCTTCTTCAGGGCGCGTCCGGCACCCCCCAGTTTGTAGAACATCTGGAGGTAGTCGAGCAGCGCGAGCTCGGGATCGATGGCGAGGGCGTACACCTCCCCGCCCCCGGGAGCGACGGCGATCTTCCGCTCCTCATAGGGCAGCGCTTCTGTTTCGAAGAGCTGCGCGATGCCCTGCCTGCCCTCGACCTCCACGAGGAGGGTGCGTTTGCCCTCCGTCGCGAGGGCGAGCGCGAGGGCCGCGGCCACCGTGGTCTTGCCGGTACCGCCCTTGCCGCTGACGACCTGGAGCCTGCTCACCCTTCCGAGCCTAACCAGTCGCCGCCCGGACCATGCAGGAGCCCACCCTGAGCAGCCCGTCACACCGACTACAGTCGGCCACATGACCAAGTGGGAATACGCAACCGTGCCTCTGCTCGTCCACGCCACGAAGCAGATTCTTGACACCTGGGGCGAGGACGGCTGGGAGCTGGTCCAGGTCGTCCCGGGTCCGAACAACCCCGAGCAGCTCGTGGCCTACCTGAAGCGGGAGAAGCAGGCGTGAGCGCCGTCGAGGAGAAGCTCGCGTCGCTCGGGCTGACGCTGCCGGAGGTCGTGCCGCCGCTGGCCGCCTACCAGCCGGCCGTCCAGTCCGGCGTGTACGTCTACACCGCGGGCCAGCTCCCGATGGTGGACGGCAAGCTCGCCGTGACCGGCAAGGTCGGCGGCGAGGTCACCCCGGAGGAGGCCAAGGACCTGGCCCGCACCTGCGCGCTGAACGCGCTGGCCGCGGTCAAGTCGGTCGCCGGTGACCTGGACCGCATCGCGCGCGTGGTGAAGGTCGTCGGCTTCGTGGCCTCCGCCCCGGACTTCACCGGCCAGCCGGGCGTCATCAACGGCACCAGTGAGCTGCTCGGCGAGGTCCTCGGCGACAAGGGCGTGCACGCGCGGAGCGCCGTCGGCGTCGCCGTGCTCCCGCTGGACGCCCCGGTCGAGGTCGAGATCCAGGTGGAACTGACCGAGGCGTAGCAGCATTTCGGCCGCACAGGGGTGTCGCGTACCGGCCCCCCTGTAGGCGCCGATCATTGCCTCTCGAACATCAGCGCACCAAGGGATAGCCTCCGCCCATGGCAAATGGGCAGTGGTACCCCCCGGAGTGGCCGGACCGCATCCGCGCCCTCGCGAGCGGCGAGCTGACTCCGGCGACCCCGCGCCGCGCCGCGACCGTCATGCTCCTCAGAGAGGGCGACGGCGAGCCGGAAGTACACATGCTGCGCAGACGCGCCTCCATGGCCTTCGCCGGAGGCGCGTACGCGTATCCGGGCGGCGGCGTCGACCCGCGCGACGACGACCACCTGGTGCGCTGGGCGGGCCCCACGCGCGCGTCCTGGGCGGCCCGCCTGGGCGTCGGCGACGAGGCCGAGGCGCAGGCGATCGTCTGCGCGGCGGTCCGCGAGACGTACGAGGAGGCGGGCGTCCTGCTCGCGGGCCCGACCCCGGAGACGGTCGTCGGCGACACCACGGGCGACGACTGGGAGGCGGACCGCGAGGCCCTGGTGGCCCGCGACCTCTCCTTCGCCGAGTTCCTGGACCGCAGGAACCTGCACCTACGGAGCGACCTGCTGGCCGCGTGGGCCCGCTGGATCACCCCGGAGTTCGAGCCCAGGCGGTACGACACGTTCTTCTTCGTGGCCGCGCTACCCGAGGGCCAGCGCACCCGCAACGCCTCGACGGAGGCCGACCGCACGGTCTGGATCACCCCGTCCGAGGCGGCGGCCCGCTACGACGCGGGCGAACTCCTGATGATGCCGCCCACGATCGCGACCCTGCGCGCCCTGACGTCCCACCGAACCCCCGGCGCCACCCTGACCGCGGCCCCGACCCAGGACATGACCCCGGTCCTGGCCCAGGCCCACCTGGAGGGCACGACATTGATCCTCACCTGGCCGGGCCACGACGAGTTCACGAAACACATCCCCAAAACGCCCCAAACCCAGCGCCCCTGAGCCGGCCGAGGCAACCACCCACCGGCCGTCGGCCGCGTACGAGACGGGAGGGGACGTGGGGGTATGTGCGCACGGAGCACCGAGCCCGCTGTAGCCCCGCCATTCGGGAGGCGTGGCGAACAGTGGATGGCGAGTACGCACATACCCCCGTGGCCCCGCACCCACAGACGGGCAGCAGGCGCAGACGCAAGCCCCCACGGCGGTCCCACACCTCGACGGACGTCAGAGGCCCGCAGACGGGCCTACAGCACCCTTAGGGCGGCCCACAGCAGACGCCGCCCCCACCGGTAACCCGCAACCCGGAAGCCACACCGCAGACAGGAGCACCCCGCATGACAGACGCCGCCGCCCTCCCCGGCCAACCCCGCGGCGGAGTCCTCAGCGGCCCCGCCACCCCACGCGCCGTCAACGTCCTGGCGCCCAACGCGTCCGCGATGACCCTGGACGGCACGAACACCTGGATCGTCTCCGAGCCGGACTCCCCGCTCGCGGTGGTCATCGACCCGGGCCCGCTGGACGACGCCCACCTGGGCCACGTCATCGAGACGGCGGAGAAGGCGGGCAAGCGCGTCGCCCTGACCCTGCTCACCCACGGCCACCCGGACCACGCGGAAGGCGCCGCCCGCTTCGCGGAGCTGACCCGTACTCACGTACGCGCCCTGGACCCCGCCCTGCGCCTGGGCGACGAGGGCCTCGCGGCCGGCGACGTGATCACCACCGGCGGCCTGGAGATGCGCGTCGTCCCCACCCCCGGCCACACCGCCGACTCGCTCTGCTTCCACCTCCCGGCCGACCGCGCGGTCCTGACGGGCGACACGATCCTCGGCCGCGGTACGACGGTCGTGGCGCACCCCGACGGCCGTCTCGGCGACTACCTGGACTCCCTGCGCCGGCTGCGCTCCCTGACGGTCGACGACGGCGTCCACACCGTGCTGCCGGGCCACGGCCCGGTCCTGGAGGACGCCCAGGGGGCGGTCGAGTTCTACCTCGCGCACCGGGCCAACCGCCTTGCCCAGGTGGAGACGGCGGTGGAGAACGGGCACGTCGAGGCGGCGGACGTGGTCGCCCACGTGTACGCGGACGTGGACCGCTCCCTGTGGCCGGCAGCGGAGCTCTCGGTCCGGGCGCAGCTGGACTACCTGCGGGAACACGGGCTGATCTGAGACAGAAGCCCTACAGACCCCTATAGAGCACTACAGAGCACTACAGAGCCCAGCGGGAACGGCTGACCCACAAACGCCGGATGGGCCCCGCCTCCCAAGAGGCGGGGCCCATCCGGCGTACAGACACAGCGTCAGCGCGACCGCTTCGCCAGCCGCTCCACGTCCAGCAGAATCACCGCGCGGGCCTCGAGCCGCAGCCACCCGCGCCCGGCGAAGTCCGCCAGCGCCTTGTTGACCGTCTCGCGGGAGGCGCCGACCAGCTGGGCGAGCTCTTCCTGCGTGAGGTCGTGCACGACGTGGATGCCCTCTTCGGACTGCACGCCGAAGCGGCGCGACAGGTCGAGGAGCGCCCGGGCGACACGGCCCGGCACGTCGGAGAAGACCAGGTCGGACATCTGGTCGTTGGTCTTGCGCAGGCGCCGGGCGACGGCGCGCAGCAGCGCGGCGGCCACCTCGGGCCGGGCGTTCAGCCACGGCTGGAGGTCGCCGTGGCCCAGGCCGAGCAGCTTGACCTCGGTGAGGGCGGACGCCGTGGCGGTCCGCGGGCCCGGGTCGAAGAGCGACAGCTCACCGATGAGCTCGCCGGGACCGAGCACCGCGAGCATGTTCTCGCGGCCGTCGGGCGAGGTGCGGTGGAGCTTCACCTTGCCCTCGGTGACCACGTACAGCCGGTCTCCGGGGTCACCCTCATGGAAGAGCGCATCCCCCCGCGCGAGCGTCACCTCACTCATGGAGGCGCGGAGCTCCGCGGCCTGCTCGTCATCGAGCGCCGCGAAGAGCGGGGCGCGCCGCAGAACGTCGTCCACGAGTTCTCTCCTTGTCGACCTGCTCAGGGGATCTTGTTTCCCCGCATATCAGGGGTCCGTGTTCCCCATTTTGCCGGACGGTCCAAACAGTGTGATCAGTCACAAGTCTGCCGCACCGGCGTCGCAAGCTGTGCGGGAGGGGGCCAATTGGGGGCCGATCCATGGGGTCAGGGACGGATGTCAGTGTCGGGCTCTAGGCTGGCCGGGTGTCCAAAAAGCCGGTGAGAGCGCAGGCCGAGGGGGCTGAGCAGGTGGCCGCACCCCGTGATTCCGCTGTGGGCGAACATGCGTCCGGGTCCCCCAAGAAAGCGACAAATTGGACAGCTCTCCTGGTGTCCCCGGTGAAGAGGTCGACCCTGTGAACGCAAAGAAGACGACGCCGGCGGCGCCCGCCGAGAAGACGGCGGCGACGAAGAAGAAGACGACCGAAACGGGCTTGGCGCCAGCCAAGAAGGCCACGGCCAAGAAGGCGCCCGCCAAGAAGGCCACGGCCAAGAAGGCGCCAGCCAAGAAGGCCACGGCCAAGAAGGCGCCCGCCAAGAAGGCCCCGGCCACGAAGGCCGCCACCGAGAAGACGCCCGCGAAGAAGGCCGCCACCGAGAAGGCGCCCACCCAGAAGGCCACCGCCAAGAAGACGCCCCCCTCGAAGGCCACCCCCGCGAGCACCCCCGACCCCCGGACCGAGTCCCACACGGCCCTCGTCCGCCGCGCCCGCCGCATCAACCGCGAGCTCGCCGAGGTGTATTCGTACGCCCACCCCGAGCTGGACTTCGAGAACCCGTTCGAGCTCCTGGTCGCCACGGTGCTCTCCGCGCAGACCACCGACCTGCGGGTGAACCAGACGACCCCGCGCCTGTTCGCCGCGTACCCGACCCCGGAGGACCTCGCGGCCGCCGTCCCCGAGGAGGTCGAGGAGCTCATCAGGCCGACCGGCTTCTTCCGGGCGAAGACGAAGTCGATCATGGGCCTCGCCAAGGTGCTGCGCGACGACTTCGGAGGCGAGGTTCCGGGACGCCTGGAGGACCTGGTGAAGCTGCCCGGCGTGGGCCGCAAGACCGCCTTCGTGGTCTTGGGCAACGCTTTCGGTGTGCCTGGTTTGACCGTTGACACCCATTTCGGGCGCCTTGTCCGCCGCTGGAAGTGGACCGAGCAGACGGACCCGGACAAGGTCGAGGCGGCCGTCGGCGCGCTCTTCCCGAAGAGCGAGTGGACGATGCTCTCGCACCGCGTGATCTTCCACGGCCGCCGCATCTGCCACTCCCGCAAGCCCGCCTGCGGCGCCTGCCCGATCGCCCCGCTCTGCCCGTCGTACGGGGAGGGGGAGACCGACCCGGAGAAGGCCAAGAAGCTGCTGAAGTACGAGATGGGCGGCTTCCCCGGCCAGCGCCTCAAGCCGCCGGCCGACTACCCGGGCAAGCCCGCGCCTCCGCTCGCCGCGGGGTGACGACGACGGCAGGCGGAACGAACCGGAGGGGAAAGAGCGTTGTCCAGAGGCGGACGGGGGTACCGATGACGCACGCGAGCGACACGACGAACACGAAGAACACGGCGGACACCACGAACACCACGAGCACGGCGAAGACGACGATAACGGCGAACAGTACGAGCACCACGGACAAGGTGAGCGCAGACAACGGGAGCGGCCCCCAGGACGCCCACCCCCACCCCCACCCCCACCCCCTCCTCTCCACCACCGGCCTCCCCTCCTGGCTCGACCCGGTCGTGCACGCCGCGCAGACCGTCGAGCCGCTCCAGCTGAGCCGCTTCCTGCCCCCGGAGAGCGGCGCCGGACGCCAGTCCGCCGTACTCATCCTCTTCGGAGAGGGCGAGAAGGGCCCCGAGCTGCTCCTGATGGAGCGCGCGGGCTCGCTCCGCTCGCATCCGGGCCAGCCCTCCTTCCCCGGTGGCGCCCTCGACCCCGAGGACGGCGACCCGCAGGGAGAGGGGCCGCTGCGCGCCGCCCTGCGCGAGGCGGAGGAGGAGACCGGCCTCGACCCCCGCGGCGTCCAGCTCTTCGCCGAGCTGCCGCGCCTCTTCATCCCGGTGAGCGACTTCGTCGTGACGCCCGTGCTCGGCTGGTGGCGCACCCCGACCCCGGTCGGTGTCGTCGATCCGAACGAGACGGCCCGCGTCTTCACGGTTCCCGTGGCCGATCTCACGGACCCCGCGAACCGCGCGACGGCGGTGCACCCCAGCGGCCACCACGGCCCGGCGTTCCTCGTCGAATCCGCTCTGGTCTGGGGTTTTACGGCCGGAGTGATCGACAGGATCCTGCACTTCGCGGGCTGGGAGCGCCCCTGGGACCGCACGAGGCAGGTCCCGCTCGACTGGCGCGCATGACAAGGTTGCGGGGAACGGCGACCGCGATGCGAGGCGAGGATTGAATCGGTGAACGTGCTGGACATCCTGTTGCTGCTCGCCGCCGTGTGGTTCGCTGTCGTGGGGTACCGCCAGGGCTTCGTGGTCGGCATCCTGTCGGTGATCGGTTTCCTGGGCGGCGGTCTCGTCGCCGTCTATCTGCTGCCGATCGTCTGGGACGCGCTCACGGACGACGACGCGGCCGCGGTGGGTACGACGGCGTCGGTGGTGGCCGTCGTCATCGTGATCGTCTGTGCCTCGATCGGCCAGGCCTTCACCACCCACCTCGGCAACAAGCTGCGCCGGTACATCACCTGGCAGCCCGCCCGCGCCCTGGACGCGACGGGCGGCGCCCTGGTGAACGTGGTGGCGATGCTCCTCGTCGCCTGGCTGCTCGGCTCCCTGCTCGCGGGCGCGACGCTGCCGACGCTCGGCAAGGAGCTCCGCAGCTCCAAGGTGCTGCTCGGCGTGGACCGCGCCCTGCCGGGCCAGGCCGACACCTGGTTCACCGACTTCCGTTCGGTCCTCGCGCGCAACGGCCTCCCCCAGGTCTTCAGCCCGTTCTCGAACGAGCCCATCAAGGAAGTGCAGCCCCCGGACCCGAAGCTCGCCAAGAGCCAGGTCGCCACCAAGGCCAAGCGCTCCATCGTGAAGGTCCGCGGTGAGGCCCGCGGTTGCGGCAAGGTGCTCGAAGGCACCGGCTTCGTCTTCGCGGACCGCCGCGTGATGACGAACGCGCACGTGGTCGGCGGTGTGGACGAGCCGACGATCCAGATAGGCGACAACCACCAGACGTACGACGCGAAGGTCGTGCTCTACGACTGGAAGCGCGACATCGCCGTACTGGACGTGCCCACCCTGAAGGCGCCGGCCCTGCAGTTCTCGTCGAAGGACGCGCCCAGCGGCGCCAGTGCCATCGTCGCGGGCTTCCCCGAGGACGGGCCGTACGACGTCCGCCCCGCGCGCGTGCGCGGTCGCATCACCGCCAACGGCCCGGACATCTACCACCGGGGCACCGTGCACCGCGACGTGTACTCGCTCTACGCGACGGTCCGTCAGGGCAACTCCGGCGGCCCGCTGCTCACGCCCGACGGCAAGGTCTACGGCGTGGTGTTCGCGAAGTCGCTCGACGACCCGGACACCGGCTATGCGCTGACGGCGGACGAGGTGCGCGAGGACATCAAGCGCGGCCGCACCGCCGACCAAGAGGTCGACAGCCAGGGCTGCGCGCTCTAGAGCGGGAGTGGCCGGGGGGCCCGGCGGGCGGGGTCAGTCGCGGGTATGGCGGAGCCGCGCGGAGACCCAGCGGGCCCTGCGGCGGAGAATGCGCGGAATTCCCATCGCCTGAGGGGGGCCGTAACGGCCTCGATCCTGTGGCCCGCCCCTCTCGTGGCTGTTCAGCGCTGTGGCCGAGCGGCGATTGCGTGCTACGTCACTGTAGTCGTGCGTCCAGCCCATACCCCGACGTGTGCCCGGGCCTCATGGTCGGTAACCGCGCCCAGGGGCCCCAATTGGCCTATGCGGGAGGCAATTGGCGTTCGTAGGACAGGTGTTCGCTCGAGGGTCCCCGGAACGTCACCGATCCGGTTCCGGATCCTTCAGCCAGTTCACCAGCTCGGTCGAGAACGCCGCCGGATCCTCCTCGTGCGGGAAGTGCCCGAGCCCGTCGAACAGCCGCCAGCGGTACGGAGCTTCGACGTACTCGCCGGAGCCCGCCGCGCTCCTGGTCCGCATCACGGGGTCGAGGGAGCCGTGCAGATGCAGCGTCGGCACGCGCACCGGCCGCTTCATGCGGCGATTGAACTGGATGCCGTCGGGGCGCGCCATCGACCGCACCATCCAGCGGTACGGCTCGACCGAGCAGTGCGCCGTCGAGGGGATGCACATGGCCCGCCGGTACGTCTCCACCGCCTCGTCGTCCGGCAGCCGGGGCCCGGACCAGTCCCGCACCAGACGCCCCACCAGGGCGCCCTTGTCCGCGACCAGTTGACGCTCCGGCACCCAGGGCCGCTGGAAACCCCACACGTACGAGGCCGCGGCCGTCTGCCTGCGGTCCGACAGCATCGCCGAGCGCCAGCGCCGCGGATGCGGCATCGAGGAGACCGCGAGGCGGCGCACCAGCTTGGGCCGCATCACGGCCGCCGTCCACGCCAGGTACCCGCCCAGGTCGTGCCCGACGAGCGCGGCGTCCGGCTCGCCGAGGGAGCGCACGACGCCCGTGATGTCGAGCGCGAGGTTCGCCGGGTCGTAGCCGCGGGGGGTGCGGTCGCTGCCGCCCACGCCCCGCAGGTCCATCGCGACGGCCCGGAAGCCCGCGTCGGCGAGCGCCACCATCTGGTGCCGCCACGACCACCAGAACTGCGGGAAGCCGTGCAGGAGCAGGACCAACGGCCCGTCACCCATTTCGGCGATGTGGAAGCGCGCCCCGTTGGCGGCCACGTCCCGGTGGGCCCAGGGCCCCTCGATGCGTACGGCAGAGGCGGAGGGCTGGGCCGATGGAGTGGCGGGGTCCGTCATGAGGACGAGCGTGCCACAGTCGCCCCCGTCTCACCGACTCGGACCTCGACGACACTCGCGGGGCTCGCCGAGCGGGGATGCGGCTTGACGTTCCCCAGTACGGCCGCCGTCTCCTTGGCCGAAGCGGCGACCTTCTGCGGTCCCTTGCCCTGCTTGGCCTTCTTCGCGAAGACGACGCCGACCAGCGCGAGCAGCCCGGCCACCACCAGGTTGGCGGCGAAGGACAGCAGGAAGCAGATCGCGAGGTTCCAGTGGCTCCAGGTGCGGATGCCGTAGGCGAGCGCGAAGCTCAGCATCGGCAACGAGAAGATGAGGACCGTGCCGGCCGCGGCGAACGCGCCGCCGCCTACCGCGCCGCGCTTGACGTCCTGCCGCAGCTGGGCCTTGGCCAGCGCGATCTCGTCGTGCACCAGCGCGGACATCTCGCCGGTCGCCGAGGCGACCAGTTGGCCGAGGCTGCGCTCGGCGCCGACGGGGCCGTCGGGTGAGCTCATCGCGTTCTCCCCTTTGTCTCTTCTGATCTCTTCCGGGATATGTCTGCTCAGATCATGCCGGACCGTTGCCGTCCTTGCGTTCCCCACCCGCGACTTCGGCAAGCCTGCGATGCTCCGCGGCCTTCTTCTCATGGATGGCGGCCATCCGCAGGTGGTAATCCGGCTTGTCCATCTCGTAGATGTCGGGGATGCCGTCGAGGTCCTCGTCGCGGTCCTCCTCCTCGCACATCGCGCGGTACTTGGCGTTGCGCATCTTCAGCAGGATCCCGGAGAGCACCGCCGCGATCAGCGAGCCCAGCAGGACGGCCGCCTTGATCTCGTCGGTGAGCAGCGGGTCCTCGGTGAAGGCGAGTTCGCCGATGAGCAGCGACACGGTGAAGCCGATGCCGGCCAGCGAGGCGACCGCGAACACGTCGGGCCAGGCCAGGTCGTCGTTGAGCTCGGCCTTGGTGAAGCGGGCCGCGAGCCAGGTGCCGCCGAAGATGCCGACCGCCTTGCCGACCACGAGACCGAGCACCACGCCGAGCGTCTCCGGTTGGGTGAAGACGTCGCCGAGCGCGCCGCCGGTGACGACCACGCCCGCGCTGAACAGGGCGAACAGCGGCACGGCGAGGCCCGCGGAGACAGGTCGTACGAGATGTTCGATGTGCTCGCCGGGGGAGTGCTCCTCGCTCTCGGCGCCCTCGCCCTCCTTGTGGCAGCGCAGCATCAGGCCCATGGCGACGCCCGCGATGGTGGCGTGGATGCCGCTGTTGTACATCAGGCCCCAGATGACGAGCGCCAGCGGCACGTAGACGTACCAGCCGCGTACCCGCTTCCTGAGCAGCAGCCAGAAGACGGCGAGGCCGACGACGGCGCCGCCGAGTGCGGCGAAGTTCAGGTCGCTGGTGAAGAAGACCGCGATGATCAGGATCGCGAAGAGGTCGTCGACGACGGCGAGGGTGAGCAGGAAGGCGCGCAGCGCGGACGGCAGCGAGGTGCCGATGACCGCGAGGACGGCGAGCGCGAAGGCGATGTCGGTGGCGGTCGGCACGGCCCAGCCGTCCAGCGAGCCGCCGCCCACGGTGTTGGTCAGGAAGTACACGAGCGCCGGGACGGCCATGCCGCAGAGCGCGGCGATGACGGGCAGCGCGGCGGCCTTCGGGTCGCGCAGATCGCCCGCGACCAGCTCGCGCTTGAGTTCGATGCCGGCCACGAAGAAGAAGACGGCGAGGAGCCCGTCGGCCGCCCAGTGCTGGATCGAGAGGTTCAGGCCGAGCGAGCCGGGCCCGAGATGGAAGCCGCGGACCGCGTCGTACGATCCGCCTGCCGTGTTGGCCCAGATCAGCGCGGCGACCGCGGCGGCGAGCAGCAGCACTCCGCCGACGGTCTCGGCGCGCAGCGCGTTCGCGATGAAGGTGCGCTCGGGGAGCGAGAGACGGCCGAGGACCTTGCGGTTGCTGCTGGGGGCGGGCGCGGTCACGAGAGTCGACCTCCGGTCGGGTAGGCAGGGCTGAGCACATGCCGACCAGACTTCCCGGCGCACCTAGTTCTTCTCGTCGCGTCAGCTCGTCATGTCGATGACGCGTTGTTGACGCGATCCTTAGCTTACCTAACGTACGCCCGGACGTATCCGGCGATCTTCACCTTAAGCACAAAGGGACCGCCCGGCGCGCTGCCGGACGGCCCCTTCGAACGTACGTGCATGCCCTCGGGCTTACGTGAATACCCTGCTGCCCGCTCAGTCCTCGCTGGGCGCGGCCGGGAGCCGCGTCTGGATGAGGTCCATGACGGAGGAGTCGGTGAGGGTGGTGACGTCACCGAGCTCGCGGTTCTCCGCGACGTCGCGCAGGAGTCGGCGCATGATCTTGCCGGAGCGGGTCTTGGGCAGCTCGGCCACCGGGAGGACCTGCTTGGGCTTGGCGATCGGGCCGAGGGTGGTGCCGACGTGGTTGCGCAGCTCGGCCACGAGCCCCTCGTCGTCGGCGTTCGCCGTGCCGCGCAGGATCACGAAGGCGACGATGGCCTGGCCGGTCGTCTCGTCCGCGGCGCCCACGACGGCGGCCTCGGCGACGGCGGGGTGCGAGACGAGCGCGGACTCGACCTCGGTGGTGGAGATGTTGTGCCCGGAGACGAGCATGACGTCGTCGACCCGGCCGAGCAGCCAGATGTCGCCGTCCTGGTCCTTCTTGGCCCCGTCGCCGGCGAAGTACTTGCCCTCGAAACGCGACCAGTACGTGTCGATGAAGCGCTGGTCGTCGCCCCAGATGGTGCGCAGCATGGAGGGCCACGGCTCGGTCAGGACGAGATAGCCGCCGCCACCATCCGGTACCTCGTTCGCCTCGTCGTCGACGACCGTGGCGGAGATGCCCGGCAGGGCGCGCTGGGCGGAGCCCGGCTTGGTCTCGGTCACGCCCGGCAGCGGCGAGATCATCATCGCGCCGGTCTCGGTCTGCCACCAGGTGTCCACGATGGGGCAGGCGTCGCCGCCGATGTTCTTGCGGTACCACATCCACGCCTCGGGGTTGATCGGCTCACCGACCGAGCCGAGCACCCGCAGGCTGCTGAGGTCGAACTTCGCGGGGATGTCGTCGCCCCACTTCATGAACGTGCGGATCGCGGTGGGCGCGGTGTAGAGGATGCTCACCTTGTACTTCTGGACGATCTCCCAGAAGCGGCCCTGGTGCGGGGTGTCGGGCGTGCCCTCGTACATGACCTGGGTCGCGCCGTTGGCCAGCGGCCCGTAGGTGATGTACGAGTGGCCGGTGACCCAGCCGATGTCGGCCGTGCACCAGTAGACGTCGGTCTCGGGCTTGAGGTCGAAGACGGCGTGGTGGGTGTAGGCCGCCTGGGTGAGGTAGCCGCCGGAGGTGTGCAGGATGCCCTTGGGCTTACCCGTGGTGCCCGAGGTGTAGAGGATGAACAGCGGGTGTTCCGCGTCGAAGGCCTCGGGGGTGTGCTCCGCGGGCTGCTTGGCGACGATCTCGTGCCACCACACGTCGCGGCCCTCGGTCCAGGCCACGTCCTGGCCGGTGCGGCGCACCACGAGGACCTTCTCCACGGATACGCGGGTGAGGGCCTCGTCGACGGCGGGCTTGAGCGCGGAGGGCTTGCCCCGGCGGTAGCCGCCGTCGGAGGTGATGACGACCTTGGCGTCGGCGTCCTCGATGCGCTTGGCGATGGCGTCCGCGGAGAAGCCGCCGAAGACCACGGAGTGGGCGGCGCCGACGCGGGCGCAGGCCAGCATCGCGACGACCGCCTCGGGGATCATCGGCAGGTAGACCGCGACGCGGTCGCCCTTGCGCACGCCCAGCTCGGTCAGCGCGTGCGCGGCACGGCTGACCTCATCCTTGAGCTCGGCGTAGGTGATGGCCCGGCTGTCGCCGGGCTCACCCTCGAAGTGGATCGCGACGCGGTCGCCGTTGCCGGCCTCCACGTGACGGTCGACGCAGTTGTAGGCGACGTTGAGCTTCCCGTCGGCGAACCACTTGGCGAACGGCGGGTTCGACCAGTCCAGCGTCTCGGTCGGTTCCGTGGCCCAGGTCAGCCGGCGGGCCTGCTCGGCCCAGAAGCCGAGCCGGTCAGCCTTGGCCTGCTCGTACGCCTCCGCCGTGACGTTGGCGGCGGCTGCCAGCTCCGCCGGCGGCGCGAAGCGACGCTCCTCCTTCAAGAGGTTGGCCAGGCTTTCATTGCTCACGACATCTCCCTTGCGCTGCTTTGCCGGGGGGCGACCGTTGTGTCCGAAGCCACAGCTCATCAGACACAACCGGTGGTGACAAGGGCCTGCCGAAAATTGGTTTAGACCTTTACCTGGCTGTCTTCCCGGATCGGAACTAGACCTTGATCGGCGCTGTGGGCGCCACCTGATCGAAGACCTCGTCGGGGAGTTGCTCGGCGCCGCCCTCCGTCAGCAGATAGGCCTGCGCCTCCCCGACGTGGAAGTACATACCGTGCAGCTCAAGATCGTTTTCAGCAAGTCGGCGCGCGACCGACTCGTGTGCCTTCAAGTGCTCCAGTTGCTGGACCACGTTGGTGAGGCAGAGCTGCTCGACGGCGTCGGCGGGCGCCCGTCCGGCGAGCCGCGCCCACGCCCTGTCCTGCGCGCCCATCCGCTCCAGGCTCGGCAGTCCGTGCCGCAGCCACCGCTTCAGCGGCGTCTGGGGGCCGCCGGGCGGGGTGGTGAGCAGCGCCTGCATGGCGCCGCACCCGGAGTGCCCGCACACGGTGATGGAGCGGACCTTGAGCACGTCGACCGCGTACTCGATGGCGGCGCCCACCGAGTCGTCCCCGCTCTCCGCGCCCGGCAGCGGCACGAGGTTGCCCACATTGCGTACGACGAAGAGGTCGCCGGGACCGCTCGACGTGATCATCGAGGTGACGACCCTGGAGTCCGCGCAGGTCAGGAAGAGCTGGGCGGGCTGCTGCCCCTCCCGCGCGAGCCGGGCGAGCTCACCGCGCACGTGCGGCGCCGTGTTCCGCTGGAACGCGCTGATTCCGCTGGCCAGTTGATGGTTGCTGGGCCGGCCCTCCCGCTGCTCCTCCTGCGGCCGGTCGCAGTGGTGGTTGCGCCACGGCGTCCAGGGCCTGCAGCAGGAGTGCGCGGAGCTCGCGGGCTCGGCGATACGGGTCCCGGAGCGGCCGGTGATCTCGACGCTTCCCCCGTGCGCGATGTGGGCGTCCTGCCAGCACTGGAGCGATTCGTAGGCGGCGTGGTCCATGAACGAGCCGTCCAACTCGACGATCACGTCGGCGTCATGGGGGATGAGGTGCAGGGCCCGGCTGAGCCGCGGCACCGCGAGGAACGTCAGCTGCCCGCGCACGCGGACGTGGTGGACCCCGTCCACCTCGCAGTGGGTGATCCGGGTCCGGGCGAGCCGGTGCAGCGAGACGGCCACGGCCACGGCGACCCCGAGGGCCACGCCCTCGAGGACCCCGAAGACGACCACGCCGAGGGTGGTGACGGCGTAGACGAGGATCTCTCGGTGGCGGGTGACGGTCCTGATGTGGTGGAGGTTGACCATCTGGATGCCGACGGACATGACGAGGGCGGCGAGCGCCGCGAGCGGGATCAGCTCCAGGACGGGCACCAGGAGCAGCGCGGCCACTACCACCCAAACGCCGTGCAGCATCGTGGAGTTCCCGCTGACGGCGCCCGCGCGAACATTGGCCATGCTGCGCACGGCGACGCCCGCGACGGGGAGCCCGCCGAGCGTTCCGGACACGATGTTCGCCGTGCCCTGGCCGAGCAGCTCGCGGTCGAGGTCGGAGCGGCGCACGCGCGCGTGCAGGTCGTGCTGTCCGGCGACGACCTTGTCGACGGCGACGGCGCCGAGCAGTGACTGCACGCTGCACACCAAGGTGGTGGTGAGCACGGCGGCGATGAGCCCGAGCATGGGCCCGTCCGGGAACCCGGCCAGTGCGTGACTGCGCCAGGACGGCAGGTCGACCTTGTCGACGCCGAGGCCGGTCGTGGCGGCGACGGCGGTCGCGGCGGCCACGGAGACGAGGGCCGCGGGCAGAACCCGCACGACGCGCCCGACCCGCCCGGGGATCCGCGGCCACAGCAGCAGGATCGCCAGGGTCAGCAGGCTGATCGTCAGGGCTGCGGGGTGCAGGTCGGCCAACTGGGCGGGGAGCGCCCGGACGTTGGCGAGCACGGAGCTCTGCGGGGTGCCGCCGAGCACGATGTGGAGCTGGGCGACGGCGATGGTGACGCCGATGCCGGCCAGCATGCCGTGGACCACGGCGGGGCTGACGGCGAGCGCGGTACGGGCCACGCGCAGGCAGCCGAGGCCGAGTTGGGCGAGGCCGGCGCAGACGGTGATGGCGCAGGTGGTCCGCCAGCCGTACTGCTGGATGAGGTCGGCGGTGACGACGGTCAGACCGGCGGCCGGGCCGCTCACCTGGAGGGGCGAGCCGCCGAGCAGACCGACCAGGATGCCGCCGACGGCCGCGGCGACGAGGCCCGCCTGGAGCGGGGCTCCGGTGGCGAGGGCGATGCCGAGCGACAGCGGCAGGGCGATCAGGAAGACGGCGACCGACGCGGAGAGGTCGGCGCCCGCGATGCGGAACCGCTTTCCGGGCGGCGGGGCGTGGGGCTTGTTGGCGCGGGGCGTGTGGGCCGAGTCGGTGGTGCGAGTGGGGACGCAAGCAGACATGTTTCCCGTCTCCTCCGGGGCAGCGCGGTCGCGGAACGAGGGGTCCTCCGGAGGTCTCCGGAGGGGCGGGTCGCGGCCGTGGGTCACGGCGTGCAGCGGCGGGATGGCTCAACTCTCGGTAAACGAATCGTAATGCAGAGTAAAGGAACTCCAAGGCTTTTCCGTGCAAATAGGGCAATACCTCACTCGGATGAGTGAATGCGGAAAATGATCGGCTTGTCGGAAAGTCTGATTAAAGGGTCCGTGCGAAGTTCGGTCTGATCTGTCCCTACTTGCATGGAAGAAGGTGGGCGGAAGATGGCCGCCACCCGGAGGACCGCCGCGAGCCTCACCGCCCTCGTGGCCTGCGCAGTGGCCTTGGCCGGCTGCGCCGACAGCGGCACCGGCGCCAGGAAGGGCGCCGAGGGCGCCAAGAAGGGCGCCGGAGCCCCGGCCCCCAAGAGTCCCGTCCGTATGATCGGCGACGGCTCCACGTCGTTCACCGGGAAGCAGCCGCACCTGCCCCGGCCCACCCGCCTGAAGCCGGGCCAGAAGCCGCCGCAGTTCGTCGTCTTCTCCTGGGACGGCGCGGGCGAGGACAGCCAGAAGCTCTTCTCGCACTTCCGCAAGGTCGCCAAGCGGAACAACGCGACGATGACCTACTTCCTCAGCGGCGTCTACATGCTCCCCGAGGGCAAGCGCAAGCTCTACAAGCCGCCGCAGCACATGGCCGGAAGCTCGGACATCGGCTTCAACGACCGCAAGGGAATCAGGGACACCGTGGACCAGCTCCGCGGCGCCTGGCTCGAGGGCAACGAGGTCGGCACGCACTTCAACGGGCACTTCTGCGGCGCGGGCGGCGGGGTGGGGGAGTGGTCCGTCAAGGACTGGAAGAGCGAGATCAACCAGGCCAAGTCCTTCGTGAAGGCCTGGAAGTCCCACGCCGGCCTGAAGAAGGCCAAGCCCCTGCCCTTCGACTACGACAAGGAACTGATCGGCGCCCGGACCCCCTGTCTGGAGGGCCAGAAGAACTTCATGCGGGCCGCCCGCGAGATGGGCTTCCGCTACGACACCAGCGGCGTCAACAACCAGGTCTGGCCCAAGAAGAAGGAGGGGCTGTGGGATCTGTCGATGCAGCTCGTCCCCGTCCCCGGCCGCCAGTTCGAGACGCTGACCATGGACTACAACTTCATGGTCAACCAGTCCGGTTCGACCTCGCAGGGCGACCCGTCCAAGCACGAGTACTGGGGCGACCAGATGCGTGACGGCCTGCTCCAGGGCTTCTCCCGCGCCTACAAGGGCAACCGCGCCCCGCTGATCATCGGCAACCACTTCGAGTCCTGGAACGGCGGCACGTACATGCGGGCCATCGAGGAGACCGTCGAGCGGGTCTGCAACAAGCCCGACGTACGGTGCGTCTCCTTCCGCCAGCTCGCGGACTGGCTGGACGCGCAGGACCCGAAGACGCTGGAGAGGCTGACCCACCTGCGGGTCGGCAAGGAGCCGAAGGAAGGCTGGGCGTCGTTCCTCTCCGCCCAGCCCGCACCGGCCCCCAAGGGCGTCCCCGGCGCTCCCGCGGTCAAGCAGTAGCACTCCCGCGGGCCGTGGCGGTCATGCGCTCGCGCAGCACGAAATCGGGGTCGACCTGGGCAGCCAGGTCGGCCCCGGTCCGTTCGTTGCCCCAGCTCTGCGCGTTCTTCAGGTGGAAGTGGACCATCTGGCGGGTGTACCGCTCCCAGTCGCGCCGGTCGTACGCGGCCTCGACGGCGTCCTGAAGCACCTGCAGGGAACGGCGGTTGTCCTCTTCCAGGAGCGCGAAGCGCGGCGGGCGCCCCTTCTCCATGGCGCGCACCCAGTCCGAGTGCCCGACCGTCACCAACAGGTCGTCGCCGACCTGCTCGCGCAGGAAGTCGACGTCGTCCTGGCCCTGCACCTTGTTGCCGACGACCGCGAGGCTGACGCCGAAGTCCCGCGCGTACTCCTTGTACTGGCGGTAGACGGAGACGCCCTTCTTCGTCGGCTCGGCCACCAGGAACGTCATGTCGAAGCGGGTGAACATGCCGGAGGCGAAGGAGTCCGAACCCGCGGTCATGTCCACGACCGCGTACTCGTCGCGGCCGTCGACGAGATGGTTCAGGCAGAGCTCCACCGCCCCCGTCTTGGAGTGGTAGCAGGCGACACCGAGGTCGGCTTCGGTGAACGGCCCGGTGACCATCAAACGCACGGTGGCGTCGTCGAGTTCCACGGGCCGCGCGCACGCCTCGTACACGGGGTTGTCCTCGCGCACCCGCAGCAGGCGCGAACCCTCGCCGGGGGGCGTGGTCTTGATCATGGTGTCCGCGGAGAGGATCCGCGGGTTGGAGCCCCGCAGGTAGTCCTTGATGAGGGGCAGCCGTGCGCCGAGGGCGGGCAGCTCGGCGGCCTCCGTCTCGTCGAGGCCGAGGGCCGGTCCCAGGTGCTGATTGATGTCGGCGTCCACCGCGATGACGGGCGCCCCGGTCGCGGCGAGGTGGCGGATGAAGAGCGAGGACAGCGTCGTCTTGCCGCTGCCGCCCTTCCCTACGAAAGCGATTTTCATGACCACGAAGGGTAGCCGGTCGGGTACACCGTGTGCCCGATGCGCGTGAAGAAGACCACTCCTTCGTGGCGGCGAGCCCGGAAGTACGTAGGGTCGTACTCATGAGTACGACAGCTGATCCGCTCGCGGCCCTCGGGGATCTCCCCGGGGTGACCGACTCCGTGGACTCCGTGCGCAAGGCCGTCGACCGGGTCTACGGGCACCGCATCATGCGGCGCCGCAGCAACGAGATCACCTCCGAGGCCGCGCTGCGCGGCGCCCGCGGTTCCGCGGCGCTCTCCGGCGCCGACTGGGCGCTCGAAGAGGTGCGCCGACGCAGTGACTTCAGTGGTGACGGCGAGGCGCGCACGCTCGGCGCGGCCCTGCGGCTGACCGCCGAGGCCGGTCAACTCCTGTCGATCTGGCGGCAGTCGCCGCTGCGCGTGCTCGCGCGCCTGCACCTGGTCGCCGCCGCCGACTCCGCCGAGGACGCGGGCCGGCCGCGGCTGGCGGGCGAACCCGTGGACGAGCCGCTGGTCGAGCTGCCCGTTCCGGACGCGGACGAGGTGGCGGGCCGGCTGGAGGGCCTGTCCCAGCTGATCATCGCGGGCAGCGCGGCGCCGGCGCTGGTGACGGCGGCGGTGGTCCACGGCGAGCTGCTCAGCCTGCGCCCGTTCGGCTCGCACAACGGCCTGGTCGCGCGGGCCGCCGAGCGCATCGTCCTGGTGGGTAGCGGCCTCGACCCGAAGTCGGTGTGCCCGGCGGAGGCGGGGTACGGGGAGCTGGGCCGCGCGGCCTACGTGGCGGCCCTTGACGGCTACGCGTCGGGCAGGCCGGAGGGCATGGCGGCCTGGATCGCCCATTGCGGCAAGGCGGTGGAGCTCGGCGCCAGGGAGTCGACGGCCGTCTGCGAGGCGCTGCAGCGCGGCGCGGCCTAGGGGCGTCGAGGGGGCAGGTGCCCGAACAGGGTTGCGGCGGTACGGAATCCGTACCGCCGCTGGCATGTCCACCGTGTTACCAAGCGTCCTCGATATGTTGCCCATCAGGTCGGGACGTTGCCCGTCACCTGGTGCGGCTGGCCCGTAATCGACGGGTCGACGTCGCGTGGGTGCTCGGTGTTCATGCTTCGGTCCGTGGGGCCTCAACTGCGTTTGAAGGTGATCCTCTCGGATGTCCTTGGTCTCGCGGGCCGTTGACTCCTTTGTACTCCCCTCCTGGGATAAGCGGAAGTCCTGGCCGCACTTCTTTACTTTTAGCTTCAAACAGGTGTAAATCGGGCGGCTGATCGAAGGTGCGGCAAAGCACCGTCGCCGTAGGGCCGGAGCCCGGTTTCGCGCCGGGTCTCAGGACGCGGCCGCGCGGCGCCGGCTCGCGAACCAGACGAGGCCCGCCGTGGCCGCCGCGGCGCCGACCGCGGCGGCCGCCACGACGGCGGGCCGGGGCGGCGTGGGCAGCCGCTGCTTCAGGCGGACCGGCCGGTGGAAGTCGAGGATCGGCCACGCGCGCGTGAGGGCCTCTTTGCGCAGCGCGCGGTCCGGATTGACCGCGTGCGGGTGCCCGACGGACTCCAGCATCGGCAGATCGGTCGCCGAGTCGCTGTACGCGTAGCAGCGGTCCAGGTCGTACCCCTCCGACCGGGCGAGCTCCTTGACCGCCTCCGCCTTGGTGGGTCCGTACGCGTAGTACTCCACCTCACCGGTGAAGCATCCGTCGTCCCCGACCACCATGCGGGTCGCCACCACCCGGTCCGCGCCGAGCAGTTCACCAATCGGCTCGACGACCTCGGCGCCCGAGGTGGAGACGATGACGACGTCGCGGCCCGCGGTGTGGTGCTCCTCGATGAGGGACGCGGCCTCGTCGTAGATGATCGGGTCGATCAGGTCGTGCAGGGTCTCGGCGACGATCTCCTTGACCTGCTGAACGTTCCACCCGCGGCACAGGGCGGACAGGTACTCGCGCATCCGCTCCATCTGGTCGTGGTCCGCGCCGCCCGCGAGGAAGATGAACTGTGAGTACGCGGTGCGCAGTACCGCTCTGCGGTTGATCAGGCCGCCTTGGTAGAACGACTTGCTGAAGGTGAGCGTGCTCGACTTCGCAATGACCGTCTTGTCCAGGTCAAAGAAGGCGGCAGTCCGAGGCAAGGAGTGGTTTTCCACGAGCCCGAGCATAGGCGCCCACCATTCGGCGTAAGCTGAGGCGCGTGGGTTTGCCTGAGAAGGCTCTCGGGTACACCATGGAAGTCACGGATCGTTCGCGACCGTGCTAACCCGGTCTGGCTCCTCCCCCCCCGAGTCGGACCGTGGGGACGACCCCCGCTCTCCCCCCCGGCGGGGGTCGTCGCATGTCCGGATGGGTTTTTGAACCCTCCGTCGATCCTCTTCCGGCCCTCGAGTGGCCCTCATGCCCTTCTCGACCCTTCTGCGGGCTGCCCAAGATCCGTCACTGAGCGTAGTCGTGAGGCTGCGCTGTGGAAGTCATCGCGAAGGCGGTGCGATGTCACCGGTATGGGTGACGGAGATATTCACAGGCATCGCCTTGTCCACAGTTATTGACCAAGATCCACACGATTTCCGGCAGCGCCGCACGCTGATTCCGCCCGCTCCGCTCGTGAAGTTCATGGCCGGATTGCTTTGTCCGGTCTCTTCGCGCAAGCGGGGCGCGGCATTCACAAGGGTGTCGCGGTGTGAAGGGGATGGAGATCGTGGGTGGAGTCATTTCACGTGACAGGAGCGCGCAGGCCGAGGGACGGCAGGGCGGCCCGCTGATCGTCACGGAGGACGTGGAGCTGCTGGATGACCTGCTGCGGCTGTGTGCCGCCGCGGGAGCGCTGCCCGAGGTGCAGCACGGCGGCCCGTCGAGCAGGCAGGGATGGGAGGCCGCCCCGCTCGTGCTGGTCGGGGACGACGCCGCTGACCGGGTGCGCGGGGCCGCGCGCCGCCGGGGTGTGGTGCTGGTCGGGCGGGATCAGGACGACGCCGGCGTCTGGCGCCGGGCGGTGGAGATCGGCGCCGACCATGTGCTGGTCCTGCCGGACGGCGAGCAGTGGCTGGTGGACCGCATCGCCGATGTGGCGGAGGGGGTGGGCAGGCCCGCGCTCACCGTCGGCGTCATCGGCGGCCGGGGCGGCGCCGGAGCCTCCACGCTGGCCTGCGCGCTCGCGGTCACGGCGGCGCGGGAGGGCCGGCGCACGATGCTCGTCGACGCCGACCCGCTGGGCGGCGGTCTGGACGTCCTCCTCGGCGGCGAGAGCGCCGACGGGCTCCGCTGGCCGGCGTTCGCCGCCTCGCGGGGCAGGGTCGGCGGTGGGGCGCTGGAGGAGTCGCTGCCGGAGCTGCACGCGCTGCGGGTCCTGAGCTGGGACCGCGGGGACGCGGTCGCGGTCGCCCCGGAGGCCGTGCGGGCGGTCGTCGCGGCGGCCCGCAGGCGCGGCGGTGTGGTGGTCCTGGATCTGCCCCGCCGGGTGGACGAGGCCGCGGCGGAGGCGCTCGCGCAGGTGGACCTCGGGCTCTTGGTGGTGCCCGCCGAGCTGCGCGCGGTGGCGGGGGCGCGACGGGTGGCGTCGGTGGCGGGGATGGCTCTGCGGGACCTGCGGGTTCTCGTCTCCGCGGGCGCAGGACCGGGGGATGCCGGTGGCCTGGGGCCCGAGGAGATCGCGGGCCTGCTCGATCTGCCGCTGGCCGGCGAAGTCCCCTGGGAGGCCGGACTGCTCGGCGCCCAGGCCGCGGGAACACCACCTGGAGGCGCCGCCCGGGGACCGCTGGCCCGGTTCTGCACCTCCTTCTGGCAGCGGCTGCCGGTCGAGGCGACGGGAGCGGGCGTATGAGCTCGGTGATCGGCGCCCGGATGCTGGACGGCGTGCGCCAGTGGCTGGCGGAGAACGGCACGGAGCCGACGCCCGCCCGGGTCGCCGAGGCGCTGCGGGCCCAGGGCAGGGTGCTCGGAGACACCGAGATCCTCGGCGCGGCGGAGCAGCTGCGCTCGGAGCTGATCGGGGCGGGTCCCCTGGAGCCGCTGCTCGCGGACGACACGGTGACCGACGTCCTGGTCTCCGCGCCCGATCGGGTCTGGGTGGACCGGGGCGGCGGTCTGGAGCTGACGGGCGTCACCTTCCGGGACGCGGCCGCGGTGCGGCGGCTCGCGCAGCGCCTCGCGGCCGTGGCGGGCCGACGCCTCGACGACGCGCGGCCCTGGGTGGACGCCCGCCTCCCGGACGGCACGCGACTGCACGCGGTGCTGCCACCGGTGGCGGTGGGCTCGACCTGCCTCTCGCTGCGGGTGGTGCGCCCCCGGGCCTTCACCCTCGCGGAGCTGGTCGCGGCGGGCACGGTGCCGCCCGGGGGCGACCGCTTCCTGCGCGCCCTGCTCGACGCCCGGCTGTCCTTCCTGATCAGCGGCGGCACCGGCAGCGGCAAGACGACGCTCCTGAGCGCCCTGCTGGGTCTGGTCGGCCCCAAGGAGCGCATCGTGCTCGCCGAGGACTCGGCGGAGCTCCGCCCGGGGCACCCGCATGTGGTGCGCCTGGAGTCCCGCCCCGCGAATCAGGAGGGGGCAGGCCTCGTCGGCCTGGACGACCTGGTGCGCCAGGCCCTGCGGATGCGCCCCGACCGGCTGGTCGTCGGCGAGGTGCGCGGCGCGGAGGTGGTGCATCTGCTCGCCGCGCTGAACACCGGACATGAGGGGGGCTGTGGCACGGTCCATGCCAACGCCGCGGGGGACGTGCCCGCCCGCCTTGAGGCCCTGGGGACGGCGGCAGGCCTCGACAGGGCGGCTCTGCACAGCCAGTTGGCGGCGGCGCTGTCGGTGGTGATCCATCTCGTACGAGACAGGGTGGGCCGCCGCCGCATCGCCGAGGTGCATGTCCTGGAGCGCGGTGAGTCCGGCTTGGTGGCGACGGTGCCGGCGCTGCGCTGGGGCGAGACGGCCTTTACCCGGGAGCCAGGTTGGGAGCGCCTGAACTCCCTGCTCAGGAGCGGTTCCTGGGGTGATGGGTCGTGAGCGCCACGCTGTGGACGGCGGTGCTGTGCGCGGGGACTGCGGCGTGGCTGGCGGCCCGACGGACGGAGGAGCACCGATGGGCGGCGCTGTTCGGAGCAAGCGCCGCACTGAAACCCCAAGTGTGGCCTTGGCAACGGGTGCTGGCCGGCGCGCGGGGACGGATGGGGCACGAATGGTGGTGCCTGGCGGCGGGTTCGGCGGTCGCTCTGCCGGCCGCGTCCGTGGTGCCGCTGGTCGTGGGCGCGGCAGGGGTGCCGGTGGCGGCGCGCGTGCGGCGGGCCCGGGAGGCGCGCAAGGAACGGCAGCGGCGCGGTGACGCGGTGATCGCACTCTGTGGGGAGCTCGCGGGAGAGGTGCGAGCAGGCCGGCAACCCGGAGAGGCGCTGCGGCTGGCCCTGGAGGAGGGCGACGCGGGCGGTGTCGGTGAGGCGCGGAGCGCGGTGGTGGCGGCGGCGCGGTTCGGCGGGGATGTGCCGGGGGCGCTGCGGGAGGCGGCCCGGGTGCCGGGTGCCGAAGGCCTCCTGGGCCTGGCGGCGTGCTGGCGGGTGGCGGTGGACCGCGGCGCGGGACTCGCCGCCGGCCTGGAACGGCTGGAGGGGGCGCTGCGCGCGGAGCGCGACCAACGCGCTGACCTGCGGGCCCAGTTGGCGGGCGCTCGTTCAACGGCCGTGATGCTCGCGGGCCTGCCCGTCCTGGGCCTGCTGATGGGCGGAGCACTGGGGGCGGAACCGCTGCGGGTCCTGTTCCACACCGGACCGGGCCTGGTGTGCCTGGCGGTCGGGGGAGCGCTGGAGGCTGCCGGGGCGTGGTGGGCGCTGCGGATCGTACGAGGGGCGGAGGAGTGATGAACGTTGTCCACAGGCTGGGGGTATTCCTGTGGGACGCCGCGGCCGTGCTCTGGCTGACACTGACGGTGCTGGCCGCACGACGCGAGCGGACCCTGCGCCGACGCGCGGATGCAGCACTCCACAGACAACGCCCCCGGGCACGACGCCGCACCCTACGCCTGAGCCCCGGGGGAGCGACGCGGAAGTGGCTCGTGGTGGCCGGCACGGCGAGCGCCGCCTACGCGCTGGTGGGCGGGGTCCCGGGCCTGTTGGCGGGCGGGGCGGTGGCCTACGGCACATGGCGGCGCGTCGGCCGGAGCCGCGCGTCCGCGAATGCCCCGGCCGAAAAGTCGACGCAGACGGAGGCGGCACGCCAACTCCCCCTCGCGGCGGACCTCCTGGCCGCATGCGTCACCGCAGGGGCGAGCCCTGTGGCGGCTGCCGCGGCAGTCGGGGAGTCCCTTCAGGGCCCGGTCGGCGCACGACTGGCACGCGGGGCGGCAGAGGTACGCCTGGGCGGCGAACCCTCCGACGCCTGGCGCCAATTGGCTGAGCTACCGGCAGCGGCACCGCTGGCCCGCCTCCTGGAACGGACGGGAGATTCCGGAACCCCGACAGCGGCCCCGGTCACCCGCCTGGCCGCGGACGCGAGAGCGGAACGCGGCCGCACGGCAACGGCAGCGGCACGCAGGGCGGGCGTCCTGATGACGGCCCCGGTGGGCTTGTGCTTCTTGCCGGCGTTCGTGGCGATCGGGGTGTTGCCGGTGGTGATCGGAATGGCGGAGGGGCTGCTGAGAGCGGGGTGAGGACGACGGCGCGCGCGCCGAAACGAAAACAGAACAGGCGAACAAGCAGAGATCACCAGAACCAGCAGAACCAGCAGAACTCAAGGAACGCCAACGGAGGTTGAAATGCGGGGGAATGTGATGAGCGAGACGGCGGGGCGCCGACAGGAACCGTCGGGTCGGCGCTGGTGGCAACGGGGCCCGATGCGGACGGGAACGCGACGAGGGCTGAGGTGGCGGGTCCGTGCAGGGGGCGCGGACACGGGGATGGTCACGTCCGAGTACGCGATGGGCTTGATCGCGGCGGTGGGCTTCGCGGGGTTGCTCTACAAGGTGGTGACGAGCGGGCAGGTGAAGGCGGCGCTGCAGGCGGTCGTGGAGAAGGCGCTCGATGTCCCGTTCTGAGGTGGAGCGCGAACGGCGCAGCAGCCGGTTCCGAGCCAGAGGGAGCTGGCGCTCCTCGGACCGGGGGTTCGTGACGGCGGAGGCGGCGGTGGTGCTGCCCACTCTGGTGCTGTTCACCATGGCGTTGATCTGGACGCTGCTGGCGGCGTCCGCGCAGATCCAGTGTGTGGACGCCGCCAGGGCCGGAGCTCGGGCGGCGGCCCGCCAGGACCCCGACGAGGTGGCCGCGGCGGCGGCGCGGCAGGCGGCCCC
Source organism: Streptomyces sp. NPDC005863 (assembly GCF_042871345.1). Classification (NCBI taxonomy): domain Bacteria; kingdom Bacillati; phylum Actinomycetota; class Actinomycetes; order Kitasatosporales; family Streptomycetaceae; genus Streptomyces; species Streptomyces sp. NPDC005863. Next base: position 146,882 of record NZ_JBIAII010000008.1, on the reverse strand, counting down.
GCGTGGGGCGAGAGTCGCCGTCCGGCGCGAAGGCGACCTGGTGCGGGTCCAGGTGACGGCGGAGCCGCCGGGGCCTTCGGTACTGGGCCTGGGAGTGCGCCTGCGCTCCGAGGCGGTGGCGCTGGCGGAGGAGACGGTGGGGGTGGACGTATGAGGGCCGGACGGTGGCGTGGGGCCGACCGGGACCGGGGGGCGGCGACCGTGTGGGTGGTCGTGGTGATGGCCGTGCTGGGCGTCGTCTGCGGTGCGGTGCTTGCCATGTCCCAGGTCGTGGTGGCCCGGCACCGCGCGGGCGGCGCGGCGGACCTGGCGGCGCTGGCGGCGGCGGACCGGTGGGCGGACGGTTCAGCGCGGGCGTGCGAGGGGGCGGTGCGGGTGGCGGGGGCGCAGGGGGCGAGGGTGGTGCGGTGCGTGGTGCACGGCGAGATCTCCGAGGTAACGGCCACCGCTTCGGCGGGCCCCTTCTCCGCAACGGTCAACTCCCGCGCGGGCCCAGCGGGCCCTCCCCCGACCCGGGGTCCCTGACCTCTGGACGGACGCCCCCTACCTCGCCGCCCCGCAGCGGACACCTCTCCCTCACCCACCCATCTCACCCCGCGACGCGGGGCGGGAGTAGGGGCGGGTGGGCGGGTGCACCCCGCGACGTGCGGCTGAGGTCGGGGCGGGTGGGCGGGTCAACCCCGCGATGGGGGCCCGGCTGGCGCCAGGGCGCCGCGGGCGTAGCCCACTGCGAGCGGGGGGCGATGGCCGTCCACCGACCCCGCGGCCTTCAACCGGCCGCAGGCATAGGGAGCCGCCCCACCGGGCCGCACCCGCGTACGAGACGGGAGGGGACGTGGGGGTATGTGCGCACGGAGCACCGAGCACGCAATAGCAAAATTGTCCGCGAGGCGTGGCGAACAGTGGATAGCGAGTACGCACATACCCCCGCGGCCCCGCACCCACAAACGGACCGCAGGCGCAGACCCCAGCCCCCGAGCGCCCCCACCCCCTACCCGGACGACCCCTCCCCTCCCCGCCCCCTACCCCTCCGCATCCCGCAACAACACCGAAAGAAGCCGCACCGCCCCCCGCTTGTGCAACGGATCGTTGCCGTTGCCGCACTTGGGGGACTGGATGCAAGAAGGGCACCCCGCCTCGCACTCGCAGGACGCGATCGCCTGCCGCGTGGCCGTCAGCCACTCCCGCGCGGTGTGGAAGGCCCGCTCGGCGAACCCCGCCCCACCGGGGTGGCCGTCGTACACGAAGACCGTGGGAAGGAGCGTGTCCGGATGCAGCGGCACGGAGACGCCCCCGATGTCCCACCGGTCACACGTGGCGAACAGCGGCAACATGCCGATGGACGCGTGCTCGGCGGCGTGCAGCGCGCCACCGAGGATCTCGGGATTGACGCGGGCGGCGTCCAGTTGGTCCTCGGTCACCGTCCACCACACCGCCCGCGTACGCAGCGTACGAGGAGGTAGATCCAGCTTGGTCTCACCGAGCACCTCGCCGGTGATGAGTTTGCGACGCAGGAAGGAGACGACCTGATTGGTGACCTCGACGGAGCCGTAGCAGAGGCGCCCCGCGCCCCACGGGACCTCGGTCTCCGTCTCCAGGATGGAGATCGCGGTCGTGTCGCGCGCGGTCGTGGAGTAGGGCGGCACCGCCTCCTCCACCAACGCCACCGAGTCCTCCAGATCGAGCCGGCGCACGAGATACGTGAGCCCCTGGTGGAGGTGGACCGCCCCCTCGTGGACGGTGGTGTGGGCAGCGGACGCGTCGACCGTGCCGAGCAGCCGCCCCGTGCCCTCCTCCACGATCTGGACGGGTCTGCCGCCCTCGCCGCGGATGTCGGTGAGATCGGCGGCCCGCTCCCGGCGGGTCCAGTGCCAGGCCTTGGCCCGGCGCCGCAGCAGCTTCGCGGCCTCCAGCTGGGGGAGGAGCTCCGCGGCGGCGGGCCCGAAGAGGGCCATGTCCTCGTCGACGAGCGGGAGTTCGGAGGCGGCGGCACACAGGTGCGGAGCGAGGACGTAGGGGTTGTCGGGGTCGAGGACGGTGGCTTCCACGGGCTGTTGGAACAGCGCTTCGGGATGGTGGACGAGATACGTGTCCAGCGGGTCGTCGCGGGCCACGAGCACGGCCAGGGCGCCCTGCCCCGACCGTCCGGCGCGCCCGGCCTGCTGCCAGAGGGAGGCCCGGGTGCCCGGGTAGCCGGCGATGAGGACGGCGTCCAACCCGGAGACGTCGACGCCGAGTTCGAGGGCGGTGGTGGCGGCGAGGCCGAGGAGCTCGCCGGAGTGCAGGGCGCGTTCGAGGGCGCGGCGCTCCTCGGGGAGGTAGCCGCCGCGGTAGGCGGCGACACGCCGGGGGAGTGAGCGGTCGACCTCGGCGAGGCGTTCCTGGGTGATGACCGCGATCAGCTCGGCGCCGCGCCGGGAGCGTACGAAGGCGACGGAGCGGACGCCCTGGACGGTGAGGTCGGTGAGGAGGTCCGCGGTCTCGGCGGTGGCGGTGCGGCGGACGGGCGCGCCCTTCTCGCCGTGCAGCTCGGTGAGCGGAGGTTCCCAGAGGGCGAAGACGAGGTCGCCGCGGGGTGAGGCGTCGTCGGCGACCTCCTTCACGGGAAGTCCGGTGAGGCGCTCCGCGGAGACCGCGGGGTCGGCGGAGGTGGCGGAGGCGAGGAGGAAGACGGGCTCGGAGCCGTAGCGGGCGCAGAGGCGGCGCAGCCGGCGCAGGACCTGGGCGACGTGGGAGCCGAAGACGCCGCGGTAGGTGTGGCACTCGTCGATGACGACGTAGCGCAGGGCGCGCAGGAAGGAGGACCAGCGGGGGTGGGCGGGGAGGATCCCGCGGTGCAGCATGTCCGGGTTGGTCAGGACGTAGTTGGCGTACTGCCGGACCCACTCGCGTTCCTCGAAGGGGGTGTCGCCGTCGTACACGGCGGGGCGCACCGCGTTGCCGAGGGGGTCGGCAAGCGAGCGGACGGCGCGGCGCTGGTCGGCGGCGAGGGCCTTGGTCGGGGCGAGGTACAGGGCGGTGGTGCCGCGGCCGTTGGGGGCCTCGGAGCCGTCGAGGAGGGCGGAGAGCACGGGGGTGAGGTAGGCCAGCGACTTGCCGGACGCGGTGCCGGTGGCGACGACCACGGATTCGCCGTCCAGGGCGTGCTCGGCGGCGGCGGCCTGGTGGGCCCAGGGATGCTCGATCCCGGCGGCGCGGACGGCGGATATGACCTCGGGACGGATGCGGTCGGGCCAGCCTGCATACCGGGCCTCACGTGGGGGCAAGTGCTCCGTATGAGTGACGCGCGATGCACGGCTCGGACCCGCGGTGAGCCGGTCAAGGACGGTCCGCGGGGACGTGCGTGCCGGGGCGCCCGTGGAGGGTCCTCCGGCCGGAGAAATTTTGGCCATCGGCATCGAGTGTGTCACTGGCGGGATGGACAATGGTCTCAAGGCGTCGTGCACGCCCGCCGGTAAGTGATTGAATGCCATCGCGGCCGGCGATCCGTCCTGGGGGCTCTGCCGAGGTGTCCCGAGGGATGACCGCTCGATAGCAAGGTGCTGGAGGATCCGTGGACCTGTCCCTGTCGACCCGTACCGTCGGCGATCGTACGGTCGTCGAGGTCGGTGGCGAAATCGATGTATATACCGCGCCCAAGCTGCGCGAGCAGTTGGTCGAGCTGGTGAACGACGGCAGTTTTCATCTGGTCGTCGACATGGAGGGCGTGGACTTCCTCGACTCCACCGGGCTCGGCGTGCTGGTCGGCGGCCTGAAGCGGGTGCGTGCCCATGAGGGCTCGCTGCGCCTGGTCTGCAACCAGGAGCGCATTCTCAAGATCTTCCGTATCACCGGTCTGACCAAGGTGTTCCCCATTCACACCTCGGTCGAGGAAGCGGTCGCGGCCACCGACTGAGTGACCGCTGACGGAGCAGCCACCACAGGCTGAGCGGCCACCATTCGCTCAGCGACGCGGTTCCGCTCGGTGCCACCACGGGCCGGGCGGCCGACCGGGTGGTTGCCGACCGAGTGGCTGCCGCCGACCGGGTGGCGGTCGCGTGGCGGTCGACCGGAAGCCGGAGTCCCCGGGCCCCGTGGGCCCGGGCCGGCAGTACAGCAGGGGACCGGGCCTGCGGCCCGGCCCCCTGACAGCACGCGCGTATGTCGAGGGGGATGCATGGCCACCGTTGAACTCCGCTTCAGCGCGCTGCCCGAGCACGTCAGGACCGCCCGTCTCGTGGCGGCCGCGGTGGCGCGCAGGGCCGGAGTGGACGAGGCCGTTCTCGACGAGGTCAGGCTCGCGGTCGGCGAGGCCTGCACGCGCGCCGTCGGGCTGCATCAGAGCAGTGGCGTGACGGCGCCGGTGCGGGTGGCGCTGATCGAGGACGAGAAGCAGTTCTCCATCGAGGTCGGTGACGAGGCGCCTCGCGCGGCGCCCGGCGACCGCGCGCCCGGCTCGGGGCTCGGCGCGGGCGACGACCTGGAGGCCGAGGGCGAGGACGAGATGGGCCTCGCGGTCATCAGCGGCCTCGTGGACGACGTGGAGGTCACGGCCGGCGAGTCCGGCGGCCTCATCCGCATGAGCTGGCCGACGACCCCGGCACCGCTCGTCCCCTGACGCGGCTCTTTCCCGGACTCGCTCCTCGCGGCTCCCCCCAACGCCGCTCCTCCCCTGACACAGCTCTTTCCCGGCCCCGGTCGTCCTTGACGCGGCTCCCCCTGACGCCGCTCCTCCCCGGGCCTTGCCCGACAGGACGGCCGCCGCCCCCGTACCTCCTCCGCCCCGCGCCGGCCCCCTCCCGGCACCCCACCCGAAGCCCTGCCGCCACCACGGTGAACAGGGATTTTTCCATTTCTGATCATTATCGGATCACTGGTTGACCTTGATCGGTGAACCGGTAAAGCGGTGGCGTCAACGGTTTTGAGGCATTACCGCTTTTGGGGTCAATCCCCGGGCGCGATCATTTGCTGAGAAGCAATCTCAGGTCAATTCCGTTTGTGGCGCTCTGTTTTGATCAGGTTCCGCTCCCTACAATCCGTCCACATCTTGAGCTCAGCCCAAGCGTCAAGGAGGACGAATGGCGGGGCTTTCTACCCCTCATCAGTTTGACCACCCCTCAACCTTCGCAGCCGCAGTCCTTACGGACGACAATCGGATCATCGTGATCGTCGTCGCGGCCGTCGCACTCGCGGCGCTCGTCGTCGCGGGAGTCCTGGTCCGCCAGGTGCTCGCGGCGGGCGAGGGCACCGACAGCATGAAGAAGATCGCGGCAGCGGTCCAGGAGGGCGCGAATGCCTATCTGGGCCGACAGCTGCGCACCCTCGGCGTATTCGCCGTCGTGGTGTTCTTCCTGCTCATGCTGCTTCCCGCGGACGACTGGAATCAGCGCGCCGGACGATCGATCTTCTTCTTGATCGGTGCGGCGTTCTCGGCCACCACCGGCTATATCGGTATGTGGCTCGCCGTGCGCAGCAATGTGCGCGTGGCGGCCGCCGCCCGGGAGGCCACTCCCTCGGAAGGTGAACCCGAAAAGGATCTCACCGCCGTCTCGCACAAGGCCATGAAGATCGCTTTCCGCACGGGCGGCGTCGTCGGCATGTTCACGGTGGGGCTCGGTCTTCTGGGCGCCTCCTGTGTGGTGCTCGTCTACGCGGCCGACGCGCCGAAGGTGCTCGAAGGCTTCGGCCTCGGCGCGGCGCTGATCGCGATGTTCATGCGTGTCGGCGGCGGCATCTTCACCAAGGCCGCCGACGTCGGCGCCGACCTGGTCGGCAAGGTCGAGCAGGGCATTCCGGAGGACGATCCGCGTAATGCCGCGACCATCGCCGACAACGTGGGCGACAACGTCGGCGACTGTGCCGGTATGGCCGCCGACCTCTTCGAGTCGTACGCCGTGACGCTGGTCGCCGCGCTGATCCTCGGGAAGGTGGCGTTCGGTGACTCCGGCCTCGCCTTCCCGCTGATCGTCCCGGCCATCGGCGTCGTGACGGCGATGATCGGCATCTTCGCGGTGGCGCCCCGGCGCTCCGACCGCAGTGGCATGAGCGCGATCAACCGCGGGTTCTTCATCTCCGCGTTCATCTCGCTGGCGCTCGTGGCCGGGGCCGTCTTCGCGTACCTCCCGTCCTCGTACACCGACCTGGACGGGGTCACCGACGCGGCGATCAAGGGCCATGACGGCGATCCGCGGGTCCTCGCGCTCGTCGCCGTGGCCATCGGCATCGTGATGGCCGCGCTGATCCAGCAGCTGACCGGCTACTTCACCGAGACCAACCGGCGTCCCGTCCAGGACATCGGGAAGACCTCGCTGACCGGCCCGGCCACCGTGGTCCTCGCCGGCATCTCGCTCGGCCTGGAATCGGCCGTCTACACCGCGCTGCTGATCGGGCTCGGCGTGTACGGGGCGTTCCTGCTCGGCGGCACGTCGATCATGCTCGCGCTCTTCGCGGTCGCGCTCGCCGGTACGGGGCTGCTGACCACGGTCGGCGTCATCGTCGCCATGGACACCTTCGGTCCCGTCTCCGACAACGCGCAGGGCATCGCCGAGATGTCCGGTGACGTCGAGGGCGCGGGCGCGCAGGTGCTCACCGACCTGGACGCCGTCGGCAACACCACCAAGGCCATCACCAAGGGCATCGCCATCGCGACCGCGGTCCTCGCGGCCTCGGCGCTCTTCGGCTCCTACCGCGACGCCATCGCGGAAGCGGCCAAGGACGTCAACGAGAAACTCGGCGACGGCGCCCCGATGAACCTCGTGATGGACATCTCACAGCCCAACAACCTGGTGGGGCTCATCCTCGGCGCCGCGGTCGTCTTCCTCTTCTCGGGGCTCGCGATCAACGCGGTGTCGCGGTCGGCGGGCGCCGTGGTCTACGAGGTGCGGCGGCAGTTCCGCGAGCACCCCGGGATCATGGACTACTCCGAGGAGCCCGAGTACGGGCGCGTCGTCGACATCTGCACCAAGGACGCGCTGCGCGAGCTGGCCACGCCGGGTCTGCTCGCCGTGCTCACGCCGATCGCGGTCGGCTTCTCGCTCGGCGTCGGCGCGCTCGGCTCGTTCCTGGCCGGCGCGATCGGCACGGGCACCCTCATGGCGGTCTTCCTGGCCAACTCCGGTGGTGCCTGGGACAACGCCAAGAAGCTCGTCGAGGACGGCCACCACGGCGGCAAGGGAAGCGAGGCGCACGCCGCGACCGTCATCGGTGACACGGTCGGCGACCCGTTCAAGGACACCGCGGGTCCGGCGATCAACCCCCTGCTGAAGGTGATGAACCTGGTGGCGCTGCTCATCGCGCCGGCGGTCATCAAGTTCAGCTACGGGGACGACGCCAGCGTCGGGATGCGGGTGCTGATCGCGGTGCTCTCCATCGCGATCATCATCGGCGCGGTCTACGTCTCCAAGCGGCGCGGCATCGCCGTCGGGGACGAGAACAACGCCGAGCGGGTGGCCAAGCCGGCGGACCCGGCCGTGGTCTCCTGACCCCGGCCCGGCAACGGGCCCAACACACGGGCGGGCGGCGCTTTTTGAGGCGCCGTCCGCCCGTCCGCGTGCCCGGGTGGACCCGTGAGGCTTCTCTCGCGCTCCGTAGCCTGACGCCGCTTGGTGCAAATGGCTGCAATAGGGGTGGTACCGAGCCCCCGACATGCGGTTGTCGCCCAGTTGGCGTGTAAGTTCCGGGGCCGAGAGCCATGGAAGGGACCAATCCGGTGAACAAGAAGCTTGCAGCCGCACTGTCCGGCGGTGCGGTACTGGTACTCGCTCTGTCCGGGTGCAGCAGCGACGACGGCAACGAGAAGCTCGACAACTGGGCCAAGAAGGTCTGTGACTCCGTACAGCCGCAGTCGAAGAAGATCGCGGACGCCAACGCCGCGATCCAGAAGGAGACCTCCGACAACAGCTCCCCGGGCGACGTCCAGAAGACCGACTCCAAGGCGTTCCAGGACATGTCCGACGCCTACAAGTCGATGGGCAACGCCGTGAAGAGCGCGGGCGCCCCGCCGGTCGACGACGGCAAGAAGAAGACGGACGACGCCGTCAAGGAACTCAACGGCATCTCCAAGTCGTACGGCGACCTCAAGAAGCAGGTCGACGGCCTGGACACCAAGAACCAGGCGGACTTCGCGGACGGCCTCAAGGACGTCGCGGGCGAGCTCGACAAGCTGAGCAAGAGCGGCAACGAAGCGCTGGAGAAGCTGCAGGAGGGGGAGGTCGGCAAGGCGATGGGCAAGCAGGACAGCTGCAAGAGCGCGTCCGCCACGCCGTCCGCCAAGAGCTAGGACCCACCCCGGGCCCCGCCCGGTCACTCGTCCCTGGTGACCGTGCGTCTGCTCACCCCTGCCGACCGTACGTTCGATGGTCGTACGTGCCCGACGCCCTCGGCGCCCCTGGCGGTGCCGAGGGCGTCGGCGCACCTCCCGGGCCACAATGGGCGGGTGAGTAATGCCAGCCTTCCCCTGCCCTCGTCCGACAACGCCGACGTGGCCGCCTCCCTGCGCGAGGCGCTGCTCGGCGCCGACTTCACCGCCGACGGGCTGCTCGAGCTGCTCGGGGCGCCCGCGTACACCGCGCTCGCCCGCAGCGAGACCGTGCCCGCGCTGCGCGCCACGCGCGGGGACGGGACGCTCGCGGCGCTCGTACGCCTCTTCCTGCTGCAGGAATCGGTGGCACGCGCGCGCGTGGCCGACGTCCTGCCCGTCGACGCGCTCCTGGAGAGCGGCTGGCTGACGGAGCGGGAGGGGGAGCTGCGGGCGACGGTGGACGTACGTCCGTACGGCGGACCGAGCGGCGAGGACTGGTTCATCGTCTCCGACCTGGGCTGCGCGGTCGGCGGCGCGGGCGGCATCGGCAAGCACGAGGAGGGCGTCGTCCTCGGGGTCGGCGGCGCGTCCACGACCCTCGCCGGGATCACGGTGCGCACGCCCGTCGCGAGCGCCCTCGACCTCGGCACCGGTTCCGGCATCCAGGCGCTGCACGCCGCACAGCACGCCACGCGCGTGACGGCGACCGATCTGAACCCCCGTGCGCTGCGGTTCACCCGGCTCACCCTGGCGCTCTCCGGGGCTCCGCAGGCGGACCTGCGGGAGGGCTCGCTCTACGGGCCGGTGGCCGACGAGACGTACGACCTGATCGTCTCCAACCCGCCGTTCGTGATCTCGCCCGGCGCCCGGCTCACCTACCGGGACGGCGGGATGGGCGGGGACGATCTGTGCCGGTCGCTCGTTCAGGAGGCGGGGGAGTACCTGAACGAAGGGGGGTACGCGCACTTCCTGGCCAACTGGCAGCACGTGGACGGCGAGGAGTGGCAGGACCGCCTGCGCTCCTGGGTGCCGCGCGACTGCGACGCCTGGATCGTGCAGCGCGAGGTGCAGGACATCACGCAGTACGCCGAGCTGTGGCTGCGGGACGCGGGGGACCACCACACGGACCCGGGGCAGTACGCCGCGCGGTACGACGCGTGGCTGGACGAGTTCGAGGCGCGGGGCACGCGGGCCGTCGGGTTCGGCTGGATCACGCTGCGCAAGACGGCGGCCGCCGAGCCGACCGTCACCGTGGAGGAGTGGCCGCACCCCGTCGAGCAGCCGCTGGGCGAGACGGTGCGGGGGTTCTTCGAACGGCAGGAGTACCTGCGCACGCACGACGACGCCGCGCTGCTCGCCGCGCACTTCAAGCTCGCCGACGAGGTCGTGCAGGAGCAGGTCGGGCTGCCGGGCGCCGAGGACCCGGAGCACGTCGTGCTGCGCCAGCACCGCGGGATGCGGCGGGCCACCAAGGTGGACACGGTGGGCGCCGGGTTCGCGGGCGTGTGCGACGGCTCGCTGAGCGCGGGACGGATCCTGGACGCCATCGCCCAACTGGTCGGGGAGGACCCGGTGTTGCTGCGCGACCGGACGCCCGAGCAGATCAGGCTCCTCGTACGGCAGGGGTTCCTGCTGCCGGTGGGGGAGTAGGGAGCGGGGGAGGTCGGGGAGTACACGGCGGAGGAGGCCGGGGAGTACGCGGCCGAGGGGCCGGGAGTACGCCGCAGGGTGCCGGAAACCGGACGACAATCCGTCGTTCACCCCGATTTCGTATGTCCGATTCCCGTGTGTGTCAGCCTCCCGGCAGAGGCATTCGGCACGGGGAGGCAGGACCATGGAGAGCGGGCCGGCGATCTTCGCGGGGACGGTGTTCGCGCTGTTCGGCGCCGGGCTGCTGCTGTGGACCGGCGCGCGTGTCGCGCACCGCGCCCCGGTCGCCCAGGGTGTGAGCCCCGTCGCATCGGCGACCGTCGCCGCACTCGCCGGATCGGCTGCCCTGCTCCTCGGCGCCTGGTGCTTCACGAGGCTGTGACGTGGGTCCGGCAGTCGGCCGGACCTAGTCATTCCGGTTGACCGGGCGGCCGGTCGCCGAGACCGCCGGTGACCGCGCCCCGCAGGCCCGACGCTCCTCTTCGGGCCCGGTGACGGCTTCCCTCCAGGCCCGCCGCGCCCCCTCGGCCCGCCCCGCGGACGCTCCCCTTCCGACCCTCCGGACCCCGGCTCCCCAGCGATCACGCAGGTGCGGCCGCGGCCGGCGCCCGGCCGGGGCCCGGGACAGCAGGTCGTCACTCCGGGCGGCAGGAATGGCGGTAGTCGGGTTACCGTTCGAGTGGCCGTTGCGGGCTTTCCCCGTTTGACACGGGGGCGGGATGTACCGTCACACTCCGCAGCGACAGCGCAACGCAAGCCATGCGGGCACTGCCAGCCAAGCGGGCACTGCCCCCGCACTGCCACGAGCAACGTCACCGTGCAGCGCCACCGAGCAGTGCCACCGAGCGTCGACCGGAGAGAAGAGCGAAGTTGTCCCCGACCAGCGAGACCGCACAGGGCGGCCGCCGACTCGTCATCGTCGAGTCGCCTGCCAAGGCGAAGACGATCAAGAGCTACCTCGGCCCCGGCTACGTAGTCGAGGCCAGCGTCGGGCACATCCGCGACCTCCCCAACGGCGCCGCGGAGGTGCCCGAGAAGTACACCGGCGAGGTGCGCCGCCTCGGCGTGGACGTCGAGCACGACTTCCAGCCCATCTATGTCGTCAACGCCGACAAGAAGGCGCAGGTCAAGAAGCTCAAGGACCTGCTGAAGGACTCCGACGAACTCTTCCTCGCCACCGATGAGGACCGCGAGGGCGAAGCCATCGCGTGGCACCTCCTGGAGGTCCTGAAGCCCAAGGTTCCCGTCCACCGGATGGTCTTCCACGAGATCACCAAGGACGCGATCCGCAGCGCCGTCGCCAACCCGCGCGAGCTCAACAAGCGCATGGTCGACGCCCAGGAGACCCGCCGCATCCTCGACCGCCTCTACGGCTACGAGGTCTCGCCGGTCCTGTGGAAGAAGGTCATGCCGCGCCTGTCGGCGGGCCGTGTGCAGTCCGTGGCCACCCGCCTCGTCGTCGAGCGGGAGCGCGAGCGCATCGCCTTCCGCTCCGCCGAGTACTGGGACCTGACCGGCACCTTCGGCACCGGCCGCGCCGGTGACGCCTCCGACCCCTCGCAGCTGGTCGCGCGCCTCACCACGGTCGACGGCAAGCGCGTCGCCCAGGGCCGCGACTTCAACTCGGTCGGGCAGCTGAAGGCCAACAGCACGGGCACGCTGCACCTGGACGAGGCCAACGCCCGCTCGCTGGCCGCGGCGCTCCAGGACACGAACTTCTCCGTACGTTCGGTCGAGTCCAAGCCGTACCGCCGCTCGCCGTACGCCCCGTTCCGTACGACGACGTTGCAGCAGGAGGCGAGCCGCAAGCTCGGCTTCGGCGCCAAGGCGACCATGCAGGTGGCCCAGAAGCTGTACGAGAACGGCTTCATCACCTACATGCGTACGGACTCCACGACCCTGTCCGACACGGCGGTCGGCGCCGCCCGCGCGCAGGTCACGCAGCTCTACGGCAGCGACTACCTGCCGGACAAGCCGCGCACGTACGCCGGCAAGGTCAAGAACGCGCAGGAGGCGCACGAGGCGATCCGCCCGTCGGGTGATCGTTTCCGCACGCCCGCCGAGACCGGCCTGACCGGCGACCAGTTCCGGCTCTACGAGCTGATCTGGAAGCGGACCGTCGCCTCCCAGATGAAGGACGCGACCGGCAACTCCGTCACGGTGAAGATCGGCGGCCGCGCCGCCGACGGCCGCGACGCCGAGTTCAGCGCGTCCGGCAAGACCATCACCTTCCACGGCTTCCTCAAAGCCTACGTGGAGGGCGCCGACGACCCGAACGCCGAGCTGGACGACCGTGAGCGCAGGCTCCCGCAGGTCGACGAGGGCGACGCGCTCACCGCCGACGAGATCTCCGTCGACGGCCACGCCACCAAGCCGCCGGCCCGCTACACCGAGGCCAGCCTGGTCAAGGAGCTCGAAGAGCGCGAGATCGGCCGCCCGTCGACGTACGCGTCGATCATCGGCACGATCCTCGACCGCGGCTACGTCTTCAAGAAGGGGACGGCGCTCGTCCCCTCCTTCCTGAGCTTCGCCGTCGTCAACCTCCTCGAGAAGCACTTCGGGCGGCTCGTCGACTACGACTTCACCGCCAAGATGGAGGACGACCTCGACCGCATCGCCCGCGGTGAGGCGCAGGCCGTGCCGTGGCTGCGGCGCTTCTACTTCGGCGAGGGCGACGCCACGGGCGCGGCTTCCGACGCCGGCAACGGCGACGGCGACCACCTCGGCGGCCTCAAGGAGCTCGTCACCGACCTGGGCGCGATCGACGCCAGGGAGATCTCGTCCTTCCCGGTGGGCGACGGCATCGTGCTGCGCGTCGGCCGCTACGGCCCCTACATCGAGCGGGGTGAGCGCGACTCGGAGGAGCACCAGCGCGCGGACATCCCCGACGACATGGCGCCCGACGAGCTCACCGTCGAGTACGCGGAGGAGCTGCTCGCCAAGCCGAGCGGCGACTTCGAGCTGGGCGCGGACCCGGAGACCGGCCGCCAGATCGTCGCCAAGGACGGCCGCTACGGCCCGTACGTGACGGAGATCCTGCCCGAGGGCACCCCGAAGACCGGCAAGAACGCGGTCAAGCCGCGCACCGCCTCGCTCTTCAAGTCCATGTCGCTCGACACGGTCACCCTCGCGGACGCCCTCAAGCTGATGTCCCTGCCGCGCGTGGTCGGCATCGACGCCGAGGGCGTCGAGATCACCGCGCAGAACGGCCGGTACGGCCCGTATCTGAAGAAGGGCACGGACTCCCGGTCGATCGACACCGAGGAGCAGCTCTTCACGATCACGCTGGAGGAGGCTCTGGAGATCTACTCCAAGCCGAAGCAGCGTGGCCGCGCCGCGGCGAAGCCGCCCCTGAAGGAGCTCGGCGAGGACCCGGTCAGCAAGAAGCCGGTCGTCGTCAAGGACGGCCGCTTCGGGGCGTACGTCACCGACGGCGAGACGAACGCGACCCTGCGCGCGGCGGACTCCGTGGAGGACATCACTCCGGAGCGGGGTTACGAACTCCTCGCGGAGAAGCGGGCGAAGGGGCCGGCCAAGAAGACGGCGAAGAAGGCCGCCAAGAAGGCACCGGCCAAGAAGGCGCCCGCCAAGAAGACCGCCGCCAAGAAAACGGCGGCCAAGAAGACGACCACCGCGGCGAAGAAGACGACCGCCAAGAAGACGACCGCCAAGAAGACGGCGGCTTCGTCCCCGGCGGCTTCGGAGGACTGAGCTTCTTCTCCTCCTTGCGTGCCGGGTGCCTCGTCAGTCGAGGTGCCCGGCACGAGGCGTTTTCGCGCCCCTATATGGCGCCCTGAAACGGCACGTTCCGCCTGCAAGGGGACCAGACGGTCGTTTGTTCGGGTGGCTCCACGGGACCGCGGTCCGTCCAGATAGGCTGGACGGATGACGCGTGCCGAGCAGCCAACGGCCGGAATTCCGGCCCCCGACGACGCCCTGGTCGCAGATTCCCGAGAGCGTGCCGTCCGCGCCTTGCTGCGCGTACCGCAGCTGAAGAGGTTGTGGAGCGCCCATCTCGTCGACAGTGTCGGCGACGCGCTCGCACTGCTCGTCCTGGTGATCCTCGCGCTCCAGTCGAGCATCTCCGAGGCCGCCTTCGGAGGCGGTTACCGGGGCGCGGCCCTCGCCGTGACCGCCGTCTTCGGAGCGCGCGTTCTCGCGACGCTGCTCTTCGGAGCGGTGCTCTTGGGTCCGCTCACCTCACTCACATCGCCGGACGGGCCCCTCGACCGCCGCTGGACCATGGTCGGGGCCGACGGCGTGCGGGCCGCACTGCTGATCGTCGCGCCCCTGTGGATCGACTGGACCCCGGACAACGCCCTCGCGATGATCCTGGTGACGGCCTTCGTCATCGGGGTCGCCGAGCGCTTCTGGACGGTCGCCAAGGAGAGCGCGGCGCCCGCGCTGCTGCCCGCGCCGCCCCTGGAGGGCGCGACGATAAGGCCGTTGCCGGACCACATGGACGCGCTGCGGCGGCTGTCCCTGCGCACCGGATTCCTCGCGGTGCCGGTCGCGGCCACGATCCTCGTCGTCATCACCCTCATCGGCAATCTCCTGGGCGCCGGCCTCGAATGGTTCGAGCTGCACCAGGCCGGGCTCGCCTCCTTCGTGGCGGCCGGGCTCTTCGCCGCGTCGCTCTCGATCGTCTACGTCCTCGACCTTCCCGGTACGCAGACGCCCCGCGCGCGCAGCCCCCTCGAAGGGCTGCGCAGGCCGCGCACCGGCACCGGCAGCGGCCCCGACAAGGGCCGCACCGGCGCGATCCCGCTCCTCGTCGCGGCCTGCACCGCCGTCGCCTCCGCCGTCGCGGCGGCCGTCGCCGTCGCCGTCCTGCAGGCCAAGGACCTCGGCGGCGGGCCCGTCGCGTACGGCCTGATCGTCCTCGCCCTGACCGGCGGCACCGCCATCGGCATCCGCACCGCCCCGTCCCTGCTGCCGTCCCTCTCGCGCCGCAGGCTGTTCGCGCTCGCCATCGCGCTGACCGGTGTCGCGCTGCTCGCCGCGGGCCTCGTGCCCGACGTGACGACCGTGCTGCTGCTCCTCGTCCTCGTGGGGGTCGCCGCGGGCGTCGCCGCGAACACCGGGCACGCGCTGCTCGACCAGGAGGTCGAGGACCACCGCAGGGCCCGCACCACCGAGCACCTGCACGCGGTCGTACGGCTGTTCCTCGCGCTCGGCGCGCTGGTGGCCCCGGTGGTCGCCGCCCTGATCGGGCCGCACCGCATGGTCAACGGCAAGTTCGTCTTCGACCACGGGGGCGCCGCCTTCACGCTGATGCTGGTCGGCGCGCTGCTGCTGCCGGTGGCCGCGCTGGTCCTCGCCAAGGCCGACGACCGGCAGGGCGTCCCGCTGCGGCACGACCTGCTCGACGCGCTGCGCGGCGGCGACGACCCGGCGCAGGCGACCTGCGCCACCGGCTTCTTCATCGCCCTGGAGGGCGGCGACGGCGCGGGCAAGTCGACGCAGGCCGAGGCGCTCGCCGAGTGGATCCGCGACAAGGGCCACGAGGTCGTCGTCACGCGCGAGCCGGGTGCGACGCCCGTCGGCAAGCGGCTGCGGTCGATCCTGCTCGACGTCTCGTCGGCCGGCCTCTCGCACCGCTCCGAGGCGCTGCTGTACGCCGCCGACCGCGCGGAGCACGTCGACACCGTCGTACGCCCCGCCCTGGAGCGCGGCGCCGTGGTCATCTCCGACCGCTACATCGACTCGTCCGTCGCCTACCAGGGCGCCGGGCGCGACCTGTCGCCGACGGAGATCGCCCGCATCAACCGCTGGGCCACCGGCGGTCTCGTACCGCATCTGACCTGCCTGCTCGACGTGTCCCCCGAGGCCGCCCGCGAGCGGTTCACGGAGGCGCCCGACCGCCTCGAGTCGGAGCCGGCCGAGTTCCACGCGCGCGTGCGCTCCGGTTTCCTCACGCTCGCCGCCGCCGACCCGGGGCGGTACCTGATCGTCGACGCCTCCCAGGAGCCGGAGGCGGTCACCACCGTCATCCGGCACCGGCTCGACGTCGTGCTTCCGCTCTCCGAGGCGGAGATCACGGCGCGCGAGGAGGCCCGCAAGGCCGCCGAGGAAGAGGCGCGCCGCAAGGCCGAGGAAGAGGCCGCGCGCAAGGCCGAGGAGGAGCGCCTGGAGCGCGAGCGCCAGGAGCAGCTCGCCAAGCTCCGCGCCGAGGAGGAGGCCCGCAAGCGGCGCGAGCTGGAGGAGGCGCAGCGCCGCGAGGCCGAGCGCCAGGCCGAGGAGGCCAAGAAGCGCGCCGAGGAGGCCCGCCGCAAGGCCGAGGAGGAGCAGGCGAGGCTGCTCGCCGAGGAGAAGGCGCGGGCGGCCGAGGAGGAGCGCAGGCGCCGCGAGGCCGAGGAAGAGGCGCGGCGCAGGGCCGAGGCGGAGGAGCGACGGCTCGAGAAGCAGCGCAAGGCCGAGGAGGCGCTGCTGCGCGCGGAGGAGGCGCGGCGGCTCGCGGCGGCTTCCGCTGCGGCGGCGTCGACGGCGGCGGCTGCGGCTGCGGCGAAGGCGGCGTCCGCGCGGTCTGCGTCTCCGGCTGCGTCTGCGTCTGCGTCTCCGTCTGCGGCTTCGGGGTCCGCCTCTTCGGGGGCTGCGTCGAAGTCGGGGTCTTCGGAGGCGGCGCAGTCTTCGGAGGCCGCGTCCCCCGCGGTGGCCGAGGATGCCGTGCCGGACAACGAGACCACCGTGCCCACTCCCGTGGTGAAGCCGCCGTCCGGTGCGGCCGACGAGACGGCCGTGCTGCCGACGGTCGGGTCCGGCGCCGACGACACCGAGGTGCTGCCGCAGCCGCCCGTTCCCGAAGGGGCCGCCGACGAGACGGCCGTCCTGCCCGCGGTCACCGAGGACAAGGTGCCGCCGGGCTACTTCAGGGACGAGCGGGAGGAGCGGGGGGCGACCCCCGACGGGGAGAACGAGCGCACCCGGGAACTGCCCCAGGTCGACGAGCTGGGCGTGCCCCGGCGACCGCGCCCGGAGTGGGCGGAGGAGACACCGCTCGACGACCTGCCGTCGCTGGCGGACGAGTTGCTCGGCTCGCACGAGGACGACGAGGCCGGGCACGACGTACGGAACGGGGACGCGGGCCAGGACGAGGGCAAGGGCGGCCGGGGCAGGCGCGGCCGGAAGGGCCGCTGAGCCACGGAGCCGGCGGCCGAGGAAGGGCCGCTGAGCCACCGGGCCCGGGGTGGGCCGAACCGCCGGGCCCGGGATTGTCAGTGGCGTCCCCCACAATGGGCAGTCCGGTGGTCGATGGCAGAGCGCAGCGTAAGGCGGTGACCCCATGAGCGTGTGGGACGACCTGGTGGGGCAGGAGCGGGTGAGCGAGCAGCTGGGCGCCGCCGCGCGGGACGCCGACGCGCTGGTGACGGCCGTCGCCACCGCCACCCCGCCCCCGGAGGCGTCGAAGATGACGCACGCCTGGCTGTTCACGGGCCCGCCCGGCTCCGGCCGGTCCACCGCCGCGCGCGCGTTCGCCGCCGCCCTGCAGTGCACCAGCCCCGACCGTGCCCTGGGCGGTGCCCCCGGCTGCGGCTTCTGCGACGGCTGTCACACGAGCCTGATCGGCACCCACGCGGACGTCGAAGTGGTGCGTACGGACCTGCTGTCCATCGGCGTGAAGGAGACCCGCGACCTCGTCCGCCGCGCCCAGCTCTCCCCCGCCGTCGGACGCTGGCAGGTCATCGTCCTGGAGGACGCCGACCGCCTCACCGAAGGCGCGGGGAACGTCCTCCTGAAGGCCGTGGAGGAGCCCGCCCCCCGCACCGTGTGGCTGCTCTGCGCGCCGTCCCTGGAGGATGTGCTGCCGACCATCCGCTCCCGCTGCCGGCACCTGACGTTGCGTACGCCTCCGGTGGAAGCGGTCGCCGACGTGCTCGTACGCAGGGACGGCATCGAGCCCGGCGTCGCCGCGGCCGCCGCGCGCGCGACCCAGGGCCACATCGGCCGAGCCCGGCGCCTGGCCACCGACCCGCGCGCGCGGGAGCGCAGGGCCGCCGTCCTGAAGCTGCCGCTGCGGGTCACGGAGATCGGCGGCTGCCTGAAGGCGGCGCAGGAGCTGATCGACACGGCGACCGACGACGCCAAGCAGGTCGCCGAGGAGGTCGACACCAAGGAGACCGACGAGCTGAAGGCGGCGCTCGGCGCGGGCCAGGGCGGCCGGATGCCGCGCGGCACGGCCGGCGTGATGAAGGAGCTGGAGGACCGTCAGAAGCGCCGCAGGACGCGTACGCAGCGGGACAGCCTCGATCTCGCCCTCACCGAGCTGACCGCGCTCTACCGTGACGTGCTCGCGTTGCAGCTGGGCTCACGGGTGGCGATCGCCAACACGGAGGTGCAGGACATGCTGCAGCGGCTGGCGCTCGGCTCGTCGCCGGAGTCCACGCTGCGCCGCATCGAGGCGATCGGCGCCTGCCGCACGGCTCTGGACCGCAATGTCGCGCCGCTGCTCGCGGTGGAGGCGATGACGGTGGCGCTGCGGGCGGGGTGACGGGTCCTGCGGGAGGGAGCGGAGCGGGGTGAGGTGACGGGCCCTGCGGGCGTGAGCGGAGCGACCGGGATTTAGTCGCCCGGCGCCCGGCCGCCTGTTGACGGGGTCACTCGTACGGGCGCGCTGAGTAACGAGGGGCACGCGGAGAGTTACCCTCGCGTGATGGACCTCAGCCGTCGCGGCCGTCGCAGCCGTCTCCTCTCCCCCCGTACGTGCGGCACTCTGCTGGTCACCGCAGGGCTGCTCGTCTCCGGCTGCTCGGCGGGGAGTTCGACGACGGAGGCCTCCCTGGCGTCGGTCTCCCGCGCGACGCCGGCCGAGCTCGCGCCGTACTACGGGCAGCAGCTGAAGTGGCACGAGTGCGGTGTCCCCGGTTTCGAGTGCTCCACCATGAAGGCGCCGCTCGACTACGCCGAGCCCGCGGCGGGCGACATCAAGCTGGCGGTCGCCCGCAAGCAGGCCACCAAGAAGAGCGGCCGCCTCGGCTCACTCCTGGTCAACCCGGGCGGCCCCGGCGGCTCGGCGATCGGCTACCTCCAGTCGTACGCGGGGCTCGGCTACCCCTCCGAGGTCCGCGCCCACTACGACATGGTCGCCGTCGACCCGCGCGGGGTGGCCCGCAGCGAGCCGGTCACCTGCCTCGACGGCGCGCGCATGGACCTGTTCACGCAGACCGACGTCACGCCCGACGACCGGCGCGAGACGGAGGCGCTGCGCTCCGCGTATGAGACGTTCGCGACGGGGTGCCAGGAGCGGTCGGCCGGCATCCTGCCGCATGTGTCTACGGTCGAGGCGGCGCGCGACATGGATGTCCTTCGCGCGGCGCTGGGCGACGACAAGCTGTCGTACGTGGGTGCGTCGTACGGGACGTTCCTCGGCGCGACGTACGCGGAGCTCTACCCCGAGCGGGTGGGCCGCCTGGTCCTCGACGGCGCGATGGACCCCTCGCTGTCCGCGCGCCGCATGAACGAGGAGCAGACCGCCGGCTTCGAGACGGCGTTCCGGTCCTTCGCGAAGGACTGCGTCTCGCGGGGCGCGGACTGCCCACTGGGCGGCAAGAGCCCGGCGGACGCGGGCCGGCGGCTGAAGGCCTTCCTGGACGAGCTGGACGGGAAGCCGCTGCCCACGAGCGGCAGCGGCGGCCGCAGGCTCGGCGAGGCGCTCGCCACGACGGGCGTGATCGCCGCGATGTACGACGAGGCGGGCTGGCCGCAGCTGCGGGACGCGCTCACCTCGGCGATGAAGAACCGCGACGGCTCGGGTCTGCTCGTGCTGTCCGACGGCTACTACGAGCGGGACAGCAACGGAAAGTACGCGAACCTGATGTTCGCCAACGCGGCCGTGAACTGCCTGGACCTGCCGCCCGCCTTCACCTCGCCGGACGACGTCAAGAAGGCGCTCCCCGCCTTCGAGAAGGCCTCCCCGGTCTTCGGCGAGGGCCTCGCCTGGACGTCGCTGAACTGCACGTACTGGCCGGTGAAGGCCACGGGTACGGCCCATCGCATCGAGGCGAAGGGCGCGGCCCCCATCGTGGTCGCCGGCACGACCCGCGACCCGGCGACCCCCTACCGCTGGGCGAAGGCCCTGTCCTCCCAGCTCTCCTCCGGGCACCTCCTCACCTACGAGGGCGACGGCCACACGGCGTACGGCCGGGGCAGCGAGTGCGTCGACGCGACGATCAACGCGTACCTCCTGAAGGGCACGGTCCCCAAGGACGGAAAGCGCTGCTCATAGCCCTCTCCGGGCCCCGGAGAGGGGGTGTGCGGAGCACCCCGGAAAACTGTGTAGACTTGGCCGCGTTGCTGATCGCACGATGGTGCGGACGGCGTGCCGCCTTAGCTCAGATGGCCAGAGCAACGCACTCGTAATGCGTAGGTCTCGGGTTCGAATCCCGAAGGCGGCTCCACTGGAACCCCAGGTCGGACTAATCTGACCTGGGGTTTCTTCGTTCTCGCGCACCGGGTGGCCTGGGTCACGGTCGGCGGCGGGAGTCGCGCTCGGGATTCCGGGCTGGCGGGTGTTCGAATCGTTCTCAGCGCGCCGCAGCATGCAGCCCCCATGGTCACGCGCCCACGCGCCCACGCGCCCACGCGCCCACGCGCCCACGCGCCCACGCGCCGGCTCGCCTCGCCGAACCGGCTACTCCCATGAACGTCCGCTCTAGAGTGGGCCGTTGGACGTCGCTGGGAGGGTCGTATGAGGGTTGAGCTTCCGCCGGAACCCGTGCACTTCGTCAATCGTGACGACGAGAGGCTGCGGGCGGCTCGGGCGGTGGAGGAGTGGCGGGGGCGGGCGCGGCCGTTGGTGGTGTCGTTGAGGGGGCCCGCGGGGCTGGGGAAGACGGAACTGGCCCGGCTGATCGCCAGGACCTCGCTCGATCGCTACCCCGACGGGGTCCTTTCCGTGGACCTCGACGACTTCCGGCTGGACGGCGTGCTGGACCCGGGTGACGTGCTGGCGCAGCTCCTGTGCTCCCTCGATGTGGAGCCGGCCTTGGTGGAGGCGCAGTTCAAGGCGCGGTGCAGGCAGTACTGGAACAAGACCTCTCAGGCCGGGCTGGTCCTCATCCTGGACAATGCCAGGTACGCCTCGGAGGTCGTCCCGCTCCTTCCGGCGTCGGGCCGAAGTCTGGTGATCGTCGCGAGTCACGGTCTGCTCCACGAGCTGGAGGACGGGACCGCCGTCGACCTTCCGCTGCCTCCGCTGGCGGAACGGGCCGGTGCGGAGCTTCTCGAGCTCATCGTCAGGGACCAGCGGCTCGCCGAAGACCCGGAAGCCGTACGGGCGTTGGTGCGGCTGTGCGACGGGCTGCCCGCGGCGCTGCATGTCGCGGGGCGGTGGGTGCGCGCCCATCGGCTGCGGCCGTTGTCCCGGCTGATCCCGGAGTTGCAGGGTGAGTTGACGGATAAAGGGGTGTCCGGTGTCGAGCGGGTCTGGGACGCCGCCTATGAGCGCCTGTCGGGGCCGGCCGCGCTGCTTTATCGGCTGTTGGCGCATCATCCCGGGGCGACGTTCACCGTGGACTCCGCCACCGCGCTGCTCGGGTCGGGGCCGGAGTCCTGCGAGGCCGCCCTCGAAGAGCTCGACCGGGCCGGGCTACTGGACATGAGTGCGGTGCCGGGGGAGTCAGGGGGTGTGGAGGGCCGTCGGCTGCGGCTGCCGGGGCCGCTTCGTGCGCACGCTTTACGGCGGTCCCGGTCCCAGTCCCAGCAGCGGTCCCGGTCCCAGTCCCAGTCCCAGTCCCGTGAGGATGCCGGGGAAGAAGAGGTGGCCGCGGCGCGGGCGCGGGTGCTGCGCTGGTACGTACGGCAGGCCCAGCGCGCGGACCGGTTCGCCGCCGGGCGGCGGCTCGTCGTCGCCGATGCCTTCGCCCCGGTGCCCGGCGCGCCCGACGTCGCCCTCGCCGATCCGGAGGATGCCGCGGATGACGCCGACCGGGCCGCGCGGGCCGTGCGCGCCGCCCGCTGGCTCCACGAGGAGCGGCACGCGCTGTTCGCCTGCGCCCGTGCGGCCCACGACCGCGGGTTCGACGCGGAGGCCGTGGCGCTGTCCGAGCCCGTGTGGACGTACGCCCTCGATCATCCCTATCGGGCCGACGCCGTGCAGGTGTTCCGGCTCGCGGTGGCCGCCGCGGTACGGCACGGGCAAAACGCGGCGTGGCTGGTGCGCACTCGCTGTCAACTGGCCCGGCCCCTCTGGGAGTCGGGGGAGCTCGGCGCCGCGGGCCGTGAACTCGACGCCGCCGAGGCCGCCGTGGCGCTGCTGGGTGACGACGTACGGGATCACAAGCTGCGGGCCTCGGTGCTGGAGTTCCGGGGCATGCTGAACGGGGCGCGAGGAGAGTGGGCCGCCGCCGTGGCGGACTTCGCCCGGTCCCGCGACGTACACCTCGCGATCGCCAATCCCTACGGGGCCATGCTGCAGACCTACCGCATGGGGGAAGCCCGCCTGGAACTCGGCGAGTTGGACGTGGCGCACCTGCTCCTCGCGGATGCGCACGCGGAGGCGGTGGCCCAGCGGCGCGAGCGGATGAGTCGGCGTACGGGCTTCGCGCTCGCCGGAGTTCTGACCCGCCTCGGGCGGACGGACGAGGCGCGACGGTTGTACGAGCAGTCGCTGGAGGGGGCGCGCGAGCGGCGTTCCGACTTCGATCAGGCGCGGGTCCATGACGCCTTGGGCCGATTGGAGGAAGCGGCGGGGCGGGACGCTCAGGCCGCGGAACACCGTGCGGCCGCCCACGACATCCGGCGGCGCAACGGTCTGGCCTGAGCGGTCCTGCCGTGAAGGGGCCTATATCGGCTGCTCGGTCTCCTCGTCCGTCGCGGGGTCGAGTCGTACGGCGAAGGAGCGGTCACCGACCAGGCAGGTAAAGCGGGTTGGGGCGGTGGGCCTCGCGCGGTGTGCGGTCAGCCAGGCGTGCGCGGCCGATACCGCGACGGCCGGGTCGAGATGTGCGATCCGGCCGCCTTCGCGGTGCGGCTCGACCTGGAGTACGTACGACTGCGTATGGCCGCGGACGGTGAGCAGGCACGGGCCGGACGGGCGCACGATCGCGGCCATGCGGCAGCCCGGGTACTCGGACAGGGTGTGCCGGGTCCAGCCGGCCGACGACCACAGCAGGTCGGTCGGAGCGGGGGGCCCGGGGGACGCGGGGGTCGCGGAGTACGGGACGGGGCGCCGGTAGAGCACGCCCGCGGAGCGGGTGAGCGCCTCGCTCGCGGCGCCGTGTTCCGCGGCCAGGTGGTGCCCGGGTGTCCCGGTGCCCAAGGGGCGACGCGCGATGCGGACCCCTTCGGGGGTGACCTCGGCGGCGACGTCGAACGCCGCGGGTGCGCGGGTCGCCGGGGTGGGCGGAGGCAGCGGCCGGGCAGGGGTGTCGAAGGGCGGAGGGGACAGCCCCAGGAGTACGTACAGTTCGGTGCGCAGCCGGCTCAGGGCTGCGCCTTGGTGGGCGAACGCCGCCTGGGCGGCGGCGTGACCGGTACCCGGCCGGTACGCCTTGAGTGCTTCCGTCAGCTCTTCCGTCAGCTCTTCCGCCGGCGCCCCCGCCAGCTCTTCCGGCAGCGCGTCGGCGTCGGCGTCGCCGGGGCCCAACTGCGGTATTCGGCGCAGGAGTACGTCCATCGGGCTGCCCGGGATCAGCTCCGAGCCGCCCCGTCCGACGCCGACGATGGGCCGGTCCTGCGCGGCGGCGTAGTAGAGAGCGGCGGAACCGTGGTCGGTGACCAGGGCGTCGGCGGCGATCAGGACGGAGGCCCACTCCTCGTGCGCGCCCGCGAGGATCATCCCCGCGTCGAGCGCCGGGGCGAGCAGCTCGGCCAACTCGTAACGGCCCAGCAGGCTCCGCTCGTTGGGGTGGACGATGAGAGCCAACTGGTACTCGTCGTGCGGGAGTTGGGCGGCGAGTCGGGCCGGCAGGTCCGGGTGTCGCCGCAGGAGGGACTCCTGTCCCCAGGTCGAGACGAGCGCGATGAGCTTGCGGTCGCCGGTGCGCAGGGCGGCACGGTAGCGGTCGCGGAGCGGGAGTGAGGCGAGGAGCCGGTCCAGCGTGGGGTCCCCGATCACCTTCGCCGTGCGGGTGGCCCGCGGCGCCACGGAGGACAGGCGGGCGAGCTGATCGGGGTGGGCCAGCGCGTGCAGCGCGGTCGGGGCGGCCGGGGCGGTCGGCATGGGCGGGTCGCTCGGCGCGGTCGGCGCGGTCGGTGTGGCGGTGTCCGCGCGCAGCAGGTACGCCGGGTCGAGTCCGGACGCCGAATCGGCCGAACCCTCGTCCGGGAGCGCCTTGTTGAAGCCGGCGCCGTGCGGCAGCAGGACGTGGGGGCCTCGCAGCAGACTCAGGTCGCCTTTGGGGCTCGCGGTGACCACCAGGTCGAACGAGCGGTCGCACGCCTCGCTCCACGGCAACGTACGGCCGCCGATCGTTTCGATGGCGGACAGCACGTCGACCCCGAAGTCGGAGCCCGGAATCAGCGTGAAGAGACGGGTGATCCGGTCGTCACCGGCGAAGACCGGGGCCACGTCGAGCAGTCGGTACAGGGCCACCGCGGACCGAGCGGCAAGAAGCACGGCCCGTCGCCCGTCGCCCGTCGCCCGTCGCCCGTCGCCCGTCGCCCGTCGCCCGTCGCCCGTCGCCCGTCGCCCGTCGCCCGTCGCCCGTAATCGTCCATTCTAGCGTCGAGCGGTGGGCGAGATGTGGTGTTTTCGCAGGTAGAGGGGGTTTCCTCGGCTTCCTCCGGCGACATGAGCCGATCGTACCGCGCATTGATCGGCGCCCCTGAGGACCGAGAGGATGGCGCCATGAGTGAATGGGGAGTCGCGCTGATCGCCGCGGGATCGGCGATCGCCGGCAGCATCGTCACCGGCTGGTACGGCCGCAGCGCGGGGCTCAGGCAGGCCGAGGCGGCGCGTCACGCGGGTGACCGGCAGGCCGACGCGCTGCTGGAGTCCGTCCGGCTCACGATCCGGTCCGAGCAGGTGCAGCGCGCGCTCGCCCAACGGCGCCAGATCTACGGGGAGTTCCTCGCCGCCGCGGAGGCGCGAGCCCTGACCGAGCGTACGGGGAGGGGTGGCCCCGACGACGAGGCCCTGCTCCGGCGGGCGCTGGGCGCGGTGGTCCTGGAAGGCCCGCCCGAGGCCGCCACCGCGGCTCGGCGGCTCGTCGACTCCTTGCGCCGCCACGAGGCGCCGGACGACGTCGAGCGGGCGAAGTCGGCCTTCGTGTCGGTGGCCCAGGGCCTGCTGAACGGCCCGGCGGCGGCCCCACCCCAGCCCTGAACGCCGGCCACCGCACCCCGAACACCACCGCACCCGAATGCCACCGCACTCCACTGGACGTCACCGCACCCCGAGCATCGACGCGCCCCGAACGCCACCGCCCCTCCGTCGACGATACGTCTCGCCCACTCAGAGCGAGAGCGGGGCACCTCCGATCAGAGCGGGGCGCTCCCGAAGCTCAGTTCGTTGCCCTCCGGGTCCTCGTACGTGGCCTTGCGGACGCCGTTCGCGTAGGTCTCCCGGGCCCTCGGGTGCACGCCTCGGGCCGTCGCCGCGGTGACCATCGCGTCCAGGTCGTCGATGAAGACCGTGTGCAGGGCGTGGCCCGCGTCTTCGGGGCGGTGTTCGATGAACAGCGACCGGTGTTTCGCGAGTTTCCAGACCGCCTCCTTGTCGTCGGCGACGAAGGCGGGTGGCGTGCCGAGGAGCCGTTCGTACCAGGTCAGCGCCGCCGCGAAGTCGTTCACGGGGATGCCTGCGAAGAGGTCGAGGGCCATGTCCTCATGGTAGGTCCGCGGGGCGGAGCGCGGGCAGCGTGGCGGTCGGGGGCCCGGTCCTGGCGGGCGGGGGGACCGCCAAGGGGGACGGGCGGGAGAAGGACTGGCGGCAGTGGTGGACCAGCTGCCGCAGCGCCGGGTTGTCCGCGGACGACCAGGCGAGCGACAGCACCGGCTCCGTGTGGATGTCCTCGATGGGGCGGGTCGTCAGCCGCGGGCGGTGCTGGGCGACCAGCGACTCGGAGAGGATCGCGACCCCAAGGCCGCGGATCGCCAGGTCGGCGATGGCGCTGGGCGCCCCCGCCTGGAACGCGATCTCCATGTGCACCCCCGCCGCCGCGCACGCGTCGTCGAACACCTTCCGCACCCCCGTGCCCGGCGGCAGGCTCACCACCGAGTGGTCCGCCAGTGCCTGGAGCGTCACGCGGGGTTCCTCGGTGAGCGGATGGCCGGCCGGCATCGCCGCGACCAGGGGCTCGCGGATGATCTCGTACGCCTCCAGGCCCGGCGGCGGCGTCCCCGGCGTGCTGACCAGGGCGAGGTCGGCGGTGCCTGCGCGCAGGCGTTCGACGAGGCGGTCGGAGGTGTCCTCAAGGAGGACGATCTCCACACCGGGGTGGCTGTGATGGAACGCGGACAGGGCGTCGAAGAGCGGCGTGACCGTGCATGCCGTCACCATGCCGACCACCAGCCGGCCCCGGATGAGGCCGTTCACCTCGTCCACCGCCTGGCGCACGGCGTCGGCGGCGGCCAGGGCCGCCCGCGCGTGCCGCAGGGCCGCCGATCCGGCGGGCGTGAGCCTGACGCTGCGGCCCGAGCGGTCGAACAGCGACGTGCCCAGATCATGCTCCAACTGCCTGACCTGGGCGCTCACCCCGGACTGGCTGATGTGTACGCGCTCGGCGGCCCGGGTGAAGTTCTCCTCTTCGGCCACCGCGACGAAGTATTCGAGCTGCCTGAGTTCCATGTCCCGTGATTCTAGTAATCGGGGGAGGCAGTTGTCGGAGTTCTTGTCTTTGTTCGTTCGGGCACACGGTAGAGCGGGCGGGGCGGCGCGGGGTTCCTTAGGGGATGTCTCGGGATCCCGTCAAGTCCCTCGTCGAAAATGGCGGGAAACCGGATGGTCGGTTCTTCCGTGACACCGAAAACGGTGGCCTCCGCTCGTACGTGAGCGGTAATTTGAGTGAACAACTAATACGGGATACGCGAGTACGTGGCTTATTCTGTGCATTTTTCTTGTGTCGTATCGGTTTGTGGCTAGAACAACCTGTGGGAATCAGCGATTCCAGTTTCGTTGGAGCGGCGGAGCACGTCGAGCGGACGGGCGGCTCTGATCAGGGGGCGACGGGGTCATGCATACGAGCGAGTCGACAGACGTTACAGAAGCCGAGAAAGGCCGGACGACGGCTGCCCGAACGGGGGTCGGAGCCGGGAGCGGGCGGCCGGGGGAGGGCCGGGATCCCGCGCCCAAGCCCTGGGACATCCGTGCGCACGATCTGCCCGTCGAACGCGTCCCCGTCGACCTGCTCTGGTCGGCCGACTCACCCCGCCTCGTCGGCGAGAACCTCGACCACGTCCGGGTCCTCGCCGAGTCCGGGGCCGACCTGCCGCCCATCCTGGTCCACCGGGCGACGATGCGGGTCATCGACGGCATGCACCGGCTGCGGGCGACCGCGCTGCGCGGGGAGCGGGAGATCGCCGTGCGGTTCCTCGACGGATACGAGTCGGACGTCTTCGTCGTCGCCGTGCGGGCCAACACCACGCACGGACTGCCGCTGACCCGGGCCGACCGCAACGCCGCGGCGACCCGCATCATCCACTCCCACCCGCACTGGTCCGACCGCATGATCGCCTCGTTCGCCGGCCTGTCGCCCAAGACGGTGGGGAGTCTGCGGCGGCGGCTCGGCGACGACCTGCCCGCGGCGCCCGTACGGATCGGCCGGGACGGCCGGGCCCGGCCCGTCGACGGCGCCGGGGCGCGCGCCACGACCGGCGACTTCATCCGGAACCATCCGGACGCGACGCTGCGGCAGATCGCCGGGGCCGCCGGAGTCTCCCGTTCCACCGCCCGCGACGTGCGCAGGAGGCTGGAGCGGGGCGACCTCGACCGGGTGGCGGCCGACCCCACTCCGACGTCGGCCGTACCGGCGCGGGTGGCCGCCGACCCCGCGGCCTCGTCGGCCGTGTCGGCGCGGGTGGCTGCCGACCCCGCCGACAAAGCGCCCGTGCCGTCGGCGGCCGCGGGAGGTGTCGCGCCGGGAGCCGTCGCGTCGATGGCCGCCGAGCTGATCCCGATCCTGAAGCGTGACCCCTCGATCCGCTTCACCGAGTCCGGGCGGCTGCTGCTGCGGCTGCTCGACGCGGCGACCCTCCCGCCGGACGAGTGGAACCGGCTCATCGAGAGCGTTCCGGCCCACTGCGTCGACCTGGTCGCCAACGTGGCCCGCGCCTGCGGCGAGGTCTGGTTCAGCGTCGCGCAGGAGGTCGACAGCCGCGCCTCACTGCGGTGAGTGTGCGCCCGCGGCTGGCGTCCGGGGCCCTCAGTCCCGTACCACCGTCTTCGTCCGCATCAGGAAGTCCGAGAGGTGCCCGTCGTGCGGCAGACCCGGGCGCATCCAGTGCGTCGGGTGGTCGCCCACGTACAGGTTGGCGATGGTCGGCTCGCCCAACAGGGCGTCCAGTAGGGGCTCCTGGGTTGTCAGGGCCGTGAGGACCAGGGTGTCCCGGAGTGGGGTGATGCCTTCCGCCGGGCGCCAGGGCGCCACCCACACGCAGGGGAAGGGCAGTTCGGCGCCCAGCTGCGGGGCGTCGGCGCGGTCGAGTTGGTGGACGGACGGGCGCAACACCGCGCTGCCGTCGCCCAGTTCGTCGGCGACCGTGTCCGCTCCCAGCCAGGCGCGGGCGCCGGCGGCGCGGCGGGACACGTAGTCGGCGATGGCCCGGGCGCCCGCGGCCGGCTGCACGGGCAGTACGGCCTTCGGGTGGTCCGGCGGGAGGCTCGGCAGGGCCGCGAACCGTTCGGCCAGCGCCTCGCACAGGGGCGTCGGGTCGCCCTCCACCAGGATCGCCGTCGTGTTCACGCAGCCCGTGCCACCGCGCCCGGCGACCGAGTCCACGAGGGTGTCGAGGTGGTCGCGCCAGTCGACGTCGGCCGTCACCAGGATCTTGGAGCGGCCCGGCCCCTGGAGCAGGACGGTGGGGTCCGCGCCGTACTTCCGTACGACGTCCTCGCCGCCGTAGACCAGGCCGAGGTCGGCGCCGCGCAGGACGTTGTCCGCGCCCGCGTGGTCGGTGGGAAGGAGCGTGATCTCGTCGTTCCCGAAGCCCGCCGTGCGCAGCGCCGTGACCAGCCGGTGCGGGGTGAACGGCTCGCGCCGGGAGGGCCGCACCGCGACGCGGAAGCCGAGCGCCAGCGCCTCGGGCCACAGGCTGTGGGTGCCGGGATGGTTGCCGGCCGCGTGCACGGCGAACACGTCGCCGCGCCGGGTGTGCACGGCCCGGCCCGCGGCGCGGGTCAGCGGGTCGCGCCAGTCGGTGACCGCGCCGGCGGGGCGCGCCTGGTCGAGGCCTGCGGCGAGGGAGCGGAGGCGTTCGGCGATGCGCTCGACGGCCGAGGAGACCTCGGTGATCGGCACGCCGCCGACACGGCTGACCAGGTGGCAGTAGTCCGGCACGGTCAGGCCCGCGACGGTGCCGGTGGCGAAGAGGTCGGCCGCGGCGGCGATCCGCCGCAGCCGTTCGGCGGGCGGCGCGGGGTGCGCGCGGCGCATCGTGGAGAGGGCGCGGCTCACGAACGGCGGTGGTACGAGGCTGAGTTCGGCCGCGACGGTGCCGGTGACGTCGGCGACCTGGAGGCGGTTCCTGGCGCGGAACGCGCCGCGGGGTCCGAGGGCGTCGAGCTGGACGGGTTCGGCGGCCGAGGGAACCGGACCGTTCCCCGGGCGAACCGGACCGCCTCCCTCCTCTACGGGCCCTACGGGCTCGCTGACCGGCGGCATCAGTAGACCCCCTCCACCACGTCCTCGTTCTCGAACCTGCTGACGGGCGCGATGTCGGCCACCGCGTCGCCGGGGCCGCCGTCGAGCGGCTCGACGCGGGTGGCGAGGTCGCGTTCGAGGTTGTTGGGCAGCAGGAACGACTTGCTGACGTGGCTGGCGACGACCCGGCCGCGCTCCCCGTACGGGACGGGGCGGAGCGTCTCGGGGTCGACGACCGAGAAGGTGACGTACGGACTCAGGGTGTCGAAGACGCAGGGGTCGTCGTCGCCGAGGCCCGGGCGCTCGCCGGCGAAGCCCAGGATCATCGTGCTGCCGTAATTACCGGAGAAGACGGTGTCGGGGAAGATCTCCGTGCGGTAGACGTGGCGGGAGTCGGGGTCGAGCTGCGTGCCGCCCCAACGGATCGCCCGTACCTTCTCGTTGATCAGCTCCACCAGCTCGTCGCGGCGCGCGATCCGCTCCAGGACCGGGGGCGTGACGGTGAGGACGCCGATGTTCTGCGAGCGCAGCACCTCCGCCGCCTGGTCGACGACGTGCTCGGCGTAGTCGTCGGCCTCGCCGCCGCGGCCCGTGGAGATCAGCCGCTTCACCCAGCGCGGGTCGAGGTCGAGGGTGAACCCGTGGGTGCCGTGCGTGGTCGCCGAGCCGCGGAAGAACTCGCCGACGATGTGCGGGCCGCTGGGGACGATTCCCAGCCAGTTTGCGCCCCGGGGGAAGCCGTGGGCGTCGAGTTGGTCGCTGGTCCACGCCAGCAGCCGGCGGCGCCAGTCGCCGAGCAGCACGACGCGTTTGGGGGCGCCGGTGGTGCCGCCGCTCTCGAAGACGCCCCGCACGTCGGGGTTCTCGCCGTATCCGCGCGGGATCAGGTCCTCGGCGGGGACGGTGCGCAGTTCGGCGGCGACATTGGGGAAACGTACGAGATCGGCGTGGGTCGCGATATCGGTGCGCGGGTCGAAGTCGAGGGACTTCGCGCGCTCCAGCCAGTAGGGCGAGCCGGTCTCGGGGCCGAAGTGCCATTCCATCGCGGCCCGCAGATAGGCGTCCGGGTCGGGGCGGGTGCCGGGCGGGAGGTCGAGGATCTCCCAGGTGTTCGACTTCATGGTGTCGTCGTCCTCTTCAAGGTGTCGTCGCCCGCCCGGCGTCGTCGCCCATTTCCCGGGTGCGGGTGGGGATAAGGGTGCGGGCGAGGGAAGGGATGCGGGCGAGGGGCGGGGCGAAAGGGAACGTCATGATTTCTGGTGACCGACGGTCTGTACGGCGGCGAATGCGGGGCCCAGG
This sequence comes from Streptomyces sp. NPDC005863, assembly GCF_042871345.1. Taxonomy (NCBI): domain Bacteria; kingdom Bacillati; phylum Actinomycetota; class Actinomycetes; order Kitasatosporales; family Streptomycetaceae; genus Streptomyces; species Streptomyces sp. NPDC005863. The sequence goes on along the minus strand of NZ_JBIAII010000008.1, from coordinate 115,919 downwards.
GCCTGGAGCGCGGCAAGTTCGTACTGCCCCTCCACCGTGCCCTCGGCCTCGAAGGTGGCGCGCACGTCGGGGGGCCGGCCGATGAGGGCCAGGGCGGCGTTCGGGGGCATCTCGTCGAGCGGGGGCCGCTCGTGTTCCCAGAGCATCATCGCGCCCCAGCGGTTCTGCTCGCGGTCGGCGAAGTAGATCTTCAGCCGCAGTCCGGGCACCTTCGTCCAGTGGTCCAGCGTGTTCTCTCGCAGGTGGGCGCGGAGCGAATCGATGGTCTGCGGGGTGCCGTCCAGGTGCCACCAGGCGACGTCGACCCTCATGGGGACACTCGCCGGATGAGCGCGCGGGGGGACGTTCCGTCAGGGCTCATGGGGGCCTCCTGCTTCGGGTCTGCGGTGCGGAGGAAGAAGGGGGATGTGAGCGTACGGGGGGCCCGGTGAAAAGGCGATGTGTTCTGTCCTGAAGTGATCTTCCGGGCGACTTCGGGCAGTGCTAGGCGCCACTCCGTGCGATGCGGCCCCGGCCGGGTCGGGGGAATGGATGGCGACCGAGGAATTCCTCAGTCGGCAGGCCCCGGAGCAGGCCGCCCCGAAGTCGACCGCATCGAGTCAACCACCGCCGCCCACCAGATCCATTGCTTCTGGTTGCCAGAACTAAAGGGAGTTGGACTTGCCACTTGCGCGCGGCCAAGCTTGACGGTGCTGGAAATCAGCTCTGAACGAGAGGCCCCCCTGTGTCCGAGTACGAGAAGGCTTACCAGCCGGAAGACATTACGCGTCTGTTCGTCGAGCGCGCCAACAAGGGTGACGCGGCCGGCGTCGCGGAGCTCTACGCGGAGGACGCGGTCGTCGCCTTCCCGCCCGGGCAGATCACCCAGGGCCGCGAAGCCATCCGCAAGATCTGGGAGATGGCGATGACGCGGAACCCCCACTTCGAGCCGGAGGAGCCGCTGCCCACGCTGATCAACGGCGACATCGCGCTCACCTCCACCCCGCCGAAGGACGGCACGGGCGCCCGCGCCCAGGTCGTGCGCCGCCAGCCCGACGGCTCGTGGCTGCGCGTCATCGACCAGCCCGAGTTCGTCCAGCCCAAGTAGGCCCGGTCCAAGCCCAGTAGGCCCAAAACGTGTGGGGGAGAGCAGTCATGGCCAAGCGATGGTGGACGTTGGTGGTCGTCTCCGCGGCGACCTTCATGATCCTGCTGGACGCCACCATCGTCACCGTCGTGCTGCCGCAGATCCAGAGCGGGCTCGACACCAGCTTCGCGGACGCGCAGTGGGTGGTCGACGCCTACTCACTGACGCTCGCCGCGATGCTGCTGGTCGGCGGCTCGCTGGCCGACCGCTTCGGCTACCGCAAGCTGTTCCTGGTGGGCCTCGGCGTCTTCACCGTCAGCTCGCTGCTCTGCGGCGTCTCCTCCACACCGCTGATGCTGATCCTCTCCCGCGCCGCGCAGGGCATCGGCGGCTCCGTCATGTACGCCACGTCGCTCGCGCTGCTCGCCCGGAACTTCACCGGCAAGGAGCGGGGCGTCGCCTTCGGCGTCTGGGGCGCGGTGACGGGCATCGCGACCGGACTCGGGCCCGTCTTCGGCGGGCTGATCGCCAGCAACATCAGCTGGCGCGGCATCTTCCTCGTCAACGTCCCCATCGGTCTCCTCGCGATCCTGGTGACGCTGCGGAAGGTCGACGAGGCGCCGGTGCGCGGCCGGCTCCGCCTCGACTGGCCGGGCTTCGTCCTCTTCACGAGCGGACTCGTCGCCCTGATCTACGGTCTGATCCGGGCCGGCGAGACCGAGTGGGGCAACACCGACGTCGTGGTCTGGCTGTGCGCGGCCGGCGTGCTCCTCGTCGCCTTCCTGATCGTGGAACTCCGGTCGTCCCAGCCGCTGTTCGACCTGTCGCTGTTCCGCACGCCGACCTTCGTCGGCGGTTCGATCGCCGCGTTCACGATGAACGGCTCGCTGTTCGCGATGCTGCTCTACCTCGTGCTCTATCTGCAGAACGGCCTCGGGTACTCCGTCCTGGAGTCCAGCGTGCGGCTGCTGGTGATCAGCATGTGCGCCCTGGTCGCGTCGACCGTCGCCGGACGGCTGAGCAGCCGGCTGCCGGTGAAGTGGCTCATCGGACCCGGCCTCCTCCTGGTCGGCGTCGGCCTGCTCCTCATGTCCGGCAACGACGCGTCGAGCAGCTGGACGCACCTCATCCCCGGCTTCGTCGTGGCGGGCCTCGGCAGCGGTGTGGTGAACCCGCCGCTCGCCTCCACCGCCGTCGGCGTCGTCACCCCGGACCGGTCGGGCGCCGCGTCGGGCATGAACATCACCTTCCGCCAGGTGGGCATGGCCGCGAGCATCCCCGTCCTGGGCTCCATCTTCACGGCGACGCTGCACGACGACGTCGTACGCAATCTGTCGGCCGTCCCCGACCTCGCGGGCAGCGCCCCTGGCGTCGCCGCCGCCGTCGAGCACGGCGACGTCTCCGGTCTCGGCGACAGCGTGCCGCCGGGTATGCGGGACGAGGTGGCGACCGCCCTGCACTCCGGGTACGCGAGCGCGCTGAACGACCTGCTGGTCATCACGGGCGTGGTGGCCCTGGTCGGTGCGGTGTTCGCCTTCTTCCTCATCCGCGCCAAGGACTTCCTGGCCGCCAAGCCGCCGCCGCCCCGGGACGCGGACGTCGAGACGGGCGAGCCGCAGCCTGTGAAGTGACGACGCGTCAAGTCCCGTACAGATAGCGCGGATTCCGCGCCAGTACTACGTGGCGCTCCGGTCCTGGATGCGGTCGAGCGCGTGCTGGATGACCGCCTGCGCCGCCGGGTCGATCGTCCGGTCGTCCGGCCACGCCAGATACAGCCGCCCGTGCAGCTCCGGGTCGCGGAACGGGATCAGCCGCAGCTCGGCGCCGGCCGACCGGACGGCGCCCCGCGGCAGGATCGCCACCCCTGAACCGCGCGCCGCCATGTCCACGAGCACCTGCGGATCGCTGGCGGAGAAGGCGACGGGCGCGTCGATGCCGGCCGTGGCGAGCGAGGTGTCGAGTCGGTGCCGGGTGCCGCTGTCGGTCGGCAGCGAGATCAGCTGACGGCCCGCGAGCTCCTTGAGCAACAGGGCGTCGCGCCCGCCGAGTTCGTCGTCCGCGCGCACCACCGCGACGAGCGGGTCGGCGCGGATGACCTCGGTGCGCAGGAAGCTCGGGGGTTCCCCGGCCATGCCGAGGAACGCCATGTCGAGTTCGCCGTCCTTCAGCGCGTCGACGAGGTCGTCGGTGCCGCCCTGCCGCAGCGCGATCTCCACCGCCGGGTGGTCCGCCTGGAACTCGGCGAGCATGCCGGGCACGTCGAGCGAGGCCACCACCGTCACCATGCCGACGTGCACCCTGCCCCGCAGCAGCCCCGCCACCTGGTCGACGGCGAGCCGGGCGTTGCGCACCGCGTCCAGCGCGGCCTTCGCGTGCGGGAGCAGTGCCTCGCCCACGGCGGTGGGGCGGACCGTGCGCCCTGACCGGTCGAGCAGTTCGTAACCGAGTTCTCGCTCCAGGCGGCGGATCTGGGCGCTCACGCCCGGCTGGGTGACGTGGACCCGGGCCGCCGCTCTGGTGAAGTTGCCGTCCTCGACGACGGCGACGAAGTACTCGAGTTGACGTATCTCCATAACTGACCGATCTAGGCTTCAGTACGAACAGATATTGGACGCCCGGTAAACGCCGGGACAATACTGACGGGGTCGGTCGGTGGCCCATTTCAAGAGATCCCTTCAGGAATCTCTTTCATGGCTCGCTCGTCATTGCCCGAGCGCCACGTATGGAATTTCGCTGCCTGGCGTATTGATTTGTGCTGCCTGATTCGTGCTGCCAAAAATTTTCTGAGGAACTTTACAGCAGCGCCGTCGCGCTGTGAAGAGTTCGGCCGTCGTACGTCCACTGAGGGGAGTCAGCCATGGGAACCACCGGAGTTGGAGGCGTCGATTCCGCAGGCACGGTCATCTGGGTGACCGGGCTTGCCGAGGCCGGCAAGACGACGGTCGCCCGCGCACTCGTCCGCCAGCTGCTCCAGCGCGGGCAGCAGCCCATCCTCCTCGACGGGAACCAGGTGCGGACCGCGCTCGGCATGACCCACGGGTTCGACCGCGAGAGCCGGATCAAGGCGTCCATGACGTACGGCCGCCTCTCGCGGCTGCTCGCGGAGCAGGGACACGTCGTCGTGGTCGCCACGATCTCGCTGTTCCACGAGGTGCAGCGGTGGAACAGGGAGAACCAGCCCGACTACTTCGAGGTGCTCCTCGACGTGCCGGTCGAAGAACTCAAGCGGCGCGACAGCAAGGGCGTCTACAGCGGGAACGACGACAAGGACATCGTCGGAATAGGGCAGTCCGCGGAGTTCCCGACGGCACCCGATCTCGTCGTCACCAACTACGGGGACGTCGACCCGAAGGCTGCCGCGACCATGATTCGACTGGCGCACGAGCAGCGTATGCCCTCGGCCGTGGCGTGAGCTTTCGGTAAAGGCTTTTCCGGTTCAGTTTTTCGGTGTTTCAGTGAGGCATAAAAGGAGCCGTACCCCGTATGACGACGTCGACGAAGCTCAAGCACGGAGATTTCACCGACCTGGCGAAGGACTACTCGAAATACCGCGAGGGGTACGCGACCTCGGTGCGGGACGCGCTGATCGGCCTGGTGGGCCGGCCCGCGGGTGAGCTGGACGCGGTGGACGTCGGCGCCGGCACGGGCCTGTGGACCCGCATCGTGGCGGACGGCGGCTTCCGCTCGGTCACCGCGGTCGAGCCGAACGACAACATGCGGGCCGAGGGCATCTCGGACTCCGAGGGCTACTCGATCTCCTGGCGGGCCGGACAGGGCGAGAAGACCGGCCTGCCGGACGGGTCGGCCGACCTGATCAGCATGGCGTCGTCGTTCCACTGGGTCGACTTCGAGGTGGGCACCGCGGAGTTCTGCCGGGTGCTGCGCCCGGGCGGCTGGTTCGTCGCGCTCTACAACCCGCGGCTGATCGAGGTGAACCCGATCCTCGTGGACATCGAGAACGAGCTCAAGCGCCTCATGGGGGAGCGTAAGCGGATCACCTCCGCCCACCCCCAGATGATCAAGGAGCTGTCGGACAAGTTCAACGCGAGCCCGCTCTTCGACGACGTCGTCGTCCTGGAGGGCCGACACTCCGTCGAGCAGAGCGTCGACCACTACATCGGCCTGTGGCAGTCGGTGAACGACGTGCGGGTCCAGCTCGGCGACGCCGGGTTCGAGAAGTTCCTCGACTTCATCCGGGAGCGCATCGCGGGCCTGGACAAGCTGGAGGTCACCTATCTGACCAGGGCGGTCGCGGCGCGCGCCAAGAAGTGAGCGAGCCGTCCCCCACCCTCGCCGGGCCCCACCCCCCTTCCCCCTCCCCATCGCCTTCGCTCCGACGTCCCCGGTCGCGGGGAGAGACAGGATGTGTGACATGACCGAGGACTCCGTCCGGGAAAAACTCCGTCCGGACGAGCTGGCCCGGCGCAGTGCGCGTCTGCTCGGTGAGCGCGACATCGTCGTGGCCGGGGACCCGGGGTCCGGGCAGGCGCTCGTGGCCAACATCGTGCACGAGCTCGGCTTCGAGTACCTCGACCCGTACGTCGAGTCGCCCGACGAGCGGGACGGCGCCGCGCAGGCCGTCGAGACCCAACTGGAGTACTACCGCAAGCGGTTGGCGGCGACGTCGGAGCGCGACCACGCGAGTGGCACGGACGCGGGCGGCCCTGACAGGGGCGGCCCTGACGCGAAGCGGTTCATCAAGACCCACTTCTACCCCGAGGTGTTCGCCGACTCCGCGGTGAACAGCGCGATCCTCGTGGTGCGGGACCCGCGCGACACGATCTACTCGTCGTACAAGTGGTTCTCCTCCTTCGGCGGCTCGTGGATACCGGACGCCGCGGACATGATCGGGAAGCTCACGTACCCCGACTTCCTCGACCGGGTCAGGCTCGGTGACGGCGAGCCGTCGATCCCCGGCTGGGCGCGGTTCTACCGGAGTTGGCTGGAGGCGGCGCCGGAGTTCTCGAAGTTCGCGGTGGTGCGGTTCGAGGACCTGAAGTCGCACCCGGTCGGCGCGATCACCGCGATGCTCGCCGCGCTCGGGCTCGCGGTGCCGCCGGAGGTGGTCGCGCGGGCCGCCGAGCGCAGCTCCTTCAAGGCGATGCGCGCCCGCGAGGACGCGGCGTCCGCGGATGAGGGCGAGACCACGAAGAACGCCCGCATCATGCGGCGCGGTCAGGTGGGCGAGTGGCGCGAGTGGATCGGCGAGGGCGACCTGGCCGAACGCTTCGCCCACCCGGCCCTCACGGCGACGGCGGCGCGTTTCGGGTACGAGGCGACACCGACGGCGTAGGCCGCGGGAGCGGCAGCAGCTAGCAAGAGGCAGACGGCAGGAGGGGGCCAGGTCACGCGAGTACGGCGTGACCCGGCCCCCTCCTGCCGCTCTGTGGTTACGAGGCGTCCCGGCCGGGGAGCGATCGGACATGGTCGAATCAGCGGCGTCAGCCGCGCTCCCCGCACCGGCTGAAGCCGAACCCGCGTCCCCCGAAGCGGTCGCCGCCCGGCACGGACTCGAACCCCTCCCCGTCGAGGGTGGCCTGTACCGCCGCACCTGGACAGGGCCACCGGGCGTCGGCGGGCGCCCCGCCGGGTCGGCGATCATCGTGCTCCTGACCACCATCCCCGGCGACTTCTCCGCCCTGCACCGGCTGCCCACCGACGAGGTCTGGCACTTCTACGAGGGTGACGCGCTGGAGCTGCTGCTCCTCGCGCCCGACGGCACCGACCGCACGGCCGTCCTCGGCGCCGGGGGACAGGTGCAGCTGGTGGTGCCGGCCGGGACGTGGATGGGGGCGAGGGTCGGTTCCGGCGGACGGTACGGGTGGACGCTGTTCGGGACGACCATGGCCCCGGGGTTCGTCCCCGAGGACTACGAGGGCGGCGACGCCGAGGAGTTGAGCGCGCGCTACCCGGAACGCGCCCAGACCATCAGGGAGTTGTGCCGCTCTGGGTCGCCCCTGCGGATGCCCTCCGGGGAGGACGACCCCGATGCCTGACGAGACGACGTCCCTGATGCGTGACGAGACGCCGACCCCGATGCGTGACGAGACGCTGCCGGGGTTGCCCGGGCGGGTCGCCCTGGTCACCGGGGCGAGCGGCGGCATCGGTGCCGGGGTCGCCCTGCGGTTCGCCCAGGCGGGCGCCGCGGTCGTCGTCCACCATCGCACCGGCGGCCGGCGCGCCGAGGAGCTGGCCGGACGGATCGTGGCGGCGGGCGGTGACGCCGTCGCCGTACCGGCGGACCTGACCCGCGAGGACGAGTGCCGGCGCCTCGTCGAGACGGCGTACTCCTGGCGGGGTCGGCTTGACGCGCTGGTCAACGCCGCGGGGATCCAGCCGGTGCGGGAGCTGGCCGGCATGACGGCCGCCCAGTGGCGGGAGCTGTCGGAGGCGAACGTGACGAGTGCGTTCTGCTGCACGCAGGCCGCGGTGGAGCGGATGGCCGGTCAGGACGGCGGCGGTACGGTCACGCACATCGCGTCCATCGAGGGCTCGCGCCCCTCGCCGGGCCATGCGCACTACAGCGCGTCGAAGGCGGCCCTGATCATGTTCGCCCGCTCGGCGGCCCTGGAGTACGGGCCGCGCGGCATCCGCGTCAACAGCGTCTCGCCGGGCCTGATCGACCGGCCGGGACTCGCCGACGACTGGCCCGAGGGGGTGGAGCGGTGGGGCCGGGCGGCGCCCCTCGGCCGGCTTGGCCGCCCCGAGGACATCGGCAGCGCCTGCGTGTTCCTGGCCTCGGACGCGGCGTCGTGGATCACGGGCACGGACCTGGTGGTGGACGGCGGGGTGGGGGCGCGGCCCACCTGGTAGGGCGCGGCCGACCTGGTAGGACGCGGCCGACCTGGTAGGCCGTGTGCTCGCCCCCGATCCGTCGCGGACCCCGCCGCCCCACGCTCAGGTGAGGCGGGCGAGCCAGGTGCGCAGGGCCGCGTTGAACTCGTCGGGGCGTTCCAGGTTCGGCAGGTGGGCCGCCGATTCCACGATGTGCAGCACGGAGTCGGGGAGCGCGGCGTGCATGGCTTCGGCGTCGGAGACCGGCGTGTACGTGTCGTCCCGGCCCACGACGACCAGGGACGGCACCTCGACGCGGGTCAACAGGTCCTGGTAGTCGGGGCGTTCGGCCCGCCCGCGCAGGGCCGCAGCCGCGCCCTCCGGCGGGGCGGCCATCATCATGCGGTGGACGTACGCGGACGCCTCCGTGTTGTACGGGGCCACCATCTTGTCCCGCACCTCGTCCGCATACCCCTTCATGCCCTCGGCGAGGAGCCGGTCGGCGAGGGCGTTGCGGGCGGCCTTGCTCTGCGGTGTCTCGGCCGCGGGGAAGGTGTCCGCGAGGAGCAGGCCCGTGATGCGCTCCGGGAAGAGGCGGTAGCACTCCATCGCGATCTGCCCGCCCATGGAGAGGCCGCCGAGCGCGAACTCCCGTACGCCCAGGTGGTCCAGGAGGGCGGCGACGTCCTCGGCGAACCGGGCGAACGCGGTGGTGCCGGGCACGACGCCGGACTCCCCGTAGCCGCGCAGGTCGGGGGTGATGACGCGGTGCGTGGCGGCGAGGGCGGCGCGCTGCGGGGCCCACATGGAGCGGTCGAAGGGGTGGCCGTGGAGGAGGACGAGGGGAGTGGGCGCGGGGGTCGGGGTGACCGGGGTGTTCTCGTCGTCGTAGCCGATGGTGATGCCGTTGAGCTGCGCGGTTGCCATGAGGGGAGGCTAGGCGGGGTCAACTCCGCGGTGCAATAGGATCTTTGCTCTCGGTGCAATGTGCGCGGGGCGTTGCGGGTGCGGGTGCGGGCGCGGGTACGGACGACGTGGGGGCGGGTATGGCCGGGCGGGACGACTACCGGCGCGTCGCCGACGACGTGGCCAGGGAGATCGAGGCGGGGACGTTGCGCGCCGGGGACCAGCTGCCGCCGCAGCGGCTCTTCGCCCGGCGCCGGCGGATCGCCAACTCGACGGCCATCCGCGTGTACGGCGAGCTCGCGCGGCGCGGACTCGTCGTCGGCGAGGTCGGCCGCGGCACCTTCGTACGGGCCGCCGCCCCGCACCCCGGTGGCGCCGCCCTGACCGAGGGGCCTGCGGCGGGTCCGCCCGCGCCTCCCGTCGTCAACCTCGAACTCAACTACCCGTTCGTGGCAGGCCAGTCGGAGCTCATGAGCCGGGCGCTCGCGCCGCTGCTGCGGCCCGACGTGTTGCTGGAGGCGACCCGGACCGCCGCGCCCGACGGCACGCCGCAGGCGCGGGACGCCGCCGCCTCCGTGCTCGCGCGCGGCGGCTGGCGGCCGGAGCCCGAACGCGTGCTGTTCGCGGGGAACAGCCGGCAGGCCATCGCCGCCGCGCTCTCCTCGCTGGCCCGCCCCGGCGACCGTGTCGGCGTCGAAGAGGTGACGTATCCGCTGGTCAAGGCGGTGGCCGCGCAGCTCGGGCTGCGGCTCGTGCCGGTCGCCATGGACGAGCAGGGCATGCTGCCCGGCGCGCTCGCCGACGCTCACCGGAAGGCGTCCCTCAGCTGTGTCTACGTACAGCCGACCCTGCAGAATCCGCTGTCGGTGACGGCGGGGGAGTCGCGGCGGCAGCAACTGGTGGATGTGGTCGAGGAGTTGAGGATCGCCGTCGTGGAGGACGGGACGTGGGGGTTCCTCGCGCCGGACGCGCCGGCGCCGCTCGCCGCGCGGCTGCCGGACCGTGTCGTCTTCCTCGACAGCCTCTCCAAGCGGCTCGCGCCCGGCCTCACCGTCGGCATGCTCGCCGCCCCGCCCGGCCACCTGGACGCCCTCGCGCACGCTCTGCGGTCTGGGGCGTGGACGGCGGGGGCGTTCAATCTGGCGGCGCTGGTGCGGTGGGCGGGGGACGGAGCGGGGGGCGGGATCCTGGCGACGCTGGCCTCGGCCAAGCGCGCCGACGCGGCCGTGCGGCACGGCATCGTCCGGGAGCGGCTGATCGACGCGGGGGCGCGGGGGCGGTTCCGTACCGACCCTCGGTCCTATTACTGCTGGTGGGAGCTGCCGGCGCCCTGGCGTGCCGAGACGTTCGTCGGGGCGGCGGCGGAACGGGGCATCGCCGTCACGCCCGGCTCGGCCTTCGCCGTGACCGGCCACGGGGTGCCGGGCGCCGTGCGGATCGGGCTCGCGTCGCCACCGCCGGAGGTGCTGGCCGGGGCGTTGGGGGTGTTGGCGGAGATTTCGCAGGCGGGCCGGGCGCGTGCGGTTTCGGGGGCGGGTCCGTCTTGATGGTCCGTCTTGGGGGTCCGTCTTGAGGGGCCGTCTTGAGGGTCCATCTTGAGGGGGACGCGGGGTACGACTTCTGTCTCCAGGCGTACGGGGGGTTTCGTTCTGCGGCTGTACGTAATCCGGCGCGCGAGGCCGAAGACTGGTGCCATGCCTCTGAACAAGAAGAAGGCCGATGCGGCCGGTGCCGACAGCAGGAAGGCCGGCATCGTCGTCTTCACCGTGGCCGGATGCCTGGTCGCCGCGGGAGCCGTCGCCGTCGCGGGGCCCGCGCTGAAGAACAGCGCGCTGATGCCGGACGCCGTCAGTGAGCACGTCTTCAAGGAGAAGACGAAGTCCTTCGCCACGGCGTCCGCCGCGCCGACCAAGGGCGACCTGGCGTTCGTCCTGCCCGCGTGGATCCCGGACGACGCCCGGAACGTCAAGGTCAAGGTGAAGACGACCGGAGGGGCGAAGCTGATCCGCTACACGCTCGTCGGGCGGGACCGCGACGGGCGTACGGGGCGGGGCGCGGACTGCGGTGCCGACGCGCCCCGGGTCGGCGGGCCGGACCTCGACGCGTCCTGGTGGCCGGACCGCACGCCGTCGCGCTCTCGTACGGACTGCGGCGACCTGCACACGTACCGGGTGGCGGTCGACGGTGACACCGTCTACGCCTGGACCAACGGGGAGGTCTCCCCGGGCGCAGGGGAGGCCGAGGCGAAGGGTGGCGGGGCCGGGGGCGGGGCCCCGGGCGGGACTGGGGGCGGGGCCCCGGGCGGGGCGGGGGGTTCCTGAGGTGGTCCGCCGGCCACTTATGAGGATCCTGTCAGGCCCGCGTGCGGATCCCTTTCGTCCCTCCTGAACCAGGCCCGGTCAGGCCTATCCTCAACGCCATGTGCGCTTTTGTCCTGGTCGCGGAGGACGACGAGAAGCAGGCCGAGCTGGTCCGCCGCTATCTGGAGCGCGACGGCCACGCGGTCGCCGTCGTCCACGACGGTTCCGCCGCGCTCGACGCGGTGCGGCGCAGACCGCCGGATCTGCTGATCCTCGACGTGATGATGCCCGGCACGGACGGCCTGGAGGTCACCCGGTTCCTGCGGAACGCGGACGGGCCGCCCGAGCTGACCCGGCTGCCGATCCTGATGCTCACCGCCCGCACCACGGAGGACGACCTGCTCCTCGGCCTCGACCTCGGCGCCGACGACTACCTCACCAAGCCGTACAGCCCGCGCGAGCTGATGGCCCGGGTGCGGACGCTGCTGCGCCGCGCGGGCGGCGTCCATCCGCCGCTGCCCGACGCCGACCGGCGGATCCTGCGCGTCGCGGGTCTCGTCGTCGACCCGGTGCGGCACGAGGTGACGGTGGACGGGCGGCACGTGGAGTGCACACCGGGGGAGTTCGACCTGCTGAGCGTGCTCGCGGCGGAGCCGGACCGGGTCTTCACGCGCCCTCAGCTCCTCGACCGGATCCACGGTTCGTCCGGTTACATATCCGTGCGCACGGTCGACGTGCACGTCTTGAACCTCCGCAAGAAGATCGAGGCCGACCCACGCCGTCCGGACCGCCTCGTGACGGTGTTCGGGGTGGGGTACAAGGTGGCGAGCGGGGCGGGTGGCCCGGGGGACCCGGGGGGTCGGGGGGATCTGCGCCGGGGTGACCTGCGCGGGGGCGGCGGGGGCCGGGGCGACCAGCACGGGGGCGACCAGCGCCGGGGTGACCTGTGCGGGGACGGCCGGGGTCGGGGTGACCAGCAGCGGGGTGACCTGCGCGGGGACGGCCGAGGCCGGGGCGACCAGCGCCGGGGTGACCTGCGCCAGGATGACCTGCCCAGGGGCGGTCTGAAGGGCGCGGGCGCACCCGTCGCCCGTACGGTTCCCGCGGGCGGGGCGGCGGCGCGACGTGGCGCGTGACATCCCGCTCCGCAAGTCCCTGCTGGCCCGGCTGCTCGCCGTCTCCGTCCTGGTCTCCGTCGGCTCGATCGCCGCGACGGCGTGGCTCGCGGCGCAGACGACGTCCGGCGCCCTGCGCCAGGAGCAGGGGCAGGTCCTCGCCGACGACGCCCGCATCTACGACAAGCTCATCGGCATCGGCGCGAGCGCCCCGGAGTGGCGGGGCGCCGACGAGGCCGTCCGTGAACTGTCCCGTCGTACCGGCCGCCGCATCGCCCTCACCACCCAGGACCGCAGGGTCATCGCGGACTCGGCGGCACCCCGACGCCCGGGATCACCGACGGCCGCCCACGACGGGGAGGGCGGCAAGGGTGGGAGCGGCTCGGACAAGGGCGGCCCGGGGAAGGGCGGCACCGGCAAGACGGAGGGCCCGAGCACGTCGGACGACCCGAGCACGTCGGACGATCCGAGCACGTCGGACGACCCGCACAAGTCGAGCGGTACGAACACGGCGGACGGTACGGGCAAGTCGGGCACCGGCAAGACCGACGGAGCCGACAAGTCGAACGGCGCCGGTGGGTCGGCCGGCCCCAGCAAGGCGGACTGGGCCGGTAAATCGAACGGCACCAGCAAGTCCGACGGCGTCGGCAAGTCGGATCGCACCGGCAAGTCGAACGACACCCGCAAGTCCGACGGCGTCGGCAAGTCGGACCGCACCCGCAAGTCGAACGAAACCCGCAAGTCCAACGCCCCCGCCCCCGCCCCGCACACCTCCCTCCCCCCGACCCCCTCCGCCGTCCTCGACCCGCTCGCCGTCGACTCGATGCTGGCCCCGGGACGTACGGACGGTGGCGCGGGCCCGGACGCCACCGCCGCCGACCGCATCGACCCGCGCGCGGTCGGGCCCTACCGCCTCACCGAGGCGGAACGCACCCGGCTCCGGCAGGCCGCCGACCGGAGCGCGGCCTGCCTGTCCGAGCTGGGCGCGGCCCCCGAGGTCGTCGTCGGCCCGAGCGGCCGCCCCACCGTCCAGGTGGAACACGATCTCGGCGACTACCTCAAGGCCAGCTGCCGTATGCCGCCGCTCGACCTCCCCACCACGACCGAGCAGAAGGCGCTCAAGAAGCTCAACTCCCTCTCCGACGCGTGCATGAAGCGGCACGGACTCCCCGCCGTCCCGGTGGGCCTCGACCTGAGTGGGCGGAGCGGGCCGCGTCCGGTCGGCACCGTCGTACCGACGACCGGGGCCATGGAGCCCTACGCGGACCCGACCTCCGACCCAGGGGCCGACCCTGACTCCCCGTCCGACCCCGTACGGGGCTCCGCCGAGCGCCCACCCCGCACCCCACCCGATATAGACACCGGCACCGACACCGGCCCCGGCCCCGGCACCGGCACCGGCACCGCGTCCCGCGCCACCAGGACGCGAGGTTCCGCTCCGGCCGCCACGACCGCCGCCGCCACCGCCGCCGCGTCCTGCGTCGACACCGCGCGCCGCGAACAGCTCGGCCCGTACGTCTCCGCGCCCGCCCTGCTCTTCATCACCGCGTCCGACGGCACCCGGAGCACGCCCGGCTTCAGCCTCTCGCGGGACAACACCGTGCGCCTGGCCGGGCTCGCCGCGGCCGTGCTGGCCGTTACCGTCGCCGTCACCGCGCTCGCCGCGACCCGGCTCACCCGGCCGCTGCGCGCGCTCACCGCCGCGACATGGCGCATGAAGACGGGTGAGGCCGGCGCCCCGGTCCCCGAACGGGCCACCCGGTCCGCGGGCGAGATCAGTCAACTGGCCGCCGCCTTCAATGACATGGCGGCTCACCGCAAGGCCCTGGAGGAACAGCGCAAGGCGATGGTCAGCGACGTCGCGCACGAGCTGCGCACCCCGCTGTCCAACATCCGCGGATGGCTGGAGGCCGCGGAGGACGGCGTCGTCGAGACCGACCCGGAGCTGGTCACCTCGCTCCTCGAAGAGGCCCTGCTGCTCCAGCACATCGTCGACGACCTGCAGGACCTGGCGGCCGTCGACGCCGGCACGCTCCGGCTGCACCGCGAGCCCGTGCACGCCGCCGACATCGCCGAACAGGTCGCCGCGGCGCACCAGGCGCGGGCGGACTCCGCGGGCGTACGGCTGCGCGCCACCGCGTACGGGGATCCGCTGGTGTCGGCCGATCCGCTGCGGCTGCGCCAGGCGATCGGCAACCTCGTCTCCAACGCCGTCCGCCACACCCCTCGCGGCGGCAGCGTCCGCATCAGCTGCCGCACCACGGCCGACGGCGTGCTGATCGAGGTCGCCGACACCGGCACCGGCATCGACGCCGCCGACCTGCCGCACGTCTTCGACCGGTTCTGGCGCGCCGACAAGTCGCGGACCCGCGCGACGGGCGGCAGCGGCCTCGGTCTGTCCATCGTGCGGAAGCTGGTGGAGGCGCACGAGGGCACGGTGACCGCACAGAGCGTGCCGGGCAAGGGCTCACTGTTCACGGTGCGGCTGCCGGAGGCGTGCGGGCGAGACGGCGCGGCGCCGTGACCGCACAGGGAGACGAGGCCGCACAGGGAGACGTGACCGCACAGGGACACGGGGCCGCGCAGGGACGCGGGGCCGCGCAGGATTACGTGAAGACGTAGAGGCACGGAAACGGCGGGGTGGAGATGGCGTAGAAGAAAACCGGCGCCCCGCCGACGCCCGATTGCCGCCGCGCGCACCACTTCGAGGAGAGCCTGCGGCTGCACGGCGAACTGGAGGACTGGCACGTGGCGTCCCAGGCCCGCCTCGGCCTGGTCCGCGCCCTGCGCGGGCTCTCCCGCGATGCGGACGCGGCCCGCGAGTGCACCGCGCTCCTCGCCCGCGCCGAACACCGCGGCGACACCCACATGACGGGCCTGGCCCGCCACCAGCGCGGACTCCTGCTGCACGCGTCGGGAGACGAGGAGGCGGCGTACGAACAGTGGGCGACGGCGCTTCGAGCCCTGAACGGCACGAACAGCAAGGTGACGGACGAACTGCGCACGCTGCTGGCGGGGCGCGGGTAACCCCCTGAAAGTGGGAGCCGAGCAGCAGGTCTCGCCGGGCCCACCGGACCCGTACTCCTCCCCCCTACTTCACTTCGCGTCCGCGTAACACTCCACGATCGCCGTCGTGAACGGGAAGCGGACCGGGGTCTCGCCGAAGGCGATGTGGCCTGCGAGGTTTCCCGCGTCGCGGATGGCGAGCGCCACCGTCTCGGCCTCTTCGGCGGGACAGTGCACGATGACCTCGTCGTGCTGGAAGAACACGAGCTCGGCGCGGAGCCCGCCCTCCGCGATCGTCCGCCGCAGGGCGGCCAGCATCAGCAGCGCCCAGTCCGCCGCGCTGCCCTGCACGACGAAGTTGCGGGTGAAGCGGCCTCTCGCGCGGGTGTTGGACGAGGCGTATCCCGGCGTGAACTCCCCTCCGCCGCCCGGGAGTTCGACGCCGACGTCGTCCCCGGAGCCGACGGTCGCCTCCTGCGGGATGCCCGCCTCCTCCTGCTCCCCGGCCCCCGCCGCAGGCGGACTCGTGCGGCCCAGCCAGGTCCGTACGAGCCGGCCCTCCTCGCCCGCCTTCGCCGCGTCGTCCACGTACGCGACCGCCAGCGGGAAGCGGCGCCGCAGCGCGGCCAGGTTCTTCAGGCCGTCGCCCGACGTCTGGCCGTACACCGCGCCGAGCAGCGCGATCTTCGCGTGGTCGCGGTCGCCGGAGAACGCGCGGTCCGAGAGGCGGGTGTAGAGGTCCTCCTCGCTGCCCGCCACCTCCATCAGCCCCCGGTCGCGGGAGATCGCGGCGAGCACCCGCGGCTCCATCTGGTCGGCGTCGGCGACGACGAGCCGCCAGCCGGGGTCGGCGACGACGGCTTTGCGGATCACCTTGGGGATCTGCAGCGCGCCCCCGCCGTTGGTCGTCCAGCGGCCGCTGACCGAGCCGCCCGGGGTGTACTCGGGGCGGAAACGGCCCTCGTGCACCCAGTCCTGGAGCCAGCTCCAGCCGTGCGCCGTCCAGATCCGGTACAGCTTCTTGTACTCGATGAGGGGCTTGACCGCGGGGTGGTCGATCTCCTCGAGCTCCCAGCGCCGCGTCGACTTCACCCTGATGCCGGCCTGCGCGAAGGCCTTGACGACGTCGGCGGCCAGGTCCGGCCGGACGCGGCGGCCGAACGCCGTCGACACCTCGTCGGCCAGCTCCGCGAGGCGGCGGGGCTCGCCACCACCCGCGTACCGCTCGCCGAGCAGTTCGTGCAGGAGCTCGCGGTGGACGTCGGCGCGCCAGGGCAGCCCCGCGGCGTTCATCTCCGCGGCCACCAGCATGCCCGCGGACTCCGATGCGGTGAGCAGGCGCATGCGGCCCGGGTGGGCGGTGGCGTCGTGCCGGCGTTGCTGCTCGGCGTGGACCCGCACCAGGTCCGCGAGGGACAGCTCGACGCCGACGGGGCCGGGCTCGAAGAGCGAGTCCTGCGCGCGGGCACCGCGCTCGGCCGCGCGGGGCGGGGGATCGGGCGGTACGGGGGCGCCGCGGAGCCGGGCGAGGGCGGCGGCCGCGGAGCGGGGCTCGCCGAGGCGGCCCTCGTGACCGAGGAGGAGGAGCTCGGCGGCCTCGATGTCGTAGCACCGCTCCACGCGGACACCCGCGGCGAGCAGGCGCGGGTAGACACCGGCCGTCGACCGCCAGATCCACCGGCCGGCACCCGGCCGCTCGCGGACGGCCTCGACGAGGTCGGGCGCGCGGACCACGTCGCCGACGGGCAGCCCGTCGGCGCCGACGGGGACGAGCTCAGCGCCACGTCCCGCACCGGCGGCGACGACCCACCGTTCGTGCTCCATACGCCGGAGTCTCGCACCCACCACTGACATCGCCACCGCACGCGGCCCCGCCCGGCCCTCGTGCGGCCGTCCCCGGGTACTGCGCACGGCCGCCCCCCCCGTGCCACTTACGGACGTCCCCGCGTGCACCTCCCGCCCGGCGCTGCGAGGCTCGCCCCATGCGAGTGGCGCTGGCACAGACCGACTGCGCCCTGGGCGAGGTCGAAGAGAACCTGCGGACCGCGCGGGAGCAGCTCGCCCTGGCGGCGACACAGGGCGCGGACCTGGTCGTCTTCCCGGAACTGAGTCTGCACGGCTACCACCTGGGCGGCCTGGCGAAGGACACGTCGATCACCGTCGACGACCCGCGCCTGCTCGCCCTGACGGAACCCGGCGGCCCGGACGCCCTGGTCGGTCTCCACGAGCACACCGCGCTGCGCGCGTACAACACCTCGGCGTACTTCTCGGGCGGCCGCCCCCTGCACGTCCACCGCAAGCTGTACCTGCCGAACTACCTGGCCTGGGAGGAGCGCAAGCACGTCAGCCCCGGCCAGCACCTGCGCGCGTACGACCTGCCCGGCGGGCACGGCCGCGCCGCCACCCTCGTCTGCAACGACGCCTGGCAGCCGGTGCTGCCCTGGCTCGCCGTGCAGGACGGCGCCGAGGTCATCGTCGTGCCGACGAACAGCGCGGCGAGCCTGGACCCCGAGGCCATGGACACCGGCCTGTACTGGGACACGCTGCTCTCCAACACGGCCCGCATGCTGCAGTGCTGGGTCGTCTTCGTGAACCGGGTCGGGAACGAGAACGGCGCCTCCTTCTGGGGCGGTTCCCGCGTCGTCGACCCGCGCGGCACGGTCGTCGCGCAGGCGCCGAAGTGGGAGCCGGGCCTGGTGACCGTCGACATCGACGTCCACGAGGCCCGCCGGGCGCGCCGCGCGGTGCCCCTGGTGGCGGAGGCCCGCCTGGGCCTGGTCGAGCGCGAGGTGCGCCGCCTGATCGACGAGGGCGGCGACAGCTGACCCGAGGGAGCGCCGGTGCGCCACGGGGATGTTGGGGCTCTGTTGGCAGGCGCCCCTAGCGTCCTTCAGGTCGCGGACAGCGCGCAGTTCGAGCGCCGCCCCGACGCAGCACCCGCCCGTATCCATGACGCCCCATGACACCCCATGACGCCCCATGACGCCCGACGAAGGATGCCGCACTTCATGAAGCACACGATCCGCATGGCCGCCGTCGCCCTCGCCGCCACCGGCGCCGCCTTCGCCACGGCGGCCGCGTCACCCGCCGTGGCCGCCCCGTCCGCCCAGGCGGCGAAGGCCGACTGCCACGGGACGCAGTTCACGCAGAAGGAGAACGGCCAGACCTACATCGTCGGCAAGGTGACCCTCTGCGACTCCAAGGACAAGGTCATCGTCAACGACATCGACCTCGACGGGCGTTCGCTGGGCGTCCGGATCTCCGACGGCAGCGGCAAGTACCGCTACTGCAAGGACAGCAACGGCGCCGGCGACCGCTACAAGGCCTGCTACTTCAACCTGAAGGAGAACCGTCAGATCAAGCTGCGCGGCTACGAGTCGAACAACGGTCACAGGACCGCCTGGCTGCAGACCGTCACGCTCCCCAACTAGCGCTGCGCTAGGGCTGGTTGAGGAGGAGACAGGGGGGAGGCCAGGACGTTCAGTCCTGCCGCCCCGCTCCCGCCACCCGCAGGAGCCCCGCCGTCCCCGTCACCGCCGCCGACACCGCGACCAGCGCGCACACGCCCACGCTCACCCCGAGCGCGTCCCACGGGACCGTCACCGCCGCCGGGGCCGAGAGGCGGGACAGGCCGGCGGAGAGGCCGCCCAGGTTGAGCGCCGTGACGGCGAGGCCGAGGAGCGTGCCCACCGCCACGGCGGCCAGCGCCTCGCCGGCCACCACCAGCCGTACCTGCCCGCGCGTGGCGCCCGCGAGGCGCAGGGAGCGCAGTTCGGTGCGGCGCACCGGGGTGGCCATCAGCAGGGTGCTCGCGAGCGAAATGCCCGCGTAGACAAGGCAGATGCCGAGGATCATCAGCAGGCCGAGGCGCGTCTGGGGCTTGATCGGCGGGTGCGTCGCGGCCAGCCACTCCTCGGCCGTGCGCACCTCGCCCCCGCTCCGGGCGGCGAGCGCGGCGGAGGCGGTGGACAGGGCGGAGGCGGTGGACAGGGCAGACGCGGTGGGCGCGGCAGTCGCGCCGGGCGCCGCGGACGTGCCGGTCGCACCGGGTGCCGCGGACGTGCCGGTCGCGCCGGTCGCGCCGGTCGGGCCGGGTGCCGCGGAGGGGGCGGCGCCACCGGCGGCCGGACTCCGCTTCAGGCGTACGTCGATACGGTCCACCGTCGCCGCCCGCGCGTTCCCCGCAGTCACGTACGCGCCGTTGTCCCCCGTCCCGCGCGCCAGCACCGCCGCGATCCGCAGCTTCGCGGGCCGCCCGTCGCCGAGCCGGACGGCGACGCGCTCGCCGACCTCGTGCCGCTCCCACTCCTCGTTGACGACGATGGACCGGTCGTCCAGGTCCCGTACGTCCCCCGCGACGACGGGGAGCCGGGTCGTCGCCGCCAGCGCCGCGGGATCGCTCACCGCGCGGGCCTCGGAGCGGACGAGAGCGCTGCCCCCCTCCCGTACGAACACGGCGGTGGACGCGGACGGCGAGACCGCCGCGGCCCCCGGCACGTCCCGGACCCCCACGTGCCGCAGCCTCTCACCCGTGACGACGAGGTCCGCCCGGACCTGCTTCCGGGCCTCCGCCGCCTTCGCGCCCCCCACCGTCTGCGCCGAGCCGAGCAGGCTGCCCGCGAGGGCGACGGTCACGAGGACCGGGGCCGCGACGGCGGCGGTGCGGCGCACGGAGGCGGCGGAGTTGGCGCGGACGAGGCGGCCGACGGCGCCGGGCAGCCGGAAGGCGCGGGCGACGGGGGGCACGAGCAGCGGCGCGAGCGCGGCGGCCGCGGTGATCAGGATCATGGGCTGGGTCGTGTACGTCTTCCGCTTCAGAAGGGCGGAGGGGTCCGCGCCCAGGGCCCGTACGAGGAGTCCGATCCCGCAGGCGAGCAGCACCGCCCCCGCGATCCGCCGGCCGAGCGGCAGCACGCCGGTGTCCACGGACGCGTCGCGCATCGCCTCGGCCGGAGCGATGCGCCCGGCCCGCCGCGCGGCGACCCACGCGCCCGAGACGGCCACCACGAGGCCGGTCCAGAAGGCGAGGTGGAAGGGCCACGAGGGCGCGGCGCCGGTCGAGCCGGAGGTGGCGGCGGAGGCGCCGGATGAGGCGGACGAGGCGGAGGGGGCGGAGGAGAGGCCGAGGGGCTGGGTCAGCCAGGCCGCACCCGGCAGCCGCGCCGGCACCCGGAACCAGGACGGCGCGATCCCGGCCTCCACCAGCTGCCGCGCGAGCAACGGCCCGCCCCACGCCCCGAGCGCACACCCCGCCGCGGACGCCAGGACGCCCACCGCGAGCGCCTCGCCGAGGAGCAGCCTGCGCACCTGGCCGGGCGTCGCCCCGGCCATCCGCAGCAGCCCGAACTCCCGCCGCCGCAGCGCCACCACGAACCCGAACGTCGACGCCGTGACGAACACCGACACGAACGCGGCCACCCCGCCCGCCGTACCGAGGAAGGAGTTGACCGCCACCAGCGCCGCGGCGTCCCGCGCGGTGCCGGGGTCGGCGCGGCGGCGCTCGCCGCCGGTGAGGACGAGGGCACGGTCGCCGACGACCTTGCGTACCTCCCGTACGGGGGCGTCGACGCCGACGGCGTCCCGCGCGTCCCCGTCGAGCCGGACGGGGCCGAGCCGCCGCAGCTCGCGCAGGAGTTCGGTGTCCACAGGCTGTGGATGAGCGAGCGGCTTCGATACGAGGCCGGTGCCCGGCCCGCGCTCGACCCGCACCGTGATCCGGTCCTGCCCCATGACCACGACCGGCGACCCGGCGAACCGCACGGGCGCCCGGTCCGGCGCCGTCAGACTCGCGTCGAGACCGAGCCCCATGGCGGCGACGAGCCCCACGCCGAGCACGACGGCCACGAAGGCCCCGAGCAGACTGCTCCACCGCCGGCGCAGGGAGGCGAGAAGAACCCGCTTCATCGCCCCGTCACCTCTGCGCCTGCCATCCGCTCGGCCCGGCGAAGGCGGCGGCCCCCCTCGTTGCGTACGACGTTTTCACTCATGCCTCGAGCCAACCGTCCAGCGCCGCCCGGCACACGACCACTGGGGGGCGTGTGGGGGGTAGGGCCTGCCATACCCTGCGGGGATCTTGGGGGTTGCGGGGATCTCGGGGGCTTGAGGGGCTTAGGGGGCCTGCGGGTCTTGGGGGTTCTGCGGGTCCTACGGGTCCTACAGGTCCTAGGGGCGGCCCTGCGGGGGCCTAAGGGAACTTAGGGGACCTAGGGGCCTGTGAGGGGCCTAGGGGATCTAGGGGGATCTAAGGGCCTTACGGGATCCAGGGGACCTCGGGCTCCCTACGGCACCTAGGGCACCTACGGCACCTAGGGCACCTACGGCACCTAGGGCACCTAGGGCACCTACGGCACCTAGGGCACCTAGGGCACCTACGGCACCTACGGCACCCAGGGATCCCCACGGCCCCCACGTCCCCCACGTCCCCCACGGGACCCCAGGGGACCTAGGGACCCCACAGCCTCTGCGGGACCCCCAGGGGACCTACGGGACTCCGGGTACCGCACCGTGCCTACCCTTGACCCCATGGATTCGGTGATCGACAGGGCGTTCGCGGCGGCGCTGTACGGCGACGGCGACGAGGGGCTGGACACCGGCGCGTCCCTGCTCGCCGCGTCCCCCTCGTCGGACGACGAGCTGCGGCACCGCGGCGAGGAGTACCTGACCCGCGCCTGGCGGCACGGCTGGCAGCCCGCCGACGTCCTCCGCATGGTCCGCCGCGACCTGGACGACCCGCACGTCCGGCTGGCCGCGACCCTGATCCACGCGGAGACCGGCCGGTACGCCCACCTGCCGCCCCGCTGGTCCGCCCAGCTGACCGAGATGGCCCCCACCGCGCACCCCGCGCACCCCGCGCAGCCCGCCCGGACCCACACAGCCCGGCCCGACCGTTTCACCCGGGCCACCACCCACCTCCAGCTCTACCGCCTGCTCCTGCGCCTGCCCCCGCTCGAACCGGTAGGCCCGCCCCCGGGCGAATCCGTTCCCGGCCCCGTCGAGGGCGAGTCCCGCACCCTCACCCGTATCCGCGCCCTCCTCGCCAAGGCCGAGGCCACCGGCTACCCGGAGGAGGCCGAGGCGCTCACCGCCAAGGCCCAGGAACTGATGGCTCGGCACTCCCTCGACGAGGCGCTGCTCGCCGCACGTACGCACGCCAAGGACGTCCCCGGGGCGTGCCGGATCGGCGTGGACGCGCCGTACGAGACGGCGAAGGCGATGCTTCTCGACGCCGTCGCCGCCGCGAACCACTGCCGCGCGGTGTGGAACGAGGCGTTCGGCTTCTCGGCCGTCGTCGGGTTCGAGTCCGACCTGGAGGCGGTCGAACTGCTCCACACCTCCCTCCTGGTGCAGGGCACGACGGCGATGACCAAGGCGGAGGCGGGGCAGCGCGCGGCGGGCCGCAAGCGCACGAAGACGTTCCGGCAGTCCTTCCTGGTGGCGTACGCGCACCGCATCGGCGGCCGCCTCGCCGAGGCCGGCGAGCACGCGGTGACGGAGGCGGCGCGGGAGGCGGCCGCCGATGCGCGGGGCGCGGCCGGCCCGGCTCCCGACCTGCTCCCGGTGCTTGCCGCCCGCGACGTCGCCGTCACCGACCGCGCCGAGCGGATGTTCCCCGAGACGACCACGACCCGGGTGCGGGGCGTGACGGACGGCGAGGGCTGGGCCCACGGCACGGCGGCGGCGGACCGGGCGGAGGTCGGGCGGGGACGCGCGGGGCGGGGCCGGGCGTTGCCCTGACCTGATGTCGGGGGCGGGGTTCGGGGGCGGCCCGGGGGCCCGGGGCGCCGGGGGCTCGGGCGACCCTGGGGTGCGACCCCCACGGGGCGGGGCCCTGGGGCGCGCCCCGTGGGGGCCCGGCCCTGGGTCGCGACCCTCACGAGGCCGTCCCCTTGGGCGCGACCCCTACGGGACCACGGAAGCCGGCCGCCACCGCTCCGCCCGATATGCCCCGTATCATCACAGGGTGACCTGGCTCCGCGCGCTGAAAGAGACAGCTCGCTCGGGCCTGACCGTCGAGCGCAAACGCCTGGAACCCCTGGTCGCCCTCAGGGGCGCGGCCGGCCTCGCGATCATCATCGGCGTCAGCCTCACCCTGTTCGGCCCGGCGGTGGCCGCGAGCTCGGCGTTCGGGGCCTTCCAGGCGGCGATCGCCACGTTCCAGCGCAGCTGGCGCCCGCGTCCGGAGCTCGCCCTCGCCTCCGGCACGAGCCTTGCCGTCTCCACCTTCCTCGGCTACCTCACCGGCTCCCACCTGCTCCTCTTCCTCGCCCTCCTCTGCCTCTGGACCTTCCTCGCGGGCCTGAGCTGGGCGGCGGGCCCGACGGTCGGCATCATCGCGTCGTCCAACGTCGCGATCATGCTGGTGACGGTCACCCTGCCGACCTCGGTCGCGGCGGCCGCGGGGCACGCGGCGATGATGATCGTCGGGGGCTGTGTGCAGGCGGCCCTGGTGATCCTCTTTCCGGTACGCAGATGGGGCGCCCACCGCGACGCGCTGGCCGACGCGTTGGCGGCCGAGGCGGACTACGCGCGGCGGCTCCGGCACGATCCGGTGGCCCCGTTCGACCCCGAGCCCCTGATGGCGGCGCGCGACGCGGCGACGATCACCCCGCGCCAGGCCCGCACCCGCCCCGCGGAACTGCACGGTGCGCGGGGCCTGGCCGAACGCATCCGTCCGGTCCTGGCCTCCCTCGCGGACCCGGCGGTCGGCGTTCCGGAGGAGGGCAGGGAGCGGGACCGGGTCCGCGAACTCCTCGCCGCTGCGGGTTCGGTCCTGGACGCCGCGGCCCGCGCGATCCGCCACGGCGACCCCGTCAGGGTCCCGCCGGCGGCGATGGCCGCGCTGAAGACCCCGGACACGGGGGCGATCCTCACGGGCCCGGCCTACCGCGCGGCGACCCGCCTGGGGGCGCTCCTACGGGACGTGCTGGAGACGGCGGGCAACACCCAGAACCCCCCACCACGCCCTGCCCCGGCGTCCCCGACACCCCCTGACCCGGCGTCCCCGCCGCCCCCTGACCCGACACCACCGCCCCCCGACACGACGCCCCCCACGCCCTCGCACCCCGACGCACCCCCCGCGACTGCCCCGACGCCTCCGAAGCCGCCCGCCGCCCCGACGCCTCCAAAGCCGCCCGTCGCCCCGACGCCCCCGGAGACCCAACCGCCGCCCGCCCCCCTCCTCCGCCCCAGCCTCTTCGCGTTGTTGCCCGCCGCCGTACGGGCCGTCAGGGCCGACTTCCGGCACGACTCGCCCGTGACCCGGCACGCGATCCGGGTCACCGCCGTCGCCGCCGCGGGCTATCTGCTCGGCACCTGGCTGCCGCTCGGGCACGGGTACTGGGCGCCCATGGCCTCGGTCATGGTGATGCGGCCGGACTTCTCACAGACGTACTCCCGCGCCGTCGCCCGTTTCGGCGGCACCCTCGTCGGGGTCGCCCTCGCCACCGGACTCGTCCAACTGGCGCACCCCGGCACGGGGTTGTCCGCCGCGCTCGCCGTGTTCTGCGCCGGGATGATGTACCTGCTGATGCGCACCGGCCAGGTCGCCGCGCAGGCCTGCGTCGCCGCGTACGTCGTGTTCCTGCTCGGCATGGGCGGCCGGCAGTGGACGCAGACCGTGCCGGAGCGGGTCGTCCTGACCCTGATGGGCGGCATCCTCGCGATGATCGCGTACGCGGTCTACCCCGCCTGGGAAACCCCGAGACTCCGCACCCGTCTCGCCGACTGGCTGATCGCATACGGGCGTTACGCCGCCGCGGTCGTCGACCACTACGCCCACCCGGCGGGCAAGGCGTGCCCCGACGTACGGGAGACCCTGCTCGCCGCCCGTGACGCCCGCATCGCCTGGCAGGAGGCGGGGAACCGGGCCAAGAACGAGCCGGTCCGCCATCGCGGACTCTCCCGCGCCGTGGCCGCCGACGCGGAGGAGGCGCTCGCCCAGATGGGCCGCGTCGCCATGCTGATGGAGGCGCACCTGCCGGAGCGGGGCGACACCCCCGTGCCCGCCGCGGCCCGCCTCGCCGACGCACTGCGCAAGGCGACGGAACAGGGCGCGAAGGCGGTGCGCGAACGCCGCGTGCCGCGCTGGGACGCGGTCCGTACGGCTCTGGCGGAGTGGGACGGCGAGGGCGTCCCCGACCGCGTGGTCCGCAGGGGCGCGGGCCTGCTCCTCCAGACCCTCGACGAACTGTCCGACGCCCTGGACACCGCACCCCCACCCATGCTGGTGGACGGCTCGGCCACCAAGGGACAACCACCGGCACCGGACGGCGACGAGCCACCGAACTCCGGTGGAGACAGGCCCAGTTGACGGCACCGATGCGCAGGACACGGACCGTCAGACCCCTCAGGGCTGCGGCATGCCCCCCGTCGGGAGCCCCTCGGGCAGCTTGCCGTCCTTCGTCCTCAGGAACTCGTCCTGTCCTGCCCCCTCCCAGGAGACCTTCATCGACTTCGCGCCCACGGACTCGACCCGGCCCGTCGTGCGGTCGGAGTTCCCCGTGGGGCACTTCAGGTCGATCACCCGCGAGCCCGCCTTCTCGCCCGCCGTGCCGCTGCACAGCACGTCCTCGCCGAGCAGCGTCGCCGACTTCCCGGTGACGGCGAGGGCGAGCGGCTTGCCGCCGGCCGTGGCGATCCACGTCCCCTCCAGGCTGCCGCCCGCGCCCCCGGACGAGCCCTCGTCCGCACTCCCGGAGCCCCCGGAGCCGCTCGACTCGGCCGCACCGCCGTCCTTCTTGCCGCCGCCCCCGCTCCCATCTCCGCCCCCGTCACCGCTGCAACCGGTCAGGACGAGCGCGGCGGCCAGCCCGGCCACCGCGGCACCCACACGGACACTACGGACGTACGTACGCACTTGAAGTCCCCCTCATGCACCGGCCGATTCGCGCGCCAAGCTAACCATCCGCCGTGCGGAAGTCGATCCGGCCAACCTTGGCCCGCCGCCAGTTGTTTGAATTCTGGAACAGAAAGGGCCCCGGCTGCGTCTCTTCTTGGTGCACGAAGGGTTCGATCCGGGCTATCCGGCGTTATCGACGGTACGGAACTTCATGGACGGTGACCGGCGTTCGCATGGCATGGGGGATTCGGGAGGGATTCGGTACGGGCGCTGACAGGCCTGTAACCAAGGGAACACCCCGCGTGCACGTGCATCTGCCCATGCATCGGCATGTGAACACAGCTATGATCCGGAACAGTTGACCACTGCATCTACAGCCACTGAAGCCACTGACGGCACCGCACTACCGGGGAGCGACCTGTGCACCACGCGACTAACGGCATGGCGGCCACGGAGCTTCACGGGGTCGTCTGGCAGAAGAGCAGGCACAGCAACTCACAGGGATCGTGCGTGGAGTTCGCGAAACTGCCGGGCGGCGACGTCGCCGTGCGCAACTCGCGGTTCCCCGACGGCCCGGCGCTCGTCTACACGCGCGCCGAGATCGAGGCCATGCTGCTTGGCATGAAGGACGGGGAGTTCGACCACCTGATAGGTGGCTGAACCCCTGGGGGCAACGGGCATCAGTGGGGCAACCGGCATAAGCTGCCCCCGACTTCACCCCAGCCGGAACAGCGCCCAGACCACCTTGCCGCGCAGCGCGCCCGCGAGCGGGTGCCAGCCCCAGCTGTCGCTGAAGGAGTCCACCAGGAACAGGCCCCGGCCCGACTCCGCCGAGCAGTCGTCGTCGTCCTCGACGTCGCGCGTCACCGGGCTGTCGTCGCTGGGATCGCGCACCGCGCACACCAGACGTGACGCCCAGTGCATCAGGTGCAGCCGCACGGGCGGGTCGCGGTGATCGCGCGGGGTGTCCGCCGGCAGCGCGTGGCGCAGCGCGTTGGTGACGAGTTCGGAGACCACGAGCGCGATGTCGTCGAACCTCTCGTCGAGGTCCCACTGGCCGAGCGTCGTACGGGTGAACTGCCGTGCGCTGCCCACCGCTTCGTAGCGGGCCGGGAGGGCGACGGAAGCCGCGTCGGAGACGGCCGATGGGTCGATCGGAGGTAGCCCCTGCCGTAACGGCTCGAGCATGGTCGATCCATTCGTCCCCATGCGAGGCACTCCCCGGTTTCGCGGTACGTAGCGATGGAGCGGTGGTGCGTTGGCGCGGTCGGTCGCCGATGGTGCGGTCGGTACAACGGTGGCGCGCGGACCATGGTTCCGAATGCGTACAGCAGATGCAAGGGCAGATGCACGTGCACGCGCCGGACTTGGTCGCTACCGTGCCAGTTCTTGCCCATTTCTTCCCACGACTTCTTGTGGAGGCCTTTCGGAGGCTTTTCCTTTCTGTAA
Source organism: Streptomyces sp. NPDC005863 (assembly GCF_042871345.1). Lineage (NCBI taxonomy): Bacteria > Bacillati > Actinomycetota > Actinomycetes > Kitasatosporales > Streptomycetaceae > Streptomyces > Streptomyces sp. NPDC005863. The sequence continues at coordinate 88,466 of NZ_JBIAII010000008.1, read as the reverse complement.
CCGGACGTGTACGGCCCGGAGCGTTTAATGGCAGACTGCTGGCTTCCAGTCGATGGGGAGGATTGAGCGAAGTGACCGCAGGGGAGTCGAGTGGCTCGGTGGTACGGCGCATCCTGCTGGGCTCACAGCTGAGGCGGCTCAGGGAGTCGCGCGGCATCACCCGTGAAGCGGCCGGGTACTCGATCCGCGCCTCCGAATCGAAGATCAGCCGCATGGAGTTGGGACGGGTGAGCTTCAAGTCCAGGGATGTCGAGGACCTGCTGACGCTCTATGGCGTCACCGACGAGGCCGAGCGCGGCGCGCTCCTCTCCCTCGCCAAAGAGGCCAACCTCACCGGCTGGTGGCACAGTTACTCCGACGTCCTGCCCGGCTGGTTCCAGACGTACATCGGTCTGGAGGGCGCCGCCTCGCTCATCCGTGTCTACGAAGTCCAGTTCGTCAACGGCCTGTTGCAGACCGAGGCGTACGCGCACGCGGTCGTCGCGCGCGGCATGAAGGGCGCGAGCAAGGCGGAGATCGAGCGGCGCGTGGCGCTGCGCCTGGAGCGGCAGAAGCTCCTCATCTCCGAGCACGCCCCCCGCTTCCACTGCGTCCTGGACGAGGCCGCGCTGCGCCGCCCGTACGGCGACCGGGAAGTGATGCGCGGGCAGATCCAGCACCTCATCGAGATCTCCGAGCGCCCCAACGTCACCCTCCAGGTGATGCCGTTCAGCTTCGGCGGGCACGCCGGCGAGAGCGGCGCCTTCACCATGCTGAGCTTCCCGGAGTCCGACCTCTCCGGCGTCGTGTACGTGGAACAGCTCACCGGCGCCCTCTACCTCGACAAGGCCGAGGAAGTCGCCCAGTACGAGCGGGTGGTGGCCCAGCTGCACCAGGACAGCCCGGACCCGGTGGGCAGCCGAGATCTTCTCCGTGGTCTGCTCCAACTCACCTGAAACATAAGTACTATGACGTGAGATCAGGTATTCGCTTCCGTTTGCGTCCGTCTGCTGCCGCGGCAAGGGGTCCGTCTCATGTCCTTCTTCACTGACCTGGCTCATCAGTACATCGACGGGGAGTGGAAGGCCGGGTCGGGCTCCTGGGACATCATCGACTTCAATCCGTACGACGGGGAGAAGCTGGCCTCCATCACGGTCGCCACGGCGGACGAGGTCGACCAGGCCTACCGCGCCGCCGAGCGCGCGCAGAAGGACTGGGCGGCGACCAACCCCTATGCCCGGCGTGCCGTGTTCGAGCGCGCCCTGCGGATCGTCGAGGACCGCGAGGAAGAGATCACCGAGGCGATCATCGCCGAGCTGGGCGGCACCCGGCTCAAGGCGGCCTTCGAGATCCACCTCACCAAGGAGTTCCTGCGCGAGGCCGTGCACCTCGCGCTGAGCGCCGAGGGGCGCATCCTGCCCTCGCCGGACGACGGCAAGGAGAACCGCCTGTACCGCGTCCCGGTGGGCGTGGTCGGCGTCATCAGCCCCTTCAACTTCCCCTTCCTGCTGTCGATCAAGTCGGTCGCCCCGGCGCTCGCCCTCGGCAACGGCGTCGTCCTCAAGCCGCACCAGAACGCCCCCGTCCTCGGCGGCAGCCTGGTGGCCAAGGTCTTCGAGGACGCCGGACTCCCGGCCGGCCTCCTCAACGTCGTCATCACCGACATAGCCGAGATAGGCGACGCGCTCATCGAGCACCCGGTGCCGAGCGTCATCTCCTTCACCGGCTCGGACACGGTCGGCCGGCACGTCGCCACGGTCTGCGCCGCGCACTTCAAGCGCTCCGTCCTCGAACTGGGCGGCAACAGCGCCCTGATCGTCCTGGACGACGCCGACATCGACTACGCCGTCGACGCCGCGGTCTTCAGCCGCTTCGTGCACCAGGGCCAGGTCTGCATGGCCGCCAACCGCATCCTCGTGGACCGTTCCGTACAGGCCGAGTTCACCGAGAAGTTCGTCGCGAAGGTCGCCACGCTGAAGGTGGGCGACCCGTCCGACCCGGCGACCCACATCGGACCGCTCATCAACTCCACCCAGGCGGAGGCCGTTTCGACGCTCGTCGAGCAGACGGTCACCGCGGGCGCGACGGCACTGCTCCACGGGCGCACCGAGGGCAACCTGGTGGCCCCCTCCGTCCTGACGGACCTGCCCGCCGACTCCCCGGTGCTCGACCAGGAGATCTTCGGCCCGGTCGCGCTCGTCGTGCCCTTCGACGGCGAGGACGAGGCGGTACGCATCGCCAACGCCTCCCGGTACGGCCTGAGCGGCGCCCTGCACACCGGCGACATCGAGCGCGGCGTACGGCTCGCCAAGCGCATCGACACCGGCATGATCCACATCAACGACGGCACCGTGCACGACGAGCCGATCGTCCCGTTCGGCGGCGAGAAGCACTCCGGCGTCGGCCGGCTGAACGGCGACTCCACGGTCGACGCCTTCACCACCATGAAGTGGATCTCCGTGCAGCACGGCAGGTCGCGCTTCCCGTTCTGAGGGCAGCGACCTCGCCTCAACTTCTGCCACCTCTCCCGGAGCCTTGCGGACAGCACCTGACCGCAAGGCTCCGTAGCGTCTGTGGTGTCGAAAGGCCGGCGGCGACACGCCGGCCGGAGCGCCCGCACGGCGGGCCGAAGAGAGGCGGACACCATGGTCACCCACGTCAGCGCGGAAGCCAGGGGCGACGAGCGCGGCGCCCTGATCGCCTTCGTGGCGGCCCAGCGGGGTGGCGTCCGCCGCTCGGTCCTCGGCCTCACCGACGAGCAGGCGAACGCCCGCCCCAGCGCCAGCGAGCTGACCCTCGGCGGGCTCGTGAAGCACGTCGCGGAGACCGAGCTGAACTGGCTGCGCATGGCCCAGCAGAAGCCGAACGACCGCGCCCGCACCCAGGAGACCTGGGGCGACAGCTTCCGCCTCGTGGAGGGCGAGACGCTCGCCGAAGTCCTCGACTTCTGGGCGGAGGTCGCCCGCGAGACCGAGGCGTTCATCCGCGACGTGCCGAGCCTCGACGACACCTTCCCGCTGCCCGACGCGCCGTGGTTCCCCCAGGACGGCGCGGTGTCGATGCGCTGGCTGATGCTGCACCTCGTCGAGGAGATCGGCCGCCACGCCGGCCACGCCGACATCGTCCGCGAGTCCCTGGACGGCAGGACCGCCTTCGAGCTCGTCGAGCTGGCGGGCCCGTACCCTAGTCAAAGTTGATGACTGAGGCGCCCGGTGGTGGAGCGCCCTGAGGGGAAGGCGCGGTACATGTCAGCGATCCGGCTGCTCGTCCTCGGGGCCGTGCGCCAGCACGGCCGCGCCCACGGCTACCAGGTCCGCAACGACCTGGAGTACTGGGGCGCCCACGAGTGGTCCAACGCCAAGCCGGGTTCGATCTACCACGCCCTGAAGCAGCTGGCGAAGCAGGGATTCCTGTACGCGCACGAGATCGCGCCGTCCACCGCGGGCGGCCCGCCGCGCACCGAGTACGAGATGACGGAGCAGGGCACCGAGGAGTACCTCACCCTGCTCCGCGGCGCCCTCTCCACGTACGACCAGCGCCCGGACATGCTCACGGCCGCCCTGGGCTTCATCGTCGACCTGCCGCGCGAGGAGGCGCTCGCGCTGCTCGCCGAGCGGGTCGGCGCCATCGAGGCGTGGCGCACGTCCGTCACGGAGTACTACACGCCCGCGGGCGGCCCCGGGCAGCTGGGCCACATCGGCGAGATCATGAACCACTGGGTGCACATGGCCGACGGCGGCCTGGGGTGGGCGCGCGGGCTGATCGGGCGGATCGAGGGCGGCGCCTACACCTTCGCGGGGGAGGGCGAGCGGTTCGTGGCCGTGCTCGCCGACGACGAGGAGAACCCGTACGCGACGGGCGAGCCGCACGCGGGCGACCGCCGCTGAGCGGGCCGGTGCCGCACTGCTGACGGCGGTCTCCGCGGACGCGGGCTTGCACCTCACGCGACGTGAGGACGCAGGCTGAACCGCGTACCGAAGAAGAAGGGCACGAGCCATGAGCTACTCCGTGGGACAGGTCGCCGGTTTCGCCAAAGTGACGGTGCGCACGCTGCACCACTACGACGAGATCGGCCTGCTGGTGCCCGGCGGGCGCAGCCACGCGGGGCACCGGCGTTACAGCGACGCGGACCTCGACCGGCTGCAGCAGATCCTGTTCTACCGGGAGCTCGGCTTTCCCCTCGACGAGGTGGCGTCCCTCTTGGACGACCCGGACACCGATCCCCGGGTCCACCTGCGCCGTCAGCACGACCTGCTGACCGCGCGGATCCACAAGCTCCAGGAGATGGCCGCCGCCGTGGAGACCGCCATGGAGGCGAAGAAGATGGGCATCAACCTCACCCCCGAGGAGAAGTTCGAGGTCTTCGGGGACCACGATCCCGAGCAGTACGCGGAGGAGGTCGAGCAGCGCTGGGGCGACACCGAGGCCTACCGGGAGTCGCAGCGCAGGTCGGCCACGTACACCAAGGACGACTGGAAGCGGATCAACGACGAGATGAACGCGGTGCACGCGCGCGTGGCGGAGTTGCTGGACCGCGGCGTCCCCGCGGACTCCGCCGAGGCCATGGACGCGGCGGAGGAGCATCGCCGCTTCATCTCGGCGAACCACTACGAGTGCGCGCACGAGCTGCACACCTGCCTCGGCGAGATGTACGTGTCGGACGAGCGCTTCACGGCCTTCTACGACGCCATCAGGCCCGGTCTCGCGGTCTACCTGCGGGATGCGATCCTGGCGAACGCCGCGCGCAACGGCTGACGCACGGGACTTTGTCCCAGTTGTCGCACGATGCACCCTGAGAGGGACCGTGGAACCCGGTTGCACCGCCCGGCGTTGATAACTTTGGGCGGCTGCACCCGCCGCCGCACCGCCCCCTCACCCTCAGGAGCCCGGAACCGTGACGACGCTTGCGCTCGGACCAAGCTGGCTGGATCCGGATCATCTGCTGAACCAGTTCGGCATCTGGGGCCTGCTGCTCATCGTCTTCGCGGAGTCGGGGCTGCTCATCGGCTTCTTCCTGCCGGGCGACTCGCTGCTCTTCACCACCGGCCTGCTGATCACCACCAACAAGCTGGACTTCCCGCTCTGGCTCGCGGTGCTGCTGATCTGCGTGGCCGCGATCCTGGGCGACCAGGCGGGCTACCTCTTCGGCAAGAAGGTCGGCCCGTCGCTCTTCAACCGCCCGGACTCCAAGCTGTTCAAGCAGGAGAACGTGGTCAAGGCGCACGAGTTCTTCGAGAAGTATGGGCCGAAGTCGCTGGTCCTGGCCCGCTTCGTGCCGATCGTGCGCACCTTCACGCCGATCATCGCCGGCGTCTCCGGCATGCGGTACCGCTCGTTCATCACGTTCAACGTCATCGGCGGCGTGCTGTGGGGCGCGGGCGTCACCCTGCTCGGCTCCTGGCTCGGCAACATCGAGTTCGTCCACAAGAACATCGAGGCGATCCTGATCCTGATCGTCCTCGTCTCGGTGGTGCCGATCGCCATCGAGTTCCTGCGGGCGCGCGGCAAGGCCAAGAAGGAGGCGGCGACGCGGCAGGACGAGCCGGGCACGCCCCCGGCCCAGCGCGGCCGCCACGCCAAGCGCTGACGCCACGCCAAGCGCTGGTGCCTTAGAAGCCCCTGGTCCGCTTCGCCGCACGGCGGTTCGCCGCCGTCGCGGCCCCCGGCACCTTCAGGATCAGCCGGGAGACCTCGCTTCCCAGGTTCACGCCGATCGCGATGGCCAGGGCCGTCGCGACGGCCCTGGTGAGCGAGTTGATGCCGGTGTTCAGGTCGTTCTGCGCCAGCGCGAGCAGCCCGAAGTACGTCGCGCTACCGGGCAGCAGCGGCCCGATCGCCGCCGTCACGTACGGCAGTGACGACGCGAACCGATAGCGCGAGAACAGCTGCCCGAACAGGCCCACCAGACCGGCCGCCACGGCCGTCGCGGCGACCGGCGAGAGCGCCAGCGGGGTCTGCGCGAGGGCGCCGAACATCACCCAGGCGATGCCGCCGTTGAGCGTCACGATCAGCACGGTGTTGCGTTCCTGCTGCAGCAGTATCGCGAAGGCGAGACTCAGCGCCATGGACGCCAGGATCTGGATGATGGGGCGCGACGAGGTCACGCCGAACTTCGTCTCCGGCGTCAGATTCGTCGCGTCGAGCATCACGCCGAGCGAGAGCACCATCAGCACGCCGCAGACGATGCCCACGATCAGATACATGACCTCGAGCAGTCGCGCCGCCGCGGTGATGTAGTAGCCGGTCAGACCGTCCTGCACGCCCGCCACCAGGGCCCGCCCCGGGATCAGCGCGAAGAGCCCACCGGTGATGACCGCGGAGGCCATCGACGCCTCGGTGTGCACGAAGCTGAGCGCCACGCCCATCCCGGCCGGCGGCATCGCGGCGCCGACGAACTGGTAGAACTCCGGCAGCCCGCGCCCGGCACACAGCCACGCCAGCCGGTCGCCGAGCATCGCGCCGACCGCGGCCACCAGGAAGACCAGCGCGCCACCGCCGACCAGCACGGAGGCGGATCCCGCGAGCAGCCCGCTGGCCGCCGTGAGCGCCCACCCGGGATAGGGGTGACGGTTACGCCGGATGCCCGCGAGGCGCCGGTAGGCCTCCTCCAGGGAGACCTCGATGTCCGGGTCGCTGATGTCGTCCACCAGATGGAAGACGGCCGCTAGCCGGGTGTAGTCGGTGCCGCGGCGGCGCACCGTCCTGGAGGCCGTGACGGGGTCGTCCACCAGGGACGGCTGGTGCGAGATCGACAGGAGCGTGAACGTCACGTTCGGCTCGCAGCGGTCCAACCCGTAACTGCGGCAGACGGCGAACATCGCCGCCTCCACGTCCTCGGCGCCCTCGCCGCCCGCCAGCAGCAGCTCACCGATACGCAGCGTCAGGTCGAGCACGCGCGGCACGGCGGGCCCGGTGTCGTCCTCCTGCTTCTGCGCGGCCTCGGGAGCGGGCCGCTCGGTGACCGGCATCCGCAGCATGGTGCGCATCTGGTCCTGCCAGGGCACCTCTTTGGTGAGCTTCACCAGAGGTATGCCCTGCGCGGGCGTGAAGGCCGGCGGGGCGTTACGGGCGCTGTACGTGTGCGGCGTGGTGAACGCCGACTTCTCGGTCTCCTGAGTCGTGGTGGACGGGGTGGCGAGACCGTCGGGAAGGGCGAACTCGGACGTGGTCTGGGACTCGTCCTCGACCACCGGCGCCTGCGCCGCCACGCCGCTGGGCTGCACGAAGGCACTGCGGGCCTCGTCCGACTGAGGCTTGCGGTCCTCGGCCTCCTGCTCGGCCACTGATGCCCTCACTTCTCATAAGTCACGTACGCGCCCTCCGTATGGCCAGTATGGGCACAGATACACGAACGGGCCGCGTGACCCCCGGGGGTCACGCGGCCCGTTCGGGGCGGGGTGGCTCAGTGGCCGCCCTCGTCCTTGAAGCGCTTGTAGGAACGCTCGATCTCGGCCTCGGCGTCCGTACGGCCGACCCAGTCGGCGCCCTCGACGGACTTGCCGGGCTCCAGGTCCTTGTAGACCTCGAAGAAGTGCTGGATCTCCAGGCGGTCGAACTCGGAGACGTGGTGGATGTCGCGCAGGTGCTCCACGCGGGGGTCCGAGGCCGGGACGCAGAGCAGCTTGTCGTCGCCGCCCGCCTCGTCGGTCATGCGGAACATGCCGATCGCGCGGCACTTGATGAGGCAGCCCGGGAAGGTCGGCTCGTCCAGGATGACCAGGGCGTCCAGCGGGTCACCGTCCTCGCCGAGGGTGTTCTCGACGAAGCCGTAGTCCGCGGGGTAGCTGGTCGACGTGAAGAGGCGACGGTCCAGACGGATCCGGCCGGTCTCGTGGTCCACCTCGTACTTGTTCCGCGAACCCTTCGGAATCTCGATGGTGACGTCGAACTCCACGGGTGGCTCCTCCATGATCAGCACATACTTCGGGTGATTAAGTGTCCCTCACGCAGATGTGTGATCGCGAAAGGGGCTGGTCGTCGTGCCGGAGCTCAAGCCATGGCAGCGGCCTCGACAGATTCTGAGACAGCTGTCCGAGCCGGCCGCCGCCAAGCTCGCCGGATTCCCCGGGAAACTCACGACGCTGCAGCTCACGGCGGGTTCCGCCGCCTTCGGCCTGATCATCGCGGTCGGGGCGGTGGCCGTGGCCGGCCCCTGGGACTCCTCCGGTCAGCGTACGGCGGAGCGGGTCAGGGCCGCTTCCCAGGAGGCCGGGGGTGGTACAGATCACGCCGGTCGCGGCCCCGGCGGCCTCCCCGAGACCGCCCCGAGCGCCCCCTCCGTACTCGCCGGGCTCGGCGCGCCCGCGGGGGTGGCGCCCGCGCCGACCGACCGCGCCCTCGCAGACGTCCTCGAACCGCTCCTGAAGGACCCCGCGCTCGGCCCGCAGCGGTCGGCCGTGGTGCTGGACGCGGCCTCGGGCAAGCGGGTCTACGGCAAGGGCGCGGGCGAGGCGCTGACGCCCGCGTCGACGACGAAGATCGCCACGGCGGTCGCGGCGCTGTCCGCGGCGGGACCCGACCACCGCATCACCACGAAGACGGTGCTCGAACCCCGCTCCGCCAAGACGCCCGACGTCCTCCTGGTCGGCGGCGGCGACCCCACGCTGACCGCCCGCAAGGACGGCCGCTACACCGACACCGCGGCGAGCCTGCGCACCCTCGCGCAGGACACGGCACGCTCCCTGAAGAGCCGCCACATCGACGAGGTCAAGCTCTCGTACGACACCTCTCTGTACTCCGGGCCCGAGCAGCACCCCATCGGCCCCAACGAGAACCTCACCCTGGTCAGCGCCCTGATGGCGGACGAGGGCCGGCTCGACGACTCCTCCAGCGGGCCCGCCCCGCGCGCGGGTGACCCGGCGGGCGACGCGGCGAAGAAGTTCGCGGGCTTCCTGAAGGACCGCGGCATCAAGATCAACAAGGATCCCGGCGCCTCGAAGGCCTCGGACCGCGCGACGTCCCTCGGCAAGGTCGAGTCGCCGCCGCTCTCCGCCCTGGTCGAGCGGATGCTGACGCACAGCGACAACGACATCGCCGAGGCGCTGGCCCGCCAGGCCGCGATCGCCGCCAAGGAACCGGCGAGCTTCGACGGCGCGGGCCGCGCGATCCACGCCCGCCTGGAAAAGCTGGACCTTCCCCTCTCCGGTACGAAGTTCGCGGACGGCAGCGGCCTGGACCGCGCCGACCGGGTCCCGGCGGAACTGCTGGCAACGCTCCTGGACCGCGCGGCCGACCCGGCCCACCCGGACCTGCGCTCCGTGGTGACGGGCCTGCCCGTGGCGGGCTTCACCGGCACGCTCGTCGACCGTTACCCCCAGGACTCGCCGGGCACCGGCGTCGTCCGCGCCAAGACGGGCACGCTGACGGGCGTGAACAGCCTGGCGGGCACGGTGGTCGACGCGGACGGCCGCCTCCTGGTCTTCGCCTTCATGACAACGGGCACGACGGACCCCCTGTCGGCCCAAAAGGCCCTGGACCAGATGGCCTCAACAGTGGCGAACTGCGGCTGCCGCTGATCCTCGCCGGAGGACGCAACGGACGACCGAGCCGAAGCCACCGCCAGGGGCGCGGGGAACTGCGCGCCAAGCCACAGAGAACCCGCACCAGACACCCGAGCCGCAACCACGATCAAGGGGCGCGGGGAACTGCGCAACAAGCCACGAGGCACCCGCACCCAAAAAACCAACGGGTCCCCCCACCCCCTAGGGGCCCGCCCCGGGCCAATCCGGGGGTGCAAGCCCCTCCAAGAGAGGGAGCAAGCACGTACCGTTGACGCATGACGAGCATCGGTGGTGCGGAGATGGTCGACTGGAACCTCGCGGTGGCGACCGCGACCCGACTCGTGCGGCCGGGCCCAGAGGTGAGCCGGGACGAGGCGCGTGCCGTCGTCGCCGAGCTCCGTCGGCACGCCAAGTCCGCGGAGGAACACGTCCGTTCCTTCACGCGGATGGGTTCGGAGGACACCCACGACACCCCGGTCCTGGTGGTCGACCGGGCCGGCTGGATCCGGGCGAACGTCGCCGGTTTCCGGGAAATCCTCAAGCCCCTCCTCGACAAGATGCAGGACAAGCGGGGCAGCGGCGCGGGCGGCGCCGTCCTCGGCGCGGTCGGCGGCAAGGTCACCGGCGTGGAGCTGGGCATGCTCCTGTCCTTCCTCGCCTCCCGCGTCCTCGGCCAGTACGAGACCTTCGCCCCGCCCACCCCCGACCTCCCCGCCGCGGCGAACGGCGGCGGCAGACTCCTCCTGGTCGCGCCGAACATCGTGCACGTCGAGCGGGAGCTGGACGTCGACCCGCACGACTTCCGCCTCTGGGTCTGCCTCCACGAGGAGACGCACCGCACCCAGTTCACCGCCGTCCCCTGGCTGCGCGACCACCTGGAGGGCGAGATCCAGTCGTTCCTCGGCGAGACCGAGGTCGACCCGATGACGTTCCTGGAGCGCATCAGGGAGGCCGCCCAGTCGTTCGGCAGCGGCCGCGGCGAGCAGGACGACACCGAGTCCGACGACGGCGGCCGCTCCCTCGTGGAGCTCGTCCAGACCCCCGCCCAGCGGGAGATCCTCGCCCGGCTGACCGCCGTGATGTCCCTCCTGGAGGGCCACGCGGACTACGTGATGGACGGCGTAGGACCGTCCGTGGTGCCCTCCGTCGGCGAGATCCGCGAGAAGTTCAAGGAGCGCAGGGCCCGCGGTGCGAGCCGCCTCGACCAGGCGCTGCGCAAGCTCCTCGGCCTCGACGCCAAGCTGCGCCAGTACCGCGACGGCGAGCGCTTCGTGCGCGCGGTCGTCGACGAGGTCGGCATGGACGGCTTCAACCGCGTGTGGACCTCACCGAACACGCTGCCCACGAAGGCCGAGATCGCCAAACCGGCGGACTGGGTCGCGCGGGTGCACCGTAAGGGAGACTGAGAGGCCGGATGCGGCCGATGGCAGGAGAACGCCTCCGCAATCACCCGTCCGAGGGACCGTGGGCGATGGGTAGGCGTGCAATGCTCGGGGAACGGCTCGGCTCTGTCACCATCGACACACTCTGAGTGACCGGACTCGAGGGAGAGAAGGACCCCAGCGGGCCCGGACACCCCGAGTGCGTCCTGAGTGACTGGTCCGAGGCTCACCCCCGAACTTCATGAAGGGAACCGGACATGGGTCCCCATCCTGCGGTCGCGGCGATACGCCTGGCGGTCCGCCGCGTACTCCACGACGTACTGACAGACGTACAGCGCAGCACCGAGAACGACCCCGCACCCCCCGCGCACGAGCAGGCCCCGACGCCGCTCGTGCTCGTCGCATGCTCCGGCGGCGCCGACTCCATGGCGCTCGCCTCCGCGCTCGCCTTCGAGGCCCCCAAGCTCGGCATCCGCGCCGGCGGCGTCACGGTGGACCACGGCCTGCAGCCCGGTTCCGACCTGCGCGCCGCCGAGGTCGTCGTGCGCCTCACCGCGCTCGGGCTCGCCCCGGTCGAGTCCGTCGCCGTGCGCGTCGGCCGCGACGGCGGCCCCGAGGCAGCCGCCCGCGACGCGCGCTACGCGGCCCTGGACGCCGCCGCCGAACGGCACTCGGCCGCCGCCGTGCTGCTCGGACACACCCGCGACGACCAGGCGGAGACCGTGCTGCTCGGCCTCGCCCGCGGCTCCGGGATCCGCTCCCTGTCGGGGATGGCCGAGACCTCGGGGGTCGCCGGCCGTTACCGCCGCCCCTTCCTGCACATCGACCGGCAGACCGCCCGCAAGGCGTGCATGGTCCAGTCGCTGCCCGTCTGGGACGACCCGCACAACGCCGACCCGGCGTACACCCGCTCCCGGCTGCGCCACGAGGGCCTGCCCGCCCTGGAGAAGGCGCTCGGCAAGGGCGTCGTCGAGGCGCTCGCCCGCACGGCCCAGCTCTCCCGGGACGACGCGGACGCCCTCGACGCGTGGGCCGCCCAGGCCGAGGCCGGCGTGCGCGACGCGACCGGCCTCCTGGAGTGCGCCAAGCTCTACGCCCTGCCCCCCGCGGTGCGCCGCCGCATCGTGCGCCGCGCGGCCATCGAGGCGGGGGCGCCCGCGGGTTCGCTGTTCGCCCGGCACCTCGAAGAGGTCGACCGTCTGATCACCGGCTGGCGCGGCCAGGGAGCCATCAATCTCCCGGGCAAAGTCGTGGCTCAGCGGCAGGGTGGCAGACTGGTGATCCGGCAAGGCTGACGAGAGGCCCGTGTGCGTTGCGGGCCCCGTGGCCGGTGGGACGACCGAAAGTGATGCGGGTGGACGCGAAAGACATGGGCAGCGACCTTCAGTCGGTGCTCATCACCAAGGAAGAGATCGACGCGAAGCTGGCCGAGCTGGCAGCGAAGGTCGACGCGGAGTACGCGGGCAAGGACCTGCTGATCGTCGGCGTCCTCAAGGGCGCGGTGATGGTCATGGCGGACCTGGCGCGTGCGCTGTCCACCCCCGTCACGATGGACTGGATGGCCGTGTCGTCGTACGGCGCGGGCACCCAGTCGTCCGGCGTCGTGCGGATCCTCAAGGACCTGGACACCGACATCAAGGGCAAGCACGTCCTGATCGTCGAGGACATCATCGACTCCGGTCTGACGCTGTCCTGGCTCCTGTCGAACCTCGGCTCGCGCGAGCCCGCCTCCCTGGAGGTGTGCACGCTGCTGCGCAAGCCCGAGGCGGCGAAGGTCGCGATCGACGTGAAGTGGATCGGCTTCGACATCCCGAACGAGTTCGTCGTGGGTTACGGCCTCGACTTCGCGGAGAAGTACCGCAACCTCCCGTTCGTCGGGACGCTCGCCCCGCACGTCTACGGCGGCTGACGTCCCGTAACACCGCGGGCGGTACGCCGGGGAACCCTCACCCGTTTCCCTCCGTTGAAGCAAGCGAAGGCGGGATTGCCAGCAGTCCCGAGCGACTTCGGGTCACAATGCTGGGGTACCGTCCGAAGAACAGTCTTTATCAAACTCACTATGGCAGGAGGGACGGGGCGTCTTCGCTCCGTATGGATGGACGTGAAGCGATACTTCCGTGGGCCAGTCATGTGGATCGTGCTGGCCGTCCTTGCCGTGGTCGTGTTGATGCAGGTCGTCGGCTCGTCCGGCGGCTACAAGACGGTGGACACCGGCCAGGTCGTCCAGGCGATCAACGACAACAAGGTCGAGTCCGCAAAGCTCACCACCGGTGACGACCAGATCATCAAGGTCGAGCTCGTCGATGGCCAGAAGGTCAAGGGCAGCAGCAAGATCCAGGCGAGCTACATCGGCGACCAGGGCGTCGACCTCGCCAAGACCTTGCAGGCCAAGTTCGAGGACAAGAAGATCAAGGACGGTTACACCGTCTCGCCGTCGAAGCAGAACCCCTTCGTCGGCATCCTGCTCTCCCTGCTTCCCTTCGTCCTCATCGTCGTCATCTTCCTGTTCCTGATGAATCAGATGCAGGGCGGCGGCTCCCGGGTCATGAACTTCGGGAAGTCCAAGGCCAAGCTCATCACCAAGGACACCCCGAAGACGACCTTCTCCGATGTGGCGGGGTCCGACGAGGCCGTCGAGGAGCTCCACGAGATCAAGGAGTTCCTGCAGGAGCCGGCGAAGTTCCAGGCCGTCGGCGCCAAGATCCCCAAGGGCGTGCTCCTCTACGGCCCGCCCGGTACCGGCAAGACGCTCCTCGCGCGCGCCGTCGCCGGTGAGGCCGGAGTCCCGTTCTACTCGATCTCCGGTTCCGACTTCGTCGAGATGTTCGTCGGTGTCGGTGCCTCCCGTGTGCGCGACCTCTTCGAGCAGGCCAAGGCGAACGCCCCGGCGATCGTCTTCGTCGACGAGATCGACGCGGTCGGCCGCCACCGCGGCGCCGGCCTCGGCGGCGGTCACGACGAGCGCGAGCAGACGCTGAACCAGCTGCTCGTCGAGATGGACGGCTTCGACGTGAAGGGTGGCGTCATCCTGATCGCCGCCACGAACCGGCCCGACATCCTCGACCCGGCGCTGCTGCGCCCCGGCCGCTTCGACCGGCAGATCGCCGTCGACCGCCCGGACATGCAGGGCCGTCTGGAGATCCTCAAGGTCCACCAGAAGGGCAAGCCGGTCGCCCCGGACGTCGACCTCGGCGCGGTGGCCCGTCGTACGCCTGGTTTCACCGGCGCCGACCTGTCGAACGTGCTGAACGAAGCGGCGCTCCTGACGGCGCGCAGCGACAAGAAGCTGATCGACAACCACTCGCTGGACGAGGCGATCGACCGCGTCGTGGCGGGCCCGCAGAAGCGGACCCGGATCATGTCCGACAAGGAGAAGAAGATCACCGCGTACCACGAGGGCGGACACGCCCTGGTCGCGGCGGCCTCACCGAACTCGGACCCGGTCCACAAGATCACGATCCTGTCCCGCGGCCGGGCCCTGGGTTACACCATGGTCCTGCCCGAAGAGGACAAGTACTCCACCACGCGCAACGAAATGCTCGACCAGCTCGCGTACATGCTGGGCGGGCGCGCGGCGGAGGAGCTCGTCTTCCACGACCCGACGACGGGCGCGGCGAACGACATCGAGAAGGCCACGGCCACCGCTCGCGCGATGGTCACGCAGTACGGCATGACCGAGCGTCTCGGCGCGATCAAGTTCGGCGGCGACAACACCGAGCCGTTCCTCGGGCGCGAGATGGGGCACCAGCGGGACTACTCGGAAGAGGTCGCGGCCCTGGTCGACGAGGAAGTCAAGAAGCTCATCGAGACCGCGCACAACGAGGCGTGGGAAATCCTCGTGGAGAACCGGGACGTCCTCGACAACCTGGTCCTGGAGCTTCTCGAGAAGGAGACCCTCGGCAAGGAGCAGATCGCCGAGGTCTTCGCGCCGATCGTGAAGCGCCCGGCCCGCCCGGCGTGGACCGGCTCCTCGCGGCGCACGCCCTCGACCCGCCCGCCGGTGCTCTCCCCCAAGGAGCTGTCGCTGACGAACGGTGCGAACGGCGCCACCCCCGCGGTCACCGCGGGTACGGAGCAGCCCATCGAGGTGGCCCCGGAGGACCGCCCCGAGAGCTGACCCGCCTGCCTCAGCAGGCCCGGAATGGATGCCGCGCCCCCCTGGTTCTAGCCTGGGGGGCGCGGCTTGTTTCGTACGCCCGCACCCGGCACGCTCACACCCGCGCAGGCAGGCTCGGGAACGCACAGGAACGAGGCACAGATGACCGACCCCGTGACGCTCGACGGCGAGGGCTCGATCGGTGAGTTCGACGAGAAGCGGGCCGAGAACGCCGTGCGTGAGCTGCTGATCGCGGTGGGGGAGGACCCCGACCGCGAGGGACTGCGCGAGACCCCGGGGCGGGTGGCGCGCGCGTACCGGGAGATATTCGCCGGGCTGTGGCAGCAGCCGGAGGACGTGCTGACGACGACGTTCGACATCGGGCACGACGAGATGGTCCTGGTGAAGGACATCGAGGTCACCTCGTGCTGCGAGCACCACCTGGTGCCGTTCCGGGGCGTCGCGCACGTCGGCTACATCCCGGCCACCTCCGGCAAGATCACCGGCCTGTCGAAGCTGGCCCGGCTCGTGGACGTCTACGCGCGCCGCCCGCAGGTGCAGGAGCGCATGACGACCCAGATCGCGGACTCGCTGATGGAGATACTGGAGCCGCGCGGCGTCATCGTCGTCGTGGAGTGCGAGCACATGTGCATGTCGATGCGCGGCATCCGCAAGCCCGGCGCGAAGACCATCACCTCCGCCGTGCGCGGACAGCTGCGGGACCCCGCGACGCGCAACGAGGCGATGAGCCTGATCATGGCCCGCTGACCGCGGAGGGATCAGTTCCGGTCGTTTTGCCCCCAACTACCTTCCGGAAGACCGGAGTTGGTGGCGGAAAGCGATGGACGCACACGGGGATGGCCGAAAGACTGCGTGCATGACGAATACACGCAGTCACTCCCTTCCCACCCGCAACCTCGGCGGCCTGGAGGTCTCCGCCCTCGGCTACGGCGCGATGGTGCTCTCTCCGGGGGTGTACGGCGAGGTCGACGACGAGCGCGGCGAGCGCGCCCTCCTCGCGGCGGTCGACGCGGGCGCCAGGATCATCGACACCTCCGACGGGTACGGCGCCGACGGCCACAACGAACAGCTCATCGGCAAGGCCCTGAAGGGCCGCCGCGACCAGGTCGCGATAGCCACCAAGTTCGGCTTCCGGCTGCCGGAGGGCGTCGAGCCGCACCCCTTCCCGATCGGATACGCCTTCGGGGAGCTGGCGGTCAACGGCGACCCCCGGCACGTACGCGGCTACGCCGAGGCGAGCCTGCGCGGCCTGCAGACCGACTACATCGACCTCTACTACCCGCACTTCCCGGACCCGCAGGTGCCCTTCGAGGAGACCGTGGGCGCGGTCGCCGAGCTGATCGAGGCGGGCCTCGTGCGGCATCTGGGGCTCTCCAACGTGACGGCCGACCAGCTGCGCGCCGCGCACGCCGTGCACCCCGTGGCGGCCGTCCAGATCGAGTGGTCGATGTGGAAGCCGGCCGACCCGCAGATGCTCGCGGCGGCGCGGGAGTTGGGCGTCGGGCTCGTGCCGTGGTCGCCGCTGGGCGCCGGGTTCCTGACCGGCACGGTCGGCCAGGTGGCGGACGGCGACTTCCGGCAGAACGCGCCGCGCTTCGACGCGGCGAACCTGAAGGCCAACAACGACCGCTTCGCGCCCGTGCGGGGCGTCGCCGAGGAGCTGGACATCACCCCGGCCCAGCTGGCGCTGGCCTGGCTGCTCCACCAGGACCCGAACGTGGTGCCGATCCCCGGCAGCCGTACGCCCCGGCACATCGAGGAGAACCTCGCGGCGGCGCACGTGACGCTCGACGCCGACGTCCTCGCGCGCCTGGACCGGATCCTGGGCGAGACGCAGGTGGAGGGCGGCACGCTGCTGTAGCGGCCGCTGCGGGGCGGACGGGCGGGTCCCTGGGGCCGTGGGCGTGGTTACGCCGCCGGGGCCGCCGTCCCGCCGTCCTCGTCGTCGTCCTCGGGGAGCCGGCAGACCCGTTCCACGAAGAAGGCGACCGCTGTCACCGCGATGCCCATCAGGACCGAGAGCCCGGCGTACACCGCCTGGTCGCGGCGGCCCGGCATGTCGAGGAACTCCAGCAGGAACGCGCCCGTCCCCCCGTACATCCCGGCGACGGGCGCCGCGACGAGGGCGCTCGCCTGGGCCAGGACGACGGCCCGGGCGGCCATCATCGGCTCGACGCCCTTCGCGCCGGGGCGGCGCTCCCGCTGGGCGCGCAGGCGGGTACGGAGCGACAGCGCCGTCGCGAGCAGGACGACGGCGATGACCGCGAGCACGATGGGCGCGGCCAGCGGCACGCGCGGCAGCGTGCCGACGGAGTCCCACAGCCGGGCGCCCGACCAGGACAGCACGCCGGCCGCGAGGAAGAGGCCGACCAGCGTCCTGATGCGCAGTTGCTTCACGGGTGACCCTTCATCGGCTTGATTGCCTCGACCGACTTCTCCAACGTCTACTCCGGCAGTCGAAGTTCCAGGTCGGCGCGGGCGGCGACGCCCTCGCGGGTGACCGACTCCAGGAGCTGTGCCACCGGGCCGCGGCCGGGCAGCTGCGCCTCGGGCTCGACGTCGTGCCAGGGGGCGAGGACGAAGGCGCGCTCGTGCGCGCGCGGGTGGGGCAGCGTGAGCACCGGGTCGTCGGAGACGACGTCCGCGTACGCCACGATGTCCACGTCGATCGTGCGCGGGCCCCAGCGCTCGTCCCGTACCCGGTGGAACGCCTCCTCGACCGCGTGCGCGCGCTCCAGGAGCGAGGCCGGGGGGAGGGTCGTCTTCACCACGACGACCGCGTTGAAGTACGCGGGCTGGCTGTCGGGTTCGACGCCCCACGGCGCGGTCTCGTAGACCGGGGAGACCGCCTTGACCCGCAGGCCGGGGGTGTCCTCCAGGGCGTCGACGGCGCCCTGCAGCGTCTCCAGGCGGTTGCCGAGATTGCTGCCGAGGGCGATCACGGCGCGCTGGGGGTTGGACAGGGTGCTGTCGGCCGCGTCCACCTGCGCGACCACGGAGGTGGGCACCGGCTGGACGGTGGGGTCGCTCTGACCCGCTTTGAAGGGCGCAGTCATACTCGGCTCCGGGTGATGGTGACGGTCACGTCGTCGAACGGCACGGTGATCGGGGCGTCCGGCTTGTGGACGCACACCTCGACCTCCAGGACGCCGTCGTGCTTGAGACACGCCTGGGCGATGCGCTCGGAGAGCGTCTCGATGAGGTCGACGGGCTCGCCCTCGACGACGGCCACGACCTCCTCGGCCACGACCCCGTAGTGCACGGTCTTCGCCAGGTCGTCGTCGGCCGCGGCCGCTCGCGTGTCCAGACCAAGCACCAGGTCCACGATGAAGGTCTGGCCCTCTTCGCGCTCCCGCGGATAGACACCGTGGTGCCCGCGGGCCTTGAGGCCGCGCAGCGCGACACGATCCACGCGAATCACTCCTGCAATCGTCGGTATCGGCAGGCCTGCACCGAGTGCGGTCGGCACACCAGCCTCGATCGAATCTACCTGCGAGCACCGACAGCGTTTGCCCGCGGGGCCCGCGGACCGCCCTGGCGCAGGCCGGCCGAGCCGCGTTCCGGCCGCGGCTCATGGCTGGTAGCCGCCCATACCCGGCGGCCTGTGATCCCAACCACTTCTCGTCGCCTACCCACTCAGGAGGGTGGCTCGTCGTCCTCTTCGTCGTCAGTTTCGGCCAGGACGGGTGACGCGTGGTGCGACCACAGTTTCCAGCCGTCGGGGGTGCGCCGGAACAGGTTGGTGGCTACCACGAGCTGGCCCACGAGCGGTCCGAGCTCGCCGCCGGCCTCCGGGGGCGGGCCGCCGCTGAGGATGTTCTCGGTGCACGTCACCAGGGCGGTGTCGCCGGCCACGCCGACCTTCAGGTCGGTGAGGAAGAACTGGATGTACTCGGTGTTCGCCATGATCAGCGCGTACGACCTGAGGACCTCGCCGCGGCCCCTGAGGACGGGCCAGCCGGGGTGGACGCAGGAGACGGTGTCCCCGGACGTGGTCTCCGCCGTGCCGCCGTCCACCGTGTCGGCGAGGACGTTGTCGTCCGCGGTCTCGGAGGTCGAGGCCGTCCCGTCGGTCTCCGTGTCGGAGTCGAGCCACAGGTCGGAGACCGCGTCGAAGTCGCCGCGCTCCAGCGCTTCGTAGAAGGCGGTGTTGGCGAGCTCGACCTGCTCGACGTCGGTCTTGGCGGCGGTCACAGGTCGCCGCCCGCCGCGCCCGTCACGGCGCGGGCGACACGGACCGCGTCGGCCGTCGCCCGCACCTCGTGCACGCGGACCGCCCAGGCGCCCTGGTGGGCGGCGATGGCGGAGACCGCGGCGGTGGCGGCGTCGCGCTCGCGGGCGGGCGGCGGGGCGCCCTCGGGGCCCGCGAGGACCCGGCCGAGGAACCGCTTGCGGGAGGCGGCCACCAGGATCGGGTGGCCGAGGTCGTGCAGCCGGTCGAGGCGGGCGAGGAGCGCCAGGTCGTGCTCGGCCTCCTTGGAGAAGCCGAGGCCCGGGTCGACGACGACGCGCTCGGGGGCGATCCCCCCCTCGATGGCGGCCGCCACGCGCGCGTGCAGCTCGTCGACGACTTCGGAGACGACGTCCTCGTACCGCGGCCGGGCGTGCAGGTCGGTGAGGAAGCCGCGCCAGTGCATGACGACGAAGGGCGCGCCCGCGGCGGCGACCGCGGGCACCATGTGCGGATCGGCGAGGCCGCCGCTGACGTCGTTGACGAGGACGGCGCCCGCCGCGAGCGCCCGCTCGGCGACGGTGGCGCGCATCGTGTCCACGGAGACCGTGACGCCCTCCGCGGCCAGGTCCCGCACCACGGGGACGACCCGCCTGAGCTCCTCGTCCTCGTCCACGCGGGTGGCGCCGGGACGGGTGGACTCACCGCCGACGTCGACGAGGTCGGCGCCCTGCGCGACCAGGTCGATGCCGTGCTTGACCGCGGCCGTCGTGTCGAACCAGCGCCCGCCGTCGGAGAAGGAGTCCGGCGTCACGTTCACCACGCCCATGACCGCACAGCGGTCCCACTCCGGCAGCCCCTGGACCGATCCCCGCCCGCGCAACGTACTCATAGCTCCAGCCTAGGCCCGTGGGCGCGGGTGCTACGCCGCCTGGACCTCGCGCTCTGTCGCCCGGTGCGGGCAGGGGCGCTGCTGCGGGGGGCGCCGGCGCAGGAAGCGGGGGAGCGCGAGCGTCACGAAGCCCTCGGCCTGCATGGCGGCGAAGCCGATGCGGGGCAGGTCCTTGCTGGAGCGGTAGACGACGAAGCGGGGCTCCCAGCGGGGGCGGAACTTCGCGTTGAACTTGTACAGGGACTCGATCTGGAACCAGCGCGAGAGGAAGACCAGGAGACCGCGCCAGGCCCGCAGGACGGGGCCCGCGCCGATCTTCTCGCCGCGGGCGAGGGCCGCGCGGAACATCGCGAAGTTGAGCGAGACGCGCGCGATGCCGAGCTTCGGGGCCGCCTGCAGCGCGGCGACGATGAGCAGCTCGTTCATGCCCGGGTCGGCCGCGCGGTCGCGGCGCATGAGGTCCAGGGAGACGCCGTCCTTGCCCCACGGGACGAAGTGCAGGACGGCCTTGAGGTCGCCGTAGGAGCCGGGCTGCTCGTCGGCCTTGTGGGCGGTGGCGATCAGACAGTCGCCGTCGCCCGGGTCGCCGATCCGGCCGAGCGCCATGGAGAAGCCGCGCTCGGTGTCGGTGCCGCGCCAGTCGTCGGCCGCGCGCTGGATCCTGGCCAGTTCCTGCTCGCCGAGGTCACGGATGCGCCGTACGCGCGTCTCGTAGCCATTGCGCTCGATTCGCTTGACCATCTGGCGCACGTTGCGCATCGCACGCCCGGAAAGGGAGAAATCCGCGACGTCCACCACCGCCTCGTCGCCGAGCTCCAGGGCGTCAAGACCCGTCTCGCGGGTCCAGACCTCGCCGCCGGTCTCGGAGCAGCCCATGACGGCGGGCGTCCAGGAGTGCGCCTTCGCCTCGTCCATGAAGCGCTCGATGGCGCCCGGCCAGGCCTCGACGTCGCCGATCGGGTCGCCGCTGGCCAGCATCACCCCGGAGACCACGCGGTAGGTGACGGCGGCCTTGCCGCTGGGGGAGAAGACGACGCCCTTGTCGCGGCGGAGCGCGAAGTGGCCGAGCGAGTCCCGGCCGCCGTGCCGCTCCAGGAGGGCGCGCAGCCTGCTCTCGTCGTCCTCGGTGAGGCGCGCCGCCGGGTGCTCGGGGCGGAAGGCCAGGTAGATGGTGGTGAGGGCGGTCAGCATGCCGAGGGCGCCGAGGGAGAAACCGACGGTCCAGGACGTGCGTCCGTAGTAGTCGACCGGCCCCTCGAAGCCGAAGAGGCCGTACAGGACGTGCTCCAGGCGCTCCGTGATGCTCGGGTCGCCGATGACCTTGCCCGGGTGGACGCTGACGATCACCAGGCCCAGCAGGATCGAACCGGCTCCGAGGAGGACGAAGTTGGCCAGTGCCCGCCAGCGGCTGCGCGGATCGGGCAGCGCGGTGAACTCACTCCGATGGCGCAACAGGAGCGCGAACAGCGCGAGCGAGATCACCACGCCGATGATCGAGTGGCGGTACGCGAACTGCGCCGCGGCACCCGCGGGCAGCAGCACCACGGCGGCCCGCCAGGCCCGCCGCTTGTGCCGCCGCAGACCGTGCGCCAGCAGGAGCAGCAGGATGCCGGAGCTGAGCGCGAGGGCGGCCGCGAACGGGCCGAGCGCGCCGGGCAGCACCTCGGCGATGGCGTGCATGCGGCTGTGCCGGAAGCGGGGGAAGACACCTGCCGCGACGTTCAGCAGGCCGACGAGGGCGCAGGCTCTGGCGACGAGGGCCGGCACCGCCTCCGGCCGCGGACCACGCAGCAGTCGGCGGAGTCGGCTGTCGTGGTGGCGCACCTCACTGCCCGGAACCCCGCCCGACATTTCCCCATCTATCCTGACAGACATCGCATCCCGTAGTTCTGCGAGAGACCTTGATTTCCGGCGCCAAAACGGCATCCGGCAACATTGCGCCCTCTAGGACGGTCCTTCCGGGAGCCGGGTTCATTCCCGACCGGAAACCGATGGAAAAGCTCTGGCAAGCCCCCCGGCAGGCGCCGGCACGGTTCGGGCCCGGGTCCGGTCACGCCGGGGCAAGCGCCCGGCACAGGTAGAAAGCGCAGGCAGGAACACCCCATGGGTCTCACGAGCAACAAGATCCTCGGCCTTGCGGTCTTGCTGGCCGTACTGCTCTTCGTCGGCACCATCTGGCTCTGGCCACGGCTCGCCCGCCGCAGCTGGAAGGCGATCACCGGCCGCGTCGGGCTGCTCATCGCCACCCAGCTCGCGATATTCGCCTCGGTGGGCCTGGCCGCCAACCAGGCCTTCGGCTTCTACGCCACATGGGCCGACCTGTTCGGCCAGGAGACGGCGCCCGGCCTCGTGGTCGACCACGATCCGGCCAAAGGAGCCGGTCCCGTCAAGGTCGTCGACACCCAGACCGTGAACGTGCCGGGAGGCAGCAGGCCCGTCACCGGGGGCCAGATCCAGAAGATCGAGGTCAGCGGCGACCGGTCGAAGATCGCCAGCCCGGCCTACGTCTACCTGCCGCCCGAGTACTTCCAGCCGCAGTACAAGAACCGGAAGTTCCCCGCGGCCGTCGCGCTCACCGGCTACCCGGGCACCGCGGAGGCGCTCATCAAGGGCCTGCACTACCCGCAGACCGCCCACAAGCAGGCGGCCGACGGCAAAATGCAGCCGATGATCGTCATCATGATGCGGCCGACCGTGGCGCCGCCGCGCGACACCGAGTGCGTGGACATCCCCGGCGGCCCGCAGACCGAGACGTTCTTCGCCGACGACCTGCCGCGCGCCGTGTCCGACCACTACAGGGTGGGCGTCAAGCCGGAGAACTGGGGCATCATCGGCGACTCCACGGGCGGCTACTGCGCCCTGAAGCTCGCCATCCACCACCCGGGCACGTACGCCGCGGGGGTGGGCCTTTCCGCGTACTACAAGGCGCCCATCGACGTCACCACCGGCGATCTCTTCCAGGGTGACAAGGATTTGCAAAAGCGCGCCGACCTCATGTGGTACCTCGACCACATGCCGCCGCCCAAGACGTCGCTCCTGGTGACCAGCAGCAAGAAGGGCGAGGACAACTACCAGGACACTCAGAAGTTCATCGGCAAGGTGAAGGCGCCCACGCGCGTGTCGTCGATCACGCTCGACAGCGGCGGGCACAACTTCAACACCTGGCGCAGGGAGATTCCCGCGAGCCTGGAGTGGATGAGCAGCCGGCTCAGCGCCGACTGACGGCCCGGTCCACGCGGGCGGGGCCGGCGGCTCACTCCGTGCCGATGGCCGTCACCGACTCCAGCTCGACCTCCGCGCGCGCGATGTCGCGTGCCTCCGCCGCCGTCGAGCGGCGCAGCGCCTCGTGCAGCCGGGCCGGGGTGAGCACGCCGAGGAAGCGGCCCTCGCTGTCCTTGTCGATGACCGCGATCCACCCCGCGTCGTGTTGCAGCATCGTCGCGAACGCCTGCTTCAGGCTCGCGCCGACCGGGAGCCAGGCCTCCATGCGGCGGGCGTGCGCGCGCACCGAACCGCTGCCCACGCGCGCGTGCTCGGCGGAGATCCAGCCGTGCAGGTTGTTTTCGCGGTCCAGGACGACGGCCCAGCGGGCGTCGAGCTCCGTGGGCAGCGGGTCGTCCAGGTGCACCACGGGAGGCTGCTCCAGGTCGCCCTCCTCGATGGGCGTCACGGAGAGCCGCTTCAGGCCCCGGTCCGCGCCGACGAAGTCGGCCACGTACGCGTTGGCGGGGGCGCCGAGGACCGTCGACGGGGTGTCGAACTGCTCGATGCGCCCCTCGCCGTAGACGGCGATGCGGTCGCCGAGCCGGACCGCCTCCTCGATGTCGTGCGTGACGAAGAGGACCGTCTTGCGCACGGACTGCTGGAGCCTCAGGAACTCGTTCTGCAGGTGCTCGCGCACCACCGGGTCGACCGCTCCGAAGGGCTCGTCCATCAGGAGCACCGGCGGATCGGCCGCCAGCGCGCGGGCCACGCCGACGCGTTGGCGCTGACCGCCGGAGAGCTGCTCGGGATAGCGGCCGCCGAAGACCGACGGGTCGAGGCCGACCAGGTCGAGGAGTTCGGCCGCGCGTTCACGGGCCTTGTCGCGCTTCACGCCGAGCAGATGCGGGACGGTCGCCGTGTTGTCCAGCACCGTCTTGTGCGGGAAGAGGCCCACCTGCTGGATCACATAGCCGATACGGCGCCGGAGTTGCACGGGATCGATGCCGGATATGTCGTCGCCGTCGACGTATATCCGTCCTGCGCTCGGCTCGATGAGCCGGTTCACCATTTTCATGGTCGTCGTCTTGCCGCAGCCCGACGGGCCGACGAGCGTGACCAGTTCGCCCTCGGCGACCTCGAAGGACAAGTCGTCGACGGCCGTGGTGCCGTCGTCGTAGCGCTTGGTGACGTGCTCGAACCGGATCATGGTTCCCCATTGTGGAGGGCGGTGGCGGGCTGTGCGTTAAGGCCATGTTGCGGCAGTACAACGAGTCTGGGCGGCCGCACGAGGAGTCTCTGCGATTGTCGGTGCCGCGCGTTAGGGTCGCCAGGACACGGGGGGACGTGTGTACGGCATACGTCCGGGGATTCGGGGGAGGTGGGGCGCGTGGCCGAGCGGAACTGTCTGGTGACGAACGACTGGATCTGCGGGGAATACGTCCGCTCCCGCAGCCAGGAGTTGATCGACGCGACCCTGCAACACGTGGGGATCACGGTCGTGTCGGTGGCCATCGGCGTCGCGGTGGCGCTGCCCCTCGCGCTGCTCGCGCGCCGCGTGCGGTTCCTCGCGGGACCGATCCTCGGCGTGACGACCGTGCTGTACTCGATCCCCTCGCTGGCGATGTTCTCGCTGCTGCTGCCCTTCTTCGGGCTCTCGGCCTCGCTGGTCGTCACGGGCCTCGTGCTGTACTCCCTGACGGTCCTCGTGCGGAACATCCTGGCCGGCCTCCAGGCCGTCCCCGACGAGGCGCGGGACGCCGCCAAGGGGATGGGGTACGGACCGCTGCGGCTGCTGTGGGAGGTGGAGCTGCCGCTCGCGCTGCCCGCCCTGCTGGCCGGCATCCGCATCACCACGGTCTCCACGGTCGCCCTCACCACCGTCGGCGCCATCGTGGACTACGGCGGCCTCGGCACCCTCATCCTCGACGGCCTCGACACGACCTTCAAGGCCCAGGTGCTCACGGCGTCGGTGCTCTGCGTGCTCCTCGCCGTCGTCGCCGACCTGCTGCTCCTCGGGCTCCAGCGGTGGCTGACGCCCTGGACGAGACCCCATCGAATACGGACGAGCCGTGCCGCGCGGAAGGCGGCCACGGCCAAGGTGGCGGAGCCTGCATGAACGCGATCACCGGGGCGTACGACTGGCTGACCACGGGCGCCAACTGGCAGGGCGAGAAGGGGGTGTGGCACCGCCTCGCCGAGCACCTGTACTTCAGCGGGGTCTGCCTCGCGGTCGCCTGCGCCATCGCCCTGCCGCTCGCGCTCTACCTCGGCCACATCGGCCGGGGCGGCGCCCTCGCGGTCAACATCTCCAACGTCGGCCGCGCGGTGCCCACGCTGGCGCTGCTGATCCTGCTCACCCTCACCCCGCTCGGTGAGCACGGCGACGCGCCGACGCTGATCGCGCTGGTGCTGTTCGCCGTCCCGCCGCTGCTGACCAACGCCTACCTCGGGATGCGCGAGGTGGACCGGTCGGTGGTGGAGGCGGCGCGCGGCATGGGCATGAGCGGCGGCCAGTTGTTCGCGCGGGTCGAGCTGCCGCTCGCGTACCCGCTGATCATGACCGGCGTCCGGTCCGCCGGTGTGCAGGTCGTCGCCACGGCCACGCTCGCCGCGATGGCGGGCGAGGGCGGCCTCGGCCGGATCATCACGGCCGGCTTCAACCTGCAGAACACGCCCCAAGTGGTGGCGGGCGCCGTCCTCGTGGCGCTGCTCGCGCTGCTGGTGGAGGGCGTCCTGGTGGTGGCCGGGCGCCTCTTCGACCCGATGCGGCGCTAGGACGCGGTCCGGTACGGCGAGTTCTTGTTTCCTTCCCTTTCGAAATGGTGGTTCACCGATGAACAGCACAACGCGTCGCGCGCGACGGATGGCAGGGGCGGCCGCGGTCGTCGTGGCGCTGACCGCGGGGCTCGCCGCGTGCGGCGGGGATGACCTGGAGGACAAGGGGGCGGACAAGGCGGGCGACGGCGGCAAGGGCTCGATCGTGGTGGGCTCCGCGCGGTTCACCGAGCAGAAGGTGCTGGCCGAGCTCTATGCGGGCGTCCTGTCGCACGCCGGTTATGACGCGCAGGTCAAGACCGTGCAGAACCGCGAGATCTACAAGCCCGAACTGAAGAAGGGCTCCATCGACGTCGCGCCCGAATACGCGGCGACGCTCGCGGAATTCCTCAACCTGGAGAAGAACGGCCCGAAGGCGAAGACCGTGGCCTCCAGCGATCTGGACACCACGGTGAGCGCACTGGAGAAGCTCGCGAAGCCGCAGGGCCTGAAGGTGCTTCCGGCCGGCAAGGCGGTCGACCAGAACGCGTTCGCGGTCTCCGCGGAATACGCGAAGGAGCACAAGCTCAAGACCCTCTCGGATCTCGGCAGGTCGGGCGAGAAGGTCAAGATCGCGGCGGGCGACGAATGCGAGACCCGGCCGTTCTGCGCGCCGGGCCTGAAGTCGAAGTACGGCATCGACGTCGACGGAATCGACCCCAAGGGCGTCGGCACCACGCAGTCCAAGCAGGCCGTCAAGAACGGCACGGACCAGTTGGTGCTGACCACGACGACCGACGCGACGCTGAAGAACTACGACCTCGTCATCCTCGAGGACGACAAGAAGCTGCAGAACGCGGACAACATCCTTCCCGTGGTGAACGCGAAGGAGGCCGGCGGCAAGGAGATAGCCGAGGCGCTCGGGAAGCTGACGAAGACGCTGACGACGGACGACCTCATCGAACTCAACCGGAAGGTCGACGAGGAGCGGCAGAAGGAAGCGGATGTCGCGAACGAGTATCTGAAGTCGAAGGGGCTGATCTAGGGCTCGGGTTCCGGGAGTCCAGGGCTCGGGTTCCCGGAGTCGGTTCCTGGAGTCGTTCTCGGCCCCGTTCTTCGGGGTGTGCGCGGGGCCGAGGCGAAGTTGATCAAGGAAATGCCGGAGAAGTCGCATGGTCGATGCGGACGTTGACCGCTGAAGCAATGCGGCCGAGGGGTGGGGAGTTGTGGCGAGATATGGATGAGACGCCTGCTTTTTGCCGGGCGGGGCACCAGACTTCGCCTACGCGCGGTAAGTTTCTGGCCATGCCACGTGGACGTCACCGCCATTCCCCACCCCTGCACAGGCTGCTTCCTCCGTCGACGATCGCCGGCGTCTCTGTTCTCAGCGCGGGCAGCGCCTGGATGTTCGCGGAACCGATCGTGCTCCGCGGGCTCGTCGCGGCCGCGGCGGCCGCCGCCGTCGTCGGCTCGGTCGTCATGCGGCGCTGGGACCAGGCGGCCGGCAAGCGCGTCGCCGAGCTCGGCCGGGCCCGCGCGAGCGACGAGTGGCGTTACGAGGAACGGATAGCCGAGGCCGAGTCCGACCTCGAGGAGTCCCGCGAGCTGCGGGTCCGCCTGGAGACGAAGCTGCGCGCCAAGCGGTCCGAGCTGGCTGCGCTGCGCAACGAACACGCCGCGCTGCTGCGGCGGTACGCCACCGCGGAGACGGAGCGGGCCAGCGCCCTTGAGGGGCGGCGGCTGCTCGCCATCGAGGCGTCCTCGCCGGCGCCCGCGTTGCCTGCGGCGGGAGCGGGGCCGGCCGCGGGTGGTTCCGGCAGTGGTGCCGAGGACTTGGTGCCCGCGGTGCCTGGCGGGGCGCCTTCGCGGGGTGAGGTGCCGGTACGGGGGCCCGTGGCGGGCGAGGCGCCGGTACAGGGTGAGGTGCCGCTACAGGGTGAGGTGCCGGTTCAGGGTGAGGCGTCGGGGCGTGCGGGGCGTTCCGCTTCCGCTTCCGCCGGCCGTTCGGAGCGGCCCGGTACGAGTCCCACTCCCTCGCTGTTCCTGCGGGCCAACGCGGCGCTCGACCGTATGACCCCCCGGCCGAGGTCCGAGGCACCGCCCGAGGCGGAGGGCGAGTCGCGGGGGAAGCCCGGGGCGGCCGACGGACAGGGCGGGCACGAGCGCGCGGTCGCCGTCGCGCCGCCCGCGCAGGTGCGGCGCCCGGTTCCCCAGGGCGGTTTCGACTTCTTCGGCACGAAGAACGTGGCGCCGGCGGCGCTGGAGTCCGTGCAGAACGCGGACCTCGCCGACGTGGTGGGCGAGGAGGCCCTCGCGGTCCACAAGGCGGAGTCCGAGGGCGAGTTCAAGAACGCGCCCGAGGACGACGCGGCGCGGGGTGTCGGCCAGGTCATCGACCTGACGGCCCATGACGAGACGGAACAGATCGATGTGGCGGGGCTGAGGACGGCTCTCCGAGCGTGAGCGCTCCGCTGGGTTTGGCGGTTCTTCGGGGGGTTGGGGGGCCGGTGTCGTTTGTCGGCTGCGGGTTCGGGGTGGCTGGGGTTTTTTGCGCAGTTCCCCGCGCCCCTAGGTCAGCCGGCTCGCTGTCGGCCGGTTCCGCGGGGAGACTGCGGTTCTGTGTGCGCAGTTCCCCGCGCCCCTGAACCACTGGACGTCTCAGGACATCCAGCGGTCCGGGCGGGCCTGTTTGCGGCTTGTGCGGGAGCGGTCCGCCTGGGAGTTGAGGAGGGCCCGCGCCTCCTGAGTGGGGCGCAGGCGGGCCGTCACCGTCTTGTTGGCGCCCGTGTCCACCCGTACGTCCGCAACGTCCTTGTGCCGCTCCCAGGGGCCTTGGGAGAGCCGCACGCTCTGCACCTTCGCGTGCGGTACGAGCGAGAGGCGGCGCTTGAGCAGGCCGTGGCGTGCCGCGAAGACCTCTTCGGTGATCGCGAGCCCGTACCCCTTCCACCAGAGCGGCACGCACCACGCCGCGCGTGCGGGCGGCCGTACGAGCTCGTCCGCGTCCGGCACCCGCACGCCCGGCAGCACCCGGCCGATCACCGCGGCCGCCTGCGCGCGCGGCGCCACCGGCACCAGGACGCCGTTGGCCGACCCCGCCACGTCCAGCTCGACCCGCACCCAGCCGAGCCGCCGCCACAGCAGCGGCTGCACGATGTGCACGGTCTGCACGCGGCCCGGCGGCACCGTCTCGTGGGCCTTGTCGAGCAGTCCGTAGTCGATGCGGAGGCCGTCCGGGGACTCGCCCACCGTCCAGTCGTACTCCTTGATGAAGCGGCCGCCACTGCTCGCGAACGCGCCGCCCAGCATGGGAATGGCGGTCGCGAGGACCGTCCATACGTTGTGCGTGGCGAGCCAGAGGAGTGTGGGCACCGCGAGCGCGGCGACCAGCAGCACCCACGGGCCGCCGGTCAGCAGGAGCGAGACCGCGAGCATGCGCGGCTGCACGTGCAGCAGGTTCCGTACGGGCGCCTCGCCGACCTCGCGCGCCTGTTCGGGCGCGAAACCGGCCGCCCGCGCGAGGAGTTCGGCCCGCAGCTCGGCGGCCTCGCGCTCGCCCAGGTAGGCCAGTTCGTCCTTCTTCTCCGCGCCGACGACGTCCAGCTTGAGCTTGGCGACGCCCGCGACACGGGCGAGCAGCGGCCGTGTCACGTCGACGGCCTGGAGCCGGTCGAGCCGGATGTGGGCGGTGCGCCGGAAGAACAGGCCGGTGCGGATGCGCAGTTCGGTGTCGGTGACGGAGAAGTGGGTGAACCACCAGCTCAGGAAGCCGTAGAGGGCGCCGCCGACGATGACGGCGGCGCTGGCCAGGAGCAGGGTGGTGGCGGTGAGTTGGGAGAGGCGCTGCTGTGCGCTGTTCGGATCGTGGATCGCCCAGCCGGCCACGATCGTGAACGGCGCCCAGGCGCGCCGCAGCGGCGTGACGGGGTGCAGCCGCCGCTCACTCCCAGGGTCGCCTCCAGAACCGCCTCCGGTGCCGCCCGCGCCCGCCTCGGTGCCGTCCGCGCCCGTGCCGTCCACGCCGGTACCGGTGCCGTCCGCGCCCGTGCCGGCCGCGCCCGCCTCGGCGTCGCCGAGCACCTCGCGGCCCCCGCCCCCGGCCTCACCGCCCTGCCGTACCCCGCTCACAGCCCCGCCGATCGGGCCTCGCCGAGCTCCGTCAGGCGGTCACGGAGGCGTTCGGCCTCCTCGGGGAGGAGGCCGGGGATGCACGCGTCGGTGGCCGCCGCGGCCGTGTGCAGCTGGACGCTGGCCAGGCCGAAGCGCCGCTCCACCGGGCCCGACGTGACCTCGACGAGCTGCATCCGGCCGTAGGGCACGACCGTCTCCTCGTGCCAGAGCACGCCCCGGCTGATGAGCAGGTCGTCGGCGCGCTCCGCGTACCGCCACGAGCGCCAGTTCCGCCCGAGGACCGGCCAGCCCCAGACCACCGCGGCGAGCGGCACCAGCGCGAAGGCGGCCCAGACCGGGCCCACGAAGAGGCCGAGCAGCACACCGACGGCGGCCGCCAGCGGCACCAGCCAGACCACCAGGAGCAGCCGCCGCAACCGCAGCAGACCGCGCGGCAGCCCGATCCACACCGGCTCCGCCCGCGCGTCGCCGACCGGTCCTGCGGGCCCCGCCGTCCCCGTTTCCATGCCCCCAGCGTACGTACGCCCTGTGACAGCCGGGCGCCCACGCGCGGCCGCCCGTACGAGAGACTGTCGCCATGAGTCCCACGACGGAGTCCACGCCGCAGGCCCCCATGGAGACCACGCTCGGCATCGGCGGAGCGGCCGAGAGCACCGACATGGTGCTCAACATCGGCCCCCAGCACCCGTCCACGCACGGCGTGCTGCGCCTGCGCCTGGTCCTGGACGGCGAGCGCATCCAGCACGCGGAGCCGGTCATCGGCTACATGCACCGCGGCGCGGAGAAGCTCTTCGAGGCCCGGGACTACCGGCAGATCGTGATGCTGGCCAACCGCCACGACTGGCTGTCGGCGTTCTCGAACGAGCTGGGCGTCGTCCTGGGCGTGGAGCGGATGCTCGGCATGGAGGTGCCCGAGCGGGCCGTCTGGATGCGCACCCTGCTCGCCGAGCTGAACCGTGTGCTCAACCATCTGATGTTCCTCGGGTCCTACCCGCTCGAACTGGGCGGCATCACCCCGGTGTTCCACGCGTTCCGCGAGCGCGAGGAGCTCCAGAACGTGATGGAGGAGATCTCCGGCGGCCGCATGCACTACATGTTCAACCGCGTCGGCGGCCTCAAGGAGGACCTGCCCGCCGGCTGGCCCACGCGCGCGCGTGCGGCGGTCGCTTCGGTGCGTTCGCGGATGGACGTGTACGACCGTCTGGTGCTCGGCAACGAGATCTTCCGCGGCCGTACGCGCGGCGTCGGCGTCCTCACGGCCGAGGCGGTGCACGCCTACGGAGTGAGCGGTCCCATCGCCCGCGCCTCCGGAGTCGACTTCGACCTGCGCCGTGACGAGCCGTACCTCGCGTACGGGGAACTGCAGGACACCCTGAAGGTCGTCACGCGCCAGGAGGGCGACTGCCTGGCCCGCTTCGAGTGCCTCTTGGAGCAGACGCACAACGCCCTCGCCCTCGCGGACGCCTGCCTGGACCGGCTCGCGGAGCTCCCGCAGGGCCCCATCAACCAGCGCCTGCCCAAGGTCCTCAAGGCCCCGGAGGGCCACACCTACGCGTGGACCGAGAACCCCCTCGGCATCAACGGCTACTACCTCGTCAGCAAGGGCGAGAAGACCCCGTACCGCCTGAAGCTGCGCTCCGCCTCGTACAACAACATCCAGGCGCTGGCCGAGCTGCTCCCGGGGCAGCTCGTCGCGGACATGGTGGCGATTCTCGGCTCACTCTTCTTCGTGGTCGGGGACATCGACAAGTAGGCCCGCCGCCTCCGGAAACACCGCCTCCAGGGCCACGCCCACCGGTTGCAGCAGCCAGCCGAAGTCGCCGAGGCCGCCGGGCGCGGTGAGTTCCGCGGCCTCGCCCGCGCGCGCGAGGGCCCGTACGTAGCCGGCCGGGTCGCTGGAGGCGAGGGCCAGCGGCGGGCGTCCGCCGCTCACGCCGAGGGCGCCGAGCGCCGCCCGCTGGTCGAGCAGCGCCGCGCCCTCGCCCGCGCAGGCGTCCAGCGCCACGTGGGCGGTGATGTCACAGCTGCCGTCGGGCACGGGCGCCGCCTCCCGGCCCGCCCTGAAGCCCGTCAGCGTCCCGAACGGCGGCCGGGCGTCCCGGGCGTGGGCGTAGTCGACCGCGACCGCCAGACCGCGCCTCAGGGCCCGCACGGCCCCCGCCCACGCCTCGTCCCGGGAGCGGCCGACCTCCGCGCGCAGACCGGGCTCGTGGGCCTGCGGCCACCAGCGCGCCAGCCAGTCGGCGTCCGGTCCCTCGACGCGGCCGCCCGGCGACTCACGGCCGTCGTCGTCCACGAGCACCAGGCGGGGCGTTCCGTCGGGCGCCACCTCGACGACGTCCACGGGCACGTTGTCCAGCCACTCGTTGGCGAAGAGCAGCCCCGCGACACCCGCGGGGGGCGTGGCCCGCCACTCGATGCGCGGGTCGAGGCCGGCCGGGCGCTCGGCGCGCTCCACCGCGTACGCGCGTACGCGTGCCGCCACCTCGGCGGGGAGCGCGGCGAGAACGCCCGTGGTCAGCTCGCCGCGGCCCGCCCCCATGTCGACGAAGGCCAGCTCGTCCGGGCGACCGAGCGCCGCGTCCAGACGACACAGCAGCCGCGCCACGGCGGCCGCGTACAGGGGCGAGGCGTGCACGGAGGTGCGGAAGTGGGCGGCGGGCCCCTCGGGGCGGCGGTAGAAGCCGTCGGGCCCGTACAGGGCGGCCTCCGTCGCCTCGCGCCAGCCGCGCGGGGCGCGCGTGCCCGCTTCGGTGTTGTCGTTCGTCACAGCCCGCAGGCTAAGCGGGCCTCCACCTTGGGGAGTACATGTGCCCGACAGGGATCGGACCTCCGGTTGACCCGAGGGGCTCGCGGGGCTGCCTACGCTGGGTTACGTGCAGCGCCTCTACGACTTCTTCCGCAGACACCCGACATGGGTCGACGGCTTCTGGGCCTTCGTCCTCCTCGGGATCTCCGGGATCGGTCTGGTCACCATGTCCGAGGGCAACGGATACGACCCGACGCCCGTGGCGATCCCGGTCGTCGTCGGCCTCTCCGTGGTGGTGGCGCTGCGTCGGCGGGCGCCCGAGAAGATGCTGGTGCTCGCCGCGGTCATCGGCTTCGTCCAGCTCGTCTTCGACGTGGAGACGTTGCCCTCGGACTTCGCGATGCTGGTGATCATCTACACGGCGGCGGCCGTCGGGGCGAAGTGGGCCTCACGGTTCGCGCTGATCGGCGGCCTGTGCGCGGCCCCGCTGTCGATGATGCGCTGGCCCTCGGAGAACTCCGGCGTCGTCGGCAACGTGTTCTTCACGATCTTCCAGATCGTGCCGTTCGCCCTCGCCTGGGTGCTCGGCGACTCCATCCGCACCCGCCGCGCCTACCTGGCCCAGCTGGAGGAGCGCGCCGACCGCCTGGAGAAGGAGCGCGAGGCGCAGTCGAAGGTCGCGGTCGCCGCCGAACGGGCCAGGATCGCCCGCGAACTGCACGACGTCGTCGCGCACAACGTCTCCGTGATGGTGGTCCAGGCCGACGGCGCCGCGTACGTCCTGGACACCGCGCCCGACCAGGCAAGGAAGGCCCTGGAAACCATCTCGGGCACCGGCAGGCAGGCGCTGGCCGAGATGCGCAGGCTGCTCGGCGTGCTGCGCACCGGCGAGCCCGAGGAGAGCGGCGAGTACGTCCCGCAGCCCGACGTCGAGCAGCTCGACGAGCTCATCGAGCAGGTCCGTACGGCGGGGCTGCCCGTCGACTTCAAGGTGGAGGGCACCCCGCGCCCGCTGCCCAGCGGCGTCGAACTGACCGCCTACCGCATCGTGCAGGAGGCACTCACCAACACCCGCAAGCACGGCGGGGAGAACGCCGGGGCGAGCGTGCGCCTGGTCTACTTCGACGACGGCCTGGGGCTGCTCGTCGAGGACGACGGCAAGGGCGCGCCGCACGAGCTGTACGAGGACGGCGGGGCCGACGGCAGCGGGCACGGCCTGATCGGCATGCGGGAGCGCGTCGGCATGGTCGGCGGCACCCTGGACGCGGGGCCGCGCCCCGGCGGCGGATTCCGCATCAGCGCGCTGCTGCCGCTCAAGCCCGCACACTGACACCTCGGACATCCGCCACCCTCGGACACCCGCACCGAACCTTTCCCGAAGGGACTCTCTTGATGTCGATCCGCGTGATGCTCGTCGACGACCAGGTGCTGCTGCGCACCGGGTTCCGGATGGTGCTCGCCGCCCAGCCGGACATGGACGTCGTGGCCGAGGCGGGTGACGGTGTCGAGGCCCTGGAGGTGCTGCGCGCGACCGCGGTCGACGTGGTGCTGATGGACGTCCGCATGCCCAAACTGGACGGCGTGGAGGCGACCAGGCGCATCTGCCAGGACGCGAACCCCCCGAAGGTGCTGATCCTGACCACCTTCGACCTCGACGAGTACGCCTTCTCGGGGCTGAAGGCGGGCGCGTCCGGCTTCATGCTCAAGGACGTGCCGCCGGGCGAGCTGCTCGCCGCGATCCGCTCGGTGCACAGCGGCGACGCGGTGGTCGCGCCGTCCACCACGCGCCGGCTCCTCGACCGCTTCGCGCCGATGCTGCCGAACACCGGCGGCCAGCCGCAGAACAAGCGCCTTGAGCGCCTCACCGACCGGGAGCGCGAGGTGATGATCCTCGTCGCGCAGGGCCTGTCGAACGGCGAGATCGCGGCGCGCCTCGTCCTGTCGGAGGCGACCGTGAAGACGCACGTCGGCCGCATCCTGACCAAGCTGGAGCTGCGGGACCGGGTGCAGGTCGTCGTCCTCGCGTATGAGACGGGGCTCGTACGGGCCGGGGGCGCGTAGACCCGCGCCCGTCGGGGGGCGAGCCGCGGGGTGGGCTCGGCCTACCGCAGGACGCCCTCGATGAAGTCGCTGCCCAGGCGTGAGACCACGCTGATGTCCAGCTGGTGCTGCACATAGCGCCCGCGGCGGCGCGTGGTGATCAGGCCGGCCTTCTTCAGGACGGTCAGGTGCCGGGATATCTCCGGCGCCGTCATGCCGTGCGAGTCGGCCAGCTCGCTCGTGGTGTACGCCCCGCGCGCGAGGTGCCGGCACAGCCGCATCCGCACCGGGTGGGCCAGCGCGGACATGCGGCGGGTGAGCTGCTCGACGGTGGGCGGCGAGGTGAGGCCGGGGGTGCTGACGGGGTACGTGATCGACGCCTGCCAACCCTTGCGGTGCAGCACCATGAGGTGCGGCCAGCCGAGGCTGGTCGGGACGAGGACGAGGCCTCCGGAGGCCGTGTGGGTCTGGCCCTCGGTGATCTTGTCGACGGTGATGGTCCGGCCGCTCTCGTCGAGGGAGAGCGCCCCGGAGACCGCCTTCAGGGTCTCCGTGAGGCCCTTGTGCCGCAGCAGGTCGGTCTTGTGCCGGGCGTCCGCGGCCAGTTGATGGTGCAGCCGGGCCCAGGTGTCCGCGAAGAAGGCCTCCTCGCAGTCCTCCAGGAGGGTGCGGAACCACGCGCGGACGACCGGCGGGTCGGTGAGCAGCCGCTTGGTGAACAGCACCTGCTGGGGGCCGCGGGCCGCCGCCAGGTCGAGCGCGCGGCGCTGCACGGCCGGGTCGGTCAGGATCTCGCGGTTCGGCTCCGAGTACGTCGACTGGCAGGTGAACTCCAGGGCGGCGTCCACGAACTGTTCGTCGGTCAGCTTGTCCAGCTGGTCGAGCTCCTCGGCGAGCGTGGCTCCGGGGAGGGCGTTCTGCCCCTGGATGCCGGCGAACGGCGCGAACACGTCCGAGAACGTCGTGCGCCACAGGAAGTCGGCCTCGCACATGCGGTCCGCGAGGCACGGGTCCAGACGCGCGGAGACCGCCGTCACCCACCCCTGGAGGCCCGGGTGGTGGCCCGGCTCGGACAGCGCGTGCAGCGCCATGCCGAGCTCGGCCAGGGGGGAGGGCACGACGTGGATGCGCTCCTGGGTCAGCCCGGTGATGTCGATGCGCACGCTCATGGCCCCATGGTGCACCGTGCCACCGACAGCGCGGCCGTCGATTGACGGCGCCCGTCAATCGACGCGACGCCGACGGGGCGGCGGGAGCAAGCTGTGGTCATCGGAAAACGCGGCAGCGTCGCCGCGACCGACGCCCGGCCACCCTGACCGGCCACACCCCGACCGGCCGACCTGACCGGCCGCCTTCATCCGACCCACCCCCATCCGACCCACCCCCATCCAACTCACCCCCTCCGCGAGACCCCCAGCCCATCGATGTCCGTTAAGTACCATTTGTTACGAGAGGTGTTCCGTCATGAGCGTCACCCAGCAGTACCTCCTCGACGCCTACCGCGCCGCCCAGCACGGTGCCCCGACGCCGCCCGCCCCCGGCCAGGGCGACTGGCAGGCCGTCCGCGAGGTCCGCGACTACGGACGCTTCCGTGCCGTGGTGGCGGAACGCCCCGCCCACGGCCGGTTCCGCGCCGCCCTGGCCCGGCTCGTGCACGCCGGCCGGCTCAGCGGGGGAGCCGGCGCACGAACTCCGCGACCGCTTCCTTGACGTCGTCGGCCGTCCACGCCAGGCCCTCCTCGGTTACGGTGACCTCCGTGACCGAGAGGCCCGGCGGCCCATCCGCGAACCAGCGCCCGAAGAGCAGCGTGCCGGTCTCCTCGGCCTGCGCCACGGAGACCTCGGCCAGCACGTCCGGCGCGTACGGCAGCCACACCTGGAACTGATGGGTGTGCGGGCGCTCGGGATGTACGCGCGAGAAGGGCACCCCGGCCGCCGCGAACCCCTCGTGCAGCGCCTCGGCGACCACGCGCGCGTGGGCCACGTACACCGGCAGCCGGGGGAGTCTGTGCCGCAGGCCCAGCAGCGCCGAGACCGCCGTGGGGAACTGCTGGAACACCTGCCCCCCATAGCGGTGGCGCCACACCCTGGCCTCCTCGACAAGCGTGCGCGGGCCGGCCAGCGCGGCGCCGCCCAGCCCTTCGAGGGACTTGTAGAACGACACGTACACCGAGTCGGCGAGCCCGGCGATCTCGTCGAGGCCGCGCCCGAAGTGGTCCGTGCACTCCCACAGGCGGGCGCCGTCGAAGTGCACGACGGCGTCCCGCTCGCGGGCCGCCGCCACGACCGCCTCCAGCTCCTCCCACTCCGGCAGGACGTAACCGACGTCCCGGAGGGGCAGTTCGAGCATCAGCGCCCCGAGGGGCTCGTCGAAGTCGCGCACCTCGTCCGCCGTCGGCAGCCGCGGCTCGCCCGTCGGGTGCACCGTCCGCAAGCCACTGAGCACGGAGAAGGCACCGCCCTCGTGCAGCTCGGGGTGCGCCTTCGGGTGCAGCGCCACGGTCGCGTTCCCGGTACGGCCCGCCCAGCAGCGCAGTGCGACCTGCTGCGCCATGGTGCCGGTCGGGAAGAACGCCGCGTCCTCCATGCCGAGCAGCCGCGCGACCTCGGCTTCCAAGGTGGCCACGACGGAGTCGCCGTACACGTCGGCGGGCTCGTCCGGGCCGGCCACCTCGGGGGCGGCGGCCGCCAGGGCCGAGAGGCGCTCGGTCAGCGGGACGTGGACGGCGGCGCGGTGCAGGGTGCGGGCCGCGCTGCGGTGGGCGGCGCGGCGCCGGTCCGACGCGAGCCGTTCCGGTGGCTCGGACCGCTCTTCGACTGTGCTGTGGGAGGGCATCCTCAGAGCATGGACCGCCCGCGGCCACCGGGCACACGGATATCCACAGCCACCGGCCACCGGTCATACGAACAGCCACAGCCTGTGGACAGCGGCAGACGCGGCGCCGACCGATAGCGTTAACATGACGAGAAATCGTCCGGTACCCCGAGCGGACTGGAACGGAAGGCGCCGCAGCGTGAACGCATCGCATCAGCCAGACCCGCGGGACCGCCCCGCGAGGCTCACCGTCGGAGTCGTGGGAGCGGGCCGGGTCGGCCCCGCCCTCGCCGCGGCGCTGCAGCTCGCCGGGCACCGCCCGGTGGCCGCGTCCGGGGTCTCCGACAGCTCCGTACGACGAGCCGCCGCCCTGCTGCCCGACGTGCCCCTGGTCCCGCCCGCGGAGGTCTTGGAGCGCGCCGACCTGGTCCTCCTGACCGTCCCCGACGACGCCCTGCCCGGCCTCGTCGAGGGCCTCGCCGAGACCGGCGCCGTCCGCCCCGGCCAGCTCCTCGTGCACACCTCCGGGCGGTACGGCACCCAGGTCCTCGACCCCGCCCTGCGCGCCGGCGCCCTGCCGCTCGCGCTGCACCCCGCCATGACGTTCACCGGCACCGCCGTCGACGTACAGCGCCTCGCCGGATGCTCCTTCGGCGTCACCGCCCCCGAGGAGCTGCGGCTCGCCGCCGAGGCCCTGGTCATCGAGATGGGCGGCGAACCGGAGTGGATCGACGAGGAGAAGCGCCCGCTCTACCACGCGGCTCTCGCCCTCGGCGCGAACCACCTGGTCACGCTGGTCGCCGAGTCCATGGACCTGCTCAAGGACGCCGGAGTGACCGCCCCGGACCGGATGCTCGGCCCGCTGCTCGGGGCCGCCCTGGACAACGCCCTGCGCTCCGGCGACGGCGCGCTCACCGGCCCCGTCGCGCGCGGCGACGCGGGCACCGTCGCGGCGCATGTCGCGGAGTTGCGCAAGCACGCCCCGCAGACCGTCCCCGGCTATCTCGCGATGGCCCGCGCCACCGCCGACCGCGCCCTCGCCCACGGCCTGCTCAAGCCGGAGCTCGCCGAGGACCTCCTCGGCGTCCTCGCCCACGGTGCGGCCGGCACCGGCGGCACCGAAGGGGGAGACCGATGAGCACCCACCCGATGGGCACCGACCCGATGAGTGCCGACCTGCTGCACACCGGCGCGGCCCTTCGTACGCGTGCGCGTGCGGGCCGCCGGGCCGTCGTCATGACCATGGGCGCCCTGCACGACGGACACGCCTCGCTGATCCGCGCCGCCCGCCGCGCCGCGGGCCCCGACGGCGAGGTCGTCGTGACCGTCTTCGTGAACCCCCTGCAGTTCGGGGCGGGCGAGGACCTCGACCGCTACCCCCGTACCCTCGAAGCCGACGTCAAGATCGCCGAACAGGCGGGCGCGGACGTCGTGTTCGCCCCCGACGTGGACGAGGTCTACCCCGGCGGCGAGCCCCAGGTCCGCATCACCGCGGGCCCCATGGGCACCGTCCTGGAGGGCGCCACACGGCCCGGCCACTTCGACGGCATGCTCACCGTCGTCGCCAAGCTGCTGCACCTCACCGCCCCCGACATGGCGCTGTTCGGACAGAAGGACGCCCAACAGCTCGCCCTGATCCGCCGCATGGTGCGCGACCTGAACTTCCCCGCGGAGATCGTCGGCATCCCCACCGTCCGCGAGGACGACGGCCTGGCCCTCTCCAGCCGCAACCGCTACCTCTCCCCGGACGAGCGGCGCACCGCCCTCGCCCTCTCCCAGGCCCTCTTCGCCGGCCGCGACCGGCACGCCGCACAGGAGGCCCTGCGCGCGCGGGCCGCGAGCGCCCCCGCCACGCGCGCGCGTGCCGTCGCCCTCAGCGAGATCGGCGAGTCCCGCGCGGCGGCCGACGCGCACGCCGTGGCGTACTCCGCGGAGCCCTCCGCGTCCGGCGGCCCGGCCGCCGTCGTCGCGGCCGCCCGCCTCGTCCTGGACGACGCGGCCCGCCTGAGCCCCCCGCTGGAGCTGGACTACGTGGCGTTGGTGGACCCGGCCGACTTCACCGACGTACGCCCCGGCCACCAGGGCGAGGCCGTCCTGGCCGTCGCCGCCCGGGTCGGCTCGACGCGCCTGATCGACAACATCCCGCTGACGTTCGGAGCCGCCCTATGAGCGCGCGCCACCCGCGACCGAGCACAGCGTCCGTACGGTTGAACGGAGTCCCCGCATGAGCGCCACCGGCATACGGCTGTACGCACCCGCCCCCGGCTGGTCCCTCGACGCCGACGTCGTGGTCGTCGGCTCCGGAGTGGCCGGTCTGACGGCCGCCCTGCGCGCCTCGGCGGCCGGCCTGAAGACCGTCGTGGTGACCAAGGCCCGCCTCGACGACGGCTCCACCCGCTGGGCGCAGGGCGGCGTCGCGGCGGCGATCGGCGAGGGCGACACCCCCGAACAGCACCTGGACGACACCCTGGTGGCCGGCGCGGGCCTCTGCGACGAGGCGGCCGTCCACACCCTCGTCACCGAGGGCCCCGGTGCCGTACGCCGCCTCATCGACACCGGCGCCCACTTCGACCGAGACCCCGAAGGGGCCATCGAGCTGGCCCGTGAGGGCGGTCACCACCGCCGCCGCATCGCGCACGCGGGCGGCGACGCGACCGGCGCGGAGATCTCCCGCGCCCTGGTCGAAGCGGTCCGCGCGCGCGGCATACCGACCGTGGAGAACGCGCTGGTCCTCGACCTGCTCACCGACGCCGACGGCCGCACCGCCGGCGTCTCCCTGCACGTGATGGGGGAGGGCCAGCACGACGGCGTGGGCGCCGTGCACGCCCCCGCCGTGGTCCTCGCGACCGGCGGCATGGGGCAGGTCTTCGCCGCCACCACCAACCCGTCCGTCTCCACGGGCGACGGCGTCGCGCTCGCCCTGCGCGCGGGCGCCGAGGTCTCCGACCTCGAATTCGTCCAGTTCCACCCGACGGTGCTCTTCCTCGGCGCGGACGCGGAGGGCCAGCAGCCGCTGGTCTCCGAGGCCGTCAGGGGCGAGGGCGCGCACCTGGTGGACGCCGACGGCGTGCGCTTCATGGTGGGACAGCACGAGCTGGCCGAGCTCGCGCCGCGCGACATCGTCGCCAAGGGCATCACGCGCCGCATGCTGGAAAAGGGCACCCAGCACATGTACCTGGACGCCCGGCACTTCGGCGCCGAGATGTGGGAGAACCGCTTCCCGACGATCCTCGCCGCCTGCCGCGCCCACGGCATCGACCCGGTCACCGAGCCCGTCCCGATCGCCCCCGCCGCGCACTACGCCTCCGGAGGCGTCCGCACCGACCGGCACGGCCGCACCACCGTCCCCGGCCTGTACGCCTGCGGAGAGGTCGCCTGCACCGGCGTCCACGGCGCCAACCGGCTCGCCTCCAACTCCCTGCTCGAAGGCCTGGTCTACGCCGAGCGCATCGCCGACGACATCGCCGCCCGGCACGCGGAGAACGCCCTCCACGCGCGCGTGCCCGCCCCGGTCACCCAGCCCGAGACGCCCACGCACCCGCTGCTGCCGCCCGAGGCCCGCTTCACCATCCAGCGCGTCATGACCGAGGGCGCCGGAGTGCTGCGCTCCGCCGACTCCCTGGCCCGGGCCGCGGACCGGCTGGCCCGCATCCACGCCGAGGCCGCGGGCGCCCTCGCCGAACACGGCAAGACCTCCGAGCCCGGCGTCGACACCTGGGAGGCCACCAACCTCCTCTGCGTCGCACGGGTCCTGGTGGCCGCCGCCCAGCGCCGCGCGGAGACACGCGGCTGCCACTGGCGCCAGGACCACGCCGACCGCGACGACACCGCCTGGCGGCGCCACATCGTCGTACGCCTGAATCCGGACCGGACGCTGGCGGCGCACACCACCGAGACCCACGACTTCCCTCCGACCCGTCCCAGCCTCCAGGAGCAGTGACCGTGAGCACCCCCGACGACCTCCCCCTCGCCAGCCCCTCAGCCGCGGGCGGTGGCTGCGGCGACGCCTGCGGCTGCGACGGCGGCGGCGAAGCGTTCGACCCCTTGGAGTGCGGCCTCGACCCCGCTCTCGCGCTGCTCCTGACCGAGGCGGGCCTCGACCCGCTGCAGATCGAGGACATCGCGCACATGGCCATCGAGGAGGACCTGGCCGGCGGCGTGGACGTCACCACGGCCGCGACCATCCCCGAAGACGCCGTCGCCACCGCGGACTTCGCCGCGCGCGAGGCCGGCACGGTGGCGGGCCTGCGCGTCGCCGAGGCGATCCTCTCCGTGGTCTGCGAGGAGGAGTTCGAGGTCGAGCGGCACGTCGAGGACGGCGACCGCGTCGAGCCCGGCGACGTCCTGTTGAGCGTCACCACCCGCACCCGCGACCTGCTCACCGCCGAGCGCAGCGCGCTGAACCTGCTGTGCCGCCTGTCCGGCATCGCGACCGCCACGCGCGCGTGGGCGGACGCGCTGGAGGGCACGAAGGCGAAGGTCCGCGACACCCGCAAGACGACGCCCGGCTACCGCGCCCTGGAGAAGTACGCGGTGCGCATGGGCGGCGGCGTCAACCACCGCATGTCGCTCTCCGACGCGGCCCTGGTGAAGGACAACCACGTGGTCGCCGCGGGCGGCGTGGCGCAGGCCTTCAAGGCCGTACGGGAGCAGTTCCCGGGCCTCGCCATCGAGGTGGAGGTCGACACGCTGCACCAGCTGCGCGAGGTCGTCGACGCGGGCGCGGACCTGATCCTCCTGGACAACTTCACGCCGGCCGAGACCGAGGAGGCGGTCGCCATCGTGGCGGGCCGCGCGTTCCTCGAATCGTCCGGCCGCCTCACCCTGGAGAACGCCCGCGCGTACGCGGAGCGGGGCGTCGACTACCTCGCGGTGGGCGCGCTCACGCACTCGTCGCCGATCCTCGACATCGGCCTCGACCTGCGGGAAGCGGTGCGGGACTGATGCTCCTCACCATCGACGTCGGCAACACCCATACCGTCCTCGGCCTCTTCGACGGCGAGGACATCGTCGAGCACTGGCGCATCTCCACCGACGCCCGCCGCACCGCCGACGAACTCGCCGTCCTGCTGCACGGCCTGATG
Organism: Streptomyces sp. NPDC005863; assembly: GCF_042871345.1. NCBI lineage: Bacteria > Bacillati > Actinomycetota > Actinomycetes > Kitasatosporales > Streptomycetaceae > Streptomyces > Streptomyces sp. NPDC005863. Next base: position 45,648 of record NZ_JBIAII010000008.1, on the reverse strand, counting down.
GGCATGCACCCGCTCCTCGGCGACGAGTTGGGCGACGGCATCGACGGCATCGCGATCTGCTCGACGGTCCCCTCCGTCCTGCACGAGCTGCGCGAGGTCACCCGCAGGTACTACGGGGACGTCCCCGCGGTACTGGTCGAGCCGGGCATCAAGACCGGCGTCCCGATCCTCATGGACAACCCCAAGGAGGTCGGCGCCGACCGCATCATCAACGCGGTCGCGGCCGTCGAGCTCTACGGCGGCCCCGCGATCGTCGTCGACTTCGGCACCGCGACGACCTTCGACGCGGTCTCCGCGCGCGGGGAGTACGCGGGCGGCGTCATCGCCCCCGGCATCGAGATCTCCGTGGAGGCCCTCGGCGTACGGGGCGCGCAGCTCCGCAAGATCGAGCTGGCCCGGCCGCGCAGCGTCATCGGCAAGAACACCGTGGAGGCCATGCAGGCGGGCATCCTGTACGGCTTCGCGGGCCAGGTCGACGGGGTCGTGAACCGCATGGCGCGCGAACTCGCGGGCGCGGGCGGCGATCCGGACGACGTGACGGTGATCGCGACGGGTGGTCTCGCGCCGATGGTGCTCGGTGAGGCGACCGTCATCGACGAGCACGAACCATGGCTGACGCTGATCGGTCTCCGCCTCGTCTACGAACGGAACATTGCCCGTTCCTGACCGATTGCTGTTGCCCTCGTGTGCATAACCCTCCACCTTCTGCAAGAGTCTGCGCAGGAACGGGGCTTGGGCGGGTGTAGGGCGGGCTGGGGCGGATGAGGCGCAAGAGACGTGTTGTGGCGGCGGTCGCATGGACGGCGGTGCTCGCCGGTCCCGCCCCGGCGGCGTCGGCGACCACGCCGTACGCCCCGGCCCTGGCCGGAGCGGGCGCGGGCATCCTGCCGTGGCTGGCAGTCGCGGCGGTAGCCGCGCTGGGCATAGGAGCGGTGACCTACGCCTTGCTCCGCCGCCGCGCGGACTAGCGCCGAGCTCGGGCCACAGGGCCCAGCAGCGGACCGAGCGCGCGCCCCTGCGGGCGGGGAACGGCCCGCGAGGCGGGTGTGCGGGGCAGGCAGGCCAGGTGCAGGCCGGCAGGTGGCATAGCCCGCGGGGCGGATACGCGGGGCGGGCCAGGCGCGGGCTCGGCAGGTGGCATGGCCCGGCAAGCGGGAACGCGGGGCAGGCCAGGTGCAGGCCAGCAGGAGGCATAGCCCACGAGGTAGGTACGCGGGGCGGGCCGGGTGCAGGCTCGGCGGGCGGTATGGCCCGTGAGGTGGGTACGCAAGGCAGGCTAGGCGCGGGCCGGCAGGCGGCATGGCTCGTCAAGTGGGTGCGCGCGGCAGGCTAGTTGCAGGCCGGCAGGTGGCATGGCCCGTGAGGCGGGTACGCGCCGCAGGCCAGGCGCGGGCTCAGCAGGCCACCGGCCGCCCCCGCACCCTCCACGGCGTCCTCCCGCCGCCCAGAAGCGCTTCCAGCCCCTCGCCCGCCCCCCGCACCCACCCACCGTCCCTGCGGGAACCCACGCCTGGCCCGCCCCTGCGGGAACCCACCCCCGGCCCGCCCTGGCGGCTACCCACCCACGCCCGCCCGGGCGCCCCCGGCCCCCGCCCCCGCCCCGGGACCTGGAGGGGGCGGGTGGGTGGGGAAAAGCCCGCGAAGCGGGCACGCAGCGCGAATGACGCGCAGGCCCAGAAGTCGACGCCCCCCGCGATAACGCGGAGGCCCACAAGTCCACGCCCCCCGCAAATAACACGCAGGCCCACCAAACCCACGCCCAAGCGAAGACGCCACGCACTGGCGTTAAGCGGATTTTGTCCGTTCTGCGCGTATCGTCAGTCCATGCCCACGCCATACGGATCCCGAGGCGGCATGGCCTTCAGCGCGGAGGAGCTGCGTGTGCTCCGTCGCGCCCTGGCCCTCGCCCTGCACCCCAGCCCCGCCGCGGACGAGGACGTCCAGGACTGTCTGCGTCTCGCCGAATCGGTCGACGAAGCGGTGCGCGAAGGCGCCCGGCTGCGCGCCTTCCTCGTGGCCGACCTCGCCCGGTACCGCGCGGCCCTGCCCGGCACCGCCTCCGGCTACCTCGGACTCCTCGACGACGTCCTCGCCACCGGTTACCAGCCCGGCGCCGACGACCTCGCCGCGCTGCGCGCCCTGCGCGGCAATCCGGTCGCCGCCGCCCTCCTCGACCGCTGCCGCGCCCTGGCCGAACGGTCCGTCCGCGCCCGTCTCGCGGGCCGCGCCGTCGCCGTACCGGAGCGCGCCACGATCCCCGCACCCGCCTCCCGTACCCGCACCCGCACCCACCTCCTCGCCCTGCCCGGCGGCCTGCACGCACCGGGTTCCGCCCCCGACGCCCCCGACCCCGCGGCCCCCCGGCCCAAGACGCCCGCCGAACGCCGTCCGGCCCCCGCGTCCGAGCCGCCCCGCCCGGTCCCCACCCCCGCGGAGGTCTTCCCGCCGAAGCGCCGCCCGGCGACACCGGCGGACCCGCCGCACCAGCTCGTCGCCGGCTAGCTACCCTGGGGGCATGGACTACGTCTCCGCGCTCGTGCCCCCGGTAGTGATGGCCGTGTTCTTCACCTGGCTCATCGTGACGATCGTGAAGTCCCAGGGCGGCGCCAACAAGACCAAGGAGGACGCGGCCGTCGACGCCGCGATCTCCCGCGCCGAAGCCGTCCACCAGGGCCCGAAGACCAACGGCGCCTGACCCGCGCCGCACCCCGGCCGGCCCGCCCCTCACCGGCGTACGACTCATACGTTTCGAGTCGTACGCCCTTTTTGTTGCAGAATTAGGGGTACGCCACGTCCCTCATACATCACGCCAATAGTGACGTCTCCCACTATTGTTCTGCTGTGCCTCGTCCATTGGGAGAACTCGAAGACTCTGTCATGACGCGGGTGTGGAAGTGGAACCGCCCCGTGACCGTTCGAGAAGTCCTGGAAGACCTTCAGCAGGAACGGTCCATCGCGTACACGACCGTGATGACCGTTTTGGACAATCTCCATCAGAAGGGCTGGGTGCGTCGCGAAGCGGAAGGCCGCGCCTATCGATATGAGGCGGTCTCCACTCGCGCCGCCTACGCAGCCGCACTGATGAACGAAGCCTGGTCCCGGAGCGACAACCCCGCGGCCGCTCTCGTCGCGTTCTTCGGCATGATGTCCGAGGAACAGCGCGAAGCGCTGAGCGACGCGATGCGTATCGTCCAAGGCCCGGAGAACCCCGGCTCGGCGGAGCGCGCCGCAGAGCGATAGCGTCCGCTCATGCCAGCAGAGGTCCCCGGACGCAACGAACGCAACGAAGTCAGCGAACTCAGCGAACTCAGCGCAAAAGCGGTCTCCGTCCGCAGGGCGCGAACCTCCGATGTGCCGGCCGTGCGCCGGCTCCTCGACTCCTACGTCCGCGAGCGCATCCTCCTGGACAAAGCGACGGTGACCCTTTACGAGGACATCCAGGAGTTCTGGGTGGCGGAACGCGACGACAACGCGGAGTTGGTCGGCTGCGGCGCACTGCACGTGATGTGGGAAGACCTCGCGGAAGTCCGCACCCTCGCCGTGAACCCGGACGTCAAGGGGGCCGGAGTGGGACACCAACTGTTGGGCAAGTTGCTGCAGACCGCCGGCTGGCTCGGCGTCCGCAAGGTTTTCTGTCTCACCTTCGAAGTCGACTTCTTCGCGAAGCACGGCTTCGTGGAGATCGGCGAGACTCCGGTCGACGGAGATGTCTACAGCGAGCTCCTGCGTTCCTATGACGAGGGCGTCGCGGAGTTCCTCGGCCTCGAACGAGTGAAACCGAACACCTTGGGCAACAGCCGGATGCTTCTGCATCTGTGATCGCCGCGGCGGGAAGCGTGACGGAACAGTGAACGGGGCATCGACGGAACGCGCGTATTCCTGACGGCAGCCTGCCCGGGTGCCCTATGTCCGAAACGCGCACGTTTCCAGGGTTCCTGGGGTCCCCGGTCTCTCCCAGGGGTTTGTGTTTTTCCGGCAAAAGCGGTTTGCTTTCCGACGTACTGCAGTACTGCATATAACAAGGGGCCGAGGAATCGGCGGCGTGTGCCGCGCGGCCCGGCCCCACAGTTATCGATGAAAGGAAATCCGGTGGCACAGAAGGTTCAGGTCCTTCTTGTCGACGACCTCGACGGTGGCGAGGCAGACGAGACCGTGACGTTCGCGCTGGACGGCAAGTCCTACGAGATCGACCTCACCACGGCCAACGCGGACAAGCTCCGTGGCGCCCTCGAGGACTTCGTCAAGGCCGGTCGGCGCACCGGAGGCCGTGGTTCGGGCGGCCGCGGCAAGACCCGTGCCGCCGCGTCCAGCGGCAGCCAGGACACCGCCGCCATCCGCGCTTGGGCGAAGGAGAACGGTTTCGAGGTCAACGACCGCGGCCGTGTCCCCGCCTCCATTCGCGAGGCCTACGAGAAGGCCAACGGCTGACGGCTGCGACGCCGCAGCCGGACTCGGTGGCAGTGTGTCGCCGCCGTGTCCACCAGCCGTACGAGACCGGAGCCCACGGCGGGGTCGCTGTGCGGCGCAGTCCCACCTCCCGCCATGGCGGGCAGGGACACCAGCGCGGGCAGCGTCGGCTCCACCTCACAGCCGGGCTCCGGGGGTCGCAGCCATACGGCGGCCCCCCGCGAGCCGGACCACCCCGGGGGCGTGGGCGCGTCGATCCGCCCGCCCGCCCCGATCGCGGTGAGGCCGAGCGGAATGCCGCCCCACTCCAGCCAGTCGAGCAGCCCCGGCAGCTCGTCCGCGCTTCCCGCGCCGACAAGCAGCCGCATCGTTTCCCCGCGCAGCGCCACCGGAGCCTTCGGCCCGAGGTGCCGCAGCGCCGCGAAGCCCGCCTCCGCCGGCAGCTGCAGGACGTCGAAGCGCAGCCCCGTCACCAGACGCACCGGGCCGGGCCCGGGAACGGTCGCCCAGCCGAGCTCGTTCTCGTACCACCGCCGCACCGGATCGTTCCGCTCGGCCGGCATACGGGGCTGAGGAACTGTGGGAGCCATGTCGGAGCAACAGCCCGCGAGGCACCGGAGTTACGGAAGGTAGCGGCCTGGATGCGTTACGCGTCCGAAAAGGGGGCGCAAGGAGGTGCTCGGCGGCGCAAGGGTGTTCGCCCGTAGCTGAGGGAACCGGGGCGCGCCGCATGGAGTGTCCGTCCTTGCGGGTAAGACATCCCTAGTGGGAAGGGGCGACACGCGGTCCGCGGCACCTCACGTTCGCCATCGGCGTAGTGATGGTGGGGGTAACTGCCTGGCCTGCGGGAACATCGTCTCGCACCATCGGGTTGGAGCAGTTGTCGGCGTTCGAGGTCAGGACTTCCCCTGTGAAGGGGGCCGGGTGTCGGCAGTTGGAATGAGCGGTCCCCGCTTGCGGGACTAAGCTGCGGAAGGACAGGGAGGGGACCGACCCCTTACTGCCTGACCGCTCTGAGGAGCGATTAACGATGTTCGAGAGGTTCACCGACCGCGCGCGGCGGGTTGTCGTCCTGGCTCAGGAAGAAGCCCGGATGCTCAACCACAACTACATCGGCACCGAGCACATCCTCCTGGGCTTGATCCACGAGGGCGAGGGTGTCGCCGCTAAGGCCCTGGAGAGCCTCGGGATTTCGCTCGAGGCGGTCCGCCAGCAGGTGGAGGAGATCATCGGGCAGGGCCAGCAGGCTCCGTCCGGCCACATCCCCTTCACCCCCCGTGCCAAGAAGGTCCTGGAGCTCTCGCTCCGCGAGGCCCTTCAGCTGGGCCACAACTACATCGGCACGGAGCACATCCTGCTCGGCCTGATCCGCGAGGGCGAGGGCGTCGCCGCCCAGGTCCTGGTCAAGCTGGGCGCCGATCTCAACCGGGTGCGGCAGCAGGTCATCCAGCTGCTCTCCGGCTACCAGGGCAAGGAGACCGCCACCGCCGGCGGTCCTGCCGAGGGCACGCCCTCCACGTCCCTGGTCCTCGACCAGTTCGGCCGGAACCTCACCCAGGCCGCTCGTGAGTCCAAGCTCGACCCGGTCATCGGGCGCGAGAAGGAGATCGAGCGGGTCATGCAGGTGCTGTCCCGCCGTACGAAGAACAACCCGGTCCTCATCGGTGAGCCCGGCGTCGGCAAGACCGCCGTCGTCGAGGGCCTCGCCCAGGCCATCGTCAAGGGCGAGGTGCCCGAGACCCTCAAGGACAAGCACCTCTACACCCTCGACCTCGGTGCCCTGGTCGCCGGTTCCCGCTACCGCGGTGACTTCGAGGAGCGCCTGAAGAAGGTCCTCAAGGAGATCCGCACCCGCGGCGACATCATCCTGTTCATCGACGAGCTGCACACGCTCGTGGGTGCGGGTGCCGCCGAGGGCGCCATCGACGCGGCTTCCATCCTGAAGCCGATGCTGGCCCGCGGTGAGCTGCAGACCATCGGCGCCACCACGCTCGACGAGTACCGCAAGCACCTGGAGAAGGACGCGGCCCTCGAGCGCCGCTTCCAGCCCATCCAGGTCGCGGAGCCGTCGCTGCCGCACACCATCGAGATCCTCAAGGGTCTGCGCGACCGTTACGAGGCCCACCACAGGGTCTCCATCACGGACGAGGCGCTGGTCCAGGCCGCCACCCTGGCCGATCGGTACATCTCGGACCGCTTCCTGCCGGACAAGGCGATCGACCTGATCGACGAGGCCGGTTCCCGGATGCGCATCCGCCGGATGACCGCGCCGCCGGACCTCCGCGAGTTCGACGAGAAGATCGCGGGCGTGCGCCGCGACAAGGAGTCGGCCATCGACTCCCAGGACTTCGAGAAGGCAGCCTCCCTCCGCGACAAGGAGAAGCAGCTGCTCGCCGCGAAGGCCAAGCGCGAGAAGGAGTGGAAGGCCGGCGACATGGACGTCGTCGCCGAGGTCGACGGCGAGCTGATCGCCGAGGTCCTCGCCACGGCGACGGGCATCCCGGTCTTCAAGCTCACCGAGGAAGAGTCCTCGCGACTCCTCCGCATGGAGGACGAGCTCCACAAGCGCGTCATCGGCCAGAAGGACGCCGTCAAGGCGCTCTCGAAGGCGATCCGGCGTACGCGTGCGGGCCTCAAGGACCCGAAGCGCCCCGGTGGCTCGTTCATCTTCGCGGGCCCGTCCGGCGTCGGTAAGACGGAGCTCTCCAAGGCGCTCGCCGAGTTCCTCTTCGGCGACGAGGACGCGCTGATCTCCCTCGACATGTCGGAGTTCAGCGAGAAGCACACGGTCTCGCGTCTCTTCGGTTCGCCCCCCGGTTACGTGGGTTACGAAGAGGGCGGCCAGCTGACCGAGAAGGTCCGCCGCAAGCCGTTCTCCGTCGTCCTGTTCGACGAGGTCGAAAAGGCCCACCCGGACATCTTCAACTCGCTCCTGCAGATCCTGGAGGACGGTCGCCTGACCGACTCCCAGGGCCGCGTCGTGGACTTCAAGAACACGGTCATCATCATGACGACCAACCTTGGAACCCGTGACATCTCGAAGGGCTTCAACCTGGGCTTCGCGGCCCAGGGCGACACGAAGTCCAACTACGAGCGGATGAAGAACAAGGTCAGCGACGAGCTGAAGCAGCACTTCCGCCCGGAGTTCCTGAACCGCGTGGACGACGTCGTCGTCTTCCCGCAGCTCAGCCAGGACGACATCCTCCAGATCGTCGACCTGATGATCACCAAGGTGGACGAGCGCCTCAAGGACCGGGACATGGGCATCGAGCTCTCCCAGTCCGCGAAGGAGCTGCTCGCCAAGAAGGGCTACGACCCGGTGCTCGGCGCGCGTCCGCTGCGGCGCACGATCCAGCGCGAGGTCGAGGACAGCCTCTCCGAGAAGATCCTCTTCGGCGAGCTGCGCCCCGGCCACATCGTGGTCGTCGACACGGAGGGCGAGGGCGAGACCGCCACGTTCACCTTCCGCGGCGAGGAGAAGGCGGCACTCCCCGACGTGCCGCCGATCGAGTCGGCCGCGGGTGGCGGCGCGGGCCCGAACCTGAGCAAGGAGGCGTAGCCCCGCGGGGTACGCGTTTCAAAGGGGCTGCCCCGGACCGTTCTTCACGGTCCGGGGCAGCCCCTTTTGCGTACCGCCGCGGTTGCCCTCAGACCGTGATCGTGACGCCTTCGCGGGTAGGTCCGTCCCCCCTTTGTTCAGGGGGCGGTAATGGCGGTTGGAGTCGCGTCGGGGTGCGCGCTCGTATCGCTCCCAGGTACATCGGGGTGCGTCGAGAGAAGCCGCGCCGGGTCAGGGCAGGGTCTTGATCCACTCCGTGATGACGTCCGCGTACTGCTGTGCCATCGGTCCGTGCATGGTGTGCGGCGCGTCGAGCGGTGTGAAGGTCACCGGGTGGCCGGTGGACTCCAGCAGGCGTCGGGCCTGCGCTGCCTGGACGTCCGTCATGGCGCCCATGAGCTGCCCGGTGTCGGGGTCGGTCATGTGGAAGTGGTGGGTGAGCAGGGTCGGCACCTTGACCTGGGCGAGCAGGGTGGCGTGGTCGCAGCCGGCGTTCGCGGCATCGGTGACCCACACCTGGGCCCACTCGGGGTCGTACTCCTTGAGGTGCTGCACCGGTGTCGGGGACGCGCCGTCCTCCGGATTCCCTTGGCCCATCATGAAGCCGATCCCCGGGTGCAGGAACGCCGGCAGCTCGCGCGGGGCAGCATCGACCATGCCCGTCCAGTCGCCGATGGACCACTGCGGGCCGAGCCACTTGGCCCACAGCGCGAAGATGGGCCCGAGGGTCTGCATCATGCCGGGCCCGTACGGCGGGGCGGCCTGCGAGGAGAACAGAGGCGGGTCCTCCAGGATCGCGCCGCGTACCAGACCGGGCTTGGCGTACGCGGCCACGTAGGCGGTGATGACGCCACCGGAGGAGTTCCCGGCCACGATCGTGGGGCGTTGGATGACGACGTCGATGAACCGCTCGACATCGGCTCCCCAGGTGTTGAGGCTGTAGCGGCCCGGTGTCCAGGTCGAGCGGCCCTGCCCGCGCAGGTCGATCGCGAACACCCGGAACTCCGAGCTGAGCAGACCGATCGCCTCCTCGTACCCCCACCACGACTCGCCCTGCGCGGGGACCAGCAGCAGCGCCGGTGCGTCCGGGGAGCCCTCGACCACGTAGTTCATGCGGATCTCGCCCAGGTCCACCAGCTGCTCGGTGAAGCGGTGCGGAACGAAGTGGTCGGCGCGGTCTGCGGCCTCGGAGATGCCCACGGTCGTACTCCTTGCATACGGGACAGGCCGGCGGGGGCGACGTGGCCCCGCCTGTTGTCATCGTCGATCGAAGCCGCCGGATCAGCGACCCGGCACCGACCGTAGAGGGGGTTGCGGACGGTTTCTGTCCCCAACCTCTGCCGCGCGCGCCCAGGGCGTGGTCACCGGGCCTGGATCCGCCGACGTAAGCGTCCGTATGAGGGCGGCCAGGGCCCGGGGGGTCGTGGTGAGGGTGGTGGCCGGGTCGTCGCTCTCTTGGAGGTGGACCCGGCCGGCGGGGTCGGTGACGGCTACGTAGACGCAGTTGGCGCCCGCGCCCTCGCTGAAGGATGACTTCTGCCAACGGGGTTCGGTCACGAGGTCCCCCTCGGGGTCAGCGTTCGGTGAGTGTGCGTATGAGGGCCGCCAGGGCCTTGGGGGTTGTGGTGAGGGTGGTGGTGGGGTCGTCGCTCTCTCGGAGGTGGAGGGTGGGGGAGGTGTCCTGGGGGGCGGCTATGTTCAGGCAGTTGTCTCCGGCGCCCTCGCTGAACGAGGACTTCTGCCAAGCGAGTTCACTCATGGTCTCTTCCCTGGTGGGTGTAGAGCAGGTGCTGGAGCAGTCCCCAGGAGTCACGCTGCTCATGGGTCTCGGTCGGTACGACGGGCGGAAGCGCGTTACGGCACAAGTCGGCGAAGGTCGCCCGGTAGCGGGTCAGGGAGTCTTCGTCGTCCAGGACGACGCGGGCCGCGGGATGCTCCAGGATGACGGTGCCCAAGCGGGCGACCGCGGGTTCGATCTGGAGGAAGGGGGCGCTCAGCCAGGGGCCCGGGCCGGCGTCGAACGGGCGGATCTGCAAAGTGACGTTGGGCAGCGCGGCCGTGTGCAGCAGATGCGTGAGCTGTTCCCGCATGACACGGGCGCCTCCGACAAGCACCCGGACGGCAGCCTCGTGCACGACCACGTGCAGGTGAGGGCCTGACGGTTCGAGGGTCGACCGTTGCCGCGCCCGGCGGAACGCGATCAGCTCCGCGATCTCGGCGTCCCGTGCCGTCGGGCGCGAGCTCCGGAAGAGGGCACGCATGTACGCCTCCGTCTGGAGGAGCCCCGGCAGAACCAGGGTTTCGTAGCTGTAGATGCGGCTCGCCCCGGATTCCAGCTCGGCCAGATCTAGGGTGCGCTGGGGAAGGGAGCGCCGGTACTCCGACCACCACCCCTTACCGTCGCTTTCCGCCAGCGAGGCCAGCGCCTCTGCATAGGGCTCAGATTTGACGTCATACGTCAGGAGAAGAGCGGCGAGCCGGTCGGCCGCGACGGCTGTGCGGGCGGCTTCGACATGACTGAGGTGGGCGGCGCCCATCCCGATCCGTGAGCTTGCCGCGTTGACCGACAACCCTGCCGCTTCGCGCAGCTTGCGCAGTTCGGCCCCGAGTCTCCTCTGCCGTTCCGTGATGTACGTGCGCAGCGCCATGCGGGCCTTTCTGGTGTTTGCGTCATAGTTTGCCGCGCCCGATCGGTCCGGGTCCACCAACTTCACGGATCAGGTTGCAGATCTGAGCCAGCACTCGCTACGTTACGTATGGCGACGCTCACGCACCGAAGCCGGAAGCCTCGCTGTCGACGCAGTAACACCGTCATGCCCGCCCGCAGAAGCGCACCGCCCGTACCAACTCCCCGTGCCGGACGTGGAGTTGCCCGCGAGGGGTGGTAGGCCACTGCGGTCGGGCCGGCGCGGTCGGTCCATCCGTCGAAGCAGCGACCCGCACGCCATGGAGGCGTCTCATGGGCGTACCCGAACATCCCTGCGCGGTTGTCCCGCGCGAACCCGAACTGCCCCAGACCTACACCCTGTTCACCCCGGGCGGAGCCCAATGCGCCAAGGTGTGCCGGGACTTCGTGCGCGGCACCCTGGAGACCCTCGGGCTCGGGCACCTCGGTGAGGTCGCCGCACTCTGCACCTCCGAGCTCGTCACCAATGTGCACCGGCACGCCAGAGGTGACGTCCACCTTCGGGCGGCCGTCGCCGAGACGCACGTACGGATCGCCGTCTACGACGGGAGCGACCGGCTGCCCGCGCCCCGGCGGGCCCTCGCCGGGGACGACTGCGGGCGGGGGCTCTTCCTCGTGACCGCGCTGTCGGACCTGTGCGGCGTCACCCCCGCCGGTGCCGGCAAGGGTGTGTGGTTCCAGCTCAACCGGTGACCGCGACCATGAGGAGAGGGGTGCCGCATCCGTGCTCGGGGTCACAATCGCCGCCCTTGGATCTCCCGCCCCGGTGACATGGCGCACAGGACCTACGTCACGTACTACACGGAATAGTCGACCCGGAAGGGCGCGCGCCCGGGACCTTCGGCCCGCCACCTCCGGGACCTCCGTCGCGCCCCCGTGAGGTCGGCCCGCGCCCGGCGGGGCCGGGAGTCGAGGGGGCGCCCGACGTGCGGGTAAACCTGCGTCGCCGCCGAACGCCCCTCTTTCCACTCAAGGGGGAATTGTCCGGATTTCAGAGGCTCAAGGGGACTAAATACTGCCGGGCCGCTACGGCTCCGGGTAGTAGAAGGGGTGTTTGAGCATCCGTGGGGACGGGGGTTACCAAGGGATGGCTGACCCGGTGAAGCGCGGTCCACGGGGACGTGGGTGACTCTCACCCGCCCCCTCCGCCCGCCGGGTCCGTTCATGCCCCCCTCGGTCGTCGCGTCAGGCGTCGCCGTCGTACACCCCGGAGGACATCCTCATGCTCAAGCGCACCCAGACCCCCCGCTCCTCGTTCCTCGGCACCCGTGTGGCCGTCCTCGCCCTCGGCGTCGGAGCGTCGGCGGTCCTCGGCGGCGGGGTCTCGGTCGCCGCGGGGGACGCGAAGAGCGGCGGCGCGCTGCCCGGCGTCACCGTGAACTCGGTCAAGGCGCAGGCCGACGCCCAGGCCAAGAAGGCCGAGGCGCAGGCCAAGAAGGCCGCCGACGTCAAGAAGGCCGCCGCCGCCAAGGCCGCCGCCTGGGTCGACCCGGTCAGCAACTACACGCTCTCCGCGAAGTTCGGCCTCGGCGGCAACATGTGGTCGAGCAAGCACTCCGGCCAGGACTTCGCCGTGCCGGTCGGCACCCCGGTCGCCTCCGTGCACGGCGGCACCGTCGTCAAGGCCGGCCCCGTCGGTGCCGGTGACGGCCCCGCGTACGGCAACGCCATCGTGATCAAGCACAGCAACGGCACGTTCTCCCAGTACGCGCACCTCTCCCGGATCGACGTCCGGGTGGGCCAGACCGTCGGCACCGGCCAGCACATCGCCCAGTCGGGCAACACCGGCAACTCCAGCGGTCCGCACCTGCACTTCGAGATCCGCACCAACCCCAACTACGGCTCGGCCGTCGACCCGGTCGCCTTCCTCCACTCGGTGGGCGTCAAGGTCTGACCCGTACGGCCCGTAAGGGTGGTGGCTACGTGCCCGTGTGCGCCCGTGTCACCAGATCGATGGCGACCTCCAGGATGGCCTCGCGCTTCTCCTCGGGGTCGCCTTCGACGTCCTTGAGCACGAACATCCCGCCGTGCATCGTGAAGAGCGCGCTGAAGCAGCGCACCTGGTCGGACATCGCGGCTTCCGGGTCCTTGAGGAGGTCGTAGAGGCCGAGCATGCGGTCCTTGAAGCTCTCGCCGGTCTTCAGGTCGCGCATCGTGGCCTGGTTCTCCTGCATGAAGCGGAAGAGCGGCGCCGCGTCGATCAGGATCTCGCTGTAGCGGGTCAGGACCTTGGTCTTAATCTCCAGTGAGGCCGGCTGCGGCTGCTCGTGGCCCCAGGCGATCAGCTCGTCGATGGGCCTGGTCAGGTCATCGAAGATGCTGGTCAGGATGTCTTCCTTGGTCTTGAAGTGGTAGTACAGCGCCGCCTTCGTGACCTCCAGGCGCTCCGAGATCTCCCGGAGCGACGTCTTCTCGTATCCCTGCTCGGCGAAGAGTTCGAGGGCAACGTCCTGAATGCGTTGGCGAGTGTTCCCGCGGCGCTGCTGCTTGTTCGTGCCTGTGCGCGTGCCCATCGGGGTGCTCCTCGACTCCACTGAACTTCGATTTAACTTACTTGACGCCCGGCTAGTTAGGGGTCTACCTTCCCTCAGTGTAGACAGCTAGCCGGGCGGCAAGTAAGTGCCGGGGTGCCGGTACCGGAGTCGGCCCAGGACAGGGCGGGGAGTACGGGGAGTGGGGAACATGGCAGAGAAAACCAAGGCCGGAGCGGGGAAGGCCGAGCCACAGCCGCGCAGCGTGCGCGTCGTCCTGATGGCGCTGATGATCACGATGCTGCTCGCGATGCTCGACAACATGATCGTGAGCCCCGCGATGCCGACCATCGTCGGCGACCTCGGCGGCATGGCGCACCTGTCGTGGGTGGTGACCGCCTACACCCTGGCGACCGCCGCCTCCACCCCCATCTGGGGCAAGCTCGGTGACATGTACGGGCGCAAGGGCTCGTTCCTCACCGCGATAGTCATCTTCCTCGCCGGATCCGCGCTCAGCGGCATGGCGCAGGACATGAACCAGCTCATCGGCTTCCGCGCGATCCAGGGGCTCGGCGCGGGCGGGCTGATGGTCGGCGTCATGGCGATCATCGGTGACCTGGTGCCGCCGCGGGAGCGCGGCAAGTACATGGGCATGATGACCGGCGTCATGGCGGTCGCGATGATCGGCGGCCCGCTAGTCGGCGGCTCCATCACCGACCACCTCGGCTGGCGCTGGGCCTTCTACATCAACCTGCCGCTGGGCGTCGTCGCGCTCGCCATGGTCACCGCCGTCCTGCACCTGCCCAAGAAGAAGGCGCAGGGACGCATCGACTATCTCGGCGCGGCCCTGCTCACCGTGGGGATCAGCGCGCTCGTGCTGGTCACCACCTGGGGCGGTACGGAGTACGCCTGGGGCTCCGCCGTGATCATGGAGCTCATCGGCATCGGCGTCGCCTCGCTCGTCGGCTTCCTCTTCGTACAGAAGAAGGCCGCCGAACCGATTCTGCCGCTGCACATCTTCACCAGCCGCAACTTCTCGCTGATGGCCGTGATCGGCTTCATCACCGGCTTCGTGATGTTCGGCGCGATGCTCTTCCTGCCGCTCTACCAGCAGACCGTGCAGGGCGCGTCCGCGACCAACTCCGGTCTGCTGCTGCTGCCCATGCTGCTCTCGATGATGGCCGTCTCGATGGTCGCGGGACGGGTCACCACCTCCACCGGCAAGTACCGGGCCTTCCCGATCGTCGGCACCATCCTGATGATCACCGGCTTCTACCTGCTGTCGCGGATGGACACCGAGACGACCCGCCTCACCTCGGGCCTCTACATGGCCGTGCTCGGCGCCGGCATGGGCTTCCTGATGCAGATCACGATGCTCGTCGCGCAGAACAGCGTCGAGATGAAGGACATGGGCGTGGCGTCGTCCTCGGCCACCCTCTTCCGTACGCTCGGCTCCTCCTTCGGCGTCGCGATCATGGGCGTGCTCTTCAACAACCGCGTCGCCGACGTGATGGCCGAGCGGGCCGGGTCGGCGGGCGGCCAGGCCACCGGGGAGACGTCGCAGCTGACCGGACCGCGCTTCGAGGCGCTGCCGCAGGTCGTGCAGGACGCGTACCAGCACGCGGTGTCGGCCGGTACGCACTCGGCCTTCCTGCTGGGCGCCGCGATCAGCGTCGCCGCGCTGCTCGCCGCGCTCTTCGTGAAGGAGGTGCCGCTGCGGGGGTCGGGACCGGCGGACAAGGCCGCCGTCGCCGACAAGGGTGTGGCCCTGGACAAGGGTGCGGCCCTCGACGGTGCGGAGAAGATGGTCGACGGCGCCGAGGCCACGGCCGACGGCGCCGGCAAGACGGCCGACGGTGCGGACAAGACGACCGGGAACGCGGGTGGGGACTCCGCGCGGCCGTCCGGGACGACGGTAGCGGAACCCGTCTGACCTCTGCCTGCCCCGCCTCGGCGGACGACGGCCCCCGGCGCTTCGGCGCCGGGGGCCGTCGTCGTGATCGTGGGGGAGTGCCTCAGAAGTTGTCCGGCAGCTGCAGCACCGGATAGCTCCCCGTGTTCGTCGGCGCGTGCTCCGGCAGCCACAGCACCGCCACCGCGCCCTCGGCCGGCTCGTCGGGCGACGCCCCCGCCGGACGTACGTTGCGGAAGGTGAGCCGCGCGCCGAGCACCCGTGCCTGGCCCGCCGCGATCGTCAGGCCGAGGCCGTGCCCGTGGCCCGCCCGGTCGGCGCTGCCGGTACGGAAACGGCTCGGCCCCTCGTTCAGGAGCGCCTCGGGGAAACCGGGGCCGTGGTCGCGGACCCGGACGACCCGGCCCTCCACGCTGACCTCGATGGGCGGCTTGCCGTGCTTGGTGGCGTTGGCGACGAGGTTGCCGAGGATGCGTTCCAGGCGGCGCGGGTCGGTGGTGACCTCCGACTCGTGCACGACCGTCACCGTCACATCGGTGGTCAGGACCGCCATCCGCCGGGACACGAACTCGCCGAGGGTGATGTCCTGCAGCTCGGCCCGCTCGGCGGCGGAGTCGAGCCGCGCCACCTCCAGTACGTCCTCGACGAGCGTGCGCATCGCCTGCGCCCGGTCCCTGACCAGCTCGGTCGGACGGCCGGGCGGCAGCAGCTCGGCCGCCGTGAGCAGCCCGGTCACGGGTGTGCGCAGCTCGTGCGCGATGTCCGCGGTGACCCGGCGCTCGGCCTCCAGACGCTGCTTGAGGGCGTCGGCCATGGCGTCCACGGCGCTCGCCACGTCGTCGGTCTCGTCCCGCATGACGCCGCCGATGGCCTCGCGGACGCTCACGTCCGTCTGCCCCTGGGCGACCTCGCTCGCCGCCGTCGCCGCCTTGCGCAGCCGGCGCGACAGCTGGCCGCCGATCAGCACGCCCAGCGCGCAGCCGCCGAAGACGACCGTGATCGAGCCGATGACCAGCGCCTGGTCGAGGTCCTTCATGACGGTGGCGCTGCGGTCGGTGAACCGGGAGTGCAGCGAGAGGACGTGCCCGTCCGCCAGCGGCACGGCGGCCCAGATGTCGGGCACGCCGTCGGTCTTCTCCTCGACGAAGGTGGCGCGGCGACCCCTGAGGACCTTCTGCCGCAGGTCCTGCGGGAGCTCGGGGTCGTCGACCTTCGTGCCGAACTGCAGGGTCTGCCGCTGGGAGGCGGAGGAGTAGAGCCGCAGGGCGAACTGGATCCGCTCGTCCTGCACGTCGCGGGCGTTGTCGAGCATCGAGACGCGTGCGGCGTTGTGCACGACCAGGCTCAGCGCGATGGCGACGAGCGCGCCGACCAGTGCGATGGCCGCGGCGATCTTCCAGCGCACGCCCGTACGCAGGCGCAGGCCGGTCCGGAACCGCTCACGGACGCGTTCGACCGCCCTGCGTCCCCCGTTCATATGTGTCGTCCCCTGGGTGCGTCGATGAGTACGCCGAATTGGTCGGTTGCGCTGAACTGGCCGGTTGCGCTGAGTTGGGCGGTTGCGCTCACGCGCCCGTTCACGCCTTGAGTTTGTAGCCGAAGCCGCGGACCGTCTCGATGCGGTCCTGGCCCACCTTCGTACGCAGCCGCTGCACATGGACGTCGACGACGCGGGTGTCACCGCCCCAGCCGTAGTCCCACACGCGCTCCAGGAGCTTGTCGCGGGAGAGGACCGTGCCGGGCGCGGACGAGAATTCGAGGAGCAGGCGCATCTCGGTCGGCGTCAGCGCCACCGGTGCGCCGTCCTTGCGCACCTCCATGCCGACCGTGTCGATCTCCAGGTCGCCGAAGTTCAGCACGCCGCCGTCCGCCGCGTCGCCCTCCTCCTGGCCGGACGCCGCCGAGCCCGTCCCGCCGGCGTGGCCGAAGCGGCGCAGCACGGCGCGGATCCGGGCGACCAGGACGGCACCGTCGAACGGCTTGGTCACGTAGTCGTCGGCGCCGGCCTCCAGGCCGAGCACGACGTCGATGGAGTCGGCACGCGCCGACAGCATGATGACCGGGACCGTGGACTCGTCGCGGATGCGGCGGCACAGCGAGACGCCGTCGAGGCCCGGCACCATCACGTCGAGCAGGGCGATGTCCGGCTGGTCGGCGCGGAATGCCTCCAGACCCGAGAGTCCGTCGGGCATCGCGGTCACCGCGAAGCCGTCACGCTCCAGGGCCAACTGGGTCGCTTCGCGGATGACGTCGTCGTCCTCGACGAACAGGACGTGGGTCTGCTCTGCCATCGGGTGCTCTCAGTCCTTGTCGGTGCGGCGGTGCGGCGGTGCGGCGGTGCGGTGTGCGGGGCTCGTGGTCAGGGAGGGGATCAGTTCGCGGCCGGTTCGCTCGGTTCGTCGACCGCGTTGCCGAAGTCGTTGCGCGTACGCCCCTGCTCGGTGAAGCGGTTCGACGACCAGCGGTACGTGATCACTTCCTCGCCGGATGGATAGGCCACCGAGTCACCCTTCGCATACAGCTGCTGTGTCACGACCAGGTCGCCGCGGTCGATCTCCGCGTAGACGGAGGCGGGTTCCTCGGCCGTGAACACATTCTCGTACCCGCCGCCCTGGGCGCGATACACGTAGCTGCCGATGCCCACCGCGTCGCCGCAGGTCAGCACGTTCACCACGACATCGGACGACGATCCGCCGGTCAGGTTCCCGTACGACACGTCGACCGGGTAGGCCTTCCCCACGCACGGCTTCAGCTCGCGCTTGATGACCGGGCTGACCTTCGGATCGTTCTTCACCAGCCGCACCGCGTCGATCTTCTTCGTCGGCACGGCGGCCGAGGACGACGGGGACGGCGCCGTGGAGACCACCGGCTCGCTGCGGGCGGGACCCTCGTCGCGGGCGCCGGAGCCGCCCGTCGCGCAGGCGGAGAGCAAAAGGCCGAGGGCGGCGACCGCGGCCATCGCCGCGCTCACCGCCTTGACGCTCTTTCTGACCCGGGGGCCTAGGCCGCGCAACTCTCCCGCTCCTCACGTTCGAGCGCGCGGGCGCCCAGGTCGCGGCTCTCCAGCTCCTGGCGGAGCCGGGCGAGCGCCCGGTGCAGCGTGCTCTTGACCGTTCCGGCCGACATGCCGAGGGCGGCGGCCGTCTCCTCCGTGGACATCTGCTCCCAGTGTCGCAGCACGACCACGCTGCGCTGCTTGGGAGCGAGCACCTTCATGATGTCCATCAGCAGCGCGCGGTCCGCGTGCTGCTCGGTGGAGTCTTCCACGCTCGCGTCCGGCAGCTGCTCGGTGGGCACCTCTTCGAGCTTGCGGGCCCGCCACCACTCCGTACGCGTATTGATCATGACGCGGCGCAGATAGGCGTCCGCGAGGCGCTTGTCGGCTATGCCGTCCCAGCGGCCGTACGTCCGCACGAGCGCGGTCTGGAGCAGGTCCTGGGCGTCCACGGGGTCCGGGACCAGGCGTCGGGCACTGCGCAGCAGAGCGTCCTGCCGTGTGCGGACGTACTCCTCGAACTCGAGCACCTCGCCGTGCGCCATACCCAACCGCCTCCGTTCCGTCCCCATTGCCGACCGCTGTCCCTGCTCTGCGGTACGGATATGAAGGTACGGAGGCGTTGTCACGGGGTTGTGCGGAGCAGCCAGCGGCGGACGCACGGCTGTACGTAGGTTGTGTAACAGCCGCGGGCGTCAGGTCAGGGGCAGACGGTACAGGCCGTCCGGCAGTGGCTCCACGAGACCGTCCGCGACCAGTCCGTCCAGCGCGCGGGCCCGCTGCACCGGCTCGTCCCACACCCGGTCGAGCGCGGCCTGCGGCACCGGCGTCACGGCCTCGCGCAACACGGCGAGCAGCTTGCCCCGCACCTGACGGTCCGTCCCCGCGTACGTCTGACCGCGGCGGGCCGGGCCCTCGTGCGCGGGCTTGCCCGCCGTCTGCCAGGCGCACTGCGCGGCGATCGGGCACTGCGCGCAGTTCTCGTTCTTGGCGGTGCAGACGAGCGCGCCCAGCTCCATCGAGGCGGCCGCCCACCGGGACGCGGTGCGCTCGTCCTCGGGCAGCAGGGCGCGGGCGAGCTTGCGCTCGGCGGCGGTCGTCGCGTTCGGCGGGTACTGGACGCCGGTCACCGCCCGCGCGAAGACCCGGCGGACGTTGGTGTCCAGGACGGCGTGCCGCTGCCCGTACGCGAACGAGGCCACGGCCGCCGCCGTGTACTCCCCGATGCCGGGCAGCGCGAGCAACTGGGCGTGCTGCGTGGGCACGTCACCGCCGTGCCGCTCCGTTATGGCGACGGCGGCGCCGTGCAGCCGCAGGGCGCGGCGCGGATAGCCGAGCCGGCCCCAGGCGCGGACGGCCTCCCCGGGCGCCTCCTTGGCGAGGTCGGCGGGGCGGGGCCAGCGGGCGAGCCACTGCTCGTAGACGGGCAGGACGCGGCTCACCGGCGTCTGCTGGAGCATGAACTCACTGACCATCACGCCCCACGGCCCGGCGTCCTCGCGGCGCCACGGCAGATCACGGGCGTGCGTGTCGAACCACGCGATGACGGGGGTGTGCAGGGCCTCGCCGACGGATGCGGGGACGTCTCCGGCGGCGGAGGTGGCGGGGGCGACGGGGGCGGCGTGGGCGTCGCCGGTGGTGTGTCGGGGGGCGGGGCCGTTCGGCATGGGCTTCGTGGGAGCAGTCATGGCATCACCGATCCTGCCACGGGGGTGGTGGGGTGCGGGTCCGCCCACGCGGGGGCCTTTGCGGTTTTACGGGTGGGGGGGCCGGGCGGGGCGGCCTCGGGCCCCGGGTGGGGGTGTTCCCTGCGGGTGGGTGGGGGTGGCCGTACGTCGCCGCTCCGCGGCGGGTGGTCACGGTGGGTCTCTGCCGCCGTCAGGTGGCCCGACCCGTGAGTGCCCGCGCCCCGCCGCTCCGCGGCGGCTTCTCCCACCCGCCCGCCCGTTTGCCCCGCGCCGATTCCGCCGGGTAGGAGCGGGCCGTCGTGTGGTCCCGCCGACGTCGGGTGGCCCGGCCCGTGAGCCCCCCCGCCGCTCCGCGGCGGCCTCTCCCAACCCACCCACTCGTTTGCCCCGCGCCCCGCCGCTCCGCGGCGACTTCTCCCACCCGCCCACCCGTTTGCCCCGAACCGATTCCGCTCGGTAGGGGCGGTCGTCACCGTGGGCCTCTGCTCTGTCAGGTGGCCCGGCCCGTGAGTGACCGCGCCCCGCCGCTCCGCGGCGGCCTCTCCCACCCGCCCGCCCGTTTGCCCCGCGCCGGGGCCGCCAGGTAGGGGCGGGTGGGTGGGGAAACCGCCGCGGAGCGGCGGGGCAGGGGTGGGACGGTGCAGGGGGAGGTGGGGCCGTCGCGGAGCGGCGGGGTGCGGTGGGAGGTCGACGTCTGCGGCCGAGGATGGGGCCCCGCCCCGTGGGTTCGTGCAGCCTGGGCTTGCCGCGCCGGCGGGGTGGTGTGCGTAAGGGTGGGTGGGTGGGAAGACCGCCGCGGAGCGGCGGGCCGGAACGGGACGGTGCAGGGGGAGACGGTCAACCCGTAAGGGCACGGACGCGGAAGGACGAGGACGTCGACCGCGCGGAGAACCTGACGATCGGCAGAGGCGCGGGCCGCCCCACAAAACGTAACGTCACCCCCGTGGAACGACGTACAGGCGAGGGACCCCGCCGAACCGAGGACGGACACATAACCACCCGCACAAAAGGCCACCGCACACGCCCCGCCCTCCTCTGGGCCGCCCTCGCCACCCCCGTCCTGACCGTGAACCGTCTCGGTCTGAACGAACCCCGGCCCCTCGCCCAGCAACTCACCGGCCTGGCCGCCCTCGCCGCCGCCACCGTCCTCTCCCGCTCCCGCCCCCTCCTCGCCTTCCTCCTCCCCGCCGCCCTCGGCCTCGCCACCGCCCCCTCCCTCTTCACCCTCGCCTACGGCCCCGCCTTCGCCGTCTTCGCCCTGCTCCTCGGCCGCCGCGCGGACCGTGCGCGCCCCGCCCTCCTCGCCTTCGGGGGCATCGCCCTCCTCGGCACCGTCAAGATCGCCGTGCGGGACGTCGACCCGGTCGTGGAGTGGCTCGTCCTCATGGCGACGCTGCTCTTCGGCGCCGTCTTCCCCTGGCTCGCGGGCCGTTACTGGCGGCAGGGCCGTGAACTGGCCGCCGCCGGCTGGGCCCGCGCCGACCAGCTGGAGCGCGAACAGCGCATCGTCGCCGACCGCGCCCGGCTGCGCGAACGCGCCCGTATCGCCCAGGACATGCACGACTCCCTGGGCCACGAACTGAGTCTGATCGCCGTACGGGCGGGCGCCCTCCAGGTCGCCCCCGACCTGCCGGACCCGCACCGGGAGGCCGCCGCGGACCTCCGCGCCGCCGCCTCGCAGGCCACGGACCGCCTGCACGCCATCATCGGCCTGCTCCGCGAGGACGGCGACGAGCAGGCCCCGCTGGCCCCCGCGGGCGAGAGCGTCGCCGCACTCGTGGCCCGCGCCTCGGAGTCGGGCCTGGACATCACGTACGTCGAGGAGGGCGCCCCGCTCCCCTCACAAGGCGACCCCGCCCGGACCGAGTTGACCCGAGCCACCGCCCACCGCGTGGTCCAGGAAGCCCTCACCAACGCGGCGAAACACGCACCCGGCGCCCCCGTCTCGGTGACGCTGACACACGACGCCCCCGACAGCCACGCCCCCGCGACAACCGTCACCGTCACCAACGGCCGCCCGGCCCACCCCGGTTCCCCGCCCCCCTCCGGCGGCGGCTCCGGCCTGCGCGCCCTGCGCACCGGCGTCACGGACCTGGGCGGCACCTTCGAAGCCGGCCCGCACGACCACGGCTTCCGCGTGACCGCCCGCCTGCCACCCGGCGGCCCACCCCCGCCGCCTTCCCCGACCCCGCCCCCGCTCCACGCCCGACGCCGCACGGTCATCGCCTTCGGCGCCGCGGTCACCACGGGTGCGCTGCTGATCGGCGGAACCTTCGCCTGGTACGCGTACTCCCGCACCCACTCCGTCCTGGACCCCGCCGACTACGCGCGCCTGCGCATCGGCGAGACCCGCACCGAAGTGGAGCGCGTACTCCCGGAGCGGACCGTCTCCGACCCGCCACTGGAGCGGGCGCCGACGCCGCCACCCACGGGCGCCGACTGCGCGTACTACCGCGCGAGCGGCGAACTGTTCACCGCGGTCACCCACTTCAGGCTCTGCTTCACCCGCCACGGCACCCTCGTGGACAAGGCCGTCATCCCCACGGCGGGCGAGGCCGACGAGAACAGAAGAACAAGAGAGACAACAAGAGGGACAGGGAGCGCGCACGGTGAATGACGAGAACAGCGACCAGGGGAAATCCACCATCCGCGTCCTGCTCGCCGACGACGAGGCCATGATCCGCGCCGGCGTGCGTGCCATCCTCTCCGCGGGCCGCGGCATCGAGGTCGTCGCGGAGGCCGGCGACGGTCGCGAGGCGGTGGCGCTCGCGCAGGCCCACCGGCCCGACGTCGCCCTGCTCGACATCCGCATGCCCCGCCTCGACGGCCTCGCCGCCGGCGAGGAGATCGTCCGTACGCTGCCCGGCACCGGTGTCGCGATGCTGACGACCTTCTCCGAGGACGCCTACATCGCGCGGGCCCTGAGCGGCGGGGCCACCGGCTTCCTCCTGAAGTCCGGCGACCCGCACGAACTCATCGCGGGTGTACGGGCGGTGGCGGGCGGCGCCGCGTTCCTCTCGCCCCGGGTCGCCCGGCACGTCATCGACGGTGTCGGCGCCCGGCGGCTCGGCCGGGGCGTCACCGCCCGCGCCCGCGTCGAGGCCCTCACCCCGCGCGAGCGCGAGGTGCTCGGCCTGGTCGGGGCGGGCCTGTCCAACCCGGAGATCGCGGCCCGGCTGCACCTCGTGGAAGGCACGGTGAAGGCGTATGTGAGCGCGGTCCTCGACCGGCTGGGGGTCAAGAACCGCGTCCAGGCGGCGATCGTCGCGTACGAAGCGGGGCTTGTCCCGGACGGAGCCTGACCGGCCGCGACCGGCTCAGTGCCGGGGCATGTCGTCGCGACGGAAGCTCATGGTCGGCGCGTCGTACGCCGCCGGGTCGTACGCCTCGTGCGGCGCAGCGCCATGAGGCGGAACCTGCCCTTGCGCCGCGTAGGGAGTCGAGGCGGAGGCGGACACCGCGGCGCGCCGGGGTCCCGGGCCCGCGAACCACTTCACGATCCCCGTCGACGAGCCCCGCATGGCCAGAGTGATCCGCGCCACGGGCCGCGTCATGATCCGCACGAGCACGAAGACGATCAGCGCGCCGAAGACCAGACCCACCGCCACGTCGTGCGGGTAGTGCACGCCGACGAAGACCCGCGAGAAGGCCATGAGCACGGCCATCGGCACCGTCAGGGCCGCGATGCGCGGCCAGGCGAGCGCGAGGCCGACGGCCGCGGCGCCCGCGATCGTCGAGTGGTTGCTGGGGAAGGACCAGTCGCCGTGCGGCGGGCACTGGACGAGGGGGTTCAGCGCGCCGGTCACGGCCCGGCAGGGGCGTTCCTCGTCGATCGCGGACTTGACCACCTCGCTGCACACATACGCCACCGCGGTGGTCAGCGGAGCGAGCACCGCGATCGCCAGGGCGCGGGGCTCCCCGCGCCGGGCCCGCCACCAGGCGACGATGAAGAGCACGCCGAAGAGCAGCAGGCCGAGCTCCGTCCACACCTCCGCGAGGTGCTGGAACCACGACGGTGTGTCGTGGGCGAAGTCGGTGATGTCGCGGTAGAGGTCGTCGCTCATGGTGTCCATGATTGCGGACGGTACGGAGTGCGGCCCAATCGTCACACCTGGCGTTCGTCCGGTCACAGCCCCTGACGATGGACAGGGGTGGGGGACGGTTCGGATGGCGCGGACCGCGATTCCGGAATGATGATCGGCAAACTTTGTCGCTCAAGGCGGCGGGTGGGGCGGGAGAAGGAGCGGATCTCTCGTAAGGTTTGGGCGTGGGATCTCTGCGCAATCCGGTCGGGCCGCTTCCCTCCACCATCTACTGGCGTCGGAGGGCCGTTCTGCTGTCCGTATTCGGCCTGCTGGCGCTCCTTGTCGTCTGGGTCGTCACCTCCGGTGGCGGCGGCGGCAAGAACAACGCCGACGGTCCTGGCGGCAACGGACCCGCCACGTCCATCACTCCCGGCCCCACCGGGTCCGGACCCGCGATCAGCCAACACCCGGGCGGGCGGGACGAGTCGAGCGAGGGCTCCGGCTCCGGTTCGGGCGGTTCCAGCGGCTCGGGCTCCGGAGGTTCGGGCGGTTCCGGTGGCTCCGGCGGCTCGGCGGGTTCGGGCTCCGGCGGTGCCGGTGGCTCCGACGACGGCAAGGGCGGTGGCGGCGGCGGTGGTTCGGCCGACCGGCTGCCGGCCGGTTCGCGGCTGCCCAACTGCACCAGTGGTGTCGTGAAGTTGACCGTGCGCAGCATCGAGAACCGGTACGCGGTCGACGAGAAACCGAAGTTCGAGCTGATCGCCGAGAACAGCGGAGGCAAGGCCTGCAAGGTCGATCTCGGCGGCAAGGGAACGGTCCTGACGATCACTCAGGCCGACGGCGACGAGAAGTTCTGGTCCTCGGCCGACTGCCCGTCCGGCAACGGCAGCCTGCTGCTGCGGGTGCCGGGAGAGGGCCGCATCACGCACGAGGTCCGGTGGGACCGGCGGGCCAGCGCCCCGGAGTGCGCGACGCCTTCGGCGGGATCGGCGAAGGCGGGGACGTATCTGGTCGAGGCGAAGGCGCCTGGGCTGGGGACGGCCCGAGCGTCATTCGTCCTCGAAAAGGACTGACCCTGGGCGGGTGGGCCGGGGCGTTGTCAGGCGTACGGGGGCGGTGACTTCGGTGGGTCGGTGCCTTTTGGCGGTTGCCGGGGCCGTCCGGGGTTTTGCGGAGTGTGGCGGTTCCGGGCCAGCAGTAAAGGGCGCCCTTCGGGCGTCGGCTTCGCCGATTCCGCTGCGCTCCACCCTTGACTCCCGTCCCTCCACCGCGACCTGAACTTCGACCCGGACGGCCAGGGGTGGGGCCGGCGGGAACCGGGGGATGGGTCGTCACGTCTCGCTGCCGGGTGCGGCCCGTCTCAACGTACGCCGACGTCCCGGTCGGGGCGGAACTCATCGGCTTCGCTGCTCGGGTCATCCCATTTCGCTGCCGGGTGCGGACCGGCCCATCGTGGGCGCGTGTCAGGGGCGAGGTGCTGTTGGGTCCGGGGGCTACCTATTTCGGGCCGGGCCGGGCCGGGCCGGGCCGGGTTGGGTTGGGCTGGCTCCCTGGCACCTACTTCGGGAAAGTTGCGAATGGGTCCGCCGCGCGCCCCCCTCACATCACCAACGCGCCCCGTCCGAGCTCGGGAGTGGGGAGTTCTTCTGGGGGCGCTCGGGTGTGGAAGGGGGCGCGCGGCACCTCACTTCGCAACTTTCCCAAAGTAGGTGACGGAGAGGGGCGGGGCTGCCGGTCGGCAATACCCAGTGGCCGGTGGCCGGTGGCCCGAGCGTCGAGGCAAGCCGATGGGCCCCACCCCAACCGTGGCGTGCACTCGCGTTGGGCCGGGCCGCACCCGGCAGCGAAAGGTGATGACCCAACCCCCCGTTCCCGTCGGCCCCACCCCTGGCCGTCCGGGTCAATGGTCAAGCTGCGGTGGAGGGACGGGAGTCAAGGGTGGAGCGCAGCGGAATCGGCGAAGCCGACGCGTAGCGCAGCGGAGCGCCCTTTACTGCCGGCCCGGAACCGCCACACTCCGCAAAACCCCGGACGGCCCCGGCAACCCCCAAAAAGCACCGGCCCACCAACGTCACCGCCCGGCACCCCTCAACGCCCCGGCCCAGCGACTAGACGTAACGCTCCAAGATCGAAGACTCCGCCAACCGCGAAAGCCCCTCCCGTACGCTCCGCGCCCGCGCCTCGCCGACGCCGTCCACCGTCTGGAGGTCGTCCACGCTGGCGGCGAGCAGCTTCTGCAGGCCGCCGAAGTGCTCGACCAGGCGGTCGATGATCGCGCCGGGGAGCCGGGGGACCTTGGCGAGGAGGCGGAAGCCCCGCGGGGACACCGCGGAGTCCAGCGCCTCCGGCGAGCCCGTGTAGCCCAGCGCACGCGCCACCGTGGGCAGTTCGAGGAGCTCCGCGTGCGTGAGGGAGTCCAGCTCCGCGAGCGCCTCGTCGACCGTGCGCGACCGCTTGGCCGTCGGCTCGGGCACGTAGTCCCTGACGACCAGCTCCCGCTCCGGCTCGACGCCCGCGATCAACTCGTCCAGCTGCAGGGCGAGAAGCCGCCCGTCCGTGCCGAGCTCCACCACGTACTCGGCGATCTCCGTGGCGATGCGCCGCACCATCTCCAGGCGCTGCGCGACCGCCGTGACGTCCCGCACCGTCACCAGGTCCTCGATCTCCAGCGCGGAGAGCGTGCCCGCGACCTCGTCGAGGCGGAGCTTGTACCGCTCCAGGGTGGCCAGCGCCTGGTTGGCGCGGGAGAGGATCGCCGCCGAGTCCTCCAGGACGCGGCGCTGCCCGTCCACGTACAACGCGATCAGCCGCATCGACTGGGAGACGGAGACGACCGGGAAGCCGACCTGCTTGCTCACGCGGTCCGCCGTGCGGTGCCGCGTGCCGGTCTCCTCCGTGGGGATCGTCGGGTCCGGCACCAGCTGCACGCCGGCCCGCAGGATCTTGGTGATGTCCTTGTCCAGGACGATGCCGCCGTCGAGCTTGCACAGCTCACGCAGGCGCGTCGCCGTGAACTCCACGTCCAGGATGAAGCCGCCCGTGCACATCGACTCGACCGTCTTGTCCCAGCCGAGGACGATCAGACCGCCGGTGTTGCCGCGCAGGATGCGCTCAAGGCCGTCACGGAGTGCCTGGCCGGGTGCGACGGCGCTCAGAGAGGCGCGCATCAGCACATCGGCGCCGGAACTGGAACCCGGCTTGCCGGGAACCGCTCCCCGGTCGTTGGCTGCCACTGCACTCCCTCGGTCGCAGGTTGTCCGAGCCTCTGCCGGCACCGTGTCGCGTACGGAGCTTCGTACGGATGGGCGAGACCAGGGCAAAGTCTACCGGCGCTCTTCGTCCTCCCGTGGGGCCTCTCGGCGACGGGACCTCGGAAGGACACGCAGGGCGTCCCCCATGTCGGCGACTTCCATGACCTTCATACCGGCGGGGATCCTGCCGGGATCGGCCGGTACGAGGGCGTGGGTGAAGCCCAGACGGTGCGCCTCGGCCAGTCTGCGCTGCACGCCCGTGACCCGTCTGACCTCGCCCGCCAGGCCCACCTCGCCGATCGCCACGAGATTCTTCGGCAGCGGGGTGTCGCTCGCCGCACTCGCCAGCGCGAGGGCCACGGCGAGGTCCGCGGCGGGCTCGGTCAGCCGCACGCCGCCGACCGTCGCGCTGTAGATGTCGCGCTTGCCGAGGGCCGTGATCCTGCCGCGCTGCTCCAGGACGGCGAGCATCATCGAGACGCGGGAGGTCTCCAGACCGGAGGTGGTGCGGCGCGGGCTCGGGATCTGCGAGTCGACGGTCAGCGCCTGGACTTCGGCGACCAGCGGCCTGCGGCCCTCCAGGGTCACGGTCAGACAGGTGCCGGGGACGGGCTCGGCGCGGCGGGTGAGGAAGAGGCCGCTGGGGTCGGCGAGTCCGGTGATGCCCTCGTCGTGCAGTTCGAAGCAGCCGACCTCGTCCGTCGTCCCGTACCGGTTCTTGACGCCGCGGACGAGGCGCAGGCGCGCGTGCCGGTCGCCCTCGAACTGGAGGACCACGTCGACGAGATGCTCCAGGAGGCGGGGGCCCGCGATCGCGCCGTCCTTGGTGACGTGACCGACCAGGAGGGTGGCCATGCCGCGCTCCTTGGAGGCGCGGATCAGCGCGCCGGCCACCTCGCGGACCTGCGCCATGCCGCCGGGCGCCCCGTCGATCTCGGGCGAGGCGACCGTCTGGACCGAGTCGAGGACCAGGAGCGAGGGCTTGACCGCGTCCAAGTGCCCGAGGACGGCGGACAGATCGGTCTCCGCCGCGAGATACAGGTGGTCGTCGATGGCGCCGATGCGGTCGGCGCGCAGCCGGACCTGGCTCGCGGACTCCTCACCGGTCACATAGAGCGTGCGATGCGTCTCGCTGGCCGCCTTGGCCGCGACGTCCAGGAGCAGCGTGGACTTGCCGACGCCCGGCTCGCCCGCGAGGAGCACGACGGCGCCGGGCACGAGGCCGCCGCCGAGCACCCGGTCGAGCTCGGGCACGGAGGTCGTGCGCGCGGTGGCCTGGCGGCCGTCGACCTCGCCGATCGGCACGGCGGACGAGGTGACCCGGCCGGGGGCGGTGGTGCGGACCGCGGGCGCGCCGTACTCCTCGACCGTCCCCCAGGCCTGGCACTCGGGGCAGCGGCCGAGCCACTTGGCCGTCTGCCAACCGCATTCGGTGCAGCGGTAGGACGGACGGTCCTTGGCGGATTTCGTACGGGCAGCCATGCTCGAAACCGTAACCGAGCCCACTGACAACCCGGCCGGCTCCGCGACGCGCGCTCGCCCCGCGTAGGAGCACAGGCCACGGAATCGGGAGTTCCTGTCCCCTTTTGAGGGATCTGTTCACCCGTAAGGATTAAAAGAGAGCAAGAGGGAGGAACGCGGCTGCATCATCCGCCTAACTTCGCACGGGTGATGAGCAGCAGTCCGGAAACTTCCACGAACGCAACCGGCGCACACCGGGCGCACCGTGACGCGCGCAAGCGCGTGGTGCCCCGTCCGGCGCCCCGGACCGCGCCGCCCGTGCGCTACGAGCCGTATCTGGACGGCCTGTTCACGTACTGCCTCTCCGTACTCTGCGATCACGACGCGGCGACCGCGGCCCTGGGGGACGTGCTCCACCTCGCCGAGCGCCGCGGCACCCGCGGCCCCGAGGCCGCCAAGGACCTCAAGGCCTGGCTCTACGCGCTCGCCCGCTGGGTCTGCCTGCGCCGGCTGGCCGAGGCCAAACGCAGCCGGGAGGGCCGGCACGCGCAGGGTGGTTCCGGCAGTGACGCCAAGAGCAGCGACCCCAAGAGCGCCGCCGACGCCAAGACCGCCGGCGACCCCGGCAACACAGGCCACCCCGCCCCCCACCCCCCGGCATCCGAAGAAACGGCACGGCAGCGGCGCCGCGAACTCGCCCAGCTCGCCTGGCCGGAGGCCGCAGGAACCACCCCCGAACAGCGCGAGGCCCTCGAACTGGCCGTGCGGCACCAGCTCACCCCGGCCGAGGTCGCCGCCGTGCTCGGCATGGACCTCACCAAGGCGCGCGGCCTGCTCGCCTCCGCCGCCTGCGAGGTCGAGCGCACCCGCGCCGCCCTCGCCGTCGTGGAGACCGGCAGCTGCCCCATCGTGGCCCGCCTCACCGGCGACAACCAGCTGCTGCTCGGCACCGCGCTGCGCCGCGAACTCGTCCGGCACGTCGACGACTGCCCGCACTGCCGCCGCACCGCCGAGCGCGCCGGTTCCAGCGCCTGGCCCGGCACCGCCGTCAGCCCGGCCGCGCTCCCCGTCGTCGAGGCGCCCCGCACCGCCCTGCACCTGGCGATGGCGCACGCCCCCCGCGCGCGCGGCGGCGGTCCCCGCTACGACCGGCGCGGCTTCCCGATGGACCCCAAGGACCACGCCGCCCGCCGCGACCGGCTGCGCGCGCGTGCCGTCACCACCACCGTCGTCGCCACCGTGGTGGCCGCCCCGGTGCTCGCCCTCTGGTCCGCCTACCGGGGCGCGCCGCTCACCGGCGAGGGCCACGACGGCCGTTCGGTCACCGCGAGCGAGGACGGTCCTGGCGGCAGCGACCACGCGCGGGACGACTACGAGAACGCGGGCAACGCCCGCAAGGGCCCCGAACCGCGCTTCACCGCGGGCAGCCACTCGCCCGACGTCTCCGTGGAGGTCATCAGCGGCGGCTCGCCCTCGCACTCCTCGACCGGCCCCGGGCGCCTCACCGTCGCGGCCCGGCCGAGCGGCGACACCACCCTCATCACGCTGACGGCGTCCGGGGGTTCACCGGTGCGCTGGTCGGCGAGCGAGGGCGCGTACTGGCTCTATCTGAGCCGCTCCTCGGGGACGCTCGCACCGGGCGAGTCCATCACCCTCCAGGTGTACGTGGACCACTCCCGCGAGCCCGCCGGGCGCTGGCACGCGCGGGTCGCCGTCACCCCCTCCGGGGCGGTCATCTCGATCGACGGGCACGGGGACCGGCGCCCGCCGCACCATCCGGGCCCGCGGCCGACGCCCCGGCCCACCGACCCGGGCCCCTCGCACCCCCACCCGTCGGACCCGGGCCCCTCGGCCCCCGGCCCGTCCGACCCGGGGCCCTCCGACCCCGGCCCGACCCCGGCGCCCACCGACCCGACGCCCAGCCCGTCGGACCCGGGCCCCGGCGACTCGACCCCGCCACCCGGCAGCGGGGACCCGAGCCCTAGCTGACCGGACGCCCCACCGTCGACGGGTCCGCCGGATGCGGGGCCAGCATCGGCAGCTGCGCCGCGAGCCGCTCCTCGCACAGCGCCACCAGCCGGTCGTACCCCTCCTTGCCCATCAGCTCGATCAGCTCGGGGCGGTAGGAGACGTAGACCGGATCGCCCGCGCCGTGCGCCGACGTCGCCGACGTGCACCACCAGTGCAGGTCGTGGCCGCCGGGGCCCCAGCCCCGCCGGTCGTACTCACCGATCGACACCTGCAGGACGCGCGTGTCGTCGGGCCGGTCGATCCACTCGTACGTCCGCCGCACCGGCAGCTGCCAGCAGACGTCCGGCTTCGTCTCCAGCGGCTCACGGCCCTCCTTGAGCGCCAGGATGTGCAGCGAGCAGCCCGCGCCGCCCGCGAATCCGGGGCGGTTCTGGAAGATGCACGAACCCTTGTACGGACGGGTCTGGCGGTCGCCGTCGTCGTCCGTGGAGACCCAGCCGGTCTCCCGGCCCACGTCGTGGTGCTGCCAGATGTCGGGCGTCAGCCGCTCCACGTACCCGGCGACGCGCTTCTCGTCGTCCTCGTCCGAGAAGTGGGCGCCCAGGGTGCAGCAGCCGTCGTCGGCGCGGCCCGCCTGGATGCCCTGGCAGCCGCTCCCGAAGATGCAGTTCCAGCGGGAGGTCAGCCAGGTCAGATCGCAGCGGAAGACCTGCTCGTCGTCCGCCGGATCCGGGAACTCCACCCAGGCGCGGGCGAAGTCGAGCCCCTTCTCGTCCGGCTCCGGGGCGCCGGACTTGCCCTGCTTGGGCAGCTTGGCCGGTGTTCCCGACTTGCCCGGCTTCTCCGCCTTCTGTGGCTTTCCCTGCTTCGTCGTCTTCTCCGACGCGGCCTGCTTGGTCGACGGCTTCCCCGACTTCGATTTGTCGGTCTTCGCCTTTTTCGTCTTTGGCACATCTCCAGGGTATGCGTGCGGGCGGGCGCCCGGGGCCAGACGATCACGCCGCGCGGCGTAGCGTTCCGTACATGAGACTCGGTGTCCTCGACGTGGGGTCGAACACGGTGCATCTGCTCGTGGTCGACGCCCACCCCGGTGCGCGTCCGCTGCCCGCGCACTCGCACAAGGCCGACCTGCGCCTGGCCCAACTCCTCGACCCCGCGGGGGCGATCGGCCCCGACGGCGTGGACCGCCTGGTGACCGTCGTCCGCGAGGCGGTGGAGGCCGCCGAGGACAAGGGCGTGGAGGAGGTGCTGCCGTTCGCCACCTCCGCCGTGCGCGAGGCGACCAACGCCGACGCGGTGCTCGGGCGCGTCAAGGACGAGACCGGCGTCGACCTGCAGGTCCTGTCCGGCGAGGAGGAGGCCCGGCTGACCTTCCTCGCCGCCCGGCGCTGGTTCGGCTGGTCCGCGGGCAAGCTGCTCGTCCTCGACATCGGCGGCGGCTCCCTGGAGATCGCGTTCGGCCTGGACGAGGTGCCCGACGCGGCGGCCAGCCTGCCGCTCGGCGCGGGCCGGCTCACCGCCGCCTGGCTGGGCACCGACCCGCCGGACCCCTCCGACGTGAAGGCGCTGCGACGCCATGTGCGGGCCCAGATCGCCCGTACGGTCGGGGAGTTCAGCCGCTTCGGCGCGCCCGACCACATCGTGGCGACGTCGAAGACGTTCAAGCAGCTCGCCCGGCTCGCGGGCGCCGCGCGGTCGGCGGAGGGCCTCTACGTACAGCGGGAGCTGAAGCGGAAGTCCCTGGAGGACTGGGTGCCGCGGCTCGCCGCCATGACCACGGCGGAGCGCGCGGAGCTCCCCGGCGTCTCCGAGGGGCGGGCGGGACAGCTCCTCGCGGGGGCGCTCGTCGCGGAGGGCGCGATGGACCTCTTCGGGGTCGAGACGGTGGAGATCTGCCCGTGGGCGCTGCGCGAGGGCGTGATCCTGCGCAGGCTCGACCACCTCCCCGCGCCGTGAGGCAGGACCGGAGCGGCGAGACCGTGCCCGAGCCGGGCGGAAGGACCACCGGCCGGTCCGCAGCCGTCCCCGGCCAGGGCGGCAGGAGGCCACCTCCCCGGCGCCCGGAGGGGGCCCGTACGCTGTCCTTCGTGGCAGAACCAGTGGTGCGCATCCCGGATGCGAAGGTCGCCCTGTCGACGGCCTCGGTCTATCCGGAGTCGACGGCGACGGCCTTCGAGATCGCCGCGCGCCTCGGCTACGACGGCGTCGAGGTCATGGTCTGGACCGACCCGGTCAGCCAGGACATCGAGGCCCTGCGCCGGCTCAGCGACTACCACCAGATCCCCATCCTGGCCGTCCACGCGCCCTGCCTCCTGATCACCCAGCGCGTCTGGTCCACCGACCCGTGGGTCAAGCTGCAGCGCGCGAAGGCCGCCGCCGAGAAGTTGGACGCCTCGACCGTCGTCGTGCACCCGCCGTTCCGCTGGCAGCGGCAGTACGCGCGCGACTTCGTCGACGGGATCTGGCGGATGGCCGACGAGACGGACGTACGGTTCGCCGTCGAGAACATGTACCCCTGGCGCTACCGCGACCGCGAGATGCTCGCCTACGCCCCCGACTGGGACGTCACCAAGGACGACTACCGCCACTTCACCGTCGACCTCTCGCACACCGCGACCGCCCGCGCGGACGCCATGGACATGGTCGACCGCATGGGCGACCGGCTCGGCCACGTCCACCTCGCCGACGGCAAGGGCTCCGCCAAGGACGAGCACCTCGTCCCGGGCCGCGGCACCCAGCCGTGCGCCGAGCTCCTGGAGCGCCTGGCCACCACCGGCTTCGACGGGCACGTCGTCATCGAGGTCAACACCCGGCGCGCGATGTCCAGCGCCGAACGTGAGGCCGACCTCGCCGAGGCGCTCGCCTACACGCGGCTGCACCTGGCGTCGGCCGTGCGGGTGCCCCGCTCATGACCCGTGGCGGGCTCACCGGCGGCGAACCGCCGGAGGCCACCGCCCCGCGCCGCCGGGGCCGCCCGTCCCGTACGCAGTC
This sequence comes from Streptomyces sp. NPDC005863, assembly GCF_042871345.1. Taxonomy (NCBI): domain Bacteria; kingdom Bacillati; phylum Actinomycetota; class Actinomycetes; order Kitasatosporales; family Streptomycetaceae; genus Streptomyces; species Streptomyces sp. NPDC005863. The sequence goes on along the minus strand of NZ_JBIAII010000008.1, from coordinate 12,231 downwards.
CGAGACCGGGCCCGCGACCCGCGACCGGATCCTCGGCGCGGCCCGCGAGGAGTTCTCCGAACGCGGTTACGAGAAGACGTCCGTACGCGGCATCGCCAAGGCCGCCGGGGTCGACCCGGCGCTCGTGCACCACTACTTCGGCACGAAGGAACAGGTCTTCGAGGCGGCCGTCACCGTCGCGTTCGCGCCCGCCCTCAAGGCGCCCGCCGCGATCGAGGACGGCCCCCTCGACGGCGTCGGCGAGCGGCTGACCCGGTTCATCCTCGGCGTCTGGGAGAACCCCGCGACCCGCGCCCCGCTGCTCGCCATCGTGCGGTCGGCGATGAACAACGACACGGCCGCCGCGGTCTTCCGCCGCCTCGTCGCCGCCCAGCTCCTCGGGCGCATCGCGGGGCGCCTCGACCTTCCGGACGCGGAGCTGCGCGCCGAGCTCGCGGCCGCGCAGCTGGTGGGCATCGCCATGCTGCGGTACGTGATCAAGGTCGAGCCGCTGGCGTCGGCGGACGTGGAGCAGCTCGTGGCGCGGGTGGCTCCGGTGGTGCAGGGGCATCTGACCGGGGACTGAACGGGCGCCCTGACCGGGCGCCGCGGCCGGCGGCCGACCGGAGGCGCACCCCCGGCGGACGTGGTCGCTCAGCGAGACGCCCGTCCCGCCATCCGGACAGCCTGTCCAGATCCTGGAGCGGCGGCGTACGCTCGGCAGCAAGTCATACCCTGCCGCGAAGGCCCCGCCCGGGGCCCACCGAAGGAGCGAGCGACAATGCCCGAGCTCAGGTCCCGCACCGTCACCCACGGCCGCAACATGGCGGGCGCTCGCGCCCTTATGCGCGCCTCCGGTGTACCCGGGGCCGACATCGGACGGAAGCCGATCATCGCCGTGGCCAACTCCTTCACGGAGTTCGTGCCCGGCCACACCCACCTGCAGCCGGTCGGCCGCATCGTCTCCGACGCGATCAGCGCGGCAGGCGGCATCCCCCGCGAGTTCAACACGATCGCCGTGGACGACGGCATCGCGATGGGCCACGGCGGCATGCTGTACTCGCTGCCCTCCCGCGACCTGATCGCGGACTCCGTGGAGTACATGGTGGAGGCGCACTGCGCCGACGCCCTGATCTGCATCTCCAACTGCGACAAGATCACCCCCGGCATGCTGATGGCCGCCCTGCGCCTCAACATCCCGACGGTCTTCGTCTCCGGCGGCCCGATGGAGTCCGGCCGGGCCACCCTGGTCGACGGCTCGGTCCGCACGCTCGACCTGGTCGACGCCATGTCGGAGGCCGTCAACGACAAGATCTCCGACGAGGACATCCTCCGCATCGAGGAGAACGCCTGCCCGACCTGCGGCTCGTGTTCGGGCATGTTCACCGCCAACTCGATGAACTGCCTCACCGAGGCCATCGGCCTCTCTCTGCCGGGCAACGGCTCGGTCCTCGCCACCCACACCGCCCGCAAGGCGCTGTACGAGCGCGCGGGCTCGACCGTCGTCGAGCTGACCAAGCGCTACTACGGCGAGGACGACGCCTCGGTCCTGCCGCGCAACATCGCGACGCACGCCGCCTTCGAGAACGCCATGGCGCTCGACATCGCCATGGGCGGCTCCACGAACACGATCCTGCACCTGCTGGCCGCCGCCCAGGAGGCCGAGGTCGACTACAACCTCGACCACATCAACGCCGTGTCGCGCCGCGTCCCGTGCCTGGCCAAGGTCGCGCCGAACGTCGCGGGCGCGAAGACGTACTACATGGAGGACGTGCACCGCGCCGGCGGCATCCCGGCGATCCTCGGTGAGCTGTACCGCGGCGGCCTCCTGAACGAGGACGTCCACACCGTCCACTCGCCCTCCATCAAGGAGTGGCTCGACACCTGGGACGTGCGCAGCGGCAGCGCGAGCGAGGAGGCCACCGACCTCTGGTACGCGGGCCCCGGCTGCGAGCGCTCCGCCACCGCCTTCTCGCAGTCCAAGCGCTGGGACACCCTCGACACGGACGCGGCGCACGGCTGCATCCGCGACGTCGCGCACGCCTACTCCGCGGACGGCGGCCTCGCGGTCCTCAAGGGCAATCTGGCCGAGGACGGCTGCGTCGTGAAGACCGCCGGCGTCGACGAGTCCATCTGGACCTTCGAGGGCCCGGCCGTCGTCTGCGAGTCGCAGGAGCAGGCCGTCCAGAAGATCCTCACGCAGCAGGTGAAGGAGGGCGACGTCGTCGTCATCCGCTACGAGGGCCCCAAGGGCGGCCCCGGCATGCAGGAGATGCTCTACCCGACCTCGTACCTGAAGGGCCGCGGCCTCGGCAAGGCCTGCGCGCTCGTCACCGACGGCCGCTTCTCCGGCGGCACGTCGGGCCTGTCGATCGGCCACGCCTCGCCCGAGGCGGCGTCCGGCGGCACGATCGCGCTCGTCGAGGACGGCGACCGGATCCGCATCGACATCCCCGGGCGCACCATCGAACTCCTCGTCCCCGAGGAGGAGCTGACCGCCCGCCGCGCGGCGCTCGGCGGGGTGTACGCGCCGAAGTCCCGCGAGCGGAAGGTCTCCGCCGCCCTGCGCGCGTACGCGGCGATGGCCACCAGCGCCGACAAGGGCGCGGTGCGGGACGTGTCGCGACTCGGCTGAGCCGCCGTTCGGGCCCTGAACCGGCTCGAAACCTTTTGGGGCGCGGGCGCGTCCTTGGTGTGAGACACACGCCGAGGGCGCGCCCGCGCCGTTCTTTATGTACGGGGGAGAGCACCGTGAGCGAGAACGTCATCACACCAGAAGTCGTCGAGGAGCCGGCCGGGACGGGTGCCGCCGATGCGACCGCCGTGGTCGATGTGGCCGCTGTGGTCGACGTGGCCGCCGTGGCGGAGACCGTCGAGGCCCTGACCGCCCGGAGCTACCCGGTCGTCGCGGACGTCAACGTCCGCTCCGGCCCCGGCACCTCGTACGACACGGTCGGCCGGCTCCGCGCCGGCGCCCGCGTCACCATCTCCTGCCAGCGGCCCGGCGAGACGGTCACGGGCCCGACCGGCACCTCGAAGATCTGGGACCGCATCGGCAGCGGCCGGTACGTCTCGGACACGTACGTCCGCACGGGCAGCAGCGGATACGTGGCGCCGCGCTGCTGACACCCGGGGCGGCGGTCAGGACGAGCCGAGGGGCCGCCGCGGTCCGGGCGGGGCGGGGGGCGACCCGCGTCAGCCGGACCGCGGCGGCTTCGACGCGTCGTAGGCGAACACCGTGTTCTTGGCGGCCGTCACGACCACCACGCCGCCGACGACGGTCGCGCGCGGGCTGGCGTTCTGCTCGCCCGCCAGGCCCTCCGCGCGCGGATCCGTGGTCGCGAGCACCTCGCCCTTGCGGGTGGAGAGCGTGACGACCCGGCCGCTGGCCGAGCTCAGGTAGAGGGCGCCGTCACCTCCGGCGTCCCCGCTCACCGGCCCCGACAGGCCCTCGACGCCGGTCTGCCGGTCCCACTTCTTCCAGCCGGTCGCCGGGTCGAAGGCGGTGACGATGCCGGTCTGCCCGCTCACGACGACGGTGTTGTTCGCGAGGCCGGGCGTCCCGTAGTACACCTTCGACAGCCGCGAGTACGTGACCTCGTGCGACTTCCGGTCGACCCGCGTGATCCCGTCGTAGCCGAACGTCTCCCAGCCCTTGCGCCGGGTGTGCAGCAGGACCAGGCCGTCGCCGGTGGTGCCGACCGGCTGGACGGGGCCCTGCAGGGAGATGGCCTTGCCGAGCTTCCCCGAGTCCATGTCGACCACGTGCAGGGTGGGGTGGCGCACCATGCTGGCCTCGATCTCGGAGCGGGGCGCGCACATCGCGTACAGCAGGGTGCCGCCGGCCGGCACCGGGGCGCACGCCCGGCCCGCGGGGAACGGCTGCTTCCAGCGCACGTCGCCGGAGTGCGCCCGCCGGGCCTCGAAGCGGTTGTTCGACGCGTCGACCGTCACGACCGTGGAGCCGACCACCACGGCGTCCTGCGTACGACCGCCCGTCACGGCCGCCGACTGCGCGCCGGACGGCACCGACCACAGCTCTTTGCCCTTGTCGGCGTCGACGGCGACGACCTCGGTGCGCGGGTCGCCCGGCTCGTCCTCGGCCGCGAAGCGGTAGCCGAGCACGGTGTCGCCGGTCACGCCCACCAGGTGCATGCCCTGCACCGGGACGCCGGGGCTCTTCTCCGTCCACACGCGGGAGCCGTCGGAGATCCGCAGCCGGGTCGCGACGACCCCGCCGCCCCCGCAGAACAACGCGTCGCCGCGCGCGACACAGCGCAACTCGTCCGGGATGTCCTCGCGCCCGCCCGGCACGGTCTTGTGCCAGGGGCGGAACCCGCCCGGCAGCTTCGCCCCGGCCGCCGCGATGTCGGTGCCCTTGTCCTCCGTACCGCCGCTCCCGTCCGATCCGACGGCCCGCACCACCGCGACCCCGCCACCGATCGCGGCCACGGCCACGGCGGCGGCGAGCACGGGACGCCAGCGGCGGCGCAGCCGGCGGCCGATGAGGGTGCCGGAGTCGGGCGTGGGCGCGGCGGCCGGCGACGGGGTCTTCCGGGACGGGTCGGCGGGAGCAGGCACCGGCGTGTGGTCGTCCGTCGACAGGTGGTGCTGGGTGTCGGTCTCGCGGGTGCTGCGCCGCGGCCCTTCGGCGGGGCCCGTCGCGCCGCCCAGGTCGGCGGGCAGATCCCGCAGCCGTACGAGGAGTTCGTCGGCGGAGGGGCGCGCCTCGGGATCCTTGTCGAGGCACGGCTCCACCACCGCGCGCAGCGTATCGGGCACGGAGCCCAACGACGGCGGCTCGTGCACCACTTGATAGGCCGTCATGTACGGGCTGTCCGCGTCGAAGGGGCCCTGCCCCGTCGCCGCGTACACCAGCAGCGTGCCCAGCGAGAACACGTCGGAGCGCGGTCCGACGCCGCGCGGCGCCTGCAGCTGCTCGGGCGACATGAACGGCGGCGTGCCGATCACCCGGCCCGTCATCGTCAGCGTCTGCTGGTCCGTCGCGCGCGAGATCCCGAAGTCGATGACGCGCGGGCCCTCGGGGGAGAGGACCACGTTGGACGGCTTGAGGTCCCGGTGCACGACCCCGGCGCGGTGGATGTCGCGCAACGCCTCCGTCAGGCCGATGGCCAGCGTGCGCAGCGCGGGGCCGCCGATGGGGCCCTTGCGGGCGATGTGCTGGGCGAGGGTGTGCCCCTCGATGAAGGTCGTGGCCATCCACGGGTGTTCGGCCTCGGGGTCGGCGTCGATCACGGCAGCGGTGAAGGCGCCGCTGACCCGGCGGGCCGCCGCCACCTCCTGCCGGAAGCGGATCCGGAACTCCTCGTCGTCCGCGAACTGCCGGTGGATCAGCTTGATCGCGACGGGGCGCCCGGACGCGGTACGCGCCAGGAACACCGTGCCCATGCCGCCCGAACCGAGGCGCGCCTCGAGCGGGTAGCCGCCGATCTCCTCCGGGTCGCCGCCACGGAGCGTCATGCCCACCGACCTCCCCCGTGCGGTTACGTGCCCTCATGAATGACGCAGCCCAAACTAGCTGCCGGGCGGTGTGTCCTGGCAAGGCGGGGGACGAAAAGGGCGCGCCTGGGCGGGGCGGTGAGCTGCGCGGCGTGATCCTTGGGGGCCGTGGTGCGCTGTCGCCGCCCGCGCGGCAGGCGATAATCAAACGGTGAGCGAAGAACCCCCCGGCACGTCAGGCACGCCAGGCAGTCCAGGCACCCTAGGCACACCTCAGGGCCCGTCCACCGGTGCTGCCCTCGGCACCGCCCCCGGCACCGCCCCGGGCCCGCGGCCCGAGCCCCTCCGCTTCTTCGGGACGACCTGGGTGGACCACGACGGCGGCTACGGCGCACGCCGCGCGGGTGTCGCCGTCGGCTCGCTGGCCGCGGCGGCCGCCGGCTGCTTCGTGCTGCGCTTCGCCTACGAGGGCCTCGCCATCGCGGCGGTGGGGCAGTTCGTGAACCTGCTCGTCGTGGTGATGTTCGCGATCTGCAGCGCCATCGCCTTCCGCCGCACCTGGGACGGCTTCTCCCGCCGCCACGACGCGGCGTCGCAGGCCTCGACGCGCGGCCTGATGACGATCGGCTTCATCGGCAGCCTCTGCGCGTACTTCTTCCGCTCCCTGAAGGAGGCCCCGGGCGAGGGACTGCACCGCGCGGAGTACGCGGAGGCCCGCGAACAGTACGAGAAGCGCACGTCCCGCCGAACGGGCAACCCGTCCCGCAAGAAGAACCGAAAGGGCTGAGAGGGGGGCTTACGGGGCTCGGGCCCACCTCCACGGCTTCAGGCGGCCACCCACCTGGGTTGGCCCACACTCACGGCTTTGGTCCGCCGTCCGGGGTTGGCCCACCTCCATGGCTTTGGTCCGCCGTCCGGGGTTGGCCCGCCTCCACGGCTTTGGTCCGCCCTCCGGGGTTGGCCCGCCTCCATGGCTTTGGTCCGCCGTCCGGGGTTGGCCCGCCTCCACGGCTTTGGTCCGCCCTCTCGGTTCCGGCTCACCGTCCGGGGGCGGCTCACCTTTAGGGTGCGGGCGCACCTTCAGGGCTCGGGCCCGCCTTCAAGGCTCGGGCCCACCTTCAAGGTTCGGCCCCACCCTCAAGGTTCGGGCCTACCTTCGCGGCTCGGGCCGACCCTCAAGGCTCGGGCCTACCTTCGCGGCTCCGGCCCACCTTCGCGGCTCAGGCCCACCCTCACCGCTCTGGCCCACCCGTCCCGCCCCGCGCGAGCATGGCGGGATGACGTCCGCCTCCTCCAGTGCCAACGCCCGCGCCAGCGCCCGCGCCCGCGTCCGCGCCCGCTCCTTCGACGCGGCCGCCGCCCAGTACGCCGCGTACCGCCCCTCCTATCCGCCCGCCCTCCTCGACGCCGTCGAGCGCCTGGCGGGCCGCCCCCTCGCGGACGCCCGCGTCGTCGACGTCGGCGCCGGCACCGGAATCGCCACCGCCCTGCTGACCGCACGAGGCGCCCGCGTCGTCGCGGTCGAGCCCGGCGACGGCATGGCGGAACAGTTCCGCCGCACCCTGCCGCACGTCCCCCTCGTACGCGGCGACGGCAACGCCCTCCCGCTCGCCGACGCCTCCGCGGACCTCATCACCTACGCCCAGGCCTGGCACTGGACCGACCAGGAACGCTCCGTGCCGGAAGCCCTGCGCGTGCTGCGCCCCGGCGGCGCGCTCGCCCTGTGGTGGAACAAGACGGACCACGAGATGCCCTGGCTCGGCGAACAGTCCGCCCGCATGGCCCGCTTCCTCGCCCGGGACGACGAGGCCGACCCCACGTCCGGCCCCACGTCCGGTCACTCAGCCGACCGCACCGACGACCTCACGACCGGGCTCGACTTCCGCCGCGACCGCCTCCGCTGGACCCGCCGCGTCCCGGTCGACACCCACCTCGCCAACCTCGGCACGCACTCGGCCTTCCTCGTCCTCGGCGAGGAACGCGCGGCTGTCTTCCTCGCCGCCGAACGCACCGAGCTGCTCAAGGTCTTCCCGGACGGGATCGTCGAGGAGAGCTACGTCGTCGACCTCCTCGTGGCACTCCGCCCGCCGTCCCCCTCGCCCGCGTGACCGCTTGACGCGCCCCGCCCCCGGGAGGATTATTCATCACATGATGAATAAAGCGAACAAGCGAAGCCCGACAGCCGGCCACCCGCCTCCCCCCGCGGGCACGGACCCCGCCACCCAAACCGGAAGCCCGGCCACCCAAACCGCAAGCCCCACCACCCAAACCGCAAGCCCGGCCACCCAGGCCGGAGCCCCCACCCCCCAGACCGAACCCCCCGCCATCCGCGCCGACACCCTGACCGTCGCCCGAGGCCCCCGCACCGTCCTGCGCGGCCTCGACTTCACCGTGCCCCGCGGCCAGATCACCGGTCTCCTCGGCCCGTCGGGCTGCGGCAAGTCCACCCTCATGCGCGCGGTCGTCGGCACGCAGGCCAAGGTCACCGGCGCCCTGACCGTCCTCGGCCACCCCGCCGGATCCCCCGCCCTCCGCTCCCGCATCGGCTACGTCACCCAGGACCCGTCCGTCTACGACGACCTGACCGTCCGCCAGAACCTCGACTACTTCGCCGCCGTCCTCGACCCCGGCCGCGGCGCCGCCGCCGCCCGCCGCCACGACCAGGTCGGCCGCGTCCTCGACGACGTCGCCCTCACCTCGCACGCCGACTCCCTCGCGGGCAACCTCTCCGGCGGCCAGCGCAGCCGCGTCTCCCTCGCGGTCGCGCTCCTCGGCGCCCCCGAACTCCTCGTACTCGACGAACCCACCGTCGGCCTCGACCCCGTCCTCCGCCGCGACCTCTGGAACCTCTTCCACGCCATCGCCGACCGCGGCGCCACCCTCCTCGTCTCCTCGCACGTCATGGACGAGGCGGAACGCTGCCACCGCCTCCTCCTCATGCGCGAGGGCGAACTCCTCGCCGACGACACCCCCGAAGCCCTGCGCACCCGCACCCGCACCGACACGGTCGAGGCGGCATTCCTCCACCTCGTCGACGCGGCGGACACGGACGCGGACACCGGCGCGGTCACGGACGCGGACACCGGCGCGGACACGGACGCGGACACCGGCGCCGCCCCCGCCGGCGCCGCCCCCGCCGGTGACGCCGACGCCGGCTCCGGCGCCCCCACCGACACTCCAGCCGCGTCCAGGAGCCCCCGATGAACGCCTACCGCACCTTCGCCACCGCCGCCCGAGTCCTGCTCCAGCTCCGCCACGACGTGCGCTCCATCGCGCTGATGATCCTCGTCCCCTGCGTGATGCTGCTCCTGCTGCGGTACGTGTTCGACGGCAGCCCCCGCACCTTCGACTCCATCGGCGCCTCGCTCCTCGGGATCTTCCCCCTCATCACGATGTTCCTGGTGACCTCGATCGCCACCCTCCGCGAACGCACCTCCGGCACCCTCGAACGCCTCCTCGCCCTGCCCCTCGGCAAGGGCGACCTCATCGCCGGCTACGCCCTCGCCTTCGGCGCCGTGGCCGTCGTCCAGTCCACCCTCGCCACGGGGCTCGCCCTGTGGGCCCTCGGCCTGGACGTCACCGGCTCCGCCTGGCTCCTGCTCCTGATCGCCCTGCTCGACGCGCTCCTCGGCACCGCGCTCGGCCTCTTCGTCTCGGCCTTCGCCGCCTCCGAGTTCCAGGCCGTCCAGTTCATGCCGGCCGTGATCTTCCCCCAGCTCCTGCTCTGCGGCCTCTTCACACCGCGCGGCCAGATGCAGCCGGTCCTGGAGGGCATCTCCGACGTCCTCCCCATGTCGTACGCCGTCGACGGCATGAACGAAGTCCTCCGCCACCCCGACGTCACCGGTGACTTCCTGCGCGACGTCGTCATCGTCGCCGCGTGTGCCCTCCTGGTCCTCGCCCTCGGTGCGGCCACGTTGCGCCGCCGCACGGCCTGACCCCACCGACCCCGCCTCCGGCCGACCCGGGCCCCTCCGCGACCGGTGTCGACCCTTGTTCCGCCCACCGGACACCACCGCTGGCTCCGGCACCCCAATGCGAGGATGGTCCCCGGACGACGCAACCCCGGAGGCCACCGTTCATGAGCAGCACCACGAGCCAGAAAGTCGCAGTCCTCGGCACCGGAAAGATCGGTGAGGCCCTGCTCAGCGGCATGATCCGCGGCGGCTGGGCGGCCGCCGACCTTCTGGTCACCACCCGCCGCCAGGAACGCGCCGACGAACTCCGCACCCGCTACGGCGTCACCCCCGTCAGCAACGCCGAAGCCGCCGCGAAGGCCGACACCCTGATCCTCGCCTGCAAGCCGCAGGACATGGCCAAGCTGCTCGACGAACTCGCCCCGCACGTCACCCCCGACCGCCTGGTCATCAGCGCCGCCGCCGGCATCACCACGGCCTTCATCGAGGAACACCTGCCCGCGGGCACCCCCGTCGTCCGCGTCATGCCGAACACCCCCGTCCTCGTCGACGAGGGCATGTCCGTCATCTCCGCCGGCAGCCACGCCTCGGGCGACGCGCTGGCCCACGCCGAGGCGATCTTCGGCGCGGTCGGCAAGACGCTCCGCGTCCCCGAGACCCAGCAGGACGCGTGTACGGCCCTCTCGGGCTCCGGGCCCGCGTACTTCTACTTCCTCGTCGAGGCCATGACCGACGCGGGCATCCTGCTCGGCCTGCCCCGCGACAAGGCGCACGACCTGATCGTCCAGGCGGCGGTCGGCGCGTCCGTCATGCTCCGCGACAGCGGCGAGCACCCGGTGAAGCTCCGCGAGGCGGTCACGTCTCCCGCGGGCACGACGATCAACGCGATCCGCGAGCTGGAGAACCACGGGGTGCGGGCCGCGCTCATCGCCGCGCTGGAAGCTGCCCGCGACCGCAGTCGTGAGCTCGCCTCCGGAAACAACGCCTGACTCTTCTGGCGGGGGCGCCTTGGGCTTGCGTCTCTGCGCCTTGGGTTCGTTTTTGGGTGCGGGGCCGCGGGGGTATGTGCGTACTCGCCATCCACTGTTCGCCACGCCTTGTGGATAGTGGGGCCACCGTGTGCTCGGTGCTCCGTGCGCACATACCCCCGCGTCCCCTTCCGTCTCGTACGCGGGTGCCGGGCCGTGGGGCGTCCGCCAGTTGCCTACGCCGGTTCGTCAGTCGGTGGCAGTAGGCCGATCGCTCGGTAGGCGCCGTCGACCGTTGGCTTGGCCATGGACTTGGCTCGCTCGGCTCCCCGTCGCAATACCTTCTCTACGTACGAGGGGTCTGCCACCAGCGCCTTGTGGCGCTCCTGCACCGGCCTGAGCAGTTCCACCACGGCCTCGGCGGTGTCCTTTTTCAGTGCGCCGTACGACTGGTACGCGCCGCTCAGGGCTTCGGGGTTCCCGCCCTGGCAGGCCGCGAGGATCTCCAGGAGGTTGGAGACGCCCGGCTTCGACTCCCGGTCGAACTCGACCTCGCTCCCGCTGTCCGTGACGGCTCGCAGGATCTTCTTGCGGATCACGTCCGGCTCGTCGAGCAGGTAGACGATCCCGGCGCCGGCGTCGTGGGACTTGCCCATCTTGGACGTGGGGTCCTGCAGGGCCATGACCCGTGCCGCCACCTTGGGCGGGGTGGCCCGCGGGACGACGAACGTCTGTCCGTACCGCTGGTTGAACCGCACCGCCAGGTCCCGCGTCAGCTCGACGTGCTGCGTCTGGTCGTCACCGACCGGCACCTCGTCCGCGTCGTACGCGAGGATGTCCGCCGCCATCAGCACGGGATAGGTGAGCAGCGAAAGCCGCACGCTCCCGCCCCTGGCCCGCTCAAGCACGGACTTCTCCTTGTACTGGATCATCCGCCGCATCTCGCCGTCCGTCGCGACGCACTCCAGCAGATACGAGAGGCGGGCGTGCTCGTCCACATGGCTCTGGACGAAGACGGTGGCTCGCTCGGGATCGATCCCGGATGCGAGCAGCAGCGTCGCCGCCTGCCGACTGAGCCGGCGCACCCGGCCCGGATCGTGTTCGACCGTCAATGCGTGCAGGTCGACGATGCTGAACAGGGAGTCGGCCCGGTACTGGTCGGTCTCGGCCCACTGCCGGACGGCTCCCAGGTAGTTGCCCAGGGTCAGGTGTCCCGTCGGCTTGACCCCGCTGAAGATCCTCGTCATCTCTCCGCCTCCTGGTCAGGACCGCCGGCCCGGCCGCCGGGCTCCAGGTCCTCCGGGGGGAGAAACAAGAACGGCCGCCGAGGCGGCGGCCGTTGAGTACATGCGTATGTACGGCCGCCCTCAGGCGGCCCACCACAGTTGGGCGTACGCACGTGTAGTCACGCCCCCCAGAGTAGACCCGACGGAGGCCCGCTGTCCGGAGTTGACACTCCGAGGGTGCCTACGTAGTGTTCTCCGAGTTGCCCGACGTGAGCGTCGACCACTTGCTGGTCGGTCCCCGGGCGGCCATTCCGCAAGAACCATTCAAGCGATCGACGTCGTGCGCCCTTCCGGGTCTCGCCTTCGGTTTGTTTTCATGCGTATTTGCGAAATGAGGAATCGGCGTTCGAAAGGACGCCCCCGATTAGGTCGGGAGCCGAGATTCCGCTAAAGTCTCACTCGTCGGAACGGCCCAATAGCCGCGAAGACAAGCCCCGCTGACCGGGGGTCAGGCCCGAAAGGATCTGATAGAGTCGGAGCCGCCGGAAAGGGAAACGCGAAAGGCCGAAAGGCCGGAGCGGGAACTGGAAAGGCACCGAGGAAGTCGGACACGAAAGAGTCTGATAGAGTCGGAAACGCAAGAACGAAGAACAAAAAGAAACACCGAAGGGAAGCGCCCGG
>NZ_JBIAII010000007.1:0-458716 GCF_042871345.1 Streptomyces sp. NPDC005863 | reverse complement strand
GCTGATGCTGGAGACGGGGTTATCAACATATCTGGCGTTGACTTTTGGCACGCTGTTGAGTTCTCAAGGAACGGACGCTTCCTTTGTACTCACCCGCAGAACATTGTCTGGGGCTTTCCTCCGGGCGCTTCCCTTCGGTGTTTCTTTTTGTTCTTCGTTCTTGCGTTCCCGACTCTATCAGACTCTTTCGTGTCCGACTTCCTCGGTGCCTTTCCGGTTCCCGCTCCGGCCTTTCGGCTTTCGCGTTTCCCTTTCCGGCGGTTCCGACTCTATCAGATCCTTTCGGGCCTGACCCCCGGTCAGCGGGGCTTGTCTTCGCGGCTGTTGGGCCGTTCCGACGTCTCAAACTCTAGCGGGTTTTCCCGGCGACTCATAATCGGGTCTCGGAATTGAATTCGGGCATGCCGAATGCGTTCCGTTGGGAGGTTGTGCAGAGTTTGATTTGCCGCTCGAGGCGGCGGGAGGTGCTACCGAAGAACCGTTACGGCTCCGTGGCAACCCGAAGAACTTTACGGCCCCCCCGGGCGACTGTCAACCTCCGCCGGGTACCCCGCGATCCGGCTCTCAGTCCAGGTCCGTGAGGCGGCCGCCGGCGTCCGGCTGGGCGTGCTCCACCCGGCGCAGGAGGCGGGTCAGCACCTCGCCCAGCGCGCCCCGCTCCTCCTGGGACAGGTCCTGGAGGAGGTCCTCCTCGAAGACCGTGGCCAGACGCATCGCCTCCAGCCACTTCTCGCGGCCCTCCGCGGTGAGCTCGACGATCACGCGGACCCGGTTCGACTCGTCGCGGTCGCGGGTGACCAGGCCCTCCGCCACCATGCGGTCGATCCGGTGGGTCATGGCGGCCGGGGTGAGGCCGAGGCGCTTGGCCAGCTCGCCGGGGCCCATTTGGTACGGGTCTCCGGAGAGGACGAGGGCCTTGAGGACCTCCCACTCGGCGTTGCTGATCCCGAGGGTCGCGGTCTGCCGCCCGTAGGCGACGTTCATACGGCGGTTCAGGCGGCCGAGAGCCGAGACGATCTCCTCGACCTGCGGGTCGAGGTCCTGGAACTCGCGCTGGTACGCGGCGATCTGTTCGTCAAGTGTCGGCTCGCTCGGGCCGGGGGTGTCACCCATGGCCGCAGTATGGCACGGGCCCACTTGGCATTGAAGTCCTTCAGTGTGTACAGTTTAGCCTCGAACTTTAGCTTCGAAGTCTTCACGTCTAACTACTCGATGACTCACTCAAGGCAGGTGAAAGTGACCAGGGCGATGGGCGCAGCGATGCGTCGTATTCAGGCAGGCAGCGCGCTGAGCGCGTTCGGCATCGGTTTCACGGTTCCGTTCCTCTACGTCTATGTGGCGCAGGTGCGGGATCTGGGAGCCAGTACGGCGGGCATCGTGCTGGCCGCCTTCGCCATGGCCGCTCTGATCGTCCTGCCCGTCACCGGCCGCGTCATCGACCGTCGCGGCCCGCTGCCGGTGCTCGTCGGTGCCGCGGTCGTGGCCTCCGTGGGCGCGCTCGCGTTCGGCGTCGCGGGCAGTGAGGCGACGGTGATCCTGGCCGCGGCGCTGCTCGGCGCGGGCACTGCCGTGATGCAGCCGGCGCTCGCGACGATGATCGTCTGGTCGTCGACGCCCGCCACCCGTACGCGGTCCTTCGCGATGCAGTTCTTCCTGCAGAACCTGGGGCTCGGCATCGGTGGCCTCATCGGCGGTCAGATCGTCGACGAGGACCGGCCGGGCAGCTTCACGCTGCTGTTCTCCATCGAGTCCGTGATGTTCCTGGTGCTCGCGGCCATCGCGCTGACCGTGCGGCTGCCGCACGCGCCGGCCATCCAGGACGCGATGCCCAAGGACGCGTCCGCTCCCCGGGGCGGCATGCGCGCGCTCCTTCGGCACAAGGCCATGGTGCAGCTGTGTGTGCTCGGCTTCGTGATCTTCTTCGCCTGCTACGGGCAGTTCGAGTCGGGGCTCTCCGCGTACGGCGTGGAGGCCGCGGGGATCTCGCCGTCGACGCTCGGCATCGCGCTGGCCGCCAACACGGCGATGATCGTGGTCGCGCAGTTCGCGGTCCTGAAGTTCGTCGAGCGGCGCAAGCGCTCCCGGGTGATCGCGTCCGTCGGTCTGATCTGGGCCTTCGCCTGGGTCCTCGCCGGGTACGCGGGGCTCGGGCACGGCAGCCAGGAGATGGCGACCGCCGCGTTCATCTCGACGTACGCGCTCTTCGGGCTCGGTGAGGCGATGCTGTCACCGACCGTGGCGCCGCTGGTCGCGGATCTGGCGCCGGGCGGCATGGTCGGTCAGTACAACTCGGCCTTCGCCCTGGTGAAGCAGCTGGCCCTCGCGGTCGGTCCGGCCGTGGGCGGTCCGATGGGTGCCGCGCTGCACGTCCCGTACATCGTGACGTTCGTTCTGTTCTCGCTGGGCATCACGGTGCTCGCGGTGCGGTTGGGGCGGCGGCTCACCCCGCTGCAGAACCAGCCGTCGCTCGCCAAGAGCCCGGTGGTGGCGCAGGGCGGCCCTACTACGGCCGCGCCGGCCACGGCCGACGCGTAACACCGCTGCTCATCACGCCTCCTACTTGGGGAGCGCGAACTCGCACCAGACGGCCTTGCCGCCGCCCGGTGTGCGGCGCGAGCCCCAGTTCGACGCGATCGTGGCGACGATGGCGATGCCGCGTCCCGCCTCGTCGGCCGGTTCTGCGCGGCGGCGGCGCGGCAGGTGGTCGTCGCCGTCGGTGACCTCGATGATCAGCCGGCGATCGGTGCGGCGCAGGCGCAGCCGCATCGGCGGGGTGCCGTGCTGGAGGGAGTTGGCGACCAGTTCGCTGGCGGCGAGTACGCCCAGGTCGTGCAGTTCCGGTGCGAAGCGCCAGCTGGCGAGGACGCCGGTGGCGAAGGCACGCGCGCGTGGCGCCGCTTCCACGCCGCCGAGCAGCTCCAGGGCCGCGTTCCTGAACAGTTCGGCGTCCGCCCCGGTGCGGGCGGGGTGCTGCAGGACCAGGACGGCGACGTCGTCGTCGTGGTCGGCGGTCACCCCCAGGGCGCGGATCAGGCGGTTGCACACCACCTGTGGGGTGCCGGTGGCGCCGGCCAGGGCGCGTTCCAGGGATGCCACTCCTTCGTCGATGTCCTCGCTGCGCCGCTCGACCAGGCCGTCCGTGTAGAGGACGGCGGTGGAGCCGGGGCCGAGCGGGACGGAGCCGGAGGTGTGCAGCCAGCCGCCGGTGCCGAGCGGGGGTCCTGTGGGCTCCTCCGCGCGGTGGATCGTGCCGTTCTCGTCGCGTACGAGGATGGGGAGGTGGCCGGCCGAGGCGTAGACCAGGCTTCCTTCGTTCGGGTCGTGCACCGCGTAGACACAGGTGGCGATCTGGCTGGCGTCGATCTCGGCGGCCAGGCCGTCCAGGAGCTGCAGGACCTCGTGCGGGGGCAGGTCGAGGCGGGCGTACGCGCGCACGGCCGTGCGGAGCTGGCCCATGACGGCGGCGGCGCGCACACCGCGGCCCATCACGTCGCCGATGACGAGGGCGGTGCGGCCGCCGCCGAGGGTGATCACGTCGTACCAGTCGCCGCCGACCGCGGCCTCGGTGCCGCCCGGCTGGTAGGTGGCGGCGATGCGCAGGTCGTCGGGCTGCTCCAGCTCCTGGGGCAGCAGGGACTTCTGGAGGGTGACGGCCGTCTCGCGCTGGGCGCGCTCGCTGGTGCGCAGGCGCTCGGCGGCCTCGGCGTGGTCGGTGACGTCGGCGGCGAACACCAGGACGCCACCGCCCTCTTCGGGCCCTGCCGCGGAGCCGCCGAGCGGCAGCGTCACGGGGGTGCACGTGAAGGTGTACGAGCGGCCGGAGGCGGCCTTGCGGGACTTGACGGTGCGCGGCTTGGCGGAGCGCAGGACCTGGTCGAGGAGGGGCAGCAGGCTCAGCTCCTCGAGTTCGGGCAGCGCCACGCGCGCGGGTTCGCCGATGGGCCGGGGGCCGAAGGCGGTGACGTACGCGTCGTTGACGTACGCGATGCGGTGGTCGGCGCCGTGCACCAGGGCGACGAGGGCGGGGATGCGGTCGAGCACCTCGCGGGCCGGCAGCTCGTCGAGGCCCGCGAGGGCCTTCGTGCCACCGGTGCCGTCGGTGTCGTCGGGGGGAGCGGGGTCCGCTCCGTCGGAGGGCCGCTCGGCGCGGGCCGCGGGGACGGAGCCGTCCCCGCGCGGTGCCGTGGACACCGCTTGTTCGGTCCGCGCTGCTGCGCGGCGCTGCGTTCCGGGGAGCCGGGCGCTCCAGCGCGTGAAGTTCACTGCGGTAGGCCTCGTGGTGTCGCTTCTGGATCGGGAACACAGCATGTCGAGAGCGGACGTCCCTGGTGTCGGCCTGGCGGCCTGCCCATGGTCACACGAACAGTCTGACCGACCGGACTGACATCCGTCAGACGCCGGTCCGGGGCGGGGAGTTCCTGGCGCGGGTCAGGGGGACTCCTTCGGGCGTTCGCCTCCGGCCGCGAGTTCGAACTCCGCGCGGGGATGTTCGAGCGAACCGAGGGAGACGACCTCGCGTTTGAACAGACCGGACAGGGTCCATTCGGCGAGTACGCGGGACTTGCGGTTGACGGTCGGCACTCTGCTCAGGTGGTAGACGCGGTGCATGAACCAGGCAGGGTAGCCCTTCAGCTTGCGTCCATAGACGTGCGCGACGCCTTTGTGCAGTCCCAGGGAGGCCACTGAGCCCACGTACTTGTGCGTGTACTCCTGGAGCGGCCGTTCGCGCAGGGAGGCGACGATGTTGTCGCCGAGCACCTTGGCCTGGCGTACCGCGTGCTGGGCGTTGGGCGCGCACTCCGTGCCGGGTTCGGCGGCGGTGACGTCGGGGACCGCGGCCGCGTCGCCCGCCGCCCACGCGTGCGTGGTGCCGTCGATGGTCAGCCGTGCGGTGCAGGTGAGGCGGCCGCGTTCGTTCAGCGGCAGGTCGGACGCGGCGAGGACGGGGTGGGGTTTGACGCCGGCCGTCCACACCACGGTGCGGGTGGGGAAGCGGGCGCCGTCGCTGAGGACGGCCACGCGGTCCTCGCAGGAGTCGAGGCGGGTCTCCAGGCGTACGTCGATGTTGCGCCTGCGCAGCTCGCGCACCGTGTACTTGCCCATCTCCTCGCCGACCTCGGGCAGGATCCGGTCCGCCGCCTCGACGAGGATCCACTTCATGTCCTGCGGCTTGACGTTGTGGTAGTAGCGGGTGGCGTGGCGCGCCATGTCCTCCAGCTCGCCGAGCGCCTCGACGCCCGCGTACCCGCCGCCGACGAAGACGAAGGTCAGGGCGGCGTCGCGGATCGCGGGGTCGCGGGTGGAGGAGGCGATGTCCATCTGTTCGATGACGTGGTTGCGCAGCCCGATGGCCTCTTCGACGGTCTTGAAGCCGATGGCGTGGTCGGCGAGGCCGGGGATGGGCAGGGTGCGCGCGATGGAGCCGGGGGCCAGGACGAGTTCGTCGTACGTGATCTGGACGGGCCCGGCGCCCTCTTCCTCGGTGGCGAGGGTGCTGAAGGTCGCGGTGCGCTTGGCGTGGTCGACGGACTCGACCTCGCCGATGACGATGCGGCACGCGGCGAGGACGCGTCGGAGCGGGACGACGACGTGGCGCGGCGAGATGGAGCCGGCCGCCGCTTCGGGCAGGAACGGCTGATACGTCATGTACGGGTCGGGCGTGATCACGACGATCTCGACCTCGCCCCGCCTGAGCTCGTGCTTCAGCTTCCGCTGGAGTCTCAGCGCGGTGTACATGCCGACGTAGCCGCCGCCGACGACGAGAATCCGTGCACAGTCCGGGGATGCGGGGGTGGTCCCCCGGGAGATCGCAGCCTTCACCATCCCATGACGCACCCGCCTCCGGAGTTTGTCCACAGGCCCGGCAATTTGTGTGACCGGGCGAAGTGTGTGCGAAGGGCCCGGACGCGGGTCGAGGGGCGGGAAAGGGGTGCAGGTCAGCAGGGGTGAGAGGGGTACGGGGGTGGGGTCGGGCGAGGCCGGAAAAGGCGGGTACTCCGATCGGGGGGCGCGCTGTGCGGAACCCACCTCTTCTGAATTGACCCCCGCTCAACTATGTTCGTGGGACGTCGGGGTGTCGGGGGATGCGCTCGTCGGGCCGAGATTCCGGTTCGCGGGAGGGCTCGTTCCTCACACGTCGGTAGCCAATGGCGGGGAGTGTCTCCGGGGGGAGACGTCATTACCGGGGGAACGTGTATGCACATTCAGGAGACTCACTGGACTTCCGCAGCGGTGTCGGCTTCAGCCGTCGGCCCTGCCGGAATCGGACGCGACATGGGGGAAGGAGCGCGCACGACACCGCTGCGTGTCGACGCACAGCGCAATCTCGAACATGTGCTCAGGGCGGCACGCGAGGTCTTCGGCGAGCTGGGATACGGCGCGCCCATGGAAGACGTGGCGCGCCGCGCGCGGGTCGGTGTCGGCACCGTCTACCGACGCTTCCCGAGCAAGGACGTGCTGGTCAGGCGGATAGCCGAGGAGGAGACCTCCCGGCTGACCGACCAGGCGCGTGCGGCGCTCGGGCAGGAGGACGAGCCGTGGTCCGCGCTCTCGCGCTTCCTGCGGACGTCCGTGGCATCGGGTGCGGGCCGGCTGCTGCCGCCGCAGGTGCTGCGGGTGAGCGTGGAGGACGGTCCCGCCGAGGACGCGGCGCGGGTGCCGCAGCAGCGGCAGTCGGCACCGGACTCTCCCGAGCTGCGGCTCGTCGAACAGCGCCAGGCGCCGGCCGAGGAGTCGGCCCCGCTGGACGACGACACGGGCGCGGCGACGCTCCTCGACGTGGTCGGCCGGCTCGTGGAGCGGGCCCGCGCGGCGGGTGAGCTGCGCCCGGACGTGACGGTGGCGGACGTCCTGCTGGTGATAGCGACGGCGGCGCCCTCGCTGCCGGACCCGGCGCAGCAGGCGGCGGCCTCTTCGCGGCTGCTCGACATCCTGCTCGAGGGGCTGCGGTCCCGGCCGGCGTGATGCGGTTCGGGGCGGCGTGATCGGCGGTTCCTCTGCGGCCTTCGGTGGCGCCTTCGCGGCTCTCATCGGTGGAGGGTTCAACACCGTGCGTGTGAACGGTCGTTGAGCCTTCCCCGAATGGGTGAACGGTAGTGCTCTTCTGCGGGAAGTCACCCCGGACGGGTGGTTGACCGTCGTGGCCATCGGCCCCGGCGCGACCGTGTGGCACGCTTTCCCGGTGGTCGGGTCTGAGGGTGCAACCGGGGGCGTTCCGCGATGAGTGTTGAGGGTCGGGACGAGGCGTCCGGCGGCCTGGGCGAGGAGGTCTCCTCGGGCAGCTCGGGCGCGGACACCGGTACGCCGCCCTCCCGACAGGTGCCGCCGCAGGGTGGGCCCGGTGACGCGGGGCCCGGCGGTGCGGCGCCCTTTGCCGAGTCCGAGTCTGAGGCCGAGCCCGAGGCCGAGGCCGAGCCGCCCAGTGTGCCTCCGCAGCGTGCGGGCGGGGCGGGTGCCACCGCGCCCACGGGTCTCGAAGGGCCCACGGATGTCACCCCGCCCGCCAGTGTTGAAGGGCCGGTGGTTGAAGGGCCGGTGTCCGACGCCGACTTGATCTCGGGGATGCGCGGGGGCGACGACTCCGCGTACGCCGAGCTCTACCGCCGCCACGCCGAGGCCGTACGGCGCTACGCGCGCACCTGTTGCCGCGACGCGCACACGGCCGACGACCTCACCGCCGAGGTGTTCGCCCGCATGCTGCAGGCGGTGCGCGGCGGCAGCGGGCCCGAGCACGCCGTGCGCGCGTATCTGCTGACCACCGTGCGCCGGGTCGCGGCGGGGTGGACGAAGTCGGCGCGGCGGGAGCAACTCGTCGACGACTTCGCGGTGTTCGCCGCGCAGGCCGCGCGTGGCACGGATCTCTCGGACGACACCGGGGCGGGCGGGTCGTTCGGGGCGGGGCTGGACCTGGGCGCGGACGTCCGCGCGATGCACGAGGCCGAGCAGTCCATGGCCATGCAGGCGTTTCGGAGTCTGCCGGAGCGCTGGCAGGCCGTGCTGTGGCACACGGAGGTGGAGGAGGAGTCACCGAGCGAGGTCGCGACGCTCTTCGGGCTCGACGCGAACGGCACGCGGGTACTGGCGAGCCGGGCCCGCGAGGGGTTGAAACAGGCCTATCTGCAGGCGCACGTGAGCGCGACCCTCACCGAGAGCGAGGAGTGCGCGCGCTACGCCGACCGGCTCGGCGCGTACGCGCGCGGCGGTCTGCGCACCCGCGCCGAGCGGGGGCTGCGCAAGCACTTGGAGGAGTGCGCCAAGTGCCGCCTTGCCGCCGGCCAGATCAAGGACGTGGCGAGCGGGATTCCGGCGGTCGTGCCGGTTGCGGTCATCGGCTGGTTCGGTGCCGCCGGGTATGCGAAGGCGGTCGCGCTCATCGGCGGGGGGACCGCGGGAGCGGGCGCGGCGGGGGCCGCGGGTGCGGCTGCCGCGGGCGGGTCGTCCGGTGGTTCGGGGGCGGGTGGTTCGGCCGCCGCGTCCGAGGGGCTCGGTGCGCCGGCGAAGGCCGGGATCGCGGCGAGCATCGTCGTGGCGGCCGGTGTCGCCGCGGCGATCGCGCTCACCGGAGGGGGCGGCAAGCCGAAGGCGGATCCGCCGCCGAAGGCCAAGGAGCCCGCGGTGTCCGAGTCGATCGTGCCGCAGAAGCCGCCGCCGAAGGAGAAGCCCGAGCCGGCGCCGCCGCCCGCGCCGAAACCGAAACCGAAGCCGAAGCCGTCACCCGCGCACGAGTCCACGCCCACCCCGGCGCCGAAGCCGCCCGCGAAGGAGAAGCCCAAGCCGAAGCCGCCGCCCCCGCCCGCCCCGAAGCCCACGCCCAAGCCGCCCCGGCCGACCCCGAAGCCGCCGCCCCCACCGCCGCCGGCTCCACGGGTCTACCAGTGGAACGAGTTGGACTACGGCCTCACGGGCGACGGCACCAAGCCCGAGATGCGGCTCGCCGAGAGCAGCTGGGTGTGGCAGCGGTGGGGACTGTCGGTCGGCGACAAGCGGTACGCCCACGGTGTGACCGTGCACGGCAGGTCCTCCGTCACCATCGACCTCAACCGCAGCTGTTCGACGTACGACGCGGTGGTCGGGGTCGACGACATGACGATGGGGCTCGGCAGGGTGCGGTTCTCCGTGTACGGGGACGGGGTGCGGTTGTGGCGGTCGGCGGTGGTCAGGGGCGGTGACGCGGCGGTGCCGGTGCATGTGAACCTGAGCGGCCGCAAGACGGTCCGGCTCGTCGTGGAACCGCACACGTCGTTCGACACGGTGGCGTTGGCGGACTGGGCGCAGTCGCGGATGACGTGTGGCTAACGGCTGAGTTCCTTGGGGGCTGGCGGGCGAGGTCTTACGGAGCGGTGACGTGCGCGGCGCGGCTCTGTGCCGGGCGGGGTGGCGCGCCTAGCGTGCGACGTATGCGTGTATTGGTCACCGGCGGTGCCGGGTTCATCGGGTCCCATGTGGTCGAGGCGCTCGCCGCGGGCGGGCACGATCCGGTCGTGTTCGACGTGCGTGAGGACGCGGCCATGGATGTCCGGGACCGTGCGGCGGTCTCCCGTGCGCTGGCCGGCGTCGACGCGGTGTGCCATCAGGCGGCGATGGTGGGTCTGGGCTCGGGTTTCACGGATGCGGCCGGGTACGTCTCCCACAACGACCTCGGTACGGCCGTGCTGCTGGAGGCGATGGCCGAGGCGGGGGTGCGGCGGTTGGTCCTCGCCGGGTCGATGGTCGTGTACGGGGAGGGGCGGTACGTGTGCGCGCGGCACGGGGTGGTGCGGCCGGGGCCGCGCGCCGTCGAGGACCTCGCCGGCGGGCGCTTCGAGCCGCGCTGCCCGGAGTGCGGGGCCGCGTTGACGCCGGGTCTCGTCGGTGAGGACGCGCCGCTGGATCCCCGGAACGTGTACGCGACGACCAAGCTCGCGCAGGAACACCTGGCCGCCGCGTGGGCCCGGGTGACGGGGGGTTCGGCGGTGTCGCTGCGCTACCACAACGTGTACGGGCCTCGGATGCCCCGCGACACCCCGTACGCGGGGGTCGCCTCCTTCTTCCGCTCTTCCCTCGCGCGCGGCGAGGCCCCGCGGGTCTTCGAGGACGGCGGGCAGCGGCGGGACTTCGTCCACGTAAGGGATGTCGCGGCGGCGAACGTGGCGGCGCTGGAGGCGAGTTCGGGGGAGCAAGGGTGGGGGCGGGGTGCGCTCAGGGTCTACAACTGTGGCAGCGGGGAGCCGCACACGGTGGGTGAGATGGCGCGGGCGCTGGCGGCGGCGTACGGGGGCCCGGCGCCTGTCGTCACCGGCGAGTACCGCCTCGGCGACGTACGCCACATCACGGCTGACTCCTCCCGCCTCCACACCGAACTGGGCTGCAAGGTCGAAGTCGCCTTCGAGGAAGGGATGGTGGAGTTCGCGGGGGCGGGGCTTCGGGGGGAGTAGGGGGGTGCCCCCCCCGGGGGGGGAGCGTGGCGGTTAGGCCCCGGCGGGAAACGTGACGGCCCGGCCCCGGCGGGGAACGTGACCGTCCGGCCCCGGCGGGGAGCGTAACGGTCACGCCTCTGCTGTGGGGAGGGTCAGTTCGAAGCGGCAGCCGCCGGGGATGTTGCGTACGGCGGCGCGGCCCTGGTGGGCCTCCACGATGCCGCGCACGATCGCCAGGCCGAGGCCCGCCCCCGCGGGCGGCGTGCGCGCGTGCGTGCCGCGCCAGCCCGTGTCGAAGACGCGCGGCAGATCCTCCTCGGGGATGCCACCGCAGCCGTCGGTGACGGACAGCACCACGCCGTCGGGCGAGCGTTCGGCCGCCACCGCGACCGTGCCGTCGGCCGGTGTCCGGCGGATCGCGTTGACCAGGAGGTTGCCCAGGACCCGGCTCATCTCCTTGCCGTCCACCTCCACCGGCACCGGCTCCACTCCGTCGCCCACCAGCCGTACGCCGTGTTCGCGGGCCAGCGGGTCCGCGCCGGCGAGCGCGTCGCCGACCAGGTCGTACAGCGACATCCGGGACGGCGAGAGGATAAGGGCGCCGACGTGGATGCGGGAGAGTTCGAAGAGGTCGCCCACCATGGCGTTGAGGCGCTCGACCTCCGTACGGATCTGGCGCAGATAGCGGTCGGGGTCCGCGGCGACGCCGTCCTCCAGCGCCTCGGACATGGCGCGCAGGCCCGCGAGGGGTGTGCGCAGGTCGTGCGAGATCCAGGCGACGAGCTCACGGCGCGAGGTCTCCAGGGCGCGCTCGCGGTCCCTGGACTCGGCGAGCCGCGCACTGGTCGCCGCCAGTTCGCGGCTCAGCGCCTCCAGTTCCGCGGTGGCGGGCGCGGCCGGGGCCGCGAAGTCGCCTCCGTCGCCGAAGGAGCGGGCCGCGACGGCCAGTTCGCGGCTGCGGGCCACGACCCAGCGGCCGAGCAGCAGCGCGGTGGCGAGGGAGACGACCGCCGCCATCGCGACGACGGTGGTGACGACGCTCAGGTCGTGCGGGGACAGGAACATCGCCCAGGCCACGGCCAGCGTTCCCGCGAGCATCGCGCCCACGGCCACGGAGGCGACGACGGCCAGCGACGCGATGAGCGAACGGCGCCGGAGCAGCCGCAGCGCCACCGCGCCGAGCAGCCCGGCCCCTATGGCGCCGAGGAAGGCGAAGAGGGCTATGAGGAGGGTGTCGCGCACGTCAGCTCCGGCGGGTGGGGGCGGGAGTGGGGGTGGGGGTGGGTGGTGCCGGTGGGTCTGCTGGTGCTGGTGGGTCCGCAGGTGCCGGTGGGGCCGCGGGTACGGGTGGGCCCGTCGGTGCGGGTGGGCTCGTCGGTGCGGGTTGCGTGGGGGAACCCGTGGGGTCGAAGCGGTAGCCGACGCCCCAGACCGTCTGGATGAGTCGCGGGCGCGCCGGGTCGTCCTCGATCTTGCCCCGCAGCCGGCGCACGTGGACCGTGACGGTCGACAGGTCACCGAAGTCCCAGCCCCAGACCTCGCGCATCAGGTCCTCGCGGCTGTACGCGTGGCCGGGCCGGGCGAGGAAGAACGCGAGGAGGTCGAACTCGCGCAGGGTCAGGGCGAGTTCGGTGCCGTCCTTGGTGGCGCGGCGGGCCGCGGGGTCGGCGGTCAGACCGGCCGCGCTCAGCCGCCGCGTACCCGTGCCGGGGCGGGCGCGGCGCAGTACCGATTCCACGCGGAGCACCAGTTCCCGTGGGCTGAACGGCTTCGTGACGTAGTCGTCCGCGCCCACCTCCAGGCCCAGGATCCGGTCGTCCTCGTCCCCACGGGCGGTGAGCATGATGACCGGTACGGGGCCCTTCTCGCGCAGCCTCCGGCAGACCTCCAGGCCGTCCATGCCGGGCAGCATCAGGTCGAGGACCACGAGGTCGGGCCGGTGCGCGGCGGCGCCTGCGAGGGCGGCGGGACCGTCTCCGGCACGGTCCACGACGTACCCGGCGCGGTCGAGGTACCCGGAGACGACCTCGGCGACGGTCGGGTCATCGTCCACGACGAGAACGCGTTCTGTTCCGGCGGCGGTTTGGCGGGGTGCGTCGGCCCTGGCGGGCGTGGGCCGGGGTGCGTCGACCCCACCCGTACGGGATGCGCCGGACCCGACCCCACCGGCACGGGATGCGCCGGACCCGGCACCCGTGCCCCAGGGTGCGTTCGCCCCGGCACCCGTACCCCGGGGCGCACCCGCCCCCGCGCCCCCGCCCACACCCGATCCGCCCCCGGGTCGATCCTGCGGTCGTCGTTCCATGGCGTCAGCCTCGCACCGTCGTCCCGGCCGCGCCGCACCACGGCAGTCCGTCGCCGTCGACGTCCCCGTTTCGTAAGGATCCTCCGTCCGAAATGCACCTTTCGCGCTCGTAGGGTGAAACCGTGACGCCGACCCCTCCCCCGGATCCAGCCCCTCCTCCCGCCCCGCCACCCGTCGACGTGGTCCTCCCCTGCCTCGACGAGGCCGGCGCCCTGCCCTGGGTGCTCGCCCGCATCCCGGCGGGGTGGCGCGCCCTCGTCGTGGACAACGGTTCGACGGACGGTTCCGCCGAGATCGCCCGCGGCCTCGGCGCGACCGTCGTCCACGAGGCACGCCGCGGCTTCGGGGCCGCCTGCCACGCCGGGCTGACCGCCGCCACCGCCGACATCGTCTGCTTCTGCGACTGCGACGCCTCGCTCGACCCGTCCGGGCTCATCCCCTTCGTACGGGAAGTACGCGACGGAGAGGCCGACCTCGTCCTCGGCCGGCGGCGCCCGCAGGGCCGCGGCGCCTGGCCCCCGCACGCCCGCGCGGGCAACCTCGCGCTGGCCCGGATGCTGCGCCGCCGCACCGGCCTCCGCCTGCACGACCTCGGCCCCCTGCGCGCCGCGCGCCGGGACGCGTTGCTCGGACTCGGCCTCACCGACCGCCGCAGCGGCTACCCCCTGCAGATGGTGGTCCGCGCGGCCGACGCCGGGTGGCGCGTCGCCGAGCACGACGTTCCGTATCTGCCGCGCTCCGGCGCCTCGAAGGTGACCGGCACGTGGCGCGGAACGTGGCAGGCCGTACGCGACATGAGACGCGTCCTGGCCGAACCGCCGCTCCCCGACCTCCCCGGCCTCGTGGACCCCGCCGACCTCACCGACCTCGGCCCACGCCCCAGTACCACTCCGTCCTCCCCGCCCTCACCGTCCTCTCCGCCAGGAGGCACCAGCCAGTGACCACGCTCCTCGTCATCGCCAAGGAACCGTTGCCGGGGCGGGTGAAGACGCGGCTCAGTCCGCCCTTCACGGCCCGTGAGGCCGCCCGTCTCGCCGAGGCGGCCCTCGCGGACACCCTGCACGCGGTGGCGGCCGCACCCGCCCGGCGCCGGGTCCTGGCCCTGGACGGCACGCCCGGACCCTGGCTGCCGGCCGGCTTCGACGTCGTACCGCAGTGCGCGGGCGGCCTGGACGAACGCCTCGCCGCCGCCTTCGCCGCCTGCACCGGGCCCACCCTGCTCATCGGCATGGACACCCCGCAGGTCACACCGGAGCTGCTCACCGCGGACTTCGGCGACGCCGACGCGCTCTTCGGCCCGGCGGAGGACGGCGGTTTCTGGGCGCTCGGACTCGCGGAGCCCGACCCCCGGCTGCTGCGGGGCGTACCGATGTCGACGCCCACGACGGGCGCCGCGCAGCGGGCCCGGCTGACGGCCGCGGGCCTGCGCGTACGCGATCTGCCGCGGCTGCGGGACGTGGACACGGCGGCGGACGCGGTCGCGGTCGCCGCGGCGGCACCGCACGGCCGATTCGCCGCGGAACTAAGGCGGTTGGGGGCCACCGAGGACGGGACAGCCGAGAGTGAGGCAGGACGATACGGCGCCGGGCAGCGAGGAACCGTGGCCGAGCGCCGGCGAGGAACCGTGGCCGAGCCCGGGGCGGTCACCCCCCGATGAGTACCGCACACGACATCGCACCCGCGCAGACCACCCACGAACCGGAACCGAGGCCGAGGCCGAACGAGGGCCCGCCGGTCTCCTGGGGAGCGGGCCCGCACTCGGGCGTGCCGTCCGCCGACCCGTACGCCGACGCCCTCCGCACCGGCCGCGGCCCCCTCTTCCTGCGCCGCGCCGACGGCTGGCTGCTTCCGTTGGAGGTGGAGCGCTGGTGCGCGCAGGCCGACGAGGCGGACCTGGGCGTGGTCGGACGGTGCGAGGGAGCCGTGCTCGACATCGGGTGCGGGCCCGGCCGGCTGGTCGCGGCGCTCGCCGCCGGAGGCCGCCGTGCGCTCGGCATCGACGTCAGCGAGGCCGCCGTCGCGCACACCGTGGGGCTCGGCGGGCAGGCCCTGCACCGGTCCGTCTTCGCACCGCTGCCCGGCGAGGGCCGCTGGGGCACCGCGCTACTCATGGACGGCAACCTCGGCATCGGCGGCGACCCGTCCGCACTCCTCGAACGCGTCGCCCAACTCCTCGCCCCCGACGGCCTGTTGCTGGCCGAAACGGCGCCGGTGGACATCGACGAGCGGGTCGACGTCCACCTCGTACCCGCCGACGGCGGCACCCACGGCGGCACCCACGGCGACCAAGGGGGCCACACCCTCCGCGGCGCCACCGCCACGCCGGGCAGTACGTTCCCGTGGGCCCGTCTCGGCACCCCCGCCCTGCTCCGGCTCGCGCGCCGGGCGGGCTGGCGGGTCGACGATCAGTGGTCCTCGGGCGGCCGCCCCTTCGTCGCCCTGCGCCGCCCCGACCACGACAACCGCACCACCAGCCGCACCACCAGCAGCAGCGCCGAGCCGCCGAACAGCGCGGCCGTGATCAGCAGCCAGCGCGCCGCGAACCCGTCCCCCGAAAGCCCGGTGGCGGACGCGTAACGCCCGGACACTTGCCCGCTGATCAGCGGAAACCATACGAGCAGGAGCAGCCCGGAGAGCGCGGCCGGTACGCGGACGTAGCCGGCCCGCTCCCTCCGCCGCGCCGCCACCGTGCGGACGAGGAGGCGGTCGAGCCCCGTGTACACGGGCAGCAGCACCAGATCGTGCACGAGCGCCGCCCCCACGAACCACCCGGCCACCCCGAGCCAGTCGCCCGCGAGCAACCGCACCCCCGCGTACCCGGCGAGCGCGAACGAGCAAGCCAGCAGCAGGAGTTGGAACGGGCTCCCCAACGGGAAGCGCCGCAACGGAAAGCCCCGCAGCCGAGAGCCCCGGGGCGGAAAGCCCCCCAGCGGACGACTCCTCGACGTAAGACCCCTCGGCCGCTTCTCCCGCCCCATCACAGCTCCCCGAACGTCATACGAGCCACCCACTTGGTGTTGAGCACGCCGGGCGCGGCCGGCACGATGATCCGCGCCGGATAGCCGTGATCCGGGGTCAGGTCCGCGCCATTGACCCGCAGGGCCAGCAACGAACGTGCGTCGGCTACCTGGTTGGCGCGCAGGGCCGCACGGCGGAACGCGCCGCGCCGCTGGAGGGACTCCACCAGCACGTCCGGCGGCTCGTCGTACCCGACCAGCGCCGCGAGGTCCCGCAGCCGTACGCCCCGCCACCGCTGGTCGGACGTCGACCAGCCCTCCACGCAGGCGATGGGCAACGCCGAGTCGTGCAGCGGGAGTTCGAGGAGCTCGGCGCGGCTCAGCCGGACCGTGCCGCGGCGTCCGAC
Source organism: Streptomyces sp. NPDC005863 (assembly GCF_042871345.1). Classification (NCBI taxonomy): domain Bacteria; kingdom Bacillati; phylum Actinomycetota; class Actinomycetes; order Kitasatosporales; family Streptomycetaceae; genus Streptomyces; species Streptomyces sp. NPDC005863. Next base: position 442,653 of record NZ_JBIAII010000007.1, on the reverse strand, counting down.
GACCACGAGCCGCCACGCGTCCTCGCCTGTCTCGCGCTCATGGATCCCCGCGTACGAGGCCGTCTTGTTGATCTGGAAGGCGCCGGGGCCCGTGCCCGGCTCGGGGCCGCCGTGCGGGGCGAGCAGCGCCGTCGCGCGCAGCGGGCCGTCGAAACTGTGTCCGGCCGTCGTCCCGAACAGCAGCAACGAGCCCCCGCCCACCAGGCCGAGCGCCCCACGCCGGGACACGGTCGGCTCGGCCGGCCGCGGCGACACCAGCGCTTCGGCGGCCGCCGACGCCTCCGCGGGCGCCGGCTCGTCGGCGGACGCCGGCCTCTCCCGCGCCCTCAGCACGTGCAGGTTGCGCAGAGCGACGGGCACCCGCAGCACCGCGTGCGTGATGAACGCGGCGATGAACACCCACGCGCCGTAGAAGTGCAGCGAGTAGAAGGAGCCGGGGAAGAGGTAGTCGAGCTGGACGTTCAGGACGCCGGTCACGAACTCGAAGAGCGCGCCGCCCACCAGGAGGAGCAGCGAGAGCCGTTCCAGCGCGTGCGCGAAGGAACGAGCGGCCGGGAGCGCGAACAGCTTCGGCACCACCGACCACAACTTCGCGAGCAGTACGGGGATCAGGGCGATGCCGAGCGTGACGTGCACGCCCTGGGTGAGCCGGTAGAGCCAGGGCGGGTCGGTGGGCCAGGCGAAGAGGTAGAAGCCGAGCAGCCCCTTGTCCGGGGTCTTGTCGTTCACCGGTGCCAGGTCCGGGTTGTACGCGGCGTACGAGAGCAGCCCCGTCACGAACAGCAGGGTGATCCCGACGAGCAGGACGACGCCGAGCACGGAGGTGAACCAGGGGCCGCGCACGGGGCTGCGCCAGAAGCCGGGCGAGGTGGGGAGCCGTGTATCGCGGCGTGGGTCGCGCATGCTCCGACGTTAGGCCGGGACCGGGCCGCGAAGGGGTGCGCGACTCATGACGAAACGCTGACGTCCGCCCCGCGCTCGGCCCCGTACGGGCCGCGCCGCCCTAGCGTTCCTGACGTGAACCGTGATCTCCACCGCGACCGCTGTGACCGCTGTGACCACCATGACCTCTGCGGCCGCCACGACCGCCGTGACCTGGGCATCGCTCTGGTCGCCGCCCTCCTCGTCGGGACGGCCGTCCTGGTCGGTGCCGCCATCGAGCGCGCGGACGGCACCCTGCACGTCCGATGGCCACCGCTGTACGCGCACTGGGACCCGCACGTCGGCCCCGGCACCCCGGCCGCCTGCGCCGTCGCGGTCGCCGTGGTGGCGTACGGGCCCTCGCTGGCCGGCCGGCTGCCGTGGCGCGCGCTGCTCGGGGCGGTGTGGGGGACGGCGACCGCGTGGACGTTCGCGCTCGCGCTGATCGACGGATGGCGGCGCGGAGTCGCGGGACGGCTCACCACCAAGTACGAGTATCTGCAGGTCATCGACCGCTTCGACGACATCCACGGCACCCTGCGGGACTTCACCCGGCACATCCTGATCGACTCCCCCGACCACTGGCCCGCGCATGTCGCCGGGCATCCGCCGGGCGCGACCCTCACGTTCGTGCTGCTCGACCGGGTGGGGCTGGGCGGCGGGGCCTGGGCCGGGGTCTGGTGCGTCGTCGTCGGCGCCACGGCGGGCGTCGCCGTGCTGGTGGCGGTGCGGGCGCTCGCCGGTGAGGCCCTCGCGCGGCGGGCGGCGCCGTTCCTGGTCCTCGCGCCCGCCGCGGTGTGGATGGGCACGTCGGCGGACGGCTACTTCGCGGCCGTCGCCGCCTGGTCCCTCGCGCTCTTCGCGCTGGCGGTGACGGGGTGCAGGACCCGGCTCTCGGCGCCGGCCGCGGGGCTGCTGTTCGGCCTGGCCTGCTACCTCTCGTACGGGCTCACGCTGTTCGCGCTCATCGGGGCGGGCGTGCTGGTCCTGGGCCGTACCCCGGTCAGGGAGCGGCTCGCGGTGCTGCCCCTGGTGCTCGCCGGGTTCGTCGTCGTGCCGCTCCTGTTCACGCTCGCGGGGTTCGACTGGTGGGAGGCGTACCGGCTGCTCGTCGAGCGCTACTACCAGGGCGCGGGCGGTATTCGGCCCTACGGCTACTGGGTGTGGGCGAACCTCGCGTGCACGGTCCTCGTGGTGGGCCTCGCGACGGTGGCGGGCCTGCGCCGGGCGACGGTCACGCTCGTCGGACGGCGCCGCGAAGTCTTTGCGCGGGGAGTCCGTACGCGGGAAGCCCGTATGCGGGGAGCCCGTATGCGGGAAGTCCATACCCGGGAAGCCCGTACCCGGGAAGTCCTTGCCCGGCCGGGCGGGTCGGACCCCGCCGCCGCGCCCCGGCTCGCCCTGCTCGTCCTCACCGCGCTGCTCGCCCTGCTCGTCGCCGACCTGTCCGGCATGAGCAAGGCGGAGACGGAACGCATCTGGCTCCCGTTCGCCCTGTGGCTCCTCCCGGCAGGAGCCTTCCTCCCCCGGTCCCGGGCCTGGCTCATCGCCCAGGCCACCGTCGCACTCCTGATCAACCACTTGCTGGCGACGGGATGGTGAGGCAGAGGTGGTGAGGCAGAGGCGACCACCGGCCTCGGTACCGGCCCCCGGACCCGGCCCCAGCCCCAGCCCCAGCCCGTGACGGTCGACCTCATCTGCTCAGGACCCCGTCCCGGACCCCGCCTCCGCCCCTGCGGTCATCTCCCCGAGCACCTCGTCCGGCGTCAGCAGCGCGCCCGCGGCCCGCTCCCGTTCGTACCCGTCCCGGCCCAGCGCCGCCACGGCCGTCCGCTCCACCCGCTCCGCCGCGGCGGCCTCCGGCATGGGGCGGGCGTTGCCGCCGCGCAGGACCGTGCCGGCGGCGAGTACGCGGACCGCGCGCGGGTGGTCGCCCAGGTCGCTCAAGAACGCGGCGCCGGTGTCCACCAGGGCCGCCTGGATCACCTCCGAGCACGCGGTCGCCTGCGCGCGGCTCAGCCCGTCGACAACCAGGGGCAGCCCCGCGGCCGAGCCCGACTCGAGCGCGACGACGCGGGCCTCCACCCCGACGAGCGCCACCTCGAACTGCGGGGGCGGCGAGCCGTCCGCCGTCTCCCGACGGGACGCGTCGCAGAGCCTGCGGGCCCCGACGGCGTCCCCCTCTTCGAGGAGCAGCAGCGCCCGCAGCAGCCGTACGAAGGCACGCGAGTCCGTCACCCCGGAACGGTCGGCCTCCCGGGTCGCCTCGTCGAGCACCTTGGCCGCCACGGCACGATCGCCCTCGCGGTAGGAGATCTCGGCGAGCCGGGCGAGCAGGAACGGCGCCTCGGCATAGGCCCCCACCTCGTACGCGAGGCGCAGCGCCTCCTCGTACTCGGCGCGGGCCTCCTCGTGGTGGCTGCGGGCCATGGCCGCCTCGCCCGCCGCACTGCACACCTGGGCGCGCATCCAGCGGTCGCCCACGCGCCGGCTCAGCGCCCGCAGCTCCCTCAAGTCCTCGTCCACGCCCGAGAGATGACCCGGCATGTCGACGGCCATGTGGGTGCGGAACATGAGGATGACGCCGAGGTCCCAGTCGCTCCCGTACCTTCGGCAGTTCTCGACCGAACTGTTCAGCGGCGCCAAAGCGTCCACGTGCGTGCCGCCGGTGAAGAAGACGGTGAACGGCCAGATCAGCCCGGGGAAGCGGGCGGCCTCGGGCCCCGACCGCATGAACGCCGTACGCAGCGTCCCCACGTACTCCGGGTCGAACCAGCCGCCGTCACCGCCCCCACCAGGCCCACCACCCCGGCCCCCCTCATTGCTCCCGTCGTCCCCGAGGTCACCGCCGTGGCCCATGGTCTCGGCCATCAGGAACAGGTGCAGCAGCCGGAGGTTCATCCACGGCCAGTAGAGCGGGTCGCCCTCGGCGGGCAGGCCGTCCGGGGCGAGCGCCACGACGCGCCGCATCCAGTCGGTGCCCTCCCTGCGGTAGTTCCGCAGCCACCAGAACCAGCCCGTGTTCAGCACCATCGCGATCGCGGCCGCCGCGTCACCGGAGGCGATGGTGCGCTGCAGGGCCGCCCGGATGTTGTCGAGCTCGGTCTCAAGGCGGGTGACCCACGGGAGTTGTTCCGCGGAGCGCAGCAGCGGCTCGGCCCGCGCGACGAGCTCCGCGAAGTACGCCGCATGCCGCGCCTCGGCGGCGGCGAGCAACTCCGGGGTCTCGGCGGCGCGCTCCGTCGCGTACTCGTGGATGGTCTCCAGGAGCCGGTAGCGCATGCCGGTGTCGTCGGGGCCTGCCGCCGGGACGGTCACGACGAGGGACTTGTCGACCAGCGCGCCGATCAGGTCCGTGGCGTGGGCGGTGCAGACGGCGTCCGCCGCGGGGAGGTCCCAGCTGCCGGCGAAGACCGACACCTCCCGGAGCACGGTCCGCTCGGCGTCGTCGAGCAGCTCCCAGGACCAGTCGACGACGGCACGCAGGGTCTGCTGGCGGGGCAGAACCGTACGACTCCCGCTGGTCAGGAGGCGGAAGCGGTCGTCGAGGCGGTCGGCGATCTGACGCGGGGTGAGCAACCGGAGGCGGGCCGCGGCCAGTTCGATGGCGAGCGGCAGGCCGTCGAGACGGCGGCAGATCTCGGCGACGGCCGCCGCGTCCTCCCCGGGGTCGAACCCTGGCCGCACCGCCACGGCCCGCTCGGTGAAGAGGCGGTGTGCCGGGTCGGGCGGGAGCGGCTCCACGGGGCGCACCGACTCGCCCGGCACGCCCAGGGGTTCGCGGCTGGTGGCGAGGATGGTGAGACCCGGGCAGCGGGTGAGGAGGGTCTCGGCGAGCTCGGCGGCCGCCCCGATCACGTGTTCGCAGTTGTCAAGGAGCAGGAGCAGGCTGCGCTGGGCGCAGTGCTCTACGAGCAGGGTGACCGGGTCGTCCTGCGGCGCGGTCAGCTCGCTGGTCATCAGGACGGTCTCGCGCAGGCCGAGAGCGCTGACGACGGCACCGGGCACCGCCTTCGGATGGTCGAGCGGGGCGAGCTCGGCCAGCCATGCCTGCGGATGCCCGGCGGCGGCTTCCTCGGCGAGGCGGGTCTTGCCGGAGCCGCCCGGTCCGGTGAGGGTGACGAGGCGGGCCCTGTGCAAGTCCGAACGGATGGCGGCAAGTTCTGGTTCCCGCCCCACGAAAGACGTCAAACGACCCCGGATGTTCCCGTTCCGCTCGGCGGGGGCGGGGCGGGGGGACGGTGGGGATGCCGGTGATGGTGGGGGGTGGGGGGTGTGGTCGGTGGGGGTGGGGGGAGCGGTGGGGCCGACGTGCGTGGTGTGGCTGGCGTGGTCGACGTGACCAGCGTGGCCCGCGTGGTCGACGTAACTGGTCTGACCGGCGTAACCGGCGTGATCGGCCCGACGGTTGGCACCGGAGTGCCCCGTCCACACGGCGCCGTTCCGCTCCCCCGAGGCCCCGGGCCTCTCGCCCCGCGAGCCCTCACCCGAGCCCCCACCCGCACCCCCACCCGAAGCCCCGCCCGGCCCCGCGCCGGACACCGCACCCGCCACACCACCCGGCCCCACATTCGGCACCACACCCGACCCCACACCCGACCCCACGCCAGACCCAACCCCCGGCCCCCCGAGCAACTGCGCATGCAGAGCCCGCAGTTCCGGTCCCGGATCCGCGCCGAGCCCGTCGGCGAGGGCGCGGCGCGCCTCCTCGTACGCGGCGAGGGCGTCGGCCCCGCGCCCGGCGTCGCGCAGGGCGCGGATCAGCAGGGCGCGCAGCGTCTCGTCGTACGGCTGGGTGGCGGTGAGCGCCCGCAGTTCCGGTACGACATCGGGGGCGCGGCCCAGGAGCAGGTCCGCCTCGATCCGCGCGCGGACGGCCTCGGCGCGCAGGGCGTCGGGGCGCGCCGCGGCGCCGCCGTCGGGCAGGTCGGCGAGGGCGGGACCGCGCCACAGGGCGAGCGCGTCACGCAGGGTGCGGGCGGCGGCGCCCGGGTCGCCGCGGTCCAGGGAGGCCCGGCCCTCGCGCACGAGCCGGTCGAAGCGGTGCAGGTCGACGTCGTCCGGGGCGACGGCCAGGCAGTAGCCGCCGGGGGCCGAGACGACTGCGTCCTTGCCCAGGACGCGGCGCAGGCGGCCGACGAGGGCCTGGAGGGCGGCGGTGGCGTCGGCCGGCGGATCGTCCGTCCAGACCTCGTCGATGAGGGTGGTGACGGTGACCGTGCGGTTCGCGTGCAGCGCGAGGGCCGCGAGCAGGGCCCGCAGCCGCTGGCCGCCTACGGGCAGGGGGACGCCGTGGTCGTCGTACGCCTCGGTGGCGCCCAGGATTCTGTACCGCACCACGTCATTCTCCTCGGTGGAACGCGCCGTGGCGCCTGCTTTGTCTTCCGGAGCGTGGCGCGATCTTCCGGAGCGTGGCGCGCGGAACGGCGGCTCCACCCGTACGTCCCCCCTCACCCCGCCGACACCCCGACGGGCCCGCCCCGCTAAACCGCCGGCGCCCCACTGGACGGCCGACGCCCCGCCCCTAGGGCGCCCCGTTGCGGAACCACGCTCCCCGTAGGGACCGCTCGTTGGCGTGCCGGAGTTCCCGTCCAGCACGTTCCCCTTCGCGACAGCAGTCGCCGCAGCCACAGTTCGGTGGAGACCAGGTCGGCGAGGCCGTCCAGCGGGAGCGGCTCGCCCTCCGCGGCCGAGCGCAGCGCCTTGCGGACGACGCGGGCCTCGACCAGGCCCGCCTGGGCCAGCAGCGGCGTGTCGAAGAGGGCGATCAGGTCGTCGACGGCCACGCGGATGCCGGTACGGGCGACGGCCGTGTGCGACGCGTGGGAGGGCGCGCCCCACCCGGACGGCAGGTCGGTGACCCCGGCGCCCTCCAGGACCGTCCGCAGGATCGCGGCCCGCGCCCCGGGCTGGACCCGCAGCGCCTCGGGCAGCGCGCGGCAGGCGCGGACGACCTGGTTGTCCAGGAACGGCGCGTGCAGCCGCTGGAAGCGCACCTCGGCCGCCTGCTCCAGGACGCGCAGGTCCGCCGCGTGCCGGGCGAGGGCCGCCCGCGCGCGGAACTCCCCGGGGCGCTGGCCCGGGCCACCGGGGCGCATCGTCCTGTCCTGGAGGCGAACCGATACTTCAGCCAGGGCCTCACCGGTCAGCCAGCGCGCGGCCGGGCCCGGCCTGGCCCAGGTGAGGGCGGCGAGCGACGCGCCCAGCGCTCCGCCGGGCTCGTCGAAGGTGCGGTGCAGCAGCCGGTCGGCGAGTGAATCGACGCCCGCGCGGTGCGGCATACGGGCCAGCTTGCGCGCGGCGCCGTACACGCGCGCGGGGACAAGGACCGAACCGTCGGCCTTCGCCAGCGCCGCGACGGGGCGCACCAGGTGGCGGCGCTTGCGGTCCATCAGGAGGTCGGCGAGGCGGGCCGGGTGGGCGTCGAGGACCTGCCGGGCGCCGTAGCCGGTGAAGTGGTCGGCGCTGCCCGAGGAGAGCCGGGCGCGGTGGCGCTGGGCGGAGACCAGGACGGCGCTGGGCTCGTCCGTCAGGGGCCCGTCCAGGTCGGCGTAGGGCAGGGCGTCCTCGCCCGCGGCGACGACGACGTGGTGCAGGCGGGGGTTGGCGGCGATGGCGCCGGCCCGTTCCAGTTCGGCCTCGCGGCCGTCGACGGCCAGGTCGTTGAAGGTGACGGCGAGGAGGCGCTCGCCCGCGCCCGTGCCGTGGCCGAGGACGGTGCCGGGCATGCCGGGCAGTCCGGCCGCGAGGAGGGCGAGGGTGCCCGACGCGGGCCCTCCGGAGAGGTCGGCCCCGATGCCGGGGACGGGCATGCCGCGGGCCGCGCGCCGTTCGGCGGGGCCCATGCCGGGCACCGGGCCGGGGTCGACGTCCGTGCCGGGGACGTGGCGTGGGGCGGTGAGGCGGGCGCGTACCGCCTCGACGAGCGCGTCCCGCACGCCGTCCACGGCGCTGTCGGCGTCGCCCGGGGGCGCCGCGACGGCGAGCGAGGCCACCGGTTCGTACCCGGCGATCTCCCGTGCGCCCGCGCGCAGGATCAGCGCGTGCCCCGGTGGCACGCGTCGTACGCCCTGGTAGGGGGTCGAGTCGTGCAGCGCCTCGGGGACGTCGGGGGCGGCGAGCAGGGCCGCGAGGTGGCCGATGTCCAGGTGGGCCTCGATGAGGTCGGCGAGCGGCAGGGCGGCGGTCGCGTAGGCCGTGCCGCCGGCCCAGGCGGTGTGGAAGACGGGCCGGGCGCCCGCGAGGTCGCCGGCGATCATGACGCGGCGGCCGACCTGGACGACCGCGGTGTAACTCCCGGACCAGGCGGTGAGATGGCGCAGGGCGCCGCCGCGGGCGGCGACGAGGCCGACGCGGAGTTCCTCGTCGGAGGCGCCGCAGGTGCCGAGCACCGCGATGCGGGTCTGCTCGTCGGCCGTCACTGTCCGTACTTCGTCGGCGCGCCAGTCGCCCACCGCCCAGAGCGGATCCGGGTCGCCCCACAGGAGTTGTGAGCCCACCGGGTGCACGGTCTCGCCGTCGTCACCGGTGGCTCCGGCCGCGCCGAGGGCCGAGGATCTCGCGGTGGTACTGCTCCACCCCACCAACCACCGCATCGCCGCCTCCACAGGCTGTGGACGGCCCGCGGGCGAAGCGCCGCAGGACCGGCCGACCGGCGCACCGAAGAACCGGTGCGCCGAAGAACTGGGGTCCCATGCTGCCACGAAGGAGGCGCGCGGGAAGCTCTGCGGAGTCGCTTGCGCCCCGGCGAACGCGCCTGAGGAGAGCGGTGGTTGAAGGGCACAATGAAGGTCCCGCGCGGGAAGGCGCCGTGCGGAGGCCCCACGTCCACGGCGCACGCGGCACGCGCGCCCCGGCGCACACACCGGGGTGACGAGCGAATTGTTCCCTTCTGTACGTGGGTGCTTTTCGGCCAAATCGGCCTGGGATGCGCCCAGGCCGGAACCGTTCGACGGCAACCCACAGCCCGGGAGGCGGTGTTCGCCTCCCGGACCGGTCCGCCGCCCGCGGGGATGGAGGCGGCGGTGTCCCCCAGCCCACTGACTCCAGCGCAGCGGGCCGACCCACGCATCGTCCATGGAAGCGCTCCCGTCATGGCCGGAGAAGAGCGCACGGACGGGCGCACGGCCACACGGCGGGAGCACGCCGAGGCATCGAAGCGCTCGGGCACGGGCAACAATCCCGCCATCCGGAACTGCGCCTCTTAACGCTTGGGATGCGGCGAACTACGCTGTGTGTGCTGATGTTTTCGCGGAGGCATATACCTGGAGGATCGGCCAAACGCTCTTGCGGCCGCTATTCCGGCCACTGCGCGCGGGGCCCGGGCAGCAACGCCCGGACCGCGGTGCGCGGAGGTGCGGCCGAGGTGCCGTGGCACACGCCACGGGTCCCGGCCGAGGGTGCCACTGCCCCCGGGGGAACGCAGCACGAATGCCGCGCGGTCCAGCCACTGCCCGGCAGCCGTCTGTGTCGAGGGGTGGCGCATGTCCAGGGAGCAACGCGGGCCGAACGAAAAACTCGGCACCGTTCTCGCCCTCGCGGGAATCAGCAATGCGGGACTCGCCCGCCGGGTCAACGACCTCGGCGCACAACGCGGGTTGACGCTCCGTTACGACAAGACATCGGTGGCCCGCTGGGTCTCCAAGGGCATGGTGCCCCAGGGCGCCGCGCCCCACCTGATCGCGGCGGCCATCGGACAGAAGCTCGGCCGCCCGGTCCCGCTGCACGAGATCGGCCTCGCCGACGCCGACCCCGCGCCCGAGGTGGGCCTCGCCTTCCCGCGCGACGTGGGGGCCGCGGTGAAGTCCGCGACCGAGCTGTACCGCCTCGACCTGGCGGGCCGCCGCGCGGGCACCGGCGGCATCTGGCAGTCGCTGGCCGGCTCCTTCGCCGTGAGCGCCTACGCCACGCCCGCCTCGCGCTGGCTGATAACCCCGGCCGACAGCTCCGTGGCCCGCGACGTCTCCCGGGAGGCGGCGCGCGAGCTCGCGCACGCCGAGGACGGCGCGCCCATGAAGGTCGGCCACAGCGACGTCCTGAAGCTGCGCGAGGCCGCGGAGGACGCCCGCCGCTGGGACTCCAAGTACGGCGGCGGCGACTGGCGTTCCTCGATGGTCCCGGAGTGCCTGCGCGTCGAGGCGGCGCCCCTGCTGCTCGGTTCGTACTCCGACGAGGTCGGCCGCGCCCTCTTCGGCGCGTCCGCCGAGCTGACCCGCCTCGCCGGATGGATGGCCTTCGACACGGGCCAGCAGGAGGCCGCCCAGCGCTACTACATCCAGGCGCTGCGCCTCGCGCGCGCGGCGGCCGACGTCCCCCTCGGGGGGTACGTACTGGCGTCCATGTCCCTCCAGGCGACGTACCGCGGCTTCGGGGACGAGGGGGTCGACCTCGCACAGGCCGCCCTGGAGCGGAACAGGGGCCTGGCGACGGCCCGCACCATGAGCTTCTTCCGGCTCGTCGAGGCGCGCGCCCACGCGCGGGCGAGCGACGCGCCGGCGGCGGGCGCGGCGCTGCGGGCCGCCGAGGGGTGGCTGGAGCGCGCCAGGGACGGCGACAACGACCCGTCCTGGCTCGGCTTCTACGGATACGACCGCTTCGCCGCCGACGCGGCCGAGTGCTACCGCGACCTGAAGGCGCCCCGCCAGGTGCGCCGCTTCACCGAGCAGGCGCTGTCCCGCCCCACCGAGGAGTTCGTGCGCTCGCACGGCCTGCGCCTGGTGGTGTCGGCCGTCGCCGAGCTGGAGTCCGGGAACCTCGACGCGGCGTGCGAGCAGGGCACGCGGGCCCTGGAGGTCGCCGGGCGCATCTCGTCCGCGCGGACCACGGAGTACGTGAAGGACCTGCTGCACCGCCTGGAGCCGTACGGGGACGAGCCGCGGGTGGTGGAGCTCCGCGAGCGGGCCAGGCCGCTGCTGGTCGCCCCGGCGTAGGACCGCGGCCCGTGACCTTCACCACCACCGCCCCGCCCCCGCCCCTGCCCGCCGCCGGGTTAACGGGGGACCGGGCCCCCGTGAACCGCCGCGGAGCGGTGCGGAAGGATCCGGCGCCCGAGGTTTGGCGGCGTTGTCAGTGGCGCAGGGCACTATCTGTGGTGGGAGGTGAGGCGCGGTGACGATGGTGACGTACGACTGCGACGTGCTGGTGATCGGCGGCGGGATCGTCGGCCTGGCGACGGCGTATGCCCTCTCGCGCACGGCGCCCGGCACCCGGGTCACCGTCCTGGAGAAGGAGCCGGGCCCGGCCCGCCACCAGACGGGCCGCAACAGCGGGGTGATCCACAGCGGGATCTACTACCGCCCCGGCTCGCTCAAGGCGAAGTTCGCGGTCCGCGGCGCCGCCGAGATGATCAAGTTCTGCGCGGAGTACGACATCGCGCACGAGGTCACCGGCAAGCTGATCGTCGCCACCGAGCGCGAGGAGCTCCCCCGCCTGCACGCCCTGGTCCAGCGCGGCAGGGAGAACGGCATCCCGGTCCGCGAGCTGGGCCCCGCGCAGATCACCGAGCACGAACCGGAGGTCCGCGGCCTCGCCGCCATCCACGTCGGCTCGACGGGCATCTGTGACTACGGCGCGGTGGCGGCCCGCCTGGCCGAAGCGTCCGGCGCCGAGATCCGGTACGGAGCGGCGGGCGACGCCGTCCACATCGACCGCCGCCCCGACCGCGGCGTGGCCGTGCGCACCGCCGACGGCGCGATCGTCCGCGGCCGGGTCCTGGTGAACTGCGCGGGGCTGCACTGCGACGAGGTCGCGCGGCGCACCGGCGACGACCCGGGCATGCGGATCGTGCCGTTCCGCGGGGAGTACTTCGACCTGGCCCGCCCCGAGCTGGTGCGCGGCCTGGTCTATCCGGTGCCGGACCCGGCCTTCCCGTTCCTCGGCGTCCACCTCACGCGCGGCGTGGGCGGCGGCGTCCACGTGGGGCCGAACGCGGTCCCCGCGCTGGCCCGCGAGGGGTACAGCTGGTCGGTCGTGCGCCCCCGCGAGCTCGCCGGGACCCTCGGCTGGCCCGGCTCCTGGCACATAGCCCGCCGCCACTGGCGGTACGGGGCGGGCGAGCTGCGCCGCTCCGCCTCCAAGGCGGCGTTCACCTCGGCGGTACGCAGGCTGCTGCCCGCGGTCCGCGCGGACGACCTGATCCCCTCCCCGGCCGGCGTCCGCGCCCAGGCGGTCCTGCGCGACGGCACGCTGGTCGACGACTTCCTGATACGGGAGGGCGCCCGCACGGTCCACGTCCTGAACGCCCCGTCCCCGGCGGCCACGGCGTCCCTGCCGATCGGCAGAGAGGTCGCCCGCCGCGCCCTGGCGGCGCTGCAGGGGACCGTGGCGTAGGGAGCCGCCGGGTACGGTTCGGGGCCGGGGCGCGGGGAGGGTCCCGGGCGGACGGGGAGGCGGCCTGCGCTCGCCCCACCCCACCCCCCGCCGCCCCGTAAAATTGCCGCACTGTGTCTGACTCACCCCACACCCCCGAAGCCCCGTCGCCGAGCGAAGCCGACGTCTCCTCCGCGGACGCCTCCTCCGCGGGCGTCCCGTCCTCCGGCGCCTCCTCCGCAGGCGCCTCCCGGCCCGGTGGCCGCCCTCAGGCCCCGCCCCGGTTCCCCGGTGGGCCCTCGCCCGACCCGGCCGGATCGCACCACGAGCGGCGGATCCGCAGCTTCCAGCCGCGTCGCAGCCGGGTGACCACCAGCCAGGGCGACGCGCTGCGCCGGCTCTGGCCGCAGTGGGGTCTCGACATCGACGGGCTGCGCACGCTCGACCTCGCCGAGCTCTTCGGGGACGGCGAGAAGCCCTCCGACAAGCCCGTCGTCCTGGAGATCGGCTTCGGCATGGGCGAGGCCACCGCGCAGATGGCCGCCGCCGACCCGGACACCGGCATCCTCGCCGTCGACGTGCACACCCCCGGCCAGGGCAACCTCCTCGGCCTCGCGGAGCGGGCCGGCCTCGGCAACGTCCGCGTGGCCAACGGCGACGCGATCATCCTGCTCCGCGAGATGCTCGCCCCCGCCTCCCTCGACGGCCTGCGCGTCTACTTCCCCGACCCCTGGCCCAAGGCCCGCCACCACAAGCGCCGCCTGATCCAGCCGGAGTTCCTGACCCTGGCCGCGCCCTCCCTCAAGCCGGGCGCGATCCTGCACTGCGCGACCGACTGGGAGCCGTACGCCGAGCAGATGCTCGAGGTGCTCACCGCGCACCCCGACTTCGAGAACACCCGGGAAGACGGCGGATACGCCCCGCGCCCCGACTTCCGCCCCCTCACCCGCTTCGAGGGCCAGGGCCTCGGCAAGGGCCACGTCGTCCACGACCTGCTGTTCCGCCGGACCGCCAACCCGCCGAGCGGAAGCACTGACTCCGCCCCCGAGAACTGAGGCACCGTCGCGGCCACCCCCATCCCTCGTTAGGGTCAACGACGTGGCCACCAGTTCCCCGTATCCGATACCCCCCGAGGCGCCCGCCCCGGGGGAGCTGCGCCGCGTCCGCTGGTGGCAGCGGCGCGCGATACGCGGAGCCGCGCTCGTCACCCTGCTCGCCCTCTCCGGCCTGGTCATCCTCGCCCTGGTGCGGGAGCAGACCGGCACCGAGGGCTTCCTGGTCGGACTCGGCCTCGCGGTCGTGCCCGTGCCCCTGCTCGTCGCCGCGTTCCGCTGGCTGGACCGGGTGCAGCCGGGCCCCTGGCGGAACCTCCTCTTCTCCTTCTCCTGGGGCGCCTGCGCGGCCGCCCTCGTCGCGATCGTGGCGAACAGCTTCGCGATCCGCTGGATAGCCACCGCCACCGCCGACCCCACCGGCGCCGACACCCTCGGCGCCACCGTCATCGCGCCGATCGTCGAGGAGAGCGCGAAGGCCGCGGCCGTCCTGCTCGTCTTCCTCTTCCGCCGGCGCCACTTCACCGGGATCGTCGACGGCGTCGTCATCGCCGGGGTGACCGCGACCGGCTTCGCGTTCACCGAGAACATCCTCTATCTGGGCAACGCCTTCGTCACCGACCAGCTCAGCCGCGAGAGCGGCCTCGCCTCCGTGACGGCCGCGACCTTCTTCGTACGGGTCGTCATGTCCCCGTTCGCGCACCCGCTGTTCACGGTCCTGACCGGCATCGGCTTCGGCCTCGCCGCGTTCGCCGCCGAGCGCCGCCATCTGCTCCGCACGCTGCTCCCGCTCACCGGACTGCTGCTCGCGATGGGCATGCACGCCCTGTGGAACGGCTCGGCGGTCTTCGGGCAGTACGGCTTCTTCACCGTGTACGCGGCGTTCATGCTCCCGGCGTTCGGCCTGCTGACGTGGCTCGCCATCTGGGCCCGGCAGCGCGAGCTGCGCACGATCCGCGCGGAGCTGCCCGCGTACGTGGCGGCGGGCTGGATCACCCCGCCCGAGCCGTACGCGCTGGGCTCGATGCGCGCCCGCGCGCTGGCCCGCGACTTCGCCGCGTACACCTGGGGGAAGGCGGCGGCCCGCACGGTCGCCGAGTACCAGATGTACGCGACGTCGCTGGCGCTGCTGCGCCACCGAGGGCGGCGCGGCCGGGCCGGGGCCGACTTCGTGGCCCGCGAGCGGGAGCTCCTCGAACGGCTCTGGGAGCGGCGCGAGCCGGCCCGCCCCGCGCTGGCGTACGCGGCGCAGGCGACGGCCCCGGTGATGCGACCGCTGCCACCGGGCCCCTACGGGACGTACGGGGCCTCCGGGACCTACGGGACGTACGGGGCCTCCGGGACCTACGGGACGTACGGGGCCTCAGGGACCTACGGGTCGTACGGGGCCTCCGGCGGGTACGGCCACCCCCCTTACGGAGCGCCCGTCCCCGCCACCCCTTACGGGACCACCCCGTACGGCGCGTACAACCCTTACCGCTCCTAGGGCGTGTCCTAGGCGGACGCAGCCGTCAGCCGCGCGATCTCCGCCGGCGTCAGCTCGAGCTCCGCCACCGCGAGCAGCGCCGGCAGCTGCTCGACCGTGCGCGCGGAGGCGATCGGCGCCGCCACCGTGGGCTGCGCGGCCAGCCAGGCGAGCGCCACGGTCGCGACCTGCGCCCCGTGCGCCTCGGCGATCTCGTCGAGCGCGGTCAGGACGCGCTCGCCCCGCTCGCTGCCCACGTATTGCGCGACGCCGCCGCTGCGGGCGCTCTCCACCTTCGCGCCCGGACGGTACTTGCCGGTGAGGAAGCCGGACGCGAGCGCGTAGTAGGGGACGGCCGCGAGGCCGGAGCGCGAGGCGACCTCCTGGAGCGGGCCCTCGTAGGTGTCGCGGGAGACGAGGTTGTAGTGCGGCTGCAGCGCGACGTAGCGCGCGAGGCCCTCGCGGTCGGAGAGGTCGAGGGATTCCTGGAGCCGCTCGGGGGTGATGTTGGAGGCGGCGATGGCGCGCACCTTGCCGTCCCGCACCAGGCCGTCGAGCGTCCCGATGATCTCCTCCACCGGGACCGACGGGTCGTCGTAGTGCGTGTAGTAGAGGTCGATGTAGTCGGTGCCGAGGCGGCGCAGCGACGCGTCGATGCCGCCCTTGACGGTCGCCGGGGAGAGTCCCTTGAACTCGGGGTGGGCGCCGACCTTCGTGGCGATGACGACGTCGGAGCGGTTGCCGCGTTCGGCCAGCCACTCGCCGACGAGGGTCTCGGACTCACCGCCCTGGTTGCCGTCCACCCAGGCCGAGTAGACGTCGGCGGTGTCGATGAAGTTGCCGCCCGCGGCGGTGTAGGCGTCGAGGACGGCGAAGGAGGCCGCCCGGTCGGCGGTCCAGCCGAAGACGTTGCCGCCCAGGGAGAGCGGGAAGACCTCGAGGTCGGAGGAGCCGAGCGTACGCAGATGAGTCATGCGTACCTCAACAAGCACACCGGAAACGGAATTCCGTGCACGCACCACCGGACCGACCGGCGGCCCTGGCGTCGGGGGGATGTCGCCAGGACCGCCGGAGTACGGAGACCCGGACCGCGCGGGGCGCGGGGGCGCGGACCTCAGGAATACCTCAGGGATACCTCAGGGGTTCAGGCCCTTGCCCTGCAGCCAGCCGAGCGGGTCGATCCCGGTGCCGTCGGGCGTGTGGACCTCCATGTGGAGGTGCGGCCCGGTGACGTTGCCGGTCGCGCCGACGCGGCCGATGACCTCGCCGGTGGTGACCTTCTGGCCCGCGCTGACATTGAGCGAGGACTGGTGGCAGTACCAGACCTCCGTGCCGTCCTCGAGTTCGAGCACGGTGCGGTAGCCGTACGCGCCCGCCCAGCCGGCCTCCTTGACGGTGCCGGTGTGCACGGCCTTGAGCGGCGTGCCCGTCGGCGCGGCGAAGTCGAGGCCGGTGTGGTGGCCGGAGGACCACATGGCGCCGGCGTCGCCGAAGTGCGAGGTGAGGGTGTACGAGGAGGTCGGGATGGCGTAGCTCTTGGCGAGCTTGGCCAGGCGCGCGGCCTCGGCCTTGGCCTTGCGGGCCTCCTCCGCCTTCTTCTTCTTGGCGGCGGCCTCGGCGTCCGCCTTCTTCTCGGCGGTCTTCTGCTGGGCGGCGGCCTCTTCGGCGGCCTTCTTGACGGCGGCGTCCTCGGCGGCGGTCCGTACGGCGGTGTCCGCCTGGTGCTGCTGGTTCTCGGCCTGCCGCATGATGCGGGTGCGCAGTGCCTCGCCCGCGTCGGTGGTGCCCTGCTCGGCGTCGACGGAGCTGACGCCGGCGGCGGTGAGCGGGGCGGACGCGGCGACGGCCGTCGTGGCGTCGGAGGAGTCGTCGGCCAGCAACGAGCCCACACCCGGCAGGGACTTGGCCTCGGGGAGCGAGTCGGCGACGGCGTCCACGCCCGGCAGGTCGGGCATCGATATGGAGACCGGCGGCTTGCCGTCCTGAGCGGTGGCGATGCCGCCCGCGCCGACGGCGGCGATGACGCCCACGCCGAGGACGGTGGAGCTGCGGGCGAGCCCGCCGCCGCCCTTCTTGTGCACACGGTGCCTGCCGCGGACGGGCCGGACGGAATCCTCGGTGGGGTTCCACTCCTCGAAGGAGTCCTCGTCGTACACGCCGAAGTCGTCGTCATTCGGTATGTACACGGCTTGGGGGGCAGGCCGGTTGGACGCCACTGGGGCGCACTCCTTTCCTTCCTTCTCGCCTACCGGGTTAGCTGACGGGTTCGGAGCAGGAAGGTCTCCTACGGGCAGCTGCCGGCGCGTGCGCGCATGACCGGATCGAGGCATGCGTGCATGGGCGGCAGAGGTCCGATTCACCCCAAGTTAGTGGTTCCCCGGCTCCCTTGCGGGATTAGGCGCGTGCGCGCGGAGCCGCCTCTAGTGACGGCTGGGACGACCGCGCTGCGTTATCGAACGTTAATAGACAGCGGGTCGGTATTCCAAGCTGTTCCGGTTGATCGTTAACGCCGATCGGCCGTACGTACCGGGACACGCGGGGGCGGAACGGGGCGAGTTGACCCCGCCTTGGTCCACACCGGAATTTCACATTCCCTTGACGGAACGTCAGTTGTTATGCGGAGCGGTGCACTTCAGTCACCGGTGGTGACGTCGGGGTCCCCGGCGACCGGGCGGCGCACCGCGAGCAGGGCCATGTCGTCCGTCATCCGGCCCCCGGTGTGCCGCCGCACCTCCTCCGCGAGCGCGGCGAGCAACGCCCGCGGGCCCCCGCGTCCGGGGAAGATCCGGCCGCCGAGCCGGGTCGCGGGATCGTAGAACTCGCCCGCCGCGTCCCGCGCCTCCGACAGGCCGTCCGTGTAGAAGAGCAGCGTCGCGCCCGGCGGGAACTCGGTCTCGTCGGCCCGGTCCGGCCACATGCCGAGATCGCCCATGCCGAGCGGCAGCGCGGGCTCGCTCGCCGACATGACGCACAGCCGCCCGTCGCCGCGCAGCAGCAGCGGGGACGGGTGCCCCCGGTTGATCAGCCGGACCCGGCCGTCGGCGTGCCGGAACTCGGCGAGGACGGCGGTGGTGAAGCCCTCGAACGCGTCGAGGCCGTCGCGCCGGGTGCCCTCGCGGGCCAGCGCCCGCTCCAGGCGCTGCGCCACGGCCTCCAGGGTGGCCTCCTGCTCGGCGGCCTCCCGGAAGGCGCCGATGACGACGGCGACCGCGGCGACCGCACCCATGCCCTTGCCCCGTACGTCGCCGACGATGAGCCGGACCCCGTGCGGGGTGTCCTGCACGGCGTACAGATCGCCCCCGATGAAGGCGTCGGCCTGCGCGGCCTCGTACCGCGCCGCGATGTCGAGCCCCCCGATCCGCGGGTCCGGCTCGGGCAGCACGGCGCGCTGGGTCGTCTCGGCGATGGAACGGGCGTTGGCGAGCCGGTCGTTGCCGCGGCGCACGACACGGTTGATGACGATCGCGAGGGCCGCGACGGTGACCACGGTGAGCACCTCGGTGACGGCCTCGACGTGGCTGCTGCCCACGTTCCCGAAGTGCAGGACGAGGACGGCGGCGGTGGCGGCGGCGCCGGTCAGGACGGTGCTCAGGAGCGAGTAGAAGGGGGCGGCGATCAGCGGGGCGGCCGTGAAGAGGGGCGCCGCGGTGAACTCGGGCGGGGTCGAGACGTCGTACACGACCCCGACGAGGAGCAGCAGCAGGGGGAGCGCGCGGACGAACGTCCGCTCGTGCGCGGTGGCACCCCTGTCGCCGGTTCCGCCTCGCTGCCCCACCGCTTGTCTCCCGCCGACTCCGCGCCCATCACCGCGCTCCGTCCAGGGTTCCCCCGGAGGGGAGCGGGGGCGAGCCGGTGCGGGCCGACCGGGTTACGGGGCGGCGAAACCCGTAGGGGAGCGAGGGAGCAAAGGAGCAAGGGGACCGAAAAAAACCCAGGGCCGGAAGCTGATGCTTCCGGCCCTGGGCCTTCAGTAGCGGGGACAGGATTTGAACCTGCGACCTCTGGGTTATGAGCCCAGCGAGCTACCGAGCTGCTCCACCCCGCGTCGGTGAACACAACACTACGCCATGCGGAGGGGTGCGTCGAACCACTTCCCCGCGCCCGCCGCAGCCGCCCTACGGGCACCCGGTGCCGCCCCTACGGGTTCTCCGCGTGCGTGAGCGTCTCCCAGGCGACGAAGAGCCCGTCCGTGCCCTCGGGACGCCGCTGCTCGGTGAACCGTTCGGTCTGCGGCATGTCCAGGTGCAGCCGGCCCCGCAGATGGTTGAGGCCGACCTCCGTGTCGGGCCCCATGTCACGCTGCACCCGGCCGCCGCAGAGCCAGCCCGGCGCCTTCTCGCCCAGCTGGTACCGGGAGTGGAACTCGAAGGCGGCCCGCAGCCGGTCCTGGACCTCCCCGTACAGGTCGACGCCCTGGTGGCGGGCGGTCTCCGCCATGTGCGCGGTGGCGGCCAGCGAGTAACTGGCGTGCTTGAAGTTGCGGCAGGTCTCCTGGGAGATGCCGTCGACGAAGGTGCCCTGCCCGAACCAGTACCTCCGCAGCTCGGGGGCGGTGTCGATGCCGCTGCCCTCCGGGGAGACGGGCAGCTTCCCGTCGGACTCCAGGTAGAAGTACGCGGGCACGCGCGTACGGAAGTGGTGCACGGCCTTCTCGAACGTGGCGTGGTCGTCGAGGAAGACGGCCATCGCCATGGTGGCGTCGGCCATCACCAGGTCCCAGTTGCCGTTGAAGTCTGCGGAACCGTCCCTGACCTGGGGCAGGTAGGCGTTGCGCAGCATCCGTTCGAAGCGCAGCAGCGAGCCGTCGTTCCAGCCGTCGTAGGTGTAGCGCACGGCCTCGGCGGCGCGTGCCCAGGAGGTGGCGGCCCACGCGGTCTGCAGCCCGGCGTTGGCCTCCGTGTGCCCGGTGATCACCTTCGACCAGGCGTCCATGATCTGCACGGCCTTCTTGGCGTGCGCGCGGTCGCCGGTGATGTTCCAGAGCAGCGCCTGGGTGTACGCGGCGAGGGCGTCCTCACGCTCCTCGACACAGCCCTGCCCGGGGCGGGTGTCGGGCGGGCACTCCACGACGGGGTACGGGGTCGGCTTGTAGTCGTCCGCCGCGAACCTGCTGCCCCGCATCTGCTCGAAGGCCTTCGCCCAGGGCTGCTCCCCCGCCCGGACGTGCGCACGCACCCGGTCGAGCTGCTCCTTGCCGACGAGGACGCCGGGGTGCGTGAACGGCAGGTCGAGGGGGCGCGCGGCAGCCGTACGAGTGCCCGCCCCGCCTCCCTGCCCACCCCCGCAGCCCGCGGCGAGAACGAGAAGAGGCACGACGAGCAGACAGACCACCCGCCGCCCCGTGCCACGCACGGCTGCGCCCATTGCTGCACCTCCGGATCCACCCGGGAACGGTCCCACCGCCCCGGCAGCCCAGCGTGTCCCGCCCACCCCACCCCCGCCGACCGGAATGCTCCGTTCGGCGGCGTGAGCGTCCGGGACGCCCGGGGGGGGGGCCGGCAACCAGCCGGGCACCCGGCGCCGCTCAGATCACCGGTGGCCGCCCCAGTCGCGTCAGCCGCCACACCGTGCGCCACCGCATCGGCCGGCGCCCGCCGCACGGCGTCCGCAGCCCTTCGGCGAAGCCGCCGACCCAGGCCCGAAGGCCGGGCAGCGAGCGCGTGCGGGCCACCGTGAGAAGCGTCCAGATGCCGAGTGGACGGGGATCAGCGGGAGCGGAAGGCGGCGCCGGACCAGCCAGACGCGGTTGCGCGCGGTGTAGCGGTGGTAGACCGCGTGCCGGGCCGGGGAGGTCCTGGGGTGCTGGAGCAGCAGGGCCGGCTCGTAGAGGATCTTCCAGCCGGCGTCGACGGCCCGCCAGGCGAGGTCGGTCTCCTCGTGCCCGAAGAAGAACTGGGCGGGCCAGGTCCCGGTCTGCGCCAGCATCTCGGCGGAGAAGGCGTGCCCGCCGCCGAGGAAGGCGGTGACGAGACCGCGCCGCATGGGGTCGTCGGCGCGCAGCCGGGGGATGTGGCGCCGCTGGGTCTCGCCCGTCTCGTCCGCGATGCGGAATCCGGCGATGCCCAGGCGCGGGTCGGCGGCGAACAGATCGCGGATCCGGCGGAAGACGTCACTGTCGACGAGCAGTCCGTCGTCGTCGAGCTCCACGACGACGTCCACGTCGCCGAACTCCATCAGCCGCTCGATGGCCACGTTGCGGCCACCGGGGCAGCCGAGGTTCTCGTCGAGCTCGATCTTCGTCAACGTGCCGGGTAGGGGCGGCAGTTCGGGGAGGGGCGAGCCGTTGCCGAGGACGACGACGCGGTGCGGCGGCACGTCCTGGAAGGCCACGGACGCGAGGAGGGCGTCGAGCTCTCTCGGGCGGTTGCCCATGGTGATGACGACGACGCCGAGACGTGGCGGCCGGTCCCGCGGCGGGCGGTGGGCCTGCGTATGCGGCCGGTGGTCGGCCTGCGACTCGGGCTGCGGCACTGCGATCCCTCCAGAGGTGCGGCGGAGGTCGGCCAGTCAACACCACGGCGGCCACGGGAGGAGTCCGGCGCTCCCACATCCCGGGAGGGGCGCGGCGCTCCCACCTGCCCCCCCCGGAGGGGCGGGACGCCCCCAACTTGACCCCGAGTCGGTCGCCGCTCGAGGGGCCCCGGTGGGGGTGGGTCGCGGCGGTATCGTCGGGGTGGGACGCGACGTCTTCTCCCGTGACCGGTTGCACCGCACGCTCACCGCCTCTTCCCTTCCAGGAGTGACCACGCATGTCAACCATCACCGAGCTCAGTGAGCTGAGCGGCGAGTACGTCCTCGACACCGGGCGCACCCGGCTCGGGTTCATCGGCAAGCACTCCGTGGGGCCCCAAGTACGCGGCCGGTTCGAGGAGTTCGAGGGCAGCGCGCACCTCGACGGCGACGACCCGGCGAAGTCCGGCATCCGGCTCACCATCCGGGCGCGGAGCCTGCAGACCGGCAACAAGATGCGCGACGACCCGCTGCGCAAGAAGTTCCTGGACGCCGCCGACCACCCCGACATCACCTTCACCTCGACCGAGGTCAAGCAGGTGGACGGCGTACGTTTCCGGGTCACCGGCGACCTGACGCTGCGCGGCACGACCAGGCCGCTCACCCTGGACGTCGAGTCGACCGGCGGGGAGCGCGACGCGCAGGGCGGACTCCGCGTCGGCTTCCGGGGCAGCGCCACCCTCAACCGCAAGGACTGGGGCGCGAGCGCCAACCCTGTGGACACGCTCGTCGTCAGTTCGAAGGTGACGCTGGAGTTCGAGGTCGCGGCGGTCCGCACGTCCTCGTAGGTGTGAGGTGTGAGGTGCGCTGAGAGGGGGACCTGGTGGGCAGGCCCGGGGCCAGCGGCGTTCCTCTAGAGGGCTGCCCCGGCCAGGTTCCTCCGGTTCAGCAGAGAGCCGGGGGAGCCGCGCTGACGGGGTGCGCGGACCGGCGTCGCCCGGTCACTCCACCCCGCCCTCCTCGCAGACCCGCCGCGCCACGTCGCGCAGCTTCATGTTGTTCTCCTGCGAGTACCGGCGCAGCACGTCGAACGCCGCGTCCTCCGCGATGTGATGCCGGCCCATGAGGATGCCCATGGCCTCGCCGATGGTGTGCCGGGTGCCCATCGCCTCCTTCATCTGGGCGTGCTCGCGGGCACTGGACAGCGCGACCGCGGCGTGCGAGGCGAGCAGCCAGCCGGCCACCTCGCTGGCCTCCGTGAAGGCGCCCGTACGGGACGAGTAGAGGTTGAGGGCGCCCAGATCCTCGTCCTCGGTGAAGAGCAGGAAGCCCATCATGCTGCCGACGCCGAGCGCCTGGGCGCGCGGGGCGTAGGCGGGCCAGCGGGGCTGTTCCAGGGTGAGGTCGGCGATACGGAAGACCCGCTCCCCCACCGACTCGCGCGCGGCGTCGAAACAGGGGCCCTCGCCGAGCTGCTCCTGCAGCCGGTCGCTGTCGACGACGAGCTGCGCGGTGGCGGCCAGCGTCTCCACCGCGCCGGCCCGGATGACGAGGATGCCCGCCGCGTCACAGCCGTCCACCAGATCGACCGCCGACGCGCTGATCTGCCGCAGCGTGGCGTCGACCGAGTCCTGCGCCAGGAGATCACGTGCCATCGACGCCATCTGCAGTGCGAACCGACGCCAGTCCATGATGTCCGCCCCTTCACCGTCAAGATGCACCACAGGCCCAGATCAGACGTCATCTGACCTGGGCCTGAGCCGTAGACCGTGTGGGACTCGAACCCACAACCAATGGATTAAAAGTCCACTGCTCTGCCAATTGAGCTAACGGTCCCCGTCGGTGCACCCCCGAGCATAGCGGGACGGGCCGCGCCATCCGATCGGGTATCGCCGTCGAGGGCCGTACCGGTTACGGATCCAGGGGTTCCGCAAGGCCCGCGCGGGCCGCGACACGTGCCCGGGTGCGGGCGTGGTCGGGGTTGAGGAACCAGTGCCGTGCCGACGCCAGCCACCACGCCGCCGCGAAGCCGAGGACGACGAGGACGGCGATCGGGGCGTAGTTGAACGTCTCCCAGGTGACCGGCGAGACCTGCGGCAGCATGAAGAGGACGGTGATCACGCCGACCCAGGCCACCGCGACCACGCCGACCGGCCGCGACCAGCGCCCCAGGTGCCACGGCCCGCGCTCGAAGGCGTCGCCCTTGCGCAGCCGCAGCAGCGTCGGCACGACGTACGCGATGTAGAGCCCGATCACCGCGATCGACGTCACCGCCGCGTACGCCGTGACGTTGATCAGGTACGGCAGGCCGAGGACCAGCGCGCCGAGCGCGGCCAGCCAGACCGCGGCGACCGGGGTCCGCGTGCGCGGGCTGACGGTGTGCCACAGGTGCGAGAACGGCAGCGCGCCGTCCCGCGAAAAGGCGTAGATCATACGGGAGTTGGCGGTCACCGACGCCATGCCGCAGAAGAGCTGCGCGCCGATCACGACGAGCAGGAGCAGTTTGCCGGCCGTCGCCCCGAGCGCGTCGAGGAGGATCTGGGCGGGCGGCGCACCCGTCGCCGAGCCGCGGGCCCCCTCGTACGACTGGATGGCGAAGGTGAAGCCGAGCAGCAGCACGAACCCCGCGATCCAGGAGGTCCAGATGGACCGGACGATGCCCTTGGGTCCGGCGGTCGAGGCGTCGTGGGTCTCCTCGGTCATGTGCGCGGAGGCGTCGTAGCCGGTGAAGGTGTACTGGGCCATCAGGAGCCCGATGAGGGTGACGTAAAGCCCGCTGCCCCACCCGGTGTTGTTCACGAACTCGGTGAAGACGAAGCCCGCCGACTGATGCGAGTCCGGCGCGAACGCGAGCGCGCCGACGATGACGGCGACGCCGCCCACGTGCCACCACACGCTGATGCTGTTGAGCAGCCCGACGATGCGCACGCCGAAGGTGTTGAGCAGTCCGTGCAGTACGAGGATCGCGGCGAAGAGCAGGATCGTGCGCCCCTCGGTGACGGTGAAGTCGAACTGCAGGTTGAGGTACGCGCCGAGGAAGGACGCCGCCCCGAAGTCGATCCCGGCGGTCACGGCGACCTGCCCGAGCACGTTGAACCACCCCGTGAACCACGCCCACGCGGCGGCGGACCGCGCCGGCGCCAGCCGGTGCGCCCAGAAGTAGAGCCCGGCGGAGGTCGGGTACGCGGAACAGATCTCGGCCATGGCGAGCCCGACGAACAGCGTCATCAGCCCGACCCCGACCCACCCCCAGGTGATGAGCGCGGGCCCGCCGGTGTTCATCCCGAACAGATACATGGTCAGGCACCCGGAGAGCACCGAGATGATCGTGAACGAGACGGCGTAGTTGGAGAACGCGGACATGCGCCGCGCGAGGACCTGGCTGTAGCCGAGCTGGGCGAGCCGCTCCTCGTCGGAACCGGCGCCGGGTGGTGGGGGCGGGGAGTCGACCTCCCCGGCCGAGTCTTTTGTCATGCCCCCAGCGATTCCCTCGCCGGGGGCACGACATGCGCGGGGTCAGACCAAATCCGTGCCGCCCCAATCCGTGCCGGCCCAATCCGTCCCGGCGACGGCCGGCACGACCCGAGGCGTCAGCCTTCGACGGCCATCGCCGACACCTCCTGCTCGCTCACCGCCCCCGCGAAGGCGTGCACATCGTCCACCGCGCCGGTCAGGAACTCGCCCCAGCCGTCCGCCACCGGGGCCCGCCCGGCCTGCAGCCCGCCCGTGGCCCGCCACATGTGGTGGAACGGCGCCCGCGCCCGCACCGAGCCGTCGACGTACAGCAGCACCTCGTCGGCCCCGTCGTCGTACACCACCGCCAGATGCTGCGGCACCCCGCGCCGCGCCCCGTCGGCCCTCAGCGTGGTCGTCTCCGCACCCGCCCGGTCCTCGTGAGCCAGGGTCAGCTCCCATGCCCGGCGCTCCGGTGTGTACCGCAGGGTGGCGAGGCCGGTGTTCTCGCCCGGCAGCGAGAGGAGCGTCATGGTGCGGTTCTCCGCGGCCGGGTCGATCCGCACGTGCGCCGCCAGCGAGAAGCTGTCGTCCGTGGCCACGGCCGGGCCGTCGGTCGCCGCGAAATCGCCGGCACCGTCGAGGACCAGCTCGCCCTCGCCCACGATGGGCGGGTTGCCGGGACCGCACTCCGGGTCCAGCGGGTCGCAGGCCTGGTCGTCGTGGCGGATCAGGGCGTCACCGCCCAGTCTCATCGGCTGCCCGCCGCCTTGCTCGGGACTGGTTCTCCCGGCCGCCTCGTCGAACCGCCAGTGCCCCGTGCGCACGGCCTCGCGCCCGGCGAGCTTCGCGGCTTCCTCCGGGACGACGACCCTGCTCCACTCCCGTACGTCGGCGATCCGGCCGTCCCAGTTCGCCCCCTGCCCGGCCGCTCCCAGGGCCCGGCCCACCTGGGCGGCGCCGCTTCCCGCGGGTGCCGGGGCATCCTCCACCGAGTCGACGCGACGGCCGTTCACATACAGTGCCGCCGTCTTCGCCCCGGCGTCGTACACACCGGTCAGGTGCGCCCACTCCCCGCTCTCCGGGGTACCGCCCTTCGCCCGCACGACCGTGCCGCCCGGCCCGCCGAGCGCGAAGGACCACGCCCCGTCGCCGTCGGTCCCCAGGCGATAGGCGGCCGTGCCCGTGCCGTCCTGACTCACCGCGGCCATGGCCCGGTCCGCCTCGTCGGGCCGCACCCAGGCGCTCACCGAGAAGGCCTTGCCGGTGTCCACCGCCGGGGCGCCCGACGACAGATACGCGCCGGCCGAACCGTCAAGGTCCGTCGCGCGATCCACCGCCGTACGAGCCGGACCCTCGGCGCCGAAGGTGACGCCGCCACCCGCCGCCGCGGGCCTGCCGCCCGCTTCGGCGGACGCCTCGGTGGACCCCGCGGGATCGGCCAGCTTCCAGTGCGCGACCGGCTTGCTGCCCTCGTCCACGCGGAACCGGTACGTCGCCTCCTCGCTCCGGTTCCCGGCACGGTCCACGGCCTCGACCGTGACCGACGTCGTACCCGACCTTTCGGGCAGCCGGCTGAACCTGACCGGACCACCGAGCCGTTCGGGCACGACGGTTTCCGGTGTGTCCCCCATGAAGGTGTAGACGTACTTCGCCGTGTCCGGCGACGCGGAGGCGGCCTCGAACGTGCCCCGTACGCCCACCCCGTCGTGCCACTTGCCGTCGTCCGGGTATTGGGCCGACGACACCGTGGGCCGCGCCGGTCTCTCCTTGTCCACGACGAACGCGCAGCCACCCGTGGCCCCGTCGGAACTCCACGGCCCCCACGCCGTGCCGTCGAAGGCCCGCACCCGCCAGCTCACCTCGGTCGCCGCCGGCACGTCCTCGGGGGCGGTCCAGGTGACGGGACGGTCGATGTACGAAGGTCCGGTCCGGCCCGACCGCACCTGACGCTCCCCCGCCGCGTCCTGCCAGGAGACCTCGAACTCCGCCGTCAGCCGCGCCCTGGACGGCGGCGGCACCGGATCCGGGTCGCGCAGCGTCGCGCTCAGGACCGGCGCACGCCGTACGTACGCCCGGTCCGCGCCGGACGCGCACGGGGCGTCGCCGGTCCGCAGATCGGCCCGCGCCGGCTGGTCCGGCGGGCGGTTCTCCACCGCCGCGGCCAGCCATGGCGTGGCGACGACCGCCGACGAGCCGAGCACGACGGCTAACGCACAGCGCGCGAAGGCATGACGCATCACAGATTCCCCTCCCTGTCGGCCCGGCTCCCCACCGGGCCCCCACTCCGATCAAGTCCGAAGGTAACAGCGGGTACTGACATCGGCACAGGCATCGCCGGACGGCGCACCCCGCACACGCCGAAGGGCCCGCACGACGTGTGTGTCGTGCGGGCCCTTCGGGTGGATCAGTTCAGCGGCGCGGGGCTCGCTCAGCCGTTGCGCTTCCAGCGCGGCTTGTCGTCGCGGCGGCCGAAGGAGCCGGTGCCGGTGCCGGAGCGGTCACGGTCGCGGTTGAACGACGGGCGGTCATGGCCGCCGGAGCGGGCGCCGCCCGCGGGGCGGTCGTCGCGGCGGTCACGGTTGAACGGACGGTCGCTGCCGCGGTGGCCGCCGGCGGGGCGGTCGTCGCGACGGAAGCTGCTGCCGCCGCGGTTGTCGTCCCGGCGGAAGCCGCCACCGCGGTTGTCGTCACGACGGTCACGGTTGAAGCCGCCACCACGGTTGTCGTCACGGCGCTCGAAGGGGCGGCCGCCACGGTCGTCGCGACGCTCGCGGTTGAAACCGCCGCCACGGTTGTCGTCACGACGCTCGCGGTTGAAGCCGCCACCACGGTTGTCGTCACGGCGCTCGAAGGAACGGCCACCGCCACGGTTGTCGTCGCGACGCTCGAAGGAGCGGCCGCCACGGTCGTCACGGCGGTCGTCGCGGCGGTCACGGTTGAAGCCGCCGCCACCACGGTTGTCGTCCCGACGGTCACGGCTGAAGCCGCCACCGCGGTTGTCGCCGCGACGGTCACGCTCGTAGTTGCCGCGCTCGTCGCGCTGCGGACGGCGGTTCTCGTACGAGGAGGAACGCTCGGCGGCGGGGGCCGGCTGCTCCGGCACCGACGCGGCGGCGGCCTCGACGACCGCCTCGGCGGCGGCAGCGGCCTCGGCGACCGCGGCCTCCGGGTCGTCACCGCGCTCGCGGGCGGCACGCGCGGTGAGGCGGTCAGCCTCCTCGCGCAGCTCGGCGGCGCGGCGCTGCGCGCGCTCCAGCTCCTTGGTGAGGTCCTTGACCTCACGCTCGGCCTGGGTCGCGGCGTTGCCCGCGGAGTCGGCCTGCACCTCGGTCATGGAGCGGGCGCCGGTGATCTCGGCGACCTCCGGGTCGAAGGTGCCGCCGCCGTTGATGATGTGGCGGCCGGCGTCGACGCCCGCGTCCTCCATGAGGCGGAAGATCTGGCGGCGCTGGTGCGGAAGCGACAGGGAGACGACCGTGCCGCTGCGGCCCGCGCGAGCCGTACGGCCCGAGCGGTGCAGGTAGTCCTTGTGGTCGCCGGCCGGGTCCACGTTCAGGACCAGGTCGATGCCGTCGACGTGGATGCCGCGGGCGGCGACGTCGGTGGCGACGAGGGCGTTGACGTAGCCCTTCTTGAAGTCCTCGAGAACGCGCGTACGAGCGCCCTGCGTCATGCCGCCGTGCAGCGCGTCGGCCTTCACACCGGAGTCGCAGAGCTGCTCGGCGATGCGGTCGGCGCCCAGCTGGGTGCGGACGAAGATGATCGTGCGGCCCTTGCGGGCGGCGATGGCGGCCGTGACCGGCGCCTTGTCGCGCGGCTTCACGATCAGGATGTGGTGCGACATGGTCGTGACGTTGCCCTGGGCGCTGTCGACCTCGTGCGTCACCGGGTTGGTCAGGTAGCGCTTGACCAGCGTGGAGATCTCGTTCTCCATCGTGGCCGAGAACAGCATGCGCTGGCCGCCGCCGGGAATCTGGTCGAGCAGCTCGGTGACCTCGGGCAGGAAGCCCAGGTCCGACATCTGGTCGGCCTCGTCGAGGACAGCGATCTGGGTGTTCTCCAGCGAGCAGGCGCCGCGGTTGAGCAGGTCGCGCAGCCGGCCCGGGGTGGCGACGAGGACGTCGACGCCGCGCTCCAGGGCGTAGATCTGGTTGCCCATCGACGTACCGCCGCAGACGACCTTCATCTTCAGGCCGAGCACGTCGCCGTACGGCTGGAGGGCGTCCGCGACCTGCATCGCGAGCTCACGCGTCGGCGTGAGGATGACGCCGCGGGGCTTCTTCTTCTCGGTGCGGCCGTCGGAGGCCAGCGTCGCCAGCATCGGCAGACCGAAGGAGAGGGTCTTGCCGGAGCCGGTGCGGCCGCGGCCGAGGATGTCCTTGCCGGCCAGGGCGTCCGGGATGGTCGCGGCCTGGATCGGGAAGGGGGTGGTCACGCCGTTCTGCGCGAGCTTGCGGACGATGCCCTCGGGCAGACCGAGGTCGCCGAAGGTGGTCTCGGGCTCGGCGTCGGCGTCGGCCGGGGCGGCCTCGGCGTCGGCGGTGACCTCGGCGTCGTCCTGCGCCTCGACGGCCGGGGACTCGGCGGCCGGGGCCTCTACGGTCTCGGCGGCCTGAGCGACCTCTACGGTCTCGACGGTCGCGGGAGCCTCGACGGCCTCGACGACCGCAACGGCCTCGACGATCTCGTTCTCGGGCAGGACGGCGTTGTCAGAACTGGAAATGGACATGCGAAATGCGAAACCTTCCGGAGTCTCGGCACGCGCCCGTCAACTCCGTGATTTCGCAATGGACCGCCTCTATGCGGTCAGCCACGGCAAGGGAGAGTACGCGCCACGCGGCGCTCTTCTGTGTCGGCGCCGGGCAAATGGGATCAAACGATCTACCACCATACGCACCCCCCACCCCAGATGGCAAACCGCCCCCTTTTCGGGGGCCGGAAACCTGGAACTACCTGGGCCCCGCGACCCGGGACTACCTGGGCCCCAACCCGGAACTACCTGGGCCCCGCCTCGGGCGACGGCTCACGCCCCACGATCTCCGCGTTCCGCCGCTGCAGCTGGGCGTCCTGCCCCCCGGACCCCTCGTGCGCCGAGGAGGACGGCTCGGGGGTGGTCGGGTCCGGCGTCGGGGTCGGGGTCGGCTTCGGCGGATCGGGCGCCGGGGTCGTCCGGGTCGGGGTCGGGCGCGGCCGGGTGGGCGTGGGCTTGCCCGGTCTGCCGGGCTGCGGAGGCTTCGCGGAGGCCGTGCCGGAGGTCGCCGTGGACTTGGCACCGCCCTGCTCGGACTCGCCCCCGCCGGCCGCGCCCCCCTTCCCGCGCCCCTTGCCCTTGCCCTTGCCCTTCCCCTTGCCCTTCCCGTCGCCCTTCGCGCCGTCCTTGCCGAGCTCGCCCCCGCCCTCGACGTCACCGCCTTGCGTCACGGGGCCGCCGTCGGGCGCGGCCGCACCGCCGCGGTGGCCGGCGGACCGGCCGGGGCCCGGGGCGTGCCCGTCGTCACTGACGCTCATGCAGCCCGCGGTCGCCGCCACGGCCACCGCGACCGCGGCCCAACGGACGGGAACGTAGAACTGGCGCACGGCCGAGCACCTCCTGAGGCGCTGAGAATCGAGACGCCCTGCCCAACTCCCGCGGCCCGCAAGAGGACACGGACGGCAACCCGCCCGAGGCCCGCCGCGGGGCCCGCACATCAGGGCGGACGCACGCACGCCCGGACCCCTGCCGGCGCTGCCCCCGCCCGGCACCGGCCCCACCCGTCTCACCCGACCCGGGCCACCCAGCCGCCACGCCCCATGACCCACGACCCACGACCCACGACCCACGACCCATGAGCCATGAGCCATGAGCCATGAGCCAACCGTCGCGCCCCGCCCGGCTCACCCGTACCCGAGCGCGTGCAGCCGCGCGTCGTCGATCCCGAAGTGGTGCGCCACCTCGTGCACCACCGTGATCTCCGTCTCGGCGACGGCCTCCTCGCGCGAGCCGCACATCCGCAGCGTCGGGCCGCGGTAGACGGTGATGCGGTCCGGCAGCACGCCCGCGTACCACTCGCCCCGGTCGGTCAGCGGAGTCCCCTCGTAGAGCCCGAGCAGCTCGGGGTCGTCGGAGGGCGGCTCGTCCTCGACGAAGACGGCGACGTTGTCCATAAGGCGCGTCAATTCCGGCGGAATCCGGTCGAGCGCCTCGCCGACCAGTTCCTCGAACTCCTCGCGCGTCATCTCCAGCACTCCCCCATTGTCGGCCACGACGCCGCCGCCGTCCCGGCATACCTGACGCGCCAATTGGGCATACGGGACCAATGGCCCGCGACTTCACGGTCGTCCCCCGGGGCGTGCGCAGGGCGGGCGCCGCCCTCGCAGGCCACTACCGCGCTCGCCGCGCCCACCCCACCAGCGAGCTGACCAGCCCCCCGCACCCCTACGCACGCGCCCTCGGCCTGCTCGTGGTCGTCGTCCTCGGCGCCTGGCTCGGCCTCCTCATCGTCGGCAGCGTCCGCGCCCCGGTCGGCCCGATGGACACCCGCATGACCCTGCGTCCGTCCGTGTCCGGCGGCACGAAGATCAACGTCTCGCCGCTCGGCGCCCTGGAACTCCGCTCGCACGTCGCCCCGCTCCGGCTGGACGTCGACGTGGACCGCCTCGACCCGGTACGCGCGCAGGCCCTGGTCGACCACCCCGAGCGCCTCTCCGGCCTGCAGGAGGAGGTCGCGGACGACGTCGGCCACGGCACGCTCGACCTCGCCGTGCGCTCCTGCGTCGCCGTCGTCTCCGGCGCGACCGCGCTGGGCCTCGCCGTCTACCGCCGCCCGCGCCGCGCCCTCGCCGCCGGCGGCCTGGCCCTCACCCTGCTCGCGGCGTCCGGCACGGTCGCGTACGCCACCTGGAACCCCAAGTCCGTCCTCGAACCGAAGTTCTCCGGCCTGCTCAGCAGCGCCCCCTCGGTCGTCGGTAACGCCCGCAGCATCGTCAGCGAATTCGACGTCTACCAGCAGGAGTTGGCGCGCCTTGTGACCAACGTGACCAAGCTGTACGACGCGACGTCCACGCTCCCCGCGTACCGGCCGGACCCCACCACGATGCGGGTCCTGCACGTCTCCGACATCCACTTGAACCCGGCCAGCTGGAAGATCATCTCTTCCCTCGTCGAGCAGTACGAGATCGACGTCATCGTCGACTCGGGCGACACCATGGACCACGGCTCGGCCACCGAGAACGGCTTCCTCGACCCGATCGAGGACCTCGGCGCGCCCTACGTGTGGGTGCGCGGCAACCACGACTCGCGGACCACCCAGCGCTATCTGGAGCACCTGAAGAACGTGCACGTACTGGACGACGGCAAGGCCGTGTCGATCGCAGGACTGCGCCTCGCGGGCATCGGCGACCCGCAGTACACCCCCGACCGTTCGGTACGGGCCGAGGGCGACGCGGTCGAACACATGGCGGGGATACGACTGGCCTCCGCACTCCGCGCCGAGCGGGCGGCCGGGACCCCGGTCGACGTGGCGATCGCGCACAACCCCACGGCGGCGCGGGAGACGGACGGCGAGGTGCCGCTCGCCCTCGCGGGCCACGTGCACCACCGGGACATGGACGTCCTGGACGGCGGCACGCGGCTGCGCGTGGAGGGGTCGACGGGCGGCAGCGGCCTTCGCGCGGTGGAGGGGAAGTACCCCGACCCGGTGCAGGCGTCCGTGCTCTACCTGGACCGTACGAGCAAGCGGCTGCAGGCCTGGGACGAGATCGAACTGGGCGGGCTCGGCCTGACGAAGGCGGAGGTCAGCCGCCATCTCCCCCGGGAGAACCGCCCCGGGGCGCCCACCTCGTCGACGCCCTCCACCCCCTCCCGGTAAACCGTTTTGGCGATAGCTCCCCGCATCCCATATGCTTCTCACGTCCCCGACGCGCTGCAAGGCGCACACGGCGGGCCTCTTAGCCCTCATCGTCTAGTGGCCCAGGACGCCGCCCTTTCAAGGCGGTAGCACGGGTTCGAATCCCGTTGGGGGCACGCAACACTTGTGCGAGACTAGTGCTCGCACATTGCTTGGTCCTGTGGAGCAGTTTGGAGTGCTCGCCACCCTGTCAAGGTGGAGGCCGCGGGTTCAAATCCCGTCAGGACCGCTTGCGATTCCTCGCGGATCGCGTGGCTGGGTAGCTCAGTTGGTACGAGCGATCGCCTGAAAAGCGATAGGTCGCCGGTTCGATCCCGGCCCCAGCCACCTCTTCCAGAAGCCCCGCCGATCCCGGCGGGGCTTCTGCGTTTTCCCCCCGGCACGACGC
Organism: Streptomyces sp. NPDC005863; assembly: GCF_042871345.1. Taxonomy (NCBI): domain Bacteria; kingdom Bacillati; phylum Actinomycetota; class Actinomycetes; order Kitasatosporales; family Streptomycetaceae; genus Streptomyces; species Streptomyces sp. NPDC005863. The sequence goes on along the minus strand of NZ_JBIAII010000007.1, from coordinate 409,728 downwards.
CACCCGGAGCGCCCCTCTTGGGGGCCCACAGGGGTGGGGGCGGCTCTTCCCTCTGCCTCTCTCCTGCCTGGCTTCCCCTGCGGGCCCAAACAGTCCCGCCGCTCCGCGGCGGATGTATCCCACCCACCCACCCGTTTGCCCCGCGACGCAGGGCGGGAGTAGGGGCGGGTGGGAGGGGGCTCTTGCGACGTGTGGGGCTGGGGGGAGCGGGTGGGGGCTCCTCGGCGTGCGGTTGAGGGGAAGGCGGGTGGGTGGGGGCTGCCCGCGACGTGCGGGTGGGCGGCAGACGGGGGCTCCTCGACATGCGGCTGAGGGGAGGGCGGGTGGGTGGGCCCCCCGCGACACGCGGTCGACGGGTGGCGGCACCCGCGATGTGGGGCTGTCTCGTGGCGTGCAGGGGGGTGAACTGCCTGGGGCTTGGGTAGTCGCCCCCGCCGGGCCGCACCCGCGTACGAGACGGGAGGGGACGTGGGGGTATGTGCGCACGGAGCACCGAGCCAGCCATAGCCCCGCCATTCGTCAGGCGTGGCGAACAGTGGATAGCGAGTACGCACATACCCCCGCGGCCCCGCACCCACAGACGAGCAAGAGGCGCAGACGCCAGTCCGAGGCGCCCCGCGCCCCACCACGGACCGAAAGCGCAGCCGCCTACGCCCCCGCATGGGCCGGCGCACTCACCCGCCCCCCCGGGTGCCTGTGGCGCCAGACCCAGAAGACCGTGCTGGACAGCAGCGCCCAGCCCGCCAGCACCAAGAACGGGAACGCATGCTGGTGGCCGCCGAAGTACACCGCCGTGTGCTGCGCGTTCACCGACGCCCCCGGCGGCAACCACTGCCCGATGTGCCCCAGCACCGACGGCAGCAACGGCCACGACACCGCGCCGCCCGACGACGGGTTCCCGAGGAGCACCATCAGCCCCCACGTCGGAATCATCGCCCACCGCCCGAACAACGTGTTGAACATCGTGAAGACCATCCCCGACGTGAACATCGTCAGCGCGAGGATCAGCCACGACTCCACGAACGGCAGATCCAGCGCCCCCAGCCACCAGTCCACCACCGCCGCGATGACGAACGCGCCGAGCAGCGCGTACAGCACCGTGAACCCGATCCGCTCCGCCGGATTCAGCCCGCGCGCGTGCACGCTCAGCTGGATCGCCCCGACGAAGCCGATGATCACGGCCGCCAGCGAGATGTAGAAGATCGCGAGCCCGCGCGGGTCCCCCTCCTGCAGCGGATTCACGTCCTTCACCGCCACCGTGACCCCGACCTTCTCCCCCACCTTCGGCGCGGTCTCGGCCAGCACCTGCGCCACGGACGCGCCGGACGCCCCCGACACGTCCAGCATCACCTTGCCGGAAGCCTTGCCGGACGACTTGTCGGACGACTCCTCCGGCCCCCTCGGCACGTCCAGGATCGCGAAGACCTTCTGCTCCTCCATGTCCTCGCGCGCCGCCGCCCGGCTCCCGTACCGCCGCACCTCCAGCGACGCGTTCAGCGCCTTCTCCATGCCCTCGAGGAACGCCTTGCCGCGCGCCGAGTCCGACGAGTTCACCACCGCGGTGGGGATGTGGTGGGGGGTCGGCTTCGCCATGGAGTACGTGTACGAGCCCGCGAAGAGCCCCGCCGCGGCCGCAAGGATGAACACCAGCACGGTCGCGGGCAGGAACGGCCCCTGCTTGAACGCGTCCCACCGTTCGCTCCGGGTGGGAACCCGTCCATGGGCGCCATGCGGCGCACCGGCACCCTGCGCTCCGGCACCCTGCGCTCCGCCCGCCTCGTGCTGTTGCTGCTCCGGCTCATGATCAGGCATACGAATACGCTAAACCACACAAAACCATCCGACCCACTGTCGGACCCACCCAGATCACTCACCGGCCGACGAAACGGGCCCCACCCCTCTCCTCCGCCGCAGCCACCCCCGCGCCGCCAGCCCCACCCCCACCAGCACCACGACCCCGACCAGCAGCACGGCATCCGGCACCGCACGGCCCACGCCGCCGGCCCACTGCTCCACGGCGAACGAGTCGTCCACGTCCAGCAGTCCCGGCAGCGCCGTCGTCCCGTCGTAGGCCAGGAACAGCGCCCCGAGGCCGACGAAGAACAGGCCGGACAGCAGCGACGTCGTATGCAGCTCGACCCGGCCGAGCCGCTCGCCGAACCGCCCCGACCGCCCGCCGAGCCGGACCGTCCGCCCCCGCAGCCACCCGCGCCGCCCCAGGTCGAACCGCTCCCAGAGCAGCGCGAGCAGGAAGAGCGGCACGGCCATGCCCAGCGCGTACACGGCGAGCAAGAGCCCCCCGTAGACCGGGCTTCCGCTCACCGCGGCCACCGTCAGGACGCTGCCGAGGATCGGCCCCGCGCAGAAACCGGCGAGCCCGTACACCGCCCCCAGCGCGTACACCGAGAAGGCCGTCGTCGGACGGATCCGGCCCGAGAGCTCCGCCATCTTGCGCGAGGCGAACCCCATGCCGAGGATCTGCAGCACCCCGAGCCCGATGATCAGCCACCCGGCGACGAGCACCAGCTGGTCGCGGTGGCCGAAGAAGAACCGCCCGGCGTAGGACCCGGCGGCGCCGAGCGGTACCAGCGTGGTCGCGAGCCCGGCGTAGAAGATGCCGGTCCGCGCGACGAGGCGCGAGGCGGAGTCGATCGAGTAGGCGAAGAAGGCCGGCAGGAGCAGGGCGCTGCACGGACTGACGAGGGCGAGCAGACCGCCCAGGAACGCGGCGAAGTACCCGACATCGGCGGTCACTCCGAACCACCCTCGCCCTGGCCCGCGCCCTGACCCTCGCCCTGGCCCTGGCCCCCGCCCTGGCCCGCACCCTTCCCCGACCGCTTCGACTTCGCGGCGCGCGCCGCCGTCTCGATCGCCTGGTGGAAGACCTGGTCCGGCTGCGCGCCCGAGATCGGCCGGCCGTTGACCAGGAAAGAGGGCGTCGACGCGGCGCCGAGCCCGTACGCCTCCTCCTGGTCCTTGCGCACCGCGTCCCCCGCCGCGTCGCTCCCCGCGTCCGCGACGAACCGGTCGACGTCCTTGACCCCGGCCTCCTTCGCGAGCTCCTTCAGACGGTCGTCGCCGAACCCCTTCTCCTTGGAGCCCTCGGCGTACGCCGCCTCGTGGAACTGCCAGAAGCGGCCCTGGCGCCCCGCCGCCCACGCGCCGCGCGCGGCGCGTTCGGAGTCCTTGCCGAAGATCGGGAAGTTGCGCCATTCGATGCGCAGGGTGCCGTCGTCCACGTACTTCTGCACGAGGCCCGGCTCGGTGTCGCGGGCGAACTTCCCGCAGAAGCCGCACTTGAAGTCGGCGTACTCGACCATCACGACGGGCGCGTCCGCGCGGCCGCGCGCGAGCGGGTCCTTGGCGTCGCGCCGGGCGAGCTTCTCCAGCTCGGGGTAGACGCCCTCCTGCGAGCCGGCCTCGGGGGAGGCGCCGGCGGCCTCCTCCCGCACGGTGTGGTTGCCGGAGTCCTCCGGCTTGGTCGCCGTGTACGAGGCGACGCCGAGCAGCAGCGCGGCCACGGCGACGCCCGCGCCGATGGCGACGTTCCTGCTCTTCTTGCTCTTGGTGTCGTTCTTGGGCATCAGAGCGATCTCTCTTGTCCTGTTGTACTTGTACGTCGATGAAGGGGCCCCTGGGGTCAGGGGCCTCCTACACGCGCAGGACCGAGAGATCGATCGGGGAGGGCGGGTCGAGGGCGGGCGGCGCGCGGCCGGGCGCCATCGACAGGACGGGCCGGCCGACTCCGCACGCGCCGGTCGCGGCGTGCGCGTCGTACAGCGCGGGCAGCAGCTCCTGCGGCGCACCGATCCGAGCCGGCGTCCCCGGCACGTGGTCCGCGTCCTGCGGACTCCCCTTGCCGCAGCCGGGGGCAGGCACGCCGGACACCCCGGGCACCCCGGCCGTCACTCCCGCCGCTCCCGCCGCCACCGGAGCCGACGAGGACGCTGTCGCCGAAGACGCCGACGCCGGCACCGACGCCGAAGCCGAAGCGGACCCCCCGCCTCCGCAGAACACCCCGAGCACGAGCACGACGAGCAGCACCCCCAGCAGAGGGGGGCACGACGCACGCGCACGGGACAGCATGCGCGAAATCGTACGTGCCGGGGCGTCCCGCCGGAGAAATCGGTTCGCCAGCCTCCGGCCGCGGGTGAGATCCTGGACCCCGTATGTCTACGCAGCCCGCCCTCACCCTCGACGCCCTCGCCTCCCGTCTGTCCGAGCTCTCGCTGCGCGACGAGCACCGGATCGGCCGGCGGCTGGAGGGTGCACGCCGGATCCGCAAGCCCGAGGCCCGCGCCGCCGTCCTCGCCGAGATCGCGGCGGACGTGGAGAAGGCCGGTGCGCGGATGGCCGAGCGCGGCTCACGGCTGCCCGCGATCACGTATCCGGAGCAGCTGCCGGTCAGCCAGAAGAAGGACGACATCGCCGACGCGATCCGCGACCACCAGGTCGTGATCGTCGCGGGCGAGACCGGCTCGGGCAAGACCACGCAGATCCCCAAGATCTGCATGGAGCTCGGCCGGGGCGTGCGCGGCATGATCGGGCACACCCAGCCCCGCCGCATCGCGGCCCGCACGGTCGCCGAGCGCGTCGCCGAGGAGCTGGACACCCCGCTGGGCGAGGCCGTCGGCTGGAAGGTCCGCTTCACCGACCAGGTCGGCGCGGACACGTACGTGAAGCTGATGACGGACGGCATCCTGCTGGCCGAGATCCAGACCGACCGCGAGCTGCGCGCGTACGACACGATCATCATCGACGAGGCCCACGAGCGGTCCCTCAACATCGACTTCCTGCTCGGCTATCTCGCCCAGCTGCTGCCGAAGCGGCCGGACCTGAAGGTGGTGATCACCTCCGCGACCATCGATCCGGAGCGGTTCTCGCGGCACTTCGGGGACGCGCCGATCGTCGAGGTCAGCGGGCGTACGTTCCCCGTCGAGGTGCGCTACCGCCCGCTCCTTGAGGACGATTCCGAGGACTCCGACCGCGACCAGATCACCGCGATCACGGACGCCGTCGAGGAGCTCCAGGCCGAGGGCGAGGGCGACATCCTCGTCTTCCTCTCCGGGGAGCGCGAGATCCGCGACACGGCGGACGCGCTGAACAAGAAGAACTTTACCCGCGGCGGAGCCGCCCATGGACAGGGCACCGAGGTCCTGCCGCTCTACGCCCGGCTCTCGCACGCCGAGCAGCACCGCGTCTTCCAGCAGCACACGGGCCGCAGGATCGTTCTCGCGACCAACGTCGCCGAGACCTCCCTGACGGTCCCCGGCATCAAGTACGTGATCGACCCGGGCACCGCCCGCATCTCCCGCTACAGCCACCGCACGAAGGTGCAGCGGCTGCCCATCGAGGCGATCAGCCAGGCCAGCGCCAACCAGCGCAAGGGCCGCTGCGGGCGTACGTCGGACGGCATCTGCATCCGGCTCTACAGCGAGGACGACTTCCTCGCGCAGCCGGAGTTCACCGACGCGGAGATCCTCCGTACGAACCTCGCCTCCGTCATCCTCCAGATGACCGCGGCCGGCCTCGGCGACATCGAGAAGTTCCCCTTCATCGACCCGCCGGACCACCGCAACATCCGCGACGGCGTCCAACTCCTCCAGGAACTGGGCGCGTTGGACCCCGCCCAGAAGGACCCGAAGAAACGGCTCACCGAACAGGGCCGCAAGCTCAGCCAGCTGCCCGTCGACCCCCGGCTCGCCCGGATGGTCCTTGAGGCCGACAAGAACGGCTGTGTGCGCGAGGTCATGGTGATCGCGGCCGCGCTCTCCATCCAGGACCCGCGCGAGCGCCCGGCGGAGAAGCAGGCGCAGGCCGACCAGCAGCACGCCCGCTTCAAGGACGAGACGAGCGACTTCCTCGCCTTCCTCAACCTGTGGCGGTACGTGCGGGAGCAACAGAAGGAGCGCGGCTCCTCCTCCTTCCGGCGTATGTGCAAGGCGGAGTACCTGAACTTCCTGCGGATCCGCGAGTGGCAGGACATCTACACGCAGCTGCGCACGGTCGCCAAGCAGATGGGCATACACCTCAACGAGGACGACGCCCCCGAGCAGCACGTCCACATCTCCCTCCTCGCCGGCCTGCTCTCCCACATCGGGATGAAGGACGTGAAGGAGTCGAAGGAGAGCAAGGAGAAGGACCCCAAGCAGCGGGGCGGCGGGCGGAACGAATACATCGGCGCCCGTAACGCCAAGTTCGCGGTCTTCCCCGGTTCGGCGCTCTTCAAGAAGCCGCCGCGGTTCATCATGTCGGCCGAGCTGGTGGAGACCTCCCGCCTGTGGGCGCGGGTCAACGCGCGCATCGAGCCGGAGTGGGTCGAGCCGCTCGCCCAGCACCTGGTGAAGCGCACGTACAGCGAGCCGCACTGGGAGAAGGACCAGGCGGCGGTCATGGCGGTCGAGAAGGTCACGCTGTACGGCGTGCCGATCGTCACCGACCGCAAGGTGAACTACGGCCGGATCGACCCCGAGGTCTCCCGCGACCTGTTCATCCGCAACGCGCTGGTCGAGGGCGACTGGCGCACGCACCACAAGTTCTTCGCCGCCAACCGCAGGCTCCTCACCGAGGTCGAGGAGCTGGAGCACCGGGCGCGCCGCCGCGACATCCTCGTCGACGACGAGACCCTCTTCGACTTCTACGACCAGCGGGTCCCCGCGGACGTCGTCTCGGGCGCCCACTTCGACTCCTGGTGGAAGAAGCGGCAGCGCGAAGAGCCCGAACTGCTCGACTTCGAGCGGTCGATGCTCATCAACGAGAAGGCGCAGGGCGTCTCCAAGGCGGACTATCCCGACGCGTGGCGCCAGGGGCAGCTCACGTTCCGGGTGACGTACCAGTTCGAGCCGGGCGCGGACGCGGACGGCGTGACGGTCCACATCCCGCTGCAGGTCCTGAACCAGGTCACCGACGAGGGCTTCGACTGGCAGATCCCGGGGCTGCGCGAGGACGTGGTCATCGAGCTGATCCGCTCCCTGCCGAAGCCGATCCGCCGCAACTACGTGCCGGCGCCGAACTTCGCGAAGACGTTCCTGGAGCGTGCGGTGCCGTTGCAGGAGCCGCTGCACGTGACGCTGGCGCGCGAGCTGCAGCGGATGGTCGGGGTTCCCGTCGCGCCGGACGACTTCGACCTGACGCGCGTACCGGACCATTTGAAGATCACGTTCCGGATCACCGACGAGCGGCGCAAGAAGCTCGCCGAGGACAAGGACCTGGAAGCCCTGAAGGTCCGCCTGAAGCCGAAGGCCCGCCAGGCGCTCTCGCAGGCGGCCGCGGCGACGGCGGAGCGGTCGGGCGGCGCGGCGGTCGAGCGGTCCGGCCTCACGGACTGGACGATCGGCACGCTCTCGCGCGTCTTCGAGACGCGCCGCGCGGGCCAGCCGGTGAAGGCCTACCCCGCGCTGGTGGACGACGGCGACACCGTCTCCGTACGGCTCTTCGACACCGAGGCGGAGCAGCTCCAGGCGATGTGGCGGGGCACCCGCCGCCTCATCCTGCGCAACATCCCCGTCAATCCAGCCAAGTTCGCCTCGGACAAGCTCAGCAACCAGCAGAAGCTCGCCCTGTCGGCGAACCCGCACGGCTCCATGCAGGCCCTCTTCGACGACTGCGCGATGGCCGCGGCGGACCAGCTGATCGCGGACTTCGGCGGGCCCGTCTGGGACGAGGAGTCGTACCGCAAGCTCTTCGACAAGGTGCGCGCGGAGATCGTCGACACGACGGTGCGGGCGGTCGGGCAGGTGCAGCAGGTCCTCGCCGCCTGGCAGGCGTGCGAGCGCCGTCTGAAGTCGGCGAAGAGCCCGGCGCTGCTCGCCAACCTCGCGGATGTGCGGGAGCAGTTGAACTCGCTCATCAAGCCGGGCTTCGTGACGGAGACGGGGCTGCGGCGGCTGGCCGACCTGATGCGGTACATGGTGGCGGCGGACCGGCGTCTGCAGCAGATGCCGGCCAACGTCCAGCGGGACACCGCGCGCATGGAGAAGGTCCGCGAGATGCGCGACGAGTACCTGTGGCTGCTCGAACAGATGCCGCAGGGGCGGCCCGTCCCGCAGGAGGTCCTGGACATCCGCTGGATGATCGAGGAGCTCCGGGTCAGCTACTTCGCGCACGCGCTGGGCACGGCGTACCCCGTCTCCGACAAGCGCATCGTGAAGGCGATCGACGCGGCGGTGCCGTAACCGGCCGAGCGCACACGGTGAGTTCGACCGCCGGGCCTGCACTGCTGTAGAGTCCTGTCTCGCAGCGCAACGCACCAACAAGCGCCGCGAGCAAGGTCCTGTGGAGCAGTTTGGAGTGCTCGCCACCCTGTCAAGGTGGAGGCCGCGGGTTCAAATCCCGTCAGGACCGCAGCAAAAGAAGGGCCGCACCTCTCGAGGTTGCGGCCCTTCTTCATGCCCGGCGGAGGCCGCGCCCGCGGCGGAGCCGCCAACAGACACAGCAAATCCCGTCAGGACCGCAGTAGTAAGCAAGGGCCGCAACCCCCGGGGTTGCGGCCCTTCTTCGTGTTCCGGCGCCCACATCCCGCCCCCCGCCCCCGGCGCGATGTCGTGCCCGCAACCTTGACTGCGTCACATTCCACCGGTACCCCGGAACAGGGAGCCGGCGGGAGGCTCCCCTGGAGGTGACGCATGTCCGCTTCTCCGGCCCCCTCGCCGTCCGCGCGGCACGAGACACGTGCCCTGCTGCGCGCACACCTCGCCGCGGCCACCAGCTACCGCCACGTGACCCGGCACTGCCCGATCTGCCATCGACTGCTCAGACTCGCCCTGGAGCCCTCACAGCCCTCTCAGCCCTCTCAGCCCGCCCAGGGCGAACGGGAGGCCCCCGAGGGCGCCTTCGTCGCGGAGCGCGCCGGCGGCGGCGCACCGGGCGAGGACGAAAGTCCCCCCAACCCATGACCAAAGCCGACCCGCGACCCGCCCATGCGGTGGCAGGCTGAGAGCCGAGGGCCCTTCTCCACGGCCACGATCCCTCTAGCGCAGGGGTGTCGTGCGCAACAAGCACCACGACGTGTGACGGGTGTCACCGAACAAGTTTTGGGAACCCCGGAACTTACACCCTCCCTACAACAAGCCAATTTAATATGTGCAATTGCACCACCCCCCGGACTGCGCCCCCGCTCCCCCGCAAGGACCTCCCGGACTCCGACAGGAGCGCACACGGACCCGCTCACCAGCGCGTCCTCGGCGCACAAAAAAGATCGCGCTGGACCCGGCGGAGTCCAGCGCGATCGAACGACTCACCCATGTGTCTCGGGCGTGGCTCCCGTTGGGGCGGGACCCGCGTCGCGTACAGCCATATGTCGGACGTACGGCCAGGTTGGGGGACCTGGCAGTAGTGGTGCTCTTCGCCCGGGTTGTGCGAGTTACTGCTGCTTACGCGGTACTTCAGGCCTCGCTGCGCTGCTGCGGAATACCCGCGAGCAGTGCGCGGACCTCAGCCTCGCGGTAACGGCGGTGTCCGCCGAGCGTGCGGATCGACGTGAGCTTGCCAGCCTTCGCCCAGCGCGTGACCGTCTTGGGGTCGACGCGGAACATCGTGGCGACCTCAGCCGGGGTCAGCAGCGGCTCGGCATCAGGGGTGCGAGCGGTCATGAGCGGCCTCCTCGGGAGAACCGAACCTTCTCGGTTCATTCCTCTAAATTCTGCACCTTGACCCGCGTTGCCCGAAATGGCGGACGCGAGTCGAGTCGGTTATAGGACGAACGGCTTGTCCTCGGCACTACAACTACACCATCCGTCCAGCCGCGTCGGCCAAACCGATGGAATTGCCCTCCCAGGTGTTCATCACCGACGGAAGCCGATGGACCATGCCATAGCGGACAGTCACGCCACAGTGACGATCAGTCACAGAGCGATCAGGAGTCAACAGACCCCCCATAGAGTGCAATGCTGAGCATTCCGCCCGTACTTGGGCGGAAGGAGCCCTCCCCGGACTCCTTGTCCTATTTTGGCACGAGGAGGGGTGATGGGCGCAAGGGCCCACTAAAGTGCGGTCCGTCACGCTTGAGATAAAAGCCCGGATCGGGACCTACGTCCCGAGGCCGCCGCGGACCGCGGGGCTCAGTTCGCGAACTGCAGGTCCCGGACCGCCCGCCACCGCTCCACGAGCCTCGCATACGCCTCGCCGGCCGCCGCGCCGTCACCGTCGCGCAGCGCCTCGATCCCCTCGGCCACGTCCGCCGCCGAGTGGTCCTCGTCCAGTTCCTCGGCGGACACCGCGTGCACGAGCCCGCCGTAGTCGAGCTCGACCAGGGAGCGCGGGTGGAACTCCTCCAGCCACCGGCCGACGTCCAGCAGCCCGTCGATGAGCGGCCCCTCGTCCAGCGCCTCGCGCAGCACCTTCAGGCCCCGGGCGACCCGGCGCCGGGCCTGCACCATCGGGGTGCGGTAGCGCAGCAGCGGCGGAGCGCCGTCCGAACCGTCCGCTCCGCCTGCTCCGTCCGCTCCGTCCGCACCGTCCTTCTCCCCCTCCTCGTACCTCCGCTCCTCGTCGTCGACGAGGACGAACCAGTGCAGCGGCACCTGCCAGGTCGAGGTGCGGATCCAGGGGCGCGCGTCGGGGTTGCGGGCGAGCCACTGCTCGTAGTCCGCGGTCGTCTGCCGGCGCAGGACCGGTGGGAGCACCGCGTCCAGGACCGGCGCGGGCAGCTGCCCGGCCAGCTCCCCCATGGCCTGCCAGCCGCGCAGCCGGGTCCGCCACGGACAGACGCACAGCACCCCGTCGACCTCGGCGACGAAGGCCTCGCCGCTCTCGTGCACCGGCACCGGAACCGGCGGCGTGGGCAGCAAGTCGGCGAGCGAACGGCGCAGTTCGTCCTGGCAGGTGGGCAGGTCGGGGCGGCGGGCGTAGCGCGCCCAGTGGCCGCGCTCCGGCTCGGGGAAGGCGGCCAGCGGCTCGTACACACGCAGGTAGGCCGCGTACGGGACGGTCACCGATGACACCTTGGGCACGGCTGCTCTCTCCCCCACGTACCAGCTGGAAAACACTGCACAGATTGCCACGACCGGGCGTACCCGGGAGAGGGGTGATCCTCGGCACCGGTCAAACACGGTGGACAGCCCTGAGGGCCTGTCCGGCGGGTCTTGTCGCGGGCGCGGGGCCTGGCACGCCGATCTGCGGCGTTGTCGTCGGTTGTCAACGCTCCGCGTTGCCGCCCTCCTCCGCCTTGCATCTCGACGCACCAGACCCCGCTCACCAGCACCGAAACGGTCAGGCCGACCGGATGCGACCTGACCCGCCGGACAGGCCCTAGTCTCATGCCCAACGGGCCCCCGCCACCCGTACGGGAGCCCGGCCATCCGCCGCCATTCGACCGGGAGTCACCACAGTGACCGAAGCAGACAACGGCGTCCTGCACACCCTGTTCCACTCGGAGCAGGGAGGCCACGAGCAAGTCGTGCTCTGCCAGGACCGTGCCAGCGGCCTCAAGGCCGTCATCGCCATCCACAGCACCGCCCTGGGCCCCGCCCTCGGCGGCACCCGCTTCTATCCGTACGCGACCGAGGAAGAGGCCGTCGCCGACGTCCTGAACCTCTCGCGCGGGATGTCGTACAAGAACGCCATGGCCGGCCTCGACCACGGCGGCGGCAAGGCCGTGATCATCGGGGACCCGTTCCGGATCAAGAGCGAGGAGCTGCTGCTCGCCTTCGGCCGGTGCGTCGCCTCGCTCGGCGGCCGGTACGTGACGGCCTGCGACGTCGGCACCTATGTCGCGGACATGGACGTGGTGGCCCGCGAGTGCCGCTGGACCACCGGGCGCTCGCCCGAGAACGGCGGCGCGGGCGACTCCTCCGTGCTCACCGCCTACGGCGTCTTCCAGGGCATGCGGGCCAGCGCCCAGCACCTGTGGGGCGACCCGACGCTGCGCGGCCGCAAGGTCGGGATCGCGGGGGTCGGCAAGGTCGGCCACCACCTCGTGGAGCACCTCTTGGCGGACGGCGCCGAGGTCGTGATCACCGATGTCCGCGAGGAGTCGGTGGCCCGGATCGTCCACAAGCACCCGTCGGTGACGGCGGTCGCCGACACCGAGGCGCTGATCCGCACCGAGGGCCTGGACATCTACGCGCCCTGCGCGCTCGGCGGCGCCCTGGACGACGACTCGGTGCCGGTGCTCACCGCGAAGGTGGTGTGCGGCGCGGCCAACAACCAGCTCGCGCACCCGGGCGTGGAGAAGGACCTCGCCGACCGGGCGATCCTCTACGCGCCGGACTACGTGGTGAACGCGGGCGGCGTGATCCAGGTCGCCGACGAGCTGCACGGGTTCGACTTCGACCGCTGCAAGGCCAAGGCGTCGAAGATCTTCGACACCACGCTTGCCATATTCGCTCGCGCAAAGGAAGACGGCATTCCGCCGGCCGCCGCGGCCGACAGGATCGCCGAACAGCGGATGGCGGACGCGCGCCGATAAGAGCCGGAAGCCGACATTCCGGCCGCGCGGGACGCCGCGAGAGGCGCCCGCCGACGTCTTGGGGAGACAAGACTCACCCCCGTCGGCGGGTCGCCCGGCAAGAAGAGGTTAAAATCGCAGTTGACCAGCGAGGACGGGGCTCCTCGCGGGTTCTGCGCCGAGGCGCGTCCTGCGGGCGACGTACCGTATGGCCGCAGGAGCAGGTACCGTGGAAGCCCTACGGACCGGTCTCTCCGAGGAGAGTCCGTTCCAGATCATGAACGCGTGTCAAGACTCTGGGGCCGTCGAGCCCCGTATCCGAGGGGGTCGAGCCATGGGGCGCGGCCGGGCAAAGGCCAAGCAGACGAAGGTCGCCCGCCAGCTGAAGTACAGCAGCGGCGGGACTGACCTGTCGCGTCTGGCCAATGAGCTGGGCGCTTCGACTTCGCAACAGCCGCCGAATGGCGAGCCGTTCGAGGACGACGACGAGGAAGACGACCCGTACGCCCAGTACGCGGATCTGTATAACGACGACGAGGACGAGGACGAAGAGTCCGGTCCGTCGTCGCAGCGCCGCGGCGCTTGACCTCGTTGCAAACGCAGCATTTGTTGTCCACGGAGTCTTCGAACTCCTCGTGACAACCGCACTTCACCCGGTCCGGGGTGGTCACCACACCGGACCGGGTTTTGTGCTGCCTCGGGACTGGCTTCACCGACCGCCCACCGGCCTACTTCGCGTAGTCACCGATCAGGGCGGCGCCGCTCTCGTGGTCGCCGCGGTCGGTGATCTCGCCCGCGACCCAGGCGTCGACGCCGCGGTCCGCGAGGGTGGCCAGGGCCACGTCCGCCGACTCCTCGGGGACGATCGCCATCATGCCGACGCCCATGTTCAGCGTCTTCTCCAGCTCCAGGCGCTCGACCTGACCGGCCGTGCCGACCACGTCGAAGATCGCGCCGGGGGTCCAGGTCTCGCGGTCCACGATCGCGTGCAGCCCGTCCGGGATGACCCGGGCGAGGTTCGCCGCGAGGCCGCCGCCGGTGATGTGGCTGAAGGCGTGGACGTCCGTGGTGCGGGTGAGCGCCAGGCAGTCCAGGGAGTAGATCTTGGTGGGCTCCAGGAGCTCCTCGCCGAGCGTGCGGCCGAACTCCTCGACGCGGCGGTCCAGGGACCAGCCGGCGCGGTCGAAGACCACATGCCGGACGAGCGAGTACCCGTTCGAGTGAAGACCGGAGGACGCCATGGCGATCACCGCGTCACCCTTACGGATGCGATCGGGGCCGAGGAGCCGGTCGGCCTCGACCGCGCCGGTGCCGGCGCCCGCCACGTCGAAGTCGTCCGGGCCGAGCAGGCCCGGGTGCTCCGCGGTCTCGCCGCCGACGAGGGAGCAGCCGGCGAGGACGCAGCCCTCGGCGATGCCCTTGACGATGGCGGCGACCCGCTCGGGGTGGACCTTGCCGACGCAGATGTAGTCGGTCATGAAGAGCGGCTCGGCGCCGCACACGACGATGTCGTCCATGACCATCGCGACGAGGTCGTGGCCGATGGTGTCGTAGACGCCCAGCTGCCGGGCGATGTCGACCTTCGTGCCGACGCCGTCGGTCGCGGTGGCGAGCAGAGGGCGCTCGAAGCGCTTGAGGGCGGAGGCGTCGAAGAGCCCGGCGAAGCCGCCGAGGCCGCCGAGGCCCGCGACCTCGGGGCGCTGGGTCTTCTTGACCCACTCCTTCATCAGCTCGACGGCGCGGTCGCCCGCCTCGATGTCGACGCCCGCGCTTGCGTAGCTGGCACCAGTGGTCTCAGACATGACGGTGAGAACTTTCGTGTCGTACTGCGTGGGGGTCTTACGGGCGACGGATCGCGTCGGCCGCTGCCGTGGACGCCGGGCCTGCGGCCAGCTCCGTCTCCAGAAGCTGCTTGCCGAGCAGTTCGGGGTCGGGCAGGTCCATCGGGTACTCGCCGTCGAAGCAGGCGCGGCAGAGGTTCGGCTTGTCGATGGTCGTGGCCTCGATCATGCCGTCGATGGAGATGTACGAGAGGGAGTCGGCGCCCATGGAGGTGCCGATCTCCTCGATGGTCATGCCGTTGGCGATGAGCTCGGCGCGGGTCGCGAAGTCGATGCCGAAGAAGCACGGCCACTTCACGGGCGGGGACGAGATCCGGATGTGGATCTCGGCTGCGCCGGCCTCGCGGAGCATCTTGACCAGGGCGCGCTGGGTGTTGCCGCGGACGATCGAGTCGTCGACGACCACCAGGCGCTTGCCCTTGATGACTTCCTTGAGCGGGTTGAGCTTGAGACGGATGCCTAGCTGGCGGATCGTCTGCGAGGGCTGGATGAAGGTCCGGCCGACGTAGGCGTTCTTGACCAGGCCCGCGCCGAACGGGATGCCGGAGGCCTCCGCGTACCCGATCGCGGCGGGGGTGCCGGATTCCGGGGTCGCTATGACGAGGTCGGCCTCGACGGGAGCTTCCTTGGCGAGTTTCCGGCCCATCTCGACGCGCGAGAGGTAGACGTTCCGCCCGGCGATGTCGGTGTCGGGGCGCGCCAGATAGACGTACTCGAAGACACAGCCCTTGGGCTTCGCTTCCGCGAATCGGGAGGTTCGCAGTCCGTTCTCGTCGATCGCGACGAACTCGCCGGGCTCGATCTCGCGGACGAAGCTGGCGCCGCAGATGTCGAGCGCCGCGGACTCCGACGCCACGACCCAGCCGCGCTCCAGGCGGCCGAGGACCAGCGGGCGGATGCCCTGCGGGTCGCGGCCCGCGTACAGCGTGTGCTCGTCCATGAAGACGAGGGAGAAGGCGCCCTGAACCTGCGGGAGGATCTTCATGGCGGCGTCTTCGATGGTCAGCGGCTTGCCGTCGTCGTCCACCTGGCCCGCGAGGAGAGCCGTCACCAGGTCGGTGTCGTTGGTCGCGGCGACCTGGGTCGCGCGGCCGTTCTCCTTGGGGAGTTCGGCGACCAGCTCGGCGAGCTGGGCCGTGTTGACGAGGTTGCCGTTGTGCCCGAGCGCGATGGAGCCGTGCGCGGTGGCACGGAACGTCGGCTGGGCGTTCTCCCAGACGGAGGCTCCGGTGGTCGAGTAGCGGGCGTGACCGACCGCGATATGACCCTGGAGCGAGCCGAGAGAGGTTTCGTCGAAGACCTGGGACACGAGGCCCATGTCCTTGAAGACGAGGATCTGGGAGCCGTTGCTGACCGCGATTCCCGCGGATTCCTGGCCCCGATGCTGGAGGGCGTAGAGCCCGAAGTACGTGAGCTTTGCGACCTCTTCGCCCGGAGCCCAGACACCGAAGACGCCACAAGCGTCCTGGGGGCCTTTCTCGCCGGGGAGCAGATCGTGATTGAGTCGACCGTCACCACGTGGCACGTCTTCGAGTGTAGGCGAGATCGACCACTGGTCCGAATTGGGGATACGGCCCTTGTACGGACGGTGACGAACCGCCGGTGGGGCGCCCGAGTGCTAAGCCCTCGTGAACAGGCGGGCCGCTCCGTTGACACCCGGTGCGGCGCCCGGCCAGGCTCCTGGCCCATGCAGCCGCCCCCCGGTGACCTCGCGGTCCCGCTCGTGGAGCGCCGCCACGTCGACCTGGTCCGTGTCGCGAGCGCCATCTGTCGCCGCGCTGCCTGAACGCCCCCCTTTTCTCCCCTGCTTTCCCCTCTTCCCCTTTTCTCCGGGTGCGGGCCGCCGCCTGCCGTGCCGCCGCGCCCCGTTCAGGAGCGCCCTGTGTCTTCGTACGGATCCCAGCTGTCCCGGCGTGCCTTCGGCGGCGTCGTCGGGGCCTCGGCCACCGCCGCCGCCGTCGGGCTGCCCGCCACCGAGGCGCGCGCCGACGACGAGGAGCGGCCGTTCCGGGCCGCCGCGCCCCGGCGGGCCAAGCGGCCGAACATCCTCTTCATCCTCGGCGACGACCTCGGCTGGGCCGACCTCTCCTCCTATGGGGCGCCGCACATCAAGACCCCGAACCTGGACCGGCTCGCCCGCCAGGGCGTGCGGTTCACGGACGCCTACGCCGGCTCGTCGACCTGCTCGCCCACCCGCTTCAGCCTGTACACGGGCCGCTACCCCGGGCGTACGAAGGGCGGGCTCGCCGAACCGATAGCCGACCGGTCGGTGGGGCTCGACCCGGACCACCCCACGCTCGCCTCGCTGCTGCGCGACGCCGGGTACGCGACCGCCCTGATCGGCAAGTGGCACTGCGGCTACCTGCCCGACCACTCCCCCACGAAGTCCGGCTGGGACGAGTTCTTCGGCAACTTCGGCGGGGCCTTGGAGTACTACTCGAAGCTGGGGCTCGGCGGGGAGTACGACCTCTTCGAGGGCGCGGTCAAGGAGGGTGACGCCGAGTACAAGGACCTGCGGTACTACACGCGGATCCTCACCGAGCGCGCCGGTGACTACATCCGGCGCGCACACGACCGGCCGTGGCTGCTCAACCTCAACTTCACCACCCCGCACTGGCCGTGGATCGCGGACGGCGACGAGGAGGAGAGCGCGGAGATCGTCCGCAGGATCAAGGCGGGGCAGGAGGGGGCGCTGTGGCACCAGGACGGCGGCTCGGTGGCGAAGTACACGGAGATGGTCGAGGACCTGGACCGCTCGGTCGGGCAGGTGCTGGGCGCGCTGCGGCGGTCCGGTCAGGAGCGGGACACCCTGGTGTTCTTCGCCTCCGACAACGGCGGCGAGCGCTTCTCGTACAACTGGCCGCTGTCCGGCAACAAGGGGTCGCTGAAGGAAGGCGGGATCCGGGTGCCGACCCTCGTGCGGTGGCCGGCGCGGATCGACGGCGGGCAGGTCAGCCACGAGCCCGTCTACACGCCGGACTGGACGGCGACCCTCCTGGAGCTCGCCGGGGCGCGCCCGGACCCCGCGCACCCGCTGGACGGCACGAGCCTCGCCCCGTATCTGCTGCGGGGCGCGGAGCTCGCCGAGCGTGAGCTCTTCTGGCGGGTGCGCGGGGAGCGGGCGCTGCGGCGCGGGAAGTGGAAGTACTACCGCGGCAAGGGCGGCCCTGACCAGCTGTTCGACCTCGCGGCCGACCGGCGCGAGCAGGCCGACCGGTCGGCGGACGAGCCGGAGCTCCTCGCCGGACTGAAGACGGCGTGGGAGCGGACGGAGGGGGAGCTGCTGCCCTATCCACAAGGGTGAGACGGAGGGTCCCCCGCGGTCACTTCTTCGCGTCCTTGGTGGTCTTCGCGTCCTTCGTGGCCGCGTTCGCGCTGATCACCGTGCCGTCGGCGGCCGTGAGCTTCAGGGTGTTCTGCTGGACCTCGTACCGCGCCTTGCCGTCGAAGAGCTTCAGGAGTTTGCGCTCGGTCTTCATCGGCTCGCCGGGGCACATCTTGCGGGTGGTCGTGGGCGGGCCGAAGGTGATGCGGCCGTTTTCCACCTCGGCCTTGGCCGTGACGGTGTTGCAGCCGAGGTTGCCGCGCACCTTGCCGTCCTCGCCGAAGGTCAGATGGACCTTGCCGTCCATCTCCTTCGGCAGGGCCGCGGCCGTGCCGCCGTCGCCGACGGCGCTGACCTGCCACCGGGTGCCGGTCAGCGGGGCATTGGGCTCCGCGGGCTTGGACGTGAAGTTCACGCGGTCTCCCTTCGGCGTGCTGAGCGTCATCCTGCCGTCGGCGACCTTCGCGGTGAACTTGCCCTCGCCGAGGGCGTGGACGAGGTCCTTCTCGAAGTTCATGCGGCCGTCGTCCATGCAGGCCCGCTTGGTCATCCGGGGCGTGCCGAAGTCGAGGGTGTCGCCCTTGACGGACACGTCGGAGCCGAACGCGTTGCAGCCGTAGCTGCCGCCGGCCTTCCCGTCCTTGCCGATCTTGAGGTAGGCGCCCGCCGGGGCGTCCTGCTCCTTGCCGCCCAGGGTGAGGCTGTCGACGTGCCAGCGCACGCCGGTCAGGCCCGGCTCGCTCCGCACGGAACGGCCGCCGGAGTCGCCGTCGGATGCGCCGTCGGAGCCGGCCCCGGACTCGGTGCCGCATGCGGTGAGCAGCAGTCCGGCGGAGGCCAGTGCGGTCAGGGTGAGGGTCAGACGTTGCGTGTGCATGACGATGTGACGGGACAAGTGGGGGTCCCGGTTCCATCGGGCCCCGGAGGCGTCGACGCCGCGCCTCACCGCCCCGCACCGCATCGCGGCCGTGCCCGCACCACCCCCGCACCGCTAGCCCATGATCGGCAGCAGCCCCGAGAGGTCCGCCCGTTCCCCGCTCGCGCTCACCTTCGCCGTCTCGCGCGCCGTCGCCCAGTCCATGCGCCCGGTCGCGAGGCGGATCCAGGTGAGCGGATCGGTCTCGACGACGTTGGGCGGGGTGCCGCGGGTGTGCCGGGGGCCCTCGACGCACTGCACGACCGCGTAGGGCGGGACGCGCACCTCGGTCGAGGCGCCGGGCGCCTTCACGGCGAGGGCGTCCGCGAGCAGCCGGGTGCAGGCGGCCAGTGCCTGACGGTCGTACGGGACGTCGAGGCCCGGCACCGCGTCGTTCAAGTCGTCGGTGTGGACGATGAGTTCGACGGTACGGGTGACCATGAAGTCGGCCAGGGTCATGGCGCCGAAGCGGGACGGCACCAGGCGCGCGTCCGGCGCGGAGGGCAGCGACTCCTCGATGCCGGCGAGGGTGCGGGCGAAGAGCGTGCCGAGGTCGGTGCCGGCGGCCTCGGCGATCTCCCGGGTGTCCCGGTCGACCTGCCCGGCCGCGGTGACCGTGGCGAACGGCCAGTCCATGAGCGGGACTTCGTGCCGGGCGGGCTCCGGCAGGGCGAGGTGGCGGTGGACGGTGGCGAGCACCATCGCGAGGTGCGCGGCCAGTTCGCGGACCGTCCAGTCGCCGAGCCGGGTGGGCCGGGCGAGCTGCTCGGGCGTGAGGCCGGCGACCGCTTCCCGTACGGCGCCGAACTGGGTGAGCACGGCGGTGCGGATCTTGGTGGAATCGTACGCGCGCATGCGCTTCTTGGCCGGTGGCATGGGGCCGACCCTAAAGCCTCGACGGACCCGCCTGTGCGTTGCCGGGGTATCCCTGAAGTCCCTTTTCGACCAGGTCGAAGGCGCGGGCCGCCAGCGCCGCGCAGTCGTCGGCCATGGCGTCGACGCTGTCGCCGGCGACGAGCCTGCGGTGGTTCTCCAGGATGACCGCGTCCCGCGCCGCGGTGAGCTGGTGGGCGGCGATGCCCGCCATCAGCCGGTCGCCGGTCTCCTCGGCGAGCGCGTCGGCGAGGAGCTCGGTGCTGCGCATCTGGAAGATCATCGCGCGGCGGGCCAACGCAGGGGTGTCGCCGATGAGTTGGCGCAGCTGGAGCAGGCGCGGATCGCCGGAGAGCCCGATGGAGGGGTCGCGTTCGGCGATCTTGGCCAGGAACTGGCGGCGGACCGCGGCGACCGCGGACTCGCCGGGCGCACGGTGGCGCACGGCGTCGGCGGGGTCCCCGACGTGGTCCTCCATGGGGCGCAGGAGCACGTCCTCCTTGGTGCCGAAGTAGTTGAAGACGGTCATCTTCGAGACCTCGGCGGCGGCGGCGATCTCCGCGACGGAGACCTTGTCGTACCCGCGCTCCAGGAAGAGGTCGAGCGCGGTCCGCCAGATCCGCATCGCGGTCTGCCGCTTCTTGCGCTCGCGCAGCCCCAGGGTTTCCTCAGCCATGTCCGTACTGTACCAGGATGAAGTTTTGCCCGAGCTGAAATATTGACTCAGTACATTTTCACGGGCAGGGTGAGGCCATGACCGTGACCCCCGCCGTCGCATCCGACGCGTCCGACGCGCCTCCCGCCCCGCTCCTGACCGAGGGGCGGCGCAAGGTCGCCCTCGTCGTCTGTCTCGCCACGATCGTGCTCGCCGTCCTCGACCTGCAGATCGTCTCCGCCGCGACCGTGCCGATCGTCCGCGACCTCGACCCCGTCCACGGCGTCGACGCGATCCCCTGGCTGGTCAGCGCCTACGCCCTGGCCGGCGCCGCGATGCTCCCGCTGTACGGCAAACTCTGCGACGTGCTCGGCGCCGAACGGATCTTCGTCGCCGCCGTCACCGTCTTCCTGATCGGCTCCGCGCTCTGCGGCGCCGCCCAGTCGATGCCCCAGCTCATCGCGGCCCGCGCCGCGCAGGGCGTCGGGGGCGGCGGCCTGATGAGCGTCACGATGGTGGTGCTCGCCCAGCTCAAGGGCCCCGACGGCAGGTCCACGAAGAGCGGCAGCTTCGGCGGCGTCGTCGCGGGCGGCGGCATGGCGCTCGGCCCGTGGCTCGGCGGCCTCCTCGCCGACCACGCGAACTGGCGCTGGATCTTCTACGTCAACCTGCCCGTCGGCATCGCGGTCCTCGCCGCGTCCGCCGTCGTCCTGCGGCTGCCGCGCCGCCCCGCCGTGCGCCGCGCCGTCGACTACCCGGGCGCCGCGCTCGCCGCCGCCTTCTCCGTGGCGCTGCTCCTGGTCACCGACTGGGGCGGCAAGACGTACGCCTGGTCCTCGCCCGTCGTCGTCGGCCTGCTCGCCGCGACCGCGGCCACCCTCGCGCTGTTCCTGTGGCGGCAGTCCAGGGCCGCCGAACCGGTCCTTCCGCTCTCCCTGTTCCGCATCCCGCAGCTGCGCCGGGGCTTCGCCATCCAGGGCCTGACCGGCGCCGCCATGATGTGCGTCATCTATTACGTGCTGGTCTACCTGCAGATCGCCCGGGGCGTGTCCAGCTCGTCGGCCGGGCTCTATCTGCTGCCGATGGCCGCCGGCATGACCGCCGTCGGACTGCTCTCGGGCCGCCTCGCCGCGCGCGGCTGGTCCGCGCGGACGTTCACCGTCAGCGGCACGGCGACCGCCGCCGTGGCCTTCGGGCTCCTCGCGACCGTGGGCCCGGACACCTCGCTCTGGCTGATCCGCGCCGAACTCCTGCTGGCCGGGGCCGGGTTCGGCCAGCTGATCGGACAGCTCATCCAGCTCGCCCAGGACTCCGCCCCGCCCCACCAGCTGGGCGTCGCGACGACGGGCATCCGCTTCTTCCAGACCCTCGGGAACGCGATCGGCACCGCCCTGTTCGGCACGGTCCTGCTCCGCCTGTACGCGGCAAACGGCCCCGGCGGCGACATCGGCGCACTGCCCGGCCTGACCGGGAGCGCCCACGCCGCCGCCGTACGGGCCTACGTCGACGCCACCGACACCGTGTTCCTGTGCGGCGCCGGGGTCATGCTGCTCGGGACCGCTCTCGCGCTGCGGCTTCCCCGGCAACGGTGAACACCTCGCCGCTCGCGGGCACCCCGACCCCGCGCCAGGTGAAGGGCACGCCCCGCGCGGTGTCCAGGTCGGGGCCGTCCATCAGCTGGAAGTGCAGGTGCGGTTCGGTGGAGTTGCCGGAGTTCCCGCAGTGGCCGATCCGCTGCCCAGCGACGACCTTGTCTCCCGCCCGTACCGCGAGCGAGCCCTGCCGGACATGGGCGTACACGGCGTGTGTGCCCTCGTCGCCGAGGTCGAGGACCACGTGGTTGCCGACGACGCGGCGGGGCCCGCCGACGGTCCGCCCGACGCTCTCGACCAGCCAGAAGTACAGCACCCCGAGGAGGGAGCTGCGGCTGAGGTGGTCGCGCTGGCGGTCCTCGGCGTGCACGACCGTGGCGTCGGCCACCGCGTACAGCGGCGCCCCGAACGCCGGGTACGCCTCGCCGCGCCGGGCGACGGGCCAGAACCAGACGGGGACGGGCCGGGCGGGACCCTCCGCGGGCTCGGCCGTGATGTCGATGGCGTAGCTCTGCCCGAAGTTGTGCGTGCCGTGGCTCGGCACCTTGTCGGCGGGGCTGTTGAGCGCGGACCAGCGGCCGGTGACCGGCGGCTCGACCTCGACCGGGGTCCGGGGCGCGCGGTCGATGCGGCGGCGGGCGGCGCGGGAGTTCACGAGGCCGATGGCGATCGCGCCGAGCGCGGGCAGCCAGCTCACCCAGTAGCCGTACGGCAGGTCCGTGACGAACCTGACGACGATCTGGACGAAGAAGACCACCCACAGCGCGTGCTGGGCCACTGCGGCGAGCTTGCGGCGTCCTTCTGACATGACTTCCCCCTCGTACGACGGTGATCAGGCAACGGTGATCGGACAACGGCGATCAAGTGACGGTGATCAGGTGACGGGACGCGCGGCCGTGAGCACCACGAGCAGCGGCACCACCCGTCCTGCCGGGACCTCGTACCGCCCGCGCTCGGTGGTGTGCAGCCAGCCGGCGGCGGTCAGTTGGCGCAGGTGGTGGTAGATCTGGCCGGTGGTGCCGACGTCGTCGAGCGCGGCCAGTTCGGCGGCGGTGCGCAGACCGCCGAGGATCTCCCGCAGCAGCCGCAGCCGTACGGGATGGCCGAGCGCGGCGAACGACTCGGCGGCGTCCGACCACTCGCCCTCGAACAGGGCCTCCGTGAGCTGCCCGTACTGCCAGTCGTACCGATGTCCCGTCGGCACCCGCACCGAGCCGGTGAACAGGACGGCGCCGTCGGCCTCCTCGGTCACCGGGTGCCGGGCCTTCAGGGCGTCGAGGGCCCAGAAGTCGCCCTCGCCCACGGCGGGCGCGACCGGACCCGCGCCCTCCAGCTCCGCCATGCGCCGTTCGAGCTCGGCGACGCGCTCTTCCAGATCCATGAGTGCGAGATTACGTAATTACGTAATCCCATGCAAGCCCGCTGCCCCACCGGCGCCCGGGAACGCCGAAGCCCCCGCCCGGACCAGGTCCGAACGGGGGCCGCGACGGTGAATCGTCAGGCGAAGAGCCCGGGGATCGTCTCCTCGTGCGCCGAGCGCAACTCGCTCAGCGGCAGCGTGAACTCGCCCTGTACGTCGACGGCGTCACCGTCGACCACACCGATGCGGCGCACCGGCAGCCCCCGCGCCCCGCACATGTCGGTGAAGCGCAGCTCCTCGCTCCGCGGCACGGCGACGACCGCGCGCCCCGCCGACTCGGAGAAGAGGAAGGTGAACGCGTCCAGACCGTCCGGGACGACCAGGCGCGCGCCCTTACCGCCGCGCAGGCAGGACTCGGTGACGGCCTGCACGAGGCCGCCGTCGGACAGGTCGTGCGCGGCGTCGATCATGCCGTCGCGCGAGGCCGAGATGAGGATCTCGGCGAGCAGCTTCTCGCGCGCCAGGTCGACTTCGGGCGGCAGCCCGCCGAGGTGCCCGTGGACCACCTGCGACCAGGCAGAACCGCCGAACTCCTCGCGCGTGTCACCGAGCAGGTAGAGGAGCTGGCCCTCTTCCTTGAACGCCATCGGCGTGCGCCGCGCGACGTCGTCGATCACACCGAGCACGGCGACGACCGGCGTCGGGTGGATCGCCGCCTCACCGGTCTGGTTGTAGAGCGAGACGTTGCCGCCCGTGACCGGGGTGCCCAGCTCCAGGCAGCCGTCCGCGAGGCCGCGGATGGCCTCGGCGAACTGCCACATGACGTCCGGGTCCTCGGGCGAACCGAAGTTCAGGCAGTCGGAGATGGCGAGCGGCTTGGCGCCGGACGCGGCGACGTTGCGGTACGACTCGGCGAGCGCGAGCTGCGCCCCCTTG
Organism: Streptomyces sp. NPDC005863; assembly: GCF_042871345.1. Classification (NCBI taxonomy): domain Bacteria; kingdom Bacillati; phylum Actinomycetota; class Actinomycetes; order Kitasatosporales; family Streptomycetaceae; genus Streptomyces; species Streptomyces sp. NPDC005863. Next base: position 385,845 of record NZ_JBIAII010000007.1, on the reverse strand, counting down.
TACGGGTCGAGCTTCGCGAACCGGCCGTTGCCGTCGGTGGCGATGGCGACGCCGAGCCCCGTCTCCTCGTTGATCCGGATCATCCCGGAGTCCTCGGGCTGCGCGAGCACGGTGTTGCCCTGCACGAAACGGTCGTACTGGTCGGTGACCCAGGACTTGGCGGCCTGGTTCGGCGCGGCGACCAGCTTGAGGACCTGCTCGCGCAGCTCGGCCGAGCCGGCCGGGCGGGCCAGCTTGTTCGCGTCGTCGGCCTGGAGGGCGTCCTGCCAGGACGGGCGGGCGTACGGGCGCTCGTAGACCGGGCCGTCGTGCGCGACCGTGCGCGGGTCGACGTCGACGATCTTCTCGCCGTGCCAGAAGATCTCCAGACGGTCGCCGTCGGTGACCTCGCCGACGACGGTGGCGATGACGTCCCACTTCTCGCAGATCGCGAGGAAGCGCTCGACCTTCTCCGGCTCGACCACCGCGCACATGCGCTCCTGCGACTCACTCATGAGGATCTCCTCAGGGGTGAGCGTGGAGTCGCGCAGCGGCACGTCGTCCAGCTCGACGCGCATGCCGCCGGAGCCGTTGGACGCCAACTCGCTGGTGGCGCAGGAGAGTCCGGCGGCGCCCAGGTCCTGGATGCCGACGACGAGCTTCTCGGCGAAGGCCTCCAGGGTGCACTCGATGAGGAGCTTCTCCTGGAAGGGGTCGCCGACCTGGACGGCGGGACGCTTCGACGGCTTTGTGTCGTCGAAGGTCTCGGAGGCCAGGATGGAGGCGCCGCCGATGCCGTCGCCGCCGGTCCTCGCCCCGTACAGGATGACCTTGTTGCCGGGCCCGGACGCCTTGGCGAGGTGGATGTCCTCGTGCCGCATCACGCCGATGGCACCGGCGTTGACCAGCGGGTTGCCCTGGTAGCAGGCGTCGAAGACGAGCTCGCCGCCGATGTTGGGCAGGCCAAGGCAGTTGCCGTAGCCGCCGATGCCCGCGACGACGCCGGGCAGGACGCGCTTGGTGTCGGGGTGGTCGGCCGCGCCCATCCGCAGCGGGTCCACGACCGCGACCGGGCGGGCGCCCATCGCGATGATGTCGCGCACGATGCCGCCGACGCCGGTGGCCGCGCCCTGGTAGGGCTCGACGTAGGAGGGGTGGTTGTGCGACTCGACCTTGAAGGTGACCGCGTAGCCCTGGCCGACGTCGACGACGCCGGCGTTCTCGCCGATGCCGACGAGCATCGCGTCGTTCTCGGGGACCTTCTCGCCGAACTGCTTCAGGTGGACCTTGCTGCTCTTGTACGAGCAGTGCTCGGACCACATGACGGAGTACATCGCGAGCTCGGCGCCGGTCGGGCGGCGGCCGAGGATCTCGCGGACGCGCTCGTACTCGTCCTCCTTCAGGCCCAGTTCGGCCCAGGGGAGCTTGACGTCGGGCGTCTCGGCCGCGTGCTTGACGGTGTCCAGAGTCATGCGTTGACCAGCTTCTTCAGGATCGAGGTGAAGAATCCCAGGCCGTCGGTGCGGCCGGTCCCGATCAGCGGCTCGACCGCGTGCTCGGGGTGCGGCATGAGGCCGACGACGTTGCCCGCCTCGTTGGTGATGCCGGCGATGTCACGGAGCGAACCGTTGGGGTTGCCGTCGAGGTAGCGGAAGGCGACGCGGCCCTCGGCCTCCAGCATGTCCAGGGTCCGCTCGTCGGCGGTGTACTGCCCGTCGATGTTCTTCAGCGGGATGAGGATCTCCTGACCGGCCGTGTAGTCGGCGGTCCAGGCGGTCGATCCGTTCTCCACCCGCAGCTTCTGCTCGCGGCAGACGAAGTGCAGGTGGTTGTTGCGCAGCATCGCGCCGGGCAGCAGGTGCGTCTCGGTGAGCACCTGGAAGCCGTTGCAGATGCCGAGGACCGGCATTCCGGCCTTCGCCTGCTCGATGACGGACTCCATCACCGGGGAGAAACGCGAGATGGCGCCGGCCCGCAGATAGTCGCCGTAGGAGAACCCGCCGGGCAGCACCACCGCGTCGACCTGCTTGAGATCCTTGTCCTTGTGCCACAGCGGCACGGCTTCGGCGCCGGCGACGCGGACGGCGCGCTGGGTGTCGCGGTCGTCGAGGGTTCCCGGGAAAGTGACGACTCCAATTCGAGCAGTCACTTCGCGGCCTCCTCGGCCTTCTCCGTCTTCGGGGCTTCTTCGACCTTTACGACGAAGTCCTCGATCACGGTGTTGGCGAGGAAGGTTTCCGCCAACTCGTGGATACGGGCGAGGGCGGGGGCGTCGACCGGCCCCGCCACCTCGAGTTCGAAGCGCTTTCCCTGACGTACGTCGGAGATGCCCTGGAAACCGAGGCGCGGCAGTGCACGCTGCACCGCCTGGCCCTGGGGGTCGAGGATCTCCGGCTTGAGCATGACGTCGACTACGACGCGTGCCACTGGCACTCCCGGTGTGTGGTGCTGGCGTGTGCTGCCGCAAGGCGCTGAGCAGGTTCCTTCAGACTACCGGCACAAAATTTCTACTCGCGTAGATTCGTAGCAACCTACGAGATGACGGTCACGTTCCGGCACTCGAACCGGTTTCGAAGCGAGAACCTTCACGATGAATCCATGAAAGATCACGCCTCGTCATTGGAGCCTGACACGCGGAGGTATTAGGACAGGCTTCACAATGCATTGCCGGGCACTGTACAAAGGAAATGGCAATAGTCGATACTTTGGCCAAAACATCCGTGCAGTCGGCATCACCGCATGTCAGGCGGTAGAGCCGCGCGAAGGGACCGATATTCGTGGCGCAACGTGTCGTGGTCACTCTCTTTGACGACATCGACGGCGGGGAAGCGGCGGAAACGGTCGCGTTCGGTCTTGACGGAACGTCGTACGAGATCGACCTCAGCCAAACCAATGCGAAGAAACTGCGCACGGCCCTCGCCCCCTACCTGGAGGCGGCCCGCAAGCAGTCCAGGTCCGGGATCGCATTCCGGCACACGGCGATCTCCCCCGACCCGTCGGCGGTCCGCGCCTGGGCCCGGTCGCACCAGATGAACGTCCCGCCCCGCGGCCGCATCCCGAAGCGGGTCTACGAGGCCTTCGAGGCCGCCAACTGACCCCGCAGGACGCGCCGCCCGCGCCCCCCGCGGCAACCGACTTGCGCTGCACCCCTCCCGGTCGGCTAAAGTCTGGAGCACGCCGAGGGGCGCGGCCGAAGGGCCGGACCTCACGGAGTCTTGCGGGTGTAGTTCAGTAGTAGAACATCCCCCTTCCAGGGGGAAGGCGCAGTGTGCAATTCCTGTCACCCGCTCTGCATCGCTCACGGACCGGTCTTCCGGTTGCGGTATGCTGATGCACGCGCCGGTCAGTGAGAGCTGGTCGGAGGCAATGCGAACGTAGCTCAGTTGGTAGAGCGCAACCTTGCCAAGGTTGAGGTCGCGAGTTCGAACCTCGTCGTTCGCTCCAGATGAGAGGCCCCGGTCGATTCGACCGGGGCCTTCTTCATGTTCCCGCGTACCGCGAGCGAGGTGCCCGCGTATCGCGAACGCGCCTTCTGACATTTGTCATGCGGGCCGGTGACACCGCGCACTGCCGACGCCCCCGCGGCCCGGCGACGCTGGAGACATGACGGACCAAGTGATCGACGTGAGCGATCTCCGGCGCGTGTACGGGGGCGGTTTTGAAGCGGTACGAGGGGTCTCCTTCTCCGTGGGGCAGGGCGAGCTCTTCGCGCTGCTCGGCACCAACGGAGCCGGCAAGACGTCCACCGTGGAACTCCTCGAAGGACTCGCGGCGCCCGCCGGCGGCCGGGTGCGGGTGCTCGGACACGACCCGTACACCGAACGGGCCGCGGTGCGCCCGCGCATCGGCGTGATGCTCCAAGAGGGCGGCTTTCCCGCCGAGTTGACCGTGGCGGAGACCGTACGGATGTGGGCGGGCTGCACCAGCGGGGCGCGGCCCGCCGCCGAGGCCCTGGAGGCCGTCGGGATGGGCAGGCGGGCCGGCGTCCGCGTGAAGCAGCTCTCCGGCGGCGAGAAGCGGCGGCTCGACCTCGCGCTGGCCCTCATCGGCCGCCCCGAGGTGCTCTTCCTCGACGAACCCACCACCGGACTCGACGCCGAAGGGCGCCGCGAGACCTGGGAGTTGGTCAGGGAACTGCGCGACAACGGCACGACCGTCCTGCTCACCACGCACTACCTCGAAGAGGCCGAGGAGCTCGCCGACCGGCTCGCGATCCTGCACGAGGGCCGCATCGCCGCCGAGGGACGCGTCGCCGACGTCGTCGCCGCCCAGCCCTCGCACGTCTCCTTCGAACTGCCCGAGGGCTACCTCCCCGGCGACCTGCCGCCGCTCGCCGCACTCGGCGTGAGCGGACACGAGGTCACCGGCCGCCGCATCCGGATGCGCACCGGCGAACTGCAGCGCACCGCCACGGAACTGCTGCTGTGGGCCAGGGACGCACGCGTCGAACTGACCGGGCTCGACGTACGGGCGGCCTCCCTGGAGGAGGCGTTCCTGCGCATCGCCCGCGACGCGGAGCACGGCACCGGCGAGAAGGAGATGAAGGAGATGGCGGCATGAGCACCCTCACGGCGACCACCCCGGAGCGGACCACCCCCACTCCAACCTTGACCACCCCGGCCCGGCGGATGCGGGCGCTGGCCCGCGCCGAGCTCACACTGCTCCTGCGCAGCAAGGGAACGCTGTTCGCGGCGCTGTTCGTGCCGTTCATCATCCCCGTCACCATGAAGCAGACCGCCACCGACATGGACCTGGAAGGCACCGGGCTCGACGTCGGGACCGTCGTACTGCCGGCCGCCCTCGGCTTCTCCCTGCTCTTCGCCGTCTACTCCGCGCTGACCGCCGTCTACACCGCACGGCGCGAGGAGCTCGTCCTGAAGCGGCTGCGCACCGGCGAGCTGCGCGACCCGGAGATCCTCGCGGGTGCCGCGCTGCCGTCGGTCTCCATCGGCGTCGTGCAGTGCCTGATCCTCGCCGGGGGCTGCGCCGTGCTCCTGGACGCCGGCGCCCCGAGCGCGCCCCATCTCGTCGTCCTCGGCGTCCTCATGGGCCTCGTCATGTTCACCGCGCTGGCCGCCGTCACCGCGAGCTTCAGCCGGTCGACCGAGTCCGCGCAGGTCATGAGCCTGCCGCTGATCTTCGTGTCGATGCTCGGGTCCGGGCTCTTCGTCCCGCTCGAGGTCATGCCCGACAAGCTGGCCTCCGTCTGCGAGCTGCTCCCGCTCTCCTCCGTCATCGAACTCATCCGGGGCGGCTGGGCCGGCAACCTCTCCGCGGGGGACGCGTTCGGCGCCCTCGGCACGGCGGTGGCCTGGACCCTGCTCGCGGTGTTTGCTGTACGACGATGGTTCCGCTGGGAACCGCGCCACTGAGGAGGTACCGGGTGCTACTCGGCCGCGTACGGGCCTGGCAGCGTGGCTGGCACGGCCGCAGCAAGATCGAGAAGGTCGAGTTCCAGAGCCTCGCCAGCTGGCATGCGCTGCCCTGGATCTTCTACCTCAGCTGGAGCTCCCTGCCGCTGGGCCTGAGCCTGCGCCCCGGCGTCACGGCCCACGTACTCGGCTGGACGCTGATCGTCCTGGGCGCGGTCCAGTGCGTGCACGCCAACCGCACGATGCGGCGCTCGCTCGACCACTTCCTGAAGCGGCGCGCGATGCCGCGCCGCGACCTGGGCGTGGCCATCGCCCTGATGACCGTCGCCTATGGCGTGGCGATCGGCCTGCAGGCCACCGACAGCGTCAAGGAGGGCCTGCTCTCCCTCACCGCCATGTACCTGATGATCCCGTTCGGGCAGGCGCTGGCCTTCGCGGTGCCGATCCGGACGTATCTGATCCGCATCGCGGTCCTCGACGTGCTGATCGTCGCCGGGTTCACCGCCGCGGGCGTGCGCGACGGCCGGCTCCTCGCGCTCGCCGGGTTCATCGTCTTCGGCGGCGTCCTCACCCTGTTCGCCTCGCGCTGCGGGGCCTGGACGCTCTCCGTGATGTGGGAGGCCGACCGGGCCCGCGAGGTCGAGGCGCGGCTCGCGGTCGCCGAGGAGCGGCTGCGGTTCGGGCGGGACCTGCACGACGTGATGGGGCGCAATCTCGCCGTCATCGCCCTCAAGAGCGAGCTCGCCGTGCAGCTCGCCCGGCGCGGCAGGGACGAGGCGGTGGACCAGATGGTCGAGGTGCAGCGCATCGCCCAGGAGTCGCAGCGGGAGGTACGGGAAGTGGTGCGCGGCTACCGCGAGATCGACCTCGGCGTGGAACTCACCGGCGCGCAGGGCGTCCTGGAGGCGGCCGGGATCCGCTGCCGGGTGACCGGCTCTGCGACCGGGCTGCCCGCCGCCGTCCAGTCGGCCCTCGGCTGGGTCGTGCGCGAGGCGGCCACCAACGTGCTGCGCCACGGGGACGCCCGGCGGTGCGACATCACCCTCGCGGCGGCCGACGGGCACACGAGGCTGGTCGTCGAGAACGACGGGGTGACCGAGGCCCCGGCCCGCGACGGCACGGCGGAAGGGGACCCGCCCCGCCACCGCGGCACCGGCCTCGCCGGACTCCGGGAACGCCTCGCCGCGGTCGGCGGGACGCTGGAGTGGACGTCCGCCGACGGCTCCTTCCGGCTCCGCGCCGAGGTGCCGCCGCAGCGCTCCGACCGCGCCGCCCTTCGGGAACCCGCAGACCCTGCCGAGGAAGAAGCCCTGCTGTGAGCCTTCGTGTGCTGCTCGCCGACGACGAGCACCTCATCCGGGGCGCGCTCGCCGCCCTGCTCGCCCTGGAGGACGACCTGGCCGTCGTCGCCGAGGCCGCCTCGGGTCCTGAGGCGCTGGCCATGGCACGGGCCCACCGGCCCGACGTCGCCGTGCTCGATCTGCAGATGCCGGGCGCCGACGGTGTGAGTGTCGCCACAACCCTGCGGGACGAACTCCCGCACTGCCGGACCATGATCGTGACGAGTCACGGCAGACCGGGACATCTCAAGCGGGCCCTCGCGGTCGGGGTGCGCGGCTTCGTGCCGAAGACCGTGAGCGCCCAGCGGCTCGCCGAGATCATCCGCACCGTGCACGCCGGAAACCGTTACGTGGACCCGGAGTTGGCCGCCGACGCGATCTCCGCCGGGGACTCCCCGCTGACCGCCCGCGAGGCCGAGGTCCTCGAACTCGCCGCCGACGGAGCACCCGTCGCGGAGATCGCGGAACGCGCCGCACTGTCGCAGGGGACCGTCCGCAACTACCTCTCGTCGGCGGCCACCAAGATCGGGGCGGAGAACCGGCACGCGGCGGTGCGTCTCGCCCGCGAGCGAGGTTGGGTATAGTTGGCCTCGCGCTTCGGCGCAGCGCGGACGTAGCTCAGTTGGTAGAGCGCAACCTTGCCAAGGTTGAGGTCGCCAGTTCGAACCTGGTCGTCCGCTCCGCAGAGAAAGGCCCCGGTCCACTGGACCGGGGCCTTTCTCGTGTCCCCGCCGATGCGGGGCGGTGGCTGCCGGGTGGCTACCAGGGCGTGCCGGTGAGCCGCTCGTACGCCTCGATGTACTTGGCGCGGGTGGCGTCCACCACGTCCTGCGGCAGGGCCGGCGGCGGCTGCTCGCTCCTGCGGTCCCAGCCCGAGGCCGGCGAGGTCAGCCAGTCCCGCACGAACTGCTTGTCGAACGAGGGCTGGGCGCGGCCCGGCTCCCACTGGTCGGCCGGCCAGAAGCGCGACGAGTCGGGGGTGAGGACCTCGTCGGCGAGGATCAGCGTCTCGCCCTCGAAGCCGAACTCGAACTTGGTGTCCGCGAGGACCAGGCCGCGCTCGCGCGCGACGTCCCTGGCCCGGCCGTAGACGGCGAGGGTCGTCTGGCGCAGCTGCGCCGCGGTCTCCGCGCCGACCTGGCGGGCGACCTCCTCGTACGACACGTTCTCGTCGTGCTCGCCGACGGCGGCCTTCGTGGCGGGGGTGAAGATCGGCGCGGGCAGCTCCGAGCCGTCGACCAGGCCCTCGGGCAGGGCGAGACCGCAGACGGTGCGGGTCTCCTCGTACTCCACGAGGCCCGAACCGGTCAGGTAGCCGCGGGCCACGCACTCGACCGGGACCATCTGCAGGGGCTTGCAGATGAGGGTGCGGCCCTCCCAGTCGGCGGGTGCGCCCGGCGGCAGCTCCGCGGAGACGACGTGGTTCGGCACGAGGTCGGCGAGCTGGTCGAACCACCACAGGGAGAGCTGGGTGAGGACGCGGCCCTTGTCGGGGATCTCCGTGGGGAGCACCCAGTCATAGGCGGACAGGCGGTCGCTGGCGACCATGACGAGCTCGCCCGCCTCGTTCCGGTACAGCTCGCGCACCTTGCCGGTGTGGAGGTGGACAAGGCCCGGGACCTCAAGAGGCTCGGGCTTTTCTACGAATCCGGACACGGTTCCCTCCCGTGGTTCTGGCCAAGTGAGGTCGATTCTCCCGCATGGGGCGTGCGGTTTTGGCCAGTGGTCGGGCGCGCGGCCGCGGGCAGGCGCCCGGCGCCGGGTGCGGACGGGGGTCGGTCGCGCTTGCGGACGGGGCTCAGTCGCGCTTGCAGATGCGGTCGAGGAGGTTGGCCGTGGCCCGCTGGATGCGGGGGTCGACGTGGCCGGGGCGGTCGAGCGCAGGGGACCAGGCGAAGGTGCCGGACGCGAAGACGAGGGCGCCGGAGGGGGCGCGGTAGAGGGACGACTCCTGGTGGCGGGTGACGCCCTCGGTGTCCTCGTACGGCGAGTGGGCGAGGAGGATGCGGCCCTGGTGCTCGGGGAGCGCGGTCCGCGGGAAGTAGCGGTCGGCCTCGCCCGCGACGAGGCCGTCGATCTCGTCGCCGTCGTGCGCCCCGGTGGCCTCCCACAGCCAGTGGTCGGCGTTGCGGACGACGAGGGGGCGCGGCTCGGGGACGCGCCCCGCGTACTGGATGCCGAGCAGCTGCTGTTCGGCCCCCTTGCCGCCGTCCCGCTCGCGCCAGAGGGCCGGACGGCCGGGGCCGCGCCGCTTGCGGCAGGTGAGCAGCCGGTCCGCGACGCCGGACGGGGAGGGGCCCAACTCCACCTGCCAGTACATGGTGTTGGCGGAGAGGAAGACCAGCGAGGTGCCGTGCTCGCGGGCCCGCTCGGTGGTGCGGCGCATGGTCGTGGACCAGTACTCGTCGTGGCCGGGGAAGACCAGGCCGCGGTACCGGGTGGGGTCGATGCGGCCGGCGTGCAGGTCGCGGGCGTCCGCGTACGCGAGGTCGTAGCCGTACCGCTCGGCCCAGCGGATGAAGTCGTAGGCGTGGCCCACGTGCAGCGGGAGGCCCGCGCCCGCGTACGGCCGGTCGAAGGAGACCGTGACGGCGGCCTCGCTCTCGCCGAGGAGGCCGCCCTCCTCGTCCCACGCGTGGTAGAGGCTGGCGCCCGTGCGGCCGTCCTCCGGGTAGAGGTTGTACGCCTGCCAGGTGACGTCCGGCAGGAGCAGCAGGAGGTCGGCGCGGCGGTCGTCGCGGACGGTGAAGGGGACGTGCGAGCGGTATCCGTCGGCGGTGGTGAGGACCGCCACGTACGCCCCGATGCTCCAGTAGGCGGGGATCTGCAGGCGCCAGGAGAGCCACCAGTGGTGGCAGGAGACGGTGCGGTCGGCGGTGAGCGGGGGCGGCTGGACGATGCCGGAGAGGCGCGGGCTCGTGGTGATCTTCGATGCGCCGTCGCCGCCGTAGTGCCCGATGCGGTAGATGTCGACGCTGAACTGCTGGGGCGGGTCGACGGTGACGTGGAAGTCGATCGCCTCGCCCGGGGCCGCAGCGCCGGTGGAGGTGAACCCCTTGATCTGGCGGTGCACGTCGTCGGCGTTGCGGGGGCCGCCGGTGCGGGGCGCGGGGATGTTCGCTCCGGGGGCCGGGGCGTGGTCGACGTACCAGGGCACGACGTGCCCGGTGTCGTCGAAGTAGTGCTCGGCTCCGCGGAGCCAGGGCAGCGGGCCCTGGCCGAAAGGGTCCGACACGGCGTGGGCGAGCGCGCCCGATTCCCAGCGGCGGATCGGCTCCGACCTCATCTCTGCCATCTCTGCCCCTCCCTCGCTCCCCCTGGCGTGCCGCCCGGTGGTGCGTGGTGGTCCGGCGGCCGGTTCCCAGCACATCACATTACGCAGGCACGCCGTCACCGTTCGTCGCGAATTGATGTGAACGGAGAGTGACATTCCGGACGCCGGGGCGGAAGGCGGCACGCGGGGTGGGTCGCTGTGGTGCGGGGCGGGACGCTTTGGTGCGGGGCGGGGCGCCCTAGTGCGGTCGACGGTTGCCCCCTCCCGGGGGCGGGGCGGGGGCGGTGCTCGGGGTCAGACGAGGCGGACCGGTTTCTCCGGGCGGATGCCCAGGCGGGCGAGCCAGTCCCGCAGCGGGGACGGGTCGCCGTCCTCGACGAGGCTCCGGACGCGCGGCGCGAGGTCCGCCGCGCGCTCGCCGCCGACCAGCAGGGCGGGGCCGTCGAGCCAGTCGAGGCCCGGAGCGGCTCCCGCGGTGTCCACCGCGGCGCAGCACACCATCGCCGTGACGTGGTCGGCCAGCAGCTCACGGCCCGTACGGGGTGGCTGGAGCGGGAAGAGGGGCAGGGCGCCGTCGTCCCAGAGGGCCTCGTCGGGGCCCTGGCCGGTGGGCGCGGGGCGGGGCGGGGTGGCGGCCTCCTCGCGGGCCAGCTCGGCGGTCAGGCCGGCGGCGAGCCGACCGCCACGGCTCTCTTCGTCGGCGTCGTCGTCGGCGTCGGGGTCGGCGTTGGCGTTGGCGGTGTCGGCGTACGTGTCGGGGTCGGTGTCGTCGGCGGTGCCTTCCACGTCGACGGCAGCGGTGTCGCGGGCCTCGTCGGTTACGTCGGTCAAGTCGGCGTCAGTCTCCGGGGCATCGTGGGCCTCGTACGCCCCGCCCCCCTCACGGGCCTCGTACGCCCCACTACCCGCACGGGTCTCGTGGACCTCAGCCGCCCGTGCCGCGTCGGCCCCGCCCACCGGCCCGTCGCTCCACGCCCCATCACTCTCCGTAACGCCCGGGGGAGCCGTCGCGAGGTGGTCCAGGACGCGGCCGAGGGTCGGTCCTTCCGGGTCGGGGGCCGTCGGGTCGGCGGAGTGGCTGACGCCGAGGGAGTCCAGGACGCGGTGCAGCCGGGCGGCGTCGATGCGCCATTTCCGGTCGACGACCTCGTCCGGATAATCCTGCCAGGCCACCGGCGCCCAGTCCGGGCTCGCCTCCGCAGGGCCGCCGTGGAAGAGGCGGGCGGCGAGCAGGGACGCCGCCTCGTCGACCGAACCGGGCTCCTCCAGAAGGTCACAGGCGGGGCGCTCGCCCAGGCGCGAGGCGAAGCCCTCGGCGAGGCGGTCCCTGCGGGAGAGCTCCGTGAGCGCGGAGACCACGCCCGCGTCGAGCCGGGAGGGCCAGCGGCCCATGCGCCAGGCGGGCAGCGCGACCCGGGTGAGGAGGCGGTCCCAGCCCGCGTACGCGAGGCCGACCTGCTCCTGGGCGACGATCCGCACCCCGTAGTCCACGGCCTGGGCGCGCTCGGCGGCGGCCGCGGCGACGCCGCGCTCCATCTCGGCGGCGTGCACCCGGCAGTGCCGCAGGAGGAGCCGGGCGACCCGGCCGACGCCCCCGAGCACCACGCGCGGGATGGCGCCCCGGCCGGGGGCGGCGGCGACCGCGACGGCGGCGTCGAGCCCGCGCACGAAGCGCCGGGCGGCGGCTATGTCGGGGTGCGCGGAGGGCCCCGTACCGGCGACGACCGGGGCGAGCACGGCCCGCAGCTCACCGACCCGCATCCACCACAGGAACGGGGAGCCGATGACGAGGACGGGAGCGGTGGAGGGCGGGGCGGCCGGGGAGCCGGCGCCCGCGGGGGCGGCGGAGGGAGCCACGGCGGGCGGCCCGTGCGCGGGGTGGGTGCGGTCCTCCAGCCAGCTGTCGCAGTCCGGGGTGAGCGCTATGGCCGAGGGCGCGGGCACGTCGAGGCGGTCGGCGAGGTCGCGCACCAGCCGGTACAGGTCGGGGGCGGACTCCTCGGCGATCGGGACGGTGGGGCTCAGCGCGGGCCTGGCCCGCGCGACGACCAGCGCCACACCGGCCGCCCCGAGCAGGACGAGCACGGCGACGCCGGTGACCACCCAGCGCGCGACGTCCCAACTCCCGCCGCCCGCGTGGCCCGTGGCCCCGGCCGCGAGCAGCACGACGGCCACGGCCGCGGGCAGCAGGGCGACGGCCAGCGCCCGGCTGCGCAGGCGCAGCACGGCGAGGGCCCGGGAGCGCGCGGCCTGCGCGCCCACCTCCACACCCGTACCTGACACGACCGATGGCACCCCCTGCTGCCTTACTGTTCGGCCGCCGGCCTGGGCCGGCGGCGCACATCAATGGCGTTGGCGTTGCTCACTCCCCCACTGTGGCACCCGCCACCGACATCGCAATGCCGGTGGTCTGTTTGGCTCTGGGGGCCTTGAACGCTTGCGCCGCACCCTAGTTGGGGCGTCCCGCCCCGTCAGCCGGATGGGCCACCGGTCACTCGATGGAATGGCTTTGGCTAAAGGTGGATGCCGAAAAGGCCCCGGATCCAGTGTCAGATCCGGGGCCTGAAGATGGCCGAAAGTCACGCGAACGGGCTGGGCAGCGGGCTCCGCGGCGGACTGTTCGAGGTGCCGCCCCACCAGCCCGGTCAGGCCTCCGCGGCCTCCCCCGTAAGCCCGGTCAGGCCTCAGCAGCCGCCTTCGCCGCGATGTCCGTGCGGTGCTGCGAGCCGTCGAGGCGGATGCGGGACAGCGCCGCGTACGCGCGTTCGCGGGCCTCGGTGAGTCCGGCGCCGGTCGCCGTCACGGACAGCACCCGGCCGCCCGCGCTGACGACGGAGTCGCCGTCCCGCTTCGTCCCGGCGTGCAGGACGTACGCATCCGGGGCATCCTGCGCCGCGACCTCGTCGAGCCCCTCGATGGGGTCGCCCGTGCGCGGCGTGCCCGGATAGTTGTGCGAGGCGACGACCACGGTCACCGCGGCGTCGTCGCTCCAGCGCAGCGGGGGCAGGTCGGCGAGGTTGCCGGTGGCCGCGGCCATCAGGAGCCCGGCGAGCGGGGTCCGCAGGCGGGCGAGGACGACCTGGGTCTCCGGGTCGCCGAAGCGGGCGTTGAACTCGATGACCCGTACGCCGCGACTCGTGATCGCGAGCCCCGCGTACAGCAGCCCCGCGAAGGGCGTGCCCCGGCGCCGCAACTCGTCCACGGTGGGCTGCAGCACGCTCTGCATGACCTCGTCGACCAGCTTCGGGTCGGCCCACGGGAGCGGCGAGTAGGCACCCATGCCGCCGGTGTTCGGGCCCGCGTCGCCGTCGAGCGCGCGCTTGAAGTCCTGGGCGGGCTGCAGCGGGACGACGCTCTCGCCGTCGGTGACCGCGAAGAGGGAGACCTCGGGGCCGTCCAGGAACTCCTCGATGACGACGCGGTCGCAGGCGAGGGCGTGCGCGCGGGCCGCGTCGACGTCGTCGGTGACGACGACGCCCTTGCCGGCGGCGAGCCCGTCGTCCTTGACGACGTACGGCGCACCGAAGGCGTCGAGGGCCTCGTCGATCTCGGCCGGGGTCGTGCAGACGTACGACCGCGCGGTCGGCACGCTCGCGCCGGCCATCACGTCCTTGGCGAAGGCCTTGGAGCCTTCGAGGCGCGCGGCCTCCTTGGACGGCCCGAAGGCGGGGATCCCGGCCTCCCGCACGGCGTCGGCGACGCCCGCGACGAGGGGGGCCTCCGGGCCCACCACGACGAGGCCGGCGCCCAGCTCCCGGGCGAGGGCGGTCACGGCGGCGCCGTCGAGGGCGTCGACCGGGTGCAGCTCGGCCACTTCTGCGATGCCGGCGTTGCCGGGGGCGCAGTGCAGCTCGGAGACGTCGGGGTCGAGGGACAGAGAGCGGCACAGGGCGTGTTCGCGGGCACCACTGCCGATGACGAGGACCTTCACGGTGGTCAGCCTAGCCCGACCGGGCGGAGCGTTTTTGTGCGGGCTGCCAGGGTTGGCGTCCGAGCCTGTTGTACGTTCCTCCAGCTCGCGGCGGCCCTTGCGGGGCCCGGGCGCCCTTTCGCCCGCAGCCGCGTCGCTCCTGAAGCCCCCGAAACCGCCGCTCCGCGGCGGATCACTCCCACCCGCCCACCCGTTCGCCCCGCGACGCCCGGCCGCCCGGCCGGGGAGGGGCAGTCCCTGGAGCGCTACCCGTGGCTCGCCCGGGGCGGCCCTACTCGTTCGGGTACTCGTCGACCACCGTCGCGCCCAGCTCCCGGACGATGAGGTCGTGGCCGGAGAGGGCCGACTCCACCAGGTCGGGGTCGTCGTCCTCGGGGATGTCGTCCTCGGGGGACACGTGCTCCGGGGCGGGGGCCGAGGGGGCGGCCGCCCGGGGGGCCGGGGCGGGGCCCGGGTCCGGGGCGGACGGCGGGGACTGCGGGGCGGGCGCCGCCGGGGCCGGCGACGCGTGCTGCGGGGGCGCGGCGGGGCGCGACGCGGCCGGAGCACCACTCCCGTACCCGCCGCCTCCGGAGGCGCCACCGAATCCGCCACCGGAGCCGCCACCGAAGTTCCCGGCGGCCGGCGGGGGCGCGGAGCCGCCGGACGGGTCGACGATCGCCTCGACCTTCCACTGCACACCAAACTGCTCGGACAGCGCGGCCCGCAGCACGTCCTCGCTGCCGCTGCTCGCGAAGTTGTCCCGCGCGCCCGCGTTGACGAAGCCGATCTGCAGGGTCGTCCCGTCGAACCCGGCCACCTGGGCGTTCTGGCTGAGGAGGATCCAGGTGAAGCGGCGACGGTTCTTGACCGCCTCCAGGATGTTGGGCCACAGGCTGCGCGGGTCGGGCCCGCCGACGGGCGCCTGGGCGGCCATCGGGGCGGACGCCTGCGGGGCCGGGGCCTGAGCCGGGGGGGCCGGGGTGGGGGTCGGCTGCGGGGCGGCCGTGGGCCAGCCGCCCGGCCGGGGGGCCGCCTCCGGGGCGGGAGACGACGTGGGTGCGGCGGTGGCGGAGGGTGTGGCGGTGGCGGAGGGTGCGGACGCGGGGCCGCTGCCGGGCGCGGAGGCCGTGGGCCACCCACCGGGCCGGCGCTCACTGGAGGGGGCGGGAGACGCGGGTGGCGTGGGTGGCGCGGAGGGGGCAGCGGCGGGCGGAGCCTGCGCCACCTGAGGAGCCTGCGTAGGACCCTGAGCAGCTTCGGCGGCCTCAGGCACCCCCGGAGCCACCTGCCCCTGCCCCTGCCCACCGGCACCACTGTCGGCACCCTGCTGCGCTCCGGGGGCAGCCCCCCGTACCGCTGCCCGCGCGGCGGCCGGCCCGCCACCGGGCGGAACGGGCGGCGCGGACGGAACGGGCGGGTGGCCCGGCGCGGGCGCGGGCGCCGGGCCACCCGAGGGCATGCCGACACCGGGCTGCTGGACGCCCGCGTGGGCCTCGGGCCCGGGCACGTACCCCATGGCGGGGCCGGCGCCCTGGCCGCCCGGGACGAAGTTCCCGCCGCGCTCCAGGCGGTCGAGGCGGGCCATGACGGAACGCGCGTCGTCGTAGGCGGCGGGGAGCAGCACGCGCGCGCAGATCAGCTCCAGCTGGAGCCGCGGCGAGGTGGCGCCGCGCATCTCCGTGAGGCCTTCGTTGACGATGTCGGCGGCGCGGCTCAGCTCGGCGCCGCCGAAAACGGAGGCCTGCGCCTGCATCCGCTCGACGACGTCGGCGGGGGCGTCGATGAGCCCCTTCTCGGCGGCGTCCGGCACGGCGGCGAGGATCACGAGGTCCCGCAGCCGCTCCAGGAGGTCGGCGACGAAGCGGCGCGGGTCGTTGCCGCCCTCGATGACGCGGTCGACGACCTCGAAGGCGGCGGCGCCGTCCCCGGAGGCGAAGGCCTCGATGACGGAGTCGAGGAGCGAGCCGTCCGTGTACCCGAGCAGGGACGTGGCCATGGCATACGTCACACCGTCGTCGGCGGCGCCGGCGAGGAGCTGGTCCATGACGGACATGGAGTCACGCACGGACCCGGCGCCGGCCCGCACGACGAGCGGGAAGACGCCGTCCTCGACGGTCATCTCCTCCTGCCCGCAGACCTGGGCGAGGTAGTCCCGCAGGGTGCCGGGCGGCACAAGGCGGAAGGGGTAGTGGTGCGTACGCGAACGGATCGTGCCGATGACCTTCTCGGGCTCGGTCGTCGCGAAGATGAACTTGAGGTGCTCCGGGGGCTCCTCGACCACCTTCAGGAGGGCGTTGAAGCCCGCCGAGGTGACCATGTGGGCCTCGTCGATGATGTAGATCTTGTACCGGCTGGACGCGGGGCCGAAGAAGGCCTTCTCGCGCAGATCACGGGCGTCGTCCACGCCTCCGTGCGAAGCGGCGTCGATCTCGATGACGTCGATCGAACCCGGGCCGTTGCGCGCCAGGTCGCGGCAGGACTGGCACTCACCGCAGGGCGTGGGAGTGGGACCTTGCTCACAGTTCAGGCAGCGGGCCAGGATGCGCGCGCTCGTCGTCTTGCCGCAGCCGCGCGGGCCACTGAACAGGTAGGCGTGATTGACCCGGTTGTTCCGCAGCGCCTGCTGCAGCGGGTCTGTCACATGCTCCTGCCCGATGACCTCGGCGAACGACTCCGGGCGATAACGGCGGTACAACGCGAGAGACGACACGTGTACGAGGTTATAGGCGACCACCGACAACCCGGACCGCCCCAACGCAAAGGGCCCCCCACGCACCCGCCAGAGCCGACCTACCCTTGCTGCCTTCCGGCCCTGGGGGAGTTCAGTCAGATAGCGCCACGTGAGGGGCTGACCCCCACAGTAGCGGATCCCCGCCCCCGGAAGCGACGCCCCCTCCCACCCGCTCCCGTCCCCGAGGACGACCACGGACGATCACGACGGCGGCCTCCGGATCGTGTTCGCGAGCACCCCTCAACGTCTTGTATTGTTTGCGGCGGAGGATTCGCCTAGTGGCCTAGGGCGCACGCTTGGAAAGCGTGTTGGGGGCAACCCCTCACGAGTTCGAATCTCGTATCCTCCGCACCCGCCCGAAAGGGCAGACGAAGGTCCCGACCGGTTCACCGGTCGGGACCTTCGTCGTTCTCGGGGGCAGGCGTGCACCGATACGTCTCGGCCAAGGCTCGCCCCGCTTTTTCTGTCATCAAGCGCTCACAGATAGCGTTGCTTCGCTCGGGTTAACCCTCACCTCACCGGAGACCACTGTGAACCGCTCGACCCGGCTCGCGACGGCCATCCTCACGGCGTCCGCGGCTCTGCTGCTGAGTGCCTGTGGCGGCTCGGACGACAGCCACGACAGCAACAAGATCGCCGGGGCAGATACCGGCAAGGCGAAGTCGGCGTCACCGTCGCCCTCTGGAACGGCGGACGGCATCGACCGACCGGAGATCGAGCTGCCGAAGGACATGAAGAACGTCTTCGACGGCCGGCAGACCGGGGACGCGGTGAAGGACGCGATCCTGGCGGACAACGAGCGGCGCATCAGCGCGGTGGACGAGGCTCTGGCGACCGGGGACCTGAAGGGCTCCGCAGTTGCCTTCTATACGACGGACCAGGCGCTGGTCGGGCTCTACAAGTACACCAAGCGCAACATCGACGAGAACGTCAGCTGGACCGGCACCGCACGCTACTTCAACCGGCACGTGACGGTCTTCGGCAAGACCTCGGCCGCGGTGACGTACTGCGTCGACGAGAGCAGGACGAAGCTGAAGAACCGCAAGACGAACAAGGTCATCAAGAGCGACACACCGCCGGACAGCCCCGACAACTACGTCTTCTACAACACCGCCGTGAAGAAGAACAAAGACGGGATCTGGCAGACCCGGAGCCTCAACGAGGACCGGGGGTCGCAGAAGTGTCAGCCGTGACGCGGGGCAGCGCCATCGCGGCGCTCACCGTCACAGCGTGCCTGCTCGGCATGCCTGCGGCTCTTGCGGCAGGCCGGGGCGGTGCCGGCTCCCAGGAGACGGAGACGTCGGGTGACTCGTCTGGGCAGGCGCTGCTGTCCAAGGTCGCGTTCAAGGTGCAAGGCGCCCCTTCCAAGGTCCGGCGTTCCGGCTCCCTGACTCCCACGGCTGTGGGTTGGAAGGCGCCGGCGTGCTGGTATGAGCCCTACTGGAAGGCCGAGGACTTCAAGACCTTCACAGAGGCGAAGTGGTCGATGCACAAGTCCGCGGGCGGTGACCCCAAGGACCTCGCGGACGCCAAGGCGCGCTACAAGGGCGGACACCCGTACAAGAACTTCAACGCCGGCAAGAACGGCAAGGGCATGTGGTGGGTCGCCGTCGAGAACCCCGACATGAGGGACGACCCAGCCGCCGGTGCCTGCACTCGTCCCCCGTTCTGGGTGGACAAGGGCAAGGCCCCGAAGGTTCCGCGGGCCATTGATCCCAAGACCCTGGCGGCGCTGGCGTACCAGCAGACCAAGGTGCCCGACACCAAGGTCGAGCTGAAGCCCGCGGCCAAGTCGACGGTGAACCTGCCCACATGGGTGTGGCTGGACAAGGGCACGTTCAAGGAGGTCAAGGTGAGGGCCGAGCTGCCCGGGACGGGCCTGTTCGCCGAGACCACCGCGAAGCCGGTGAGCCTCCACCTGGAACCGGGCACTGAGGACGCGGAGACCTACCCGGCATCCGGTGAGTGCACCTTCAACAAGGACGGCTCCATCGGCACCCCGTACACCAAGGGCAGCTTGAAGCAGTCCCCGCCGTGCGGCATCACCTATCTGCGCGCCTCGGGCGGACGGCCCAACCAGCTCACGGCATCGGTGACCTGGCAGATCTCCTGGCACGGCACGGGCGATGCCCACGGCCCCCTGCCGGACGGCACGTTCGAGACCACGCAGGACATGGACGTCCAGGAGGTCCAGTCCATCAACCGCTGACCGCGGCTGCCGATCGGCTGGCACACCACACACAGAGTCGTCTGTCGGCCCACCGTCCGCGGTGGGGCCCTTCGGTGTTCTCCGACTCGGATCAATTCCACGCCTCCGACCGGACTGTCACCCAGTGCTGTCGTCTCATCGACCGAGTGTTGCGAAACGCTGTTTTCCGGGCGGCGTCCGGAGGCACCATGGCTCCATGAACAGTGGCGCCAGAGCCTCGTCGTCGCCTCCGCCCGCGGCTCTGCCGAAGCGGCGCAACGCGGTGCTCGGACTCTTCGACGGCCCCGTGTACCGGGACTGGGCGTTCTGGATGACCCTCGGCTGGGGGGCTCTCGCAGTCGCGTCGATTCCGTCCAGCGATGAACCGAGTTCCCTGCCGACATGGCTGGACACTCTCCTCGCCACCATCGTGTTCATCGCACTGTTCGGCATCGTCCCGACCTGGCTCCGGCTGGTGTTCCGCCGATGGTGGTGGCGTCGGCGGCAACAGCAGACGCCCGCCCCGGCGCAACGGACGATGCCCGCGAGCGCTCGGCCGGCAACCGGTCACCCGCCTCGCTCCGGTGGGCAGTCGCCGCCCTCAGGGCACACCCGCTCGGATCCGGTCGCCCCTGCGGCACCACCCCGACCGTCGCCGGTCGTGCCGCCCGTGCAGGCCGACGGCGTGCATCCGGAAGCCACTCGTCAGCCCGTCAGCAACCACGGAGCGCTGTCGGCCGCCCGGGAGTCGTTGCCGCACCCCCTGGCCCGCTCCGTGCGGGCGCTCCAACGGGCCCCCGGACCGAAGGACCAGTACGAGGCGATGCTCGAGGCCGCCGAGATCCTCGCCATCACCCTCACGGTCACCGGAGCGGCCCTGCTGCGAGGGCAGATCGACGGCCGCCTCGCGGGCGACGGTGACCAGCGAGATCGCGCCCGGCAGGGGCTCGCGGCGCTGCGGAACGGGTTACTCAGACGCGCCACGTTCGGGACGTGGACGAATTGGCTCGACCAGCACCTCGGGCCCGTCTCCACCGCCCAGCCCGACCTGGTGCCCGGCCTCCGTACCGCCCTCCAGGGCGATGGCCGCACTCCGGGGATCCTCGCCGATCTCCGGGCCCTGCAGAACGAACGCAACCGCACCTCGCACGGCGACAAGCCCCGCAGCCCACAGGAATCGGCCCTGCGCACGGCTGAGTTCGGGCCGCAGCTCGAACGAGCCCTGGGGGCCGCGGACTTCCTCGTCGGCACCCCGTGGCTGCTCACCGTTTCGTGCGGTTATCGGCCGCGCTCCCGCCGCTTCGACGTGGTGATGCAGCGCGTGACCGGCGACCACCCCGACTTCGAGTGCCAGTCCTTCACGTGGGCCGAGCCTGTCGCCGACGACACCTTCTACTTGTTGACCTCGGAGGGCGCGCTCACCCTGGCGCCCCTGGTGGCCGGCCTCCTCTGCGATCGATGCGGGCAGGTGGAGCTCTGCTACGCCTCATCGGTCGATCGCCACACCGGGACCGCGATCTTCAAGAGCTTCGCCCGGGGTCATGAGATCTCAGACCCCGAGCTGGGCGACGAGCTCCGCATGCTGCCCGATTGACGGCCGGCCGAAGGGTCGTCGCAGGTGCCGTCCCGCTGCCTTCAGTCGGTGGTGAGGTGCCAGTCCTGGGCGTTCAGCAGGAGGTATCCGGGCCCGGTCACGGTGAGGGTCTCGTGCGTGTGATGCCGCGCGGACAGATCCTTGCCGGCAGCGGAGGCAGGGCCGAAGAACGTCAGGGTTCCCGGGTACCGGCCCTTGTTCCACGTGATGCTCAGGCGCTTCTTCATGCCGTCGGCCACGCGCAGTACCCATGGCCCTTCTCCGGACATCTCACCGGCGACGAGCTCGACTTCCTCCTCGGCCAACCGCCTCACTTTCCAGCCGCCGGCACCCGTGAAAGTGGCCTTGCCGCCATGGCGGAAGAGCCGGAGAGAGTTGTAATCCGACGGCAGCACGAACCGTTGCCGGCTCCTGTTCCACAGAGTGGACCCATACCCCGCTTCCTGTGTCGTCTCCGTGCGCTGCACGACGTATGCGTCGAGCTGCGCCCCGAACACCCCGCGGATCTCCAACGGTATGGGCGCGGTATCGCCGGCCTTCCGTATGAGGATTTCGCGGCTGCGCCAAGATGACCACTGCTGTTTCGGATCGTCGTTCACGAGGTCCCCTCCCCTGATCCACACTGTCCGGCCGATCATCACCTGACCGACGCCGTCGTGGGGGCCCCCTGCCGGATTCGGCTGGGCGGGGCGTCGAGGGGTGGTGTCACGTATCCTCCGCATTTGCTCGGCCGGGCAGGCGAGCGCCCATTTCGGGCGCGGGTGTGGACAAGGGTGGGGAGTCGGTGTCGGTGTCGGTCTCTCTGGGGGCGCTCAGGGCGTTCGTGCTGCGAGTGGTCCGTCGGGGGTGGCGGGCGGTCCGGCACGAGTGGCGGGCCGTGGTCGTCCGGCCCTTGGGGCGGCTGCGGGCGCGCGGACCCGCGGGTGTCTCGCTCGCTGTTTTCGGGGCCCTCGCCGTCATCGGGCTGCACGCGTTCCAGCAGACCGGGGTCGGTGGGGGCGTGGTGGGTTTCGTCGGTGAGGTGCGGGGTGATCAGCCGCTCTGGGTGACGCTGCTGCGGACGCCCGTATCGATGTTCGTGCCCGCGGTGGATCTGCCGGTCTGGGGCGGGCTGCCCCGGCTGTTGCTCGCCTTCGCCCTCGCCGAGCTGCTCTTCGGGCGCATACGCACGCTGGCGGTGGCGTACACCGTCACGCTCGCCGGGACGCTCGGGGCGCGCCTCATGGTCGCTCTCGGGCCCGAACGGCTCGGCGGACTGCCCGCCGATGTCGCGCACGCGGTCGACACCGGTACCTCCGCCGCGATCGTCGGGCTCTTCGCCTACACCTCCGTGGCGCTGCGGGCGCCTCTTCTCTTCCTCGCTGCGGTCGTCCCGACGGTGACCGGCTCGATCAGGGACCTCGACCTGGCCGGGCGCGAGCACTTGATCGCCGTGGCCGTCGCGGTGGCTCTCGGCGGGGTCCTGCACCGGAGGAGCGGGCAGGTCGTCGTGGAGCGGCCGGCCGTTGTCGGTGGGCCCTGACAGAATCGCGGACGGCATTAGGAGGTCGGGCATGGCAGTTCTCGACGCGGGGGATCCTGTGGCTGTCGCGGTGACCGGTGCGATCCGCTCCGGTGACGTGGGCGGGCTGCGGCGGCTGCTCGTCGCGCATCCCGGTCTCGCGGTCACCGGTATCAGACGGGTCGGCGAGGCGGCCGGCACGCGCAGTCTGCTGCACATCGCCACGGACTGGCCCGGACACATCCCCGCGGGCCCCGAGGTCATCGCCGCCCTGGTCGCGGCCGGCGCCGACCCCGGCACGCCCTTCGTCGGGGCGCACTCCGAGACCCCGCTGCACTGGGCCGCGAGCAACGACGACGTCCCCGCGCTCGACGCCCTCATCGCGGCCGGCGCGGACATCGAGGCGACCGGGGGTGTCATCGCGGGCGGCACGCCGCTCGCCGACGCGCGCGGGTTCGGGCAGTGGCGCGCGGCGCGGCGGCTGCTGGAACACGGGGCCCGCACCACGTTGCAGGACGCGGCGACGCTCGGGCTGCTCGATCGGGTCACGGCCCTCGTCGAGGGTCCCGGCCCGGACGGGACATCCCCTTCGCCCGATCCGGTCGACATCTCCGGTGCCTTCTGGGGTGCGTGTCATGGCGGCCAACTGGCCACCGCGCGTTACCTGTTGGTGTGCGGCGCCGAACTCGACTGGGTCGGGTACGACGACATGACTCCGCTGGACATCGCCATCGACGCCGCCGCGGAGGACGTCGTCCGGTGGCTGCGGGGGCAAGGGGCGCGTCGCCGGGCGGAGTTGGAGCACCGGTGACCTCCTCGGGCGGAGAGGCCTGGCGGCCAGGGGGCTGGCGGTCAAGGACCTAGCGGTCAGGGGGGCTAGCACCACCCCATAGACACCGGAGCACCGTATGCCGCCGGGCCCGCGGATACGGGAGCGTGGAGCACGTCAACACGACACGTCCCCGCTCCCCACGCTCCACGACGATTCGAGGGCCCGCCATGAGCACCAGCACCCTGCCGTACGCCACTTCGACCTCGTCGGCCGCCGCGGTGCCCCCTCCGGTGGCCGGCCCCACGACCAGCCCGGCGACCGGCTCGGCGACCGGCCCGACGGTCCGCCCGCGCAGGCACAGGCCCGGGTTCTGGCGGGCGCCGTTCTCCGCCGTCACCTTCCGCGAGATCGGGTACGTGCTGACCTCGTTCCCCCTCGCCATCGCCGGGTTCGTCTTCGCCGTGACCATGTTCTGCCTCGGCGCGGGGCTGCTCGTCACCCTGTTCGGGCTGCCCGTCCTCGCCGTGGCGCTGGCCGGGGCGCGGGGGCTGGGCAGTGCGGAACGGCTCCGGGCCCGGGTGGGTCTCGGGCTCACCGTCGACGGCCCGGGGGCGTACGGCGCGAGGGCGTACGGCGCGGGGGCCGGCGCCGACGGGCCGCGGGCGAAGGGGTTCTGGGCCAGGACCAGGGCCCGTCTCGCGGACGCCGCGGGGTGGAAGGCGCTGCTGTTCCAGGTGGTCATGTTCCCCTGGCGCGTCCTCAGCTTCGTCCTGACGGTGACGTTCTTCGTCACCGGCTGGGTGGTCGCGCTCTTCCCCACGTACTCCTGGGTCTTCCACCGTTACGTGGGCTGGCCCGGCTACCGCGTGTACGACTTCACGTCGGGCGGCCGGCACCACGAGTACTACATCACCTCGCCGGCCCAGATCGCGGCGGTCGCCGGCATCGGTGCCGTGCTCGTCCTCCTCACCCCGAAGCTGGTCCGCGCCCTGACGAGCGTCGACCGCGCGGCGGTCCGTTCGCTGCTGGGCTGAGCGGCAACCGTACGCGGAACCGGGCGGTTCCCGGTGAGGTCTCAGTGCTGCTGCCGAGGATCCTCCGGCGGGGCCGCGTAACAGTGCAGGGCGACCCGCAGGCCGGGTCGCCATTGCTGTTCCGCGACGGCGAGCAACTGCCAGCCCAGGCGGGCGTAGAGGGCGGCGGCCGCGGTGTCGGAGGACACGACGTCGAGGACCGGGTGCAGCCCGCGCGCCCGCGCCTCCCGTACGACCCGCCCCATCAGCAGGGCGCCGATGCCGTGGCCCCGGGCGTCCGGCGCGACGAAGAGGCGGCTGACGACGCCGGCCGCACCGGCCTCCGGTCCCGCCCGCTCGCTCCACACGGCCGCCGCCTCGTCCCCCGCGCCGGGGCGGGCGAGGCCGACGTGTCCGACGACCCGGCCGTCGAGCTCGGCGACCCAGGCCCCGAGTCCGCCGGCGCCGACCAGCCACTCGGCAGGCCGGTCCGGCCAGATGACGGGGTATCCGTCAGCCTTGTGGACACCGGCGAGCACGCCGGCACAGGCCTCCAGATCACGCTGACCGGAACGTTCCCGCAACCGCAGGACGGGGTGCCCGTCGGCCGCGTCGGCGGCCCGGTCTCGTCTCATCGCAGCATCGAATCACAGGGGTGGGGGCAGCGCCCTCGCTTCCGCCCCAAGTCACCTTTCCCCTCCGCCCCCACCCTCAGGCCAGCGCGACCAGCTCCCGGTAGTCGGGGTTCCACAGGTCCTCCGTTCCGTCGGGGAGCAGCAGGACGCGGTCCGGGTGGAGCGCGTCGAGCGCGCCCTCGTCGTGGGTGACCATCACGATCGCCCCCGGGTACGTCCCCACGGCCGCGAGCACCTCGTCCCTGGACGCCGGATCGAGGTTGTTGGTGGGTTCGTCCAGGAGCAGGACGTTCGCGCCCGAGTGCACGAGGCCCGCCAGCGCGAGCCGCGTCTTCTCGCCGCCCGAGAGCACCGCGGCGGGCTTGTCCGCGTCGTCCCCGCCGAACAGGAACGAGCCGAGCACCCGGCGCACCTCGCCGTCGGTCAGGTGCGGGGCCGCGGCCGCGAGGTTCTCCCGTACGGTCCGGTCCGCCGCCAACGTGTCGTGCTCCTGCGCGAAGTAGCCGAGCCGCAGCCCGGGGCCCGCCACGACCCGCCCCGCGTCCGGGAGTTCACGCCCCGCCAGGAGCCGGAGCAGCGTCGTCTTGCCCGCGCCGTTGAAGCCGAGGACGACCAGGCGGCTGCCCCGGTCGACGGCCAGGTCGACCCCGGTGAGGACGCGATGGGCCCCGTACGCCTTGGTGAGGCTGATCGCGCCGAGCGGCGTGCGGCCGCACGGGGCGGGCTCGGGCAGCCGGATGCGGGCGACCTTCTCGCCGCGCCGGACCGGCTCCGCGTCCGCGAGCAGGCGTTCGGCCCGCCGGTCCATGTTCTTCGCGGCGGTGGCGGTGGCGACGCGGGAGCGCATCTTGTCGGCCTGGGCGCGCAGCGAGGCGGCCTTGCGCTCGGCGTTGGCGCGTTCCCGGGTACGTCGCCGCTCGTCGGCCGCGCGCTGGGCGAGGTAGGTGTGCCATCCGGTGTTGTGCACGTCGATGACGGCCCGCCGCGGGTCCAGGTGGAAGACGCGGTTGACGACGTCGGCGAGCAGCCCGGTGTCGTGGCTGATGAGGACGAGGCCGCCCGGGTACCCCGCCAGGTAGCCGCGCAGCCAGGCCACCGAGTCGGCGTCGAGGTGGTTCGTCGGCTCGTCGAGGAGCAGGGTGTCGTGGTGCGAGAAGAGGATCCGGGCCAGTTCGACGCGGCGCCGCTGGCCGCCCGACAGATCGCCGACCGGCTGGTGCAGGGCGCGTTCGGGCAGCCCGAGTCCGGCGGCGACGCGGGCGGCCTCGGCCTCGGCCGCGTAGCCGCCGCGGGACTGGAAACGGTCGTCGGCGCGGGCGTAGGCCGCCATGGCCCGCTCCTGCGCCGCCGGGGTCGCCGCCGTCGCCATGGCGGCCTCCGCGGTACGCAGCGCCGCCACCGCCTCGTCCAGGCCGCGGGCGGACAGGATGCGGTCGGTGACGGTGACGGCGGGGTCGGCGGCGCCCGGGTCCTGGGCGAGGTGGCCGACGGAGCCGGTACGGGTGACGGTGCCTGCGGCGGGGACGGCTTGCCCCGCGAGGATTTTCATGAGGCTGGTCTTGCCGGCGCCGTTGCGCCCGACCAGGCCCACGCGGTCGCCCGGGGCGACGTGGAAGGAGACGTCGGACAGCAGGAGGCGGGCGCCGACGCGCACGTCGGCGCCTCGTACGGTGATCATGAGGTAACGCTCCGCAATAGCGAATGGACACACGGGTGACGTGGAGGCGTGTGTCCTGGCTAGGAGATGCGGGGCGTAGACATGTGTCCGAGGCTAACGCGCCGGTCGGACGGGACGCACGCGGGTTTCCGCGCGACGTGGCCCCTGCTCGGCGCGACGAGCGGAGAGCGACGGGTGGCGGGCGGTGGGCGACAGGCGTCAGCGCCCTCGACGCGGGATCATCGGTTCATGGACGTGACCCTTCACCTCGCACAGGACGCGGCGGCCGACGAGCTCCTCGGCCGCAGCCCGCTGGCCGCGCTGGTCGGCATGCTCCTCGACCAGCAGGTCCCCATGGAGTGGGCGTTCGCGGGCCCGTACACGATCGCCACGCGGCTCGGGTCGGACGATCTCGACGCGCGGGAGATCGCCGCGTACGACCCCGAGGACTTCGCCGCGCTCCTCTCCACGAAGCCGGCGGTGCACCGGTACCCGGGCTCGATGGCCAAACGGATCCAGCAGCTCTGCCAGTACCTGGCGGACCACTACGACGGTGACCCGACGGCGCTGTGGCAGGACGCCGCCACCGGCGAGGAACTCCTCAAGCGCCTCAACGACCTGCCCGGCTTCGGCAAGCAGAAGTCCCAGATCTTCCTCGCCCTCCTCGGCAAGCAGCTGGGCGTCCGCCCCAAGGGCTGGCGCGAGGCCGCCGGGGACTACGGCGCCACCGAGGCCTACCGGTCCGTCGCGGACATCACGGGTCCCGAGTCCCTCCTCAAGGTCCGGGCCCACAAGCAGCAGCTGAAGGCGAAGGCCCGCACGAACAGCGGCTGAAGGTCCTAGCCCATGAGGGCGGATCTCGGCGTGAGGTGGTCGACGAACCCTTCGTACGGGGACATGCCCTCCATGAGCGCCCCGCCCCCGTACCGCCGCCACCGCACGTGGCCCCGGGTGCTGCTCACCCTCCTCGCGCTCCTGCTCGGCGCCCTCACCGCCGCCCCCACCGCCGCGGTGGCCCCGACCCCGCCCGCCGCCGTCTCCACGGAATCCGGCGGCAACGAGAGCCATGAGGACGCCACCGACACGGCGCTGCGCCTCCCGACCGGCCACGCCACCCGCGTCCCCACCCCCCGTACGCCCGACCCGGCGCCGCCCCGGCACCCCGCCGTCGGCCCGGCCCCGCGCCCCGCCGCCCTTCTGCACCCCCGCGTCCCGACCCCCCGTTCGGTGGTCCTGCGCTGCTGACAGGGACCAGGACAGGGACAGGGAGCAGGCACTCACCGGCCTCCCCCGCCCCGTCCCCCGTCAGCCGTCCCAGCGCGCAGATCAAGGACACCTTCATGCCCATCGACCCCTACGCGGCCCTGCAAGCGCTCCTGCGCGCGGAGGCCGTCCGTACGGCGCCGCCGCAGTCGGCACCCGCGCAACCGGCCCCTTCGCCGGAGCAGACGACCCGCGAGACCGACCCCACCGAACCCGAGCGGCGACCCAAGGACGCCTGACCCCGACGGCCCGGCGCAGCCCGCACCAGGCGGCCTGGCGGCCCGCACCAGGCGAGACGCACTCGGCGGCCCGCACCATGCGACGCGCACCACGCGGCCCGCTCAAGGCGCCCCGCCAGACCAGGCGTCCCCGCCAGCCCCGGCGTCCCCGGACTCAGCGCCGGCGCCGGGCCGTCCCGAACACCGACCGTGAGATCTCCCGCCCGATCTGCGTCCCCACGGACCGCATCAGCGACTTGAACATCCCGCTCCCCACCACCTGCTCCACGACGGACCCGTCCCCGCGGGGCTTCGCCCGTGTCTGCGCGCGGGTCTCCTTCGCCGCGTCGGCGGCCGCCGACTCGGCCTGCTTGCGGGCCTGCGTCTCGGCCTCCTGGGCCGTCAGCTTCTCGTACGCGGACTCGCGGTCGACGGCGTCCGCGTAGCGCGCGTACAGCGGCGACGAACGCACCGCCTGTTCCAGCGTCCCCGCCGCCACCGGCCCCATCAGCGACTCGGGCGCCCGCAGCCGGGTCGCCGCGACCGGTGTCGGCGCGCCCTTCTCGCTCAGCACCGTGATCACCGCCTCGCCGGTGCCGAGTCCCGTGAGCACCTCCGCCAGGTCGTACGGCGAGTCGGGGAAGGTCCGTACCGTCGCCTTCAGCGCCTTCTGGTCGTCGGGGGTGAACGCCCGCAACGCGTGCTGCACGCGGTTGCCGAGCTGTCCGAGGACGTCCGCGGGCACGTCCTTCGGTGTCTGCGTCACGAGGAAGACGCCGACGCCCTTGGACCGGATCAGCCGCACGGTCTGCGTGATGGCCTCCAGGAACGCCTTCGACGCCCCGTTGAAGAGCAGGTGGGCCTCGTCGAAGAAGAACACGAGCTTCGGCTTCTCGATGTCGCCGACTTCCGGCAGGTCGTTGTAGAGGTCGGCCAGGAGCCACATCAGGAACGTCGAGAAGAGCTGCGGCTTGTCCTGGACGGCCGCCAGCTCCAGGACCGACACCAGCCCCTGCCCGTCCGGCGCGAGCCGCAGGAACTCGCTCGTGTCGAACTCCGGCTCCCCGAAGAAGTCCGCCATGCCCTGTGCCTCGAACGTGGTGAGCGCCCGCAGGATGACGCCGGCGGTCACGGACGACAGACCGCCGATGCCCTTCAGCTCCGGCTTGCCCTCGTCGGAGGTGAGGAAGGTGACGACCGCCCGCAGGTCCTTCAGGTCGACCAGTTCGAGCCCCTTCTGGTCGGCGTAGTGGAAGACGAGACCGAGCGACTGCTCCTGCGTCCGGTTGAGCTGCAGCACCTTGGAGAGCAGCACGGGGCCGAAGCTGGTGATCGTGGCCCGCACCGGGATCCCCGTGCCGATGCCGCCGAGCGCGTAGAACTCGCTCGGGAACCCGGTCGCCGCCCACTCCTGCCCGACGTCCCCGGCCCGCTCGGTGACCTTGTCGTTCGCTTCGCCGGGTGCCGAGATCCCCGACACGTCGCCCTTGATGTCCGCGAGGAAGACGGGGACGCCCTGCGCGGCCAGCTGTTCGGCGATGAGTTGCAGCGTCTTGGTCTTGCCCGTGCCGGTGGCGCCGGCGACGAGCCCGTGCCGGTTGAGCATGGGCAGCGGGATACGGACCGGCGCGTCGGCACGGCACCGTCCGTCCCAGAGCAGCGCGCCCAGGTCGAGGGCGGGCCCGGCGAAGGCGTACCCGGCGGCGATCTCCGCGGCCTCCGGCGGCAGAGCGCTTCCCCCTGCCTGTTCACCCGTCCCACCCGCGCCCGGCGCCGCACCGGACCCCGCCGCCGGCACGGACTCGTTCGGGGGATTCGCACGACCCGGAGTGGACGGCATCGACTGGCTATCGCTCACTTCGACCCCTGTTCCCGGCTGGTGCGTTTCCGGTTTGCCCCGCTTTACAGCGTCATTTCCCAGACTCGCACTCCGTCGCCATGGCTGCGCCCGGAGAGCCTTGCCCGGTAGGCTTTCCGTGTGATCTTCAAGCGCATCGGAAACGGCCGGCCGTACCCCGACCACGGCCGGGAAAGCACCCGCCAGTGGGCGGACGTCGCACCGCGCCCGGTCCGCCTCGATCAGCTCGTGACGACCAAGGGCCAGCTCGACCTCGAGACCCTGCTCGCCGAGGACTCCACGTTCTACGGCGACCTCTTCGCGCACGTCGTGAAGTGGCAGGGCGACCTCTATCTGGAGGACGGCCTGCACCGCGCGGTCCGCGCCGCGCTCCAGCAGCGCCAGGTGCTCCACGCGCGCGTGCTCGAACTGGGCTGACCCAGGGTCCGGCCGCGGGCCCCACGCCCCCCGCCGAGCCGGGCCCGACCCCGCATTCGCCCTTTCGGGTTGGACTGCCCCTCAAGTAATGATCATTTAGTAGGCATCGCTGCCGCGCCGCACTACGCTGCGCCCATGAGCATGCTCACTCCCCCCGGCATGGGCGGCGAATACCGCATCACGGGGGACAAATACCCACGGATGCGCCGCCCCAACGGCCGCCGCAGGCTCGTGCTCGCGGTCATCGCGTCCACCGCCGCGCTCGGCCTCATCGGCTGGGGCACGTTGCAGCTCATCGATGTCTTCACGGGGGGCCACAAGGCGTCGGCGGCCAGTTCCGCGGCCGGCGACTGCGACCGTGATCCGGACGGCGACGCCACCCCTGGCATCTCCGCCGACTCCGCCACCTCGGCCGCCGCGGCGAAGGACAAGGCGGGCAAGCCGCTCCCGAAGCCGAAGCAGATCACCGTCAACGTCTTCAACGCCACGCCCCACGGCGGCCTCGCCAAGAGCACCGCCGACGAACTCAAGAAGCGCGGCTTCGCCATCGGCAAGGTCGGCAACGCCACCAAGGAGTTCGACAAGAAGGTCAAGGGCACCGGGATGCTGCTCGGCGCCAAGGCGGCCGCCGACACCTCGCTCCCCGTCCTCGGCACCCAGCTCGCGGACGCCGAGCTCAAGTCCGACGTACGCAAGAGCGGTGACGTCGACCTGATCATCGGCGTCCGGTTCAAGAACCTGGCCAAAAAGGAGGACGCCGACAAGGCCCTGGCCGCACTGGCCAAGCCCGAGCCGACGTCCGTGCCGTCAGGCAAGAAGAACTGCCGGTAGGCGAACCAGCAGGGGAAAGGGACCGCTACTCCGCCGCCCCGTACATCCGGTCGCCCGCGTCCCCGAGGCCGGGCACGATGTAGCCCTGCTCGTTGAGCCGCTCGTCGACCGAGGCCGTCACGACCGTCACCGGCGTCCCCGCCAGCTCGCGCTCCATGATCTCGACGCCCTCGGGGGCGGCGAGCAGCACCACGGCGGTGACGTCGTCCGCGCCGCGTTTGATGAGCTCCTGGATCGCGGCGACCAGCGTGCCGCCCGTGGCCAGCATGGGGTCGAGCACGTACACCTGGCGGCCGGAGAGGTCGTCCGGCATACGCGTCGCGTACGTGGACGCCTGCAGCGTCTCCTCGTTGCGCACCATGCCGAGGAAGCCCACCTCGGCGGTCGGCAGCAGCCGCACCATGCCGTCGAGCATGCCGAGACCGGCGCGCAGGATCGGCACGACCAGCGGCCGCGGGTGGGAGAGCTTGACGCCCGTGGTCCGCGAGACCGGGGTGTCGAGGTCGACCTGCTCGGTGCGCACGTCCCTGGTGGCCTCGTACGCGAGCAGGGTGACCAGCTCGTCGGCGAGGCGCCGGAAGGTCGGGGAATCGGTGCGCTTGTCGCGCAGCGTGGTGAGTTTGTGCGCCACCAGCGGGTGGTCGACGACGTGGATCCGCATGCCATCAACAGTAACCGGGCCCGGGCCCCACGCCTCTCGCTGGCATCAACACCGCCGTCCGAGGGAAGGTGGGGACGTACGAACCGAGGTGGTGTGGCCCATGGCGGAGCGCAAGCCGGACGACGAGAACGACATCGAGCGCCGCAGGCGTCGCGCCCAGTTCCTGCGCGAGCGCAACGAGGCGATCGAGCTCCGCGACCGCGTGAAGCCGCGCCGCGCCCGGGCGGCACGCATGCGTCAGCAGATGCGCATGCGCACGTTCCGCTGGTGATCGCCCCCTCCTGACGGGCAGCCGCCCCCTGGAACGCGGGCCCCCGGCAGGGCCGGGAACGGTCCCCCGGAGAACGCGACGCGGAACACAGCGAGCGGAAGACCTCTCCTGACGGCGCCGTTTCTGCCACGATTCCGAATGGGCGGGGCTCGGCACAGTGCTCCCCGCTCCCCGACCTCGCCGGGGGGACCCCAAACCGCCAACCGGCACTGCCTATGACCAGTGGGAGAGTCACGGTGTACTTCGCCGCACTGCTCGCGCGCACCGAAGACGGGTGGGAAGCGAGCGACACGGAGCTCGACGATGTGGAGACCCTGGCGGATCTGGCCGATCTGGCCCGTGAAGCCACGGCTGACTACGACGACGACACAGTGCTCGTCTTCATCGAACAGGAAGACGCGTGGTTCGGCGTCGTCCGCGTGGACGGTGAGGAGGACCCTCGTATCTATGTCTCGGACGCGGCCGCGGCCGCCCGCAGCTCGTACGGGGAGATTCTGCTCACCGACGAGATGCTGGGCCGCGACCCGGACGACGACGAGGTGGTCGACCTCGACGCCCTCGACCTCGACGGTACGGAGGACGGTGAACCCGAGGCGTCCGACACGGACTCCGACGGCGACGCGGCCGACGACGCCGGCACCTCGGGAGTGCCGTCCGGGCCGCTGGGCGACACGGGGATCCTCGCCGACCTCGGCGTGCCCGAAAAGGATCTGCTCGGTCTGGAGGCGGGCGACGCGCTCAACGAGATCGCCGAAATCCTCGGGGCGGCGGAGGTGCTGGAGACCGTCCGCTAGGTTCCCCGTGTGACCGAGCCGAACGACCCGTACAACCCGAGCGATCCGCACAACCCGCACGACCCGACCTCCGACCGTCCCATCGACGACATCGCCGAAGGCGATCCCGTACGCGACCGCTGGCGGGCGCCCATGCGGCTCGCTCTGGCCGAGGCCGAGCTGGCCGCCGAGGGCGGCGACGTACCCGTCGGCGCCGTCGTGCTGTCCCCGGACGGCACGACGGTGCTCGCGACGGCCCACAACGAACGCGAGGCGACCGGCGACCCCACCGCCCACGCGGAGGTGCTCGCCCTGCGCAGGGCCGCCGCCGGGCTCGGCGAGTGGCGGCTGACCGGCTGCACGCTCGTCGTCACCCTGGAGCCCTGCACGATGTGCGCGGGCGCGCTCGTGCAGTCCCGGGTGGACCGGGTGGTCTACGGAGCGCTCGACGAGAAGGCCGGGGCGGCGGGCTCCCTCTGGGACGTCGTACGCGACAGAAGGCTCAACCACCGCCCCGAGGTCATCCAGGGAGTCCTCGCCGACGCGTGCGCGGCACGGCTGACCGAGTTCTTCCGCAACCGCTGACTCCGGGGGACTCAGGGGGGAGTCAGGGAGGACTCAGGGGGTCGGCCGAACGGATTTCAGAACACGGGGCACTTTGGGCTAGAGTTCCTCTCGGTAGCGTGTCCGAGCGGCCGAAGGAGCTCGCCTCGAAAGCGAGTGAAGGGTAACCCCCTTCCGTGGGTTCAAATCCCACCGCTACCGCTCTCGAAACGAAGGGCCCGTCCAGCTGGACGGGCCCTTCGTCGTGCGCGGGTTGTACGGAACGCTTGTGCCGCGGCAAGCGGAAAGCCCCGGCGCCTTCCACGCGCCGGGGCTCTCTCCCGCCAGGACGGGGGGAACGGCATCGGGGGGACAAGCCGCTCCCCCCGACGAGGACCGGACCCTCAAGTCAACGCCGCCGTCGGGGGGAAGCGGACGGCGCGGACCCCGCAGTGGGGCCGGTCCCTACCCGCGGATTCCTGCCAGATCCGCCGGGCTCACCACCCATCCTGCCGCTCGCGCCACCCGTGGGGCGCGGGCAAAGGGCCTCTGCTGCCGGGCCGTTGGTCCTTAAAAGCCCCGTGAGTACGGCCCGGGTTAGACTCACCGCGATCACAGGGGACACACGCGTCGCGGGCAAGGGGAGGCCAGGATCGTGGCAGTGCAGTGGAAGAAGCTCGGCCTTTTCGCCGTGGTCGTCTTCGTGCTCTACGTGATCATCACGGACCCGGCCAAGGCCGCGGACTACGTCCAGATAGGCTTCGAAGGGATCTCGAGCGCCGCTCGGAGCATCGGGGACTTCATGACGTGGGTCGCCAACGGCGGCAAGGACTGAGCGGCGCCCTTCCCCCTCTCCTCGTCGCCCTCCCCCTTCTTCCCGTCTTCTCCGCGCCTTCCCAAGGAGTGCCCGTGATCCGCCATCTGGTCCTCTTCAAGCTCAACGACGGTGTGCGGCGCGACGAACCGCGCGTGGTCGAGGGCGTCGAGGCCTTCCGCGCCCTCGGCGGGCAGATCCCGGAGCTCACGTTCTGGGAGTGCGCCTGGAACATCACCGACCGCCCCATCGCGTACGACTTCGCCATCAACTCGGCGGTCGAGGACACCGATGCGCTGAAGCGGTACCTGGAGCACCCCGCCCACCAGGCGGGCGTCGCGCTGTGGCGCGAGTTCGCCACGTGGGTCATCGCGGACTACGAGTTCTGATCCGGGTCCCGCTCCTCCCGCCCCGCCACTTGGGCCCCGCACCGCGACGGTGCGGGGCCTTTTCCTGTCGTATGCCCTCCCCCTTGCCCTCAACACGTAGTTATCGGGTGCTTGCACACAGTGCACATGTCTTGTGATGCTATGACCGCTTTTGACGGATGAGTTGACCGAGGTCGACCGAGCTTGACTGAGCTTGTCTGAGAAGGGGTGGCGTTGCCCGTGCCGGCCAGTACTGCGCCCGAAGCTCCACCCGCCAAACCCCTACCGGGCGCCGGGACCCCCCGCGGCGCCGGGACCACCGGAAGCACGCGCGGTGCCGACACCCGGGCCCTCACCCAGGTGCTCTTCGGTCAGCTGAAGGAGCTGGAGCCGGGCAGCCCGGAACACGGCCGGGTGCGCGGCGCCCTCATCGAGGCCAACCTCCCCCTGGTCCGGTACGCCGCCGCCCGCTTCCGCAGCCGCAACGAGCCGATGGAGGACGTCGTCCAGGTCGGCACCATCGGGCTCATCAACGCCATCGACCGGTTCGACCCGGAGCGCGGGGTGCAGTTCCCGACCTTCGCGATGCCGACCGTGGTCGGCGAGATCAAGCGGTACTTCCGCGACAACGTCCGCACCGTCCACGTACCGCGCCGGCTGCACGAGCTGTGGGTGCAGGTGACCGGCGCGACCGAGGACCTCACCACCGCCTTCGGGCGCTCACCGACGACCTCCGAGATCGCCGAGCGGCTGCGCATCACCGAGGACGAGGTGCTGGCCTGCATCGAGGCCGGCCGCTCGTACCACGCGACGTCGCTTGAGGCGGCCCAGGAGGGCGACGGGCTGCCCGGCCTGCTCGACCGGCTCGGCTACGAGGACCCCGCGCTCGACGGCGTCGAACACCGCGACCTCGTACGCCATCTCCTGGTCCAACTGCCCGAGCGGGAACAGCGGATCCTGCTCCTGCGCTACTACAGCAATCTGACGCAGTCACAGATCAGCGCCGAACTCGGCGTCTCCCAGATGCACGTGTCGAGACTGCTCGCCCGGAGCTTCGCACGCCTTCGGTCCGCAAATCGGATCGAGGCGTAACCGTATCGAGTGGAGTGCCGTCGCGGCGGTTGCCGACGGCACTCTTTGCTGAAAAGCCTCAGACCCCCTCTTTCCTGCACGGATGTCACCCTTGTTTGTCGACAAGTAACTACAGCGTGTTGCCGACATGTGACATTCTGCTGGAACCGCGTTTGCCGTAGCCCCACCTCCGGTATTCAGGTGGAGGCTGCGTTCCTCCGACGGGAGCGCCCGCCGCGACCGTCCGCGACCTCAAGGGGGTGGCATGTCCGCAGACCAGGGCAGCTCGAAGGTGCTCACGCTCACGCTCACCAAGAGCCCGAGCGAGCCGGCGCCCGACGCGCTTCAGGGCTCCGAAGCGCTCCAGAGCTCAACGGCCCCGGAAGTCATCGACACCCGGACCCTGTCCCGATCCCTCTTCCTGCGGCTCGCCACGCTCGCCCAGGACAGCCCGGAGCGTGCGTATGTGCGCGACACGCTCATCGAGCTCAACCTCCCCCTCGTGCGGTACGCGGCGGCCCGCTTCCGCAGTCGCAACGAACCGATGGAGGACATCGTCCAGGTCGGCACGATCGGCCTGATCAAGGCGATCGACCGTTTCGACTGCGAACGCGGCGTGGAATTCCCGACGTTCGCGATGCCGACGGTCGTCGGTGAGATCAAGCGCTTCTTCCGGGACACCAGTTGGTCGGTGCGGGTGCCGCGCCGCCTCCAGGAGCTCCGGCTCGCGCTCACGAAGACCAGCGACGAGCTGGCCCAGCGGCTCGACCGCTCGCCGACCGTTCCCGAACTCGCCGCGGCGCTCGGCGTCTCCGAGGAGGACGTGGTCGACGGCCTCGCGGTCGGCAACGCGTACACCGCCTCCTCGCTGGACTCCCCGACGCCCGAGGACGACGGCGGCGAGGGCTCCCTCGCGGACCGCCTCGGGTACGAGGACTCGGCCCTGGAGGGCGTGGAGTACCGCGAGTCCCTCAAGCCGCTGCTCGCCAAGCTGCCGCCCCGTGAGCGCCGCATCATCATGCTGCGCTTCTTCGCCAACATGACGCAGTCGCAGATCGGCGAGGAGGTCGGCATCTCCCAGATGCACGTCTCGCGGCTGCTGACGCGGACGCTGGCGCAGCTGCGGGACGGTCTCATCGCGGACTGAGACGCGCCGACTCCCGTGTGTGTCGGTGGCGTTGCGTGTGTCGGTGGTGTTGCTGACGGGGTTCCTAATTGACGACCCGTCAGACACACTGGCGCGATGCGACGTGGAGTGCGGAACGTCCTCGGTGCGGGGGCCACTGTGCTGTGCCTCGGCGGTCTGCTGTCCGCCTGCGGCGGTGACAGCGGCGACGGTTACGTGGCGACGGGCGCGGCGGGGGCCTCGCCCGGACGGGCACCGGGCAAGACGGTGGGGCCCACGGGTGACGTGAGGATGGTGCCGCTGGAGAGGGATGGTTCCGGCGGCGGTGGCCGTTCCGGTGACTCGGCGGGGGCGTCACCGGAGCGGGACGAGTCGAGCGGGGCGAGCAAGTCGCCGGGTGCGGAGGGGCGTTCGGGGTCGGGGTCGGGTTCGGATTCGGGTTCGGTGGGGGTGGCGTCGCCTCCTAAGGCCTCGTCGGGGCGCGGGGGCGGGCACGAGGGCGGTCGTACGGGCACGGGGTCGGGCACGGGTACGGGTACGGGTGGGAGCTCCCCGAGTCCGTCGGGGCCGGGTCCGGGGCCCGGGCGGCCTGGGACGGATCCGTCGCCGAGTGGGCCCGCGGTTCTCGCTGTCGGCGATCCGGAACGGGCTCCTGCGGACAAGCGGTGGTGCGAGAAGGTGACGGTGTCCTTCCGCAACACGGGTGGGTCGGCGGTGCGTTCGGGCGAGGTCACCTTCGGTACGCACATCATCGGGGCGCTCGGGGTGGACTGGGCCACGATCAAGTCAACGGTGGCACTGCCGGCGCCGATCGGTCCGGGGCGGACGAGGGAGGGGGCCTGGACGGTGTGCGTGGACGCGTGGCGCGTGCCGCTGGGCATGCGGGTGGAGACGCGGGACGTCTGGGTCGACTGGAAGTAGGGCCCCCTTCCCGGGGGGGGCCGGCGCCTGCTGCCCTCCTGCGGGAGCGTCGTGCTTGCCCGCGCGTTCCCTGCGGGGCTTGAGCGGTTCTGATCTGCGGGTGGTCGGTGGTTGCTCGCGCCGTTCCCCGCGCCCCTGACGGGGCCCTCACGTCGTCGTTCATCCGCGGGTACGTCGTGGTTGCTCGCGCCGTTCCCCGCGCCCCTGACGGGGCGCTCGCGTCGTCGTTCATCCGCGGGTACGTCGTGGTTGCTCGCGCCGTTCCCCGCGCCCCTGGTGGGGCGCTCGCGTCGACGCTCATCCGCGCGTGCATCGTGGTTGCTCGCGCCGTTCCCCGCGCCCCTGATGGGGCGCTCGCGGCGTCGCTCTTGCGCGGGTTCCGCGGGCCTGATCGCTCTGTGCGGGGGCGGGGCTTCGCGGTTGCCTCGCCGCGGGTGGCTCAGGGGCGCGGGGAACTGCGCGAGCAACCACCGACCACCCGCAGATCAGAACCGCTCAAGCCCCGCAGGGAAGCGCGGGGAACTGCGCGACCAGCCAGCGACCACCCGCAGATCAGAACCGTCCAAGCCCCGCAGGGAACCCGCCTACGAGAGCGCCAGCCACGCCACTCCCGCCACGATCACGATCGCCAGGAGCACTCCTACGATCAGGCCCACCCGTGGGCCCGACGAGGACGTCGTCTGCTGTGGCTGTCCTCCTCGCGGCGCCTCGTCGACGAAGGCGCGGAACATCTGCGTGCTGCCGGCGGGGTCGGGGTTGCCCTGCGGAGCCTGGTGGCCCTGGTTGCCCTGGGGGTTGTGTGCCATGGAGCAGGACCCTAGCGAATCCACGGCCCTCGGCCCAACCCCCTCTGGCCAGGGACTTTACGACCCGGCCCCCAGAGCTTTGCCGACTCTTTAGGCCGACGGCCAGGTTTTAGTTTGCCTGCGGCAACCAACTGCTTCTATCGTTGCCCTAAGCAACAAAATAAACAGGAGGTGCCGTGGCCGCGCAGCGTCAGTACGAGGAGCTGGCCCAGCAGCTCAGCGCCATCGGTGCCGTGAAGCGCGGCCTCGGAAGAGGCCTGCCGCACGACTGCCCGGCCGGATCCGCCGCCGTCCTCATCCTGCTCGACCGCCACGGCGCGATGCGGATGAGCAGGCTCGCGGAGCTGCTCGCCGTCGACACGTCGGTGACCAGCCGCCACGTGGCGCACGTCGCGGACAAGGAGTGGATCGCACGCGATCCCGACCCCGCGGACAGGCGCTCCCGGATCCTGCGGCTCACGCCCGACGGCAAGGCCAAGGTGGACGAGCTCGCCGAGCTCTCCATCCGGACGCTCACCCACTACTTGCACGACTGGAGCGACGAAGAGGTCGTCCAGCTCAGCACGCTGCTCGCGCGCCTGCGCGACAGTTTCGGGGACTGCCGAGCGGTCTCGGCCCGCCCCGCGGCGGGGCCGCACGCATCGCAGCCCCCCTCCCCCCACGACGTGCGGACCACGTCGCAGACCACCCGTACACCCGCGTAAGAAAAGGAAGCCCATGGCAACAACCACACCAGCCGGTGTGCGGGGCAGCCATGCCAAGCACGGAGCGCATCACGGCCACCCCGGCGAGAACGCTCCGATGACGCACCGGCAGATCATGGAAGCGCTGTCCGGGCTGCTGCTCGGCATGTTCGTGGCGATCCTGTCGTCGACGATCGTCTCCAACGCCCTGCCCGAAATCATCGGCGACCTCGGCGGCGGCCAGTCCGCCTACACCTGGGTCGTCACCGCGTCGCTGCTCGCCATGACCGCGACGACCCCCCTGTGGGGCAAGCTGTCCGACCTCTTCAGCAAGAAGGCGCTCGTACAGATAGCCCTGGTCATCTACGTCGGCGGATCGATCGTCGCCGGTCTCTCGCAGAGCGCAGGGATGCTGATCGCCTGCCGCGTTGTGCAGGGCATCGGCGTGGGCGGTCTCTCCGCCCTCGCGCAGATCGTGATGGCCGCGATGATCTCCCCGCGCGAGCGCGGCCGGTACTCCGGCTACCTCGGCGCCACCTTCGCCGTCGCCACCGTCGGCGGCCCGCTGCTCGGCGGTGTCATCACCGACACCTCGTGGCTCGGCTGGCGCTGGTGCTTCTACGTCGGCGTGCCCTTCGCGATCATCGCGCTGATCGTCCTGCAGAAGACCCTGAAGCTTCCCGTCGTCAAGCGCGACGTGAAGGTCGACTGGGGCGGCGCGTTCTTCATCAGCGCCGCGGTCTGCCTGCTGCTCGTCTGGGTCACCTTCGCCGGTGACAAGTACGACTGGATGTCGTGGCAGACGGCCGCCATGGTCGGCGGCTCGATCGTCCTCGCCCTGCTCTTCGTGCTCGTCGAGACGAAGGCCAAGGAGCCGATCATCCCGCTGCGGCTCTTCCGCAACCGCACCATCACCCTCGCCTCGCTCGCCTCGCTCTTCGTGGGTGTCGCGATGTTCGCGGGCACGGTCTACTTCAGCCAGTACTTCCAGCTGGCCCGGGGCAAGTCCCCGACGATGTCCGGCGTCATGACGATCCCGATGATCGGTGGTCTGTTCATCTCGTCGACCGTCTCCGGTCAGGTCATCACCAAGACCGGCAAGTGGAAGGCGTGGCTGGTCAGCGGCGGCGTCCTGGTGACGGCCGGCCTCGGTCTGCTCGGCACCATCCGGTACGACACCGAGTACTGGCACATCGCGATCTTCATGGCCCTGATGGGTCTCGGCATCGGCATGATGATGCAGAACCTGGTCCTGTGCACGCAGAACCAGGTCGCCCCCGAGGACCTCGGCTCCGCCAGCTCCACGGTCACCTTCTTCCGCTCCCTGGGCGGTGCGATCGGTGTCTCGGCGCTCGGCGCGATCATGTCCACGCGGATCACGGACTACGTCAAGGACGGCATCACCGACCTCGGCCCGAAGGCCGCGGCGCAGTTCGGCCACGGCGGCACGGGCGGCGGCGGCATCCCGGACCTGGACAAGATCCCGGAGCCGTTCCGCACGGTGATGGAGAGCTCGTACGGGCACGGCATCGCCGACGTCTTCCTGATCGCCGCGCCGCTCGCGTTCCTCGCCTTCCTGATCACCATCTTCATCAAGGAGGTTCCGCTGCGTACGTCGGGTGGCATCGCCCAGGCCGCGTCGGCGACCACGGACGGCGCGGCTCCGGCCGACGCCCCTGCCGACGCCACGGCTTCCGCCGCTCCCGCGGCCACCGCCGAGCAGCCCGTGCTCGCCTCCGTCGCCTCGCACACCGAGGCCGGGTCCGAGGGGCCCGAGGGCACGCAGCGGCTCGCCGCCGTGGTGTCCGCCGCCGAGGCCGGCGCGGGGGGTCTTCCTCCGGTCACCAACGGCATCCCGGTCCGCGGTTATGTCCGCGGCGCCGAGAGCGCGCCCGTTCCGCGGGCCGCCGTCACGCTGATCTCCCTCGGGGGACGGCAGCTGGGCCGCGCGGTCGCGCAGGGCGACGGTGCCTACACCGTCGACGCCCCGGGCGCCGGGTCGTACGTGCTCATCGCCTCCGCCGACGGTTTCCAGCCGCAGGCCTCGACCGTGGTCGTGGGCGAGGAGGCGCTGTCGTACGACATCCTGCTCAGCGGCACCAGCGGGCTGAGCGGGCTCGTGCGGGACGCCGACAGCAAGCTGCCGGTCAACGGCGCGATGGTCATCGTGACCGACGTCCGCGGTGACGTCCTCGCCACCGGACTCTCCGGCGAGCAGGGCGAGTTCACCTTCGCCGAGCTGGTCCCCGGCACCGTCACCATCGCGGTGAACGCCGCGGGTCACCGGCCGATGGCGCTGCCCGTCGAGGTCGGCGGCACCGGGGTCACCCGGGTCGAGGTCGAGCTCAACTCCGGCGCGCGGGTGCTCGGCACCGTGCGGGCCGGCGGATCGGCGCTGAACGACGCCCGCGTCACGCTGGTGGACGCCGCAGGCAACGTCGTCGCCACCGCGACCACCGGGGCGGACGGGGCGTACGCCTTCACCGACCTGGACAGCGGGGAGTACACGGTCATCGCGACGGGGTACCCGCCGGTGGCCACGGGGCTGACGGTCGCCGGCAGCGGCACCGACGGCCACGACATCGAACTCGCCCACCCGGGCGAGTGACCGGCCCCGGCCCGAGGTCGCGCCCCGAGCGGAGGCGCGGCCCCGGGCCGGTCGCGGAAAGGGCCCCCGGGCCGGCGGTGGCGTTCACGGCAGGGGACGGCCGGCCACCGCCGGCCCGGGGGCGTCTGCGTCCGACCTGATTTTGAAGCTTTGGGGCTTCCTTCGAGGAGCCCGGCAAGGAGTAAACGGGATGGCATTGAACGCTCGGATCCGTACGCGTGACGGGTGGGCCGTACCCCACGCCGTCGTCACGGTGACCGACATGACCGGCACGCAGGTGCTGCGGGCCGCCACGGACAGCGAGGGCGTCGTCCGCGACGAGACCCCGCTCGCGGCGGGGCCCTACACCGTCATCGTCACGGCCGTCGGGTACGCGCCCGTCGCCTCCACGGCGCTCGTCACCGCCAGCGGGCGGGCCGAGGTCGGCAACGTCGTCCTCGCCCGGCAGGGCGGCACGGAGCTGCCGCCGCCCGGGCCGTGGGCCATCGACCCCGCGCACTCGACGGTGGGCGCGGTCGCTCAGCACCTCGGGATCACCAGTGTGCACGGGCGGTTCACGGAGTTCGGCGGGCGGATCGAGATCGCCGAGGACGTCGAGAAGTCGCGCGTCGAGGCGGTCATCCGGTCGGCGTCGATCGACACGGGGAACGGCATGCGGGACGGGCACCTGAAGTCGCCGGACTTCCTGGACGTGGAGCAGTACCCCGA
The DNA here is from genome assembly GCF_042871345.1 of Streptomyces sp. NPDC005863. Classification (NCBI taxonomy): domain Bacteria; kingdom Bacillati; phylum Actinomycetota; class Actinomycetes; order Kitasatosporales; family Streptomycetaceae; genus Streptomyces; species Streptomyces sp. NPDC005863. The sequence goes on along the minus strand of NZ_JBIAII010000007.1, from coordinate 343,936 downwards.
GCTCACGTACCGGTCGAACGGTCTGACGCCGTCGGGTACGGACCGGTGGACGGTCCACGGTGAGCTGGGGATGCACGGGGTCGTGCGGCCGGTGGACCTGGACCTCAGCTACCTCGGGACCGGGGCGGATCCGTGGGGCGGCACGCGAGCGGCGTTCCGCGCGACGGCCGAGCTGCGGCGCGAGGACTTCGCGATGAACTACAACCAGGTGGTCCAGGCGGGCATCTCGGCGATCGGGACGACGCTGCGGGTGTCGCTGGACATTCAGGCGGTGCAGGGGGAGGGGCTGCCGGAGGTGGGCTGATCATTTCTGGCGGGGGCGCCTTGGGCGGGGGGCGGCGTTTGGGTTCGTTGTGGGCGCGGGAGGTGGGTGCGGGCGCGCGGGGGCTGGGGTCTGCGCGTTCGGTCCGTCTGTGGGTGCGGGGCCGCGGGGGTATGTGCGTACTCGCCATCCACTGTTCGCCGCGCCTCGTGAACGGCGGGGCCATCGTGCGCTCGGTGCTCCGTGCGCACATACCCCCACGTCCCCTCGCGTCTCATACGCGGCCGACGGCCGGTGGGGGCCGGCCCCACGTCGTGAGACGCACCCCCGGCCCCACCCAGCCCCACATCGCTGGATGCACCCCGGCCCCGCTCCACCCCCACGTCGCTGGATGCACCCACCCACCCGCCCCTACCCCCGCCCTGCGTCGCGGGGCAAACGGGTGGGTGGGTGGGGAACATCCGCCGCGGAGCGGCGGGGCTGTTTGCGGCAGGCAGGGGGAATGGGGGAGGAACCCCCACCCGCCCCGCCCCAGCCGCACCGCGCAGGGTGAACCCCATCCTCCGCCCCCGCGGGAGCGGCTCCGCGTCGCTACGGGCGGGGCAGGAGGGACTCGATGCCCGCGATCATCAGGTCGAGGGCAATCGTGAAATCGCGTTCCCACATTTCCTCGACCGTGTCCCCGTCCCGCGCCGCCATCAACTCGTCCGCGCTCTCCAGGAGCCCGTGCGAGGCGAGTTCGTCGCGGACGGTGCCGGCCGCCTCCCGGTAGTACTCCTCCTGTGACATCCCCGCCTCCGCGCACCGCGAGATGTAGTGGCCCTCGATCGTGCCGAAGCCGTACACGAACTGGAAGACCGCCGAGATCGCCCCGTTCTGCGTGTACGCGGGGAGCCCGGTGCTGCGTACCGTGAACTGGATGGCACGGGCGAACGCCAGCCAGTTGGGGCCGATGTTGAGGTACCGGCCGACCAGCGGGGACACCCACGGATGCCGGATCAGCGCCGCCCGGTACTCCTCCGCCAGCGCGCGGAGCCGCTCGCGCCACGTCTCGGGCGCCGCCTCCGGGTCGGGCAGCCGCATCTCTGCGCACACCGCGTCGAGGGCGAGCTCCAGGAGGTCGTCCTTGGTGTCCACGTACCAGTAGACCGACATGGCCGTGACGTTGAGTTCGCCGGCGAGCCTGCGCATGGAGAACTTGTCGAGGCCCTCCGCGTCCAGGAGCCGGACCGTCGCCTCGGTGATGCGGTCCCGGTCGAGGCCGCTCGGCTGGTCGCCCTTGCGGCCGCCGCCGCGCGCGGCCTTGGCCTGCAGCCAGACGCTCGTCCGCGCCGTGTTCTTCGTGCGGCCGGCTGCCTTCGTCATGGCGCACCTTCCTCGTGGGTCCTCGGGCCGGGAGCAGCCCGGGTGGGCGGCGTGCGGGGGCGGCGTGCGTGATCGGCGTGCGAGGGCGGCCCGTCGGCCCCTTCCGGAACCGGGTGGTCCGCCCTCCCCGATGCTATGCCGCTGTCTTACCCACGGAGTCTGCCCTCTCCGCCCTGCGCAGCAACGCGGCCGCGAGGACGCCCCCGGCGAACACCGCGGCCGCGCCGACCAGCTGGCTCGTCTCCAGGCCCGCGGAGAACGCGTCGGCGATCCGTTCGCGCTCGCCCGTCGACCCGGCCGCGGCCATCGCGGCGGGGAACGAGGCGGCCGGGACCGCCACCAGCGCGGCGAAGCGGGAGTTGAGGACCGCGCCGAGCACGGCGACGCCGAGGCCGTTGCCGAACTCCGCGAGCGTGCCGTTGATGCCCGCGCCCACGCCCGCCTTCTCCGGCGGGATGGCGCTCATGATGGCGTTGGCCATGGCGGGCATGGCGAGCGCGATGCCCGCGCCCATCACGATCAGACCGAGCAACAGGCCGTTGTAGTTGTCGCCGCCGAGCAGCGCTATCGCCGCGAGGCCCGCGGCGAGCAGGCTCATGCCGGACGCGATGGTGAGGGGCGTGCCCATCTTGGCGTGCAGCTTCGCGCCGACGCCCGCCAGGTTCAGGGCCACGATGGTCACCGCGAGCGGTGCCGTGCGCAGCCCCGCCTCCAACGGCTCGTATCCGAGCACGAACTGCAGGTGCTGGGTGAGCAGGAAGAGCGAGCCGCTCAGGCCGAAGGCCACCAGGATGGCGCCGGCCACCGCGCCGATGAAGCGCTGGTTGCGGAAGAAGTGCATGTCGAGCATCGGGTACGGGACGCGCAGCTCCCAGAGCGCGAACGCGCCGAGGACAAGCACGCCGACGCCCGCGGCGACCAGGACCCGTGTCGAGGTCCAGCCGTGCCCGGGGCCGGAGATGATCGCGTAGACCACCGCGGCCATGCCGATCGTGGAGAGCAGGGCGCCCAAGAGGTCGGGGCGCTCGCCCCGGGGGTTCTTGGACTCCGGCACCAGTTTGAGGACCGCGATCAGGCCGAGCAGCGCCACCGGGATGTTGATCAGGAAGATCGAACCCCACCAGAAGTGGTCGAGCATGAAGCCGCCGAGCAGCGGACCGGCCGCGAACCCGAGGGAGTTGATGGTGGCCCAGAGGCCGATCGCCTTGACGCGCTCGGTGTCGTCGAAGATCTGCACGACCACCGCGAGGGTGGTCGTCATGAGCAGCGCGCCGCCCACGCCCATGCCCGCGCGGGCGGCGATGAGCTGCGCGGAGCTCTGCGCGAGACCGGCCGCGAGCGAGCCGACGCCGAACAGGGCGAGGCCCGCCGCGAGCAGCTTCTTGCGGCCGTAGCGGTCGGCGGCGCTGCCCGCGGTGAGCAGCAGCCCCGACTGGACGAGCGAGTACGCGTTGATCATCCACTGGATGTCGGACGTGGACGCGTCCAGCTCCCGGGTGAGGGAGGGGATCGCGACGCTGAGGACGGTGTTGTCCAGCAGCACGGTGAGTTGCGCCAGGCAGATGACGCCGAGGATCAGCCAGCGCTGCGGGTGCCTCGACGAGGCGGTGGAGCTCTCGGCAGTCGTCGCCGTCATGCGGTCCTCCCTTGTCTGACTTACACCGTAGAACAAAGCCTGTACGGCGTACAAGAGATTTACGGGAGGGTGGCCCCGGAAGCGCCCTCCGGGGCCCGGGCCCGCTGCTTCTGCGGCTACGGTTGTGGTTGCGTCAGGTCGTAGAACGTCGCACTGCCCACCGTCACCTTCTTGAACGTCGACTCGACCCACGACGTGATCCCGGCGGAGGCGCCGTCGCCGCCACCCGTTCCGCCACCGGGGCGGTCGCCCGCTCCGCCGTCCATTCCGCCGCCGCCGATGAAGTAGTGGATCTCGCCGTCCGCCACGTACTGCTTGAACTGCGCGAGCGTCGGCGACGGGTCGCTGCCGTTGAAGCCGCCGATGGCCATCACGGGCCGCTCGGTGGCCAGTTGGTAACTCGCCGCGTTCTGCGAGCCGATGGCCGCGGCCGCCCAGGTGTAGGCGTCGGCGTCCGCCTCCAGGAGCTTCTTCGCCTCGGCGGAGACCTGCGCGCCGTTGAGCAGTCCGCCCATGCCGCCGCCGCGTGCCGTTCCGCCGGCCGGGCGGTTCTTTGTGCTGCCGCCTTGGGTCTGGGGGCCGTTGTTGCCGTTGTTGCCGTTGGCGCCGGGTGGCTGGGCGCCCTTGCCCTGCCGGCCCGGGAACGCGCCGGGGCCGCCGCCCGGACCGCCCGCACCACCGGGACCGCCGCCACCCGGCCTGCCGCCACCCCCCGGGCCGCCCCGGCCCCCCGCCGACGCCGGGCCCGCCGTCACGATCGAGCCCGTGTGCGCGCTGTCCACCGTCGACAAGGTGTACGCCACCGGCCCCGCGACGGAGGCGGCCATGCTCAACCCCACCGCGATGAGCGCCAGTTGCCGCCCGACACGGCTCGCGAGCAGCAATCCCACCGCCCCCACGAGGCCGGCCACGAGCACCGCCCAGCGCAGCCACGGGAGGTATTCCGGGGCCCGGCCGAGGAGCTCGTACGACCAGATCGCCGTGGCCGCCACCGTCACGCCGAGCACCGCGCCCGCCCACCGCGACGCGCGCTCCTCCCACAGGACCGTGGCGCCCATGCCGACGAGCGCGGCGATGTAGGGGGCCAGGGCCACCGTGTAGTACTGGTGGAAGATGCCCGCCATGAAGCTGAAGACCGCCGCGGTCATCAGGAGCGAGCCGCCCCACGCCACGAAGGCCCCCCGCGCGGTGTCCGTGCGGCGCGCCCTGCGGGTGAGGACGATCCCCGCCACCAGGAGGATCAGCGCGGCGGGCAGCAGCCAGGAGATCTGGGCGCCGATCTCGGAGTCGAACATCCGGCCGATGCCGGTCTCACCCCACTGACCTCCTCCCCCGCCACCGCCTCCTCCGCCACCGCCGCGGGGGCCGCCGCCCCCGCCCACGCTGCCGGTCTCCTCGCCGTTGATGCGGCCGAGGCCGTTGTAGCCGAAGGTCAGCTCCAGGAAGGAGTTGTTCTGCGAGCCCCCGATGTACGGGCGCGAGGACGCGGGCCAGAGCTCGACGACCGCCACCCACCAGCCGCCCGCGACGACCATCGCCCCCGCGGCCGCGGCGAGTTGGCCGAAGCGCCTGCGCGGCCGCACCGGCGCGCACACCGCGTAGAGGACCGCGAGTGGCGGCAGGATCAGGAACGCCTGCAACGTCTTGACGAGGAACGCGACGCCGACCGCGACGCCCGCCCACACCAGCCACGCGGTGCGGCCGTGCTCCAGGGCGCGCAGCACGCAGTACACCGTGACGGTCATCAGGAGGGCGAGCAGCGCGTCCGGGTTGTTGAAGCGGAACATCAGCGCGGCGACGGGCGTCAGCGCGAGGACCGCGCCCGCGAGCAGTCCGGCCGCCGGGCCGAAGCGGCGCCGCACGGCCGCGTACAGCACCCCGACGGTCGCGACGCCCATCAGGACCTGCGGGACGAGGACCGCCCAGGAGTTCAGACCGAAGACGCGCACGGAGAGCGCCATCGGCCAGAGCGCGGCGGGCGGCTTGTCGACGGTGATCGCGTTTCCCGCGTCGAGCGAGCCGAAGAAGAGGGCCTTCCAGCTCTGGCTGCCGGCCTGGACGGCAGCGGAGTAGAAGGAGTTGGCGTAGCCGGACGCGCTCAGGTTCCAGAGGTAGAGGACGGCGGTCGCGAGGAGCAGGCCGAGAAACGCGGGGCGGGCCCAGCGCGGGTCGTCGGGGCGACCGCGCCACAGCCGTACGGGCAGGCCGCCGGGCCGCGCGGCCTGGAGCGGTGCCGATGTGGGTGCGGGTGTGGGTGTGGGGGAGGCGGTCGTCATCGTGCGGTCCTCGGGTGGTCGTGGGGAGCGGGGGACTGGACGTGGGGCGCGGATGGGAGGTCGGGCGCGGGTGTGGTGTCGGGCACGGGTGTGGCCGCCGGAGCCGTGGCTTCCGGCGGAACTGTGGCTTCCGTCGGCGCCGTGGCTTCCACCGGAACCGTGGCTTTCGGCGGAGCTGTCGCTTCCGAAGCGGTCTCACCGCGGTCCGGGAACACCCACGCCCGCAGCAGCAGGAACCGCAGCACCGTCGCCGCGAGGTTCGCCGCGATCAGGACGGCCAGTTCCGTGGAGTGCGCCGGGTCGCCCGACGCCGCGCCGAGCGCCGCCAGGGAGCCGCTGGTCAGGGCGAGACCGATGGCGAAGACGACGAGGCCCTGCGCCTGGTGGCGGACCGCCCGGCTCCGGCCGCGGACACCGAAGGTGAGCCTCCGGTTCGCCGCGGTGTTGGCCACCGCCGAGACCAGGAGGGCGAGCGCGTTGGCGGCCTGCGACCCCGTGAACGTACGGAAGCCGCTGTAGAGGAGGAGGTAGAACAGCGTCGACAGGGCGCCGACCACGCAGAAGCCGACGAGCTGGCGGGTGAGCCCGCCGGGAACTCCGGTGAGCCCGCGATCGCGCGGGTCGTCGCCGAACGGGCGGGCGAGCCGGTCGAGCGGCAGCGCCCCGACCGCGAGCGCGCGCCCCACCCGCCACACCCCCCTGAGGTCGTCCGTCGCGGTCCGCACCAGGTGGACCGAGGAGTGCGGGTCGTCGACCCAGTCGACCGGCACCTCGTGGATGCGCAGCCCGGCACGTTCGGCGAGCACCAGCATCTCGGTGTCGAAGAACCAGCCGGTGTCCTCCACCAGCGGCAGCAGCACCCGCGCCACGTCGCCGCGGATCGCCTTGAACCCGCACTGGGCGTCGGAGAACCGGGCGTGCAGCGAGCCGCGCAGGATCAGGTTGTACGTGCGGGAGATGAACTCACGCTTGGGGCCCCGCACCACCCGTGAGCTGCGCGCGAGGCGCGAGCCGATCGCCAGGTCCGAGTGGCCCGAGATCAGCGGGGCGACCAGCGGGAGCAGCGCGTTGAGGTCGGTGGAGAGGTCGACGTCCATGTAGGCGAGGACGGGCGCGTCGGATGCGGACCAGACGGCGCGCAGGGCCCGGCCCCGGCCCTTCTGGTCGAGCCGTACGTGCCGCACCTCCGGTACGGAGGCGGCGAGCCCGGCGGCGACCCGCGGGGTGCCGTCCGTGGACGCGTTGTCCGCGACCGTGACGCGGAACGGGTAGGGGAAGGTGCGGGCGAGGTGGTCGTGCAGCCGCAGGACGCACGGCCCGAGGTCCTTCTCCTCGTTGTGGACCGGAATCACGACGTCCAGAACGGGCACGTCACGCCACGCGGCGGGAAGGTGCTCCCGCGAGGGCAGGGCGGCCGGGGAGACGGCACCTGGTGAGACGGCGGCCGGGGAAGAGTCGGTTCGCATGCGGCCGACGTTCGCCAACTGGTCTGTCAGGGCTGTGTGGTGAGGCTGTGGCCCGGCTGTGAGGTGAGGCTGTGGTCTGGCTGTGTGGTGGTGGGCGGCGGGCCCGCGACGGCCGGCAGCACGACCGTGAACACGGTCCGCCCCGGCACGCTCTCCACGGTCACCGTGCCGCCGTGCGCGGTCACGATGGCGCGTACGAGGGCGAGGCCGAGGCCCGTCGATCCCGCCTGCCGGGAGCGGGACGCGTCGCCGCGGGCGAACCGTTCGAAGACGGCGGGCAGCAGCTCTGCCGGGATGCCGGGCCCGTCGTCCCGGACCTCCAGACGCACGTGCGGCCCCGCCCCGCACACCCGGGCCGTGACCGTCGTGCCGGGCGGGGTGTGGGTGCGGGCGTTGGCGAGGAGGTTGACGACGACCTGGTGCAGGCGGGCCGGGTCGGCGCGTACCAGGGCCGGTTCCGCGGGGAGTTCGAGGCGCCAGTGGTGGTCGGGCCCTGCCGCCCGCGCATCGCTGACGGCGTCGACGACGAGCGGCGCGAGATCAGTGCTCTCGTACGAGAGCGGCTGTTCCGCGTCGAGCCGCGCGAGCAGCAGCAGATCCTCGACGAGCCCGGTCATCCGCTCCGCCTCGGACTCGATACGGCCGAGCGCGTGCCGCGTGTCGGGACCGGTGGACTCCCGCCCCCGGCGCGTCAGTTCGGCGTATCCGCGGATCGAGGCGAGCGGGGTCCGCAGCTCGTGGCTGGCGTCGGCGACGAACCGGCGCACCCGCGTCTCGCTGCGCTGGCGCGCCTCCAGCGCGGAGTGGACGTGGTCGAGCATGCGGTTGAGCGCGGCGCCCACCTGGCCGACCTCGGTGTGCGGGTCGGCGTCCGGCGCACGCTCGTGGAGGGCCACCTCGCCGCTGTGCAGGGGGAGTTCGGCGACGCGCGTCGCGGTCGTGGCGATCCTGCGCAGCGGGCGCAGCGCGACGCCGACCATGGCGGCGCCGGCCAGCGAGGCCGCGGCCAGGCCCGCCGCGGTGACGCTGACCTCGACGACGATCAGCGTGTCGAGGGTGTTCTGCGCCTTGGCGGCGGGGACGCCGACGAGGAAGTCGCCGCGGACGCCGGACGCGTACGTCGCGCGGTACGCGCCGCGCCCCGGGATGTCGACGTCGTGCGGCTCGCCGTCCCGGGGAACGGCGGCGAGCGCGGCGATCTGGGCGGCGTCGAGCCGGGTCGCGTCCGGCAACGGGCTGCCGCTGTCGTCGTCCGCCTCGGTGCTCAGCAGGGCGCGGCCGACCGCGCCGTCCCGGCCCACCTCCGCGCCGATGGTCCCCAGCTCCTGCGGGCCGCGGGTGACGAACTCCAGCGGGTCGTGGGCGCCGGGCCCGTCACCGCCACCACCCGGCAGGCCGCGGTTGCCGGTGCCGTTGCTGTTACCCGTGCCGGTGTCGCTACCGGTGCCGGGTGCCACGGCCGGTCCGGACGCCCGCTTCGCGACGTCGCCGAGCGCGCCGTCGAGCTGGTCGTACAGGTGCGACTTGAGGGCGAGCGTGGTGACGGTTCCGATCACCGCGCACACGACGGCGATCAGCGCGACGGCGGAGAGGACGAGCCGGGTGCGGAGCGTGCGCGGCCGCTCCCTGCGCGGGAGAAGCGGCCGCCCCGCGCGGCGGAGGGACCGTCTCACGTACGGGCGACAGGAACCGCGGACTTGATCAGGTACCCCGCCCCGCGCCGCGTATGGATCATCGGCTCGCGCCCGGCGTCGATCTTCCTGCGCAGATACGAGATGTAGAGCTCGACGACGTTGGCCTGGCCCCCGAAGTCGTAGTTCCACACCCGGTCGAGGATCTGCGCCTTGCTGAGCACGCGCCGCGGATTGCGCATCAGATACCGCAGCAGCTCGAACTCGGTCGCCGTGAGGTGGATGGAGTCGCCGCCCCGCGTCACCTCGTGGCTGTCCTCGTCGAGCGTCAAGTCGCCCACGACCAGGGTGGATTCGCTGCGCTTGTCGGCGGCGCCGGCCCGTCGGATCAGCCCGCGCAGCCGCGCCACGACCTCCTCCAGGCTGAACGGCTTGGTGACGTAGTCGTCGCCGCCGGCCGTGAGCCCCGCGATCCGGTCCTCCACCGCGTCCTTCGCGGTGAGGAACAGCACCGGCACGTCGGGCATCTCGCGGCGCAGCCTGCCGAGCACGGCGAGCCCGTCCATGTCGGGCAGCATCATGTCGAGCACCACGGCGTCGGGCCGGAACGTGCGCGCGGCCCGCACCGCGCCCGCCCCGTCGCCCGCGCTGCGGATCTCCCAGCCCTCGTACCGCAGGGCCATGGACAGCAGGTCGGTGAGCGACACCTCGTCGTCCACGACGAGCACGCGGACGGGGCTCCCGTCCGGCCTGAGCAGTTCGGTACGCGCGTGAGGCGTGGTCGTGGTCATACGCACACCCTGTGCGGGGCCCCTGAGAACACTCTTGCGCGAACCTGTGAATTCCCTGAGAAAAGGCCGGGCCGGGGTCATTCGAGCGTGGAGTCACCCGACGCCGGGCCTGGGGTCATTCGAGCCAGGGGTCACCCGACCCCGAAGAGCCGGGCCCCGTTCCCGTACAACACCCCCCGCAGCCAGGCGTCACCGAGCCCGAGCCGTTCCAGCGACTGGAGTTGATGCAGGTACGGGTAGGGGATGTTGGGGAAGTCGCTGCCCAGCAACACCCTGTCCCCCAGGTCGGCCAGCCGCCCCGCCTCCGCCACAGGGAACGGCATCAGTGCCTCGCTGAAGTCGGTGAACGCCATGGTCGTGTCGAGCCGCACCTCCGCGTACCGCTCCGCGAGGCCGAGGAACTCGCCGTACTCCGGCATGCCCATGTGCGCCACGACGACCGGCAGCCGCGGATGCCGCGCGAGCAGCCTGGCCACCGCCTCGGGCCCGGTGTGCTTGCCGGGCTCGGGCCCGGATCCGCAGTGCATGACCACCGGGATCCCGGCCTCGGCGAGCAGCCCCCACACGGGATCGAGCAGCACGTCGTTGGGGTCGTAACCCCCCACCTGCACATGAGACTTGAAGACTCGCGCCCCCGCCTCGACGGCCTCCCGCACATACCGGTCCACGCCCGGCTCGGGGAAGAACGTCGAGGTGTGCAGACACCCGGGCGTGCGCCGCGCGAAGTCGGCGGACCACTGGTTGAGCCACTCCGCCATGCCCGCCTTGTGCGGATAGACCATCGAGGTGAAGGCCCGCACCCCGAACTCCCCGAGCAGCGCGACCCGCCGCTCCTCCTCGTGCCGATACGTGATGGGCCACCGCACCGCGCCCGTCGCGTCGTAGGAGTCGAAGTACGCCCAGACCTTGTTGAGCACGCGCTCCGGCATGAAGTGCGTGTGGACGTCGACGAGCCCGGGCACCCCGAGCCGCTCCCAGAACCGCCGAACGGCGACAGCCTCGTCGCCGCCGTCTCCGCTTCCGTCTATGGCGCTCGCGCTATCGCTCCCGCACAAAGCCGTGGCTCCTCTCGACCTTGGCGACATGGAGGACGTACGTCTCGTACCAGTCCTCGCGCCCGCGCCGCTGCGCCGCGCGGTGCTCCAGGTCGCTGCGCCAGGCCCGGATGGCCTCCTCGTCGCGGAAGTACGAGACGGTGACGCCGAGGCCGTCCGGCGTGCGGGCCGAGTCGACGCCGAGGAACCCCGGTACCTCGGAGACCAGTTCGTCCATGCGGTCGGCGGTCTCGCCGTATCCGCGGTCTCCATCGGTGCGCAGGGAGGAGAACACGACGACGTGGTAAGGCGGTTCGAAGGGACCGACAGGACCTTGGGTGTGATCGCTCATGACGTCACACTCGGGCCCGCGTGACACCCGCGTCCACCCCTTTCCGCACACTCTTGCCCAACGGTCGAACGGAATTGACCATTCGGTCAACGAAGCGGATGCACACGCCCGCAGACCGGGCCTTACTCCCTTCCCCCTGTCAGAAGAGCCCGTCCTGCTCGACCCCGCCGCCACCCGGCGGCGACGCGATCGGCCGGACCGGCACGCTGACGCCGGCGCTCGCGTCGGCGGCCACCAGCTCCCACCCGACGAGCAGCCGCGTATCGACGACGAGCACGTCTCCGCCCGCGACCCGCAGATGGAGATCGGGCCCGGCGGCGGCGACGAGCCGCCCCGCGACGACGCCACCGTCGACGGCTTCCCGCATCACCAGGTGCCCGGCCGCGCCCCCGCCGTCGGCCATGCCGAAGGCCTCCGAGTGATCGACGGCCTCGAACGGCACCGGCTCCAGGGTCTCGGCCCACCCGTCGAGGGCCACGGCCCGCCCGTACAGCTCCGCGAGCTCCCGCGCCCGCTCGGCCCACACGGGCAGCGCCCCGCGCACCTCCCGCTTACGGGCGTACGGCACCCGGTCCGGCACCCCGAGCGCGGCCCGCAGCAGCTCCTCCGTACGCCGGGCCGCCATCAACGGCCCCCGCCCCAGCCAGCAGAACGCCACGGCCCCCTGCTCCAGAAGCCGCACGGCACCCCGCTCCTCGGCGGTGATCCCGACCTTCAGAAGCCCGGGCCCGAACCAGGCGAGGTAGACCCGATAGGTCCGCGGATCATCAGGAACCCCATCCGCAGCCACGGAAAAAATCCGATCCAATCGCGCACATTCAGAACACCGAGCCTGCGTGGCCGTACCCACCACGACGGCCCGCAGGGGACAAGGATTCCCCCGCGCCCCAATACACCCCCGCTCCCCGACAACCCGAAACCCGATGAAACCCCCATACACCAGCCCACTGCCCCGCCCCCCTGCCCACCGCAACACCGGCTTCCCCTCCGGCCACCCAACCCCCACACACCGCCAAGCCACCACCGCCACCCCTCACACACCCGACCAACGCATGACGCCGAGCGTAGGCCGCCAGGATGGGGGAGGTGGCGCAGCGGATCACTGTGTCCAATATTGGTCAGGCGGACGCTAAACCGCCGAACTCTGCTGCCCTGGAGGTACGTTCTGCGATCCTGGAGGCCGATCGAGAGGGGCCGCAGCGATGCAGTGGAAGATCCACGGGGAACGTCCGATCTATGAGAACGCCTGGGTGAACGTGTGGCTCACCGATATCGAGACCCCGGACGGGAACCGCTGGGAGCACCATGTCGTCAAGCTCCGGCACCTGGCCGTGGCGGCCGTGGTCAACGAGCAGCGTGAGGTTCTGATGATGTGGCGGCACCGCTTCATCACGGACGCCTGGGCGTGGGAGCTGCCGATGGGCCTGGTCGAGGTGGGCGAGACCCCCGCCGAAGCGGCCGCGCGCGAGGTGCTGGAGGAGACCGGCTGGCGGACCGGTCCGCTCAAGCCGCTGATCTACGCCGAGCCGGCCAACGGCATCACCGACTCCCAGCACCACGTCTTCCGGTCCGACGGGGCGACGTACGAAGGACCGCCGACCGAGAAGAACGAGTCGGACCGGGTGGAGTGGATCCCGCTGGCCGACGTGCGGGGCATGATCGACCGCCGCGAGATCGTCAGCAGCGGCTCCCTGGTCGGACTGCTCTACGTCCTCATGGACGACACGATCCGCTGATCTGCCGCAGGTCACCCGAGATACGGGCGCTCGCGGTGCTCCAAGAAGTGCCGGAGTCTAAGCCGCTGCGTGTGGTGCATCGGCAGCTCCTCAAGCTCTTCCGGGCGGACGAACCGAAGCTCAGTCGACTCATTGGAGATCGCGAGCCGACCGCCGACGGTCCGAGCCGTGAAACAGACGTTGAACTGCCGCCGGACCTCGCCGTCCGTGTACTCGATGATGTGCTTCGGGTCGGTGTACGTGCCGACCAGGCCCGTGATCTCGACGTCGAGGCCGGTCTCCTCCTTGACCTCGCGGACCGCCGTACCGGGCAGAGAATCGGTGAGGTCCATGCCGCCTCCCGGCAACGCCCAGAGTTCGTTGTCCCGGCGGCGCTGAAGCAGGATGCGCCCCTGCTCATCGGTGACGACCGCTGAGGCCGCGACCACCATGCTGTTCGGCTTCGGGGCGTTCGGGTCGTCGTAGTACTCGGTGCGCGCCATGGTCACTCCTCCTGCTGTACCGGCTTCGCCGTCGCCCATACCGCGTCGAAGCTCTGCCCGTAGGTGTCGAACATGCCGCCTTCGCCGTTACGGCGGAGGTGCCACACCGGGGCACCGTAGGCGTTCACTCCCCAGACGTGGGCGTTGACCAGCAGCTGGTCGTCGGCGCGGTACAAGGAGTTGTAGAGCATCGTCCCGTGGGTTCTTGTCTCGATGCCGGATACCCCGGCCAGCGGGCGGTAGTGCATCAGGGCCAGTCGGCACCGGGTCTCGATGCCGTGGCCGAACCGCTCCTCCTGGCCGCGCGCCTGGACGTTCGAGCTGTCGGCGTCACCCACCGCGATGCGTACCGCGCAGCCCTCGGCGACTCGTTCGCGGAGCAAGTCGTTGAGCCGCGGGTACGCCTCGTGCAGGAAGACGGCCGCGTAGACCAGTACGTCGATGCGCTCGCGGGCCTGCGTCATCATGTCCACGAACGTGGATACGGGGAGGTCGGCTCGTTGCTCGTAGAGGGCGACAAGTTCCGGGCTGATCGCGCGGGCAGCGCGGGCCTGCCGAAGCGCCGGCCAGAGTGCGTGCACGTCTTCTCCTAGGGCTTCAGCCGCCTCTAGTGCTGTGGCACGGCGCGGCGTACGGCCCAAGTTCACCCATCGCTCGACCGACTTGGGGTCGACTGCCACAGCCTTCGCGAGGGCGGCGTACGTCCAGCCTCCGGCCGCCATGACGGCTCGCAGTCTCTCGTTCTGCATGAGTTCCCCCTGAGTCCCGGGACGGCACTAGGGACGCTTACCCGATGCGGGACGTCCCGAAGTGGGGTTTGGGGGTTGTTCCTAGGTCCCCTCTGTTGACCCGATGCTTCTGTGCACCAGCACGGGTGGAGACCGACTGCTTACCGGGTGACGCAGCGCTCCGGTTCGAAGTCGGTCCGCTCCGTCGGCGAGTAGGAGGCAGAAGTGATCGACGACGCGTCCCTTCCGGCTGTCGGCACCCTCATGTTCGATACGCGCACTGGCAAGACGGGCATAGTCATGGGACATGTGGGCCCCTACGTACAGCTCCGGCCGTCCCATGGGGGCACCGAGTGGGACGTCCCCCCTGACGCGCTCCGACAACCCACCCAGTCCGAGGAGTTGAGCTCCAAGGTGTCGATCGCCAACGGGCGGTGGGGACTGTGAGCCCTCGGGCCGTCCTGAGCTACGAGGCATGGACCCTCGAACCCGACTCGGAGCCGGTGACCTACGCCATGCAGTGCGCTGTGGACGAGGAGACCTCACCGGTCAGCGAGGACTGGGCGAAGCCGCAGGACTGGGTCCTGAAGCACTGCGGCAAGCATCCCTCCCACCACACCTACCGCGAGATCATCACGCGCCCCTGGCGAGCCTGGAGGGGAACTTGACGCACAGAACCGTCGTGTGGCTTGGGCGGCTCACGGGCCCACTGCCTCTCTGAACCCTCCGCCACAACAGCGCCTGGCCAGCCAGCCAGGCGTGCCGCCCCTCCCCTCTTTGTGGCCTGGTCGCGTCTACACGAGCTCCGGCAGTACCACCGCGGGCAGCCGTCCCTGTTCGACGTCATCCCGGTCGATCCGGATGCCGGACAGGCAGCCGACTGCCCGATACACGGCCGGCGCCCAGTCCGACAGGTCCATCTGCGACCACGGACGGACCGGAGGAGCGAGCCGGGCATGGACGGCACCGTGAGCAGCGAGTCCGTCGTCAAGAACGGACAGGCGGGCCGCGGTGTCTTCGGGAAGCGCGGAGTATCCGTCCAGGAAGGCCGTGCCGAACTCAGCCGACCAGGCCATCCGGTCATCGGCCGGAGAGGAGTAGAGGATCATGGCAGGCGCATCGTGGCGGTTGAGCGTCACGCACACCATCTCCTCTCCTCCACGCGACAGAACGTCCTCGTCGTCGAACTGGGACAGGAACACTGTGGCCGCGTCCCCGTCCTCCAGGACAAAGGACCAGTCGCCACTGGTGCCGACCATGGCGAGCGACCCTTCGACGTCGTCCGGGACGGTGTAGTCCCGGTACGCGACCGGCGTACCGATCGTGACAGCGCCCAGGCGGTCGAGCCACGCGGACGTGTCGATGCCGCGTATCGCGGTCAACGAGATCCCGTCACGCATACCTGGTGTGTCGCGAGACGGCGTGTCGACGTAGGCGTGCTCGCCGATCCAGGAGAGGTCGTGGTGGTCGTTGTGCATACCCCACGGTATTCGTCGGTCCGGGGGTCCTTCGAGGTGCCGTGCGTCCGGGCCGGCGTCCGGAGGGTCAGTTTCACGACCTGCGCAGCACCTGCGCTCCACTCCTCCACGAGTAGGGAGCCGATGCCGCGCAAAAAGCCAGAGGCCCCGTGGATTTCTCCACGTGGCCTCTGGGCTGCTGTGCACTCGGCAGGATTCGAACCTGCAACCTTCTGATCCGTAGTCAGATGCTCTATCCGTTAAGCTACGAGTGCTTGTTTTTTCTTTTGTTTCTGTCTTCGCTTCCCGGCCTTGCGGCCCGTTCGCGGCGACAGGAAGAACATTACATGACTGCCGCCGCCATGTGAAATCCGTTAGCCCGACCCCTTGTGAGCTGGGGAAACACCCGTATGCGCCGACCCGCGCCCCTACGCACCGAAGCCCCGGTCCAGACGGACCGGGGCTTCGGATCAAGCTGCGGAGGCGGAGGGATTTGAACCCTCGATGGGCTTTAAGGCCCAAACCGCATTAGCAGTGCGGCGCCATAGACCGGACTAGGCGACGCCTCCAGCTTGCACACCTGCGCGAGCGCGGGGTGCGTGCAGATGATGACACAGCCGGGCGGCCGGTCACCAATCGCGGCCTCCACGGTACTAGTCGCGCGGCCCGCAGGGCAAAGGCATTCCTCCGCGGTACTGGTCGCGCGGCCCGCAGGGCAAAAGCGTTCCTCCGCACCGCAACGTCGTGCCGCGCGCGGCGTTAGAGCGGTAGAGCCTCGGCCTCTTGTCCCTCGCCCCTCTCACCGTGGAGCCCCCATGCTGCGCCGCCTCGCCCTCACCGCCGCCTCCGTCGCCGTCTCCGTCGCCGCGCTGTCCGGCCTGCCCGCCGCCGCCCAGGCCGGCACCCCGGCCGCGGCCCCCGCCCCCGCCCCCGCCACGGCCCCGGTCGACCGGCTCACCGTCACGGTCACCGACTCGGCCGGCGGGGGCGACGGGACGTACGTACTGAAGTGCCACCCGACGGGCGGCAACCACCCGGAGGCCGCCGACGCGTGTGCGCGGCTCGACGAGGTCACCGTCTTCGGGACCGATCCGTTCGCGCCCGTGCCGCGCAACGCGATGTGCACGATGCAGTACGGCGGCCCCGCCACCGCGCACATCCGCGGGACCTGGGCCGGACGGCCCGTCGACGCGCGCTACAGCCGCACCGACGGCTGCCAGATCTCGCGGTGGAACGCCCTCGTACCGGTGCTGCCCGCGACCTCCGCGTGACCAGGGGCTACCGAAAACTCACATGTTCTGCGTGCGACCTCCCTCTCATCCGGCGTCGCGCGCACAACCACTCCCCGTAGACTCCCTCCCGTGACACGCCACGGGTCGAGGGGCAAGATGGCCTGAGCGAGTCGGCAAGAAGCGGTACATCAGGGAGGAAGCGTCGTCGTGAGCAGCAGGCCATCCCGAGGCGCTGCTCGCCTCGCAGCCATACTCGACGCGCTCCCGGACGCGCTCGTCCTCGTCAACGCCAACGGCACCGTCGTGAACGCCAACGCCATCGCGCTGGAGGCGTTCGAGGCACCCGGCACCGCGCTCGTGGGGCGCGGTCTGCTGGATCTGCTGCCGGGGTTCGACTCCCGGCTCATCCCCGGATCCATGCGGCGCCCGGACACCATCGACGAGCGCGGGCGCACCAAGCCGACGCGGATGACCGCCCGGCGCACGGACGGCATCGAGTTCCCCGTCGAGGTCACCAGCTCCCCGCTGGAGGACGGCAGGACGGCGTACGACACCCATGGGTACACGGGTGACGAACTGCTGATGCTGGTCGTACGGGACCTTTCGGGCACGGTGGACACCGAGGCCGAACTCGCCCGCTCCCAGCGGCAGACCGAGATGATCCTGCGCGCCGCGGCCGAGGGCGTCGTCGGGACCGACACCGACGGCCGGGTCGTCCTCGTCAACCCCGCCGCCGCCCAGATACTGGGCTTTCGCGCCAGCGACCTCGGCGGCCAGGAACTGCACCCGCTCGTGCTGCACTCGCGCGCCGACGGCGAGCCCTTCCCGTACGAGGAGTCCCCGCTCGCCGACACGCTGCGCTCCGGCCGCAAGCACCGGGTGCGCGGGCAGGTCCTGTGGTCCAAGAGCGGCGCCAAGGTGCCGGTCGACCTGACGACGTCGCCGGTGCGCGACGGGGACCAACTGGTCGGCGCGGTGATGACGTTCACCGACCGCAGGCCCTACGACGAGCTGAACGAGAAGTACGAGGCCGCCCTCGCCCGGCACGAAGAGGAGCTGCGCGCCGCCGAGGAGCGCCGCGAGGAAGAGGTGCGGGCCCTCGAGGAGCGGCGCGCGGAGGAGACCAAGGCCGCCGAGGAGCAGCGGGCCGAGGAGCTCGCCGCCGAGCAGGAGCGGTACGCGGCGCTCGCCGAGCGCGAGAAGGACCGCTTCGAGGAGCTGGCCGAGCGCGAGGAGAGGCGGTACGAGTCGCTGGCCGCGCGGCACGAGCAGCTGCTCGCCGTCCTCGGCTCCGCCCTGCGCGGGCCCTTGGACGAGCTGCGCCGCGAACTGGCCGCGCTCGCCTCGGACGACGCCGGCCAGCTGTGGCCCGAGGCCAACCAGGTGCTGCATCACCTGTCGGCCGGGTACGCCCGGATGACCACCCTCGTCGACAACGTCCTGGGCTTCCAGCTGCTCGACGCGGGCGACGAACAGCTTTCCCGTACGACGGTCCTGCTGGACGCGGTCGTCGCCGCCGGCGTGGAGGGCGCGGTCGAGCTGATCGGGCCCGGGCGCGCGCAGTTCGCGGTGCACGCGCCGCCGATCGAGCTCGTGGCCGACGCGGAGCGGCTCGCCACGGCGGTGGCCCACCTCGTCGCGGACGTGGCGGGCATCGACGCGACCGGCAACGCGCGCGCGGGTGTCGGGGCGTCCGGCGGGCTCCCCGGTGTCCCGGCCGCGGGTGGCTTCGTCGACTCGACCATCGTGGTGGCCGCGGCCCAGCGCGGCGAGGTCGTCCGCATCGAGGTGCGCGGCCCGTACGCCGGGGGCGACCCGGTCCACGAGCCGATCGTGCGGGGCATCGTGCGGGCGCACGGGGGCGTGCTGCAGACGCACGAGGTGCCGGGCATGGGCGGCAGCGCGTATGTGCTCGAGGTGCCGATGGGGACGGGGTCCTCGGAGGGCGGCGACGACGGTTCGGGGGTTGCGTCGGGGAGCGCGGGCGTTGGTGCGGGTGCTGGTGTCGGCCCCGGCCACGCGGTCATGGTTCCCGAGCAGGCTTCGGGCGGTACCGGGGGCGGGCGTCGGCGGGCCCGGCGGGCTTCGGTGGACTCCTTCCTGGAGAGCGGTGTTTCGGGGGCGGCCAGTTCTGTGACGGGGGCGGAGGGCTCTGTTCCGCCCGCGGCTTCGGACACGCCGGCCGGTGGTACGGAAGCCGGTGGTACGGAGGCCGGTGGCGCGGGTGCGTCCGGTGGTACGGGGCGTCGCCGGGGACGGCGGGCTGCTGAGGCCGCTCCGGAGGGCCTCGGCGGATCCGTGACGACGGACCTGGTGGGCGGGCCCACGGCTCTCCCGGCGGGTGGCTCGGGTGGCGCCGGCGGCCCGGGTGGCTCAGGTGGCGCCGGTACGGGTGGCGCTGTTGGGGTCGGTGGTACGGGAGCGTCCTCTTCGGAGACGTACGGCGGTGCCTCCGGAGGCACCGGGCGGCGGCGTGGGCGGCCGAGTGCCGCCGAGGGTGCCGAGGGCGCCGTGATGACCGCGGCCGAACACGCGGCCGGATCCGCCGCGTTGGGCGAGACGGTGCCGCCGCAGGGCGTACCCGTCGAAGGAGCGTCCGGGCGCCGGGCCCGCCGGGCCGGTGAGCAGCACGCGCTGCCCGCGCTGGCGTCGGGTCCGTCCGAGGCGGCGGGCACCTCCACGGGTGTCGAGCTCGCGGCGGTCGAGGCCGGGTACGGCGACGGGACCACGCGGCCCACGGGACAGCGGGCGCGGCGCGCGCTGGCCGCCGCGAAGGAGCGGGCGGCCGCGGAGGAGGCGAACAGCGGGCGGGTCTTCGCGTTGCCGCCCGCCGCCGCCGACCGCACGCCGGAACAGAACGTGGCGGGGTATGCGCCCGCCGGGCACGCCGCGGGCCAGGAGTACGCGGCCGCGCAGGAGATCACCGGCCACCACGGTGCGGCCGTGCGGCCCGAGGACGACGATCACACGCCGCCGCAGCCGCACCCGGCGCAGGCCCCTAGGGGTCGCCGGTCCCGGCGGGCGGTGGCGGCGCCGGCACAGGCTCCGGGGGAGCAGGTCTCGGCGGCCGCGGCGGTCTCGCCGGCGCAGGGTTCGGGTCCGGTTCCGGCTGCACCCGGGGTGCCCGGTCAGGGTGTTCCCGGAGTGCCCGGTCAGGGTGCGCTCGCGCGTGGCCCGCAGGGGGCGGGGGAGGCGCAGGCTCAGCCGCGGCCCGGAGCGGGCGGTCAGGGTGGCGCGGCCGGCCCGTTGCCCGCGCAGCAGCAGCCTCAACCACAGCCGCAACCGCAGCCGCAGCCGTGGCCCGACGGGACGACGCCGCCCGGCGGTGTGCCCGCGCAGGGCACCCCGCACTCCACGGGTACTCCGGCGCACGGCGTCCCGTCGCAGGCCCAGGGCACTGCCCTCCCGCCCGAGCAGGGCGCGCAGGCCCGCGCGGCCCAGCCGCTGCCCGCCGAGTCCCCGGCCGGGGACCCCAACTCGACTCAGGGGCGCGCGATCAGCGTGCGCACCCTCGGGCAGGGCGTGCCGTTCGGCCAGCAGATCACCGACCAGCAGCGGGGCCCGCAGGGCGGCGGCAACGGTGGCGGCACAGCCGTACCCGGCGCCGGTCAGCCCCCGCAGGGCCAGCAGCCCGCCCCGGGCCAGCCTCTTCCGGGTCAGGCCGGACAGGGTCAGCAGGGCGGTCGTGGCCAGCAGCAGCCCCGTACGCCCCGGATCCCGCAGTCGCCGCAGCCCCCGCAGCCTCCGTTGCCGCCGCAGGCATCCCAGCCCGGACAGCCGTCCACGCCGCAGTCCCCGGACGCCGCCGCCGAACCCCGGCAGCCCGCACAGCAGCAGTCGCCTCAGGCACCTCAGTCGCCTCAGCAGGCCCCGGCGGGCCAGCGACAGGCGGGCCAGACGGCCCCGGCGAGCCAGCCTCTCCCGGGCCAGACCGGCCACATGCCGACCGCACAACCGCAACCACAGCCACAGCCGCACCCGCAGCCGCACCCGGCCTCCCCGCAAACCGCGCAGACCGCGCAGACCGCGCAGACCGCCGCCGGCCAGTCGCACACGCTCGGCGGCTCCGGACGCCGCCGCAGGCTGGGCACGCCCCCGGACCCCTCCGCCGACGAGCGTCC
This sequence comes from Streptomyces sp. NPDC005863, assembly GCF_042871345.1. Lineage (NCBI taxonomy): Bacteria > Bacillati > Actinomycetota > Actinomycetes > Kitasatosporales > Streptomycetaceae > Streptomyces > Streptomyces sp. NPDC005863. The sequence goes on along the minus strand of NZ_JBIAII010000007.1, from coordinate 323,367 downwards.
CGAGGCGGCCGCACGCCCGCACCCGCTGCCCCAGACACCGCTGCCCCAGCCGCACGCCTCGGGCCACACCCCGACGCACCCACAGTCCCGTATCGCGTCCGCCACCGAAGGCACCGGACGGTCGTACGCGATCGGCGCGCCGGACGAGGACGCCGACGAGGGGCCGGAGCCGCTGGACGGGCCCGGCGGCGCCGTCGAGGTCGCGAACCGGCCCCAGCCGCAGCCGATGGACGACGAGTTGCCGCCCGAGCCGCTCGACAACCCGCGGCGCCTCCTGGTGTGGCCCGCGCCCGACGTCACCACCCAGCAGGCGCTCAGCGACCGCGGCTACCGCCCGGTGATCGTGCACTCCCGGGAGGAGGTCGACGCGCAGATCGCGGCGTTCCCCGCGGCGCTCTTCGTCGACCCGCTGACCGGGCCGATCACGCGTACGGCGCTGCAGTCGCTGCGGCAGGCCGCCGTGGCCGCCGAGGTTCCGGTGCTGGTGACGGCCGGGCTCGGCCAGGCGACGCGCGAGGCGGCGTACGGCGCCGACCCCGCCGTACTCCTGAAGGCCCTCGCACCGCGCGACAGCGAACAGCACCCCCCGCGCGTGCTGCTCATCGAGGAGCACGAGGAGATCGCGCTCGCCCTGACCGCCACCCTGGAACGACGCGGCATGCAGGTCGCACGGGCCGAGAGCGACGCGGACGCGGTGACGCTCGCGGCGCAGATGCGGCCCAACCTCGTGGTGATGGACCTGCTCCAGGTGCGCCGCCGCAGGGCCGGGATCGTCGACTGGCTGCGCGCGAACGGCCAGTTGAACCGCACGCCGCTGGTCGTCTACACCGCGGCCGTCGACGAGACGGAGCTACCGAAGCTGGCGGCGGGCGAGACCGTGCTGTTCCTCGCGGAACGCTCCACCAGCAGCGAGGTGCAGGGCCGGATCGTCGATCTGCTGGCGAAGATCGGCACGAACTAGCGCGGACGCGGATGCGGGTGCACGCGTACGCGTATGCGTGCGCGTGGAGCACGGCGGACCCGCGCGCGTACGGCTACGTAGGGACGCCGGCCCGCGCGCGTACGGCTACGTGAGGGACGCCGGCCCGCGCGCGTACGGCTAGCGGATCGGCGAGCTCAGGCCGTTATGCGGCGCACCGCGGCCTTGACCGAGGCGCGCAGCCGCTCGCGGTCGGCGTCCTCGTCCCCGACGAGGATCCGCCGCATCTGCGGCACCGCCGTGGACCAGCCGGCCAGCGCGACGACCATGAAGAGCAGGTGCGGGGCGGGGATCTCGTCGCTGAGGACGCCCCGCTCCTGTGCGTCGGTGAGCACGGCGACCTTGCGGTCGTAGTGGGCGCGCCGCTCCGGCTCGTCGGGGAGATCCTCCGCGCCGTACTCGATGCCCTCCCAGAACAGCAGGCGCAGCAACTCGGGGTGGGCGGCGTGGTAGTCCATCAGCCGGTCGAGCCAGCCGTCCATGTCGTCGGCGTCGACAGGGATGGCGACGGCCATGTCCAGCATGCGCTTCTCGAGCACCTGCGTGAACAGCTCCGCCTTGTTGCCGAAATAGGCGTAGATGAGCTGTTTGTTGGCTTTCGCCTCGCTCGCGATGCGGTCGATGCGGGCTCCCGCGATGCCGTACCGGGAGAACTCGGCGACCGCCGCCTCGAAGATCCGCGCCTTGGTGGCCTCGGGGTCTCTCACTGCCATGGGCTCAGGGTAGCGAACCCTTTCGAATAACCAACCGGTTGGTTGCTTGACATCGTGGCGGGGGCGGGCGCAGACTTTGTCCAACCAACCAGTTGGTTGCCATCTTCGCCCCTCCGTCCGCGGGAGTCGTCACGCCCATGCCTTCACGAGCACCGTCCACGTCCTCCGCCGACCGGGCGACCGGAACAGCCGTACGCCCGATCCAGAGCGCCACCCCTCCGACCCCCGCCCCCGCCTCCGCTGCCGCCGCAACCCCGGTCGCGGCCCCGGCCCCGGCTCCGACCCCGCACCCGCTCCCCGTCCCGCACGGCGTCTTCCTCGTCCTCATCGCCGTGTGCACCGCCGTAACGGCCGCCAACATCTATCTGGCCGCTCCCCTGCTCCCCCTGATGGCCCGCGACTTCGGGTCCACCCCGTCGGCGGTCGCGTGGGTCGCCTCCGTGGCCCAGTTCGGGTACGCGGCGGGGCTGCTGTTCTTCGCCCCGCTCGGCGACCGTGTGAACCGCCGCAGACTCGTCGCGGTCCTCTCCCTCGTGACCGCGGTGGCGCTGGTTCTCGGAGCGGCCGCCTCGGGCACCACCGCGCTCGCCGCCGCCATCCTGGTGGCCTCCGCGGCGACGGTCGTGCCGCAGCTGCTCGTGCCGCTGGTCGCCGAGCGGGCGCCCGCGCACCGGCGGGCCAGCCATGTCGCGGCGGTCATAGCCGGCCTCTTCACGGGAGTCGTCGCGGCCCGCGTGCTCGGCGCCCTGGCCGGTCAGGCCTTCGGCTGGCGCTCGGTCTTCGTCGGCGCCGCCGTCCTCACGGCGCTGCTCGGTCTGGCCTCCGCCGCCGTGCTGCCCAAGGAGCACCGCCGCCGCACGGGTCCGCTCTTCGCCGGCCTGGCCCAACTGCCCGGCGTGGTGCGCGGCTCCGCCGACCTGCGACGGGCCTGCGTCCGCCAGGCCGGGATGTACGGGGCGTGGAGCGCGCTGTGGACCTCCCTCGCCCTGCTGCTCACCGAGGGCGGCTCCGGTGGGTACGGCATGACGACCGCCACGGCGGGCCTCTTCGGACTCTTCGGACTCGCGGCCGCCGTCGTGGCACCCCTCGCGGGCGGGCTCGTGGACCGCTTCGGCGCCGCCAAGGTCGTCTCGTACGCGTACGGCGCCGCCGGGATCTCCGTGCCGCTCTTCTGGCTGGGCGGCGGCGCGCTCTGGGCCCTGTGCGCGGCGGCGACGGCCCTGCACATGGCGCTGGTCGCCAATCACGTCGCCAACCAGACCCTGGCCCTGACGACCACCTCCACGCCCGCGGTCGCCAACACCGCCTATGTGGTGGCCGGTTTCGCGGGTGGCGCGCTGGCCTCCGCCCTCGCGGGCAGCGCGTACACCCACTGGGGGTGGACGGGGGTGTGCGCGGTGGCCGCGCTCTGGCTCGCGCTCGGCTGGGCGAGCACGGCGATACCGGCCCGCCGCGGTGGCGGCAAGGCCGCCGGTGCCGGGGTGGCATGACCCCCGGCACCGGCTCGGGGACCGGCTCGGGCACGACCTCGGCTTCGGTCGCGCTTCCGCCTCGGCTTCGGTCGCGCTTCCGTCGGTCCCGGTCGCGTCAGAGCCGCGTGACGTCCAGTTCGCCGGCCGCGTACTGCCTGCGCAGGACCTTCTTGTCGAACTTGCCGACGCTCGTCTTCGGGACCGCTGGGATGACCGCCCAGCGCTCGGGGAGCTGCCACTTGGCGACGGAGCCGGCGAGGAAGTCGCGCAGGGCGGCGTAGTCGGCGCTCGCGTTCTCCTTCAACACGACCGTGGCGAGCGGGCGTTCGCCCCACTTCTCGTCGGGCACGGCCACGACCGCGGCCTCGGCGACGTCCGGGTGCGACATCAGGGCGTTCTCCAGCTCGACCGACGAGATCCACTCGCCGCCCGACTTGATGACGTCCTTGGCCCGGTCGGTGAGGGTCAGGAAACCGTCCGCCGTGATCACGCCGACGTCCCCGGTCTTCAGCCAGCCGTCCGCGCTGAACTTGTCCTCGGGGCGGAGCACCTCGCCGCCCGCGCCGCCGTAGTAGGCGCCGGCGATCCAGGGGCCGCGCACCTCCAGCTCGCCGGCCGACTCGCCGTCCCACGGCAGGTGTGCGCCGCCGGGGCCGACCAGCCGGGCCTCGACCGAGGCGGGGAAGCGGCCCTGGGTGAGCCGGTAGCCGAACTCCTCGTCGGTGCCGACGGCGTGGGCCGGCGGGCGGGCGACGGTGCCGAGCGGCGACGTCTCCGTCATGCCCCAGGCGTGGCAGACCCGCATGCCGAGGCGGTCGAAGGCCTCCATCAGCGAGGGCGGGCAGGCCGAGCCGCCGATGGTGACCTGGCCGAGCGAACCGACGTCGCGCGGCTTCGCGGTGAGTTCGGCGAGCAGGCCCTGCCAGATGGTCGGGACGGCCGCCGCGTGCGTGGGGCGCTCCGACTCGATCATCTCGGCGAGCGGGGCGGGCTGCAGGAAGCGGTCGGGCATCAGCATGTTCACGCCGGTCATGAAGGTGGCGTGCGGCAGGCCCCAGGCGTTGACGTGGAATTGCGGGACGACGACCAGCGAGGTGTCCGCGTCCGTCAGGCCCATCGACTGCGCCATGTTGACCTGCATGGAGTGCAGATAGATGGACCGGTGGGAGTAGACGACGCCCTTGGGGTCGCCGGTGGTGCCGGAGGTGTAGCACATGGCGGCCGCGGCGCGCTCGTCGAGCTCGGGCCAGTCGTAGGTGTCGGGCTTGCCGGCGAGCAGCTCCTCGTACTCGTGGACCTGGGCGTGGCAGCCCGCGAGGACGGAGCGGTCGCCGGGCCCCGAGACCACCAGATGTTCGACGCTCGTCAGCTGTGGCAACAGCGGTGCGAGCAGGCCGAGGAGGGAGCCGTTGACGATGATGACGCGGTCGGCGGCGTGGTGGACGATCCACGTCAGCTGGTCCGCGGGCAGCCGCAGATTGAGGGTGTGCAGGATCGCGCCCATGCAGGGCACCGCGAAGTAGGCCTCGACGTGTTCCGCGTTGTTCCACATGAAGGTCGCGACGCGTTCGTCGTCCGTGACGCCGAGGTCGTCGCGCAGGGCGTGGGCGAGCCGGGCGGTGCGTTCGCCGATCTCGCGGAAGCTGCGGCGTTGTGGGGCGCCCTCGCCGGTCCAGGTCGTGACCTGCGACGTCCCGTGCACGGTCGTGCCGTGTCGGAGGATGCGGGTGACGGTCAGCGGTACGTCCTGCATCGTGCTCAGCACGGCGTCCTCCTGGGGCGACGTCGCCTGCGCGGCAGATCGCCCGCGCGGCAGTAGGGGCTGCGCTGATTCTGCGCGCATACCGCTTGGTATGTCACTAGTCCAGGGGATGATCGATCATCGCCGACCGTTGCCTGAGTACCGCGGTTGCCTGCGTACTGCGATCCTCCGTCTCAGCGGACGGGGGTCAGCTCCGGGTCCTCGCGGAGTTTGCCGAGCGCGCGCGAGACCGCGCTCTTGACGGTGCCGATGGACACGTCGAGCACCTCGGCCGTCTGGGCCTCACTGAGGTCCTCGTAATACCTGAGGACGACCATGGCCCGCTGTCGCGTCGGCAGCTTCATGATCGCGCGCCACATCGCGTCGCGGAGCACCTGCTGTTCGGCGGGGTCCCCGGCCGGAGCCACGTCGGGCTCCGGGAGCTCGTCGCAGGCGAACTCGTCGACCTTGCGCTTGCGCCACTGCGACGTGCGCGTGTTCAGCAGGGCCCGGCGCACATAGCCGTCGAGCGCGCGGTGGTCCTCGATCCGGTCCCACGCCACGTACGTCTTGGTCAGCGCGGTCTGGAGCAGGTCCTCGGCATCGCTCGGATTCGCGGTCAGCGAGCGGGCGGTGCGCAGCAGTACGGGCTGGCGGGCCCGTACGTAGGACGCGAACGACGGGTACGCGGAGGGCCCGGCGGGGCGCGTCGGACCCGGGCGCCGCGTCGCGGCCTTCGATGCGCTGGTGCACACGGACACCATGGATGCGGTCATGGCTCCACGCTAGAAGCGCCCCCTACTTCAGCGGATCGGCCGCAGGTCCCGAAGCGGTGTCCGCCTCAGGTTGTACGAGTGGGGTTGCCGCCACCTCCTACAGGTGGAGGAGGCGGGGCGTCCCCCTGAGGGTTCACCCCCGAGAGCCGCCCCACCGCACCGCCTCACCACACCGCCCCACCGCACCGCCTCACCGCACGATGCCGCCGCACGGTGGACGCGTCAGCTGATGCGTGCCACCGGGGCGTGGACCAGGTTGCGGTCGATCTTCAGGGCGCGGCCACCGTGACTTTCCTTCACGTTGCCCGCGTACTGGTGGATGCGCCGGGCCGGGTGCCAGGCGGAACGGCCCAGCGCCGCCTCGCGGTAGAGGTTCGGCTTGGTGTGCCAGCGCGCGAACCACATCACCTCGGGCAGGTCCCGCACGCCCGCCCGGCGGGACATCTCCATGTGCAGCACACCGGAGTCGGCGCTGCTGTAGAAGCCGGGGACGTAACCCTGTCTGCGCACCTGCCGGTCCCAGGAGCGGACGAAGGAGAGCGTGGCGCTCGCGCAGCTCTTCTTGCGGTAGGGGTACGCCTCCATGTCCAGGTAGAGCGGGCTCTGCTTCCCGATGCCGAAGGCCTTCGCCCTGCGCACCGCGTCACTGCCCTCCCGCTGCCCCTGGGCCGCGGGGTTCTTTCCGATGCGCACGTGGCGCTTGTTCTTCGCGACGACGCACGGCGACTGGGAACCCACGTAGATCGGCAGGACCCGCCAGCCCATGCGCTTCACCGAGCGCATCCAGGCGTGGTTGAGGTGGGCCTGGGTCTTGCAGGCCCGGCCGCGCCCCCCGTAGTAGACGCCGACGCCGCGGTAGCTGGACTTGAGCCAGCGCCGCATGGTGTCGGTGGACGGGGTGTTGCAGGTGTCGAACGCCTTGCCGTTGAAGGTCGACACCTTCGCGGATGCCCGCGCGCCCGACCAGGGCAGCTCGGCCACATCACCCGCACCCGACACACCCGACACCCCCGACGCACCATCCGCACCCGACGCACCCGACGCACCGGCCGCTTCGGCCGCCGCGGCCCAGCCGATGGCGCTGGCCCAGCCGGACGGGCCGCCCGTGCCGGGTGTGGGGTCGGCGGCGGCGCCCGGTGGTGCTGCCGTCAGGTCCACGGTCAGGGCGGTCAGAACGAGGACAAGTCCAATGATCAGCTTTTGGAGACGCATAGGGCGAGTGAAAGGGCCCGGACTCGCCGCACACGCGAGGGACGCGCCGAGTTCAGCCGTCCGCCACCACAATCAACCCACCCGAATCAACCCGCCCTGATCAACCCACCCGAATCAACCCGCCAGAATCAGCCCCGATGTGGGAACACCCGTGCCCGCCGTCACCAGAGTGCGCGCGGCGCCGGGTATCTGGTTCACCGAGGTGCCGCGCACCTGGCGAACGGCTTCCGCGATGCCGTTCATGCCGTGCAGATACGCCTCACCCAGCTGGCCGCCGTGGGTGTTCAGGGGCAGCCGCCCCTCGGCGACGAAGCCCGCGGCCTCCCCGGGCGGGCAGAACCCGAACTCCTCCAGTTGCATGAGCACGAACGGCGTGAAGTGGTCGTAGAGGATCCCCACGTCGATGTCGGCCGGGGCGAGCCCCGAGCTCCGCCACAGCTGCCGGGCCACCACGCTCATCTCGGGGAGCCCGCTGAGGTCGTCGCGGTAGAAGCTGGTCATCTGCTCCTGCGCCCGCCCCGCGCCCTGCGCCGCCGCGGCGATCACCGCCGGGGGGTGGCGGAGGTCGCGGGCCCGTTCCGCGGTCGTGACGACGAGGGCCTGGCCGCCGTCCGTCTCCTGGCAGCAGTCCAGGAGCCGCAGCGGTTCGACGATCCAGCGCGACGCGGCGTGGTCCTCCAGGGTGATCGGCTTCCCGTGGAAGTACGCCGCCGGGTTGGTGGCCGCGTACCGGCGGTCCATCACGGCGACGTGGCCGAAGGCGTCCGGTGTCAGGCCGTACGTGTGGAGGTAGCGCTGGGCCGCCATCGCCACCCAGGAGGCGGGGGTGAGCAGGCCGAACGGCAGCGACCAGCCGAGCGCGGCCCCCTCGGCGGACGGTTCGCGCCGCTGCACCCCGGAGCCGAATCTGCGGCCCGAGCGTTCGTTGAACGCGCGGTAGCAGACGACGACTTCGGCCACTCCGGTCGCCACCGCGAGCGCCGCCTGCTGGACGGTGGCGCAGGCCGCGCCGCCGCCGTAGTGGACGCGGGAGAAGAAGGACAGTTCGCCGATGCCGGCCGCCTGGGCGACGGTGATCTCAGGGCTGGTGTCCATGGTGAACGTGACCATGCCGTCCACGTCCGCGGGAGTGAGCCCGGCGTCGTCCAGCGCGGCCCGCACGGCCTCGACGGCCAGCTTGAGCTCGCTGCGCCCGGAGTCCTTGGAGAACTCCGTCGCCCCGATGCCGGCGATCGCGGCCCTGCCGCCGAGGCGATCGCGCGTACGAACACTCATACGGCCCACTCCGCGGGGGCGGTCGCCGTGACGGTGACGGTGACGGTTCCGGTGACGTGGTTGCCGATGCCGTTGGCCCCGACGACCTTGACGGTCGCGGTGTCGCCATCGGGGGAGGGTTCGACGCGCTCGACCGTGCCGGTCAACACCATGGTGTCTCCGGGGTAGTTGGGGGCGCCGAGCCGTATGGCCACCTTGCGCAGGACGGCGGTGGGGCCGAAGTGGTCGGTGATGTACCGGCCCACGAGGCCGTTCGTGGTGAGGATGTTCATGAAGATGTCGGGGGACCCCTTGGCCCGCGCCAACTCCGCGTCGTGGTGCACGTCCTGGTAGTCACGGGACGCGATGGCGCCGGCGACGATCAGGGTGCGGGTGATCGGGATCTCCAGGGGGGGGAGGGTCGCGCCTTCTTGGGCGGTAGGGGCTCTTCCTGGGGTGCCTGGGGTGCCGGTCGTGTCTGGAGTGCCTGGGGTGCCTGGGGTGCCTGGGGTGCCTGGGGTGCCTGGGGTGCCTGGGGTGCCGGTCGTGCGTGGAGTGCCTAGGGTGCCGGTCGTGCCTGTCGTACCCGGCGTACCTGCGCTGCCCGGCGTACCTGCGCTCCCCGTCATGCCGGCTCCTCGTCCCGTGCGATCAACCCGCCCAACTCCTCCAGCACTTCGCCGCCGCACCCCAAGTACGCGTCCAACTGCCGCCCCCACAGGAAGTGCCGGTGTACGGGATGGTCGAGGTCGGCGCCCGTGCCGCCGTGCAGGTGCTGGCCCGCGTGGACAACGCGGGTGCCCGCCTCCGACGCCCACCAGGCGGCGGTGAGCGCGTGTGTCGCGCAGGGCAGCCCGGCGTCGTGGCGCCAGGCAGCCTCGTAGGCCGTCACCCGTATCGCCTCGGTGTCCATGTGGGCGTCCGCGGCGCGCAGTTGGACGGCCTGCTTGGCGGCCAAGGGGCGGCCGAACTGCTCCCGCTCGTTCGTGTGGGCCACCGCGCGGGCCAGCGAAGCCGCGCACACCCCGGCTTGCAACCCGGCGAACGCGGTGCGCGCGGAGGCCAGCACGTCCTCGTACGCCCCGGGCCCCGCGCGGAGCGGTTCGGCGCCCGCCCCACCGAGCCGCTCCCCAGGCACCCCGTCGAGGACGAGTCGGCCCGCGGCCCAGGGTGCGGTCAGTTCCACCGGCTCCACCCGCGCGTCGGCCGCCCGCACCAGCCACAGGCTCCGGTCGGCCGCCGCCACCAGGACCTGCGTCGCGTCCCGCAGCCACGGCACCCACGCCACCTCGCCGCTCAGCCGCCCGTCCGCGGACGCCACGACCCCGCCCCGGGCCGGGAACGCCCCCGTCGCGACCTCGCTCCCCTGCCGCAGCGGAGGCAGCAGCCGGTCCCGCTGCTCCGGCGTGCCGTGCGCCGCCACCGCGAGCACGCCGTAGACACAGCTCGCCGCGAACGGCACCTGCGCCGTGACCCGCCCCTGCTCCTCCAGGAGCAGCACGAGTCCGAGCAGCCCGACCTCCTCCACCGCGCCCGGCAGTCCCGCCGCGCACAGCGCCTTCCACAGCTCGGCGTCCGACCCCGTACCCGCCGCCGCGAGCCGTTCCGGAGTGGCCAGGTCGGCGAAGATCTCCTCGGCGAGTTCACGTGCCGCCGCCTGCTCCGGGGTGGGCGTGAAGTCCATGTCAGCCCACACCTTCCGCGACGCCGGTACCGGTACCAGCGTTGGCCTCGGCCTCGGCCTCGGCCTCGGCGTCGGCCCCGGCGCCGGCGTCGTCCACGGCTCGGAACATCGGCAGCTCCAACTCCGCGTCGACCCGCTGGAACTCCAGCCGTACCGGCATCCCCACCCGCACCTTGTCGTACGGCACCCCGATGACGTTGCTGACGATCCGTACGCCCTCCGCCAGTTCGACGAGCCCCACGGCGTAGGGCGGGTCGAAGGCCGGGAACGGCGGGTGGTGCATCACGACGTACGAATAGACCGTGCCCTCACCGCTCGCCGCGACCGTGTCCCACTCGGGCGAGCCGCAGGCGTTGCAACCCGGCAGCCAGGGGAAGCGCAGGGCGCCGCATCCGGTGCAGCGCTGGATCAGCAGGCGGTGCTCGGCGACGCCCGCCCAGAACCCGGCGTTGTCGCGGTTGACGACGGGGCGGGGACGGCGGCTGCTGCGCTCCCTCTCGCCCCCCGCGACGCCCCGCTCCCGACGAGCCGCTGCCGCTGCCGTCTCCGCTTCCGTTGCCGTTGCCGCCTCCGCTTCCTCCGCCGCCGCCGGGGCCGGGGCCGGGGCGTACTTGAGGATGCGGAAACGGTGGGTCCCCGCCAGTTCGCCGTCGGCCAGGACGTCCATCCGCGTCGTCACGAAGTGGCCCGTGCCCAGCTTGGTCGTCTTGCGCGGCGAGACCGACTCGATGACCGCGTCGTAGGTGATCTCGTCGCCGGGGCGCAGCGCCCGCAGATACTCCTGCTCGCAGTCGGTCGCGACCACCGAGGTGTACCCCGCGCCGTCCAGCAGCGCGAACAGCTCGTCGTGGGCACGGAAACGACCGCCGCGCGCGGAGAGGCCGCCCATCGTCCAGGCCTGCAGCATCGTCGGCGGCGCCACGGGATCCTCGCCGCCGTACGCGGGGTGGGTGTCGCCCATCGCCTCGCACCAGTGCCTGATCATCGGCCGGTTGACCGGGTCCTTGCCGCGCCCGGTCCCCTCCGCGCCCCTGCCCTCGAAGGCCCGCAACTCGTCGTACGGAATCTCACCCGTCACCGCCGCCCCCTCCGCAACTCGTCGTACGGGACCTCACCCGTCACCGCCGCCCCCTCCGCATCCCGAGCCGCATCGTCGCCACGATCTCGCGCTGCACCTCGCTCACCCCGCCCCCGAACGTGTTGATCTGCGCCGCCCTGTTCATCCGCTCCAGCTCCCCGTCCCCGAATCCGCCCGGTGAGCCGGCCCGGACCAACCCCGCCTCGCCCACCGCCTCCTGGCACATCCGATACACCGCCACGGCCGATTCGGTCCCCATGAACTTCACGCCGCTCGCGTCGCCCGGCGCGGGCGACCCCGCGCCCACGTCCCCCACCAGACGCCAGCTGAGCAGGCGTGTCGCCGCCAGCCGGGCATGCGCCTCGGCCAGCCGCGCCCGCACCCACGGGGCGTCGATGCGGCGCTCGCCCGTCACCGGATCGGGTGTGCGCGCCGCCGCCCTTGCCGCCGTGTAGAAGTCCTCCGCCTGCATGCCGATCGCGGCGAGCGCCACCCGTTCATGGTTCAGCTGGTTGGTGATGAGGCCCCAGCCGCCGTTCTCCTCGCCGACCAGGTGGCCGGCGGGCACCCGTACGCCGTCGTAATAGGTGGCCGTCGTCGTCAGGCCGCCGACGGTCTCGATGGGCGTCCAGGAGAAGCCGGGTGCGTCGGTCGGGACGAGCAGGATCGAGATGCCCCGGTGCTTGGGGGCGTCGGGGTCGGTGCGGCAGGCCAGCCAGATCCAGTCGGCGTTCTGCGCGTTCGACGTGAAGATCTTCTGGCCGTCGATCAGCCAGCCCCCGCCCCCACCGACCGCCTCCCCGGCCACCTCCCCGACCGCCTCACCGAGCGCCCCGTCACCTGCCCCGCTGCCCACCCCCTCGCTCGTCCCGCCCCCCGCCCCCTCGGCGCCGACGCGCACCGCCCTCGTCCGCAGGGATGCGAGGTCCGTCCCGGCGGAAGGCTCGCTGTAGCCGATCGCGAAGACGAGGTCACCGCTGAGGATGCGGGGCAGGAAGGCGGCCTTCTGCTCCTCCGTGCCGTACTTCATGAGGGTCGGCCCGACGGTGTTGAGGGTGACCATCGACACCGGCGCGCCCGCGCGGTACGCCTCGTCGAAGAAGACGAACTGCTCGTCGGCGCCGCGCCCTTGGCCCCCGTACTCGACGGGCCAGCCGATGCCCAGCATGCCGTCGGCCCCGATCCGCCGCAGCAGCCGTCGCTGGCCCTGCGTGTCCGCCCCGTCAAGGGGCCCGTCCGGCATCAAGCCCCGGAAGTACGCGCGGAGTTCGGCACGGAGTCGGCGCTGGCGTTCGGTGGGGGCGAGGTACACGGTGGCGGCCTCTCCGGCTCGTACGGCGCGTACGGGCGGTACGGGGTCACGGCTGCGCGCACCGCTCGTACGGGGCGCACGCCGTCCTCCCGTACCGGCAAGGGTTTCTGACTGTCCGTCAGATCGCGGGTCGATGTCAAGAGATGCCGACCCCAAGAGACGCCGACGCCAAGAGACGCCGACGCCATGAGCTCACCCGCGATGGACCGCCCTGCCCCGACCCACCCCCGAACACGCCTGTGCGGCGGCGCCGAAGCACCGCCGCACAGAGCGTCACACCCCACAGCCCACGCCCCTTGGAGCCGTCCCGAGCGGCTCAAGGGGCCGTCGACTCACCAGAGGTGGGTGAAGTTGACCGCGATGTTCTCGTTCTCCTGGTGGATCGCCGTGAACGCGGAGCCGTTCACCTGCGCGGTGTTGCTCTGGTTGGAGGCGCCGTTGCCGACCGCCTGCTGCTGCGTCGTGGACGAGTTGCCGCTGTTGTTGTGGCCGACCCCGCTGCCGTTCACCGTCGCCACACCCGCGTTCGATCCGTCGTTCGCGAAGGAACCGTTGTCGGCCGTCGCGATGCCCGTGAAGAGCGCCGCAGCCAGCGGCACGGCGGCGGCGGCAGCGAAGATGCGGGCGGTACGGATGCTTGCCATGTCTGTTTCCTCCAGAGCAGGAGGTGCACGCCGGACGTGGGTCCGTGAGCACCAGAAGTACGGCTTGTCCCAAGGAAGTTGGCCGACCGCCTTGGAGTTCAGTACGACGTCGCGAGATCAGAGTTGCCCACCGAATCCCCGGCGAACCACCCCTATCGCCCCGATTCCCCCGCAAGCGTGATGACATGTCGATAAACATGCTGTGCGCCCCCTGGATCCTGTTTCAGGTCTGTGCGAACCCATTCGAACCGTGGCGCTCGCCTTGTGCCGCATGAGGTGAAGCGTTCCGGCAGCGCCGTGCCGATCGACCGGCGCGAGGGGGCGGCGCCCCTTCCGGGGCACACCACCCCACCGTCCGGGGACCGCCCCCTCTTCCCTTCTTCGAACGTGTGTACGAAAATGAAGTCATGGCTCCCACCGAACGCGGCGCCACTGGAAGCAGCTCCTCCGCATCCAGCGCGGCCGCCCGCACCTCCGCGTCCGACGCGGCCGCCCGCGACCTCGCGTCCAGCGCCGCCGACTCCAGCAGCGCCGACTCCAGCGCTGCCGCCCGCAGCACCGCCAGCTCCAGCACCGCCGCCCGCACCGTCGCCGATCGCCGCGCCGCCACCCTCGCGCTCGCCCACGCCCTGTCCGCGGCCGAGCGGGGCCTCTCGGTGATCCCGCTCTCCCGCACCAAGCTCCCCGCCCTGCGCTCCCCCCACCACGACGACCCGCAACCGGCACTCTGCCACGGCGAATGCGGCCGCCCCGGGCACGGCGTGTACGACGCGACGACCGACCCGCACCGCATCCGCGAACTCTTCGCCGCCGCCCCCTGGGCCACCGGCTACGGCATCGCCTGCGGGCTGCCGCCACACCATCTGATCGGGATCGACCTGGACACCAAGTCCGGTACGGACGCGTCCGCCGGCCTGCGCGAACTGGCCCTGCGCCACCTCTTCACGATCCCCCCGACCGTCGTCGTGACCACGCCGAGCGGTGGCCGGCACATCTGGCTGACGGGGCCGCCGCACGCCGTGGTCCCCAACTCGGCGGGCCGGCTCGCCCCCGGCATCGACATCAGGGGCGCGGGCGGCTACCTCGTCGGGCCCGGTTCCCGTACCGAACACGGGATCTACAGCACCGTGCCCGGCACGGGCCACCTGCCGCCCGCACCCTGCCCGCCCACCCTGCTCCGCCTGCTCGCACCGCCCCCGTCGCGCGCCCCCCGCGCCCCCTCCACCACACAGCCAGACATCACACGAGCGGCACACCCCCACTCCTCGAACCAGGAGGCCCAACGCGGCCAGGGGCTCGTGCAGTTCGTCCTCGCGGCGCACGAGGGCCAGCGCAACACGCGCCTGTTCTGGGCCGCCTGCCGCGCGTACGAGAACGGCATCGGCGAGGCCCTGGCGCCCCAGCTCACCGCCGCCGCCCTGCGCGTCGGCCTCACCGAACGCGAGGCCCACTCGACGATCGCCTCGGCGGCCCGCCTGACGGACCACGCCTGACCGCCCCTGCCGCCCCACGCCCGCCCCGCCGGCCATGACTGTCCCCCGAATGGCGGCACGAACGTGTCCGGCGGCGGGGGTGAGCGTTGATCACGCAGGCGCCCGACAGGTGTGCTGCTCCTCTGCCGGAGCGACGTCGTGTTGTGTGTGGCCCGGCGGGGCGCCTTCGACAGGCACGTAATCAAGGAGAACAAGCATGTCCGCAATGAAGAAGACGACCGCTGTCGTGCTGGGCACCGGTGCCCTCGTCATGGGCGGCGCCGGCCTCGCCGCCGCCGACTCCGGGGCGCAGGGCGCCGCCGTGAACTCCCCGGGCGTCATCTCCGGCAACATGGTCCAGGTCCCGATCCACATCCCGGTCAACGCCTGCGGCAACACCGTTGACGTCATCGGCCTGCTGAACCCGGCCTTCGGCAACACCTGCGCCAACGACTGACCAGGCGCATCATCGCGCCGTAAGGCGGGACAACACAGAAAGGGCGCGATCCCCCCAGGGATCGCGCCCTTTCCGCACGCGCTGCCCGTGTCCGGGCCGAGCGCCGTCAACCACTGCGGTGGGTGTGGGATTTGAACCCACGGTGACATCGCTGCCACGTACGGTTTCAAGGACCTGCGCGCTTTCGATCGGATAGGCGCTCTGACCTGCCAATATCCGGCCATTCGCCGGGGCACACGCCCCAGTGGCCCACACTGGTCCACCGGCTCCGGCCCACGGTACTGGGCTGCTCCCGCCAGCTGTCACCCGCGCGGGTGTGGGCCTCCTGGAGCTGCTGTCCCGGCACGTCGACCCCGCTACGCTGCCGCCCATGGCTGAGGCATTCGTCTCTGGTGACGGCCACCGCGCGTGCGGCATCTGTCCGTCCCGCCGCTTTCCGCTCGGTGCGTTCGACGTGGTCGAGCGTCCGTCTCGTGAGTGCCCCTTCAACCCGGAGGACGGCCACAGGTACACCCCGCGCGGTGTGCCTGTCTGCGTGCACCCGGAGAAGGTGGGGCTACCGCCCGCGCCGTACAAGACGGACGGTGTGGCTCTGCTCGGCGACGTCGCGCTGCCCGATGACGTCGCCGACCTGGATGCGTACCTGCGTGAGCTGGTGCACGACGCAGCACCCGGTGCGCTGGAGCTGCTGATCGACCTTGCAGACCGGGAGATCCGGCGGGCCTTCCCGGAGATCGACGCGACGCTGGCGCTACGCCGTGCCTTCAACTAGCGCTCCTGGCTCGCCATGGGGAAACCGGGAGCGAAGCGACGGCCACCGTCAAGGACACCGATGGGGCCGTACTTCGCGGTGACGACCGCCTTGCGCCTGGCGGTCTCCTCCTTGCCGAACCAGCAGCGCTCGTTCATCGGCCCCCACGCCGCCCGGTAGACCTGGTGGGTGTAGTCGCCGTGATCCCACTCGCCGATGGCCTCGTGGTCGGTGGCGTGCACGAACTTGATGTTCGTACGGTCCTGGATGCGGCAGAGCACCGTGAACTGGGCGGCGAGCGCGTGGATCATCTCGTCGACGGGCACCGCCACGGGAAGCTCGGCGGCCTCCTCGTTCTGGTCCGTCATCTCGTAGACGGCCGACTTGATCGCCATGGCACGCATCGCCTCGGGGAACAGAGGCTCGGTGTCCTTCGCGACATCGAATCCGTCCACCAGGGCGTACCCCGTGAAGCTCTGCCAGTCCTCGTCGTACTTCGCGCATGCCGTGCGCAGGCGGTCGAACTCGCGGTCGGCCTCGACGATCGTGAGGATCTCGCGGGCTCGCCGCGCCACGATCTCCGGGGCGGGCCGTACTAGCGTTGCGGACACTGCAGCACTCTCCTTCGTTGGTTGGTGCATCGGTGGACCTGTCCGGCTGCCGACCGCCGTCACGCAATGGCAGTCGGACAGGGGGAGCTACCGCCGTACGTGGGCGGCAGCCTGACCGGCTCGGTGCTGAGGGCACTGGCACGGTGGGTACTGGGGGCAGCTCGTGCCCGTCAGCGGTGCCGAGCATCAGCACTCCGTCCGTGCCCTGCACCTCGGTCATCCGGGCCAGCGCTGCCCGCGCTTCGCTTCTCATGGCTCAGCCCCTCTGCGGAGATGTATGTGGCGAACGGTTCGCCGATCTTTCGTGTGCTCTACGCAACCGCGCGACCACGCACAGCGGTACTGTGGCAGCACCCTCAGGACTTGAAAGCCTTGAAAGCGAGTGCCAACGTGGGAAGTTGGGAGTCATGGCGCAGCGCGAACCGAACGGAGCGCTCGGCCGCCTGCTCGCCGAAAGCCGCTGGACGTACCGCCAGCTCGCACGGGCCGTGAACCGCATAGGTACGGAAACCGGCACCCCCTTGCGCTACGACGAGTCAGCCGTGAGCCACTGGCTGGGCGGCACCGTTCCTCGGGAGGCTGTGCGGGGTTGCATCCTCGAAGCCTTCTCCCGGCGGCTCGGCCGTCCGGTCACGCATGCTGAAGCGGGCCTGCCCGTTCCCCTCGATCACTCCCCTGCGTCCGCGGATACCGTGGAAGGGCTGGTCGATCTGGGGAGGCAGGACATGGACCCGTCCCGTCGCAGAGTCCTCGGTGCGGGCCTGTTCTCGGTCGCCTTGACGATCCCCGGGTGGCCCGACGTGATCGGACGCGCCGAAGCCGTGCAGTCCGGACGCACGTCACGCATCGGCATGAACGAAGTGGACATGGTCATAGCGATGACCGAACGCGTCTCAGAACTGGACGACCAATTCGGCGGACGTCACGCCCGCCCCATGGCGGCCTCATTCATGGTCAACACGGTCGCCTCGTTCCTCCGCGCCGATGCTCCCGCGAATGTCCGGCGGGCGATGCAGTCCGCTGCATCCGATCTGCTGTACCTGACGGGCTACATGGCCGTGGATGAAGGGCTCCACGGCCTCGCCCAGCGCTATTACGTGAAGGCACTGGAGCTGGCTGGAGCGGCTGAGGACCACCTCACGTACTGCACGACCTTGCGTGGCATGAGCGTGCAGGCGGTCGCGACCTGCACCACGGGTCCAAAGCCATGGAACTGGCGGAAGCCGCTGCCGCCGCGTCCCCGAAGGCCGGCCCTCGAATGCGGGCCTTCCTCGCCGGTCAGCAGGCGCACACAGCGGCGCAGACGGGCGACCGTGCGAGCGCCCTGCGGTACATCCGGGAGGCAGAGGCCGCCATGGACCGCGCGGAATCCCGCGGCAAAGCGTTCGGCTCGTACGATCCGTCGTCGCTCAACTACCACATCAGTCAGGTGCGTTACGAGCTCGGTGACGTGTCCGGGGCCATCGAAGCCATGCAGCAATCGGACAGGGTCCGTTTCAGCGTCTACCGGCGCGCACGGGTTCGGCACCGCGCCACGCTCGCGGAACGACAATTGGAGATAGGCCACTTGGAAGCGGCTTGTGCCACCTGGCACCAGGCGCTCGACGACTACCCCATGGTCCAGTCCGGGCGGGCCGACGATCGCGTGAAGACGATGTTCAGCCTGATTCGACCGCACTTGAAGAACGCCGCGGCCCGCGACCTCCATGACCGCGCACGAACGATCGCGTCCCCGGCATTGGTGAGTTGACCCGGAGAAGGTGAGAGACATCCCCCACGAAAAAGGGTGCCTCTCACTGAGAGGCACCCTTCTGACCAGCACACGCGCTGACCTGCTGCGGTGGGTGTGGGATTTGAACCCACGGTGACTCGCGCCACGACGGTTTTCAAGACCGTTCCCTTAGGCCGCTCGGGCAACCCACCCCGCGCCGTCCCGTCCGGGTCCAAGCGGTGGGATCAGGACTGCGCGGGGACCAGACTAGCGGGTCAGCTGTCGCCCTTGCGCTGGCCCAGGGTCACGTCGACCGTGTGCTCCTTGCCGTCGCGCTCGTAGGTGATCTTGACGGTGTCGCCCGGCTTGTGGGTCCAGATCTGGCCGATCAGGGTCGGGCCGCTGTCGACCGGCATGTCGTCCAGCTTGGTGATGACGTCGCCGGGCTTGAGGCCCGCCTTGTCCGCCGGGCCGTTCGGGGTGACCGGCTTGGACGTGCCGTCCGCGCCGCCCCGGCTGATCGTCGCGCCGTCGCCCTCCTGCTGCAGGGAGACCGAGGCGCCGATCACGGGGTAGACCGGCGTACCGGTCTTGATCAGCTGCTGGGCGACCTGCTTCGCCTGGTTCACCGGGATCGCGAAGCCCAGGCCGATGGAGCCGGACTGGCCGCCGCCGCCGATGCCGCCGCCGCTCTCCGCGGGCTTGATCGCGGAGTTGATGCCGATCACCGCGCCCCGCGCGTCGAGCAGCGGCCCGCCGGAGTTGCCCGGGTTGATGGACGCGTCGGTCTGCAGCGCGCTCATGTACGAGCTCTTGCCGCTCTGGCCGCCGTCGCTGGAGGTCACCGGGCGGTTCTTAGCGCTGACGATGCCCGTCGTCACCGTGTTCGACAGGCCGAAGGGCGCGCCGATCGCGATGGTCGAGTCGCCGACGGCCACCCGGTCGGAGTTGCCGAGCGCGAGCGGCTTGAGGCCCTCGGGGGCGTTCTTGAGCTTGATGACCGCCACGTCGTAACCCTCGGCGCGGCCGATGACCTCGGCACCGTACTTCTTGCCGTTCGAGAACGTCACCTGGAGCTTGCCGCCCTCCGCGGCCGACGCCACCACGTGGTTGTTGGTGAGGATGTGGCCCTGCTTGTCGTAGACGAAGCCGGTGCCCGTGCCGCCCTCGCCGCCGCCGCTCTGCGCCTCGATGGTCACGACGCTCGGCAGCGCGTCGTTCGCGGTCTTGGCGACCGAGCCGGGCTCGCGCTTGAGGTCGGAGGGGGTGTCCGCGGCGGAGACCGTCGTGGAGCCCGCGTCGTCGTCGCCCCGCTCGGCCGCCCAGTAGCCGACGCCGCCGCCGATGCCGCCCGCGATCAGCGCCGCCGCGAGCACCGCCGCGACCAGGCCGCCGCGCCGGCCGCCGGACTTCGGCTCCTGCGGGTGGTACGAGGCGCCCCAGCCGGAACCGGAACCGCCGCCCGTTGCGTACGAGGGCACGGCGGGCGGCGCGGGCGGCGGCCAGTTCCCCGCGCCGGAACCGCCCTGCGGGGCGCCCGCGGCGGCCGGAGCGGGCGGGGCGGGGGCGTGGGCGGGAGCGTGGGAGTGCGCGGGAGCGGCGTGCGTCCCGCCGTGCCCCGGCTGTCCGGCGGGCGCGGCCTGCGCCCCGGCGCCGGCGTCGGCCCCGGGCGCGGACCCGGCGGCGGGACCGGCGGCAGCGGAGTCGGCGGGAACAGCGGGAGCGTCCACCGGCGCGGGAGGCGCGGACGGGGCCTTGGGTACCTCGTTGCCCTCGTTCTCGGTGCTCACAGCTCTTCTCCTCGGTCCATGCTGTCGTTGCGTGCGTTCTCGGCTGTCGTTGCGTGCGTTCTCGGTCACGGCTCGGCGGTGCCTGCTGTGCCCAGGGGGCCTACTGTGCACCTGTTACCTGTGTACGGGGCGGCCCGGCCCCCCGCGTACACGGCCTGCGCGGGTACGCCGTACAGATGTCTGCAGTCAGCTTTTCCCATGGGCTGTCAGGGCACCATAAGCCGATCCTGTGCGTCCGGCGCCCCTGGAGGGGGCCGTCCGGCGAGCCGTCGGGTACCCCGTGATGGCACCATGACGCGGTGACCCTCGCACGACAGCACCAGATCCAGGTCGTCGCCCACCGCGGAGCCTCCGAAGACGCTCCCGAACACACCCTGGCCGCCTACAAGAAGGCGGTCGAGCACGGTGCCGACGCCCTCGAATGCGACGTACGGCTCACCGCCGACGGCCACCTCGTGTGCGTACACGACCGGCGCGTCAACCGTACGTCGAACGGCCGCGGCGCCGTCTCCGCCCTCGAACTCGCCGATCTCGCCGCCCTGGACTTCGGCTCCTGGAAGAGACAGCACGGCGAGGCCGAGGAGGGCCCGGACTGGGAGGGCCCCACGGGCGGGGCGGGCGAGGACACCTCCGTCCTCACGCTGGAGCGGCTCCTGGAGCTGGTGGCCGAAAGTAATGCTTCGGGACGTCAGGTCCGCCTCGCGATCGAGACCAAGCACCCCACCCGCTGGGCGGGCCAGGTGGAGGAGCGCCTGCTCCTGTTGCTCAAGCGCTTCGGCCTGGACGCCCCCGCGTCCGATGCCGCGTCGCCGGTACGGATCATGAGCTTCTCCGCGCGTTCACTGCACCGCGTACGGGCCGCCTCCCCGACGCTGCCGACCGTCTACCTGATGCAGTTCGTCTCGCCGCGCCACCGCGACGGACGCCTGCCCGCGGGCGTGGGCATCGCAGGCCCGGCCCTGCGGATCCTGCGCAACCACCCCGGATACGTGGAGAAGCTGAAACGCGCGGGACACCAGGTGCACGTGTGGACGGTGAACGAGCCGGAGGACGTGGAACTCTGCGCCGAACTGGGTGTCGACGCGATCATCACCAACCGCCCTAAGCAGGTCCTGTCCCAACTGGACCGTCTGGGACTCCGTTAACTCCGGTTACAGGGTGTGCACCGGCGCGTTCGGTCCGTATTCGATCGTTACGAGTGCGTCACCGGGCGGGGATTGGCCGGTTTCCGGTCCAGTCCATTGGGGCATCCACACCGTGGCGTGGGGCGAAGGAGGTCTCGGGGGTGGCGTTGGTGGTGGCACGGGAGGTGCCCACGTCGTCGAGCATGGCCGTTCCCCATGGCCCTGCGGGCGTGGGGGAGGCACGACAGCGGATGCGCGGTCAGCTGCGCATGAGCGGAGTGCCGGAGTCGGTGGTCGACGATGCCGTACTGGTCCTGTCGGAGTTGCTCAGCAACGCCTGCCGGCACGGCAGGCCGCTGGGCCGCGGGATGGTCGGCGACGGTGACGTGCGGGCGGCGTGGCACGTCGACAGGGCGGGCCGGCTCACGGTCGAGGTGACGGACGGCGGCGGCCCGACCCGCCCGGTCCCCGCCACCCCGTCGGTGACGGCGCGCGGCGGCCGCGGGCTCAACATCATCACGGCGCTCTCCGACACCTGGGGGGTCCGCGACGACGTGCACGGCGAGGTCACCGTGTGGGTCGTCCTCGCGTCGGGGCACCGCCACGAGGATTTCGCTACGCGCGTCGCCGCGCCGTCGGCGGCCGCACTCTCCGACCTGGCGTTCGCCGACCCCTTCGACGACCTGGACTGACCGTCCGGTTGCCCGGGGCGCCCCGGCCCGGGTGCGGCGGCCGCGCGGGCACGCGTCCCGACGGCTCCCGTACCAACGGCTAGGCTCGCGCCCGTACGCAAGAGAGCCGTAGCCGGGAGACACCCAAGATGGCCAAGAAGCGCCCGCAGACCAAGGGCAAGTCGCAGCAGCCGCAGCGGGGCGACGGGGAGCTGCCGGTCGTCGGCGCCCGCGAGCCCTGCCCCTGCGGTTCCGGCCGCCGCTACAAGGCCTGTCACGGCCGGGCCGCCGCCCACGCGGTGACCGAGCTGGTGCAGCGCCCCTTCGAGGGCCTGCCCGGCGAGTGCGACTGGGTCGCGCTGCGCGAGCTGGTGCCGGCCGCGACGGTCGAGCTGACCCTCAAGGGCGGGCTTCCGGAGGGCGTCCCCTCGGTCTCCCTCGCCACCGTGCTGCCGATGGCGTGGCCCGCGCTGCGCCGCGACGACGGTTCGGTCCTGCTCGGGCTGCAGAACGACACCGCGTCCGGTGACATCAGCCGCGACCTGGCGGACACCCTGCAGCGCGCCCTGGAGGCCGAGCCGGGTACGCCGGTGAAGGGCCGCCGCGCCCCGGCCGACGGTCCGCGGCTGCAGGATCTCCTCGACCCCGAGGGCCCGTTCGAGCCGGCCGTGCACGCCGGTTTCGAGTTCTGGGTGCCGGACGCGGAGAACACGACGCCGGAGGTCGCCGCCTCCCTGGAGCGGGCGAACGACGCCGCCATCCCGACCGCGAAGCTGACCGGCGTCGACGCCGCGTACTGGTGCGAGACCCCGGACAAGAACCACCTGCGCTGGGTCATGCCGCACCCGGAGGAGCAGCTGCTCGACGCGCTGGCCCGGCTGCACGCGGCCGGCACGTCCGGTCTGGGCGAGGGCACCCGTCTGGTCGGCTCCTTCCGTGCGCACGGGCTGACCGTGCCGGTGTGGGACCTGCCGACCGGTGTCGGTGCCGCGGACGTCGAGAAGCCGGCCGCGGCGTTCGCCGAGCGGCTCGCCGCCGCGCTCGCCTCGGATGCCCCGCTGACCCCGGACGAGCGCCGGGCGCGCGGCGGTCTGACCAACCGCCAGGTGACGCTCAGCTGACCTCGTCGCGCCGGTCCGCGGGCCGGCGCGTGCGCCGCGCACGGGGCGCGTGACCGCGGTCACAACTCCCCGTCGCCGTATACGAATCCCTGTCCGGATAACTGAGATCGAATTTGCCAGGAGCCGATCTCTTGTTACCGTTCAGGTAGCCCGGTTGCTGGTGCATCCCCCGTCGCCAGCAACCGGGCCTTTTCATGCCCGGCGGCCTGGTCCGGTGCTCAACTGCCCTGTGGCTTCGGTGAGTTGCTGCCCGAGCGCAGCAGCAGCCCGGCCGTCTCTCCCGCCGCGTACTCCGCCACCGCCGAGTAGGCGCCCACCTCGCCCGCCGTCCGCTCGTGCGGGGTCTCGCACGTCGCCGGTTCGTCGCCCGGCTCCACCGCGCAGTGCATCTGTACGGTGCGTCCGCCGGGGCCCATCAGGGTGAGGACGGCGGTCAGCTCCTCGCCGGTGGCGTTGCGGTAGTAGGTGCGCGCCCAGGTGTCGCGCTCCTGGGTGAGGACGCAGGTCTGGGCCTCGATGCCGTCGGGCGCGGAGAGTTCGGGTCCGCAGCGGGCGACGGTGGTCGCGCCGAGGCCCGAAGGGAACGAGGAGTTCCGCCGGGCCTCCGGGGGCCGGTGCGGTTCCGGAGAGGCGTTCGACGGGGCGGGCAGGGGCGACTTCGCGTCACCGTCGCCCACCGGTCCCGCGGACGCGCCGGCGAGCGGCAGCAGGACCGTGACGGCCGCGACGCCCATGAGCGCGATGAGGCGGGGTTGCATGAGCCGAAGATAACGACCGCGGGCGCGCGGCCCGGCCGCCGCGCGCCCAATTCCCCTACAACTCGGGTGCGCTCACACCCGTACGAGTGAGGGCGTCGACGACCGCGTCCACCACGGCCTCGACGTCCGGCACCCAGGGGGCGGCGGAGCCGGGCAGCGGGGCGCGCTCCCAGCGGACCCGGCCCTGTCCCGTCTCGGAGGGCGGCAGTGCGAGGTAGCCGCCCTCGCCGTGGAAGCGGAGCGAGCCGGGGACGTGGTCCCTGGCGTAGAGGAGCTCGCCCAACTGGGCCAGTGAGTACGGCGCGACGAGCAGATGGACCCGCTCCTCGGTGGCGACGACCGGGCCGAGCCTGATGCCCGCCTCGTCGAGCGCGGCGAGGGCGCGCACGCCCGCCTCCGCGGGCAGGCTCACGGCGCACGGGGCGCTGCCACCGGTGGCGAGCACGACGGGCGCGCCGGGCCGGTTGGTCCACCACCAGCGGACCATCCGCTCGTCGGTGGTGGCGGCGAGGAGGCCGGGGTCGAGGGGGTGCGCGCCCGGTACCGCGCAGTCGGGGTCGGGGCAGGCGCAGCGGCTTCCGTCACGCCGGTCGAGGGCGACGCCCGGCAGTACGGGCCACCGCCATTCGGTCGCGAAGGTCAGGGCCGCGCCGAGCTGTCCGGCGCTCCGGCCGGGCTTTCTTCCGATTCGCCAGGGCAGGAGCCTGCGTCGCCTTCCGAGGATCTCGCGCATGAGCGCTCGTTCCTTTCCGTTGCACGCCGGCGTTAGCCGGGGAGACTGCGGGCCACTTCACACCATGTGTGGATCTCTTCGCTGTACGTACGAGCTGGCACATCCGACCCCAGCCTGCGGCATGGGGAACCACTCTGAACCGAGCGTTGACGTGGCGTGGGGTGGCGGCGCCTGGCGTTTGCCGTCCCGCGATATTGCTTGCCGCCTCCGCCACGGGAGGATGGGGCACGGTCGTCGTGCGTTAGGACGCCCGGGTCCTCGGTCAGGTTCCGAACGGGTCCCAACTGCCCCTGGCCATCACTGAGTACGTACCCAGCGCGACCACTGCAACGCTTTACCGAACAACGTCAGTCGACCCCAATATGCCCTAACCCTGCGCTGTTTTCAGCCATCTTTTCAAGATCTTTTTTCCGCCCCGGAATTCTCCCGGACACCAGGAATCCCAGCAGGACAATGCTGGACATCCCCTCACCAGTGCGTGTACATCTGGAGGCACTGCTAGCGGCGCAGAATGACATGGGGGTTTGCGATGCTATCGAGCATTACGCACCGGCCGGAAAGCCGTCAGCCATGAACGCCCCTCACCTTCCGAAAGTGGCCGGAATCGATTCCACAGTTCCGCCACCGGCCCACACTGTCCCGCCCACCGCGCAGACCACGCCCGCCGCAGCCGTCCCCGAGGGCGCCCCCGTCCTCACCGCACCCGGCGCCGTGCTCCAGGACCGCCTGGCCGGCTGGGTCTCCGACCTCACCACGCTGCACGAACTGACCGAGCGGCTGGCCCGTACGGCCACCCTCGACGAGGCCCTGCGGGAGCTGTTGCGCGCGGGCGCCGCGCTGGTGGGGGCCCGGCGCGGCCTCGTCGTCGTGGAACCCGCCGACGGACTCGGCCCCGACACCACCGTCGGCCTCGGCCTCGGCCGCGCGGATCTGGGGCACCTCGAGACGGTGCCGCGCGGCGCCACCTCGTACGGCAGGATCCTGGACGCCGTCGAGGGCCGGCCGGGCGGTGTGCCGGACGAGATCGCGCAGCCCGACCTGCTCGCCGAGGACAACCTCGACCCGCGCCAGCGCGAGGTGGCCGCCCGCCTCGGCTACGCCGCGAGCTACGCCGTGGCCCTGGCCACCGGCACGGGAACCCGGATCGGCGCCGCCGTCTGGCTGTACGACGAGCCCGCCGAGCCGACCGAGCGCCGCCGCCACCTGGTCGGGCTGTACGCACGCCACGCCTGCGAGCACGTGGCGCGGCTGATCGAACTGGACCGCGTCCGCGCGGCCGACCACACCCTGCGCGAGGAGCTCATGCCCTCGCGGCTGCCCCGGGTCGCCGGGGTGCAGCTCGCCGCCCGGCACCGCACCGGACCGCTCGGCGGCGGCGACTGGCACGACGCGCTGCCGCTGCCGGACGCGGCGCTCGGGCTCGCGGTCGGCTCGGTGACCGGGTCGGGGCCGAGCGCGGTGGCCGCGATGGGGCGGCTGCGCGCCTCGCTGCGGGCGTACGCGGTGATGGAGGGCGAGGACCCCGTCGCCGTCCTCTCCGACCTGGAGCTGCTCCTCCGGCTGACCGAGCCCGCGCGGTCGGCGACCGCCCTCTTCGCGTACTGCGAGCCCGCGCTGCGCAAGGTCGTCCTCGCCGGGGCCGGGCACAGCCCGCCGCTGATCGTCGGGGAGCGGCGCACCGAGTTCGTGGAGACCTCCCTGTCCGCGCCGCTCGGGATGCTCGCCTGCTGGGAGGCGCCGAGCGTGGAGATCAGCCCGGAGCCTGGAGAAACGGTGCTGCTCTACACCGACGGGCTGCTGTACCGCACCGGCGAGGCGATGGACCGGGCCTTCGCGCGGCTGCACGCGGCCGCGGCGAGCGTGCCCAAGGGCATCAGGGACGACCCCGGGGCGATCGCCGACCACGTGCTGCACACCGTCCTGCCGGACGGGCTCGACGCGGTGGACAGCGACGAGGACGTGGTGCTGCTGGCGGCCCGCTTCGAGTGAGCCGACCCCGGCCCGCCGGCGTGCGGCGCCGGGCACGACGGGTAAGTGGCCTTCCGGCCCTGGGCCCCCTTCCGTACGCCCGTACGATGGAGGACGGCCCAGTGTCGTACAAAGGAGGCAGATCGTGTCGGAGGCGCTCAACCCGGCGACCCCGGAAGAGTCCGAAGAAGAGCCGATCAAGCAGCGCAAGAACGGCCTGTACCCGGGCGTGTCCGACGAGCTCGCCGAGAACATGAAGTCCGGCTGGGCCGACACCGAGCTGCACGACCTGCGGCCGATCGCGCAGGCCGAGAACACCGCCGCCCGCCGCGCCGCGCTCTCCGCGCGGTTCCCGGGCGAGCGCCTGGTGATCCCCGCGGGCAACCTGAAGACGCGCTCCAACGACACCGAGTACGCCTTCCGGGCCTCCGTCGAGTACGCGTACCTCACCGGCAACCAGACCGAGGACGGCGTCCTCGTCATGGAGCCGGTCTCCGACGGTCACCGGGCCACGATCTACCTGCTGCCGCGCTCCAACCGTGAGAACGGCGAGTTCTGGCTGGACGGCATGGGCGAGCTCTGGGTCGGCCGCCGGCACTCCCTCACCGAGGCCGAGAAGCTGTACGGCATGCCCGCGTCCGACGTGCGCGAGCTGGCGGGCGCCCTGCGCGAGGCGACCGGACCCGTCCGCGTCGTGCGCGGATACGACGCCGGGATCGAGGCCGCGCTGACCGACAAGGTCACCGCGGAGCGCGACGAGGAGCTGCGCGTCTTCCTCTCCGAGGCCCGCCTGGTGAAGGACGCCTTCGAGGTCGGCGAGCTGCAGAAGGCCGTCGACTCGACCGCGCGCGGCTTCGAGGACGTCGTGAAGGTCCTCGACAAGGCCGAGGCCACCAGCGAGCGCTACATCGAGGGCACGTTCTTCCTGCGCGCCCGCGTCGAGGGCAACGACATCGGCTACGGCTCGATCTGCGCCGCGGGCCCGCACGCCACCACGCTGCACTGGGTGCGCAACGACGGCGCGGTGCGCTCCGGCGAGCTGCTGCTGCTCGACGCCGGTGTGGAGACGCACTCGTACTACACCGCGGACATCACCCGCACGCTGCCGATCAACGGCCGCTTCGACGCGCTGCAGAAGAAGATCTACGACGCGGTGTACGAGGCGCAGGAGGCGGGCATCGCGGCGGTGAAGCCGGGCGCCAACTTCCGCGACTTCCACGACGCCTCGCAGCGCGTGCTCGCCGAGAAGCTGGTCGAGTGGGGCCTCGTCGAGGGCCCGGTCGAGCGCGTCCTGGAGCTCGGTCTGCAGCGCCGCTGGACCCTGCACGGCACCGGCCACATGCTCGGCATGGACGTCCACGACTGCGCCGCCGCGCGCACCGAGACGTACGTGAACGGCACGCTGGAGCCCGGCATGTGCCTGACCGTCGAGCCGGGCCTGTACTTCCAGGCCGACGACCTGACCGTGCCGGAGGAGTACCGCGGCATCGGCGTCCGGATCGAGGACGACATCCTGGTGACGGAGGACGGCAACCGGAACCTGTCGGAGGCGCTGCCCCGCACCTCGGACGAGGTCGAGGCGTGGATGGCGCGGGTCAAGGGCTGAGCCGCACCGCACTCGTACGGCGAAGGGCCGGTCCCCCGGTGGGGGCCGGCCCTTCGGCCTGTCCGCTCCCGTTCCCTCACCGCGCCGCGCGCCGGGGGAAGCCGAGCGCCACCAGGGCGGTGAGCGCGATGCCCGCCGCGGCGACGAAGAGCGCGGTGCGCGCGGCGCCGGCGGTGGCCGCGGCCGAGGCGTGCCCGCCGAGTCCCGCGACGCCGACCAGGACCGCGAGGCCCAACGCGCCGCCGACCTGCTGGGCGGTGGACGCCATGCCGGAGGCGATGCCCTGCTCGTGGCCCGCGATGCCGGCCGAGGCGGCACCGAACATCAGGGTGTAGCCCGCGCCCTGGCCGACGCCGAGGATCAGGAAGCCGGGCACCAGCGCCGCGTACGAGCCGTCCGCGGCCATCGCGAGCGCCACCAGGGCCGTGCCCGCCGCGCCGAGGACGAGGGCGCCGGTCATCGCGGTACGGGTGCCGAGCCGCGCGGTGATCCGGGCCGCGAGGAGCGAGCCCGCGGTGATCGCCAGCATCGGGACGAGGTAGGCGAGGCCGGTGCGCAGGGCGCCGTAGCCGAGCACGTTCTGGAAGTAAAGCGTCAGGAAGTACGCGAGGCTGCCGATCGTCGCCATGAACAGGAACGTCACGGCCATGCCGGTGCGCAGGCCCCGGCCGCGCAGCAGCCGCAGTGGCATCAGCGGGTCGCGGGTGCGGGACTCGATCAGCAGGAAGGCGGCAAGCAGCGCAGCGCCCGCCGCCGCGGGGAGCACGACCGTCGCCGACAGCCAGCCCGACTCGGGTCCCTGGACGAGGGCGACGACCAGGCCGGTGACGCCGAGCGTCGAGGTCAGGGCGCCCGGCAGGTCGATCCGGCGGCCCGCGCGGTCGACGGTGTCCGGGGCGACGAGGCGGACGGCGGCGACCGCCGCGATCAGGGCGAGGGGGACGTTGACGTACAACACCGAGCGCCAGCCGAGGAGTTCGGTGAGGACGCCGCCGAGCAGCGCGCCGACGATGAGGCCGCTGCCGCCGGCCGCGCCCCACACCGAGTAGGCACGGTCGCGTGCGCGGCCCTCGGCGAAGAGCGTGCCGACGAGGGTGAGCGTGGCGGGGAAGAGGAAGGCGCCGCCGACACCCTGCGCGGCGCGGGCGCCGATCAGCAGGCCGGGGCCGGTGGCGAGGCCGCCGGCCAGCGACGAGACGCCGTACAGGCCGAGGCCGAGCACGAACATCCGGCGCGGCCCGAAGAGGTCGCAGGCGCGGCCGCCGAGGAGCAGGAAGCCGCCGAAGGCGACGGCGTACGCGCTGATCACCCACTGCAGGTGCTGTGCGGAGAAGCCGAGTCCGCCGCCTATCTCGGGGAGCGCGACGTACACGATGTTGTAGTCGACGGAGATGATCAGCTGGGCGAAGGCGAGGAGGGCGAGGGTCAGGGCCTGGCCGCCGCCGGCCGGGGCGCGGGGGGCCTCGGCGGCCGGGGCGCGCCCGGCCGCCTCCAGGGTGGTGGCCATCAGTGGGCCACCCGCTCGTCCTCGCCGGCGACCTTGGCGGTGCTCAGGGCGATGCGGTTCCAGGTGTTGATGGTGAAGATCAGGGCGAGGACGCGGGCCAGTTCCTGCTCGTCGAAGTGGCGGGCGGCCTCGGCGTAGACGTCGTCCGGGAGGCCGGCCCGCGCGACGAGGGTGACGGACTCGGTGAGGGCGAGGGCCGCCTGCTCCTTCTCCGTGAAGAAGTTCCTGGCCTCGCGCCACACGCCGACCATGTGCAGCCGCGCCTCGTCCTCGCCGGCCTTGCGGGCGTCGGAGGTGTGCATGTGCAGGCAGTAGGCGCAGCCGTTGAGGAGCGAGGCGCGGATCTGGATCAGCTCGACCAGGGCGGGGTCGATGCCCTCGCGGGCGGCGGCGTCGAATCCGATGAGGGCCTTGAACGCCTTGGGCGCGGCCTTGGCGAAGTTGAGGCGGGGGGCGTGGACTTGGGGCCGGGTGGAGTGGGTGGCGGTGGTGGGCTGCGGGGCGGTGAACGTGGTCTGCGGGGTGTTCGTGTTGTTCGTCATGACCATGAATCTAGGGGCGGGAAAGACCTCGCGTAGGGTGCATTCCCATGCCGGAATCATGGGTCAATTTGGCGGAGCGCATCGGGAGTGACCTGCACGTGGACCTCTCCGGTCCGGGCAGTCGCCGCGCCGTTCTCATCGGGGCGCTGCGGGAAGCCGTCCGGGAGGGACGGCTCCCTCCGGGCACCAGGCTGCCGCCGTACCGTTCGCTCGCCGCCGACCTCGGTCTGGCCCGCAACACGGTCGCCGACGCCTATGCCGAACTGGTCGCCGAGGGCTGGCTGACGGCCCGGCAGGGCTCGGGGACGCGGGTCGCCGAACGGGCCGCTCCGGTCAGGCGCCCGCGGCAGCCGAAGCCCGTCCCCGCGCGGCCCGCCGCCCCCGCGTACAACCTGCGGCAGGGCACGCCGGACGCCGCGTCCTTCCCCCGTACGGCCTGGCTCGCGGCGGCGCGGCGCGCACTCGCGGCCGCGCCCAACGACGCGTTCGGGCCCGGCGATCCGCGGGGCCGCATCGAGTTGCGGCGGGCGCTCGCCGACTATCTGACGCGGGCGCGCGGGGTGCGCGCCGATCCCGAACGGATCGTGGTCTGCTCCGGGTTCGCGCACGCGCTGCGGCTGCTGTTCGCGGGGACGCGGGGCGTGGGCGGCGGGGTGCTGCGCGGTCCGTTCGCCGTGGAGTCGTACGGGCTCGGCTTCCACCGCGACATCCTGGCGGGGTCAGGGGTCCGGACGGTGCCGCTGGGTCTGGACGAACGGGGCGCCCGTGTCGAGGAGTTGAGCGAGGGGCCGCGGGTGAGGGGTGTACTGCTCACGCCCGCGCACCAGTTCCCGACCGGCGGCCCGCTGCACCCCGAGCGCCGCGCGGCGGTCGTGGACTGGGCCCGCGCCGGCGGCGGAATGGTCCTGGAGGACGACTACGACGGGGAGTTCCGCTACGACCGTGAGCCGGTCGGCGCGGTGCAGGGCCTCGACCCCGAACACGTCGTCTACCTCGGCTCGGTGAGCAAGAGCCTGTCCCCCGCGGTGCGCCTGGGCTGGATGGTGCTGCCCGAACGGCTCGTCGACGGGGTGCTCGCGGCGAAGGGCGAGCGGGAGGCGTGGGCGAGCGCGCTCGACCAGCTGACGCTCGCGGAGTTCATCGCGGCCGGGCAGTACGACCGGCAGGTCCGCCGGATGCGGCAGGCGTACCGGCGCCGCCGCGACCGGCTCGTCGACGCCCTCGCCGAACGGGCCCCGCACATCACGGCCACCGGCATCGCGGCCGGGCTGCACGCGGTGCTGCGGCTGCCGCCCGGCACGGAGGCGTCCGCGGTGAAGGCGGCGTTCTGGCAGGGCATCGCCCTGGACGGCCTGGCCGCGTTCCGCCACCCCGAGGCCACGATGCCCCCGCCGGCCGGCCTCGTGGTCGGCTACGCCGCCCCGACGGAACACGCGTACGGGGCGGCCCTGGAGGCGCTGCTGCGGGCGTTGCCGCCGGGGGAGGGGGAGGCGGAGGGGGCCTGAGGTGAGGTGAGGGTGCCGCGCCCCGTCAGAACGCGACGCGCCCCTACGGGGTCGGCACCTCCGTCGGATACGGCGCCTCCGTCGGCTACGGCACCTCCGTCGGATACGGCACCTCCGTCGGATACGGCACCCAGCGGAGACCCTCGCCGTCCCGCTGGACCGTGCCGAAGGGGACGTCCGCGAAGTGGATGCCGAAGCCGATGGTGTCCGGCTCCGCCAGCTCGGCGATGAGGGCGCGGCGGGCCTCTGCCGCCGCCTCCCCGTCCAGGTCGGGCGAGGCGGACCACTGCGGGTGGGAGATCTGCGCGGGCGAGTGCATCACGTCGCCGAACGCGATGACGCGCTTGCCGCCCGCGGAGATGACGTAACCCGTGTGCCCGGACGTGTGCCCGGGCAGGAGGCGGACGCGGACGCCGGGGCGTATCTCCTCGCCGTCGGCCACCGTACGGACCCGCGGTTCGAGCGTCTTCAATATGTCGTCGCCGAGGCCCTCGTGGCCCGCGCTGTGCCGACCGGACCACTCCTGCTCCGCCAGCACGTACTCCGCGCCGCCGAGCGCGGGCCCGTCGCCGCCGGGCGCCGTGTGCCAGGCCCAGCCCACGTGGTCGGGGTGCAGATGTGTGAAGGCCACCGTGCCGATGTCCGCCGGGGCGCGGCCCGCCGCCGCGAGGCTGTCGAGCATCGCCCCGCCGTGCGCCGCGCCGATCCGCTCGCCCTCCTGGGCGGGTGCCGTCAGCGGTCCGAGGCCGGCGTCGATGAGGAGCGCGCCCGCGCCGTCTCCGTCGGTACCGTCCTCGCCTTCGCCTTCGGCCTCGGCCTCGACCAGCAGGCCGCCGATGCTCGCCACCAAGTAGCCTGTCGCGTCGAGGACTTCGGGGTGGGCCGCCCAGTCCTCCTCCGTGGAGGCGGCGAACCACCCACGCGGCGACAGCTGTACGGCACCGTCGGGTATGTACGTCAGCTTCGTCCGACCGAGCCGCAACGTGCGCATCCGGGCGGGCCTCCGGAACCGTTCGCGCTCATCTTCCGCCGCAGCCACCGCAGTTGTCGACGTCATGCTGTGTCCAACGACCGGGCCGCGGGTCGTGTTCCCGCTCAGGCCGTCATCAGCGGCGCGTCCTCGCGCCACTTGAGGATCTTGTCGAAACTGATCACCGCGCCGCCGCCCCTGCCCGGCTTGTTGCCGAGATGGACGTGGTCGGCGAGTTCCTCGATCAGACACAGGCCCCGGCCGTGCTCGTCCGTCTCCGCGGCGCGCGGCCGGGGCGCCGGACAACCGCGCGAAGCCCCGGGGAAGCCCGGCCCCGAGTCGGTCACCTCGATACGGCACTTCTCGCCGTCCAGATAGGCCGTGACCCGGTATCCGCCCGCGCCGCCCGCCCCGGCCGCGGCACCGCCGGGCGCGCCCGCCCCGCCGTGCTCCACGGCGTTGGCGCACGCCTCGCTGAGGGCGACCGACAGGTCGTAGGAGACGTCCGGGTCCACACCCGCGGTCTCCATCGTGCCGATCAACAGGCGGCGGGCGAGCGGAACGCTCGCAGCTTCGCGCCGCAAATGGAGAGACCACCAGATGCTCATGCTCCAGCCTCCTGGCTGCGGCTCGACATACCGATACGTATTGCCACACCCGCCCACGGATAAGCGCCCGGTTGACGTGATACCGCCCATACGGCGGACGCGCGGGCGCCGCCACCCGGTGTAGGAAACCGGTGTGCGGAGGCGCCCCGCGAGCCCCTCGATCCGCCCTCGGCCCGCCTTCGAACCCCCCTCGGCCCGCCTTCGATCCCGCCTCGATCCGCCCTCGACCGGCCCTCCGTCCGCGCCTTGTCGGGCCCCGGACACCCCCAACACCATGGAACCGGACCTTCCGGACCTGCCGTGTGGACCGGGTGGGTCCAGTGCGATGATGACTCGGCCATGACTGCCCCCCATCAGCGCGAGGCGCGCGACGGAGCCGATCTCCGGCTGCTCAGGGCCGCGACGTTCGCCGCGGTCTGCGTCGTGCTGTCCGCCGGGGGCCATGTGCTCGCTTCCTGCGTCGCCGTCCCCCTGTGGACGCTCGGCGCCGCCTTCCTCGTCGTCCTGGCCATCGCGTTGCCGCTCGCCGGGCGGGCCCGTTCGCTGCCCGGCATCGCCGCGCTGCTCGCGGCGGGACAGCTCGGCCTGCACGCCCTGTTCGGCCTCGGCCAGCACGGCACCACCGTCACCCAGAACGGTGACGGCACCCTCGTGGAGCGGGCCGCGCGCCTGGTCTGCGGGGCGGGCGCCGCGACGATCACCCCCGCGCAGGCCCACCGGATCCTCACCACCGCGGGGCTCGGCCCCGGCGGTACGGGCGCCTCCGGAGCGGGCCACATGAGCGCCCACGTGCACGGCGGTTCCGCCGCGGCCGCGGGCACCGCGGTGGACTCCCTGGCGGGCACGGCCGTCACCCCGGGCGCCGGTGGCGCGCCGGGTTCGCTGGACTCCCTGGGCTCCATGGACTCGATGGGCTCGATGGGCACCGCGGCGCTGCTGCCGTCCCTGCCGATGCTCCTCGCCCACCTGCTCGCCGCCGTGGCCGCCGGCTGGCTGCTGCGCCGCGGCGACGTCGCGCTGCTCCGCCTCGTCCGGCTCGCCGACGGGGCGCACGGAGTCGCCGAGGGAGCGCTCGTACGCTCCCTGCGCTCGGCGCTCACCCTCGTCCGCGCCCTGCGGGCGGGTCTGCCCGGCGCGCCCGAGACCACCGGTCCGCGGGCTCCGCGCACCGCGCTGCTCGCGCCCGCCCCGCCGCGCACCGTCGCCCTGGAGGACGCGGTGATCCGGCGCGGCCCCCCGGCCGCCGCCCACGACGTCGAACTCGCCGCCTGACGCGACACACTCCCTGGCGCTGTACGGAACACCACTGGCCGTACGGAACACCGCTGTACGGAGGGGTCGCTCGGCGCGCACGCGCGCGTGCCGCACGGCCGCGCCCACCCCTCGTATCCAGCACCCGGTGCGTCGTCGCACCCGGTACGTATCCAGCGCTCGGTACGACGCCGCATGTCGCGTACCGATGACCACTGACGAAAGTGGAGTGTTCCTGTCATGAAGATGTCCCGTGTCGCCGCCGTAGGCACCGTCGCCGCCTCCGCCGTCCTCGTTCTCTCGGCGCCCGCGTTCGCGCACGTCAGCGTCTCCCCGGAGGGCCAGGCCGCCAAGGGCGGGTACGCGACGGTCAACTTCAAGGTGCCGAACGAGATGGACGACGCCTCGACCAACAAGCTCGAGGTCTCCTTCCCGACCGACCACCCGCTGGCCTCCGTGATGACCCAGCCCGTGCCCGGCTGGAAGGTCGAGGTCACCAAGACCAAGCTCGCCAAGCCGCTGGAGATGCACGGCGAGAAGATCGACGAGGCCGTCTCCAAGGTCACCTGGACCGCCGACGGCAAGGGCATCCGGCCCGGCACCTTCCAGAAGTTCCCGCTCTCCCTCGGCCAGCTGCCCGAGGACGCCGACGAACTCGTCTTCAAGGCCGTCCAGACGTACGACAACAAGGACGTCGTCCGCTGGATCGAGCCGCAGAAGAAGGGCCAGGAGGAGCCGGAGCACCCCGCGCCCGCGCTCCAGCTGACCGCCGCGACCGAGGGCCACGGCGCCGCCGCCGACCCGGCGTCGGACGACAAGGGCGCCAAGACCGAGAGCGCGTCCGCCGACTCCTCGGACAGCAGCGACACCACCGCGCGGGTCCTCGGCATCGTCGGCATCGTCGTCGGTGCGGCGGGCGTCGCGTTCGGCGTGCTCGCCGGCCGCCGCCGCGTCACGGGCTGACCTGCGCCGAGCCACCTTCGGGGTGGGCCGGCGCGGCGGACAGCCGCCCCGGCGCACCCCGGCCCCCTCACATCTGGGACATTTCCATATGCGCACGAACAGCTCGAAGAGCCACTCCCCGCACTTCTCGAAGAGCAACCGCACCAAGCTCGCCGCCACCGCCCTGCTTGCCGCTGCTGCCCTCACGCTGACCGCGTGCGGCGGCGACGACGGCAAGAAGCCGGTCGCCGACGTCTCCGTGGAGACCGACTCCGGCAAGGCCGCCACGGTCCTCGATCAGCCGTACGAGAAGCCGAACCTCGTCCTCACCGACACCCACGGCAAGAAGTACGACCTGCGCGAGGAGACCAAGGGCAAGCCGACGCTGGTCTACTTCGGCTACACGCACTGCCCGGACGTCTGCCCGCTGACGATGAACAACATCGCCGTCGCCAAGAAGGCGCTGCCCAAGGCCGACCAGGACAAGCTGAAGGTCGTCTTCGTGACCACCGACCCCGACCGGGACACCCCGGCCGAGCTGGGCAAGTGGCTCAAGGGCGTGGACGCCGACTTCGTCGGTCTGACGGGTGACTTCGCCACCATCCAGGCCGGCGCCCGCCAGCTCGCCATCAGCATCGAGCCGTCCAAGAAGGACAAGAAGGGCAAGATCGTCTCGATGCACGGCACGCAGGTCTTCGCCTTCTCGCCGAAGACCGACGCGGGTTACGTCATCTACAGCGACAAGGCGACCGCCGTCGACTACACCAAGGACCTCCCCAAGCTCCTCAAGGGACAGAATCCGTGAACCACCGCACCACCCAGCGCCGCACGCTCGCCGGCGGCGCCATAGTGTTCGCCGCCGCGCTCGTCCTGACGGGCTGCGCGGGCTCCGACTCCTCGGACTCCGACTCGTCGGACACCGCGAAGGCACCCGAGCTCAAGGTCAGCGGCGCCTACATCCCCGCGCCCACCATGGCCGACATGGCGGCCGGATTCTTCACGCTGAACAACGACGGCGGCGCCGACAAGCTCACCTCCGCCACCAGCGACCTGGCGGGCTCGGTCACCCTGCACAGCACCAAGGGCGGCGAGATGAAGGAGCAGAAGTCCTTCGACGTGCCCGCAGGCGGCCACCTCGACTTCGCCACCGGCGGCAACCACCTGATGCTGGAGAAGCTCCGGCACAAGCCGAAGCAGGGCGAGAAGGTCACCCTGACGCTGCACTTCGAGAAGTCGGACCCGATCAAGGTCGAGGTGCCGGTCAAGGAAGCCACGTACCAGCCCCCGCAGCACGACACGTCACACGACTCGCACTGAGGGACGGACCGTTGATGCAGACCATCGCTCCCCGCTCCAGGGCCACTCCGCGGACCGCGGGCACCCCCCGCGTCCGGCCGGGCGTCCCCCGCGTCTGGCGGCTCCTGCTCGTCCTGCTCGCCGCGTCCTGCGCCTTCCTCGCGGGCGCCGGGCCGGCCTCCGCGCACGCCGCGCTGACCGGAAGCGACCCCAAGCAGGGAGCGGTGGTCCCGTCGGCCCCCGCAGAGGTGAAGCTCACCTTCTCCGAGAAGGTCGCCATGTCGGACGGTTCCGTGCGGGTCCTCGATCCGTCCGGCAAGCGCGCCGACGCCGGCAAGACGGCCGACCTGGGCTCCAACACGTACGGCGTGAAGCTGCGCCCCGGCCTGCCCGACGGCACCTTCACCGTCGCCTACCAAGTCGTCTCCGCCGACAGCCACCCGGTCTCCGGCGCCTACACCTTCTCCATCGGCGCGCCCTCCGACACCAAGGTGGCGCTGCCCGACCAGGAGGCCGGCGGCGGTCTCGTCGGCGCGCTCTACGACATCACCCGCTACTTCTCCTACGCCGGGTACATCCTGCTCGTCGGCGGCGCCGCCTTCGTGCTCGGCTGCTGGCCGCGCGGCGCCGGGGTGCGGCCGCTGCAGCGGCTCGTGACGTCCGGCTGGGTCACGCTCACCGCCGCCACGCTCCTGTTGCTGCTCCTGCGCGCCCCCTACACCGGCTCCGGAAGGCTCGCCGACGTCTTCGACCTGGCCGAGCTCGGTGACGTCCTCAACACCAAGACGGGCGCGGCGCTGGTCTCCCGGCTGCTGCTGCTCGCCGCCGCCGCGCTGTTCATCGCGGTGCTTTTCGGGGCGTACGTGAAGCGCGAGGGGCCCGAGAACGCCGACGAGAAGAAGGACCTCACCTTCGGCCTCGCCATCGGCGGCACGGTCGTCGCCATCGGCATCGCGGCGACCTGGGCGATGGCCGAGCACGCGTCGACCGGCATCCAGGCGGGCATCGCGATGCCCGTCGACGTGCTGCACCTGCTCGCCGTCTCCACCTGGCTCGGCGGTCTCGCGACGCTGGGTCTCGCGCTCTTCCGCACGCCCTCGTTGGAGGCGTCGGCGGTGCGGCGGTTCTCCACCGTGGCGTTCATTAGCGTCGTCGTCCTGGCCGCCACCGGCACCTACCAGTCGTGGCGGCAGGTCGGCTCGTGGTCGGCGCTGACCGGCACGTCGTACGGGCAGCTGCTGCTCGTCAAGATCGGCCTGGTCGTCGTCCTGGTGGGCGTCGCCTCCATCTCCCGGCGGTGGACCGGGCGGATCGCCGCCGAGGCGGAGGGCCTGGCCCCCGAGGCCGCGGCCGCCGTGGTGGTCGAACAGCGCGGGAAGCAGTCGTCGAAGAAGCCGCAGAAGAAGGCGCTCACGGTGCCGTCGTCCGGCGGCGAGGACGGCGGAGCGGGCCGAGGAGCGGACAACGGAAAGGCGGGCGGCGCGGCGAGTGCGGCCGGTGACGGCAAGCCGGCCGGCAAGGACGCCGAGCGGTCCGTGCAGCTGGCGCGCCAGCAGGCCGCCATGGACAGCGCACGCGACAAGCGCGTCCGCGACGCCGACCCGCGCCGCTCGGGCCTGCGCCGCTCCGTGCTCACCGAGACCGGCATCGCCGTCGTCCTGCTGGCCGTGACGACGATCCTCACCACGACCGAGCCCGGCCGCACCGAGGAGGAGGCCGCCAACGCCACCTCCGCGGCGGCCGCCCAGCGCTCCGGACCGCTCAACGTCACGGTGCCCTTCGACACGGGCGGCACCGACGGCAAGGGCACCGTGCAGCTGGACCTCGACCCCGGTCGCAGCGGCAGCAACACCCTGCACCTGTACGTGAAGCGGCCCAACGGCAGCGCCTTCGACGTGCCCGAGGTGAAGGTGTCCTTCACGCTCAAGTCCAAGGACCTCGGCCCGCTGCCCGTCGCGCCGGACCACATCGCCACCGGACACTGGAGTGCGAACGGCGTGCAGATCCCGATGGCAGGCAACTGGAAGATCGCGGTGACGGTGCGGACCTCCGACATCGACCAGATCACCGTGCAGAAGAACGCGCAGATCGGCTGAGTGGAACCACCATGGCGGACAACGGCATTTCCAGGCGGCGGCTGCTCGGCACCGCCGGTGCGACCGGCCTCGCGCTCGGCGCGGCGGGCGGCGCCGCCGGATACGCCGCGGCCCCCTCGGACGCGTCCGGCCCGGCGGGTCCGGGCGGCTCCTCCTCGGCGCTGGCGTCCCTCGGCGCGGACGAGGTGATGTTTCACGGGAAACATCAGCCCGGCATCACCACGCCCATGCAGTCCCGCGGCCATCTGGTCGCCTTCGACCTGGCCGCGGGCGCGGGGCGCAAGGAGGCGGCGGCGCTGCTGCGCCGCTGGTCGGCCACGGCCGAGCGGCTGATGGCGGGCCGGCCCGCCGACGGCGAGGACACCGCGGTCGCCCGGGACGCCGGCCCGTCCTCGCTCTCGGTCACCTTCGGCTTCGGCGCCTCCTTCTTCTCCCGTACGGGACTCCAGAAGCAGCGCCCGGCCGCCCTCGACCCGCTGCCCGACTTCTCCTCGGACCACCTCGACAAGGGGCGCAGCAACGGCGAC
Organism: Streptomyces sp. NPDC005863; assembly: GCF_042871345.1. NCBI lineage: Bacteria > Bacillati > Actinomycetota > Actinomycetes > Kitasatosporales > Streptomycetaceae > Streptomyces > Streptomyces sp. NPDC005863. Next base: position 284,485 of record NZ_JBIAII010000007.1, on the reverse strand, counting down.
CTGTGGGTGCAGATCGGCGCGAACGACCCGCTCGTCGCCTTCCACGCGCTGCGCGCGCTCCAGCGGCAGGCGGCGGGCACGGCGAAGGTCCGCTGGCAGATGAACGGGTTCAACCGCTCGCCGGGCGCCACCGCGCGCCCGCTGACCACCCGCAACCTGATGGGCCAGATCGACGGCACGAACAACCCCAAGCCGTCGGAGAGGACCTTCGACCAGCGCATCTTCGTGCCCGACGGCGGGCAGCCCGCCTGGATGGCGGGCGGCTCCTATGTCGTGGTGCGCCGCATCCGCATGCTCCTCGACGACTGGGAGAAGCTCGGCCTGACGGAGCAGGAGGCGGTGATCGGACGGCACAAGTCGGACGGCTCCCCGCTGACCGGCGGCACGGAGACGACCGAGCCGAAGCTGGAGAAGACCGGCCCGGACGGCAAGGTCGTCATCCCGCTCAACGCGCACGCGCGCATCACCCGGCCCGACCAGAACGGCGGCGCCGCGATGCTGCGCCGCCCCTTCTCGTACCACGACGGCTTCGACGCCAAGGGCGAGCCGGACGCGGGCCTGCTCTTCGTCTGCTGGCAGGCGGACCCGATGCAGGGCTTCATCCCGGTGCAGCGCAAGCTCGACCGGGGCGACGCCCTGTCGGAGTTCATCCGCCACGAGGCGAGCGGCCTCTTCGCGGTGCCGGGCGGGGCGGCGAAGGGCGAGTACGTGGGGCAGCGGTTGCTGGAGGGGTGAGGCCGGAGGGGTGAAGCCGGAGGGATGAAGCCGGAGGGATGAGGTCGGAGGGGTGAGGCCCTCCCGTGCAGCGCGGGCGGGCGCGCGCGGCGTGTTCGTACGTACGTACGTGAGGTGGGCGCCGCTCCGTGAGACGCGTGAGCCGTGCCACGTCGGGCCCATTAGGGTGACGGTATGTCGGCGACGCGCTATACGTACCTGGGTCCTGAAGGCACCTTCACCGAGGCGGCTCTCCGCACGCTGCCCGAGGCGGCCACCCGGGAGCTCGTCCCCATGGTCTCCGTGCCGGCCGCGCTGGACGCCGTCCGCAGCGGTGAGGCGGCGGCGGCGCTGGTGCCGATCGAGAACTCCGTCGAGGGCGGCGTCACCACCACCGTCGACGAGCTCGCCAAGGGCGAGCCGCTGATGATCTACCGCGAGGTCGTCCTGCCGATCGCCTTCGCGCTGCTCGTGCGCCCCGGCACGGAGCTCAAGGACGTCAAGACGGTCACCGGCCACCCCGTGGCGCAGCCCCAGGTCCGCAACTGGCTGGCCACGCACCTGCCCGACGCCCTGTGGGAGTCGGCGGCCTCGAACGCGGACGGCGCCCGCCTCGTCCAGGAGGGCCGCTTCGACGCCGCCTTCGCGGGCGAGTTCGCCGCGGCGACGTACGGCCTGGAGCCCCTGGTCAGCGAGATCCACGACGCGGCCAACGCCGAGACGCGGTTCGTCCTGGTCGGCCGACAGGCGCGGCCGGCCGCACCGACGGGTGCCGACAAGACCTCGGTGGTCATCTGGCTGGGCGACGACCACCCCGGTGCCCTGCTCGAACTCCTCCAGGAGTTCGCCGTGCGTGGCGTCAACCTCATGCGGATCGAATCGCGCCCGACGGGCCAGGGCATCGGCAACTACTGCTTCTCGGTGGACGCCGAGGGGCACATCACGGACCGCCGCGTCAGCGAGGCCCTGATGGGGCTCAAGCGGGTCTGCCCGCAGGTGCGCTTCCTCGGCTCGTATCCCCGCGCCGGGGTGGCGACGGAGGACGTCAAGCCGCCGCGGCCCGGCACCACCGACACGGAGTTCATGGCGGCGTCGGACTGGCTGGCGCGCTGCCAGGACGGCCGTTTCTAGCCGGTCCGGCGGCTCGCCTCGTCCTTCCTCTCCGGTCCTACCTGCAGATTTACGTTGTCCACAGAAGTTATCCACAGGCGTGCGTCTCGACCTGGGGACAAGTCGACAACGAAGCACGACATGGTCGACAAATCGTCCCACAGCCCACAAGTCCGTCCACAGTCCCGCACGTCATCCCTCGTCCACTCTTTTCTATTGATCAACTCTTTGGAGCGAGGGATTTACACTCGAAAGTGGGTGTGCGGGTGGTTTGGGAAGGGAATCCTTCGCGCGGCACGAGGCTTTCGGAACGCCCAGTTCCGGCATCCACAGATCTTTCGCACAGGCTGTGGATAACCGTCCGGAGCCCCTGGTTCCTGTGGACAACCGCGGTGGACGGAGGGCCCAAGTCCCGTCTCCCGCAAGGGGTTCGGGTCAAGGCGGCAGGCGCGCTCTGCCCCATTTCGGGGAATGGCGCCCGTTTTATTGACCGGCGGCCGGACCTGCGCGAAGGAGCCTTTTCCGGCCGACGCGGGGGCGATTCGAAGCCACCCTTCGCGGCAATTCACATTCCGGCAAAAAGGGCAAAACGCACGCAAGGGAATATGGAGTCGTGGGCCCGAACGGCGCGACGGTAGCCTTGAGGGGTGATTGACCTTCGCCTGCTCCGTGAGGACCCCGACCGTGTTCGCGCCTCCCAGCGCGCCCGTGGAGAGGACGTCGCGCTCGTCGACGCCCTGCTCTCCGCCGACGAGCGGCGCAGGTCGTCCGGCAGCCGCTTCGACGAACTCCGCGCCGAGCAGAAGGCGCTCGGCAAGCTGATCCCCAAGGCCTCGGGTGACGAGAAGGCCGAGCTCCTGAAGAAGGCCGGCGAGCTGTCCGCCGCCGTCAAGGCGGCCAACACCGCGCAGGACGAGGCCGACGAGGAGGCCAAGCGCCTGCTCGGGCAGCTGGGCAACCTCGTCCACCCCGACGTCCCGGTGGGCGGCGAGGAGGACTTCGTCGTCCTCGATCGCTTCGGCACCCCGCGCGACTTCGCGGCCGAGGGCTTCGAGCCGAAGGACCACCTGGAGCTCGGCGAGCTGCTCGGCGCCATCGACGTCGAGCGCGGCGCGAAGGTATCGGGCTCGCGCTTCTACTACCTCACCGGCGTCGGCGCGCTGCTCGAACTGGCCCTGGTGAACGCCGCGATCGCGCAGGCCACCGAGGCCGGGTTCATCCCGATGCTGACGCCCGCGCTGGTCCGCCCCCGCGCCATGGAGGGCACCGGCTTCCTCGGCCAGGCCGCGGAGAACGTGTACCACCTGGAGAAGGACGACTACTACCTGGTCGGCACCTCCGAGGTCGCGCTCGCCGGTTACCACATGGACGAGATCATCGACGCCGACAAGCTCCCCCTGCGGTACGCGGGCTTCTCGCCCTGCTTCCGCCGCGAGGCGGGCACGTACGGCAAGGACACCCGCGGCATCTTCCGCGTCCACCAGTTCGACAAGGTCGAGATGTTCTCGTACGTCGACCCGGCCGACGCGGAGAACGAGCACCGGCGCCTCCTGGAGTGGGAGAAGCAGTGGCTCACCGGCCTCGGCCTGCCCTTCCAGGTGATCGACGTGGCCACCGGCGACCTCGGCTCCTCGGCCTCGCGCAAGTTCGACTGCGAGGCGTGGATCCCCACCCAGGGCAAGTACCGCGAGCTCACCTCGGCCTCGAACTGCGACGGCTTCCAGGCCCGCCGCCTGTCGATCCGTATGCGCGACACCCGCGACGGCAAGAAGGTCATGCAGCCGCTGGCGACGCTGAACGGCACGCTGTGCGCCGTCCCGCGCACCATCGTCGCCATCCTGGAGAACCACCAGCGGGCCGACGGCTCCGTGGTGGTGCCCGAGGTCCTGCGTCCGTACCTGGGGGGCCGAGAGATCCTGGAGCCCATCGCCAAGTGAGTCACCCTGCTCCCCTCACGCCGGCCTTCCCGTACAAGCTGGTCGCGACCGACCTCGACGGGACGCTGCTGCGCCCCGACGACACGGTGTCGCAGCGGACGCGCGAGGCGCTCACCGCGGCCACCGCGGCGGGCGCCGCGCACATCATCGTCACCGGCCGCGCGGTGCCCTGGACCCGGCACATCCTCGACGACCTCGGCTACGACGGTCTCGCGGTGTGCGGCCAGGGCGCGCAGGTCTACCACGCGGGGGAGCACCGGCTGCTCACCTCCGTGACGCTCGACCGGCAGCTCGCCGGTCTGGCGCTCGCCAAGATCGAGGCGGAGGTCGGCCCGCTCTTCCTGGCCGCGAGCCGCGACGGCCTCGACGGCGAGGTCCTGGTCGGCCCGGGGTACGCGGTCCAGGACGGCCCGCTGCCCGCCGTGCCCATCAAGGACGCCGCCGACCTGTGGGCGGCCCCGCTGAACAAGGTGTACGTCCAGCACCCCGGACTCGGCGACGACGCGCTGGCGGAGGTGGCCCGCAAGGTGGCGGGCGACCTGGTCGGCGTGACGATGGCGGGCGAGGGGATAGTGGAGATCCTGCCGCTCGGCCTCTCCAAGGCCACGGGGCTCTCGCTGGCGGCGCGCCGGCTCGGCGCCAAGGCCGCGGACACGATCGCCTTCGGCGACATGCCGAACGACATCCCGATGTTCGGCTGGGCGGCACACGGCGTGGCCATGGCCAACGCCCACCCGGAGCTCAAGGCCGTCGCGGACGAGGTGACGACGTCGAACGAGGCGGACGGCATCGCGGTCGTCCTTGAGCGGTTGCTGGCCTAGGCCTCGCGGACCGGGCGGCCCCCGCCCCATTGACCCGACACACCGAGCCGGGCGCCGAAGGTAGGGCGCCCGGCTCGGTGCATGTCGGGAGGGGCGACCCGCGCAGCGATGCAGATCGGCGCGCTCGAAGCGGTCGCCCCCGGGCAGCTCCCCCGTGTGCGGGACTCCACGGAGCGAGTGACCGCTCCGGAGTCTCCCGCGGACGCCGCCCTCAACTACTGTGCCCGGGCGGGCGGTTCACCGCCACCGAATAAACGGCGCCCCCGCCCGCGCCACGCGGCTACTCCTCGCCGGCCAGCGTCAGCGACCGCAGCTTCTGTCCCGCGTACCACGTGGCGAGCGCGGTGACCACGACCAGCAGCACGGTGGCGGCCGGCAGGCCGACGTCCGAGGTGATCAGGTCCCCCTCGCCGACCTTCTGGGCCACGGCGAGGGACCACTGCTGCACGCTGAGCGTGCGCGCCCCGGAGACGAGGGAGCCGAAGAGTGCCTCCCACACCAGCGCGTAGACCAGCCCGAAGACCACGGCGTGCCGGGTGATCGTGCCGAGCAGCAGGAAGATCGCGGCGTACGTGATGGAGGCGACGAGCGCGGCGATCGTGTAGGCGATGGCGATCTGCTGGCCGTTGCCGTTCAGGATCATGCCCGCGATGAAGGTGGGGATCGCGGAGAAGGCCATGGTCACGGCGATGGCGACGATCAGCTTGGTGACGATGATCGTGGGCCGCTTGACCGGCTTGGAGAGGAGGTAGACGACGGAGCCGTCGTCGATCTCCGGGCCGATCGCGCCGGTGCCCGCGATGACGCCGATGATCGGCACCATCGTGGCGAGCGCGAAGCCGCCGAGGACGTCGACGGCCACCTGGTCGTCGGCGCCGCTGAAGCCGCGGACCGCTCCGGCGATGACGATCAGCAGGAGGGGCAGGGCGAAGAGGATCAGTGCCCGGCGGCGGCCGAGCAGGGCCCGGTAGGTGAGCCGGGCGACAGTGGGGTCGTACATGAGGGCTCCCTTCAGGCCGCGACGAGGTAGGAGAAGACCGATTCGAGGGACTCGTCCGAGGGCGAGACCGTCAGGAGCCGGATGCCGTGCTCGCGGGCGACCTGCGGCAGCAGCGCCGTGAACCGGCCGAAGTCGACCGCCTGAATGCGCAACGCGCCCTCCTTGAGGTCGACTTCGATGCCGGCCGTCGACGGGTCGGCGATCAGCGCGGCGGCCAGCGTGCGGTCGTCGCTGGAACGGATCAGATAGCGGTGCGGGCGGTCGGTCATCAGCCGGCGGATCCTGCGGAAGTCGCCGCTCGCCGCGTGCCGTCCCGCGACGATCACCTCGATGTGCGAGGCCAGTTGCTCGACCTCTTCGAGGATGTGCGAGGAGAACAGGACCGTGCGCCCCTCGTCCCCCATGCGCCGCAACAGCTCCATCAGCTGCATGCGCTGGCGGGGGTCCATGCCGTTGAACGGCTCGTCGAGCAGCAGCACGGACGGGTCGTGGACCAGCGCGGACGCCATCTTCACGCGCTGGCGCATGCCCTTGGAGTACGTGGAGATCTTCCGGTCCTGCGCGTACTCCATCTCGACCGTGGCGAGCGCCTTCTTGGCGGCGCGCTCGTCCAGACCGTGCAACTCGGCGTTGGCGACGACGAATTCGCGGCCCGTGAGGAAGTCGTACATCGCCTCCCGCTCGGGGACGATGCCGATCTCCTTGTAGATCTGTTCGTTGCGCCAGATCGGCCGGGCGTCGAGGGTGACGCTGCCCGTGGAGGGGGCGAGGAAGCCGCCCATCATGTTGATGAGGGTCGACTTTCCCGCGCCGTTCGGACCGAGGAGCCCCGTGACTCCCGGGCCGATGTCCATGGTGATGTCGTTGACCGCCACCACGTTGCCGAACCAGCGGGACACGTGGTCGATGGTGAGGGTGGTCATCAGAGGCCGACCTTCCGGTAGCGGCGCATCAGCGCGCCGTAGCAGCCCGCGATGAGGGCGAGGACGACAAGGACGTAGACGAGGCCGACGCCGGTCGAGGGGCTCTCCCCACCGGGGAAGGACGCGGTCGCGCCGAGGAAGGCGGACTGCAGGCCGTCGATGAGGGTGATCGGCGAGAAGAGGCCGAGCCAGGCGATGGCTCCGGTGCTGCCCTGTTCGTAGGCGATGGCCTGGACCGTGGACACCGCGCCGTAGGTGATGGTCAGGACGGCGATGACGGCGGCGATGCCGAAGCCGCGGCGGGGTGTGACCGCCGAGACGACCAGCGCGATGCCGGAGAAGAGCAGCGAGAGCAGCGCGACGGAGACGAGGCCCTGGGCGAACCCCTTCGTCTGGTCGGCGAAGTCGAGCTTGGCGAGCAGCGAGCCCACGTAGAGCACGAGGAGCGGCGCCGCGGTGAGCACGAAGAGGGCGGAAGACATCGCGGCGAACTTCGCCGCCACGTAGTCACCGCGCTCGATGGGGCGCGAGAAGTAGAGGGGCACCGTCTTGAAGCGCAGGTCGCGCGAGACGGTCTGCGGGGCCTGGGCGGCCAGGAAGAGACTGATGACCGCCTGCAGGAAGATCGCGTAGCGCGTGTAGTCGACGGGGAGGTCGTCGGCCTTGGTGGTGACGGCGACCGCCACCATGATCGCCGCGGGCACGCACATCACCGCGAAGAGGATCATCGGCAGGACCTTGGACTTGGCGGAGCGGCCGAGTCCGTACGCGCCGCGCAGGCTCTGGGAGAAGAGCGAACGGCGGGCGTAGGCGCGGCCCAGGCGGGGGCCGTCGTAGCTGCGGTAGCCGATGTTGTGGATCTGGGTGGACTCGGTGCTCATCGCGCGCCTCCCTCCTTCTGCTGTGCGGCGGTGGCGGTGGCGGCGTTTGTAGCGGTGGCGGTGGTGGCGGCCAGGGCTGCCGTCCGCTCGGCCGCGGGCTCCTGGCGGGGCTCGTCCTTGAAGACCTCCGCGATGTGGTGCCTGCGCTGTTCCATCCGGATCAGGCCGAGGCCGAGGTCGGCGACGAGGTCGCGGACGACGTCGAACGTCTCCTCGCCGTCGGCGGTGAGCAGGATCGTGTGGCCCGCGCCGGGCAGTTCGCCGCCAGTCTCCGTGTCGACGCCGCGGCCGTGCAGCGCGTCGCGCAGGGCGCGGGTGCCGTCGGGGTGGGTCTCGGTGTCGGTGACCTCGACAGCGAGCGTCGTGGTGGTCTGGGTGAAGTCGGTGGTGGAGCTGGACCGCAGGAGCTTGCCGCCGTCGATGACGACGACGTGGTCGCAGGTGCGCTCCAGCTCGCCGAGGAGGTGCGAGGTGACCAGGACCGAGATGCCGAAGTCGGTGTGGACGCGGCGGATCAGACCGAGCATCTCGTCGCGGCCGACCGGGTCGAGGCCGTTCGTCGGCTCGTCGAGGAAGACCAGCTGCGGGTCGTGGACGAGGGCCTGCGCGAGCTTCACGCGCTGCTTCATGCCGGTCGAGTAGCCGCCGATGGGGCGGTAGCGCTCCTCGTAGAGCCCGACGTGGCGCAGGGTGTCCGCGGTGCGCTCGCGGGCCGCGGAGGGCGGCAGTCCGGACATCCGCGCCATGTGGACGACGAATTCGGTGGCCGAGACGTCGGGCGGCAGGCAGTCGTGCTCCGGCATGTACCCCACGCGTTCGCGGATCTCGCCGCCGCTGGTGGCGACGTCCAGACCGAGCACGGCGGCGCGGCCCTCCGTGGCGGGGGACAGACCCAGCAGGATCTTGATCAGTGTGGACTTGCCGGCTCCATTGGCTCCGACGAGTCCGGTCACACCGGGCCCGATGTCCATGGAGAGCCGGTCAAGCGCGGTCACCCTCGGGAACCGCTTGCTCAGGCTTTCGGTCGCGATCACAGTCACGCTTCGACGGTAGTGGCGCAGACCACACGGGTCGTCAGACCATGGTCTCGACCTGAAGTCACTCTGGAGTATTACGGGCCCGTAGGGGTCGTCCGGAGGTCGCCCCCTGGGGGTTCTCCCGGACCTGTCCCGCGCAGTTGGACAGAACTCTTGACGTAGCCGCCGGGCATTGTCACATTCATCAGTGTCAAGTTACGACCGCGTACGGCGATGGACCGGACACGGGATGACCGGACTCGGGACGGACGGTGGCATGACCTCAAGCGTGGCAGGCGAACTCTCCGCGGACCTGCGGGGGTTCAGGGAAGTGCAGACCCTCGCGTACGAGTGCGCGGAGGCGGTCGCGGCTCAGCTCCGGCCGGGCGTGACGGAGCGCGAGGCGGCGCGGATGCAGCGCGAGTGGCTGCGCGAGCGGGGTGTGCGGGACTGGTTCCACCTGCCCTTCGCCTGGTTCGGGGACCGCACGGCGTTCGTCGGCTTCCGTGTCCCGCTGCAGTTCTTTCCCACCCATCGCAAGCTGGAGCCGGGGATGCCCTTCATCCTCGACATGGCCCCGGTCTACAAGGGATTCACCGCCGACATCGGCTACTCCGGCTGTCTGGGCCTCAATCCGGTGCAAGACCGGCTCCTCGCCGACCTGGAGGCGCACCGCGAGTTGATCCTGCGCGAGGTGCGCGAGCGCCGGCCGCTGCGCGAGATCTACGAGGACGTGGACCGGCTCATGGTCCGCCAGGGATACGCCAACCGCCACCGCGCGTATCCGTTCGGCGTGATCGCGCACAAGGTCGACCGGGTCAAGGAGCGCCGGCTGACCCCGCACCTCTTCGGTTTCGGCACGCAGTCGCTGAAGGGCCTGGCGAGCGACGCGCTGCACGGCCACCGGGACGGCTGGTCGCCGCTGTGGTCCCCCTACAAATTCTCCGATCACCCTCCCCGCAAGGGGCTCTGGGCGGTCGAGCCGCACCTCGGCTTCCGGGGTACGGGCGCGAAGTTCGAGGAGATCCTGGTCGTCACCGACTCCAAGGACCCCGAAGAGAGCGCGTTCTGGCTGGACGACGATCTGCCGCATGTGCGGCGCTGGGCTGAGGAGAGGGCCGCCGCATGACGACCGGAGACATCGGCGGGAGCGCCGGTACGGAGCAGGGGCAGGGCCAGGGGCTGAAGGGTGCGCGCGAGCGCTGGGTGCGCACGGGCGGCGTGGAGCTGTGCGTCGCCGAGCTGGGCGACCCGGAGCGGCCCACGGTCGTGCTGGTGCACGGCTATCCGGACTCCAAGGAGGTGTGGAGCGAGGTCGCCGCGCGGCTCGCGGACCGCTTCCACGTCGTGCTGTACGACGTCCGGGGGCACGGCAGGTCGACCGCTCCGCGGCCGCTGCGCGGCGGCTTCACGCTGGAGAAGTTGACCGACGACTTCGTGGCGGTCCTCGACGCGGTCAGCCCGGACCGCCCGGTGCACGTGGTGGGGCACGACTGGGGCTCGGTGCAGTCCTGGGAGTTCGTCACGGTCAAGCGCACGGAAGGGCGCATCGCGTCCTTCACGTCGATGTCCGGCCCCTCGCTCGACCACTTCGGCCACTGGATCAAGAAGCGCGTGTCCCGGCCCACGCCGCGCAAGGTGGGCCAGCTCCTCGGCCAGGGCGCCAAGTCCTGGTACGTGTACATGCTGCACACCCCCGTCCTGCCCGAACTGGCCTGGCGCGGCCCGCTCGCCAAGCAGTGGCCGAAGATCCTTCAGCGCTTGGAGAAGGTGCCGGCGGGCGACTACCCGACGGCGTCCCTGCCCCAGGACGCGGCGCACGGCGCCTGGCTCTACCGCGACAACGTCCGCGCCCGGCTGCGCAGGCCCCGCGCCGACGCCTACGCCCACGCGCCCGTGCAGCTCATCACGCCGTCCGGGGACATCTTCCTCTCCGAGCGGCTCTACGACGACCTGGAGCTGTGGGCCCCGCAACTGGTCCGCCGCACCCTGTCGGCCAAGCACTGGGTGCCGCGCACCCGGCCCGACCAACTGGCCGCCTGGATCGGCGACTTCGTGACGACGAACGAGGATGGCATGCCCGTCAACGACAGCGCCGCCACCGGCAGGCATGCCGACCGGTTCGGCGGCCGGCTCGTCCTGGTCACCGGCGCGGGCAGCGGCATCGGGCGGGCCACCGCCTTCGCGTTCGCCGAGGCGGGCGCGCGCGTGGTGGCCGTCGACCGGGACGCGGAGAGCGCGGCGCGCACGGCGGAGATGTCCCGCCTGATAGGCGCCCCCGCAGCCTGGGGCGAGACGGTCGACGTCACCGACGAGCAGGCCATGGAGAAGCTCGCCGAGCGCGTCGCCACGGAGTACGGCGTGGTGGACGTCCTGGTGAACAACGCGGGGATCGGCCTCGCGGGTTCCTTCCTCGACACCAGCAGCGAGGACTGGAAGAAGGTCCTCGACGTCAATCTGTGGGGCGTGATCCACGGCTGCCGGCTCTTCGGCAAGCAGATGGCCGAGCGCGGCCAGGGCGGCCACATCGTCAACACCGCGTCCGCGGCGGCGTACCAGCCCTCCCGGACCCTGCCCGCCTACAGCACCTCCAAGGCGGCCGTCCTGATGCTCAGCGAGTGCCTGCGCGCGGAGCTCGCGGACCGGGGCATCGGGGTCTCCGCGATCTGCCCGGGGATCGTCAACACGAACATCACGTCGACGTCCCGGTTCGTCGGTGTCGCGGCCGACGAGGAGAAGCGCCGCCAGAAGAAGTCCGCCCGGCTGTACGGCCTGCGCAACTACCCGCCGGAGAAGGTCGCCGACGCCATTTTGAACGCCGTGGTCAAGAACCAGGCGGTGGTCCCGGTCACCCCCGAGGCGCGCGGCGCCCGCTTCATGTCCCGCTTCAGCCCGAAGGCCCTGCGCGCGATCGCCCGATTGGAGCCACCGCTGTGAGCAACGAGGCTGTGAGCAACGAGGCTGTGAGCAAGGAGACGGATCCGCACGCACACGCCGAGGAGCACCACGCGATCGTACCGCGCCGGGTCTCGTTCGACTGGGACAGCACACCGCTGCACTGGATACCGGACGAGCCGACCGCCACCCATGTCATCAACGTCCTGCATCTGCTGCTCCCGGCGGGGGAGCGGTGGTTCGTGAAGGTCTTCAAGGAAGGCCTGCCGCTGATCACCGACCCGGTGCTGCGCGGGGACGTGAAGGGGTTCATGGGCCAGGAGGCCACGCACAGCGTGCAGCACGCGCACGTGCTCGACCACCTGGCGGCGCAGCACCTCGACACCGCGGCCTTCACCCGGTACGTCGACTTCCTCTTCGAGAAGCTCCTCGGTGAGCGGCCGCCGCTGGGGGCGCCGGTGCCGGCGCAGGAGTGGCTGCGCTTCCGGCTGTCGATCATCGCCGCGATCGAACAGTTCACGGCGGTCCTCGGCAACTGGGTGCTGCAGGCGGAGGGGCTCGACCGCGCCGATGCCGACGAGGTCATGCTCGACCTGCTGCGCTGGCACGGCGCGGAGGAGGTCGAGCACCGCGCGGTCGCCTTCGACATGTTCCAGCACTGCGGCGGCCAGGGCCTGCCCCGGTACGCCCGGCGGATCGCCGGGATGACCGTGACGGCGCCCGTGATGCTCTACCTGTGGGTGTGGGGCACGGCCTACCTGATCCGTCACGATCCCCAACTCGCGGGCCGCGTGCGGTACTCACTGGCCGAGCACAACAGGGCCGTCGCCAAGGGCCTGCTGCCCACCTGGCGCGAGATCGGTACGGCGATACCCCGCTATCTGCGGCGGTCGTACCATCCCTCGCAGGAAGGCTCGTTGCGCACGGCAGTCGCATATCTGGCGCAGTCGCCCGCGGCGCGGGCCGCGGCGGGCGCGATCGGCCGGGCGGCCACCGCCTAGGCCCTGGCGACGAGGCAATACGAAGGGCGGGGAGCGTGGCGTACACGGAACCCACAGAGCGCCGGGCGGAGTACCGCATCGAGGACCTGGCGCACCACAGCGGCGCGACGGTCCGCACGATCCGCGCCTACCAGGACCGCGGGCTGCTCCCCCGCCCGGAGCGGCGCGGCCGGTCCAATGTGTACGGGGACGCGCATCTGGCCCGGCTGCGGCAGATCGCCGACCTGCTCGACCGCGGGTACACCCTGGCCTCCATCAAGGAGCTCCTGGAGGCCTGGGACGCCGGCCGGGGGCTCGGCGGAGTGCTCGGTCTCGCGGCGGAGGTCGACGGCCCGTGGACGGACGAGAAGGCGGACCGGATCACCCGCGCCGAGCTCGACGCGGCGTTCGGCGGCACGCCGGACGAGGCGGCGGTGGCCGACGCGGTCGCCCTCGGGGTGCTCGAACCGATGCCGGGGCGCGAGGACGAGTTCCTGGTGCCGAGCCCTCAAGAACTGGCGGTGGCCGTCGAGTTGTACGCGGCGGGCGTGCCGCTGTCCGCGATCTCCGGGCATCTACGGGAGTTGAGGGGTCAGGTCGAGCACATAGCGGCCCGTTTCCTGGAGTTCACGACCGAGCACGTGTTCGCGCGCTATCTCGGCCACCACCCGCCGACCGAGGCGGACGCGGCCGAGGCGGCATCGCTCGTACGGAGGCTGCGCCCGCTCGCCCAGCAGTCGGTGGACGCCGAACTGGCCCGCGCGATGCGCCTGTTCGCCACGCGACACCTGCGGCAGCACCTGGAGCCGGGAGCGCCGGGCGACCGATCGGACGAGCCGAGAAATGTGGTGCTCCCCGCCTCCACAATGCAGGCTGTGGAGCGGCTGGTTGGCGCGGAAAACGCCGCCGCGTTCGTGGCTGCGGCGGCCGAACGAGAGGTGCATAAAAGGGCATTGGACGCACTTGCCGCAACTGGGGCTCAGGCGGATGTAATTGGGCAAAGGTCGCCCATGGCTTGAGAGTTGTCCACAGAATTGCCAACTAGCCTGTGGATAACTCGACTTGGCTGTGGATCAAACCTCCGGGTCGAGATCCGTCGATGAAATGTCGGTGGACGAAAATCGAGTGCGCGGAAAACGGCTGGCCGGGACCCTGGAGGCATGAAGGAAAGACCTCCCGAGGGGACCGGACCGCGCACCGTGAAGGTGTCCAAGTACCTGTCGCGGCACCTGCGCCACCGCCCGGACCGCATCGGACTCACCCTCGACGCGCACGGCTGGGTGGAGATCGACGCGCTCCTCGCCGCGGCGGCCGCGCACGGCTTCCCGTTCACCCGGGAAGAGTTCGACCACGTGGTCGCCGTCAACGACAAGCAGCGCTTCGCCGTGCGGGACGGCAGGATCCGCGCCAGCCAGGGCCACTCCGTCGACGTCGACCTGGCGCTGCCGCCGGCCACCCCGCCCGCGTACCTCTTCCACGGCACCGTGGCCGCCCACCTTGCCGCGATCCGCGCCGAGGGGCTGCGCCCCATGAACCGGCACGCCGTGCACCTCTCACCGGACCGCGAGACCGCGACGCGCGTCGGCGCCCGGCGCGGCCGACCCGTCGTCCTGTCCGTCGACGCGGGCGCGATGCACCGCGACGGCCTGGTGTTCCAGGTCAGCGCCAACGGCGTCTGGCTCACCGCCGCCGTACCACCCGCCTACCTGCGCTTCCCCGGGTCGCGGCGCTAGAGCGAGCGAGAGGGGCACAGCAGGCGAGTGCTGCGGACAGAGGTCTCAGCCGAGTTGCCGGGCCGCCTCCGTGGCGATCTTCTCGAACACCGACTGGTCCGCGGCGAAGTCCGAGTCCGGGATCGGCCAGTGGACGACGAGCTCGGTGAAGCCCAGCTCCTGGTGGCGGCCCGCGAAGTCCACGAACGCGTCGACCGACTCCAGCGGACGGGTGCGGTCCGGCGTGAAGCCGGTCAGCAGGACCTTGTCGAGCTCGGCGACGTCCCGGCCGACCTCCGCACACGCCTTGCCGAGCTTCTCGGCCTGCCCCGCCAACGCCTCACGGGACTGCTCCGGCGTGCCCGCCTCGTAGAGCTTCGGGTCCCCCGTGGTCACCCAGGCCTGCCCGTGCCGCGCCGCGAGCTTCAGACCGCGCGGCCCCGTCGCCGCCACGGCGAAGGGCAGCCGCGGCCGCTGCACACACCCGGGGATGCCGCGCGCCTCGGTCGCCGAGTAGAACGTCCCCTCGTACGTCACCGAGTCCTCGGTCAGGAGGCGGTCGAGCAGCGGCACGAACTCCCCGAACCGGTCGGCGCGCTCGCGCGGGGTCCAGGGCTCCTCACCGCTCTTCAGGAGCGTCGTGGCGTCGAAGCCGTTGCCGCCGGCGCCGATGCCGAGCGTGACGCGGCCGCCGGAGATGTCGTCGAGGGAGATGAGTTCCTTGGCGAGCGTCACCGGGTGCCGGAAGTTGGGCGAGGTGACGAGCGTGCCGAGGCGCAGCCGGGTGGTGGCCGTCGCGGCGGCGGTCAGCGTGGGCAGGGCGCCGAACCACGGGCCGTCCCGGAAGGTGCGCCAGGCCAGGTGGTCATACGTGTACGCGGCATGGAAGCCGAGCTCCTCGGCGCGCACCCACTGGTCGCGGGCGCCCTCGTGCCAGCGGCGTACGGGAAGAATCACGGTGCTCAGGCGCAGACTCATGTCACAGAGCTTACGGCGGGGCGCAGGGCACTCAGATGTGCGCCCCAGCGCACGGCCGTGCACGCCGGTGCGGGACAATCGACGGCGTGATCTCAGCTACCCCAGGGCCGCAGCGCCCGGCCCCCACCCCGGCAGCCACCGCTCCGGCAGGCGGCGTCCCGGCCGGGCCCCGGCCGCGGCCCCGGCTGATCGCGACGGACCTCGACGGCACGTTGCTGCGCGACGACAAGACGGTCTCGGACCGCACCGTCGCCGCGCTCGCGGCCGCCGAGGAGGCCGGCATCGAGGTCTTCTTCGTGACCGGCCGCCCGGCCCGCTGGATGGACGTCGTCAGCGCCCATGTGCACGGCCACGGCCTCGCCATCTGCGGCAACGGCGCCGCGGTGGTCGACCTGCACGGCGGCCCCGGCACCCACAGCTTCGTCAAGGTCCGCGAGCTGACCCGGGAGTGCGCCCTCGACGTCGTGCGCAGGCTGCGCGCCGCGGCGCCGGGCACGTCCTTCGCGGTCGAGCGGACCGGCGGACTCCACCACGAGGAGACGTATCCGCCGCTGCACATGGAGCCGGCCGAGAGCATCGCCCCGGCGGAGAAGCTCCTCGCGGAGACGCTGCCCGCGGAGAAGCTGCTCGCGGAGAGCGCGGGGAGCGGCGCGTCCTCGAACGGTGACGGCGCCTCAGCCGCCGCGGCCGCCTCAGCCACCCCAGCCGGCCCGGTTGCCTCGGCTGCCGCCGTCGATCAGCCCGTCCTGAAGGTGCTCGCCTTCCACCCCGGACTGGCCCCCGACGAGTTCCTGGTGCTCGCCCGCGCGGCGATCGGCGACCGGGCCACGGTCACCCGTTCGAGCCCGAGCGCCCTCCTGGAGATCAGCGGCCCCGGCGTCTCCAAGGCCAGCACCCTGGAGCTGTGCTGCGCCGAGCGCGGCATCGCCCCGCAGGAAGTCGTCGCCTTCGGAGACATGCCGAACGACATCGAGATGCTCGCGTGGGCGGGCACGTCGTACGCGATGGGCAACGCGCACCCCGACGTCGTCGCCGCGGCCTCCGGACGCACCGTCGCCAACAACGACGACGGCGTCGCGGTCGTCATCGAGCAGATCCTGGAGGACCGTCGAGGCGACGCCGGACCGGGGCGGCCGGACGTCAGAGCGTGACGCCCCGCTCGGCCAGCCACTCCCGCGGATCGACGCCCGAGCCAAGATCCGGCGTGAGCCGGGTCTCGAAGTGCAGGTGCGGGCCGGTCGAGTTGCCGGTCGTGCCCACCTGGCCGAGCCACTGACCGGTGCGCACCCGGTCGCCCTGGTCGACGGTGACGGACGCGAGGTGCGCGTACTGCGTGAAGTACCCGCCCGCGTGCCGCACCACGACCTCGATGCCGAAGCCCCCGCCGCACGACACGCTCTTCACCCGGCCCGCGCCGACCGCCCGCACCGGCGCGCCGATGCCGACCGCGAAGTCCTGCCCGGTGTGCCGGTGCGCCCAGCGGCCACCGGCGCTGTCGAAGCCCGCCGAGAGCTCGTACGACTCGACGGGAGCGACCCACGCGCGCGTGGCCGGCGTCTTCGGCTGGTCGAGCCGCACCGCGCCGCGGCATTTCCCCGCGGCGACCGAGCGGTCGGCCTCGCCCTGCAGGGTCCACCGCGCCGTCTCCAGCTTCTCCTCGATGTCGCGCTTGAGCTCCGCCAGGCGTACGTTGCGCCGGTCCAGGAAGCGTTTGGCGCGGGTCGCCCTGCCCCTCGCGACGGTGACCCGGGCCGCGGCCCGCTGTGTCTTGGCGACGGCACTGTTGACGGCGAGGTCCGCCTGCCGCAGCAGCTGCCCGCCGCGCACCAGGTCGTCCGGGCTGTCGGCGAGGAGCAGCTGCGCGGTGTAGGACAGGCCGCCGCCGGAACGGTACTGAGCGGCGGCCAGGCGGCCGAGGTCCCCGTGCAGCACCGCCCGGTGGCGCCGCTCCTTCGCTAGGAGCCGGTGCAGCCGCCGGACCTTCGCCTTCTGGATGCGGGCCGCGCGGCGCCCCTCCTCGTACAGGGCGGTCGCCGTGGCGGCCTCTTCGTAGAGCCGTGCCACCTCGGTGCTCGCGCTCGGGCTCTCGGAGGCCGGGGCGGGCACGGGCGGCACGCACCAGAGCAGCGCGCACAGCAGCACCGCCACACTGGACGACGGATGCGGACGGCGACGACTCGGGGACATGTCAGGGATCGTTGCCCGCGACGGCGGCGCGGATCGTGCGTGCTGCGTGCAGTCGGGGGGTGCGGTGCCCCGTACGGCGCACTCGGGTACGGCCGAACAGGGGCCCCGGCGTTGTCAGACGGGTGGCATGGTCAGTACGAGGGGCAGCCACGGCATCACAGGGACCGCCCTCACCTCAGTACGGCGCCTCCCACACCACCGTCGTACCGCCGCCGTCCTCGCCGATGCCGGGGCCGTACCAGCTGTCGCCGCCCAGTGACTCGGCGCGCCGCTTGAGGTTCTTCAGGCCGCTGCGCCGGCCGCCCTCCGCGATGCCGACGCCGTCGTCGCCGACGGTCAGCCGTACGCCGTGCTGGCCGTCGGGGAGGACGACGGTCGAGTCGACGACGACGTCGATGCGGGCCGCCTGCGCGTGCCGGAACGCGTTGGACAGCGCCTCCCGGAGGGCCGCGATGAGGTTCTTGCCGGTCAGCTCGCCGACCACCGTGTCGACGGGGCCGACGAAGTGGTGCGAGGGCTTGAAGCCGAGCGGGACGGCGGCCATGTTGATCTCGCGCAGGACCCGGGTGCGCAGCCCCGACGGCGCCTCGGCGGGGCCCTGCTGCAGCGCGAAGATCGCGGTACGGATCTCCTGGATCGTCACGTCCAGCTCGTCGACGGCCCTGCCCACGCCGACCTGCACCTCCGGCACGACCGACCGGCGCTGGGCGCTCTCCAGCATCATCCCGGTGGCGAACAGGCGCTGGATGACCAGGTCGTGCAGGTCCCTGGCGATCCGGTCGCGGTCCTCGTAGACCGCGAGCCGCTCCCGGTCCCGCTGCGCCTCGGCCATCATCAGCGCGAGCGCGGCCTGCGAGGCGAACTGGGTGGCGAGCGTCCGTTCGGCCTCGCTGAACGGCCGCTCCCCGCGCACGCGGGGCGTCACGAGCGTGCCGAGGACCCGGCCGTCGCTCTGTAGGGGCAGCATCATGACGGGTCCGAAGGCGCGCGCGACCTCGGTCATCACGCGGGGGTCGCCCGCCATGTCGTCGATGAACACGGAGTGGCCTTCGAGCAGGTCGGCGACGATGCGGCTCTCCGGCGGCACGACCACGCCGAGCGCCCCGGTGGGCTCCTCCGAGGAGACCGCGACGACCTCCATGCCGCCCTCCTCGTCGGGCAGCAGCACGATGCCGGCGGCCGAGTCCGCGAGGTGCCTGGCCTGCTCGGCGACGACGGCGAGCGCCTCCTCGGCGTCGCTGCCGGACAGCAAAGCGGTGGTGACCGCCACGGAGCCGTCGATCCAGCGCTCGCGCTGCTTGGCGGCTTCGTAGAGGCGTGCGTTCCCGATGGCGATGCCCGCCTCCGTGGCGAGGACGCGCACCATGTGCACGTCGTAGTCGTTGAATTCCGCGCCGTCCCGCTTCTCCGTCAGATAGAGATTGCCGAAGATCTCGCCCTGGACGCGGATGGGGACGCCGAGGAAGGTCCGCATCGGCGGGTGGTGGGCCGGGAAACCGCACGAGCGCGGATCGGCGGAGAGGTCACCGAGCCGCAGGGTGCGCGGCTGGTGGATGAGGGCGCCCAGGAGCCCCTTGTGGCCGTCGGGCAGCCGCCCGATCCGCTCGGCCGTCTCCGCGTCGATGCCGTGGTAGACGAAGTCGGAGAGGCCCGCGCCGTCCTCGGCGACGACGCCGATCGCCGCGTAGTGCGCGTTCGCCAGCTCGGCGGCGGTCTCGCAGATGCGGTCGAGGGTGGTGTGCAGTTCGAGTCCGGTGCCGACCGACCGCATGGCTTCGAGCAGTTGCGGCACCCGTGAGGTCAGCTCGGGCGAGAGCCCCTGGAGGCTGCGGGTCGCCCGCGCCGCCGCCTCCACCGAGCTGGGGGTGCCGTCGGGGGGCGGTGAGCCGGCGGGGGCCGAGGGTGCTGACATGCCTTTGAGCCTAGTAAGTCCTATTTGCAGGGGAAAGTCGAAGCCGTCGCGGATCGCGGCGCGTGACGGGGCGGCGGGCCGCCGCTCGACGAGTCTTCGGCCGCGCCCGTCACCCGTCATCACCCGTCACCCGTCGTCCCCCGTCACCCGTCATCCCCCGTCACCCCGCCACCAGCAGGTCCGCCGCACGTTCCACCTCCAGCATGCGCCGCAGCGGGCCCTCCTCCGCCGCGAGCTCCGCGTACGTGCCGCGCTGCGCCACCCGCCCCGCGTCCAGGACGAGCACCTCGTCCACGGCGTCGAGACCGGCGAGGCGGTGCGTGATGAGCAGCGTCGTATGGCCCTCGGTCGCGGACAGCAGGTCGGCGGTGAGGGCGTCGGCGGTCGGCAGGTCGAGGTGCTCGGCGGGCTCATCCAGGACGAGGACGGGGAAGTCGGCGAGGAGCGCGCGGGCCAGCGAGAGCCGTTGCCGCTGCCCTCCGGAGAGCCGCGCGCCGTGTTCGCCGACGAGCGTGTCGAGCCCGTCGGGCAGCGAGCCGGCCCAGCCGTCGAGCCGCGCCCGCTCCAGGGCGTCGCGCAGCTCCGCCTCGGTGGCGTCCTTCTTGGCGAGCAGCAGGTTCTCGCGCACGGAGCTGTCGAAGATGTGCGCGTCCTGGGCGCACAGGCCGACCATGCGGCGTACGGCGTCGCCGTCCAGCGCGGCCGCGTCCGTGCCCCCGAGCGTGTACGTCCCCTCCCGCGTCCCGAGGAAGCGCAGCAGCACCTGCGCGAGGGTCGACTTGCCGGACCCGGACGGCCCGACCACGGCGATCCGCCGGCCGCGTTCCAGCGTGAGGGAGACACCGGCGAGCGCGTCCCGGTCCTGCCCCTCGTACCGGGCCCGCAGCCCCTCGACGCGCAGCGGGAACGGTGTACTCGGCGCCGGGGCGGGGGTCGCGGGCTCGGGGACGGGGACAGGCGCGTCGAGGACCTCGTAGACGCGTTCGGCGCTCTTCCCGACCCGCTGGCGGTACTGGACGGCGAGCGGCAGGCCCATGACGGCCTCGAAGGCGGCGAGCGGGGTGAGGACGACCGCGGCGAGGGCCACTCCGCTCAGCCGTCCGTCGTGCACCGCCCCCACACCGACGAGTGCGGCCGCCGCCACGGTGAGCCCGGTGACGAGCGCCCCGAGCCCGTCGCCGAGCGCGGTGGCGGTGGCGCCCCGCGAGGCGATCCGGGTCAGCTCGGCGTCGGCCTCCTTGGCCTTGGCGGTACGACGCCGCAGCGCACCGGCGACGGTCAGCTCTGCGGTCCCGGTGAGCAGGTCGGCCACCCGGGTGGCCAGCACCCCGCGCGCGGGAGCGAGCCGTCGCTCGGCGCGCCGGGCCACGGCACCGCTCAGGAGCGGCACGCCGACGCCCGCGGCGAGCAGCCCCGCGGCGAGTACGGCGCCCGCTGCGGGCAGCAGCCAGGCGGTGAACCCGACGGCGCCCGCGCTCACGAGACCCGCGGCGGACGCGGGCAGCAGCCAGCGCAGCCAGTAGTCCTGCAGGGCGTCGACGTCGGCGACGAGACGGGAGAGCAGGTCACCGCGCCGGGCCCCGCGCAGCCCTGCCGGGGCGAGCCGCTCCAGGCGCCGGTAGACGGCGACCCGGGTGTCGGCGAGCATCCGCAGCACGGCGTCGTGCGAGACGAGCCGCTCGGCGTACCGGAAGACGGCGCGGCCGATGCCGAAGGCGCGGGTCGCCGTCACGGCGATCATCAGGTACATCACCGGGGGCTGCTCCGAGGCCCGCGAGATCAGCCACCCCGAGGTGGCCATGAGCCCCACGGCACTCGCGAGCGCGAGGCTGCCGAGCAGCAGCGCGAGGGCCAGCTGCCCCCGCCGCGCCCGCGCCGCGTGCCGAACCCGAACGAGCACGCGCTCCACCCCACCACGGCCACCCCGACCGCCGACGACCACTCCCTCGCCGGACCGGCGGTCGGCCACCGCCCCTTCGGCGGGCCGGCGCTCGGCCACCCCCGGATCCGCCACCGACCCGGCCCGCACCACTACCGGGGCCTCGACCAGCCCCTCCACGCGCGAATCCGTACACGGGATCGCCGACCCGCCGCCCGTCAGGGCCACCGCGCCCGCCACCCGTACGACGCGGTCGGCGACAGCCAAAAGCGCGGGCCGGTGTACGACGAGCAGTACCGTCCGGCCGACGGTCAGGCGGCGGACCGCGTCGACCACCTCCGCCTCCGTCCCGCCGTCCAGCGCCGCCGTCGGCTCGTCGAGGAGCACCACGGGCCGGTCGGCGAGGAACGCCCGCGCCAGGGCGAGCCGTTGCCGCTGCCCCGCGGAAAGCCCCGCGCCGTCCTCACCCAGAACCGACTGGGCCCCGTCGGGCAGCGCGTCCACGAACTCCAGGGCGCCCGCCTCCCGCAGGGCTCCCCGCACCTGCGCGTCGTCCGCGTCCGGCCGCGCCAGCCGTACGTTCTCCGCGATGGTCCCGGCGAAGAGGTGCGGCCGCTGCGGCACCCACGCGATCCGTTCCCGCCACCGCTCGGGCGAGACGTCGGCCAGGTCGACGCCCCCGACGCACACCCGCCCCTCGACGGGCCGTACAAAGCCCAGCACCACGTTCAGCAGCGTCGACTTGCCCGCCCCGCTCGGCCCGACGAGCGCCAAGGTCTCCCCGGGCGCCACCGCGAAGGAGGCACCGGAGACCGCGTCGGAGGACCGCCCCGGATACCGGACCGTCACACCCTCCACGCTCAGCACCCCCGCGGGCGCCGCCCCCGTCCCGGCCTCCGGCACCGGGGTCTCCAGGACCTCGAAGATCTCCTCGGCGGCCGAGAGCCCCTCCGCCGCCGCGTGGTACTGCGCACCGACCTGCCGCAGCGGCAGATAGGCCTCGGGCGCGAGGACGAGGACGACGAGCCCGTCGTACAGCTCCATCTCGCCGTGGACGAGCCGCATGCCGATGGTGACCGCGACCAGCGCGACCGAGATCGTCGCGAGGAGTTCCAGGGCGAACGACGACAGGAAGGCGATGCGCAGCGTCCGCATCGTCGCCTGCCGGTACTCACCGGTGATCCTGCGGATCGAATCGGCCTGCGCCTTGGCCCGGCCGAACACCTTCAGGGTGGGGAGCCCGGCCACGACGTCCAGGAAGTGGCCCGAGAGCCGCGAGAGGAGCCGCCACTGACGGTCCATACGGTTCTGCGTGGCCCAGCCGATGAGGATCATGAAGACCGGGATGAGCGGCAGGGTCACCACGATGATCGCGGCGGAGACCCAGTCCTCGGTGACGATGCGGGCGAGCACCGCCACCGGCACCACCACCGCGAGCCCCAACTGGGGCAGATAGCGCGAGAAGTAGTCGTCGAGCGCGTCCACGCCACGGGTGGCGAGGGAGATCAGCGATCCCGTGCGCTGCCCCCCGAGCCAGCCGGGCCCGAGCGCGCCCGCCCGCTCCAACAGCCGCCCCCGCAGCTCCGACTTGACCGCCGCGCTCGCCCGGTGCGCGGCGAGCTCGGTCAGCCAGGAGACCAGACCCCGCCCCACCGCGACCGTGGCGAGCAGCACCAGCGGGGTGCCGACGTCCCCTACGGAGTGGCCCTTCTGGAAGGCGCCCACCACGATCTCGGCGACGAGCATCGCCTGACCGACGACCAGCCCCGCCCCGAGCAACCCCAGGATCACCACCGCGACCAGGAAGAAGCGGGTGGCGCGGGCGTACCGCAGCAGACGCGGGTCGATTGGTTTCACGTGAAACACACCCTCCGAAGGGCAGGGGGCCGGCGATGCGAAGCGAACTCAGTGCGCGTCGGCGATGTGCTGCGTACCGATGCGCTTGCGGAACACCCAGTACGTCCACGACTGGTAGAGCAGCACGACGGGCGTCGCGACACCCGCGCACCACGTCATGATCTTCAGCGTGTACGGGCTCGACGAGGCGTTGGTGACCGTGAGGCTCCACTCGTCGTTCAGCGACGACGGCATGACGTTCGGGAAGAGCGTCAGGAAGAGCATCGCGACGGCCGCCGCGATCGTGATACCCGACAGCGCGAACGACCAGCCCTCACGCCCGATCTTGATCGCCGCGATGGCCCCGACCAGCGCGACCACGGCCACGACCATGGCGACCAGGCTCTTGCCGTCGCCCTTGTCGGCCTGTGTCCAGAGCAGGAACCCGAGCGCGAGCACGGCGGTGATGAGTCCGAGACCCAGTGCCATCTTGCGCGCCCGCACCCGGATGTCGCCCACCGTCTTGAGCGAGGCGAACACCGCGCCGTGGAAGGTGAACAGCGTCAGGGTGACGAGCCCGCCCAGGATCGCGTACGGGTTGAGCAGGTCGCCGAAGCTGCCCACGTACTCCTTGTGAGCGTCGATCTTGACGCCGCGCACGATGTTGCCGAAGGCCACGCCCCACAGCACCGCCGGGATCAGCGAGGTCCAGAAGATCGCGTGCTCCCAGTTGGTCTGCCAGCGCTCCTCGGGCCGCTTGGCGCGGTACTCGAAGGCGACGCCGCGCACGATCAGGCAGATCAGGATGGCCAGGAGCGGCAGATAGAAGCCGGAGAAGAGCGTCGCGTACCACTCGGGGAAGGCGGCGAAGGTCGCGCCGCCCGCCGTGAGCAGCCACACCTCGTTGCCGTCCCAGACGGGGCCGATGGTGTTGATGAGCACCCGCTTCTCGACCCGGTCGCGGGCGAGCAGCTTGGTGAGCACCCCGATCCCGAAGTCGAAGCCCTCCAGGAAGAAGTAGCCGATCCACAGGACGGCGATCAGTACGAACCAGACGTCGTGAAGTTCCATGTCCCTGTCGCTCCTTCCTTCAGTACGAGAAGGCCATCGGCCGGTCGGCGTCGGCGTCCTGGCCGGCATCGGAGCCGGAGCCCCCGCCCGACCCGGGTCCGCCGATCTTGGTGGGCGGATTGAGGTCCGCCTCGGTCAGCTCGGGCGGGCCCTTCCTGACGTACTTGAGCAGCAGCTTCACCTCGATCACGGCGAGGATCGCGTAGATCAGCGTGAACCCGATCAGCGAGGTGAGCACCTCGCCCTGCGAGACGCCGGGGGAGACCGCGTCCCTGGTGCGCAGGACCCCGTAGACCACCCAGGGCTGACGTCCCGTCTCGGTGAAGATCCAGCCCCAGGCGGTGCCGATGAGGGGGAAGATCAGCGTCCACTGCGAGAGCCGCCACCACCACGAGCCGAGCCGCGGCGCGAGCTCCTTGTTCTTGGTGAGCATCAGCTTGGGCACGTCGTCCGCGCCGGTGCGGTGCTCCGGCGCGAGCCAGAACTTCTTGCGGGTCAGCCACAGGCCCACGGTGCACAGGGCCATCGACACCCCGCCGAAGCCGATCATCCAGCGGTACGACCAGTAGGCGGTGGGGATGTTGGGCCGGTAGTCGCCGGGCCCGAACTTCTCCTGTGCCTGCTTGTTGAGGTCGTTGATGCCGGGGATCTCGGCGCTGAAGTTGTTCTTGGCGAGGAAGGAGAGGACGCCCGGGACCTCGATGGCGACGTCGTTGTGTCCCTTGGCGACGTCTCCGTACGCGAAGAGCGAGAACGGCGCCGGCTTCTCCGACTCCCACAGCGCCTCGGCGGCCGACATCTTCATCGGCTGCTGCTCGTACATGACCTTGCCGAGGGTGTCGGCGCTGACCACGGTGAGCAGCGTGCCGGCGAACGCGGCGACCAGGCCGAGCCGCAGCGACGTCCGCATGGTGCGCACGTGCTGCTTCTTGCGCAGGTGGAAGATGGCGATGCCGGTCATGAAGGCGCCGCCGACCAGGACGGCCGCCGAGATGACGTGGAAGAAGTTGACGAGCGTCGTCTCCTGGAAGAGCACCTTCGAGAAGTCGGTGAGCTCCGCGCGCCTGGTGCCGTCCCGCTCCACGATCTTGTAGCCGACCGGGTGCTGCATGAAGCCGTTGGCGGCGATGATGAAGTACGCCGACAGGACGGTGCCGATCGAGACGATCCAGATCGTGGCGCAGTGCAGCTTCTTCGGCAGCTTGTCCCAGCCGAAGATCCACAGGCCGATGAAGGTCGACTCGAAGAAGAAGGCGATCAGCGCCTCGAACGCGAGCGGCGCCCCGAAGACGTCACCGACGAAGCGCGAGTAGTCGGACCAGTTCATGCCGAACTGGAACTCCTGGACGATGCCGGTGACGACACCCATCGCGATATTGATCAGGAACAGCTTTCCCCAGAACTTGGTCGCTCTGAGGTAGTGCTCCTTGCCCGTCCGCACCCACGCCGTCTCGAGGATCGCCGTGAGGGCGGCGAGCGAGATCGTCAGGGGGACGAACAGGAAGTGGTAGACGGTCGTGATGCCGAACTGCCATCGCGCCAGGGTTTCCGGCGCCAGAGCCAGGTCCACTGCCTTCTCCTTACTCACCACGGTCCAGCTCACCGCGGTCCAGACTCTCCGCGGTCCGGACTCTCCACGGATCAGAAGGCGCTTTGCACCTTTTGTCCCGCTCATCTCCGGATGAACCGTGACACGCTTGTGAACGCGTTCACATTCACAAGCATTATGTCGTACCGGCTGCCGATCTCCGAAAGGGGGGTCCCCCTAAGGCGCGAGGAGGCCCCGGATCGCCGTCCGGGGCCTTCCCCAACTCTTCAACATATTGTTGAATCCGCCTCATGCAGACGCAGATACGGATCTCCTGGCCCGCCGGACACCTGACCGCAACGCTCGAGGACACCCCGACCACCCAGGCCCTGGGCAAGGTCCTGCCGCTCAGCTCCACCGCCCACACCTGGGGCGAGGAGGTGTACTTCGACACGGGCGTCAGCGTCCCGCGCGAGGGCGGCGCCCAGCAGGTCGTCGAGCCCGGCACGGTCGCCTTCTGGACGGACGGCGACGCCCTCGCCCTCCCCTACGGCCCGACGCCGATCTCGCGCGGCGACGAGTGCCGCCTCGCGAGCCCGTGCAATCTCCTCGGCCGCCTGGACGGCGACGCCCGCCTCCTGGCCACGGTGCGCAGCGGCGACCCCATCCGGGTCGAGGTCGTGGAGGGCTGACGGGGCCCGCGGAAGGCCTCCGTCAGCCACCTCTGCTACAGCTCCTTGCGGAAGGCCTCCGCCGCCTGCAGGAAGACGTCATTGGCCTCGGTCTCGCCGATCGTGGCCCGCATCCCCTCGCCGGCGAACGGCCGTACGACCACCCCGGCCTGCTCACACGCCGCCGCGAAGTCCAGGGTCCGGTCCCCGAGCCGCAGCCACACGAAGTTGGCCTGCGTCTCGGGCACCGTCCAGCCCTGGGCGCGCAGCCCCTCCACCACACGGGTGCGCTCGGTGACGAGCGAGCCGACCCGGCCCATCAGCTCGTCCTCGGCGCGCAGCGACGCCACCGCGGCGTCCTGCGCGAGCTGGCTCACGCCGAAGGGCACCGCCGTCTTGCGCAGCGCGGCGGCCACCGGCTCGTGGGCGATGGCGAAGCCGACGCGCAGACCCGCGAGGCCGTACGCCTTCGAGAACGTGCGCAGCACACAGACGTTCGGGCGGTCACGGTAGATCTCGACGCCGTCCGGCACCTCGGGGTCGCGGATGAACTCGCGGTAGGCCTCGTCGAGGACGACCAGCACGTCAGAGGGGACCCGGTCCAGGAACCGCTCCAGCTCCGCCTTGCGGACCACGGTGCCGGTGGGGTTGTTGGGGTTGCAGACGAAGATGAGCCGCGTGCGGTCGGTGATGGCGTCCGCCATCGCGTCCAGGTCGTGCACCTCACCGTCCGTCAGCGGCACCTTCACCGACGTCGCGCCGCTGACCTGCGTGATGATCGGGTACGCCTCGAAGGACCGCCAGGCGTAGATCACCTCGTCACCCGGGCCCGCCGTGGCCTGCAGCAGCTGCTGGGCGACGCCGACGGAACCGGTGCCCGTGGCGATGTGCGACACGGGCACCCCGAACCGCTCGGCCAGCTCGCTCATCAGACCCGTGCACGCCATGTCGGGGTAGCGGTTGAAGGAGTCGGCCGCGGCGAGCACGCTCTCCATCACGCCGGGCAGCGGCGGGTAGGGGTTCTCGTTCGACGACAGCTTGTAGGCCACGGGGCCGCCGGCCGCCGCGGGCTTGCCCGGCTTGTAGGTGGGGATCCCCGCCAGCTCGGCGCGCAGCCTCGGGTTCGTCTCGCTCACCGCAGTCCTCCTCGTAGCCCGGCACAACCAGTTCGAATACTGCTTACCTTATGAGGATTGAGCCCCGCTGCGAATGGCCTCACGGCATCGACGTACGAACGATCCGGCATCGGCGTACGAGCGATCCGGCATCGGCGTACGCGAGAGGGGGCGCCCCGTGCTCCCCCGTGCGCCGGTGGCTCGCGCCGTGGCGCGCGTCCCCCGTAAAGGTGAGTTGAGACCTCTTCGAGACCTGACCCACTTGGCAGGCTCATGCGCGACGATCAGGGGCAGGCACCCGTCGGACCCGGCAACTCCCTTTCATTCCAAGGCCATTGACCGCTTTCCACCATGCAGAAACGTGCCTGTCAACGAGTGAATATGCGCCCCTGCTACCCACCCCCATGAGCCCTACTATCGGGTCGCCATGACAGCAGCAGGGAAGCACCAGGTGAGCCGAGCGGAGACCGCACGCCGGGGCAACCGGCAAAGTCGAGCGGGCATCAGAGACGTCGCCGCCGCCGCCGGTGTCTCCATCACGACTGTCTCCGACGCCCTCAACGGCAAGGGACGGCTGCCCGACGCCACCCGACGCCACGTCCGCGAGGTCGCAGAACGGCTGGGCTACCGCCCGTCCGCGGCGGCCCGCACGCTCCGTACCGGCAAGTCAGGACTCATCGGCCTGACCGTGACGACGTACGGGGATGAACCTTTCACCTTCACCGAGTTCGCCTACTTCGCCGAGATGGCCAGAGCCGCCACCTCCGCGGCCCTCGCCAGGGGGTACGCCCTGGTCATCCTGCCCGCCACCTCACGCCGCAGCCCCGTCGACGTGTGGTCGAACGTAGCCCTCGACGGCACCGTCGTCGTCGACCCCTCCGACCACGATCCCGTGGTCAGCGAACTGGTCCGGCAGGGTCTGCCGGTGGTCTCCGACGGCCGCCCGGCGGGTTCGCTCCCGGTCACCGCCTGGGTCGACAACGACCACGAGGCGGCGGTCCTGGGGATCCTCGACCACCTCGCCGCCGCCGGCGCCCGCCGGATCGGCCTCCTCACCGGCACCACCACGGACACGTACACCCACCTCTCCACCACCGCCTACCTGCGTTGGTGCGAACGCGTCGGCCAGGACCCGGTCTACGAGTCCTATCCCGCGCACGACCCGTGCGCGGGCGCCGTCGCCGCCGACCGGCTGCTCGCCAGGCCCGACCGGCCCGACGCCGTCTACGGCCTCTTCGACCCCAACGGCACCGACCTGCTCGCCGCCGCCCGGCGGTACGGCCTGCGCGTCCCCGACGATCTGCTGCTCGTCTGCTGCAGCGAGTCCACGGTGTACGCCACCACGGAGCCGCCCATCACCACGCTCTCGCTTAAACCGCGGCGGATCGGCACGGCCGTCGTCCAGCTCCTGATCGACGCCATCGAGGGCCTGGACGCGGGCCGGCCCGTCGAGCAGGTGATACCGACCGAACTGATCGTGCGCACCTCGTCCGAGCGACGTCCACCGCGCACGACGGTCAGCCCGCCCCGCTCCTCCGGACACGGCTGACCGCTCCCGCCCGGACCCCGGCAACGGGCAGAGGCCGACTTCCTCCCCCCGGCCAGGGGGGAATCAGGGGGAAACCTCTGCCCAATTCGGGAGAAATCCGCGGTGAACCGGGGTCCGGGACCGATTCACCACCCCTGGTGCACCACACAGCGGGAGCCGCATTCCTATGATGGGCGGACGACACCGAGGGCCGCTGCGACCAGGCAGTCCGATCTCGGTGCAGATGCGGCGCAATGGTGGTGGAGGGGTCGATGACTCAGGGGGCCGGTCAGGGACCCGATGTGCGGACGGCGACGCTGCGCGACTTCCGCGTACCGGCGTACGTCCATGAGACGACCGGCCCCGGCCCGGTGAGCCCCGGCGCGCCCGCCGAGGCGCCGGGCGAAGGGCCTGGTGAGGGGCCGGGTGACGGCTACACCCCGACCCAGCGCGACCTGCCGGTCATCAACCGGGGCGACACCGTCCAGGTGCAGGTCCAGGTCATGCCGGAGCCCCCGCAGCCGCGGCCGGGCGACGAGCACGGACCGCTGTTCGTCGTCGGCGACGTGCACGGATATCTGGACGAGCTCGTCGCGGCCCTCCAGGAGCAGGGCCTCGTCGACGCCGAGGGCAACTGGGCCGCGGGCAACGCGCGCCTGTGGTTCCTCGGCGACTTCACCGACCGCGGGCCCGACGGCATCGGCGTCATCGACCTCGTGATGCGACTGTCCGCCGAGGCCGCCGCCGCCGGCGGCTACTGCAAGGCGCTGATGGGCAACCACGAGCTGCTCCTGCTCGGCGCCAAGCGGTTCGGCGACACCCCCGTCAACTCCGGCGCGGGCACCGCCACCTTCCAGGCGGCCTGGCTGCTCAACGGCGGGCAGAAGTCCGACATGGAGCGCCTGGAGGACCACCACCTGCAGTGGATGGCCCGCCTGGACGCGATGGAGGAGGCCGACGGCCACCTGCTCGTGCACTCCGACACGACCGCCTATCTGGATTACGGCGACTCGATCGAGGCGGTGAACGACACCATCCGGGAGACCCTCACGCGCAATGACGCCGACGAGTGCTGGGACCTCTTCCGCAAGTTCACCAAGCGCTTCGCCTTCCGCGACGAGTCGGGCCCCTCGGCCGCCCGCGAACTCCTGGACGTCTACGGCGGCACACGCATCGTCCACGGCCACAGCCCCATCCCGTACCTCCTGGGCGACGTCGGCTCCGAGGACGAGTCGGACGGCGGCGGCCCCGTCATCGAGGGCCCGCACGTCTACGCCGACGGTCTCGCCATCGCCATGGACGGCGGAGTGACCATGGCCGGAAAGCTACTGGTCCGCCAACTCCCCCTGGGTATCTGAGCGTTACCTGGGCAGGCGCCCCCCTACACGATCACGCTGGCCAGGGGGGCAATTTCCGGAAACCCCCTGTCACCGCACGCGGTCACGGCTCTACCATCGGCTTATCCGTAGCAGGCTCCCCTCCGTTTCTGCCCAACGGCTCGTAGCCATGCGAGCCTCAGCCCTACGGAGCATCGGGGGATGCACATGAACAGCGCTCCACACCTGCTCAATGAGGACCGCCCCGAGTACGAGCGGATCCTCGACGAGGCGCTGCGCAACGCACCTGACCGTCCCGAACTCGCCGCAGTAGGCCAGCGGCTCAACACCGAACAACTGCGCACCATGGCCCTGAACGCGACAGCACTGATCACGGCTGCGGCAGCGGCCGAGTACGCGCACTACGTGCAGGTTCGCGAGGAGTTGCGCGAACCTCGACCGACGTCCACATCGATCCGTGAAGGGAACGGACAGAGCGCCGCGGAGTCGGGCTCCGGCGGCCTCAGCCTCGCCACCACGATGGGCGAGGTGGCGGAACCGGCGGCAGCGGGAGCCGGGGCGATCGCCGTCGTCGCGGTCCTCGCACCCGTCCTCGCCGGGGCGGCCGCCGCGATCTTCCTGCTCGTCGGCTACATCCTGAAGATGCTCACCCCGGAGCCCGCCTTCGCGGACACCCTGCTCACGGTGGGCTGGCTGTTCGGCGCGCTCACCGCCGGGGGCATCCTGGTCGCGGCGGTCGGTCTGCTCCTGACCGCTCTGCGCAACGGCTCCACCTCGCTCCAGGCCGAACTGCACGGCGAGCGGTACGAGGAGGTCTCCCGCGCCAGAGAGGACTGGGGCCGGGCGCTCCTCGAACGCGGCGTCGTGCCGTTCCTCCGCGAGGCGCTGACCGACCCGGGCGCGGCTCCCGCCGCCCGGACGTCGGCGTCGGGTTCCGGGGCCGGGGCGGGCGCCTCCGGCGGTCACGGCCGGATGCCGCAACTCGGTTATCACCGGCCGGGGTTCAGCAGCCCGGAGGGTGGCCCGGCCGCGGGTTCGCGGCCGAGCTACTCGAGCCCCGACTTCTCCAGCCCCGATTTCGGCGGGCCCGACCACAAGCCGGAGTAGCGGGCCCGGGTCCGGGTCCGCTGTCGAAGTGTCGCCGCCGGCGAATGGCGAGCGGTGACGCTCGGGGAGGCGTCGTCCAGGTCGGACGCGCAGGGGAGGCGCGCCGACGGCGACAGGACGACGACGCCAGGTGGGCGGTTTGCCCTGCGCAGGCCGCGGTGGGCGTGGTGGAACGTGGTGGGACGCCACCGGCCGGGTGCCGGTGGCGTTCCGTTGCGGCTGCCGCGTCCGTTGCGGCTGCCTCGTCTCTTGCGGCTGCCTCGTCCCTTGCGGCCGGCCCGCCCGCGCGGTCGGTCAGTCGGCGATCGGCAGGTAGACCCGGTTGCCCGCCGCCACGAACTCCTTGGACTTCTGCTCCATCCCCGCCTCGATGTCCGCCTCACCGAGATCGCCGCCGTGCTGACGCCGGATGTCCTGCGAGATCTTCATGCTGCAGAACTTCGGCCCGCACATCGAGCAGAAGTGCGCCGTCTTGGCGGGCTCGGCCGGCAGCGTCTCGTCGTGGAACTCCCGTGCCGTGACCGGGTCGAGGGCCAGATTGAACTGGTCCTCCCAGCGGAACTCGAAGCGCGCGTCCGAGAGCGCGTCGTCCCAGTCCTGCGCGCCCGGATGCCCCTTGGCGAGGTCCGCCGCGTGCGCCGCGATCTTGTACGTGATGACACCGGTCTTCACGTCGTCCCGGTTGGGCAGGCCCAGGTGCTCCTTGGGGGTGACGTAACAGAGCATCGCCGTGCCCCACCAGCCGATCATCGCGGCGCCGATGCCGGAGGTGATGTGGTCGTAGGCGGGCGCGATGTCCGTGGTCAGCGGGCCGAGCGTGTAGAACGGCGCCTCCTCGCAGATCTCCTGCTGAAGGTCGATGTTCTCCTTGATCTTGTGCATCGGGACGTGCCCGGGGCCCTCGATCATCGTCTGTACGTTGTGACGCTTGGCGATCGTGTTGAGTTCCCCGAGCGTCCTGAGCTCGGCGAACTGCGCCTCGTCGTTGGCGTCCGCGATCGAACCGGGCCGCAGCCCGTCACCCAGCGAGTACGTCACGTCGTACGCCGCGAGGATCTCGCAGAGCTCCTCGAAGTGCTCGTAGAGGAAGCTCTCCTTGTGGTGCGCCAGACACCAGGCCGCCATGATCGAACCGCCGCGCGAGACGATGCCGGTCTTGCGGCGCGCGGTGAGCGGCACGTACGGAAGGCGCACTCCCGCGTGCACCGTCATGTAGTCCACGCCCTGCTCGGCCTGCTCGATGACCGTGTCCTTGTAGATCTCCCAGGTCAGCTCCTCGGCCTTGCCGTCGACCTTCTCCAGGGCCTGGTAGAGCGGCACGGTGCCGATCGGCACGGGGGAGTTGCGCAGGACCCACTCGCGGGTGGTGTGGATGTTGCGGCCGGTGGACAGATCCATGACCGTGTCGGCGCCCCACTTGGTCGCCCACGTCATCTTGTCCACCTCCTCCTCGATGGACGAGGTGACCGCGGAGTTCCCGATGTTGGCGTTCACCTTCACCAGGAACTTCTTGCCGATGATCATCGGCTCGATCTCCGGGTGGTTGACGTTCGCCGGGATCACCGCGCGCCCCGCGGCGACCTCCGCCCGCACGACCTCGGGGTCGAGGTTCTCGCGGATCCCGATGAACTCCATCTCGGGCGTGATCTCGCCGCGGCGCGCGTACGCGAGCTGCGTCACCGCCTGCCCCTCGCGGGCGCGGCGCGGCTGACGGGGGCGGCCGGGGAAGACCGCGTCGAGGTTCTTGAGGCCACCTCGCGGTGAGGTGTGCTTGAGCCCGTCGTCCTCGGGCCGGGGCGGCCGTCCGACGTACTCCTCGGTGTCGCCGCGGGCGATGATCCAGTTCTCCCGCAGCGGCGGCAGACCGCGGCGGACGTCGGTCTCGGCCGACGGGTCGGTGTACGGACCTGAGGTGTCGTACAGGGTGACGGCCTTGCCGTTGGTCAGGTGCACCTGGCGGACCGGCACGCGCAGGTCGGGGCGCGAACCCTCGACATACGCCTTGTGCCAGCCGATGGACTTCCCGGCCTCGTCAGCTGCGGCGGTGCTGTTGTCGCTGCTGGAGGCAGGCGTGCGTGCGTCCGATGTGGTCATGAGACCTACTCCCTACGCCGGCATTACCCGGTAACAGGTTCGGCGGTCGACGCAGCGGATCCCGTACGGCTCGTGCACATTCGTGCCGTTTCGTACGGAGGTCAGCGCCCTCTCAGCCCGGTGCTCCGAGCTCCCGCGATTGCAAAGGTGGCTCCACGCTAGCGTCATGTCGGGCGCGCTGAACAGAGGGCCCCCTCCGTTCTTGCGATGATCGGGCAGTGACCACCACAGAGCCGCCGCTCCCGCCGCCCTCTCACCCCCCATCCGGACACCCCGCCCCCGTCCCACCCTCCGACCGTCACGCCACGCCCCCTGAACACGGTCACGGCGTGCACGGCAACGGAGATCATGGCGGGCATGGAGACGGCGGTCACGGCGGTCACGGCAACGGAGGTCACGGCCACTCGCACAGTCACGGTCCGGCCGCCCCCGTCTCCCAGCATCTGCGCAAGGTCATCGCCGCGATCCTGATCCCCTTCGCCGCCGCGGTCGTCGTGGGCCTGGCGGTGCTGTGGCCGGGAGGCACACCCGGGCACGAGCGCACCGGCGTCGGCTTCGACCGGCAGACCCAGTCGGCGAAGGTCACGAAGATGCAGGAGCTCCCCTGCAAGGACCTCAACCCCTCGCAGACCCCGCCGAACGGCGACACCTCCACCGCCGAAGGCCAGTCCGCGCAGTCCCGGGCGGCGGGCACCTGCAAGCGGGCCACGGTCGAGGTCACCAGCGGCGACGACACGGGCCGCACCTTCACCGAGATCATCCAGCCGGACTCCCCCCGGCAACTGAAACAGGGTCAGAAGGTGGTGGTCGCCTACGAACCCAAGGCCCCCGAAGGCCTCCAGTACTCCGTCACCGACGTGAACCGCAAGCTCCCTATGGCGCTGCTCGCCGGCATCTTCGCCCTCGCCGTCGTCGTGGTGGGCCGGCTGCGCGGCGTGATGGCCCTGGTCGCCCTCGCCATCAGCTTCCTGGTGCTCACCTTCTTCATCCTGCCGGCCATCCTGCAGGGCTCGAACCCGCTGGTGGTGGCGGTGATCGGGGCGAGCGCCATCATGCTGATCGCGCTCTATCTCTGCCACGGCCTCACGGCCCGTACGTCGGTCGCGGTGCTCGGCACGCTCATCTCCCTCCTCCTGATCGGTTTTCTCGGCTCCCTCTTCATCGGCTGGGCCTCGCTGACCGGCAACACGGACGACAACACCGGCCTCATCCATGGCCTGTACCCGTCCATCGACATGAGCGGCCTCCTCCTCGCGGGCGTCATCATCGGCTCGCTCGGCGTCCTCGACGACGTGACGGTCACCCAGACCTCCGCCGTCTGGGAACTGCATCAGGCCAACCCGACGATGGGCTGGCGCGGCCTCTACCGGGCGGGCATCCGCATCGGCCGCGACCACATCGCCTCGGTCGTCAACACCCTCGTCCTCGCCTACGCGGGCGCCGCGCTGCCCCTCCTTCTGCTCTTCTCCATCGCCCAGTCCAGTGTGGGCACGGTGGCCAACAGCGAATTGGTCGCCGAGGAGATCGTGCGTACCCTCATCGGCTCGATCGGCCTGGTCGCCTCGGTGCCGGTGACAACCGCGCTGGCCGCCCTGGTCGTCTCGGCGGACCGCACATCCGGCTCGGGGAGCGGTGCGGCCTCCGGGCTGGGTGTCGGTACCGGGGGTGGTGGTGCCGGGGGTGGTGGTGGTGCTGGGGGTGTAGGTGCCGGGGGTGGGGCTGGTGCGGGTGTTGGGGCTGGTGCGGGTGTCGGGTCGGGCGTGGGTGCCGGTGTTCCGCGACCCTCACGTGGCGGCAAGGGACGTCGCCGTAAGCGCTGACCATTTCGCGCCAATCCCGATGCCATGAAATGCACCAAAATGCCACCTGGACCGCGCAGTTGACCTAGAAGTCAGCCTGCGTTCTGCTCCTCGGCGAGGATCCTGTCGAGCGCCTCGTCGAGATGCGTGTCGAAGCCGGCGAGCGCCCGCTCCTGTCCGAGCGGCACCAGCTTGTCCGTGCGGTCGAGAAAGGCGAGCAGCGGCGGGATACCCACCCGGAACAGCGCCTGGTCCGCGCCGACCTGAAGCCTGATCAGCGCCTCGTCGAGCTTCGTGGAGTCGGTGGGCTCCACCCGTACGTCGCCTTCCCCGCTCGGCCTGCCCACTCCGTCGATCAGCAGCTCCCGCCCGAACGTCCAGGTCACCGGGGCGTCCCCCGGCAGATGGAACGTCAGCCGCACGGCATAGGGGTCGTCGATCTCGTAGTACAGCTCCACCGGGATGCGGAATGACAGCTCCTCGGACACAAGGAAGCTCATCATGACCTCTGCCTGAACCGTCTCGCCCATCCCGACCTACCCCGTCGCATCGCCCGCAAGGAGCCAGGAACCAACTTCCCGACACCCCTGGCATCTTGCTCAAAGTGCGCGACAGATCACAAGGAGTGAGTTTTCAGATGCTGATAGAGAAGGCGAGTGTCCCTAGTAGCTTTCCGATCTCACGCTGCAACCGGTTGGCCGCGGGCAGCAGCCGCTCGGCTTGATAGGAGGGAACCGAAATGGCCATGGTCGCCGCGGTGTCTCCGACCGTGATCGGGATCGCCGCACAGACCGTGCCGAGCGCGTACTCCTGCCGCTCCACCACGGGCCGCATTCGTTCCCGCGCGTCGAGCCGCCGGACGAACGCACGGTCGTCGCGCACCGAATAGGGCGTGATCGACTGCACGGGATACCGGTCGAGATGGTCCTTGCGTGCCGCGTCGTCCAGCTGACCCAGCAGGCACTGACCGATCGCGTGGGCGTGGCCCGTCTCCCGGAAGTCCGCCCACTCCTCGACGGCCGGATTTCCCGGGGTGTCCGCGACGGCGACGACGTCGATCTCACCCTCGCGGTAGACGGCGAAGTACACGGGGACGCCGATGGTGTCCCGCCAGTGTGCCAATGCCTTCTCGATGGCTCCGCGCCGATTCTGCTGGGCCCCGCTTCCGCCCAGCCGCTCGGCCGCCTCGCCGAGCACGAACACTCCTCTCTCCCTGCGCAGATAGCCCTCGTGGGCCAGCGTGCGCAACAAGTGGTACGCGGTGGGCAGGGCGAGACCTGCCTCCCGGGCCAACTGCTTCGCGGGCGCCCCGCCTTGATGCGATGCGGCGGATTCCAGGAGTCGCATCGCCCGCTGCACGGAGCCGATGAGGGTCGGCCCGACGGCGACGGCAGTGGCAGCCTCGTCGGACGGTGAGGTGACGGCATCAACAACCGGCGGCAGGGTGTTGTCGACCGCGTCCAAGGTGCACTCCCGAAGCGCGTGAAGGGTCCGCCCGTGCCCGGAGTAGCGAGGGAGGGGCCGTGCACGTGCGCCCGGCCGCGGATATCGAGCCCGCGTCGGATTCCGGACTCTAATCCTTGGCCTTCGCCCTACGGAGCCGCACGGGAAAACTTCCCCCGCCCGAGGGAACCGCCACGGAAACCGGGCGTCGGGACGAGCCGAAGATCACCAGTCGCTGCGGGACGAAGACGAGCCGGATATGAACTTCCGTACGACATAGATGAGTCCACCGACCAGGGCTACGAATATCAGCGCCTTGAAGAGCAGGGTGACCACGAATCCGACCACGGCCGCTATCACTCCGCCGAACACGACGAGTGCGATGACGGGTATGGCCACCCACTTCACCCACCACGGCATTCCCGCAAAGATCTCCTTCGCTGCCATCGTCCTTACCTCTCTCTGCTCTGTCCGCGCTTCCGCGCTCTGTCCGCACTTCGCGCTCTTCGCCTCGGTGCGGTTTCTGAATCTCCGCAGGTTCCTGGCGTCTTGCATTCGATGCTAGGGCGCCGAAGGGCTCAACGGGGGCCTCGGACCCCTTGCCGTCCCCTGATCCGACCCTGAGGGAACCCCGAGGTCGCAGCCCTGATGACGTCAGCCCGCAGACGGAGATCCCGCAGCGGATTCGCGCGGGAAGCTCCGCGCAGAGGGGGCTCAGGACTCGGGGGGAGAGAAGACGACGAGCACCCGCAGGTCTTCGCTGATGTGGTGGAACTTGTGGGCCACCCCGGCCGGCACATAGATGACGCTGCCCCGTGCCACCTGCGTGGTCTCCATGCCGACCGTGATCGACGCACGACCGCTGACGACCATGTACACCTCGTCCTGGCGGTGCGGCTGCTGCGGGTCGGCCTCCCCCGCATCCAGCGCGTACAGCCCGACCGACATGTTCCGCTCACGCAGGAACTGCAGATACGCCCCGTCGTTCGCGGCGCGCTCCGCCTCCAGCTCATCCAGTCGGAATGCCTTCATCGCTCCCGTACACCCCTCGCTGCTGCCTGCGGCCGGCCCATGTCTGCCACGATCACACACATGAAGAATTTCGTAGTCAAGACGATCGCCAACGCCGCGGCCCTGGCCGTCGCCGTGTGGCTGCTCGACAAGATCACCCTGACCGGCGACAGCACGGGCAAGAAGGTGGGCACGCTCATCGTCGTCGCCCTGCTCTTCGGCCTGGTGAACTTCCTGGTCAAGCCGGTGGTCAAGGTCCTCACCTTCCCCCTGTTCATCCTGACGCTCGGCCTCATCACCCTCGTCGTCAACGCCCTGATGCTGCTGCTCACGTCGTGGCTGGCCGACAAGTTCGACGTCAGTTTCCATGTCGAGGGCTTCTGGACCGCCGTGCTGGGCGGCCTGATCATCTCGATCGTGTCCTGGGCATTGAACGTGGTGCTGCCCGACGACGACTGACCGAGTGCGGGTGACCGCGTGCGGGTAACGGGGTGCGGGTAACCGGGTGTAGGTGGCTGGGCGCGGGTGGCTGGGTGCGAGCACCGCGCATCAGGCGCCTGAATGCTCGCCGCGTTCAGACGTTCGACGCGTGCCGGAGAATGGGGGAGACAGCGAGCGAGATTCTGCCCGTCGTCGGGCGCCGAGGAGCCTGCTCGGTGTCGTACATGAACGTGTGAGCAGTGGAGAGGCGGCGGCATGACGGACGCGGGACCCATGGGTGACGGGGCGGCACGCATCGGCGACGGCACGCGCGCGGTGCGGGTCGGGCTGCCCGAGCCCGTGAAACACGAGCCGACGCTGCCCGGCCCCGTCTTTGCCGCGCATTTTCACCTGCCGGGCGACCCGACGGGCGGGTACGCCTACGGCCGCGACGACAACCCCACCTGGACGCACCTGGAGCGCGCCATCGGCGAGCTCGAAGCGCCCGACGGGGGCTCCGGCGCCGCCTCGGACGTCGAGACGCTGGTCTTCGCCTCCGGGATGGCCGCGATCTCAGCCGTGTTGTTCTCGCAGATGCGCGCCGGTGACGCGGTGGTTCTGCCGGACGACGGTTATCAGGTGCTGCCGTTGGTCCGGGAGCAGCTCACGGCGTACGGCATCGAGGTGCGCACCGCGCCGACCGGCGGCGACGCCCAGCTCGACGTCCTCGACGGCGCCAAGCTGCTGTGGATCGAGACGCCCTCCAACCCCGGCCTCGACGTGTGTGACGTGCGGCGGCTCGCCGAAGCGGCACACGCGCGTGGCGCCCTGGTGGCCGTCGACAACACCCTCGCGACCCCTCTGGGCCAGCGTCCCCTTGAACTCGGCGCGGACTTCGCGGTCGCCAGCGGCACCAAGATGCTCACCGGCCACGGTGACATCCTCCTGGGATACGTCGCCTGCCGTGACGCCGAGTTGACCTCGTCCGTGCGGCACTGGCGCAAGATCGTCGGGGCGATTCCGGGGCCGATGGAGGCCTGGCTCGCCCACCGCTCGCTCGCCACGCTGCAGCTGCGCGCCGACCGGCAGAACGCGAACGCCCTGGCCC
Organism: Streptomyces sp. NPDC005863; assembly: GCF_042871345.1. Lineage (NCBI taxonomy): Bacteria > Bacillati > Actinomycetota > Actinomycetes > Kitasatosporales > Streptomycetaceae > Streptomyces > Streptomyces sp. NPDC005863. The sequence goes on along the minus strand of NZ_JBIAII010000007.1, from coordinate 245,472 downwards.
TCGCCGAGGCGCTGCGCGACCGCCCCGAGGTGTCGGGGCTGCGCTACCCCGGGCTGCCCGACGACCCCTCACACAAGATCGCCGCCCAGCAGATGCGGCGCTTCGGGTGCGTGCTCTCCTTCACGCTGCCCTCGCGCGCGCGTGCGGAGCGCTTCCTCGACGCACTGAGCCTGGTCGACGACGCCACGAGCTTCGGCAGTGTGCGGTCCACGGCCGAGCGCCGCCGACGGTGGGGCGGCGACGCGGTTTCCGAGGGCTTCATCCGCTTCTCCGCGGGCGCCGAGGACCCCGCCGACCTGGTGGCTGACGTGCTGCGGGCACTGGACGAGTCGGCCCACACGACCGTCTGACACGCGGGGAAAGCCTCGCGTCGCCCTTACGGCTACGCCCAATGAACGGTCCGAGCCTCCGCCTTCGTGGCTCGGACCGTTCCGGTTCCACGCGTGCAGAACCGTGCTCACAGCGCTAGGTGACCCTGTGTCAGCGTCCCATCGCGATTACGCATCCATGCGCCCGTTGGGGGCGCCGCAGGTCCGCGATGTTTCACGTGGAACAGTCCGGGCCACATTCCCACCATGACCGTCCGACCCGTGGTCAAGCGCACCGCACGCGCCGTCCTGCTGGACGGAGACGACCTGATCCTGATCAAGCGCACCAAGCCCGGTGTCGATCCGTACTGGGTCACCCCGGGCGGCGGCGTCGAGGCGGAGGACGCGTCTGTCGTGGACGCGCTCCACCGAGAGGTTCACGAGGAACTCGGTGCCAAGATCACCGACGTCGTGCCCTGTTTCGTCGACACCGTGGAGCACATCGGCGAGGACGGTGGCGCGACCGGCGTGAAGGTGCAGCACTTCTTCGTCTGCCGTCTGGAGTCCATGGACACCAGCCGTCGGCACGGTCCCGAGGTCGAGGATCCGTGCGGCGAGTACGAGATCGTGCATGTGCCGTTCACGCGGGTCGGCATCGCCTCGGTCCATCTCGTACCGCTGTCCCTGCGGCATTACCTGGACGGCAACATCGAGGGCGTGCGCGCGATGCACGCACCCGATCTCGGCTGATCCCCCGGCCTCGGCCGATCCGCCGGCACCAACCGATCCGTTGATCCGCTGTTCCGTCCCGATCCGTTGCTGGGCTAGTTCGCCGCCATCAGGTCCTCGATGGCGTCGTGGCGGATCCTGCCGTCCGGGATCCCGATGTCCCGCAGCGCGTCCACTCCGTTGCGGATCATGCCGGGCGGCCCGGAGAGGTACGCGTCGTACTCGTCCCAGGGACCGTATTCGCGCACCGCGTCCGGCAGTTGGGCCCGATGATCGACGATGGGTCGGACGGCCAGCCACGGGTGGGCCTGCTGCAGGCGCAACATCGTGTCGATGTCGTACAGGTCGTGATCGGTGCGGGCCCCGTAGAACACCTCGACCGAGCGGTGCCTGCCGTGTTCGGCGACGTCCTCGACCAGGGCCTTGATGGGCGCGATGCCCGTGCCGCCGCCCAGACAGAGCAGGCCGCTGTCAGTGGTGTGGTCGACGGTCATCGAGCCGCTGGGCGGGCCGAGGCGCAGTACGTCGCCGGGCTGGGCATGGTGCACCAGAGCGTTGGAGACCCAGCCGGCCGGGACTGCCTTGACGTGGAACGACAGCAGCCCGTCCGCTCTCGGTGCCGACGCGAAGGAGTAGTGCCGCCAGATCCGCGGCCACCAGGGAGTCTCCAGGCTGGTGTACTGCCCGGCGAGGAAGGGGTACGGCTGGTCGGGGCGGACGGTGACGACCGCTATGTCCGGGGTCCTCAGCTCGTGCGAGACGACCTCGGCGAACCACCAGGCGGGGGCGCGCAGTTCGTCCTCCGCGGCCGCGTCGATCATGATCTGGGAGATCGTCGTGTACGTCCGGACCCAGGCGGCCTCGGTCTCGTCGTCCCAGACGGCGCTCGCGTACCGGCTCAGCGAGCCGATCAGGCACTCGCCGACGGCCGGGTAGTGCTCGGGCTGGGTGCCGTACTTGCGGTGTCCGCGCCCGAGCTTCTTGAGGTAGGAGACGAGCACGTCCGTGTGGTCGATGTGCTCGGCCGCGGTCAGCAGCGCCTTGAGGATCCGGTCCCGCTGGGCGTCCATCGCCGCGGGGAACAGCGCGCGCAGATCCGGGTGGCGGGTGAAGAGCAGCGCGTAGAAGTACGAGGTGACCTTGTCGGCGATGGGGGCGATCTCCGCCATCGTGCGCTGCACCAGGACCGCATCGGCGGACGCCTTCCGCGAAGGGGACGGCGTCGGGGAGGTGATGGTGGGCGAGGCCGACTGGGGCTGGGGCTGGGGCGATGGGGCCGGACCGGTCGGAGCGGCGGCTATTCGTTCGTCCGCCGACGCCACGGCGGTCGTCGCGGCAGTCGGCGTGGCAGGCGCTGTGCCGGAGGCCGGAGCCGGGTGGGCGCCGGCGCCCGCGCCGGGCGATGCTTCGGAGGGGCCGGACAGGCGGGCGTGGCCCTCGGACGGGCCGCCGGAACCGTCGGGCCGCCGCTGTGCGCCGTCCTCCGGCTGCTGCGCGGGCTTGCGCGGAGTGAACCAGCCGCCTCCGCCGCCGGAAGTGCCGTCATCCGCCGACGTGGTGGTCGGAGCGTCCATGCTGTGCCTCGCCTCGAACATCTCTCGGTCGGTCTGCGCACTTCCTGCCGGAAGCTGCCTGCTGTCCCCGCTCTGCCTCGACGGCCGTTACGGCCACATTGAACCCCGGCACCCCGGACCCTACGGACAAGTAGGTCGAGAATGTGACATTGTCCGCAGTCGTCTCACCGCAGCATCCCATTAGCGACTGCCTCGACAGCCGCATAACGGAAAGTCCGAGTTCTGGATCTCTCCACGCCGTTAGGCTTCATTGCCCTGCGCGTGCACCCCTCGGAGTGCCGCGTGTACCCCCTGGGTGCGAAGGAAGAGACGCAGAGACGCACCGGGTACGACCTTGATCGACCTTACCGGCAGCCGCCGAACACACAAGCCCCTCTACCCCTCGTCCGGAATTCCACCGCTCTGACGGTTGATTGCCGGTAATTACCGGTCGCGCCGGACCAATTCGTACGCCTTACGTAGATCCCGCCCGACATAAGAGTGGGTGGCCAGGCTCACCAGCCGTTGATCCGCGTTGACGGCCACGGAAACGGGCACTGCACCGAACAACTCCAGGTCGGAGAGCGAGTCGCCGTATGCGACGCAATCGCTCCGCCGCAGTCCGAACTCCGCACAGAGCCGGTCCGCGATCTTCACCTTGGCCGCGGCATCGAGAATGCCCGCCGGGTCGACCGGCATGGTGAACGGCACGTCAGGGAAGCGAGAGCCGTGCGCGGCATGCGCGCCCCACCCGATGAGCCGCTCGACGAAGAACGACGGCGAGAGGGAGATCACCGCGCAGTAGTCCCCGTTCTCCCGGATCGCGGCCCAGGTCTCGCGGATGCCGGTGAGCCACGGTGCTCCGTCGAAGGCGGCCGTCACGTGTGCGTCGGTGAGCTCCGCCCACAGGACATGCACCCGGCGCGCGTACTCCGGTGAGTCGATCCGCCCGGCCACGAAGTCCCGCTCCAACTCGGCGATCTCCGCGTTCAGGCCGAGCTGACGTGATATCTCCACGGGCGCCGCCGTGCCGTGCAGCAGCGTCCCGTCCAGGTCGAAGAGGTGTAGGCGTGCCATGTGCGCAGAGGCTAGTCCCCGCGATGACTCCCGCCGCCAGACGCCCCTCCCTCCACGCTCCCTCCCAGGCCTCACCGCTCGGCATCGTGTTTCACGTGAAACGTCGGGCCGCTGGGCGCACTTGTCCGTGGCCAAAAGCACCGTGCTTCGTTCCACAAACAGGTGGACGCCGGGGAGGAACGTCCGACAGCCTGAACCAGGTGTCGACACCTTCCCTCTCCGCCCTGCCCATCCGCCGACTGACGCCCCGCGATCTGCCGGCCTGCGCCGACCTGTCCGAAGACCGGGGCTGGCCGCGTGAAGAACACAAGTGGGGCCTGCTCCTGTCGGCCGGCACGGGGTACGGCATCGACGACCCCGACGGCAACGGCCTGATCGGCGCCTATGTGGTGACCCGGTACGGCTCTACGGAGCGCCCCGACCTCGCGGCCATCGGCATGGTCCTCGTCGCCGAGCGGTACGCCCGGCGGGGCATCGGCCGCCACATGATGCAGAACGCCGTCGAGGAGGCGGGCACCACTCCACTGACCCTCCACGCGACGCCGTTCGGCCGCCCGCTGTACGAACAGCTCGGTTTCGAGGCGATCGGCCGGGCCGAGATGGTCAGGGGCCACCTCGTGCCCGCGGGCCCCCTGCCCGACATCGCCACCCGGCCGGCCACCGCGGAGGACCTGACCGCCATCCTCCGGCTCGACACCGAAGTCTTCGGTCAGGACCGCATGCATGTGATCACCCGGCTGCCCGCCTTCACCGACCAGCTCAGGGTCGCCGAGACCGACGGAGAAATCGTCGGCTACGCGGGTGCCTGGCCCAACATGGAGACCCATGTCGTGGGCCCGCTCATCGCCCGGGACACCGAGACCGCCAAGGCCCTGATCGCCTCACTCGGCGCCGGCACCGACCGCCCGCTGCGCACCGACATCGACGCGCGGCACACGGAGCTGCTGGCGTGGGCCAAGGAGAGCGGGCTCGCGCACATCGCCGACAACGACGTGATGGCGTACGGAGTGCCGGAGCTCCCGGGTGACTGGACCCGACGCTTCGCACCGCTGACGGTCGCCGCCGGCTGAGCCGGCCGCGTCACCCGGCGCCACGCGCAGAGACCGACTCAGGTCATGTGAGAGAGGCCCGCCCAGGGGGTTCCCTGGGCGGGCCTCTCTCGTACACCGTCCGTACGTGCTGCTCTACGCGCCGCCGTACGTCTGCGTGCCCTACGTTTCATACGCCCTTACGCGAGGGCCTGCACGGCCGCCGTCGCGAAGCCGTGGTCCTGCTCAGGCGCGCCACCGCCGACGCCGACGGCGCCGATCAGGCGCCCGTCACGGTGGACCGGTACCCCGCCCGCGATGAAGAGCAGCGGGCGGTCGAGGGCGGTGGGCAGGGTGTGGAAGAGGCCCCCGGGCTGGACGGCGTCGACCAGGTCGGCGGTGGGCGCGTTCAGCTGCAGGGCGGTGTAGGCCTTACGGGTGCTGGTCTCGCCGGAAATCAGCACGGCCCGGTCGTCCCGTCGGAAGGCGAGCAGGTGACCGCCCGCGTCGAGGACAGTGACGCTGACGGTGACGTCGGCGGCCTCGGCGGCGCGGCGGGCCGCGGCGACAAGCACCTCGGCGTCCTCGATGGTCAGCGGGGCAACAGCGGTGGCGGGGGTGGTGGTCATGAGGGGGTTCTCCTTGCGAGGTGATGCGCGGTGTTGCGGTGCCGGTGGCCCGGTCGGTGCCAGGAGGTCGAGCGGCACCGGAGCCGGGGGAGTGGGGGGTCAGTGGTGGACGGGCGTCGGCTGATCGACGGGTGCCGACTGCTCGACGGGTGCCGGCGTCCCGCCCGCCACGACAAGGCCGGGGCCGGTGGAGCGGCGCTCCAGGGCGGCCGAGATCAAGGCCAGGACGAGGGCGGAGGCGGCGAGGACCGCGCCGACCCAGTTCGGGGCGGTGTAGCCGAGGCCGGCGGAGATGACGAGCCCGCCGAGCCACGCCGAGAGGGCGTTGCCCAGGTTGAAGGCGCCGATGTTGACCGCGGAGGCCAGTGTCGGGGCGCCCGACGCGTAGTCCAGGACACGCTTCTGCAGCGGCGGCACGGTCGCGAAGCCCAGGGCGCCGATCAGCAGGACGGTCACGGCGGCCGCGATCTTGTTGTGCGCGGTCAGGGTGAACAGCCCCAGCACCAGAGCGAGGGAGCCGAGCGTCACGTAGAGCATCGGCATCAGCACCCGGTCCGCGAGCCGTCCGGCGACCAGGTTGCCGCCGACCATGCCGAGTCCGAAGAGGACGAGCAGCCAGGTGACGGAGGAGTCCGCGTAGCCGGCGACGTCCGTCATCATCGGCGTGATGTAGGTGATGGCCGCGAAGACGCCGCCGAAGCCGAGGACCGTCATCGCCATGGCGAGCAGCACCTGTACGTTGCGGAAGGCTCCGATCTCGTCGCGCAGCCGCACGCCTTCGGGCTTGGGCAGGTCCGGCACGAGCTTGGCGATCCCGAAGAGACCGAGGACGCCGAGAGCGGCGACGATCACGAAGGTGATCCGCCAGCCGATGGCCTGTCCGACGAGCGTGCCGAGCGGGACACCGACGACGTTGGCGACCGTGAGTCCCGAGAACATCATGGCGATCGCTCCCGCCTTCTTCTCCGGAGCGACCAGTTCGGCCGCGACAACCGAGCCGATGCCGAAGAAGGCGCCGTGGGCGAGCGAGGCGACGACACGGCCGGCCAGCATCACGCCGAAGACCGGGGCCACGGCGGAGAGCAGGTTGCCGACGACGAAGAGCCCCATCAGGAGCATCAGCATCCGCTTGCGCGGGATACGGGTGCCGAGGGCGGTCATCAGGGGGGCGCCGAGCACGACACCGAGGGCGTAGCCGGTCACGAGGAATCCGGCCGTCGGGATGGAGACGCCGAAGTCACCCGCGACCTCGGGAAGCAGTCCCATGATCACGAACTCGGTGGTCCCGATCCCGAAGGCCCCGATCGCGAGGGCCAAAAGCGCGAGAGGCATGGATCTACCTTCCAAACGATTGCAGGTGCGCTTAACGTGCGTCCACAATAATTGCAGACGCGGGTTAATTGCAACCGCCGGATATTGCATCGGTGGACTACTCTGGGTGCAGCCGCTCCGGGACGGAGGAACAAGAGCCATGACAGCGACAGACCCCGCACTCACCGCGCTCGCACAGAGCTGGTGCGCCCTCTCCTTGCTCCACGGCAAGATCGAGGCCCACGTCGAGCGCGCCCTCCAGGCCAAGCACGACCTGAGCGTGCGGGAGTACGGGCTCCTCGACGTCCTCAACCGCCAGCACGACGGCGAAGGCGGTCACCTGCAGATGAAGCAGGTCGCCGACGCGGTGGTGCTCAGTCAGAGCGCGACCACCCGCCTGGTGACCCGGCTAGAGGAGCGCGGCCTCCTCTCCCGCTACCTGTGCCCCACCGACCGCCGGGGCATCTACACCGATGTCAGCGAGGCCGGTGCCGCGCTGCTCGCCGAGGCGCGCCCCACCAACGACGCGGCGCTGCGGGAAGCGCTCGACGAGGCGGCACAGAACCCGGAGCTGGCCCCGCTGGTCAAGGCCGTCGAGACGCTGCGCGTGCCCGCATAGGAGCGGGCGACGGTTGGGCGGCCGCGGGAGGCCCCACGCCGCAGCCGGTCCACATAGGCTGCGGCCATGGGAGATCTTGAAATACGCCCTGCCACCGCCGCGGATCTGCACGCCATCGTGGGCATGCTCGCCGACGACCCCTTGGGCGCCGCGCGCGAGTCGCCGGACGACCTCGCTCCGTACGTCACCGCATTCGAGCTCCTGGCCGCCGATCCGAACCAGCATCTGGTCGTCGCCGAGCGCGAGGGCCGCGTCGTCGGCACGTTGCAGCTCACGATCATCCCGGGGCTCTCCCGTAAGGGCGCCACCCGGTCGATCATCGAGGGCGTACGCATCCATGCCGAAGAGCGCGGCAGCGGGCTCGGCACACGGTTCATCGAGTGGGCCGTGGAGGAATCCCGCCGCCGCAACTGCCAGTTGGTGCAGCTGACCTCCGACGCCTCGCGCACCGACGCGCATCGCTTCTACGAGCGGCTGGGATTCTCGGCGTCACACGTGGGCTTCAAGCTCCAGCTCTGAGACGCCGCTTGACGGAGTGCGAGCGAGGAGCGGCCTGCGTCACGCGCCGTGTTTCACGTGAAACAGGCCGTTTCACGTGAAACAGGCCGCCCGACCCGAAGCACCGCAGCAACGTCTACGGGAAGCCGCGCCACCCTTGTGGGTCCACGCCGCCGGGGACCGGCGCTCCCGCCTCGTACGGCTCACGGGTGAAGACGAACGACCCCAGATCCAGGTGGCTCACCGAGCCGTCGGGTCGCCGTACCGGCCGCAGCAACTCCCCCGCGTAGTAACCGTTGAGCCCCGTCCAGGTGCCGTCGCCGTTGGACCGGAACCGCGCCTGTCGTCCCGCGCCGGTGAGCGGACCCAGATCGAGCCCACCGTCGGCCGTCAGCCGGAGCGCGAGCACCTGGGTTCCCCAGTACCAGGGGCCGGTCACCTCCAGGGCCTTCTCGTCGACGTCGGTGAGCGGGCGCCACGTCTCCGGGATACGCGGTTCGGCGTCGGCCACGGTCTTCAGCAGGTCTACGGCCAGTGCCGCCACCGGGGGCCCCGACGTGCAGTTGGCCAGTGCGACGGTGACGAGCCCGTCCGCCTCGCTCACCCACAACGCCGCCAGGAAGCCCGGCAGCGATCCGCCGTGCCCCGCCAGGCTGCCCTGCCGCCAGCGCAGCAGATCCAGCCCCAGGCCGTAGGACCTGTCCCATTCGTCGTTCTGTAGAGGAGCCGACGGCGTACGCATCTCCCGTACGGACTCCGCGGCGAGCACCCGGTCGTCCCCCTTCACGAGGAAGTCCCCAAATCGGGCCAGGTCGGCCGCGGTGGACCACAGCTGACCCGCCGGAGCCATCAGCCCCAGGTCCTCGACGGGCTCGGGCATCATCACGTCCGCCCAGGGGTGCACGGCGAAGCCACCCGCGTGTGGCTCCTGCGGCTGTGCGCTCGTCCGGTTCAGGCCGAGCGGCTCCAGCACCTCGCTGCGCAGCACCTCCTCCCAGGGCGCGCCGCGCAGTGCCTCCACCAGCGAACCGAGCACCGTGTAACCAGGGTTGGAGTAGTGGAAGCGCCGGCCCACGGGGTGCTTGAAGGGCTCCTCGCCCAGCACGTCGGAGAGTTCCGGACGCGTCGAGCCCGGCGTGCGCTCCCACCAGGGTCCCGGCGTTTCGGCGGCCAACCCGCCCGTGTGGGAGAGGAGTTCGGCGATGGTGGCCTCCCCCACGCCGGTGCCCGGCAGGTGCTTCTCCAGCGGGTCGCCCAGGTCCAGTACGCCCTCGTCCCGCAGCCGCATCACCAGCACGGCGGTGAAGGTCTTGGTGATCGAACCGATGCGGTACTGGACGTTCTCGTCCGGCGCGTGCCCGTCCACCATGCTGCGGCCGCCGCTCCACACCAGCGCACCGTCCCGGGCCACGGCGGCGACCAGGGAGGGGGTGCGGCCCTCCCGCTGCGCGACGGCGATGCGGTGCAGCAGGGCTCGGCGGGTGGACGGCAAGAGGTCTTCGTACGGCTGGAGCTCTTCGTAGGGCCGAACGTCTTCATGGGGTGTCGTCATGGGACCAGTTCACCCGGGAGCCGCCCCCGAGTCGAGCCGATTCGCCCCGTACCCGTCACGCCTCGTGGCCCACCAGGCAGCCACCGCGGAACACTGCTCGTCCGTGGCGCAGGGGCGTCGTGGTGGTCCGTCACTGCACCGACGCATCGCGTCGCGGGAGGGTGAGCGGCCGGGGCGACCAGAGCCCGGCGGCCGTTCCGTCGCGCAGGTGCTGCTCGTAGGTGACGACCTTGCCGTGGATGACGTCGAGGCAGGCGGCGAGGTCGTCGATCTTCGCGCGGACGGCGCGCTCGTGTTCCTGGAGCAGCGCGAGGCGCTCCGGTTCGTTGCCCGGTCCGGAGCGTACGAGCGCCGCGAACCTCTGGATCGTGGCGATCGGCATGTCCGAGTCGCGCAGCCGCCGACAGAGCAGGAGCCAGTCCACATCGGCCTGTTCGTAGACGCGCTGTCCCCCGCCGGAGCGTGGAATCTCGCGGAGGAAGAGGCGCTCGCGCTCGAAGAAGCGCAGCGCGTGCACGCTCAGGCCGGTCGCCTCCGCCACCTGGCCGATGGACAGCCCGTTCGTCGGCCTTGTCGTCCTCGCCGGCCTCGTTGGCAACGTCGTCTCGTCGGGCAGCCCGCCCGCGTCCTCGCTCATGCCAGGACCGTATCGACCGCTGGAACCGGCCTCCGCTTCGACCGCTTGACCTAGCCTGCGCTCAAGGTCCTAGCGTCCCGCTCATGATCACCGAACAGCACAAGCTCGGCACCGGATTCGGCGCCCACAGCACGGCCACCGACGTACTCGCGGGCGTGGACCTGACGGGTGCCACGGCCCTGGTCACGGGCGGCTACTCCGGACTCGGGCTCGCGACCACCCGTGCCCTCGTCCACGCGGGCGCCCACGTCATCGTCCCGGCCCGCCGTCCCGACACCGCCGAGGCCGCCCTGCATGGCCTCCCTCGAACCGAGGTCCGGGCGCTCGATCTCTCCGACCTGGAGAGCGTCCGTGTCTTCTCCGAACGCTTCCTGGAGACAGGCCGCCCACTCGACATCCTCATCAACGGCGCGGGCGTCATGGCCTGTCCGGAGACGCGCGTCGGCCCGGGCTGGGAGGCGCACTTCGCCGTCAACCACCTCGGGCACTTCGCGCTGGCCCACCGCCTGTCCCCGTCCTTCGCGTCCGCCGGGGCCCGCGTGGTGGCCGTCGCATCCTCCGGGCACTTCCTCTCCGACATCCGGTGGGACGACCCGCACTTCCGCTCCGGCTACGACCGCTGGCTGGCGTACGCCCAGTCCAAGACCGCCAACGCCCTCTTCGCCCTGCACCTCGACCGGCTCGGCACCCCCCGCGACCTGCACGCCTTCGCCGTCCACCCCGGCAGCATCCTCACGCCACTGCAGCGCCACATCCCCCGCGACGAGCAGCTCGCCCAGGGCTGGATCACTCCGGACGGCACACCCGCCGAGGGCTTCAAGACCCCTGAACAGGGCGCGGCGACGGCAGTGTGGGCGGCGACCTCGCCCCTGCTGGAGGGCCGCGGCGGGGCGTACTGCCAGGACTGCGACGTCGCCGAGCCCGCCACCACCGACGACATGCTGATCGGCGGCGTCAAGCCCTGGGCCGTCGACCCGGACGCGGCGGCCCGGCTCTGGGACCTCTCCTGCGAACTCACCGGCCTCAGCGCCCTCTGAACCGGACGCACGGGACCTGAGGATCTGCATGGTGCCTCAGGCCGTGTCGCGGAATTGCGGCCTCAGACGCGTGTCATTTCTCCGGTTTGAAGTGTGCGCCTCCGCGGGCGACGCACTGTGCGAGCCAGCGATGCCGGGCTTCGTGCAGGGTTCGTCGAGACTCTCGGAATAGCCCGCTCTGCAAGGCGGTTCAGAGGGTGCCCGATACCCCGATACAGAGTGGTCTCCTCCCCAGGTGCTGGCCGACTGTCGCCAGGGGCGAACGAAAGGAAGGGCGGGAGATGAAGTCCGTCATCCGGACGGCTGCCGGTGGCCCCGAGGTCCTCAGGCTCGTCGAGCGTCCGGTGCCCGAGCCCGGCCCCGGCGAGGTACGGATCCGTATGCACATCTCGGGCGTCAACCCCACCGACTGGCGTAGCCGCAGACGCGCGCTGCCGCAGGGCATGAACGAGCAGGTGCCCCACCAGGACGGCGCCGGGGTGATCGACGCCGTCGGTCCGCAGGTCGACCCGGAGCGGCTCGGACAGCGGGTGTGGATCTGGGAGGCCGCGTGGGAGCGGCCCTGGGGGACGGCACAGCAGTACACCCTCGTCCCCGACCGGCATGCCGTCGCCCTGCCCGACCACGCTCCGTTCGAGCTCGGCGCCGCCCTGGGCGTTCCGGCCCTGACCGCCCACCGCGCGCTGACCGTTCATGACGGCGGACCGGGGCGTATCGCGCCCGGCACCCTGCGGGGCACCACCGTGCTGGTGGCGGGCGGCGCCGGCGCTGTCGGCAACGCGGCCGTCCAACTCGCCCACTGGGCCGGAGCGCGTGTCATCACCACGGTCAGCAGCCCGGTCAAGGCCGCGCTGGCGGGCGCGGCCGGTGCCCACCGGGTGGTCGACTACCGCACGCAGGACGCGGCCGCAGAGATCCTGGACTTCGCCCCCGCGGGCGTCGATATCGTCGTGGAGGTCGCACCGGGCGCCAACACCGAGCTCGACATCGCCGTGGCTGCCCGGGGTGCTGTGGTGGCCTACTACTCGGGTGGCGAGGGCGAGCGGCTGTCCGTCCCGGTGCTCTCCTCGCTGTCGTCGAACCTGCGCTGGCAGAGCGTCTTCGTCTACACCGTGCCACCCGCGGCGAAGCAGCAGGCACTCACCGACGTCGCGGCGGCCGTAGGCGCGCGGGCGCTACGGGTGGGCGAGGAAGCCGGGCTGCCGCTGCACCGCTTCGCGCTGGAGCGCATCGCTGACGCCCACACCGCGCTTGAGCAGGGTGTCGTGGGGAAGGTCCTGCTCGACATCCCGTGACCGTGGCACTGATGACCGTCCGTCGCCCTCGGATGGGCCGTGCACCTCTTTAGGACGAAGGTCGTCTCCGCGGCCGCCTTCAAAGTCCGGCACACTTCCCTGCCGGGAGGCGACCTCGGCGTCTGGGCTGCCTCCACTGCGACCGAGAACCCGCAAGGCCGGTCTGCAGACCATGGAGAACCTGCCTGCTGGAGGGCGACGGGACAACCCGCAAACCCCACGCCGTGTCGGATCCGACATCCAGCCGACATCGGCCGCGAGATTCCGACACGGAATGCGAAACCCCGCACACGTGCCGGATCAGGTCTGTGCCATGTCCACGAAGCGCGAGTAGTGGCCCTGGAAGGCGACGGTGATCGTCGCCGTCGGGCCGTTACGGTGCTTGCCCACGATGATGTCCGCCTCGCCTGCGCGCGGAGACTCCTTCTCGTACGCGTCTTCGCGGTGCAGCAGGATCACCATGTCCGCGTCCTGCTCGATCGAGCCGGATTCACGCAGGTCGGAGACCATGGGCTTCTTGTCTGTGCGCTGCTCGGGGCCACGGTTCAGCTGCGAGAGCGCGATCACCGGCAGCTCCAGCTCCTTGGCCAGGAGCTTCAGGTTTCGCGACATGTCCGAGACTTCCTGCTGACGGCTCTCGGACCGCTTGGAACCGCCCGACTGCATCAGCTGGAGGTAGTCGATGACGACGAGCTTCAGGTCGTTGCGCTGCTTGAGGCGGCGGCACTTGGCGCGGATCTCCATCATCGACAGGTTCGGGGAGTCGTCGATGTAGAGCGGGGCGGCCGAGACGTCGGGCATGCGCCGGGCCAGCCGGGTCCAGTCCTCGTCGGTCATCGTGCCGGAGCGCATGTGGTGGAGCGCCACCCGCGCCTCGGCGGACAGCAGACGCATCGCGATCTCGTTGCGCCCCATTTCGAGCGAGAAGATCACGCTCGGCATGTTGTGCTTGATCGAACAGGCTCGCGCGAAGTCCAGCGCGAGCGTCGACTTACCCATGGCGGGACGGGCCGCAATGATGATCATCTGGCCCGGGTGCAGACCGTTGGTGAGCTGGTCGAGGTCGGTGAAGCCGGTCGGCACGCCGGTCATCTCTCCCGACCGCGAACCGATCGCCTCGATCTCGTCGAGGGCGCCCTCCATGATGTCGCCGAGCGGAAGGTAGTCCTCGGTCGTGCGCTGCTCTGTGACCGCGTAGATCTCGGCCTGGGCGCTGTTGACGATCTCGTCGACGTCGCCGTCGGCCGCGTATCCCATCTGCGTGATCTTGGTGCCGGCCTCGACGAGGCGGCGCAGCACCGCGCGCTCGTGGACGATCTCCGCGTAGTACTCGGCGTTCGCCGCGGTCGGGACCGTCTGGACCAGCGTGTGCAGATACGATGCGCCGCCGACCTTGGTGATCTCGCCGCGCTTGGTGAGCTCGGCCGCCACGGTGATGGGGTCGGCCGGCTCGCCCTTCGCGTACAGGTCGAGGATCGACGCGTAGATCGTCTCGTGCGCCGGACGGTAGAAGTCGTGGCCCTTGAGCACCTCGACGACATCGGCGATGGCGTCCTTGGACAGCAGCATGCCGCCGAGCACGGACTGTTCCGCGTCGAGGTCCTGCGGCGGGACACGCTCGAACGACGAACCACCGCCGTCCCAGCCGCTCTCCCGGCCCCGGTCGTGCTGCTCGTCGCGGCCCCTGCCTCCGTCGCGGCGCTGACGGGAGACGGGCAGACGGTCACTGGGACCGCTGTCGGCCCAGGGGTCGTCCAAAGGCTCGGAGATACTCACCGGGCCACCTCCTCCCGTCCGCCGAGCGGACCTCGCCGTGCCCCTCTTTGTTACGGCACGACACTGACAAATAAGCGGGCCCAACTCCGGTTCTGACGCGTCGGTTTTACGCGGTTTCCGAGGTCGTACGACGAGGCGGGCGCCGGACCACGGTAGGCCTGTGGGCACCGTCAGCCAATCTGGTTATCCACAGGCGGTGTGGATGACGGACCCCAGGCTGTGGAGAACCCCGCGAAACCTGTGCACGGTCCGGTGGACAGGCCTGTGAACAAGCCCTCAGCCTACGTCCGGAAACGCCTCTGACCTGCATCTTTCCCATCCACCGGCTGTGCAGAAGAAAAACTTCCCCAGTCGGACCAAGATCGTTGCAAACCACGTCCCGCGGCGCACGGAAAGAGCAGTCAGGTAAGGGTCTCTAAAGCATTGCATCTCTTACCTGTGGAAGATTACATTGGTGCTCATGACACAGGCTCCCGCGGCGCCCAAGGCCGCCCGGCGACGGCACGACCGAGAGATCATCTCGCTCGCCGTCCCCGCTTTCGGCGCGCTCGTCGCCGAGCCCCTCTTCGTGCTGGCCGACAGCGCCATCGTCGGCCACCTCGGCACCGCGCAACTGGCCGGCCTCGGCGTCGCATCGGCGCTCCTCACCACCGCGGTGAGCATCTTCGTCTTCCTCGCCTACGCCACCACGGCCGCCGTCGCGCGTCGGGTGGGCGCCGGCGATCTGCAGTCCGCCATCCGCCAGGGCATGGACGGCATCTGGCTCGCGCTGCTCCTCGGCGCCGCCGTCATCGCCGTCGTACTGCCGACCGCTCCCGCCCTCGTGGAACTCTTCGGCGCGTCGGATACCGCGGCCCCCTACGCCGTCACCTATCTGCGGATCTCCTCGCTCGGCATCCCCGCCATGCTCGTGGTTCTCGCCGCCACCGGAGTGCTGCGCGGCCTGCAGGACACCAAGACCCCGCTGTACGTCGCGATCGGCGGCTTCGTCGCCAACGGCGTCCTCAACGTCGGCCTGGTCTACGGCGCGGACCTCGGCATCGCGGGCTCCGCCTGGGGCACCGTCATCGCCCAGTGCGGCATGGCCGCCATCTACCTCTACGTCGTCGTACGCGGGGCCCACCGACACGGCGCCTCGTTGCGCCCCGACGCCGCCGGCATAAAGGCCTGTGCACAGGCCGGTGCACCGCTCCTGGTCCGCACCCTCTCACTGCGCGCCATCCTGATGATCGCGACCGCCGTCGCCGCCCGTCTCGGCGATTCCGACGTGGCCGCCCACCAGATCGTGCTGTCCCTATGGAGTTTGCTGGCCTTCGCCCTCGACGCCATCGCCATCGCGGGCCAGGCGATCATCGGCCGCTACTTGGGCGCCGACGATCCGGACGGCGCGCGCGCCGTCTGCCGTCGGATGGTCGAGTGGGGCATCGCCTCGGGCGTCGCCCTCGGCCTGTTGGTCGTCCTCGCGCGGCCCGTGTTCATCCCGCTCTTCACCGGCGACGGCGACGTCCAGGACGCGGCCCTGCCGGCTCTCGTCGTCATCGCGCTCGCCCAGCCCATCTGCGGGATCGTCTTCGTTCTCGACGGCGTCCTGATGGGAGCGGGCGACGGGCCCTACCTCGCCTGGGCGATGATCGTCACCCTGGCCGCTTTCACTCCGGTGGCCCTGCTCGTACCGACCTTCGGCGGCGGCCTGACCGCGCTGTGGGGAGCGATGACGCTGATGATGGCGGTCCGGATGCTGACCCTGTGGCTGCGCTCCCGTTCCGGCCGCTGGCTCGTCACCGGCGCCACACGCTGAGGACGCGGTGCGGGGGCGCGGCCGACGGGCCCTGTTTCACGTGAAACCGGGCGACGCGCTCTGTTTCACGTGAATCAGCCACGCAGCACGCAGCACATCCACGTTCTACGAAGCATCTTCCACGAAGCACGTTGGGCCGCACCCCAGGGGTGCGGCCCAACGATTGCTTCAACTCTGCCAAGCGCAGTGCTTAGGCGGAGACGACCTCGACGTTGACCTTCGCGGCAACCTCGGGGTGCAGACGCACGGACGTCGTGTGAGCGCCCAGGGTCTTGATGGGCGAGCCCAGCTCGACACGGCGCTTGTCGACCTTCGGACCACCGGCAGCCTCGATCGCCGAAGCGACGTCGGCCGGGGTGACGGAACCGAAGAGACGACCGGCGTCGCCGGAGCGGACGGCCAGACGGACCTTGACGCCCTCGAGCTGGGCCTTGACCTCGTTGGCCTGCTCGATGGTCGCGATCTCGTGGATCTTGCGCGCGCGACGGATCTGCGCGACGTCCTTCTCGCCACCCTTGGTCCAGCGGATCGCGAAGTTCCGCGGGATCAGGTAGTTGCGGGCGTAGCCGTCCTTGACGTCTACGACCTCGCCGGCGGCACCGAGGCCGGAGACCTCGTGGGTGAGGATGATCTTCATTAGTCGGTCACCCTTCCCTTATCGCGCGGTGGACGTGTAGGGCAGCAGCGCCATCTCACGGCTGTTCTTCACGGCCGTGGCGACGTCACGCTGGTGCTGCGTGCAGTTGCCGGTCACGCGGCGGGCACGGATCTTGCCGCGGTCGGAAATGAACTTCCGCAGCATGTTCGTGTCCTTGTAGTCCACGTACGTGACCTTGTCCTTGCAGAAAGCGCAGACCTTCTTCTTAGGCTTGCGCACAGGCGGCTTCGCCATGGTGTATCTCCTGTGTGATCAAGAAGTGGGGTTACGGCCCACCCTCGGCCCGTGGCCCGAAGGCCCCGAGGCTTAGAAGGGGGGCTCGTCCGAGTAGCCGCCACCGGAGCCGCCGGAGCTTCCGCCCCAGCCGCCACCGCCGCCGCCCTGCTGCTGGCCGCCGCCGGCCGGCGCACCGGTCGCCCAGGGGTCGTCGGCGGGAGCACCGCCGCCGCCACCCTGCTGCTGACCGCCACCGGGGTTGCCACCCCAGCCGCCGCCCTGCTGGCCGCCGCCACCGCCGCCGTAACCGCCCTGGCCACCGCGACCGGTGGTCTTGGTGACCTTGGCCGTGGCGGTCTTCAGGCTGGCGCCGACTTCCTCGACGTCCAGCTCGTAGACCGTGCGCTTGATGCCCTCACGGTCCTCGTAGGACCGCTGCTTCAGCCGGCCCTGCACGATGACGCGCATGCCTCGCTGAAGCGACTCCGCGACGTTCTCCGCCGCCTGACGCCAGACCGAGCAGGTGAGGAACAGGCCATCGCCGTCCTTCCACTCATTGGTCTGCTTGTCGAAGATGCGGGGGGTGGACGCGACACGGAACTTCGCGACCGCCGCACCGGAGGGGGTGAAGCGCAGCTCGGGGTCGTCGACAAGATTGCCGACGACCGTGATGACGGTCTCGCCTGCCATGGGGGAACCTCTCGGCGGGTTTGCTGCTGGCTGCTTGTTGCTGCTACTCGATTCCCGGGTGCTGCTGAGCTAGAGAGCTCAGTGCATCTCGGGACGGAGGACCTTGGTCCGGAGGACCGACTCGTTCAGGTTCATCTGTCGGTCGAGCTCCTTGACGACCGCAGGCTCGGCCTGCAGGTCGATGACCGAGTAGATGCCCTCGGGCTTCTTCTTGATCTCGTAGGACAGACGACGACGGCCCCAGGTGTCGACCTTCTCGACCTTTCCGTTGCCCTCACGGACGACGGAGAGGAAGTTCTCGATCAGCGGGGAGACAGCGCGCTCCTCGAGATCGGGGTCGAGGATGACCATCACTTCGTAGTGACGCATGTGGAACCCACCTCCTTTGGACTCAGCGGCCACGGTCGTTCCGTGGCAGGAGGGTCGTGATGCGTACGCAACGGTATCGGCCGCCACTGACAATCGACTCCCGCGAGCGGGGGCTCTTGCTGTGGCCAGGGCAGACACCGGTGCAGACGGTACAGAGTACCCGCACCGAGGCTTCCGGTTGAAATCCGGCGTCGGACGGGCAGAATCTGTACACATCGGGTGTGTACGGCGCTACGATGCGCCGCCTTCCGCAGGAGGTGCCTCCATGGCACAAGCAATGCGACCGAATACCGGCACGTCTCTCTTCGCCACCGACGGCAAAGCCCATCCGCTCCAGGACACGCTGCTCGGCGTGACCCTGGTGCTCGGGGTGATCGCCTTCGTGACGGCGATGTTCCACAACCTCCATCTGATCAGCTCGTGGGCAGGCCTGATCGGGATCGCCGCCGGCGCGTACGGCCAGTTCATCTCGGTGACCACGCGCGAGCGCTTCGGCCTGATCCTCGGCCTCGGCGCATCGGCGGTCGGCTTCTTCCTGGGCATGGCACACGGCGGTCTCTTCGGCGGAATCGTCGGCTGACGGCCTCCGGGCACCCCGGTCGCGCACGCGGACCGGGGTGCTGAGTTCCGTACGCCCAGACAGGGCGCTCGCGGGGCGCAGTAGGCTTCGGCGCGAGAGCCGGAGCCCCTGTACCCATGGGGACACACCAGCCCGAGGAGCGCCCCGAATGAGTCTGACCCTGAGGACCATCAGTCGCGAGCAGCATCTGGCGTACATCCAGACACTGCCGTCGGCGAGTCATTGCCAGGTCCCGGCATGGGCTGACGTGAAGAGCGAATGGCGCTCGGAGAACCTGGGTTGGTTCGACGACAGGACCGGTCAGCTGGTCGGCGTCGGCCTGGTGCTCTACCGACAGCTGCCCAAGCTGAAGCGTTATCTCGCGTACCTTCCCGAGGGCCCGGTCATCAACTGGTACGCCCCGAACCTCGACGAGTGGCTGCAGCCGATGCTGGCGCATCTGAAGCAGCAGGGCGCCTTCTCCGTGAAGATGGGTCCGCCGGTCGTGATCCGCCGCTGGGACGCTCCGGCGATCAAGGCAGGCATCCAGAACCCGGACGTGAAGCGCCTGCGGGACACCGAGGCCACGCACATCGAGCCGCGCGCCTTCGAGGTCTCCGACCGGCTGCGCCGGATGGGCTGGCAGCAGGGCGAGGACGGCGGCGCCGGCTTCGGCGACGTGCAGCCCCGCTTCGTCTTCCAGGTGCCGCTGGCCAACCGCTCCCTGGACGAGGTCCAGAAGGGCTTCAACCAGCTGTGGCGGCGCAACATCAAGAAGGCCGAGAAGGCCGGCGTCGAGGTCGTCCAGGGCGGCTACCAGGACCTCGCCGAGTGGCAGCGGCTCTACGAGATCACCGCGGTGCGCGACAAGTTCCGCCCGCGGCCGCTCGGCTACTTCGAGCAGATGTGGCGGTCCCTCAACTCCGAGGACCCCAACCGCATGCGGCTGTACTTCGCGCGGCACAACGGCGTGAACCTGTCGGCCGCGACGATGCTCGTCGTCGGCGGGCACGTCTGGTACTCCTACGGCGCGTCGGACAACATCGGGCGTGAGGTCCGGCCCTCGAACGCGATGCAGTGGCGGATGCTGCGCGACGCGTACGCCATGGGGGCCACCGTCTACGACCTGCGCGGCATCTCCGACTCGCTGGACGAGACCGACCACCTGTTCGGTCTGATCCAGTTCAAGGTCGGCACCGGCGGCGAGGCCGCGGAGTACATCGGCGAGTGGGACTTCCCGCTCAACAAGCTGCTGCACAAGGCGCTCGACATCTACATGTCGCGCCGCTGATCCCGCACAATTCCTTCCACAACTCCGATACACCGCAGGCACGAGAAAGGTTCCGGGATCCAGCCATGGCGCTCACGCTCTATGTCGACACCGCGCGCTGGCGGGCACACCAGAAGCACCTGCTGGAGCAGTTCCCGGGCATCGTCCCGGTCTGCAAGGGCAATGGTTACGGCTTCGGTCACGAGCGCCTCGCCGAGGAAGCCACCCGCTTCGGCTCCGATGTCCTCGCCGTGGGCACCACCTACGAGGCCGCCAGGATCAAGGACTGGTTCAGCGGCGATCTGCTGGTCCTGACCCCGTTCCGGCGGGGCGAGGAGCCGGTGCCGCTGCCCGACCGCGTGATCCGCTCCGTGTCGTCGCTCGACGGCGTCTACGGCCTCGTGGGCGCCCGCGTCGTCATCGAGGTCATGTCCTCGATGAAGCGGCACGGCGTCAGCGAGCAGGAGCTCCCGCAGCTGCACGCCGCGATCGAGGACGTGCGTCTGGAGGGCTTCGCCCTCCACCTGCCGCTGGACCGCACCGACGGCTCGGACGCCGTCGAGGAGGTCATCGGCTGGATGGACCGCCTGCGCGCGGCCCGGCTTCCGCTGCACACGATGTTCGTCAGCCACCTCAAGGCGGGTGAACTGGCGCGGCTGCAGCAGCAGTTCCCGCAGACCCGGTTCCGCGCGCGGATCGGCACGAACCTCTGGCTGGGCGACCACGAGGCCACCGAGTACCGGGGTGCCGTCCTGGACGTCACCGCTGTCGCCAAGGGTGACCGCTTCGGCTACCGCCAGCAGAAGGCGGCGTCGGACGGCTGGCTGGTCGTCGTCGCGGGCGGCACCTCGCACGGCGTCGGCCTGGAGGCCCCGAAGGCGTTGCACGGCATGATGCCGCGCGCCAAGGGTGTGGCCCGTGCGGGCCTCGCGACCGTGAACCGCAATCTCTCGCCCTTCGTCTGGGCGGGCAAGCAGCGCTGGTTCGCGGAGCCGCCGCACATGCAGGTCTCGATCCTGTTCGTGCCCTCCGACGCGCCGGAGCCGACGGTCGGCGAGGAGCTGGTGGCCCATCTGCGGCACACCACCACGCAGTTCGACCGGATCGTCGACCGCTGAGAAGACGCGGAGAGCGGTAGGAAGCCGCAGAGCAGTAGACGGAGAGCAGTAGACAAAGGGGCCGGTACGACGACGAGTCGTACCGGCCCCTTTCGTTCGGCACTGCGGAGCCCTGTCAGCCGGTTCGCCCTCAGCGAACGCGCCTGGGCCCCGTTCCCCACTTCACCGTGGAAGACGCGGTGACGTGGCCCATGTGCCCCAGCACGAAGACATCCTCCGCCTCGTCCAGAACGCCCCCCGCGGGGTCGTCGTCCCCGGCTCGCCGTACTACGTCGTGTTCGGGCATCAGGATGTCGCGTACGACCACCGCACACAGGTAGAGCGTGCCCAACAGGTGGATCGCGGTGACCAGTTGGTAGCCCTCGGTCGGCAGACCCTTGTGGGCGTCTCCGCTCGTCGTGTACGCCAGGTACATCCAGATCCCCAGGAAGTACGCGACCTCGCACGCCTGCCAGATCAGGAAGTCCCGCCAGCGCGGGCGGGCCAGCGCGGCGAGCGGAATCAGCCACAGCACGTACTGCGGCGAGTAGACCTTGTTGGTGAGGACGAAGGCGGCGACCAACAGGAAGGCGAGCTGTGCGAAGCGCGGGCGGCGCGGCGCGGTGAGTCCGAGCGCGCCGACGGCCAGACAGGCGAGGAGCATCAGAATCGTCGCCAGGGTGTTGACCGTGTCCGTACTCAGCGGGGAGTCCATGCGCTGGGACAGGATCAGCCAGAAGGAGCCGAAGTCGACGCCACGCTCCTTGCTGAAGGTGTAGAACTTCGACCAGCCGTCGCCGGCGAGCAGGATCACCGGGAGGTTGACGACCAGCCAGGTGCCCACCGTGCCGGCCAGGGCCATCCCGAACGCCCGCCATCGGCCCGCGCGCCAGCACAGGATCAGCAGCGGCCCGAGCAGCAGCACGGGGTAGAGCTTGGCGGCCGTCGCCAGCCCGAGGAGCACGCCGAAGGCGAGCGGACGCGCGCGTGACCACATCAGCATCGCGGCGGCCGTGAGAGCGACGGCGAGCAGGTCCCAGTTGATGGTGGCCGTCAGCGCGAGCGCGGGCGCGAGAGCGACGAGCAGGGCGTCCCAGGGGCGGCGCCGGTGGGTCTGTGCGACGCAGAGGGCGAGGGCCACGGTGCAGGCCATCAGTATCCCGGCGTTGACCATCCAGTAGATCTTTTCCTGATGCTGGATGGAGCCGCTGCCGGGAGTGAGCCAGGAGGCCATCTCCATGAACACTCCGGTCAGGACCGGGTACTCCAGGTACTCCATGTCGCCGGGCAGCTTGTCGAAGTACGGCACGAGGCCGTCGGCGAAACCGCGGCCCTGGTAGAGGTGCGGGATGTCGGAGTAGCAGGCGTGCGTGTACTGCGAGCTTGCCCCGAAGAACCAGGCGCCGTTGTAGCACGGCATCTTCTGGATCATTCCGAGCGCGAACATCCCGAGGGCGACGAGCGCGATGATGCGCACCGGGGTCCACCAGGTGGGCGCGAACAGCACTCTTCGTCCGGTCGGGCCCCCGATCAGCTCGCTGCCGGCCCTGGCGACCTCGTCCTCCTCGGTCGGCCGCACCGGCTCGGGCTCCGGCTCCCGCGGGTCCACCGGCTCGTACTCGCTCAGGAGCGAGGTCTCGGTGCCCGAGCCCGCACCGATCCGTCCTGAGCTGTGGGGGCCGACGCTCGCGTGCTCTGCACCATGAGAATGCGCGCCGGGAGAATCTGCGCTGTGGGGGTCTGCACTGGGCATGCCCGCCATCCTGCCGTACGCGACGGAGAACGCGGAGAGGGCCGCCGCGCCCATCGGCGCGACGACCCTCGTTTTCCACGGCCCTCGTTTCACGTGAAACATCCGTGGACCGTGCCCCGGCGGTTCACCGGGTCACTCCCGCGAGCTCGGCTCAGCCCGGTCCACCGATGAAGTGGCTTCCGCCGTCTTCGTTGCCCTCGTTGACCCCGCCACCGTCCGGGTCTTCCGTAGCGGGCGGTGATTGGCCGCCGGGGCCGCCGGGACCACCGCCGACACCCCCTTCGGCTCCGCCGTTCTCCTGGCCGCCGTCGTGGTTGCAGTCCCAGTCGAGCGGGTCACAGGTTTCCCCGGGGTCGGGCGACTTCGTCGGAGGCTTGGAGGACTTGGACTCCGAGGGCGTGGGCGACGTGGTCTTCTCCGGCTCCTCGGACTTCGTGGGAGCGGTCGTCGGGGGCGGGGTCTCGCCGACGACCTCGCCGATCGGCCCGGGCACGGGGAAGTTCCTCACGGGCTCACCCTTGAGCGCCCGCTCCATGTAGTCCTGCCAGATCTGCGCGGGGAACGAGGCGCCGTGGATCTTCTCCTCGCCACCCGTGCCGAACATCTCCAGGAAGTGCCGCTTCTTGTTGGACTCGTCGTCGTCGAGCCGGTACATGCTCACCGCCGTCGACAGCTGCGGGGTGTAGCCGACGAACCAGGCGGACTTGTTGCCGTCCGTCGTACCGGTCTTGCCCGCGACCTGGCGGCCGACGAGCTTGGCCGACGTGCCGGTGCCCTTTTCCACGACCGTCCGCAGCACGTCGGTGACGTTGTCCGCGACCGTGTCGTCGAAGGCGCGCTTGGTCTCCTTCTTGTGGCTGTAGACCGTGTCGCCCTCGTGCTGCACCTCGGTGACGGAGTACGGGTCGTTCTGCTCGCCGCTCGCGGCGAAGGTGGAGTACGCCCCCGCCATCCGGATCGCGCTCGGCGACGAGGTGCCGAGCGAGAAGGACGGGTAGTTGGCGCTCGCCATGGACTGGTCGTCCTTGAGTCCGGCTGCCATGGCCGACTCCTTCACCTTGTCCAGGCCGACGTCCATGCCGAGCTGTACATAGGCCGAGTTGACCGACTGCCTCATCGCCTCGCGGAGGTCGATCTGGTAGGTCGGGGGGTTGTACGACTCATTGCCGTCGTTCTTCTGGAGCCATTCCTTGCCGTCGCGGTCGGTCCAGACGTTTCCGTCGTACTTCTGGATCTTGAGCTTGTTCTTGCCGCTGTACAGGCTCTTCGGGTTGACCACCGTGCGCTCGCTGTCCGCCTGGATCTCGCCGAGGTCCGGGTTGCGCACGCCGTTCTTGAACGCGGCGGCCAGCACGAACGGCTTGTACGTCGAACCGACCTGGGCACCGGTCTGGTCGGCGTTGTTGGTGAAGTGCTTCGTCGCGTCCTCACCGCCGTAGATGGCCTTGATCGCGCCGTCCTTCGGCTCCACGGAGGCGCCGCCGAACTGGACGTGCGTGTCCTTCTCCGGGCGCAGCTTCGGCTTGATCTTCGCCTTGCGCACCTTGTTCACCGAGTCCTCGAGCTCCTTGACCTTCGCCTTGTTGAAGGTCGTGTGGATCTCGTAGCCGCCCTGCTGGAGCTGCTCGGCGGTGATCTTGGTGTTCCGGATGACGTACGCCTTGGCCAGGTCCACGAGGTAGCCGGTCTGGCCCGCCAGGTCGATGTTCGACCGCGGGTTCTGCAGCTTCGGGAAGTCCTGGTACGTGGCCCGCTGGGCGGCGGTCAGCCGCCCGTCCTTGACCTCTTCGTCGAGGATCCAGGACCACCGCTTCTTGGCACGTGTGGTGTTGTCCTGCGAGTTGGCCGCGGGGTCGATCTCGGGGTAGCCGGCGGGGTCGTAGTACGTGGCGCCCTTGAGCACGGTCGCGAGGAGCGCGCACTGGCTCGGGTCCAGTTCCTTGGCTTCCTTGTTGAAGTACGCCCGCGCGGCCGCCTGGATGCCGTACGCCCCACGCCCGTAATAGGCGGTGTTGAGGTACCCGGCCATGATGTTCTCCTTGGAGACCGTCCGGCCGACCTTTATCGAGATGAAGAGCTCTTTGAACTTACGGGTGAACGTCTGCGACTGATCGCCGAGCCGCGCGTTCTTCACGTACTGCTGGGTGATCGTCGAGCCACCCTGGGTCTGCCCGCCCTTGGCCATGTTCACCAGGGCACGGGTGATGCCCATCGGGTCGACGCCCTTGTCCTTCTCGAAGGACTTGTTCTCCGCCGACATGACGGCGAAGCGCATCTCCTTGGGGATGTCGTCGTAGTCGATGATCTGCCGGTTGCGCTCGCCGCCGGTCGCGACCATCTGCTTGCCGTCGTCCCAGTAATAGACGTTGTTCTGCGCCTTGGCCGCCTTGTCGACCTCGGGCACCTTCACCAAGGCGTACGAGATGCCGGCGACCGCCATCACGCTGCCGAGGAAGCCGAGGAACACACCCGAGACCAGGCGCCATGACGGGACCCAGCGCCGCGCGCCGTACTTGCCCGCGCGCGGGTAGTCGATGAACCGCTTCTTGCGGGGCGGCTCGGCACCGCCGCGCCCCCTGCCACGGCCCGGCCCGCTCGGACCACCGGGGCCGCCACCGCCACGACGGCCGCCACCGCCCGAGCGCCCACCTCCGTCGGGCGCCCTGCGGCGGCCGCCGCTCGCCCCGAGGGAACCGCTGCGCTGTGCGGCGCGCCGGGCCTCGGCCCGGCCGCCGTAGGGACGGCCTCCGTCATCCGGAGTGTCTGCTCCCGAAGCCCCATAAGAAGAAGAGGGCGATCCGGTGTCGCCCCGCGGTGCCGCACGGCGGCCCGACGGCGCTGCTGGGGCGCCACGCCGGGCCGCGGCGCGTCCGCCGCCCTGCGGCTGCGGCGGTTTGCGACGGTGCTCGCTCATCGAACGATTACTCCTCGGGCAGGCGCAGCTGTCCACGCCTGGAAACGGCGGCTGGTTTCCGGTCCCCCCGAAGTACGGATGCGCCCGTTCCGGAGCTCACCCGCACTGCACCGGGGACCACGACGCTCCCCGGCATCACTTGGTTCCCGGTGGCATGCATGGCGCACAGACTACGCACCGTCAAAACCCTCGTAGAGCCGAAGTTCACCCCAAATCAGGCAAGTTACTTCCTACGAATCGGTGATGTGACGCCGTTCACCGTGCCCCCTCTTGTCTCATCCGGATCGCCGTTCTATCGTCTCGATGTATCGAGTCGATACATCAGCTCGGCATAAAGGCCGTCCCGAGGGACCGTGACAGACAGGAGGCGAAGATGAGCAGGCGCTCCGGCATCCTGGAATTCGCCGTCCTCGGTCTGCTTCGCGAGTCCCCGATGCACGGCTATGAGCTGCGTAAACGCCTCAATACGTCACTGGGAGTGTTCCGCGCCTTCAGCTACGGGACGCTGTACCCCTGCCTCAAGACGCTGGTCGCCAACGGCTGGTTGATCGAGGAGACGGGCAGCAGCCCCGAGGACGCCCTCGCAGCTCCACTCGCAGGGCGTCGCGCCAAGATCGTCTATCGGTTGACGGCGGAAGGTAAGGAGCACTTCGAGGATCTGCTGTCGCAGACCGGCCCCGACGCCTACGAGGACGAGCACTTCGCCGCCCGCTTCGCCTTCTTCGGGCAGACCTCGCGGGACGTGCGGATGCGGGTGCTCGAGGGCCGCCGCAGCCGCCTCGAAGAGCGCCTGGAGAAGATGCGTGCCTCCCTGGCCCGTACCCGGGAGCGCCTGGACGACTACACGCTCGAGCTTCAGCGCCACGGCATGGAGTCCGTGGAGCGCGAAGTGCGCTGGCTGAACGAGCTCATCGAGAGCGAGCGGGCGGGGCGGGACCAGCAACGGTCCGCCCCCGGCGGCTCCGCTCAGCAGAACAGCACATCCGGGGAGTCGGCGGGCCTGCCCCGGCGGCGGGAGACCAACCCGCCGCCGGATCCGTCCGATGACCCCACCAAGTGAGACCCAGCGTTCCGCGGGGTTTCATCCGGAATACCGAGATCACACAGGGAGCAACCGGAATGGGTTCGGTTCGCGTAGCCATCGTCGGCGTGGGCAACTGCGCCGCCTCGCTGGTCCAGGGCGTCGAGTACTACAAGGACGCAGACCCGGACGCCAAGGTCCCGGGCCTGATGCACGTCCAGTTCGGCGACTACCACGTCGGTGACGTCGAGTTCGTCGCCGCCTTCGACGTCGACGCGAAGAAGGTCGGCCTCGACCTCTCGGACGCCATCGGCGCCAGCGAGAACAACACCATCAAGATCTGCGACGTGCCGAACAAGGGCATCACCGTCCAGCGCGGCCACACCCACGACGGCCTGGGCAAGTACTACCGCGAGACCATCGAGGAGTCCTCCGAGGCCCCGGTCGACGTCGTCCAGATCCTCAAGGACCGCCAGGTCGACGTCCTCGTCTGCTACCTGCCCGTGGGCTCCGAGGCCGCCGCGAAGTTCTACGCGCAGTGCGCCATCGACGCCAAGGTCGCGTTCGTCAACGCCCTCCCGGTCTTCATCGCCGGCACCAAGGAGTGGGCGGACAAGTTCACCGAGGCCGGTGTCCCGATCGTCGGTGACGACATCAAGTCGCAGGTCGGCGCCACCATCACGCACCGCGTGATGGCGAAGCTGTTCGAGGACCGCGGTGTCCGTCTCGAGCGCACCATGCAGCTCAACGTCGGCGGCAACATGGACTTCAAGAACATGTTGGAGCGCGACCGCCTCGAGTCCAAGAAGATCTCGAAGACGCAGGCCGTCACCTCGCAGATCCCGGACCGCGAGCTGGGCGAGAAGAACGTCCACATCGGCCCGTCCGACTACGTGGCGTGGCTCGACGACCGCAAGTGGGCGTACGTCCGCCTCGAAGGCCGCGCCTTCGGCGACGTCCCGCTGAACCTGGAGTACAAGCTCGAGGTCTGGGACTCCCCGAACTCGGCCGGTGTCATCATCGACGCCCTGCGCGCCGCGAAGATCGCCAAGGACCGCGGCATCGGCGGCCCGATCCTCTCCGCGTCCTCGTACTTCATGAAGTCCCCGCCGGTGCAGTACTTCGACGACGAGGCGTACGACAACGTCGAGAAGTTCATCAAGGGCGAGGTCGAGCGCTAAATCGCTCTCTCCTTGTTGCTTGTCGAGGGTCCCCGGGCATTCCGCCCGGGGACCCTCCTCGTATGTGAGGCTGTGCTCCATGGCTGTCGTCGGTGACCTGCGGATACTGCTGAAGCTGCGGGATTTTCGGCGGCTTCTCGTCGTACGGCTGCTCTCCCAGGGGGCGGACGGCGTCTACCAGGTCGCGCTCGCCACGTACGTCGTCTTCTCCCCGGAGAAGCAGACCTCGCCGGGCGCGATCGCCTCCGCCATGGCGGTGCTGCTCCTGCCCTATTCGCTGATCGGTCCCTTCGCGGGCGTGCTGCTCGACCGCTGGCGGCGCCGTCAGGTCTTCCTCTACGGCAACCTCCTGCGGGCCGTGCTGGCGTCGCTGACCGCGGTGCTGATGCTGGGCGGCGTGCCCGACTGGCTCTTCTACGTCTCCGCGCTCTGCGTCACCGCCGTCAACCGTTTCGTGCTCGCCGGGCTCTCGGCAGCGCTGCCCCGCGTGGTCGACGCCGACCGTCTCGTCCTCGCCAACTCCCTCTCGCCGACCGCGGGGACGCTCGCCGCGACCGCGGGCGGCGGCCTCGCCTTCGTCGTCCGACTGGTGGCCGCGGACTCGGACGCGGCGGTGGTCCTGCTCGGCTCGCTGCTGTACCTCTGCGCGGCGGCCGCCTCCCTGCGCATGGCCCGCGACCTGCTCGGCCCCGATCCGGAACTCGTGCCGCCACGGCTCGCGGCCGCGCTGGCCGGCACGGCACACGGCCTGACGGCGGGGGTGCGGCACCTGTTGCGGCGCCCCGCGGCCGCCCGTGCGCTGGCCGCGATGACGATGATGCGGTTCTGCTACGGCGCGCTGACGGTCATGGTCCTGATGCTGTGCCGGTACGCGTGGTCGTCGACGGAGTCCGACGGGCTCGCGTTGCTCGGGCTGGCCCTGGGGGTCTCCGGCGCCGGCTTCTTCGTGGCGGCCCTGGTGACGCCGGCCGCGGTGGGGCGGCTGGGGGCGGGTGGCTGGATCATCGCCTGTGCGGGAACGGCCGCGGTCCTCGAACCGGCGCTCGGGCTCACCTTCGCCCCCGGCCCGCTGCTGGTCGCCGCCTTCGTCCTCGGCCTGACGACTCAGGGCGCGAAGATCGCCACGGACACGGTGGTGCAGTCCTCGGTGGACGACGGCTTCCGCGGACGGATCTTCTCCGTCTACGACGTCCTCTTCAACGTGGCGTTCGTGGGCGCAGCCGCGGTGGCCGCCCTGATACTGCCCCCGGACGGCCGCTCGGTTCCGCTGGTCGTCACGGTGGCTCTGGTCTACGCGGCGATTGCTGGGGCTATGGCCCGGCTCGGCAAGGTCCAAGTGCGGTAGGACCACTCGGGATACCGGTCAGCGCGGCACCCCGAGTGCAACAACGACGTTCAACTTCCCGGCATCACTACCGCGGGTCGAAACGCCAGTGGCTCAGATAGTCCTTGCCACGGCAGAAGGCCTTGGACATCGACAACTTGGGCGTGGCCCACTTGCCGTACACGGTGTAGGCGTCACCGCTATAGGGGTCGCACACGGCGATCACCCGAAACTGCCCGGAACCCGCACCACAAGCCGCGTGCGCATACATCGGGTATCCGTCGCGCTCACCACCCACCAGGCAGTTTCCGGGCGAGGCCTGCGCTGTTGCCGGGAGGGCAATCATGCCTGCAACAACCCCCATGGTTGCCACGCCCATTGCAAGTATCCGCTTCACTTTGTCCCCCTAGAGCGAATGATCAACTGGTCGCCCACACCTTGCATCGTGTTGCGTCTCGGGGAGAAGTCTTTCAAGAGGGCATGAGATCAAAGTCACAGAACGTGACGAGGTAGGTCCCTTTTTGTGATGGCCAGGTAGGTGCTCCCGCTGACCGCACCAACCGACAGTCAGCACCACAGCCTCCCTCTTTGGGGGAAAGAGGTGTCGCTCTGCGCCTTTTGGTAGTCAGTAAATGTCACATCAGTGCCACAGAGTGGCACTGATGTGGGGGGAGCTCGCTGCGTACAGATAACTTACGGGCGTCGTATTCGCGCCATGCGCTTTCGTTCGAGGGGGACCCCCGCAGTGACCGTTCCGCCGCCCCAGGGCCAGACTCCGTATCCGCCCCAGGGCCAGAATCCCTATGGCCAGCCTCAGGGTGGTGCTCCGTACGGTCAGCAAGCGCCGTACCCGCCGCAGCAAGGCCACCCTGGCGTTCCGCAGCAGCCTTATCCGGCCTTCGGTCAGGGCGGACCGGTTCCTCCGCCGCAGCCTCAGCGTCGCCCCATAAAGGCGTACCTGCGAGGCGCGGCCGTGGTTGTGGGTCTGCTCGTGATAGCCGGCGGCTGGTGGGCGAGCCGGGATGACGCGGAGACCGCGGCCGTGGGCGACTGCCTGAAGCCCGCCTCCTCATCCTCGGACCGCATGGAGGTCGTGGACTGCTCGTCTTCCGAGGCGGAGTCGAAGGTCATCAAGAAAATCGACGGTCACTTCACTTCCTTCACGGCGGAGACTGAGTGCCGCAAGGTCGAAGGCGCCACCGGGTTTTATGCAGAGACGGGGAAGGGTAAGGAGTTCCTCTTCTGCACGAAGGAAGCCTGACCCGAGGCAGGCGCTGGACCTGTCGCACGGCCCACTGAGGGGCGTTGTTTCACGGTTTCACGTGAAACAACGCCCCTCGGGGTAGTGAGGGCGGAGTGGGTGTTTCACGTGAAACATCCCCCGCCCCCTCGCGTTACATCGACTCAGTCCTGGGTCGCCCACCACTCCTTGAGCGCCGCCACCGCCGCATCCCGTTCCATCGGGCCGTTCTCCAGGCGCAGCTCAAGGAGGAACTTGTAGGCCTTGCCGATCACCGGGCCGGGGCTGACGTCCAGGACCTCCATGATGTCGTTGCCGTCGAGGTCGGGGCGGATCGAGTCCAGCTCCTCCTGCTCCTGGAGGCGGGCGATGCGCTCCTCCAGGCCGTCGTACGCACGCGACAGGGCATTCGCCTTGCGCTTGTTGCGCGTCGTGCAGTCGGAGCGGGTCAGCTTGTGCAGCCGCTCCAGGAGGGGGCCCGCGTCCCGTACGTAGCGACGTACGGCCGAGTCCGTCCACTCACCCGTGCCGTAGCCGTGGAAGCGCAGGTGGAGCTCGACCAGGCACGAGACGTCCTTCACGAGCTCATTGGAGTACTTGAGCGCCGTCATGCGCTTTTTGACCATCTTGGCGCCGACCACCTCGTGGTGGTGGAAGGAGACCCGGCCGTCGCTCTCGAAGCGCCGCGTCCGGGGCTTGCCGATGTCGTGCAGCAGCGCGGCGAGCCGCAGCGTCAGGTCGGGGCCGTCCGTCTCCAGGGCCATCGCCTGCTCGAGAACGATCAGGGAGTGGTCGTACACGTCCTTGTGGCGGTGGTGCTCGTCCCGCTCCAGGCGCAGCGCGGGCAGCTCGGGCAGGACCCGCTCGGCGAGGCCCGTCTCGACGAGGAGGGCCAGGCCCTTGCGCGGGTGTGCGGAGAGGAGCAGCTTGTTCAATTCGTCCCGTACGCGCTCCGCGGAGACGATGTCGATGCGCTCGGCCATCGCCTTCATCGCGGCGACGACGTCAGGAGCCACCTCGAAGTCCAGCTGCGCGGCGAAGCGCGCGGCCCGCATCATCCGCAGCGGGTCGTCCGAGAAGGACTCCTCGGGCGTGCCGGGGGTGCGCAGCACACGCTCCGCGAGGTCCTCGAGCCCGCCGTGCGGGTCGACGAACTCCTTCTCCGGCAGCGCCACGGCCATCGCGTTCACGGTGAAGTCACGGCGTACGAGATCCTGCTCGATGGAGTCGCCGTAGGACACCTCGGGCTTGCGCGAGGTCCTGTCGTACGCCTCGGAGCGGTACGTCGTGACCTCGACCTGGAAGCTCTGCTCGACGTCCCCGACGCGGGCCTCCTTCTGGCAGCCGACCGTGCCGAAGGCGATCCCGACCTCCCACACCGCGTCCGCCCACGGCCGGACGATCTTCAGTACCTCCTCGGGGCGGGCGTCGGTCGTGAAGTCCAGGTCATTGCCGAGCCGGCCCAGCAGGGCGTCCCTGACCGAGCCGCCGACCAGGGCGAGGGAGAACCCGGCCTCCTGGAAACGGCGGGCGAGATCGTCCGCGACAGGGGACACCCGCAGCAGTTCGCTGACCGCGCGGCGCTGCACCTGGCTCAGTGCGCTGGGATTGTCTTCATTGGCGTTCGGCACAACAGAAAAGGGTACGTGCACCGGACGCCCGCGGCCGACCCGATTCCCGCCCGGCCCCAGAGGCCCCGCGCCGCCGCTCCGGACAGCTCTTCCGATCACGTGGAGCAGTCCGCGGCACTTCGCCACAGCGCGCATCGTTACCATGCGTGGACGCACATCCGACGACCACTGACGACGAGGGACGGGCGAACGCGTGGCCGAGGCGGCAGACTTTCCGGGGACAAGCCCCTCACCTGCCCGCCGGTGGCTGCGGCGCACCGCAGCACTGCTGGTGGGTACCCCTTTGCTGGCCGGGCTGCTGCAGGTCCCGGCGGGGCAGGCGGCGCACGCCGAGCCGGGCGCGAAGGCGGTCTCCGCCATGCCGGGCGCGAAGGCCGACCCGACCGGTTCCCGCACCGTCGACGTCTCTGTGGACTCGCTCACCCCCACCGCCCCCGGTGAGGGCGACACGGTCACCGTTTCGGGCACGGTCACCAACAACGGCAAGCAGACGGTGACCGGCGCCCAGGTCGGGCTGCGGGTCGCGCCGCTCAACTCCCGCAGCGCCATCGACAGCGCCGCGAAACGCACGGGCTTCCAGCCCGGGTCCGAGGGCACGGATGTCGGCGGGAAGTACGTCGACAAGTTCAGCAGGCTCGCTCCCGGCGTGCGGCAGGACTTCAGCATCTCCGTACCGGCGAAGGAGCTGCCGCTGGGCGCCGAGGGCGTCTACCAGCTCGGCGTGGCCCTCACCGGGCAGAGCGCCGCCCAGCCCTACTCCCAGGTCCTCGGCATCGAGCACACCTTCCTGCCGTGGCAGCCGGACGCCGCCTCCACGAAGACGAAGACCACGTACCTGTGGCCGCTCACCTCGACCAACCACCTCACGGCGAAGACCGGCTCCGACGAGCAGCAGACCCCCGTCTTCAAGAACGACGACCTGGCCGAGGAGCTGGCCACGGGCGGCCGCCTGGAGCAGCTCCTGTCGCTCGGCAGCAGCCTGGACGTCACCTGGGTCATCGATCCGGACCTGCTCGCCTCGGTCGAGGCGATGACGAAGAGCTACCGGATCGAGAACCCCGACGGGAAGACCACCAGGGCGGGCAAGCACCAGACGCTCGCCAATCAGTGGCTCAACAGCCTGCAGTCCGCCGTCAAGGGCAAGAAGGTCGTCGCCCTGCCCTTCGCCGACCCCGACCTCGCCTCCCTCGCGCACACCGGCAGGGCGGTCTCCGGTTCCCTCGGCCACCTGAGGGAGGCCACCGAGGTCGGCGCCGACGCGGTGAAGGCGATCCTGCAGGTGAAGCCGAGCACGGACTTCGCCTGGCCCGCCGACGGCGCGATCGACCCGTCGATCGTCGACGTCGCCACCTCCGCCGGTGCCCATACGGTGATCGCCCGCAGCGACAGCCTGCGCGAGACCGGCGGTCTGTCCTACACGCCGTCCGCGGCGCGGCCCGTCGGTGGCGGCACGACCGCCGTGGTGGCCGACGCGCGCCTCTCCACGGCCTTCCAGGGCGACATGACGGGGGCGGAGAACTCCACCCTCGCCGTCCAGGAGTTCCTCGCCCAGAGCCTGATGATCAATCTGCAGGATCCGGACCGGCAGCGGAACATCGTCGTCGCCCCGCAGCGCATGCCAACGGCGAGCCAGGCCCAGACCATGCACAAGGCGCTGTCGACCCTCGGCGACGAGAAGTGGTCCCAGCCCCAGGACCTGGCCGCGGCCGCGAAGGCCAAGCCGGACCCGGACGCCACCACCCAGGTTCCGTCGGCCGGGGCCTACCCCGCCGCCCTGCGCAGGCAGGAGCTGCCGCAGCTGGCCTTCGAGGCCATCCAGAACACCCAGAGCCGACTCAAGCGCTTCCAGGTGATCCTCACCGAGAAGGACCGGGTGGTCACCCCCTTCGGCAGGGCCATAGACCGTGAGATGTCCACGTCCTGGCGCGGCCGTCCGGCGCAGGCCAAGGCCTACCGGGACAGTGTCGGAAGCTATCTGAAGGACCTCACCAGGCAGGTCTCCCTGATCCAGCGGTCCGACGCGAAGCTCTCCGGCCGCAGCGCCACCATCCCGATCTCCGTGCAGAACAATCTGGTGCAGGACGTCGAGCACCTGGTACTGCGGCTGTCCTCGACCAACCCCACGCGTCTGAAGGTGGGCGACGGGCAGTTCGAGGAGAAGCAGATCAAGATCGCGGGCGGGCACTCCCAGTCCGTGAAGTTCACGACCACGGCCAACGCCAACGGCCCGGTCCCGGTCTACGCCCAGCTGT
Organism: Streptomyces sp. NPDC005863; assembly: GCF_042871345.1. Taxonomy (NCBI): domain Bacteria; kingdom Bacillati; phylum Actinomycetota; class Actinomycetes; order Kitasatosporales; family Streptomycetaceae; genus Streptomyces; species Streptomyces sp. NPDC005863. The sequence goes on along the minus strand of NZ_JBIAII010000007.1, from coordinate 211,450 downwards.
ACACGGAGGACGGCGAGCCGTACGGCGACGTCGTGCGTTTCGACGTCAACGTCACCGAGGTCACCCCCGCCGTGATGCTCGTCATCGCCGGTGGTCTCCTGCTGCTCGTACTGGCCGGATTCCGGATGTACACGCAGCGCAAGCGTGCGGCCCGGAAGCGGGCCCAGGAGGCGCCGGACACGGGCCCGGGCGACGGCCCGGAGGGTGGCTCCGGCGGCGAGCCCGACGAGGGCGACCCCGAGCAGCCGAGTGACCCGACACCGGACACCGCCCCGGAAAGCACGGACCCGTCGGACACGGGTGAGAGAGTGGAGCGTTGAGCGATGTCGTGGCCGGTGGGCCCGGGGACGATGAGGTGGGGTAACCATGAACGCGCCGTACGACGGTGACCGTGGCCAGGGCACGGGTGGCTCCGCTTCTCCCGAGGACCTGCCGCCCGGCTCTCCCGAGCACGGGCAGGTGCCGCCGCAGCCCGCGCCGGACATGTACCTCCAGGACGCCTACGACCAGGACCCCTACCGGGCGCAGGACCTCTCCGCCCAGGACCCGGTGACCGAGGCGCTCTACGACCGCGCGGCGCACCCACCGCCGCCGCCGGGCACCTACCCGCAGCAGCCGCTCTACGGCCGCCCGCCCGCCCCGCCGCACGCTCCAGACTCCCGCAGATGGGCGCAGACCCCTGCCCCCGAGCCGGAGGGCCCGACCCGGCACCTCCCGTACGGCGACGACGCCCGTACGACGCAGTTCGTGGGCGTCGACGACCTGGTCACCCAGGCCGGCGAGGAGCGTCACGAGCCGGACGCCTTCGCCCACCTCTTCCGCGACCAGCAGCCCGGCGGGTACGGCGGCGGACAGGCCGACTACCAGCAGGACGCGTATCCCCGTGAGGGCTACCAGCAGGGCGGCTATCAGCAGCAGGGCGGTTACCCGCAGCAAGGTGGTTACCCGCAGCAGGGCTACCCCCAGGGCGGTCACCCGCAGAGCGCCTACCAGCAGGGCGGCCACCCCGAGGACAACGGATACCCGCAGGGTGACGGCTACCCCCAGGGTTATCAGCAGGGCAACGACTACCAGCAGGACGGCGGCTATCCGCAGGGCAACGGCTACCCGCTGCCCGTCGACGGCGGCTACCCGCCCGCCGCCGAGCAGCCGGTCGTCCCGGCGCCGGCCGCCGCTCCGGTGACCGATCCCGCGCCGACCCCCGCCGCGCCGCCGCCCGCCCCCGCCGGCAAGTCCGGCGGCCGTGCGTCGAGCCTGCTGAAGTCCAGCGCGGTCATGGCGGCCGGCACGCTCGTCTCCCGCCTCACCGGCTTCATCCGTTCCGCCCTGATCGTCTCGGCGCTCGGTGTCGGTCTGCTCGGCGACACCTTCCAGGTCGTCTACCAGATCCCGACGATGATCTACATCCTCACCGTCGGCGGCGGCCTCAACTCGGTCTTCGTGCCCCAGCTGGTGCGCTCCATGAAGGAGGACGACGACGGCGGCGAGGCCTACGCCAACCGTCTCCTGACGCTCGTGATGGTGGCGCTCGGCGCGCTCACCGTCCTGGGCATCGTCCTGGCACCGCAGCTGGTCCGGGTGATGTCGGTGCCCGTCGCGAACGACCCGGCGGCCACCGAGGTCGGCGTCACCCTGCTCCGCTACTTCCTGCCCTCGATCTTCTTCATGGGCGTCCACGTGGTGATGGGGCAGATCCTCAACTCGCGCGGCAAGTTCGGCGCGATGATGTGGACGCCGGTCCTGAACAACATCGTCATCATCTCGACGCTCGGCATGTTCATCTGGGTGTACGGGTCCTCGGCCGAGTCCGGCATGACGGTGAACAGCATCCCGCCGCAGGCCGAGCGCCTCCTCGGCGTCGGTGTCCTGCTCGGCCTGGTCGTCCAGGCGCTTGCGATGATCCCGTACCTCCGTGAGACCGGGTTCAGGCTGCGCCCCCGCTTCGACTGGAAGGGCCACGGCCTCGGCAAGGCCGCCAAGCTCGCCAAGTGGACCATCCTCTTCGTCCTCGCCAACCAGGCGGGCGCGATCGTCGTGACGCAGCTGGCGACCGCGGCCACCACCGACCTGCCCGCGACGAGCGGCATCGGCTTCGCCGCCTACGCGAACGCCCAGCTCATCTGGGGCCTCCCACAGGCCATCATCACGGTCTCCCTGATGGCGGCCCTGCTGCCCCGGCTCGCCCGCTCCGCACACGACGGGGACACCGGCTCCGTACGCGACGACATCTCGCAGGGCCTGCGCACCACGGCCGTCGCGATCGTCCCGATCGCCTTCGGATTCGTCGCGCTCGGCATCCCGATGTGCACCCTGATCTTCGGCTCCTCGGGCAGCGCCCAGGCCACGAACATGGGCTACATGCTGATGGCCTTCGGCCTCGGCCTGATCCCCTACTCCGTCCAGTACGTGGTGCTGCGCGCGTTCTACGCCTACGAGGACACCCGCACGCCCTTCTACAACACGGTCATCGTCGCGGCCGTCAACGCCGCCGCCTCCGGCGCCTGCTACATGCTGCTGCCCACGCGCTGGGCGGTCACCGGCATGGCCGCCGTGTACGGCCTCGCGTACGCCATCGGCGTGGGCGTCGCCTGGCGCCGGCTGCGCAAGCGCCTCGGTGGCGACCTGGACGGCGCCAACGTGCTGCGCACCTACGCCCGCCTCGGGATCGCGGCGCTGCCCGCGGCCCTGCTCAGCGGCGGCGCCGCGTACGCGGTCACCCAGGCGCTCGGACAGGGCGTCCTCGGGTCGCTGGCGGCCTTGCTGGCCGGTGGCGTGGTCCTGCTCGGAGTCTTCTTCGTCGCCGCGAAGCGCATGCGGATCGCGGAGCTCAACTCGATGGTCGGCATGGTCCGCGGCCGTCTCGGTCGCTGAGATGGGCGGCCGCGCACAACCATCGTCGACCACCGTGTGTCGTGCATAGCACCAGACTGTGGGCACAATTGGCTTTGGCGTCCGACGTAACGCAATGGATGGGGAGGCAGGAACGACGGTGGCGGAACGGAGCACGGCTGCCGTCGACGTGGCAGACAACAGCGGCGACGAGCCGCTGACCGCGAAGGCGGAGCAGGCCACGGCCGACGGGGTGGCCCAGACCCGGGAGCGGGACACGGCAGCAGACGAAGACGGGGCGGACAACGACAAGTCCACGAGCCGCGGGGCCTCCTCACCCCCCGAACTGCACAGTGGCCACAAGCTCGCCAGACGCTATCGGCTCGAGGAGTGCGTCACCCGTCTGGACGGTTTCAGCAGTTGGCGTGCTGTCGACGAGAAGCTCCGGCGTGCCGTCGGCGTGCACCTGCTGCCCGCCGACCATCCGAGGGCCCGCTCGGTCCTCGCCGCGGCCCGTTCCTCGGCGCTGCTCGGCGACCCGCGTTTCGTGCAGGTCCTGGACGCGGTCGAGGAGAACGACCTCGTCTACGTGGTCCACGAATGGCTCCCGGACGCCACGGAGCTGACCGCGCTCCTCGCCGCGAGCCCACTGGAGGCCCACGACGCCTACCAGCTCGTCAGCCAGGTCTCGCAGGCCATGGCCGCCGCGCACCGCGAGGGGCTGGCCCATCTGCGGCTGACCCCGGGCGCGATCCTGCGCACCTCGACCGGCCAGTACCGCATCCGCGGCCTCGCGGTGAACGCCGCCCTGCGCGGCATCAGCTCCGAGACCCCCCAGCGCACGGACACCGAGGCGATCGGCGCTCTCCTGTACGCCTCGCTGACCCAGCGCTGGCCGTACGAGGAGGACGCGTACGGCCTCTCCGGGCTGCCCAAGGACGTCGGCCTCATCGCCCCCGACCAGGTGCGCGCCGGCATCCACCGCGGCCTGTCGGAGCTCGCCATGCGCGCGCTCGTCAACGACGGTGCGACCGCGTCCCGCCAGGACCCTCCGTGCACGACTCCCGAGGAGCTGGTGAAGGCGATCGGCGAGATGCCCCGCATCCGCCCGCCGGAGCCCGCGTTCACCGCACCGCCGGAGTACCAGCACACCACGTACCAACAGGGCACGTACGGCCGCACCCAGGCCCACCCGGGCGTCACGCAGCCGGTGCCCACGCCCCCGCCTCCGCTGCAGAGCCGAACCGGCAAGGTGCTCAAGTGGGGCGTCTCCGCCCTGCTCATCGCCGCGCTCGGACTGGGCAGCTGGCAGCTGGCGGACGCTCTGATGGACCGCGAGAACTCCGGCGACCCCGGCACCACCCACACCAACGAGAGCGGCGAGAAGGGCCAGCCCAAGCCCGCCAAGCCGATCGCGATCAAGGGCGCCCAGGAGTTCGTCGCGTCGGGCGGGGCTCAGGCACCGGGAGACGTCGGCAACACCTACGACTCCGACGGGTCCTCGCTCTGGCGGACCAAGACCTTCAATGAGGGCCCGAGGCTCGCCCCGTACAAGCCGGGTGTCGGTATCGTCTACGACCTCGGTTCGGAACAGAACGTCTCCGAGGCGTCGATAGCCCTTCACTACGGCGGTGACCACACCACGGTCGAGCTGTACGCCGCGGACTCCCTGACGCCCTCGACAAATGTCGCCTCCATGAAGAAGATCGGCACTGGCACCACGTCGGGCCAGACCCTGAAGATCAAGGCGAAGAAGCCCGTGAAGTCGCAGTACGTGCTCCTCTGGATGACTGCGGTTCCGCGTTCCGGTGCCGACGGGTATTACCGGGCGGGGTACAAGCAGGCGATCACGGACGTGAAGCTCAAGGGCTAGAGACGGCCCACCACGGCTCACGGGGGGAGGGGGTTCGACGGTGGACGGCACCGCTCACGGCGACATGAGTGACAAGGACCTCCTCGCCCGCCATGTCGCGGGCGACAAGGACGCCTTCGGCGAGATCGTGCGGCGCCACCGCGACCGGCTCTGGGCCGTGGCGCTGCGCACCCTCGGGGACCGCGAGGAGGCGGCCGACGCGGTGCAGGACGCGCTGGTCTCCGCCTACCGCGCGGCCCACACCTTCCGGGGGCAGTCGGCCGTGACGACGTGGCTGCACCGCATCACCGTGAACGCCTGTCTCGACCGGGCGCGCAAGGCAGCCTCCCGCAAGACCTCCCCGATCGATGACGCCGAACGTCTCGAGCAGCTCCTGGAGCCGGAGGAGTCCGCCGCCGCGCCGGTGGAGCGCGGCGACCTGCACCGGGAACTCGTGGAGGCGCTCGGCACCCTCCCGCCCGAACAACGGGCCGCGCTCGTCCTGGTCGACATGCAGGGTTATCCGGTGGCCGAGGCCGCCGATGTGCTCGACGTCCCCACCGGCACGGTCAAGAGCCGCTGCGCTCGCGGCAGAGCCAGACTGCTGCCGCTCCTCAGCCACCTGCGGACGGAGCCGCCTCCGGGCAACGGAGACGACGGCGGCGCCGCGGGCGACGGACAGAGCAAGAAGCCCGACGCCGGAAGGAACCGGACGCAGGAGCCATCCGTCCCACCGGCAGCAGGACCACGGGATACGGGAACGAGCGATTCAGCTGCTGTGAAGGGCGGAGGTGGGCGAGCGTGACAACCACGACCGACTCGGCAGGGCATCCGGACGTCGCCGAGATCTCCGACCTGACCGAGGGTCTGCTCTCTCCGTCGCGTACCAGCGAGGTGCGGAGCCATCTGGCCGGCTGTGAGCTCTGCGCCGACGTCCACGCCTCACTGGAGGAGATCCGTGGCCTGCTCGGCACCCTGCCGGGCCCGCCGCGCATGCCGGATGACGTGGCCGGGCGCATCGATGCCGCGCTGGCGGCCGAGGCACTGCTGGACTCCACGACCGCCGACGGCATTCCCGCCGACGCGGTCCCCGAGCCCGTGGCCGTGGGCTCGGCATCCGCGAGCGCGCATGTTTCACGTGAAACAACGACCGCCCCCGCGCTCTCCGGGACCGCCACCGACCGCCCCGCCGGTCATTCCCGTGCGGCCACCGGCCCGGGGCGCGGAGGCCGGCTGCGGGGCACCCGCCGACGCACCGCGGTACTCGGCGCCGTCTTCACCGCGGCCGCCATCGGCCTCGGCACCCTGCTGACACAGACCATGGGGAGTGACCCCGGCGGGACGCCCGCGTCCGCATCGAAACGGCCGAACTCCGCGGAGGCCTTCTCCGGGAAAGAGCTCAAGGGCCGCGTCGCCGACCTCCTCGACAAGAACCACGCCAAGAAGTCCCCGGGGAAGTCTGAGGCATCGACGCCGTCCTTCGCTCCCCGCTCCAGCCCGCAGTCGCCCAAGATGGACTCCACGCTGCGAGCGGTCGAGGTTCCGGAGTGCATCCAGCGCGGCATCGGCGACAGGACTCCGCTCGCCGCTGAGGAGGGCTCGTACGAGGGCAAGCGCGCCTACCTCGTCGTGGTGCCCCATGACTCCGACAGCGACATGGTCTCCGCGTATGTCGTCGATGCCGCCTGTGTGGGCACGTCTTCGCCGTCCGCGGGCAAGGTCCTCGTGACACACGCTTACCCGCAGGGCTGACGTCCCCGGGGTTTTCCTCGCGCCGTTCTGCGGGTACTCAACGCTGCTGCCAGCGGTCTTGTGGCGCATGGCACTCTCCCTCCTCGCCCGCTCCCGTGCGCGCGGACGTGTCGGGGAATGCACGCCCCGTAGGATCCGTTGGGTGGGGTGAGAGTCCTGATACAGGTACCCCGCCAGCAGTACGCAGCAGTCCCCAGAGACGAGGAATCAAGCCGTGACCGACGTCCGTAACGTGATCATCATCGGCTCCGGGCCCGCCGGCTACACGGCGGCGCTCTACACCGCGCGCGCGTCGCTGAAGCCGCTGGTGTTCGAGGGCGCCGTCACCGCCGGCGGTGCGCTGATGAACACCACCGAGGTGGAGAACTTCCCCGGCTTCCAGGACGGCGTCATGGGCCCCGAGCTCATGGACAACATGCGGGCCCAGGCCGAGCGCTTCGGCGCCGAGCTCGTGCCCGACGACGTCGTCGCCGTCGACCTCAGCGGTGAGATCAAGACCGTGACGGACACCGCGGGCACCGTGCACCGCGCGAAGGCCGTCATCGTCACCACCGGCTCCCAGCACCGCAAGCTGGGCCTGCCGAACGAGGACGCCCTCTCCGGCCGCGGTGTCTCCTGGTGCGCCACCTGTGACGGGTTCTTCTTCAAGGACCAGGACATCGCCGTGATCGGCGGCGGCGACACCGCGATGGAGGAGGCCACCTTCCTCTCGCGCTTCGCCAAGTCCGTGACGATCGTGCACCGCCGCGACACCCTGCGCGCCTCCAAGGCGATGCAGGAGCGCGCCTTCGCCGACCCGAAGATCTCGTTCATCTGGGACAGCGAGATCGCCGAGATCAAGGGTGACCCGAAGCTCGAGGGTCTGACGCTGCGCAACCTGAAGACGGGCGAGACGTCTGCGCTGCCGGTGACGGGTCTGTTCATCGCGATCGGCCACGACCCGCGCACCGAGCTCTTCAAGGGCCAGCTCGAGCTGGACGACGAGGGGTACCTGAAGGTCGAGGCGCCGTCCACCCGGACGAACCTGACCGGTGTCTTCGGCGCCGGTGACGTCGTCGACCACACCTACCGTCAGGCCATCACGGCGGCCGGCACCGGCTGCTCGGCCGCTCTCGACGCCGAACGTTTCCTGGCGGCGCTCTCCGACGCCGAGGCGGCGGAGCCCGAGAAGACCCCGACCGCCAGCGTCTGACCCCTCCCTCCCCCCTCCCGTGCACCATCCCGAGAAATGAGGAGCCCGCAGTGGCCAACCTGAAGAACGTGACGGACGCCTCCTTCGAGGAAGACGTTCTCAAGAGCGACAAGCCCGTCCTGGTGGACTTCTGGGCCGCCTGGTGCGGCCCGTGCCGTCAGATCGCCCCGTCCCTCGAGGCCATCGCCGCTGAGCACGGCGACAAGATCGAGGTCGTCAAGCTCAACATCGACGAGAACCCGGGCACCGCCGCCAAGTACGGCGTCATGTCGATCCCGACCCTGAACGTCTACCAGGGCGGCGAGGTCGCCAAGACCATCGTCGGTGCCAAGCCGAAGGCCGCGATCGTCCGCGACCTCGAGGACTTCATCGCCGAGTAATCAGCGACGATGTTTCACGTGAAACACGAATGGACCAGTCCCTCCGGGGGCTGGTCCATTCGTCGTTCGGCTACGCGGTCGCCCGGCTCATAGCGGTCGGAGTGCGGGTTCCTTCTGGACCGCACCCAGCAGTCGGTCGAGCGCCAGCTCGACGTCCTCCTTCCAGGAGAGCGTCGTGCGCAGTTCGAGCCGCAGCCGTGGATAGGCAAGGTGGGGGCGGACCGTCTTGAAACCCACCGCCAGCAGGTGATCGGCGGGCAGCAGACACGCCGGCTTCTCCCAGCGCGCGTCCCCGAAGGCCTCGATCGCCTTGAAGCCCCTGCGCAGCAGATCCTTCGCCACCGTCTGGACCATCACCCGGCCCAGCCCCTGACCCTGGTAGCCCGGCATGATCCAAGCGGTCATCAACTGCACGGCGTCCGGGGCGACCGGGCTCGTGGGGAAGGCCGTGGAGCGCGGCACATACGCCGGCGGCGCGTAGAGCACGAAGCCCACCGGCATGTCGTCGACATAGACCACGCGGCCGCAGGATCCCCACTCCAGGAGGACGGCGGAGATCCACGATTCCTTCTCCAGCTCCGGGGTTCCGGCCTTGACCGCGGCCTGGCCGCTGACCGGGTCCAGCTCCCAGAAGACACACGTGCGGCACCGCTCGGGGAGATCCGGGAGGTTGTCCAGTGTGAGCGGTACGAGCCGACGCCCCATGAACGCGATTCCTCATTTCCCTCGGCCGCCCGTTTCGGCCGCCATACCCGCACGCATCGTATCGACGATGTGATTGCACCGAAACCGTAGGAAAGCAAAGAGCGGGCCGTGTTCCGGTACAGACCGGACACGGCCCGCTCTCGCGGTGCCGGGCTCTGCGGCTCAGGCTTCCTTGTCCCCGGACGTGCCCTCGGGGGTGTCGTCCGCGTCGGCCTCGGCCAGTCCGTTCTTCAGCACCGGTCCCTCTTCCGGGGCCAGCGTGCTGAGGATGCGCTCCAGGTCTTCCAGAGAGGCGAAGTCAACGACGATCTTCCCCTTCTTCTGGCCCAGGTCCACCCGGACCCGCGTCTCGAACCGGTCCGAGAGGCGGGTGGCGAGACTGGTCAGCGCCGGCGAGACGCGGGCTCCGGCGCGCGGCCCCTTGGCCTTCGGGGCGCTCTGCGGCCGGGACCCCATGAGCGTCACGATCTCCTCGACGGCGCGCACCGACAGCCCTTCGGCCACGATGCGGTGCGCCAGCCGGTCCTGCTCCTCCGAGTCCTCGACGGAGAGCAGCGCTCGGGCGTGCCCCGCGGAGAGGACTCCGGCGGCGACCCGGCGCTGCACGGCCGGCGAGAGCTTCAGCAGCCGCAGCGTGTTGGAGACCTGCGGACGGGACCGGCCGATGCGGTCCGCCAGCTGATCGTGCGTGCAGTTGAAGTCCTTGAGCAACTGGTCGTAGGCCGCGGCCTCTTCCAGCGGGTTCAGCTGGGCGCGGTGCAGGTTCTCGAGCAGCGCGTCCAGGAGGAGCTTCTCGTCCTCCGTGGCCCGCACGATGGCGGGGATCCGCTCCAGGCCTGCCTCCCGGCAGGCCCGCCAGCGCCGCTCACCCATGATGAGCTCATAGCGCGCGGGGCCCAACTGCCGGACGACGACCGGCTGGAGGAGCCCGACCTCCTTGATGGAGGTCACCAGCTCGGCGAGTGCGTCCTCGTCGAACACCACACGTGGCTGCTGCGGGTTGGGTGTGATGGAGTCCAGCGGCAGCTCGGCGAAGTACGCCCCGGCGACCGTCTGGTCCTCCGCCGGTGCCTCCGCGGCCTGGCGAGGCGGCTCGGCCGTTTCACGTGAAACAGGGCTCTGGGGGAGCGCCGTCACCTTCGCGGCCGCCACTCCACGCTCGGCCGTCAGCACCGGCACCGCCGAGGGGGAAGCCGAGGCTCCGCCCGCACTCGGTGAGGGCTGCCTCTCCGTCGGGGCTGCAGGGATCAGGGCGCCGAGGCCTCGGCCCAGTCCCCTCCGTCGCTCGCTCACTGCATCCCCTCCGTCATGCTGTGCTGGTCGTTCTGGGCGCCCACGTGGGCGTGCTGGGCGTCGTAGCGCACTCCGACCCCGCGCAGCGCGATTTCTCGTGCCGCTTCGAAGTAGGAGAGGGCCCCGCTCGACCCCGGGTCGTAGGTGAGCACCGTCTGGCCGTAGCTCGGCGCTTCGGAGATACGGACCGACCGCGGAATGCTCGTCCGCAGGACCTCCTCGCCGAAGTGGCTGCGCACCTCGTCCGCCACCTGGGAGGCGAGCCGGGTCCTGCCGTCGTACATGGTGAGCAGGATCGTCGACACATGCAGGTTCGGGTTCAGGTGCCCGCGGACCAGATCGACGTTCCTCAGGAGCTGACCGAGCCCTTCCAGCGCGTAATACTCACACTGGATGGGGATCAGCACCTCCGCGCCGGCCACCAGGGCGTTGACCGTCAACAGGCCCAGGGAGGGCGGGCAGTCGATGAGGATGTAGTCCAGCGGCTGTTCGTACGCCTGGATCGCCCGCTGCAACCGGCTCTCCCGCGCCACCAGCGACACCAGCTCGATCTCCGCACCGGCGAGATCGATGGTGGCCGGGGCGCAGAAGAGTCCCTCGACATCGGACACCGGCTGTACGACGTCGGAGAGCGGCTTGCTCTCCACCAGCACATCGTAGATGGACGGCACTTCGGCGTGATGGTCGATACCGAGAGCCGTGGAGGCGTTGCCCTGCGGGTCCAGGTCGATCACCAGGACGCGGGCGCCGTGCAGAGCGAGCGAGGCGGCGAGATTGACGGTCGTCGTCGTCTTGCCCACCCCGCCCTTCTGGTTGGCGACCACCATGACGCGGGTCTGCTCGGGGCGCGGCAGGCCTTCGCCTGCACGGCCGAGTGCTTCTACTGCCAGTTGGGCAGCACGACCGATGGGTGTGTCGTCCATCGGGGTCGGTGTTTCACGTGAAACATCCTCCCCCGCCGACTCGGTACGGGGACCGGGGACCGGATCGGTCATCGGTCCCGCGATGTTGGCGTCGGACCGCAAGGATTCACTCTCCTCGACATCAGGCTCGCAATGAACAGAGCCTCCCATGCTTTGAGGGTCATGAACCAGCGAGGCCCGGTCTTCTGTGGACGAATCCACCTCTGTGGAAAACTCCGTCCCCTTATCGAGGGAACCGAGTGGCCGGCGGTCGCGAGGTTCCGCAGCGCGGCCGCGACTGATGATGCCATGCAGCAGTGAGCGACGTTTCACGTGAAACACGATGCACGGCAGCCGGGGTGCCGCTGGTGCGACACCCCGGTATGCGTACGTTTGGCAGCTTGTGTGGAGTACGGCTCGTCGTCAGGACGGATCAGCGACGCCGGCTTGGGAGCGCCGGGCGGCGCGCCTCAGCGGCGTCGGCGCGTGCGGCCGGTGCGGGCCGCCTTGGCTCGCTTCGCTGCGAAGCGCACGCCGCCGGGGCTCTCTCCGACCTCGACCCGTACGACCGTGGACTGTGGGTCCACCACGCCCTCGCCGACCTGCAGCACCGAGATGTCCACCGCGCCCAGCTTGCTCAGCGCGGCGCCCGCCGCCTTGACCTCTTCCTCGGCCGTGTCGCCCTTGAGGAGCAGCATCTCTCCGTACGGGCGGAGCAGCGGGACACCCCAGGCCGCAAGGCGGTCCAGCGGTGCGACGGCTCGCGCGGTCACGACGTGGACGGGAGGCAGCTTGCCGAGGACTTCCTCGGCGCGGCCCCGCACCACCGTGACGTGGTCGAGGCCGAGCAGCTCGACGACCTCGGTGAGGAAGTTCGTGCGCCGCAGCAGCGGCTCCAGGAGCGTGATCTTCAGGTCCGGGCGGACCAGGGCCAGGGGGATGCCGGGCAGCCCGGCGCCCGAGCCGACGTCGCACACGGTGACGCCCTCGGGCACCACCTCGGAGAGCACCGCGCAGTTCAGCAGATGCCGCTCCCACAGCCGTGGCACTTCGCGGGGGCCGATCAGGCCTCGCTGCACTCCCGCGTCGGCCAGCAGTTCCGCGTACCGGACCGCGTCCGAGAAGCGATCACCGAATACCGTCCGGGCCTCTTCGGGCGCCGGGGGGAGCTCCGCTGCCTCCGTCACGGGGGCCGTCCTTCCGTACCGCACTGGGGGTGGCTGACTATCAGGCTGACAAAGATCGGCCCCGCCTGCGAACAGACGGGGCCGGAGAACGCTGTGCCGATCAGGCAGGGAGAACGACGACGAAGCGCTGCGGCTCCTCGCCCTCGGACTCGCTGCGCAGGCCGGCGGCCTTGACCGCGTCATGCACGACCTTGCGCTCGAAAGGCGTCATCGGGTCGAGCTTGGCGGGCTCACCGGAGCTCTTCACGTCGGCCGCGGCCTTGGCGCCCAGCTCCGAGAGCTCCTCGCGCTTCTGGGCGCGGTAGCCCGCGATGTCCAGCATCAGGCGGCTGCGGTCACCCGTCTCACGGTGGACGGCGAGACGCGTGAGCTCCTGCAGGGCCTCCAGGACCTCACCGTCGCGGCCGACGAGCTTCTGCAGATCGCGGCCGTCGCTGTCGCTGATGATCGAGACAGCGGCCCGGTCGGCCTCGACGTCCATGTCGATGTCGCCGTCGAGGTCGGCGATGTCAAGCAGACCCTCGAGGTAGTCCGCGGCGATCTCGCCCTCCTGCTCGAGGCGGGAGAGGGTGTCGCCGACCTCGGCTGCGGCGGAGGTGGTGGTGCCTTCCGTCACTGGATGGGCTCCTTCTACTTCTTGGAGGACGGGTGCTTGGGCCGCTGCTGGCCCTTGCGCTGCTGTCCCGACTTGGCTCGGCTGCGCTGACCGGCGCCAGGCTGGTTGCCCTGCTTGGTGGTGTCACCGGCCGGCTTGGTCTTGGGGGAAGCGTCCTCGGGCTCGGCCGCGGTCTTCTCCAGCGAAGGCTTCGTCTCGGAGGAGACGTCCGCCTTGGTGGCGCCCGCCGCCTGCGTCGTGGCGGTCTGGCGCTTGGACTTGCTCTGGCGCTTGGGCTGCTGGCGCTTCGGGGCGCCCGGGCCGCCGGGCGTGCCGTCCTCGGTCTCGGTGAGGACGGTGGTGTCGCTCTCCACCACGGTGCCGTCGGCCTGGGCCGCGAGGCCCGCCTTGGTCAGACCGTTGATGAACTTGCGCTCGAACTCGTTGCGGTCGCGGCCCTTGGCGACGATCGCCTTGATGATGTTCGTGTTGCCGCGCCCCCGCACCTTCTTGGTGTGCGTGATCTGCTTCTGCAGACGCTCCAGGAAGGCGGCCTGGGCCTTGGAGCCGGGGGTGGGGTTACGGCGGATCACGAACATCTGCTGACCCATGGTCCACACGTTGGTGGTCAGCCAGTAGACGAGGACACCGACCGGGAAGTTGATGCCGAAGACGGCGAACATGACCGGGAAGACGTACATCAGCATCTTCTGCTGCTGCATGAACGGCGTCTTGACCGTTGTGTCGACGTTCTTCGTCATCAGCTGGCGCTGCGTGAAGAACTGCGACGCCGACATCATGATGATCATGATCGCGGTGACGACCCGGACATCGGTGAGGGTGGCGCCGAGGGAGGCGACCTTGTCCGCGTTGTCGGTGAACTTCGCGGCCAGCGGGGCACCGACGATGTGCGCCTTACGCGCGCTCTCCAGGAGCTGGTCGTCGATGACGCCGATCGTCTTGCCGGTCGCGATGCCGTTGAGCACGTGGTACAGCGCGAAGAAGAACGGCGACTGCGCCAGGATGGGAAGACACGAGGAGAGCGGGTTGGTACCCGACTCCTTGTACAGCTTCATCATCTCTTCGGACTGGCGCTGCTTGTCGCTCTTGTAGCGCTCCTGGATCTTCTTCATCTCGGGCTGCAGCGTCTGCATCGCCCGAGTCGCCTTGATCTGCTTCACGAAGAGCGGGATCAGGCAGATCCGGATCAGGATCACCAGGGACACGATGGACAGGCCCCAGGCCCAGCCCGTGTCGGGACCGAAGATCTTCCCGTACACCGAGTGGAACTGGACGATGACCCACGAAACTGGTGTCGTGATAAAGCTGAAGAGACTGGCAATCGTGTCCACTAATCAGGCTCCTTGAGCATGGGACGGGGTCTCGGTCTCGGCGGCCGTTCCAGGGGGGACTTCCCCGGTCGGGGCGCCTGCGGCGGAGGGCCCGCCCTTGCGTTCGCGCCAGGCGGCGCGCAGCATCTCGTGCCACCGCGGACGCTTGCGCGGCGGAACATGGTCGACGCCACCGAGCGACCACGGATTGCACCGCAGGATGCGCCAGGCAGTGAGCGCCGTTCCCTTGATCGCACCGTGCCGGTCGATGGCCAGGTAGCCGTAGCGAGAACACGACGGGTAGTACTTGCACACCGGGCCGAGCAGTGGACTGATCGTCCACTGGTACAGCTTGATCAGAGCCAGCAGCGGGTACTTCATCGCGCGCCCCCTCCCAGCAGCCGCTCCAAGGCGGCATCCAGGTCTCGGGCCAGCTGTGCATGGTCGGCGTCGCCCGCTCCGGGCAGCGCTCGTACTACTACCAGGCTACCGGGGGGCAGCTCGGCCACCCGGTCGCGCATCAGATGACGGAGTCTGCGCTTCACGGCGTTGCGTACGACCGCTCCGCCCACGGCCTTGCTGACGACGAAACCCGCACGTGTCGGGGGATGGCTCTCCCCTGGCACGTGCGGGTCCGTTGCGCCGCTGCGTAGATGGACGACGAGAAGCGGGCGTCCGGCCCGGCGTCCTCGGCGTACCGCGGTCGCGAAGTCTTCGCGCCGCCTCAGCCGATGCTCGGTAGGCAGCACGACGTCATGACCTGACTGAGATCAGGCGGACAGGCTGGCGCGACCCTTGCCACGACGGTTCGCAAGAATCGCGCGGCCGGCGCGGGTGCGCATCCGCAGGCGGAAGCCGTGGGTCTTGGCGCGGCGACGGTTGTTCGGCTGGAAGGTGCGCTTGCTCACTCGGGGGCTCCAGAAATGATCGTGTGGTGGCGGGACATCGCCTGGCTGTCACCGTGCGCCCACGAGAAGCTCGCGAATACGCACCGAGTGCACCGCTTCACAATCACAGATCGTGATCTTTGCCCATCGGAGGCAGGCGGCAGCAGCCATCGACAACTCGACCTGGTCACGGTACGCGGGGCTGCGCCATCCGGTCAAACCGGCTGTCGAGGGGAGACACTGTGCACAGCCTGTGGACAACAACTTGAACCGTACCCGTCGCCCTGACTACCGTGACGGAACTCCGATTCGTTCCCTTCCTTCTCCCCATCCCGATTTCCGTCCCGAGAACCACACGTTCGTGGGACCCCGTGAGAGAGCGTGCCCTGTGGCTGACGTACCTGCCGATCTTGCCGCAGTGTGGCCACGAGTTCTGGAACATCTGCTGGGTGAGGGCCGCGGGCAGGGCGTGGAGGCGAAGGACGAGCGGTGGCTGCGGAGCTGCCAGCCCCTGGCGCTCGTCGCCGACACCGCGCTGCTCGCCGTACCGAACGAATTCGCCAAGGGCGTACTGGAGGGGCGCCTCGCCCCCGTCGTCAGCGAGACCCTGAGCCGCGAGTGCGGCCGTCCGATCCGTATCGCCATCACGGTCGACGACTCCGTCGGCGAGCCCCCGGGCCCGCCCGTCCAGCACCAGGCGCCTCAACACCAGGCCCCCCAGCAACAGCAGTCACACCAGCAGCATCAGCAGCGCTACGAAGAGCCCGAGCTGCCGCCCGCCTCCGGGCAGGGGCACGAGGCGTACGACACCTACGGACGCCGTCCCGCGGACGAGCACCAGGGCGGGTCCCGGTCCGAGCAGCTGCCGACCGCGCGCCCGGCCTACCCCGACTACCAGCGCCCCGCTCCCGGCGCCTGGCCGCAGCAGCAGCCTCAGCAGCAGGACGACTACGGCTGGCAGCAGCCGCGGCTCGGCTTCCCCGACCGCGACCCGTACGCGAACCCGGTCCAGCAGCCGCAGCACGACTACCGCTCGCAGCCGCCGCAGGAGCGCTACGAGCAGCAGCGCTCCGAGCAGCACGACCGGCGCGAGCGCCACGACATGTCGGAGCCGCCCGGCGGCCACCGGGGCGGCGGTCACGGCACCCACGGCGGCCACGGCGTGCACCGGGGCGGCCCGGTCGGACCCACCTCGTCCAGCGGCGCCCCCGGCCCGCTCGCCGCGCAGCCGGCGCCCGCGACGGGGCCCGGTGAGCCCACCGCGCGCCTCAACCCGAAGTACCTCTTCGACACCTTCGTCATCGGTGCGTCGAACCGTTTCGCCCACGCGGCCGCGGTCGCCGTCGCCGAGGCGCCGGCGAAGGCGTACAACCCCCTCTTCATCTACGGGGAGTCGGGACTCGGCAAGACGCACCTGCTGCACGCGATCGGGCACTACGCCCGCAGCCTGTATCCCGGCACGCGCGTGCGCTACGTGAGCTCGGAGGAGTTCACCAACGAGTTCATCAACTCCATCCGCGACGGCAAGGGCGACAGCTTCCGCAAGCGCTACCGCGAGATGGACATCCTGCTCGTCGACGACATCCAGTTCCTCGCGGACAAGGAGTCGACGCAGGAGGAGTTCTTCCACACCTTCAATACGCTCCACAACGCGAACAAGCAGATCGTGCTCTCCAGCGACCGGCCGCCCAAGCAGCTGGTCACGCTGGAGGACCGGCTGCGCAACCGCTTCGAGTGGGGTCTGATCACCGACGTCCAGCCGCCGGAGCTGGAGACGCGCATCGCGATCCTTCGCAAGAAGGCGGTGCAGGAGCAGTTGAACGCGCCGCCGGAGGTGCTCGAGTTCATCGCGTCCCGGATCTCGCGGAACATCCGTGAGCTGGAGGGCGCGCTGATCAGAGTCACCGCGTTCGCGTCGCTGAACCGGCAGCCGGTGGACCTGGGGCTCACCGAGATCGTCCTGAAGGACCTGATCCCGGGCGGCGAGGACGCGGCTCCGGAGATCACCGCGACGGCCATCATGGCGGCGACCGCCGACTACTTCGGCCTGACGGTGGACGACCTGTGCGGATCCTCGCGCAGCCGCGTCCTGGTGACGGCCCGCCAGATCGCCATGTATCTGTGCCGGGAGCTGACCGACCTCTCCCTGCCGAAGATCGGCGCGCAGTTCGGCGGCCGTGACCACACGACCGTCATGCACGCCGACCGCAAGATCCGCGCGCTGATGGCCGAGCGCCGCTCCATCTACAACCAGGTCACCGAGCTCACCAACCGCATCAAGAACGGCTGACAGCGGCCGCGTCACTTCGCTGAGGGCGTCCCGGGACAACTCCTGGGGCGCCCTTTTTCGTCGTCCACGCGCGCGTGGAGGCCGTTTCGCAGGCCGCGGGGAGCCGTTACGCCCGCCGGGATCCGTACAGAGACGTCGTACGACGGCCTCCCGCTGTTCGATTTCCCCTGCTCATACGGCTGTTCTCCACAGATGTGCGTACTTTTTTCCCTCCACACCCTGGGGACCCAGAAGTTGTCCAGACGCTGTCCACAGGCGGCTCTGCTGAGGGATCATCAAGCCAGGTCAGGTGGCTGTGGATTCGTGGACGAAGACTCTCCACAGGCTGTGGAGGAAAATTTCGTCCACAGGCTGTGCATGAAGTTGTCCACCGGCGGCCCACAGGCTGGAGCTCGTTGTCCCCAGCTTTCCCCAGCTTCTCCACACGGCTGTCCACTGTTCGGCAACGCAACGCGCCCTCTCACCGGGTCGAGTGAAAGGCGTCACACCAAGGTGGTCGGTTGGCCTGTGGGGAAGCCGGGTAAAGCTGGGGACAGAGCTGGGGAGAAGTGGCCCCTCCCTGTGCATCGGGTGTGCAGAACTTTCGGCCGTCCACAGAAACCACCGGTTGTCCACCGGCTCCGCCCACAGGGTCAGTGGATAAAAAACCGGCACTGACCTGCGCTTTCGCGGTTATCCACGGTTTCCACAGCCCCTACTACTACTCCCAACTAGAGAGACCGGGGAAATGGTTTCGAAGTGGGGGCTGTGCACAACTCTCGCTCCGGAGCTCCGACACCGCTCGGCACGACTTGACCCCGACAGGCACCGACTGTCAGCGCGGTGCGTCAGACTGGTCCCCGGTGTCCTTCCCACGGCATGGCTGAGAGACACCGAGTCAGACGACGAGGGCCACAGGCCCAGCGGGCGAGAGCAGCCAGCAACAGCAGGAGGTCGGCTAACGGTGAAGATCCGGGTTGAACGCGACGTACTCGCGGAGGCAGTGGCCTGGGCGGCGCGCAGCCTCCCGGCCCGGCCGCCCGCGCCCGTCCTCGCGGGCCTGCTGCTGAAGGCCGAGGAAGGCGCTCTGAGCCTGTCGAGCTTCGACTACGAGGTCTCGGCGCGCGTCTCGGTGGACGCGGAGATCGACGAGGAAGGCACCGTCCTCGTGTCGGGCCGCCTGCTCGCGGACATCTGCCGCGCGCTCCCCAACCGTCCGGTGGAGATTTCCACAGACGGTGTACGGGCGACGGTGGTCTGCGGCTCCTCGCGGTTCACACTCCACACGCTTCCTGTGGAGGAGTACCCCGCGCTGCCGCAGATGCCGACCGCCACGGGCACCGTCCCCGGTGAGGTCTTCGCCTCGGCCGCCTCCCAGGTGGCCATCGCCGCGGGCCGCGACGACACGCTGCCGGTGCTGACCGGTGTGCGCATCGAGATCGAGGGCGACACGGTCACCCTGGCCTCCACCGACCGCTACCGCTTCGCGGTCCGTGAGTTCCTGTGGAAGCCGGAGAACCCCGAGGCGTCCGCCGTGGCCCTGGTGCCCGCCAAGACGCTCCTGGACACCGCCAAGGCCCTCACGAGCGGCGACACGGTCACCCTGGCCCTGTCCGGCTCGGGCGCCGGCGAGGGTCTGATCGGCTTCGAGGGCGCCGGGCGGCGTACGACGACGCGTCTCCTTGAGGGCGACCTGCCGAAGTACAAGACGCTCTTCCCCACGGAGTTCAACTCGATCGCGGTCATCGAGACCGCCCCGTTCGTCGAGGCCGTGAAGCGCGTGGCCCTGGTGGCCGAGCGGAACACTCCGGTGCGGCTCAGCTTCGAGCAGGGCGTGCTGATCCTGGAGGCCGGCTCCAGCGACGACGCACAGGCTGTGGAGAGGGTCGACGCGCAGCTCGAGGGCGACGACGTCTCGATCGCCTTCAACCCGACGTTCCTGCTCGACGGCCTCAGCGCGATCGACTCGCCGGTCGCCCAGCTGTCGTTCACCACGTCGACGAAGCCCGCGCTGCTCAGCGGCAGGCCGGCCATCGACGCGGAGGCCGACGACGCCTACAAGTACCTGATCATGCCGGTACGTCTGAGCGGCTGAGCCCACAGGTGTGCGCGTGCGTCCGGGCGTAGGCTCGGACGCAGGTACGAAAGTGCCGTAACGCCACCTCGCTAGTGAAGGAACCTCTGATGGAGCTCGGTCTCGTCGGCCTCGGCAAGATGGGCGGCAACATGCGCGAGCGCATCCGCCGCGCAGGTCACACCGTCATCGGATACGACCGCAACCCGGACGTCGCTGACGTCTCCAGCCTCGAGGAGCTGGTCGGCAAGCTCAAGGGCCCGCGGGTGGTGTGGGTGATGGTTCCGGCCGGAGCCGCGACCCAGTCCACCATCGACGAGCTCGGCGAGCTGCTGCAGCCCGGCGACGTCGTCGTGGACGGCGGAAACTCCCGCTGGACGGACGACGAGAAGCACGCCGAGGAGCTGAAGGCCAAGGGCATCGGCTTCGTGGACTGCGGCGTCTCCGGCGGCGTCTGGGGCCTGAAGAACGGCTACGCGCTGATGTACGGCGGCGACGCCGAGGACATCGCGAAGGTCCAGCCGGCCTTCGACGCGCTCAAGCCCGAGGGCGACTTCGGTTCGGTGCACGCGGGCAAGGTCGGCGCGGGCCACTTCTCGAAGATGGTCCACAACGGCATCGAGTACGCGATGATGCAGGCCTACGCCGAGGGCTGGGAGCTCCTGGAGAAGGTCGACTCCGTCACCGACGTCCGTGAGGTCTTCCGCTCCTGGCAGGAGGGCACGGTCATCCGTTCCTGGCTGCTCGACCTCGCGGTCAACGCCCTGGACGACGACGAGCACCTGGAGAAGCTGCGCGGCTTCGCGCAGGACTCCGGAGAGGGCCGCTGGACGGTGGAGGCCGCCATCGACAACGCGGTGCCGCTGCCGGCCATCACCGCCTCGCTCTTCGCGCGGTTCGCCTCGCGCCAGGACGACTCCCCGCAGATGAAGATGATCGCCGCGCTGCGCAACCAGTTCGGCGGCCACGCGGTGGAGTCCAAGAGCGAGAACTGATCCACAGCCTGTGGGGAACGCCAGCCGTTTCCCACAGGCCTCTGAAGCAAGTGAAGTAGGCCGGGGGAGGTCGGCGCACACCATGCACGTCACGCATCTCTCGCTGGCCGACTTCCGCTCGTACGCCCGGGTCGAGGTTCCGCTCGACCCGGGCGTCACCGCGTTCGTGGGCCCCAACGGCCAGGGCAAGACCAACCTCGTCGAGGCCGTCGGCTATCTGGCCACCCTCGGCAGCCACCGGGTCTCCTCGGACGCCCCCCTGGTGCGCATGGGCGCCGAGCGAGCCGTCGTCAGGGCGGCCGTCCGTCAGGGCGAGCGCCAGCAGCTGATCGAGCTCGAACTCAACCCCGGCAAGGCCAACCGCGCGCGCATCAACCGGTCCTCACAGGTCAGGCCGCGCGATGTGCTGGGGATCGTCCGCACCGTGCTGTTCGCGCCCGAGGATCTCGCGCTGATCAAGGGCGACCCCGGGGAGCGGCGGCGCTTCCTCGACGAGCTGATCACCGCGCGGTCGCCGCGCATGGCCGGCGTCCGGTCCGACTACGACCGGGTCCTCAAGCAGCGCAACACCCTCCTGAAGTCGGCCGCTCTCGCCCGCCGGCACGGCGGCCGCACCATGGACCTGTCCACCCTCGACGTCTGGGACCAGCACCTCGCGCGCGTGGGCGCCGAGCTGCTCGCCCAGCGGCTCGACCTGATCTCGGCGCTGCAGCCGCTGGCCGACAAGGCCTACGAGCAGCTGGCGCCCGGCGGCGGCCCGGTCTCGCTGGAGTACAAGCCCTCCGCGCCCGGCGACGGGCACACGCGCGAGGCCCTCTACGAGCAGCTGACCGCCGCCCTGGAGGAGGCCCGCAAGCAGGAGATCGAGCGGGGCGTCACCCTGGTCGGCCCGCACCGCGACGACCTCGTCCTCAAGCTCGGCCAGCTCCCCGCCAAGGGGTACGCAAGCCACGGCGAGTCCTGGTCGTACGCGCTGGCGCTGCGCCTGGCCTCGTACGACCTGCTGAGGGCCGAGGGCAACGAGCCGGTACTCGTCCTCGACGACGTCTTCGCGGAGCTGGACGCGCGCCGCAGGGAGCGTCTCGCGGAGCTGGTGGCCCCGGGCGAGCAGGTACTCGTCACCGCCGCGGTGGACGACGACGTCCCGGGCGTGCTCAGCGGTACGCGCTACGCGGTGGCGGACGGCGCGGTGGAGCGCGTATGAGCGCCGAGGAGCCCGCCGAGAGCGCCCCGGGGCCCGCCGAGGCGCCGAAGACGCCCGAGCCCTCCGGCGTCGACCTGGCGAGGGTCGCCCTGCGGGCCGCCAAAGAACAGGCACGCGCGCGTGGCGACGCCGCGCAGCAGAAGAAGCAGGCCCGCCGCGGCGGGCTGCGGTCCGGCGCGCGCGCCGACGGGCGCGATCCGCTGCCGCTCGGCTCCGCGATCAACCGTCTGATCACCGAGCGCGGCTGGGAGACGCCGGCCGCGGTGGGCGGCGTGATGGGGCGCTGGCCCCAGATCGTCGGCGACGACCTGGCCAACCACTGCGTACCCCAGAAGTACGACGAGGACGAGCGCGTCCTGACCGTGCAGTGCGACTCGACGGCGTGGGCCACGCAGCTGCGGCTGATGGCTCCGCAGCTGGTCGCACGCCTCAACGAGGACCTGGGGCAGGGCACCGTGCGCCTCATCAAGGTGCTCGGTCCCCAGGGCCCCGCGCGCCGCTTCGGACCCCTGCGCGCCCCCGGAAGCACGGGCCCCGGCGACACCTACGGATGAGCCCGCCGGCGACGGTAGCTGGCGGTTGACGTCCCAAAGCGCTGAGTGCCGCTGTGAGCCCTTTGGAGCCCCGTTCCGCATATGGGGAGTCGGCCGAGTCCCGTTCAGGACGGCACATGCGGACTCAGGTACCGGCAAACCCCCATCACTGTCAGCGCTACCGGTAGACTGGAAGCTAATCCCGCCCCACTTGTGGGACGCACCGAGCAACGCTGACTATCGCTGAACGACGCAGCCGCTCCGGCCACCGCCGGGAGCTTGGCTTGTGCTGTGCCAGAAAGGGCGCTTCGTGGCCGATTCCGGCAACCCCAACGAGAACATCCCGTCCACCGCCGCCGGCGAGAACGGCGAGGCACCGCCCTCGTACGACGCCAGCGCGATCACCGTCCTCGAGGGTCTGGACGCGGTCCGCAAGCGACCCGGCATGTACATCGGCTCGACCGGTGAGCGCGGCCTGCACCACCTCGTGCAGGAGGTTGTCGACAACTCCGTCGACGAGGCCCTGGCCGGGCACGCGGACACCATCGACGTCACGATCCTCGCCGACGGCGGCGTTCGTGTCATCGACAACGGCCGTGGCATCCCGGTGGGCATTCACCCCGTCGAGAAGAAGCCGGCCGTCGAGGTCGTGCTGACCGTGCTGCACGCGGGCGGCAAGTTCGGCGGCGGCGGCTACGCCGTCTCCGGCGGTCTGCACGGCGTCGGCGTCTCGGTCGTCAACGCGCTGTCGACCAAGCTGGCCGTAGACATCCGGACCGATGGGTACCGCTGGACCCAGGACTACAAGCTGGGCGTTCCGACGGCCCCGCTGGCCCAGCACGAGCAGGTCGAGGACACGGGCACGACGGTCACCTTCTGGGCCGACCCCGACGTCTTCGAGACGACCGAGTACTCCTTCGAGACGCTGGCACGGCGCTTCCAGGAGATGGCGTTCCTCAACAAGGGTTTGACGATCAAACTCACCGACGAGCGCGAGTCGGCGAAGGCCGTGGTGGGCGCGGACACGGCGGAGGCGGCCGACGACGAGCCCCGCACGGTGAGTTACCACTACGAAGGCGGCATCGTCGACTTCGTGAAGTACCTCAACTCCCGCAAGGGCGAGGTCATCCACCCCACGGTCATCGACGTCGAGGCCGAGGACAAGGACCGTCTGCTCTCGGCCGAGATCGCCATGCAGTGGAACTCGCAGTACACCGAGGGCGTGTACTCCTTCGCGAACACCATCCACACGCACGAGGGCGGTACGCACGAAGAGGGCTTCAGGGCCGCGCTGACGGGTCTGGTGAACCGCTACGCGCGCGAGAAGAAGCTCCTTCGCGAGAAGGACGACAACCTCACGGGCGAGGACATCCGCGAGGGTCTGACCGCGATCATCTCGGTGAAGCTGGGCGAGCCCCAGTTCGAGGGCCAGACCAAGACCAAGCTGGGCAACACGGAGGCGAAGACCTTCGTGCAGAAGGTCGTCCACGAGCACCTCACGGACTGGTTCGACAGGAATCCGAACGAGGCCGCGGACATCATCCGCAAGGGCATCCAGGCCGCCACCGCGCGGGTGGCCGCCCGCAAGGCGCGCGACCTGACCCGCCGCAAGGGGCTCCTGGAGACGGCGTCGCTGCCGGGCAAGCTGAGCGACTGCCAGTCGAACGACCCGACGCAGTGCGAGATCTTCATCGTCGAGGGTGACTCCGCCGGTGGTTCGGCGAAGTCCGGCCGCAACCCGATGTACCAGGCGATCCTGCCCATCCGAGGCAAGATCCTGAACGTCGAGAAGGCGCGCGTCGACAAGATCCTGCACAACCAGGAGGTCCAGGCGCTCATCTCCGCCTTCGGCACCGGTGTGCACGAGGACTTCGACATCGAGAAGCTCCGCTATCACAAGATCATCCTGATGGCGGACGCCGACGTCGACGGCCAGCACATCAACACGCTGCTGCTGACCTTCCTGTTCCGCTTCATGCGGCCGCTGGTCGAGGCCGGGCACATCTACCTGTCGCGCCCGCCGTTGTACAAGATCAAGTGGTCGCGGGACGACTTCCAGTACGCGTACTCCGACCGCGAGCGCGACGCCCTGGTGGAGCTCGGCCGCCAGGCCGGCAAGCGCATCAAGGACGACTCGGTCCAGCGCTTCAAGGGTCTCGGCGAGATGAACGCCGAGGAGCTGCGCATCACGACGATGGACCAGGAACACCGCGTGCTCGGCCAGGTCACCCTGGACGACGCGGCACAGGCCGACGACCTCTTCTCGGTGCTGATGGGAGAGGACGTCGAGGCGCGGCGCTCGTTCATTCAGCGCAACGCCAAGGACGTCCGCTTCCTCGACATCTGAGTCGGCCCGTACGAGCCGCACCTCGAAAGGACTTTGACCAGTAATGGCCGACGAAAACACCCCTGTGATGCCCGAAGAGGAGCCCGCCGTTCCCGGTGTGGGCATGCGCGTCGAGCCCGTCGGGCTCGAGACGGAGATGCAGCGCTCCTACCTCGACTACGCGATGTCCGTCATCGTGTCCCGCGCGCTGCCCGACGTACGGGACGGCCTGAAGCCCGTCCACCGTCGCGTCCTGTACGCGATGTACGACGGCGGATACCGCCCCGAGAAGGGCTTCTACAAGTGCGCCCGCGTCGTCGGCGACGTCATGGGCACGTACCACCCGCACGGCGACTCCTCCATCTACGACGCCCTGGTGCGCCTCGCCCAGCCGTGGTCGATGCGGATGCCGCTGGTGGACTCCAACGGCAACTTCGGCTCCCCGGGCAACGACCCGGCGGCCGCCATGCGGTACACCGAGTGCAAGATGGCGCCGCTGGCCATGGAGATGGTTCGTGACATCGACGAGGAGACCGTCGACTTCACGGACAACTACGACGGCCGCAACCAGGAGCCGACGGTTCTGCCGGCGCGCTTCCCGAACCTGCTGATCAACGGCTCGGCGGGCATCGCGGTCGGCATGGCCACCAACATCCCGCCGCACAACCTCCGCGAGGTCGCGGCGGGCGCGCAGTGGGCCCTGGAGCACCCCGACGCCTCCCACGAGGAGCTGCTCGACGCCCTTATCGAGCGCATTAAGGGCCCCGATTTCCCGACCGGCGCCCTTGTAGTGGGCCGTAAGGGCATCGAGGAGGCGTACCGCACGGGCCGTGGCTCCATCACGATGCGCGCGGTCGTCGCGGTCGAGGAGATCCAGAACCGCCAGTGCCTGGTGGTCACCGAGCTCCCGTACCAGACCAACCCCGACAACCTCGCGCAGAAGATCGCCGACCTGGTCAAGGACGGCAGGGTCGGCGGCATCGCCGACGTCCGCGACGAGTCCTCCTCGCGCACCGGTCAGCGCCTGGTCATCGTCCTCAAGCGCGACGCGGTCGCCAAGGTCGTGCTCAACAACCTCTACAAGCACACCGACCTGCAGTCGAACTTCAGCGCCAACATGCTGGCCCTGGTCGACGGCGTGCCGCGCACCCTCTCCCTGGACGCGTTCATCCGGCACTGGGTGACCCACCAGGTCGAGGTCATCGTCCGCCGTACGAAGTACCGGCTGCGCAAGGCCGAGGAGCGGGCGCACATCCTGCGTGGCCTCCTGAAGGCTCTGGACGCCATCGACGAGGTCATCGCGCTCATCCGCGGCAGCCAGACGGTCGACATCGCGCGCGAGGGCCTGATGGGCCTCCTGTCGATCGACGAGATCCAGGCCAACGCCATCCTCGAGATGCAGCTGCGCCGGCTCGCCGCCCTGGAGCGCCAGAAGATCGTCGCCGAGCACGACGAGCTCCAGGCGAAGATCAACGAGTACAACTCGATCCTGGCCTCCCCCGAGAAGCAGCGCCAGATCATCAGCGACGAGCTCGCGGCGATCGTCGACAAGTTCGGCGAGGACCGTCGCTCGGCGCTCGTGCCCTTCGACGGTGACATGTCCATCGAGGACCTGATCGCCGAAGAGGACATCGTCGTCACCATCACGCGCGGTGGCTACATCAAGCGCACGAAGACCGAGGACTACCGCTCGCAGAAGCGCGGCGGCAAGGGCGTGCGCGGCACGAAGCTGAAGCAGGACGACATCGTCGACCACTTCTTCGTGTCGACGACACACCACTGGCTGCTGTTCTTCACCAACAAGGGCCGCGTCTACCGCGCCAAGGCGTACGAGCTGCCCGACGCCGGACGCGACGCGCGCGGCCAGCACGTGGCGAATCTCCTCGCCTTCCAGCCGGACGAACAGATCGCCGAGATCCTCGCGATCCGGGACTACGAAGCGGTGCCCTACCTGGTGCTCGCCACCAAGGGCGGCCTCGTCAAGAAGACGCCGCTCAAGGACTACGACTCGCCTCGTTCGGGTGGCGTCATCGCCATCAACCTCCGTGAGACGGACGACGGTTCGGACGACGAGCTGATCGGCGCCGAGCTGGTCTCGGCCGAGGACGACCTGCTCCTCATCAGCAAGAAGGCCCAGTCGATCAGGTTCACCGCAACGGACGACGCGCTCCGCCCGATGGGCCGCGCCACGTCGGGCGTCAAGGGCATGAGTTTCCGCGACGGCGACGAACTGCTCTCGATGAATGTGGTTCGCCCCGGTACGTTCGTCTTCACCGCCACCGACGGTGGGTACGCGAAGCGGACCAACGTCGACGAGTACCGCGTCCAGGGTCGCGGTGGCCTCGGCATCAAGGCCGCCAAGATCGTGGAGGACCGCGGCGAGCTCGTCGGCGCCCTGGTGGTCGAGGAGACGGACGAGATCCTCGCCATCACGCTGTCCGGCGGTGTGATTCGTACGCGAGTCAACGAGGTCAGGGAGACGGGCCGTGACACCATGGGCGTCCAACTGATCAACCTGGGCAAGCGCGATGCCGTGGTCGGTATCGCTCGTAACGCCGAGGCCGGGCGCGAGGCCGAGGAAGTCGACGGAGACATCGTCGTCGACGAATCGGACGCCGCCGAGCCGGTCACCGGTACGGACGAGGGCACGGACTCCTCGGCCGAGTAGCGCGAGGAGTGAGTCATCGTGAGCGGAGCCACGGGCGCCGAGGCAAAGCGGACCGGCACTACCGGTACGGACGGTGCCCGTGGCTCAGCCACTGATGCACACGACTCGAACGAGTCTCATGGATCCCAGGGGGGGACTGTGACGGATACCCGAGGCGGGGCGCTGCCCGGCGAGCGTCAGCCTCAGCAGCAGTCGTCCCAGCCGTACCACCCGCCGCAGGCGTACCAGCAGGGCGCCCCGTCCGGCGCGGTACGCCGGCCGCGCACGGGGGCACGTACGACGCCGCGCACCCGTAAGGCGCGGCTGCGGGTCTCCAAGGCCGACCCCTGGTCGGTGATGAAGGTCAGCTTCCTGCTCTCCATCGCGCTCGGCATCTGCACGATCGTCGCGGCGGCCGTCCTGTGGATGGTCATGGACGCCATGGGCGTCTTCTCCACGGTGGGCGGCACGATCTCCGAGGCGACGGGCTCGAACGAGTCCAACGGATTCGACCTGCAGTCGTTCCTCTCCCTGCCGCGCGTCCTGCTGTTCACGTCGATCATCGCGGTCATCGACGTCGTCCTGGCGACCGCGCTGGCGACCCTGGGCGCGTTCATCTACAACCTCTCCGCGGGCTTCGTGGGCGGCGTCGAGCTGACCCTCGCCGAGGACGAGTAGCGGCTGCTCCCCCGCGCGCGGGCATCGATTTTGGGACTGGCGCCCAGGTGCGCTAATCTTCAGAGGTCAGCGCGCGGGACATACCGCAGCGCGGCGGGGCTATAGCTCAGTTGGTTAGAGCGCATCCCTGATAAGGATGAGGCCACAGGTTCAAATCCTGTTAGCCCCACAGCACGAAAACCCCCAACCGATCATGGTTGGGGGTTTTTGGCGTCCTTGGGGGCCTGGGATCCTGGGGCCCTGGGGTCTTTGGGGGGCTTTGGCGTCCATGGGTGGCATCAGCGGTGACTCCCGCTGTGCTGTGCCCAGGGTGTGCTGGTGTGCTGCCGGTGTGCCGTGGGTGTTGCGCAGGGTGTGCCGGGTAGGCCGCGGACGTGAGAAGACCCCCGGCCTGGGGCCGGGGGTCTTCTGGGGTTCGGGGAGGGCGCGGGCCCTGGGGGCCGGGTTACGGCTCTGCGGCCAGGCCCGGTTCGGTGGTGGTGGCCTCAGCTTCGGCTTCCGTGTCCGTCGGGGGCAGGTGCCGGCAGCTGGGGGACGAGCCGTGGGCCTCGGCGCGGATGCGTTGCTTCATCGTCGGCGGCAGGGACCGTTCGTACGCCGCCGACCAGAGGGCCGCCATCATCGGCGTCGGCGCGCACACCGTGGCGGTGCGTGCGTTCGTGGTCTCCTGTGGGGCCGTGGCCGCGGTGGCCGTCGTGGTGAGCCCCATCGCGGCGAAGAGCGCGAGGAATGCGGTGACGATCGTGGTCCACAGTTTCATGGCCTTGTTGCCGGTCATGGCCCCTCAATTCGGGTTGGGCGATTTGCGTACTTTCCTCATGATGTGTATGTGAGGCCGCGAGTGGTGGACCGACGCTCGCGTGGCGTCGATGTTCAGATGAACACCACCCGTTTGGCCTCAAGGGCGCCGAGAGAGGGGCAAAGCGGCGAAAATCACAGTGGGACGGGTTCCCCGCGGAGTTCCCGGGTCCGGTTTCGACTGCTGTGTGCGGGGCGGGAGTTGAGGCGGATCCAGGTCACCGATCGATATCGCTCGGTGTGTATAGTCGGGCGCCAGAAGTCCCCTACGTCAAGGAAAGACGAGGTCGCGCGGTGAAGAAGCTTCTCCTGGTCGCACTGGCCGCCATCGGCGGGCTCCTCGTGTACCGCCAGATCCAGGCGGATCGCGCCGAGCAGGATCTGTGGACGGAGGCGACTGACTCCGTGCCCACGGGTTCGTGAGTATCGACGACAGTCACTTCACAGGCCCCGGTCGCATTTGCGGCCGGGGCTTTGTGCTGCTCCGGATCGGGCGGGGAGCGAGCGTTCGTGGAACGGGTGCTAGTGCGGGTCGGTCGTGGTGGTGATCCGGGGCGGGGAACCCGGATGGCGGGTGCGCCCGTGACAACAGCGGATTCACCCTCTTTCGCTTCCGAAATCAGTTGATTCTTTAAGCGCCACCGGAGCGTGCGGGCGGGTGCGGGGCGCTCGCGCCGATGGCGGGTTCGCGGTGGTGTCCCGGCGGTCCCGGGCGGGCAGGACGGTCGGGACCGGGCGAGTGGGTCGGTGCGGGTGGGTCGGCTGAGTTCGCGACGAGGGGTGGCGCGTGATGGGGCGGCGGCTGGGCGGGTGCCCTGGGGTGGCGGTACGGGGCCGGGGTCGGGTTGGGGTTGTTGCCGCCGCGGTCACCGCGTTGTGCGCTGTCGCGGTGCTTCCTGCGCAGGCCGGGGCCGTCGGGGCTGCGGTGGGAGATCCCGGGGCGTACGCCTTCGCCGCGGGTGCCGAGACGGTCGAGGGCGCCACGAGCAACCTTGAGGGGCATCGGCTCCGACCCGGCAAGACGTACAAAAGCGCCCTCCCGCGCGCGGGGCGGCGTTTCTACCGCCTGGAGCTGACGGCGGAACAGAACGCGTACGTCGCGGTGACCGCCGTGCCGCGGCCCGGGGCCCGGGTGACCTACGCCGACGGGGTCCAGGTCTCCCTCCAGGACGCCGACGGCAACAACTGCAGTCCTGTGGAGGCGGAGAAGGCGCGGTTCGGCTCTTCGGAGAGCCCGCGCCCGATCACGGCCTCCGCGGTACGCAGGGTCGGGCCCGACGAGAAGAGCTGTACGGGGGCCGGTACGTATTACGTGGTCGTCGAGCGGACCAGGGCGTCCTCCGGAGCCGCGCAGGGCGACTGGGACCTGGAACTTCACGTGGCGTCAGAACCCGTGCTGCGGACGGGCGGTGCGACGGCACCGCCGGAGACCTGGAACTCCGCGGCGCCCGTACCGCCGTCGGGTGAGCGCAGGGTGCGCCAGGGCGGCGCGGGCTTCGGCGAGGCGCGGGGCCTCGGCAAGGGCGTCTGGGGGGCCGGGATCAAGCCCGGACAGACCCTCTTCTACCGCGTACCGGTCGACTGGGGGCAGCAACTCTCGGTCACGGCTGAGCTCGGCAGCGCGGGTGGTGGGGGCGCGATCGGTGGTGCGGATGGGTCGGCGGGTGTGGGTGGTGCGGGTGATGGGGGCGGCATCGGTCGGGGGTCCTCCGATACGGGGTACGTCTCGTCCGCCTTGGTCATGTCGCTGTCCAACCCGGTGCGCGCCGAGGTGGACGACGCCGACGCGGCGTACGACGGCAGGCAGAAGTCGGCCGTGCTGGATCCGCTGCCGCCGGTCGCGTACGAGAACCGGTTCTCCCTGACCGACGGGGTCTCGGCGATGCGGTTCGCCGGCTGGTACTACCTGTCGGTGCACCTCAGCCCGCAGGTCGCGGAGAAGTTCGGCGACGCCCCGCTGGATCTGACGCTGCGGGTGGACGTCGACGGTGCGCCGCGGCCCGGGCCCGCGTACGTGGGGTCGCCGGTGCCCGCGGACGACTTCGGCGTCACGGAGCGGGACGCGGAGGCCGCGGAGCGCGGGGAGAAGGCCGGCGGCGGAGGTGCCAGAACCGGGGACGACGGGGTGAACGGGCTGATGGCGGTGGTCGCCGCCACGGGAATCGGCACCGGCGTGACGCTGCTGGGTGTGCTCGGTCTGTGGGTCCTGATCGCACGGCGCAGGGCGGCGAGGGCGGCCGAGGCGGCGAGGGCGGCTGAGCCGGCGCGTGCGGGCCGGGAAGTCAGAGCTGCGTCAGGGCCCAGAAGCCTACGGTGAGGCAGGTCAGGGCGACGAGCAGCATGGGCACCGCCACTTTCGGGTGAGGTCCCGGGCGAGGCGGAACCTGGGCGGCACGTGCGACGTATGGATGAGTAGGAGCGTGAGCGCGGTGCGCCGGGGAGGTCACGGCGTGGGTGTGCACGTGGGGTGCGGGCGCGGTTATGGGGGCGGGGACAGGTACGGGGACAGGGGCTGGTGCGGGTACGGGTGCGGGGGTCTGTAAGGGCATCGGAGTAGGGAGAGTGGACGGCTGTGGCGGTTCCTGGGGCTGCGGCGGTGGTGGGGGTGGCAGCAGGTGGAAGCTGCCGGTGTCCGGGGCGGACTGCGGAGGGAGATTCGGTACGGGGCCGGCGACGGGACTCGGCGCGGGACGCATGAACCCCGGGGTGGGGTCAGGAGCACGGTTGGGCGGTGGGGGCACCGTGGGACCAGGGACAGGACCAGGCCCACCCCCGGGGCCAGGTAGAGGACCAGGCCCACCCCCGGGGCCAGGTAGAGGAACGGGACGCGCATGCCGTGCGCGGGAATGCGGGCCGCCCGCACGCGGCGCTGACGGGAGCGGGCCCTCGGGGGCGAAACCGGATGGAAGCGGAGGGAGTTGGTCGAAGATCTCGATGCGCTCGTCGTCGGGGCCGGGCTCGGGCAGCACCTCCGCGGCCGAGGCCAGCGCCTTCCGTGCCCCCGTGGCGGTACGGAAACGCGCCTGGGGATCGGGCTGGAGCAGCGTGGCGATGACCTGCCAGAGCGGCTCGGGCACGCCCTGCGGGGCCCGTGGTGTGCCGTGCTCCGCGAAGTACTCGATGAGTGCCTTGGCGTCCGGCTTGGCGCCCTCCAGGAGGTACAGGGCGACCAGGCCGACGGCGAAGAGGTCGGCGGTGAAGTGCGGTTCGGCGCCCATCATCTGCTCGGGGGCGAAGTAGCCGGGGGTGCCGACCACATAGTCGGTCTCCGTGAGCCGGGGCTCGCCCTTGCGCATCGAGATGCCGAAGTCGGACAGCCGCAGATGCGGGCGCCCGGCGCCGGTGGCGTCCAGCAGGATGTTGGCCGGTTTGATGTCACGGTGCACGACACCCTCGGCGTGGACGGCGGCGAGGCCGGAGAGGAGCTGGTCGAGGAGGGTGCGGACGAAGTGGGGCGGCAGCGGGCCGTAGTCCCCGATGACGTGTGCCAGCGAGCCGCCGCCGACGAGGTCCATGGTGAAGAGGACCTTGTCGTCGTCGGCGGCCCAGCTGGCGGGCGCGAGCACATGAGGGTGGTCGATCCGCAGGGCCTGCTCCCGTACGAACCTCAACAGGGAGTGCGCGTCGCTCTGTTGCAGCACCTTGGCGGCGACGTACCTGCGGCGCCGGTGGTCCCAGGCGCGCCAGACCGCTCCGACTCCCCCGTGTCCGATCGGGTCGACCAGTTCGTACCGGCCGGCGAAGACCTCACCCATGGTCGCGCTCCGCTCCCCTCCCGGGCCGCGGGGCGGCCCGGTCGACGGCTCAGCTCTGGTGCGCCTCGTAGTGGGCGACCGCGTCCGCGGTGCGCCCGGCGCCGTACACCCGGAGGAACTCTGCCAGCTCCGGGTGGGTCGGGGCGAGGGAGTCCGCGGCATCGATGATGTCGCCCGCCGCCGCCACGGAGCGCAGCAGTGACTGGATCTCGCGCACCACGCGCTTGACCGTGGGGGCGCCCGAACTGGTCGCCGTCTGGGCGGTGTTGGTGAGGACCGAGCCGCCCTGGGACTTCTTGATCTCGTCCATGCGGTCGGTGGCCTCCGCGGCGCTGACGCTGCCGTCGGCGACCTGGCCGGCCAGTTCCTGCAGGAGCTGGACGCGCTGGACCACGGCCGGGTTGCCGATCTTGGCGCGCTGGCCGCTCATCAGCTGGGAGAGCATCGGTGCGGAGAGGCCGAGGACTCCGGCGAGGCGGGCCTGGTTCAGGCCGAGGTCATCGATGAGTCGGCGGAAGAGCGCCCCCAGCGGCTCCCCGTACCAGTTCCGCTGGAGCTCTCGTGCTCTCGCGGTGGTGTCTTGCTGTGCGGCGTCCATTGCGTCTCCCCATCGCTTCCCCTAAGACCGCGGTTCGCTGCCGCGAACCACGTCGTGCATCTTACGGAGCGTGGTCGTCGACCGGGACCCCCAATCCTTTTGCGGGATCCGGGGGGTGACCCGGTACTCTGGTCTGCGACGCACGCCGGGAGGTGATTCTTCCGGTGACGGTGTCACTCTCGGGGCCTTAGCTCAGTTGGTAGAGCGCTGTCTTTGCATGGCAGATGTCAGGGGTTCGACTCCCCTAGGCTCCACACCGTAAAGCCCCTCTGAACTGCGGAAACGTGGTTCGGAGGGGCTTTTTTGGCGCGTCCCGCCGCGGCCGTTACGGAGCGCTGGGGGCCGGTGCCGGGGCTGGTGCCGGGGCCGGGGCCGGGGTGATGTGTGGGGGGCGGACCGGGGTCAGCAGGCCGTACTGGGCGGCGCGGGCGCCCGCGGCGAAGCGGCTGGTGACGCCGAGCCGCTGCATCAGGTCGGCGATCAGGCGGCTCGCGGTGCGCGGCGAGACCCCGAGGGTGCGCGCGATGGCCTCGTCCTTCATGCCGTCGGCCAGGAGTTGCACCAGCGTGCGCTGTTCGGTCGAGAGGTGGGTGGGGGAGCGTTCGCCCTCCGGGGCGAAGGGGGTGGCCTCGCGCCAGGTGTGCTCGAACACCGCGGAGAACGCGCTGACCAGGGGCGCCCCGCGGATCGTGAGCTGGCAGCTGTGCGACGCGTCGTCGGCGGCGGGCAGCACGGCGTAGTCGGAGTCGATGATCACCATGTTGAGCGGGATGACCGAGGCGAGCCGCAGGTCCACGCCCGCGGCCACCAGGCGGCCGAAGGAGTCGTACGTGCCCGGCGACATCGAGTCCCGGCGGAGCCGGACCGAGCGGACCTGGATGCCCCGGTCGAACATCTGCTGCCGGAGCGGGCCGATCCTGCGGCGCAGCCGGGCCGGGAGGCTGCTCTCCGCGTAGGCGGTGCGCAGGGTGGCGCGGGCCGAGTCGGTGACGTCGTGCAGGGCCTGCACCATCTCGTCGATCGTGCCGGCGGCGGTGACCTCGACGCGCGAGTGGGAGGAGCCGGTGGCCGGGAGGTAGACCTCCAGGAGCGACTCCATCGCCTCGTGCATCCGCAGGGACTCCTCCAGGCTGCGCTGCGCCATGTCCTGCTGCTGTCGGAGCATGCGCATCAGCGCGAATTCGGGATCCACCGGAACGACGCGGGCGCCCGGTTCGGCGGGCCAGCTCACCAATCCGAGGCGGCGCAGCGAGGCCCAGGTGGCGCGCGCCTCGGAACGGGACAGTCCGAAACTGTCGGTCAGCTCTTCGGGGTCGGAACCGCCGCGCTCACGGAGCTCCATATAGACGGCGAGCCGTGAGGCTTCGGACACCTGGGCGTCCGTGCCGGCTGCACGGTTTCTCACAGAGCGGCCCCTCCGGCGGTTACCGACGCGTAGGCGCTCACTCTAGAGCGGAGGCGCCGAGGGTGAGCAGTAAGTGAGAGTCAGATCACCCGCTGTGCAACGGACTTGTGACCATCGGGTCGGACTCTCCGCTTTTGGGACACGCGTGAGACGAACGGACGGCGGGTGAGATGGCGAATTTTTGCCATGGCGGAATCCAGCCAGTGTGAATTGCTTGTTCCGTGCACCTGCGTCATTAGCCTCGACGGCACGGGGGTTGGACATTGCGGAGCCGGATATTCCGGCTGCCGTCGGCGCGTCCTTGCCGGATTCGGCGGGGACGCGCTGCTTTCGACGCGTGCACTCCCCCGTGAATTCATCGGTCATTGCGACACGTAGGCAAGGCGGGGGAATGAACGAGAAGGTCACGGTCCAGTCGGTCGACGATCTGATCAGGAACGCGCAGGCGGGAAACCACCGCGCGGTGAACGATCTGCTGCTCCACATCACGCCGTTCGTACGGCGGCTCTGCTCCTCGGTGGACGCGGGCCACCGGCCCGAGGCGGTCCAGGAGTCGCTGCTCGCCGTGTACCGGGGGCTGCGGACGCTCAAGGAGCCCGCGGCGTTCTACGGGTGGGTGCGCGCCGTGACGGTGCGGGAGGCCGCGCGGACCGCGCGGCGGGCGGGGCGGACCGCGACCGCCGAACTGGTCGACCAGCCGTCCCCGGCCGACCCCTCGCTGGGCGTCGCCATCGCCGACGTACTGGAGCGGCTGCCCTCGCACCAGCGGGACATCCTCACGCTGCGCGCCGTCTACGGCCTGGAGGAGCGGGAGACGGCGCGCGTGCTCTCCCTGCCGGTGGGCACGGTGCGGTCGCGGTTGCACCGGGCTCGGCGGAACTTCGAGGAAGCCTGGCGCTGACCGGGGCTGACCAGGCGATGACCGGTCCCGGCCGGTTCTGACGGGTCCTGACCGGTCCTGACCAGGGGCTGACCCGGGCGCGCGCCCGGGTCAGCCGGCCGTCAGCACTGCTCGCGCAGCTGCGCCGGCCACCCCGTCGGGTCGTCGCCGAGGTAGCCGCCGAGCCACTCCGCCCAGCGCTCCAGGCCGAAGGCCCAGCAGACGGAGAAGCCCGGCTGCCCGGCGAAGGCGATGTCGAAGCCCTTGCCGAAGTGCTGGTTGTGGTAGTTGAGCGAGGAGACCGCGACCTCCGAGCCGTCGTGCGCCATCCGCCCCACCAGCTCGTACTTGACGTCCATCGCCGCCTGGTACTGGGCCATCTGCGGGCGGGCGCTGGTGAAGAACGGGTCCGACGCGGGCTGCACCTTGCACGGCAGGCCGAGGCTCTCGGCGAGCGTGAGCAGCTCCTCGAGCACCTGGGCGTGGAAGGCGCGGGCGCCGGGCCGGTCACCGACGTACACGATCTCGCGCATGCTGAACGACCAGCGGCGGGTCGGCGAGGTGTCGGCGGTGGCCCTGCCCTCGTAACGGCTGCACTGGCCGGTGGCCGTGACGGTCAGCGGCTCGTCGAGGCGCGCGCCCTGGAAGCGCTCGAAGAGCCCCAGGCAGGTGGCGGGCGCGAGGGCGACCGGGGTGAACTCCAACTCGGCCGCGCGGGCGGCCTGATCGGTGGCGGCGCCGAAGCGGTCGAGCGCGTCCAGGTCGGGGCGGACGACGCCGGCGGCGGTGATGTGCTGCGGGAAGTTGCCGGTGTAGCCGGCCTTCTCCAGCGTGGTCCAGGGCAGCAGCGCGGGCACCGTGTACTCGGCGGCGCCGAGCCGCGCGGCGGTCTGCCCGAGGAGCCGTTCCAGGGCGCGGATCAGCAGGGCGTTGCGGGGGCCGCTGACGAACAGGCCCGGGCCGACGCGGCCGTCGGCGGGGGTGGTGCCGAGCGGCCCGGTGACGGCGGCGGGCGCGGGTTCGACGGGCAGGTCCCAGCGGTCGAGGCGGGTACGGGGGGTGCGCTGCGGGGCGCCCGCGAAGCGCTTGAAGGCCTCGCCGAGCAGCCGTTCGACCCGGTCGGCGTCCGCGTCGTCGGCGGCGCCGAACTCGATGCGCGGCACGGACTCCAGGTCGATCCGGCTCTCGTCGGTGCCGTCCAGGCAGTAGCGCAGCATCGCGCCGAACTCGCGGCGGTCGTCGGGGTGCAGCTCGCCGGGGGCCTGCCAGGTCCGCCGGACGGCGGCGCCGGCCCGGGCCGGGGCAACGGTGTCAGTCATGCTCGTGAACCTCTCTCCAACACACACGGAAGATCACACACGGAAGATCACACACGGAAGATCAGATACGGGGATCAGATACGGGGATCACATACGGGGATCACGCACGGGGCACGCTGCCGACGGGCCGCGGCCGCCGCGCCAGGCGCGCGAGGACGTTGTCGATCAGCCGCTGTCCGTGGCCGTCGAACTGCGTCATCAGGGACTCGGGGTGGAACTGCACGCCCGCCAGCGGCCGGGTCGCGTGCTCGACGGCCATCGCCACCCCGTCCGGGCAGCGGGCGGTGACCCGCAGGCCGGGCGGCAGGGCCGCGGCGTCGGCGTACAGGGAGTGGTAGCGGCCCGCGGTGAAGCGCGGCGGCAGACCGCGCAGCAGCTCCCCGCCGCCGTCCACCACCGAGACCGTCGACGGCTTGCCGTGGAAGGGCCGGTCGAGCACCGCGAGGCGCCCGCCCAGGTACTCCACGACGGCCTGCATGCCGAGGCAGACCCCGAACACCGGGATGCCGTTGTCCTCGGCGACGCGCAGGGTGCCCGCCGTGTCGTGGTCCTCGGGGCGGCCGGGACCCGGCGAGAGGACCAGCAGGTCGGGGTCGAGATCCGTCACCAGGGACTTGTCGAAGCCGCCGCGGTACGTCGAGACGCGGGCGCCCGCCTGCCGGAAGTACCCGGCCAGCGTGTGGACGAAGGAGTCCTGGTGGTCGACGAGCAGCACGCGCGGGCGGTACGCGGAGTCGTCCGCGCCCGTGACGGAGGCCGCCGTGCGGACCGCCCCCGAGGCACCCACCGCCCCCGAGGCACCCGCCGTCCCCGGGCCGAACGGCGCGCCCAGCACGTCCAGGAGCGCCTTCGCCTTCAGCTCGGTCTCCCGCTCCTCGTCCTCGGGCACCGAGTCGTAGAGCAGCGTCGCCCCGGTGCGCACCCGGGCGAGGCCGTCGCGCACGTGCACCGTGCGCAGGGTGAGGCCGGTGTCCAGCGTGCCGTCGAAGCCGACGCGGCCCACGGCGCCGCCGTACCAGCGGCGCGGGGAGCGCTCGTGTTCCTCCAGGAAGGCGACGGCCGCGTGCTTGGGCGCACCGGTGACCGTCACCGCCCACATGTGGCTGAGGAAGGCGTCGAGCGCGTCCCGCTCTGGGCGCAGCACGCCCTCGACGTGGTCGACGGTGTGGATCAGCGTCGCGTACATCTCCAGCTGGCGGCGGCCGATGACGCGGACGGTGCCGGGCTCGCACACCCGGGACTTGTCGTTGCGGTCCACGTCGGTGCACATGGTCAGCTCGGCCTCCTCCTTCTCGGAGGCGAGCAGCGCCTTGACCTGTTCGGCGTCCTCCAGGGCGTCCCGGCCGCGGGCCGCGGTGCCGCTGATGGGCGCCGACTCCACGCGCCAGCCGGTGCCGTCGGAGGTGTGCCGCGCGTGCACCCGTACGAACATCTCCGGCGAGGTGCCCACCAGGTGCTCGCCCTCGCCGAGGTTCACCAGCATCTGGTACGGCGAGGGGTTGCGGCCGCGCAGCGCCCGGAACAGCTCCGACGGCGGGCAGGGCAGCGGCCGGTCGAAGGTGCGGCTGGCCACCACCTCGAACAGGTCGCCGGTGCGGAACCGTTCCCGTGCGACGTCCACCAGCGCGGCGTACTCGCCCGGCGCGTGGTCGCCGGCCGGGCGGTCGGCGGGGTCCCCGGCGCGGTACGGCTGGGCGGGCGTGGTCCGCGGCAGCCCGTGCGTGCTCCTGCCGTGGGCCGTGAACTCGTAACGGTGGCGCCAGGCGGTGCCCGCCACCGGGTCGGTGACGGTCACCTCGTCCGGCAGGTGGAGGACCAGGTCGCGGTCGTGGCCCGCGCGTCCGTGCTGCCGCAGCGGCACGGGGTCGAAGGCGAGCACGAGGTCGTAGCCGAAGGCCCCGTACAGGCCGAGGAAGTCGCCCGCGGGGCCGGACAGGGCGTCGCGCACCGCGCGGACGAAGTCGAAGGCGCCGGGCCGCCGCGACCGGTCCTCCTCGCTGAACGTGTCCTGGCCCGGCGTGCTGCGCACCAGGCCGGTGAAGCCGGGACCTTCGGCGGCGGTGAGGTCGCCGACCTCGCGCAGGGTGCGCCGGGCCGCCGCGCGCAGCACCGGAAGCAGCACCTCACCGCGCGCGTTGAGGGCGCGCACCTCCACGGTGCGCAGCGCGCGCAGCACGATCTCGACGGGCGGGTCGGTGTAGCCGACGGCGTGCCGCCGGTAGCGGTCGGGGGACTCGTAGTCGGAGCGCAGGACGGCGCCCCTGCGGGTGTCCAGCGCGTTCTCGAGCTCCCGCAGGGCCGGTTCGCCGTCGACGGCGGTGCGGGAGCGCTCGACGCGCACCCCGGCGCCGGTGGTCCACTCCCGGGGCAGCGGAACGGTCAGGGGGTGGGTGGTCATCTCAGCTCAACACCCCGTCGAGCACCGGGATCGAACCGTCGGTCAGACCGGCGGCGAGGACGTTTCGCTTCACCTTCCAGGTGGCGGTGTGCGGCATGTGCTCCCACGCGACGTGCACCGGGCCCGGCACCGCGGGCAGGTCCGCGACGGCGGCCCGCCAGGCGGCGTGGTCGAGGGGCAGGTCGCGGCGGGTGCTCACCACGGGCCGTACGGTGTCGCCGACGCGGACGAAGACGGCCTCGGTCAGCTCGGGGAGCGCCTCGATCAGCAGGTCCTCGGCGGCCAGCAGGCTCTCCAGGCCGTCCGTCTGGTCGAACTCACGGTCCATCAGGTGCACACAGCCCCAGCGGGTCTTGTGGCCGATGTCCTGAAGGTTCCACCAGTCGTCGTCGTACCGCTCGTCGTACAGCTCCTGCTGGCCGACGTAGGTGAGGGCGACGCCGGAGGACTTGGCCTGGATGTAGCCGTTGCGGGTGCCCTCGTCCTGCGGGCGGGGCCGGATGCGGGCCTTGGTCATGCCCGGGAAGACGAAGCCGACGCACCGGCCGTCCGCCTTCTCGATGCCCCGGCGGGTGTAGATCCGCATGGTGACGGGGCCGGTCTCGGTCTGCCCGTACGTCTGGATGAACAGCGGCGAGCGCCGCTTGCTCGCGCCGAGCAGGGTGCGGATGCTGCGCGGGTGGATGGCGTCGAAGGTGCTCATGAAGATGCGCACCCGTTCGAAGGGGCCGTCCGGAAGGCCGGCCAGCTCCTCCCAGTGCAGATACATGTTGGGGTGCGCCTCGACGCAGCCGGGGCGGCACTCGGAGAGCACCTCGCGCACGCTGTCCGGGTCCGCGTCGGCGAGCGGCGCGATGCCGATGCCGAGCTGGAGCGCGGTGGCGAGCGCCGCGTAGGTGCGGGCGTGCACGAAGGAGATGCACATCGCGAACGTCTCGCGGTAGCGCAGCAGCTTCGCCATCCTGGCCTGCGTGTTGATGGGCAGCTGGGTGCCGCGGCGCGCGGCGGCGACCAGCTTGGGCACCCCGGTGGTGCCGGAGGTGTGGGTGATCAGCGCGGGCGCGTCCTCGGGGATGTCCGGGTACGGCGGGGCCTCGCCCGGCGCCGTGGCGGCGAGCGAGGGCAGCCCGGCCGCCTCGCCGTGCGTGAGCAGGACGGACGGGGCGTGCTCGCGCAGCGCGTCGAGGTGGTCCCCGGCGCGCGCCAGGATGTCCGGGTCGGTGAGGAAGTGGTCCGGCCGGAGCCGGCTCATCATCGTCACCACGGTCGGCCACTCCAGGAACGGCGCGAGCATCGCGGGGACCGCGCCCACCCGGCCGATGGCGCAGGCGAGGAAGAGGATGTCGGCGTTGTGGCTCTTGAAGACGGCCACGGTGTCGCCGGGGCGCACCCCGGCGGCGTACAGCCGGGCGGCCGTGTCCTCGACGAGCTCGGCGGCCTGGGCGTAGGTCGGGCGCAGGCCGAGGCCGGGCGCGAGGTCGAAGGCGCGGTCCAGGTAGAACAGCGAGTCGGGGTGGGTCCGTGCGGCCTGCTGGGTGATCAGACCCAGCGTGAACAGCTTCCCGGGCTTCGGCAGGTCGTCGGTCGTGGGCATGCGCGGTCTCCTCTCCTGGAGGGGACGGGAGACGGTGCGGCGTCTCGGGCGTGAGTGGGCGGCGTACGGCGGCGTACGGCGGCGTACGGAGAGGTGGGGAGGAAGCGGGAGGGGCGCCGACGGCGGTGGGGGACGCCGTCGGCGCGGGGCGCGGGTCAGCCGGCGGTGGCGGCCACCCGGCGCGTGCCCTTGAAGGCGAAGGAGGCGCGGGCCGGCGCCGAGCTGCGCCCGTCGGACTCGATGCGGTCGAGGTACCACCGCACGAAGCGGCTGACCTCGGCGCGGTCCAGGTCGAAGCGCTGGGCGCCCGCGCCGCAGACGGACTCGGTGTTCGTCTGGTCGAAGCGCTTTCCGTTGATCATGTACGAGGCGTAGAACTGGATGCCCTCGTCGAGCTTCAGGTCGATCGCGGTGAGCAGCCCCCGGTTGGAGACGAAGCGGGGCTTGCGCAGGCCGGTGAGGGCGAAGACCTCCTCGATGACCTCGCCGACCGTCGGCGAACCGCCGTTGTTGAGGTGGTAGACGGTGCTCAGCGCGCCCGTACGGCCGATGGCGACGGCGTTCCTGGCCACCAGGTCGACGGGGACCAGGTCGCACTCGATGTCCGGGTCGGCGATGATCGGCACCTGCCGGTGCTGGAGCAGGTTGCCGAACTCCTTCTCCACGGCGCGGCGGAAGCGCAGCGCGGAGGAGACGAAGCCGTACATGCCGGTGAAGCTGGTGGCGGCGCCGGTCGCGGAGTGCCCGATGACGATCGAGGGGCGCAGCACGCGCCAGGGCAGACCGGAGGCGGCGACCTTCTGCTCGCCGATGGTCTTGGTGGCCTCGTAGACGTTGTTCGCCGACTCGGTGTCGCCGGGGAACTCCTCGTGCATCAGGCCGGTGCGCCTGCCCGCCACGTACGCGGTGCTCACGTGGTTGAACACCGGCTCGCCGAGGGCCTTGGCGAGCTCCAGGACGTTGTGCGTGCCGGTCACGTTCATCAGGTTGATCTCGTCGGCGTGCCGGTCCTCGTACTTGAGGGAGGCCGCGACGTGCCAGAACGTGCCGGGCGCGGTGCCGTCGGCGGCGCGGAACCGGTCGGCGCAGGCGGGCAGCGCGTCGTCGGTGATGTCGCCGGCGACGGCCCGGGTGCGCTCCAGGATCGCGGGCAGCAGACCGGGGACGTCGTACATCTCGGCCGCGTGGCCGAGGGCGTCGTGCAGGCGGCGGGTCGCGGCCGCGTCGTCGTCGCCGCGCACCAGGCACACCAGGTGGTCGGGGGTCTCCTGGAGCAGTTCCAGCGCGAAGGCCCCGCCGACGAAGCCGGTCGCCCCGGTGATGACGTGGACGGCGGGAGGGGTGGTGGCGGTCACTGTGCGGACTCCTGGGAGGTGGCGGGCAGGGTGGGGCTGTGGTGGGCGCGCAGATGGGCCGCGATGGAGGCGAGGCTCTCGAAGACCTCCGGCGGGACGTCCATGTCCCACTCGACGTCCAACTGCTCCTCGATCCGGCCGAGCAGCAGGGTGAACGCCCAGGACTCCAGGCCGATGCTGTTCAGCGGCGTCCCGGCGAGCCCCGTCACGGGCAGGTCGGCCCGGTCGGCGACGACCTCGCGGAGCAGCGTGCAGAGGACGCCGAGCAGCGCGTCGTCGGTCTCGGAGGCTCCGGCGGCCGGCGCGGAAGCCTCGCCTCCGGCCGTCTCCCCGGTGGCATGACCGTCCGCAGGAGTCCGGTCGTCGTCGCCGGTCTGCGGGGCCACCGCCCTCTCGCGGGCCGCCAGCGCGTCGAGGAAGCGCTGGACCCGGGCCTGGAATCCGTCGCCGTCCTCCATGTACGGGAGGTGGCCGACGTCGTGCATCCACTCGACCTCGGAGTCCTCGATGAGCCGCCCGGCCTCCGCTCCGAGCGTCTCGTTCCACATGTCGTCCTTGTCGCCGAGGAGCAGCAGCGTCGGCTGCTTGATGGCGGCGAGGAGTTCGGGGCCGTCGGTGACCTGCTGGGCGCACTTGAGGTTGGTCAGCATCGGGTCCGGCGGGTGGATGGCCGTGAACGCGGAGCGCAGCCCGAGGTAACCGGTGGCGCCCATCTCGCGCATCGCCGCCTCGCTGAAGACGACCGAGTACAGGTGGTCCCAGAGGGCCTGGGTGCCGCCCAGTTCCAGGGAGTTGATACAGGCGCGTTCGGTGGCCCTGCGCCGCACGCCGTCCCCGGGCGTGCAGGACGGCCCGGTCAGGATCAGGCCGTCGACGCGCTCGGGGTAACGGGCCGCGAAGTCACGGCAGATGAACCCCGAGGCGGAGGTGCCGAGCAGGTGGGTGCGTTCGATGCCGAGGCCGTCGAGCAGCACCCGCAGGTCCTCGACGTGGTCGTCCCAGGTCATGTCCGGGGAGACCGATGAGGCGCCCTGGTTGCGCAGATCGTAGGTGAGGACCCGGTTCCGCTTGGCCAGTTCGGCGGTGAAGTTGCGCCACATCGGCGCGATGATGAAGAAGTTGTTCACCAGGGTGAGGTGCGGGCCCTCGTCCCCCTGGATCTCGTAGTAGAGCTCGGTGTCGTCCGAGACGCGGAGCGTGCGCTCCGCGGTGTAGCGCAGGTCGAGCGTGGGTGCGCTGGTCATGGGCCTTCCTTCCGGCTCAGGTGCGCAGCAGCCGTTTGAGGATCTTTCCGGCGGGGCTACGGGGCACCTGGTCGATGAACTCCAGATGCCGGGGGCGTTTGTACGGTGCGAGGCGCTCGGCGAGATGGGCCATCAGCTCGGCCCGGGTGACGGCCGGGGCGCCGTCGGCGGTGGTGTCCGGCGGTGCGGCGTCGGCCGTGGTGTCCGCGGGGTCTGCGGGTCCGGTGACGACGTACGCCGTCGGGACCTCGCCGTAGTCGGCGTCCGGGACGCCGACCACCGCCGCGTCGCGCACCAGCGGGTGCGTGAGCAGCGCGCGCTCGATCTCGGCGGGGTAGACGTTCTGTCCGGCGCGCAGGATCAGGTCCTTGCGCCGGTCGACGAGGTGGATGAGGCCGCTCTCGTCGAGGAGGCCGAGGTCGCCGGTGCGGATCCAGCCGTCGACGGTGATCTCCTCGGTGGCGGCCGGGTTGTTCCAGTAGCCGCGCATCAGCCCGGGGCCGCGCACGGTGATCTCGCCGACCGCGCCGAGCGGCAGCTCCGTGCCCGCGTCGTCGAGGACCCGTACCGACATGCCGGGGATGACGCGTCCCGCGGGCAGCGGCGCGCCGGTGGCGAGGGTGCGGTGGTCGTCCGGGGTGAGGGTGGCGAACGGGCCGCCCACCTCGGTCATGCCGTACACCTGCCGGAAGCCGCAGTCGAGCCGCGCGGTGGCCTCGGCGTGCAGCTCGATGG
This sequence comes from Streptomyces sp. NPDC005863, assembly GCF_042871345.1. Classification (NCBI taxonomy): domain Bacteria; kingdom Bacillati; phylum Actinomycetota; class Actinomycetes; order Kitasatosporales; family Streptomycetaceae; genus Streptomyces; species Streptomyces sp. NPDC005863. The sequence goes on along the minus strand of NZ_JBIAII010000007.1, from coordinate 167,738 downwards.
GCATCGGCGCCGCCCCGTACAGCACCTCGCGCAGCGAGCCGAGGTCGGCGCCCGCCATGCCCTTGCTCTGCAGCAGGAAGCGGAGCATCTGCGGGACGAGCCAGACGTGCGTGGCCCGGTGGCGCTCCAGCGCCGCGAGCGCCCGCTGCGGCGTGAACCCCGGCAGCAGGACGACGGTGGCGCCCGCCGCCAGGTACGTGAGGATGACCGTCATGCTGCCGTGGTAGAGCGGGCAGCAGTTGACGAGGACCATGTCGTCGGTGGGCGCCGCCGTGGCGAGCCAGCCGAGCGAGATGCCCCGGAACGAGCCGTGGTCGACGGTGACGCCCTTGGCCCGGCCCGTGGTGGCCGACGTGTGCAGGATCGCGGCGAGGTCGCTGTCGGCGACGTCGGGCAGCCGGAAGCTCTCGGCGTCGCCGTCGTCCCCTTGCTCCTCGCCGGTCCGCGTGGTCGTCGGCGCGGTCAGCTCCGCGTACTCCGGGCCGTCCACCGCGACGCGCAGCCGCACCGGCAGCTCGGGGTGGCGGTCGAGGAGCGCCGCCTCACCGAGGATCACGCTCACCCCGGTGCGCCGCACCATGCCGGTCACCTCGGGCGCGGTGAGGCTGTGGTTCAGCGGGACGAACAGCGCGCCGAGCTTGGCCAGCGCGAAGTACGACTCGATGACCTCGATGCGGTCCAGGGAGAGGACGGCGACCCGGTCGCCCCGACCGACGCCGCGTGCCGCGAGAGCGCGGGCCAGCCGGGTCGTGCGCTCGTCCAACTCGGTCCAGGTCACCGAGCGTTCGGCGTCGATCAGCGCCGTGCGGTCCCCGAAGCACTGCCGGCCCCGGTGCAGGACCTGGCCGAGCCACATCAGGCGGCCCCCTCGACCGTGCCGCGCGCGGCGATCAGTCGCTCGTAGTCGGCGATGGAGGACAGGTCGTCCATGTCCTCCGCGGTGACCTCCACGCCGGTCCGCTCCTCGATGAGCAGGACCAGGCGGACCAGGTCGCCCGAGTCGACGCCGCTGGCGCTGAGGTCGGCGTCGTCCGCGATCTCGCCGCCGAACTCCGTCAGGCCGGTCAGTTCGACGAGCATCTCCCGTACGGTGCTCATGCGTTGCCTTTCGCTGTGGTGCCGCTGAAGGTGTTGTCCCAGGTCCCGTCGGAGACGGGGCAGTCGTGCACGGCCAGCGGTTCGCCGGCCGGCACGGACCAGGGCAGGAACCGGCTCGGGACGGAGCCGGCACAGAAATCCGAGAACTCCTCGTGGGGCGGCCTGTGCCGCTCGGAGAGGACCGCGAAGACGGGGTCGACGGGCTTGAACACGCCGTCCTCGTCCAGGACTTCGCACCAGGCGTGCTCGGCGTCGAGCACCCCCAGGTAGCGGCCGCGGCGGGTCCGGGCGGTGAGGCCGTCCGCCTCCGCCCTGCGCCGGAGCTCCAGGGAGCAGACGGTGCAGTCCATGATCCCGAGCCGCCGGGTCTCGGCCGGGTCGGTGCGCAGGCGGGGATGCATCCACTGGAAGCGGTAGGGGCCGTCGCGCAACTCGCCGACCAACGCGTCGAAGTGGCGCCGCGCGGCCGCCGAGAGCAGCGGGGCGCGCCACCCGGAGGTGGTGACGCGGCCGGTCAGCCGCACCGATGCGGCGTGCTCGACGACGAGCGCGCCGTCCTCGCGTACCGCGGACCGCTCGCCCTGCGGCGCTTCACCCTGCGGCGTTTCACCCGGCGGCGCGACGAGCTCCAGTGCGTCCAGGTGGCCGCCGAAGACCTCGGGGGTGGGCAGCGCGATCCGCCAGGTGCCGCCGGGGCAGCGGGGATCGCGGCAGCGCAGCCGCCAGTCCAGCGTCCAGTGGCGCGGCGGGGTCCAGGTGTCCGGGTTTCCCGCGGCGAACCGGAGCATCATCCGCTGCCCGGCCAGCGGGACGCTGGTGGTGGCACCGGAGTACAGGGCCGTGTTGGCCAAGTCGTGGTAGTCGAAGCGGAGTTCGGCGCCGGAGCCGCTGTGGGCGAGGCCAGCCGCCGCGAGCTGGTCGAGGAGCTCGTCCCGGCAGCCGAGCAGGGCACGCGCCTCGTCCCGGCCCACCCGCAGCTCGCGGTGGCGCTCCGGCATCGGCACGAGCGCGCGCAGCGCCGACAGCCAGGGCCGCAGCGCGGGATCCGCGGCCGCGTCCCCCTCGGGGGGCGGCGCGACGGCGCGTGCGCGGACGTCAGAAGACATGGTGACGCGGTCCTTCCGGACGGGAGGGGCGAACTCGGGAGGGGGGGACTCGGCAGGGGTGGACGACGGCCGCCGCGAGCGCACGACGGGGCGCTCGGGCGGTACGGAGGCGGTGCGACGGCGGTACGGAAGCGGTGCGGGGCGGTGCGTAGGGCGTACGAGGGCGGTGCGGAAGCGGTACGGAGCGGTACTCGGGGCGTACGAGGGCGAGCGGTACGGAGGACGAGCGGTACGGAGGACATGCCGAAGCGGTACGAACGGCGTGCGGAAGCCGTACGGAACGCCGCACCGGCCCCCCGCCCCGAACCGGCACGCACCACAGAAGAGTCCGGCCGACCGCCCCGGCAATCCCTCGCCCCCCGGAAAAGTCCGTGTGGCGTACCCCATAGACCCGCCGTGGATTGCGCGGCCGATCCGCGGCCTCATTCACCCACGGGGGTCTCACGCCCTCAGCCCGGTAACGCCCCTCCGCGAAAGGGAGTCTGCGAAGTGTTCGGAAGGCTGTTGCACCTGCTGGAGAGGGGACCGAGGCGTCTGCTCTGGACGGTCGGGCTGCTCGCGCTCGTCTGTCTGGCGGGCGGCGGATCCCAGATGAAGTCCATGACCATGGGCGTGGACGACTACGACGACTCCGAGTCGGCCGCCGTCAAGGTCCTCGACGACGTGGAGAAGGCCACCGGCGCCAGCCTCGAACAGGGCTACGTCGTCCTCGTCGAGCTGGACGAGCCCGTCGACGCCCGCTCCGCCGACCGGCCGGAGCGACTGCGCCGCGCGGTCGACCTGATCAAGAAGCGCCCCGAGGTCACGGGTGTCGAGGACTACGTCTCGGCGAAGAACCCCGCGATGGTGCGCAAGGACGGCAGGAGCACGTACTTCGTCGCCTCCGTCAAGGGCTTCGCGCCCGGCGACGCCGTCACCAAGGCCGTCACCGCGACCCAGGACGCCCTCGACGCGGACGAGAAGCTGGCCGACGGCGTCACCCTCGGCGGCCCGACCGCCTCGAACGTCGAGGCCAGCACGATCTCCAGCGAGGACCTCGGCAAGGCCGAGACGCTGGCCTTCCCGATCCTGCTCATCCTGCTGCTCTTCATCTTCCGCGGCGTGATCGCGGCGCTGATCCCGCTCGGCGGCGCCCTCGTCTCCATCGCCGTGGCGCTCGGCGTGCTCGGCGCGGTGATGACCGTGCTCGACCTGTCGATCTTCGCCCTCAACCTGGTGATGGCGCTCGGCATCGGCCTGTCCATCGACTTCAGCCTGCTGATCATCTCCCGCTTCCGCGAGGAGCTGCGGGCCGGTCACGACACCCTGGACGCCGTCGGCCGCACCATGCGCACGGCCGGCCGCACCGTCCTGTTCAGCGGTCTGACCGTCGCGGTGGCGCTGGCTTCGCTGCTCGTCTTCCCGCAGCGGTTTCTCTACACGATGGGCATCGCCGGCATCGCCACCTCGCTCGGCGCCCTGCTCTTCGCGCTGCTCGGCCTCCCGGCGCTGCTCGCCGCGCTCGGCGGCCGCATCAACAAGTGGGCGCCCAAGAGCTGGCAGCGCACCCAGGAGCTCGGCACGGAGAACGCGTCCGGCGGCCGCTGGTACCGCTTCTCGCACGGTGTGATGCGCCGCCCGGTGAGCGCCGCGGTCGCCGCGAGCGCGGTCCTCGTGGTCCTCGCGCTGCCCGCCTTCGGCATCAAGTTCACCGGCATCGACTCCGCCTCGATGCCCGCCGACTCCGACGCCGGCCGGGTCTACGCCTCGCTGGAGAAGGACTTCCCCGGCTCGCTCCAGTCGCCGGTGCACCTCGTCTCCGAGGCGCCGAAGGACGCGGGCGCCAAGCTCACCGCGTACGGCGAGCGGCTCGCGGAGCTCGACGGCGTCGCCACCGTGACCCCGCCCCGCCCGATCGGCGACGGCATGTGGGAGACCCAACTGGCGCTCAAGGACGCGCCGTTGTCCCTGGAGGCCCAGGACACCCTCGACGCGGTGCAGGCCGTGGACGCCCCGTACCCGACCGTGCCCACCGGCAACACCGCGCTCTACGACGCGATGATGGGCAGCCTCGGCGACCACCTGCCGCTGAGCATCGGCCTGATGTCGCTCACCACGCTGCTCATCCTCTTCGCGATGACCGGCTCGGTGGTGCTCCCGCTGAAGGCCGTCATCACCAACCTGCTCACCCTCGGCAGCACCCTCGGCCTGCTCATCCTCGCCTTCCAGGACGGCCATCTGGAGGGGCTCTTCGACTTCACCGGCCAGGACGCGCTCCAGCCGACGATGCTCATCATCCTGCTGGCCGTGGCCCTCGCGATGTCCACCGATTACACCGTCTTCCTGTTCTCCCGCATCAAGGAGGGCGTGGACCACGGCCTTCCGGACCGCGAGGCCATCGCGCTCGGCCTGGAGAAGGTCGGCCGCACGGTCACGCTCGCCGCGGTCCTCTTCTGCATCCCGATGGGCGCCCTTGTGCTCTCCCGGCTGATCTTCATCAAGCAGCTCGGATACGGGACGGCCGTCTCGGTCATCATCGACGCCACCCTCGTCCGCGCCCTCCTGGTGCCCTCGCTGATGGCGCTGTTCGGCAAGGCCAACTGGTGGGCGCCGGGGCCGCTGCGCCGCTTCCACACCCGCTTCCTGAGCGGACTGCAGGAGCGGGACGAGCCGGCCGCTCCCGCGACCCCTGGCGCCGGGCGCGAGCGCGTCGGCACCGGCCGGGAGGCCTGAGGTGACCGCCGACACGGCTGCGATGGCTGGTACGGCTAATACGGCCGGTGCGGCCGGTGCGGCTGGCATGGCTGATACGGCCGGTACGGCTGACCCCGCGCTGGCCGAGCGCCTGCGGGAACGCTTCGACGACCTGCTCCGCAACGACGAGCGGGTCGAGCCGCACGACTGGATGCCGGACGGCTACCGGCGCATGCTCGTACGGCAGATCGGCCAGCACGCCCACTCGGAGATCATCGGCATGCAGCCGGAGGGCGCCTGGATCGCCCGCGCGCCCTCGCTGCGCCGCAAGGCCGTCCTGCTCGCCAAGGTGCAGGACGAGGCGGGCCACGGGCTCTACCTCTACGCGGCGGCGCAGACCCTCGGCGTCAGCCGCGGCGAGCTGCTCGACGCCCTGCACAACGGCAGCCAGCGGTACGCGGGCACGTTCAACCACCCGGCGCTGACCTGGGCGGACACCGGCGCCATCGCCTGGCTCACCGACGGCGCCGCCGTCATCAACCAGGTGCCGCTGTGCCGCACGTCGTACGGCCCGTACGGCCGCGCCATGCTCCGCATCTGCCAGGAGGAGACCTTCCACGTACGCCAGGGCTTCGACTCCCTGCGCGCGCTGTGCCAAGGCACCCCGGAGCAGCGGCAGATGGCGCAGGACGCGGTGAACCGCTGGTGGCTGCCCGCCGTGGCGCTGATGTTCGGGCCACCGGACTCCCCGGCGAGCAAGGACCGCGCCGCCGCGTTCGGCGCGGCGCACACCAAGCGGGCCATCGCCTGGGGCATCAAGCGGCACCCCAACGACGAGCTGCGCCAGCGCTTCGTCGACATCGTCGTGCCGCAGGCGCAGGAGCTGGGCCTGAGCCTGCCCGACCCGGCCATCGCCTGGAACCCGGAGCGCGGGCACCACGACTTCACGCCGGTCAGCTGGGACCAGTACCGCGAGGTGCTGTCGGACGACTCCCAGTGCGCGCGCCAGCGCCTGGCACACCGGGTCGCCGCGCACGAGGACGGCGCCTGGGTACGGGAGGCGGCGGTCGCGGCCACCCGGCACGAGGCGGGACAGGCGGGACAGCCGGAACAGGCCGAGCGGTCGGTGCAGGCCGCAGGCCAGAGCAGGGGGACACCGTGATGAGTACGTACACGACCACGAGAGCCGAGACGCCGTGGGAGGTCTTCGTCAGGACCCGCCGCGGCCTCGGTCACCAGCACGTCGGCTCGGTGCTCGGCGCCGACGCCGACCTGGCGATGGCCAACGCCCGCGATCTGTACACGCGGCGCGGGGAGCCGTCGTCGATCTGGGTGGTCCGCTCCTCGGACATCCGGGCCACCGCGCCGGACGAGAAGGAGCCGCTGTTCAGCAACGGTACGGGCAAGCCGTACCGCCTCTCCGAGCAGTACGCGGCTCCGGCGGGCGGCAGCGACCATGGCCACTGAGACCCTGACCGCGACGGCCCCGACCTCGCCCGCCGCCGACCCCACCGCGCCCGCCCCGACCGCGCCGCGGGACACCGCCGCGCTGGAGAGCGACACCGCACGGTACGCGCTGGCCCTCGGCGACGACGCCCTGATCCTCTGCCAGCGGCTCTCCGCCTGGGTGACCAGGGCGCCCTCCATCGAGGAGGACCTGGCGCTCTCCAACATCGCCCTCGACCTGCTCGGCCACGCCCGCACCCTGCTCGCGTACTCCGCCGAACTGACCGGCCACGGCGACGAGGACATCCTCGCGTTCACCCGCACCGAGCGGGAGTTCCGCAACGTGCTGCTCGCGGAGATCCCCAACGGGGACTACGGACTCACCCTCGCCCGGCAGCTCTGCCTCTCACACCACACCCGGCTGCTGTACGCCGCGCTCACCGCATCCGCGGACCCGGCGCTCGCCGCGTTCGCGGGCAAGGCCGTCCAGGAGTCCGCCTACCACTGCACGCACGCCGAGCAGTGGACGGTCCGCCTCGGCACCGGCACCGAGGAGAGTCACCGCCGGATGCAGGCGGGCCTCGATCAGGTGTGGCCGTACACCGCCGAGCTGTTCGCGGCGGACGAGGTGACCGCGCGGCTCGTCGCGGACGGTGTCGCCGTGGACCCGGCGGGCCTGCGCGCGGAGTGGGACGCGGCCGTCGGCGGCGTCCTCACCCGGGCCGGGCTGACCCTGCCGAGGGCGACCTGGCACTCCCGGGGCGGCCGGGACGGCCTGCACACCGAGGGGTTCGGGCCCCTGATCGCCGAACTCCAGGCGGTGCACCGGCAGTACCCCGGGGGCACGTGGTGACGGCGGTACGCGCGCGGCCGGCGCCCGACTGCCCGGCGGCCGCCTGTCCGGCGGCCGAGCGGCTCGCTCCGGAGCAGGTACGGGAGCGGGTCGCCGCCGTCGCCGACCCGGAGCTGCCCCTGATCACCCTCGGCGAGCTGGGGGTGGTGCGGCAGGTGACGGCGGGCCCCGACGGGACCGTGGAGGTCACCGTGACGCCCACCTACACCGGGTGCCCCGCCATGGACGTCATCGTGACGGACATCCGGGCCGAACTCGCCCGCTGCGGGCACCCGGACGGGCGGGTGCGGACCGCCCTCGCGCCCGCCTGGACCACCGACTGGATCACCGCCGACGGCCGGCGCAAGCTCGCCGAGCACGGCATCTCGCCCCCGGGCAGCCCGACCGCCCCGCTTCCGCTGCGGCTCGGCACCGGCGCGGCCTGCCCGCACTGCGGCTCGACGGCCACCCGGCCGCAGAGCCCTTTCGGGGCGACGCGCTGCCAGTCGGTGCTGGTCTGCCTCGGCTGCCGGGAGACCTTCGGCCACATGAAGGCGATATGACACCACGAGACGGAGCCGCCCGCCCCCTCATGGAGCGCACGTCCGGTTTCCACGCGCTGCCGGTGCGTCGCGTCGAGCGGCTCACCGAATCCGCCGTGGCCGTCACCCTCGGCGTCCCCGACGCCCTGGCGACCACGTTCGCCCACCGCGCGGGCCAGCACATCGCCGTACGCCACCGTCTCGACTCCACGGGCACAGGCGGCGAAGGCGGCAGCGGGGACGGGGGCGAGGAGATCCGGCGCAGTTACTCGATCTGCCGTCCACCCGGTCCCGCGGCCGGCCCCGCGGAGCCCGGGACACGGACACTGCGCATCGTCGTCAAACAACTGGGCCCCGGCGGCTTCGGCGAGCACGCCGTCGCCCGGCTCGCCGCGGGCGACACCCTCGAAGTCGGCCCGCCCAAGGGCAGTTTCACGCTCGCGGACCGGCCCGGCGCGCACCACGTGCTGATCGGCGGCGGCAGCGGCATCACCCCGCTGCTGAGCATGGCGGCCGCTGCCCTGGACGAGGACCCGCGGTGCAAGGTCTCGCTCGTCTACGTCAACCGCACGGCGCGCTCGATGCTCCTCGCCGAGGAGGTGGCGGACCTCAAGGACCGCCACACCGGCCGGTTCTTCGTCCTGCACGTGCTGTCCGGCGAGGAGCGCGAGACGGAGGTGCTGTCCGGCCGGGTCGACGCGTCGAAACTGCCGCGCCTGCTGGCCGGCCTCGGCGCCGACCCCGGCGACGACCGCACGCACTTCTACCTCTGCGGCCCCTGGGGCCTGGTGGAGTCGGTGGACGAGATCCTGCGGGAGCTGGGCGCCGCCCCGTCCCGCGTACGCCGTGAACTGTTCACGACGGACCCGGCGGCGCCGGAACAGCCGGGGCGTCAGAACCCGGGCGCAGGCGTGGGCGTGGGCGGCGGCGCCCGCGTCACCGCCAGGCTGCACGGCCGCAGCACCGAGGCCGAGATGACCCCGCAGGACCCCTCGCTCCTCGCGGCGGTCCTGCGGCACCGGCCGGAGACCCCGTACTCGTGCCGCGACGGTCTGTGCGGCTCGTGCCGGGCCCGGGTGGTCGACGGCGAGGTCGTGCTCGCCCGGCGCCACGCCCTGACGCAGGAGGAACAGGACGCGGGCTACACCCTGCCGTGCCAGGCCCGTCCGGCGTCGGAGCACGTGGGGCTGGACTTCGACGCGTAGAACCAGAGCGCCGAACGAAAGGGCCGGAAACCGCGTGATGCGGTTTCCGGCCCTCATGTTTCACGTGAAACAGGGTGCTCGATGCCCTCTTACTGAGCGGGCTCGGTCTCCGGTTCGTCGGCGGACTCGGTGTCACCGTCCGGCGCCTCGGCCGGCGTCTTCACGGAGTCGAGGAGGAGTTGGGCGACGTCGACGACGTTGATGCTCTCCTTGGCCTGGCCGTCGTTCTTCTTGCCGTTGACGGAGTCGGTGAGCATGACGAGGCAGAAGGGGCAGGCGGTGGAGACGATGTCGGGGTTGAGTGACAGGGCTTCGTCGACGCGCTCGTTGTTGATGCGCTTGCCGATGCGTTCTTCCATCCACATGCGGGCGCCGCCGGCTCCGCAGCAGAAGCCGCGTTCCTTGTGGCGGTGCATTTCCTGCTGGCGCAGGCCGGGGACCTTGTCCATGATCTCGCGCGGGGGCGTGTAGATCTTGTTGTGGCGGCCCAGGTAGCAGGGGTCGTGGTAGGTGATCAGACCCTCGACAGGGGTGACCGGCACCAGCTTGCCCTCGTCGATGAGGTGCTGGAGCAGCTGGGTGTGGTGGATGACCTCGTAGTCGCCGCCGAGCTGCGGGTACTCGTTGCCCAGGGTGTTGAGGCAGTGCGGGCAGGTCGCCACGATCTTCTTCGCCGACTTCGGCTTGGCCGATTCGGGCGTGGCTTTGCCGTCGTCGTCGAGTTCCTCGCCGAAGGCCATGTTGAGGGCCATGACGTTTTCCTGGCCGAGCTGTTGGAAGAGGGGCTCGTTGCCCAGGCGGCGTGCGGAGTCGCCGGTGCACTTCTCGTCGCCGCCCATGATGGCGAACGTGACGCCGGCCATGTGCAGGAGTTCGGCGAAGGCCTTGGTGGTCTTCTTCGCGCGGTCCTCGAGGGCGCCGGCACAGCCGACCCAGTACAGGTATTCGACTTCGGTGAGGTCTTCGACGTCCTTGCCGACGACGGGGACCTCGAAGTCGAGTTCCTTGAGCCATTCCAGGCGCTGCTTCTTGGCCAGGCCCCAGGGGTTGCCCTTCTTCTCCAGGTTCTTGAGCATCGTTCCGGCCTCGGAGGGGAACGCGCTCTCGATCATGACCTGGTAGCGGCGCATGTCGACGATGTGGTCGACGTGCTCGATGTCGACGGGGCACTGCTCCACACAGGCGCCGCAGGTGGTGCAGGACCACAGGACGTCGGGGTCGATGACCCCGTTCTCCTCCACGGTCCCGATCAGCGGACGCTCGGCCTCGGCCAGCGCGGCGGCGGGCACGTCGGCGAGCTGCTCGGCGCTCGCCTTCTCCTCGCCCTCCATCGTCTTGCCGCCACCGGCGAGCAGATACGGAGCCTTGGCGTGGGAGTGGTCGCGCAGCGACATGATGAGCAGCTTCGGCGAGAGCGGCTTACCGGTGTTCCAGGCCGGGCACTGCGACTGGCACCGCCCGCACTCCGTGCACGTGGAGAAGTCCAGCAGGCCCTTCCACGAGAACTGCTCCACCTGCGAGACGCCGTACACGTCGTCGTCGCCCGGGTCCTCGAAGTCGATCGGCTTGCCGCCCGAGGCCATCGGCTGCAGCGCGCCCAGGGCCGTGCGGCCGGAGGACTCCCGCTTGAACCAGATGTTCGGGAAGGCGAGCATCCGGTGCCAGGCGATGCTCATGTCGAGGTTCAGGCTGACCGTGATCATCCAGATGAAGGACGCGCCCAGCTTGAGCATGGCGAAGAAGTAGACCCAGGTCTCGACGCCGGAGTGGCTGACGCCGTCGAAGAGGAGGGTCACGCCGTACGAGACGTAGTTGTCCGGGCCGTAGTCCGCGTGGTGCAGCACGCCTTCCAGACCGCGCAGCGCCATCACCGAGAGACCGATGAGGAAGATGACGGTGTCGACGAAGTAGGCGTGGGCGCGGTTCGAGCCGGCGAAGCGGGACTTGCGGCCCGGCCGGGTCGGCAGGCTCAGCTGCCGGATCACGAACATGATCACGATGCCGAGCGTGGTGCCGGTGCCGATGAACTCGATGTACATCTCGTACGGCAGCCAGCCGCCGATGACCGGCAGGGTCCACTCCGGGTCGAACAGCTGCCCGTACGCGTTCACGATCGTCAGGATCAGGGTGTAGAAGCCCAGCGCGACGAACCAGTGGGCGAAGCCCACCAGACCCCACTGGGCCATGCGCGTGTGGCCCAGGAATTCCTTGACCAGCGTCACGCTCCGCTGCCAGGGATTCTCCAGACGATTCGCGTTCTCCGGCAGCGGCGCACCCAGCCGGAAGAAACGGAAGAAATGCACAAAAGCGCGCACGAACAATGCAATGCCGACCGCGCTGAGTGCCAGCGAAACGACGATCGCGGCGAGTTGCATGGGGGCTCCTCGAACCGGTCCCGGTGGGGCTGATGGACGTAGATGCGGATATCTCCGAGCGGGCGCCCACCCGGACTGGCGGGGCCCCGGCCCGACTATTACTAAGCGGTAACTTATTGAGCTCGTATGAGCGTACCGCCCCGCTCCTCGGCAGTGCACCCGCATACGCAGTGATCTGCGTCGCTGATGAGCCGGGTCCGGCGCCCGCCGCGCGGTGAACCGGTGCGGTCAGACGGGGTGCCCCGCGTTGATGTCGCTCGCGTCGTGCAGCGAGAGCGGGGTCCGGTCCTCGGTCTCGGCGACGTACGCGGCGACCGGGTCGAGCACGAAGGCGACGTGGTCCCCGCCGTCGAAGCGGCTGTGGACCCGCCCGGCGAACCAGGCGAGGGCGTCGTCGAGCACGGGTGTTCCGTCCGGCCCCTCGTGCCAGTCGAGACCGGCGAACTTGTCCGTCTCCGCGCTGCACAGGGAGCCGAAGCGGTCGGCGAGGTCATGGCGGTCGTGGGGCAGCAGATGGACCACGAGGGTGCGCGTCCTCAGCGCGAGGCGGTAGGTGTGGTTCGCCGTGGAGAGCCAGACGGCGAACCGCGACGGCTGTACGGAGCACTGGCTCGCGAAGCCGACCAGGCACCCCGCGCGCTCTCCCTCCGCCGCGGCGGTGACCACGTACACGCCGGGGTCGGGAAGCCCGGTGAAGACCGCGATGTCCTCGTCGACCTCAGCACTGTCCCGGTCCACGTCGTCGCCCCGGGTCCCCTCGTCGCCCCGGTCCACGTCATCGTCTTGGTGCGCGTCGTCTGCCATGTCCTCCCCCTCCGCGGAGAGTCGTCGTCCCTCCCCTTACCGGCTGACCGGCGTACCGGCTGCCCGGTCACAGCTGTACCCGAGTGGCTCGTTTCACGTGAAACACCGCGGGGCGGGAGCCCTCCCGGGTCTCCCGCCCCACGGCGTCATGTCGGCGTCGTCCGTTGCAGAACCGGGCGGCCGGGGCAGTCAGCTCTTCTTGTCCCCGTCCTTGCCCTCGGCCTCCGCCTCGGCCTGCTTGACCTGGACCTCGGGGTCGAGCGCGGCCTGGCCGCTGCCGTCGACGGAGGTCAGCGGCGTGCTGTCCGGGACCTCCGTGGCGGCCGGCGGCTCGACCAGCCAGTCGGGGTTGGCCTGCTTGTCCCACCACTTCCAGGCGGCGACCGCACCACCGGTGAGGATGCCGAGAACGGCGAGGCCCTTGGCGAGGCGACCCACCCGGGCCCGACGCTCGTGCTTGCGGGCGAGGCGCTGGATCTCCTTCGCCGAGACCTGACCGCGCAGCGCGGCGATGGCCGCCGTGCCACGGGACGCGGCCTCTTCGCGGACCGGCTGCGCGGCGGCGACCGCCTGCTCGATACGGGGCTTGGAGTACTCGGCGGCCTGGCGGGCGGCCTTGCGCGTGCGGACCGCGGCTTCGTGCGCGGCCTGGTCGACCTTGGGCGGCACATGGGTGCGGGCCTGCTCGACGCGGGGGGCGACGTGGGCGCCGTACTGGACACGGGCCTGCTCAGCGGCCTGCGACACCCTGGGTGCGAGCCGTACGCGCGCTTCCTGGGCGTAGTGGCTGGCCCGGTCCTTGGCCGTGTCGGCGTAGGGCGCCACCGCGTCCGCGGCGTGACGCACGCTGTCCTTGGCCGAGCCGGTCGCGGCGCGCACGCTGTCGATGCGGGTCACGGGATCCTCCTCCTCGGTGGCTATAGGTATGTCACCTTTCCACCCTTTCAGGGATCATGCCTTCCGGATCGCTCCGAAAGACATGCGAGGGCGGGCATCCGGGTCACAGGAACACTGACGCCGGTCCTTCTTGTATCCGTTCGCGCCGGACTTGAACACATCGATTCCGTGGCTCTGTTCCGATCAATTCGCTCGAATCGGGGCGGAAGAGCTCTCGGCCGACCATGCCACGGATCCCTTCGACGCGCGCCCAGTCGGCGGCTACTCGTCGCAATCCGGTCCGTGCGAGGATCGGGGAGTCACCGAAGACGGAGTCACAGAAGACAACGGAAGGCAGATCGTGGCCGAGCAGCTTTACGCCACCCTGAAGACCAACCGGGGCGACATCGAGGTCCGGCTGCTGCCGAATCACGCGCCCAAGACGGTCAAGAACTTTGTCGAGCTCGCCCAGGGCGAGCGCGAGTGGGTCCACCCCGCGACCGGCAAGAAGACCTCGGACCGGCTCTACGACGGCACGGTCTTCCACCGGGTGATCAGCGGCTTCATGATCCAGGGCGGTGACCCGCTGGGCAACGGCACGGGCGGCCCGGGCTACGAGTTCGAGGACGAGTTCCACCCCGACCTGGCCTTCGACAAGCCGTACCTGCTGGCGATGGCCAACGCAGGGCCGGGCACCAACGGCTCGCAGTTCTTCGTGACCGTGTCGCCGACCGCGTGGCTGACGCGCAAGCACACGATCTTCGGCGAGGTCACCGACGCGGCCAGCCAGAAGGTGGTGGACGACATCGCGGCCACCCAGACCAACGCGCGCACCGACCGCCCGGTGAACGACGTGGTCATCGAGTCCGTGGTCGTCGAGACCCGGGACGCCTGACCCGCGTACCCGCGAGGGAACCAATCCGCCCCGCCCGTCCGTAAGGAAGGGCGGGGCGGCGCGTTGCCAGGTGTGCCGCCCCGGTGCGTCCGTACGGAGAATGAGGGAACCCATGGAGCAGGCGCCAGGCAGCCCGCAGGAGCCGCAGGGGCAGTCGGGCCTGCCCCGTTGCTACCAGCATCCGGACCGTGAGACCGGCATCACCTGCACGCGCTGCGAGCGCCCCATCTGCCCCGAGTGCATGATCGGCGCCTCGGTCGGCTTCCAGTGCCCCGACTGTGTCCGCGGCGGCTCGGGCACCGGGCACACCCGCGAGGCCAACCAGCCGCGCACGGTCGCGGGCGGCGCCGTCGCGGCCGACCCGCGCCTGGTCACCAAGATCCTCGTGGGCGTCAACCTCGCGCTGTTCCTCGTGCAGCTGACGGTCGGCGACCGCTTCACCGAGCGCTTCGAGCTGCTGGGCCTCGCCTTCGTCCCGGGGTCCGGTGTGGAGGGCATCGCCGAAGGGCAGTGGTACCGCCTCGTGACGGCGATGTTCCTGCACAGCGGCTATATGCACATCGCCTTCAACATGCTCAGCCTGTGGTGGGTCGGCGGCCCGCTCGAAGCCGCCCTCGGCCGCGTCCGCTATCTCGCGCTCTACGCCGCGTCCGGCCTCGCGGGCAGCGCCCTGACGTATCTCCTGGCGGAGCCGAACCAGCCCTCGCTCGGTGCGTCCGGCGCCATCTTCGGGCTGTTCGGCGCGACCGCGATCCTGATGCGGAAGCTGAACTACGACATGCGGCCGGTGCTCGCGCTGCTGGCGATCAACTTGGTGATCACCTTCAGGTGGCCCGACATCGCCTGGCAGGCCCACGTCGGCGGCCTGGTCGGCGGCCTCGTCGTCGGCTACGCGATGGTGCACGCGCCGCGCGAGCGACGGAGCCTCATCCAGTACGGCAGCTGTGCGCTGGTGCTCGTCGCGACGGTGGTCGTGGTCCTCGTACGGACCGCACAGCTCACCTGACAGGTTGGGCACAACCGCACTTGACAGGGCGCCCGTATCACCGGCGGTACCCCCGTTGTCCACAGCGTGTGCCGGATCTTGTGCATGATGCGGGGAACACGCGTGCCCCTCGTCGCTGACCTGGGTTTCCCCAGGAAGGACAAGGGGCACGCGGCGAACAGAGATCCGGTGGGTCAGTCACACCGGCGTCAACCGGGCGAGGGTTATCCACAGATCTTCAGCCTTATCCCCAGGTGGGGATAGCGCTGTGGATAACTCAGGGCAAGGCTTGCGCGCGGCGCCTTCCTCCCCTACGGGCGAGGGGCTACTTCCACTGGGTGGAAACGCCGAAGCCCGCGGCGATGAAGCCGAAGCCGACCACGATGTTCCAGTTGCCCAGGGGGTCGATCGGGAGCTTGCCGTCCGTGACGTAGAAGACGACGATCCAGGCGAGACCGATGAGGAACATCGCCAGCATCACCGGAGCCACCCAGCTGCGGTTGGTCAGCTTGATGTTCGTCGCCTTCTTGGCGGGCGGCGGCGTGTAGTCGTCGGCCTTCTTGCGGATACGTGACTTCGGCACGAGGGTCTCTCCTGTCGATGCGCTGCGTGGCCGCGCAGGTGACTGTGGGCTGGCGCCGGGCGGGGCACACAGAGCTGAACCCTCCCCCGGGCGTCCGTTAGCGTAGTGCTTCCGCGGCGCTGAAGGAGATAAGGGTACGTTGAGCAATTCTGCCGACTCCCACAAAGGTGCCGGTCGTCGCCCCCGATGGCGTCCGGTTCGGGTACTTACGGGCGCTGTTTTCGCCCTGGCCGGGCTGATCTTCTTCACCAGTTTCAACACGGCCAAGGGCACCAACATCCGTACCGACGCCTCGCTCCTGAAACTCTCCGACCTCATTCAGGAACGCAGCCACAAGAACGGCGCACTCGACGAGTCCAACGGCTCCCTGCGCGACGACGTCGAATCGCTCGCCCAGCGGGACAGCGGCGGCACCAAGGCCGACCAGGCCCGGCTCAAGGCCCTCGAAGAGAACGCCGGCACGAAAAAACTCAGTGGCTCCGCGGTCTCGGTCACCCTCGCCGACGCCCCACCCAACGCCACCGCCAAGCTCCCCGGCTACCCCGAGCCCCAGCCCAACGACCTGGTCATCCACCAGCAGGACCTGCAGGCCGTGGTCAACGCCCTCTGGCAGGGCGGGGCCAAGGGCATCAAGGTCATGGACCAGCGGCTGATCTCCACGAGCGCCGTGCGCTGCGTCGGCAACACCCTGATCCTGCAGGGCCGCGTCTACTCCCCGCCGTACAAGGTGACCGCGGTCGGCGACCCCGACAAGCTCAAGAACGCCCTCGCCGCCTCCCCGGAGATCCAGAACTACATGCTGTACGTCAACGCGTACGGTCTCGGCTGGAAAGTGGACGACGACGGGGCGGTGACTCTTCCCGGCTACTCGGGCACAGTGGATCTCCACTACGCGAAGCCCGTGGAGTAAGCCGCTGGGGGAGCCTGTGTCGGTGCGAGTGCTCGTCAGGACGTTGAGCGAACTGTGCATCACCGTCGGCGCATTGATCGTGCTCTTCGTCGGGTACGTCCTGTTCTGGACCGGCGTGAAGGCCGACCACGCCATGGACGGCCAGATCGACGAGCTGCAGGACCGGTGGGCGCGGGGCGCGGTCTCCACCGGCGCGGACGACGGGCCGGCCGGGACGGGACCCGCGGGACCCGCCGAGAGCTCGCCGGGGAAACCGGCCCCCTACAAGGACGGCAAGGCCTTCGCCGTCATGTACATCCCGCGGTTCGGTTTCACGTGGAACAAGCCCGTGCTCCAGGGCACCGGCACCGACGTCCTCAAGAAGGGCCTCGGCCACTACGCCTCCACCGCCCCGCTCGGACAGAAGGGCAACTTCTCCGTGGCCGGCCACCGCCGCACCTATGGCGACCCCTTCAAGGACTTCCCGAAGCTGCGCCCCGGCGACCCCGTCGTCCTGACCGACGGCACGACCTGGTTCACGTACCGCGTCGACAAGAAGCCCTACCGCACGCTCCCCGGCGACATCGGTGTCATCGACCCCGTGCCGCGCAAGTCCGGCTACGACGGCCCCGGGCGCTACCTCACCCTGACGACCTGCGAACCGGAGTGGGGCCACAGCCACCGGCTGATCGCCTGGGCCCATCTGGATGCCACCCAGCCCGTGGAGGCCGGGAAACCGGAGGCACTGCGCCGTTAGTCTGGTGCCGTACGGCGAGGGAGGCCCTGCCGTACGCGACGGAAGGGACGGCATGTACGGCTGGATCTGGCGGCATCTGCCGGGAAACGCATGGATCAGGGCACTGATTTCGCTGGTGCTCGTCCTCGCGGTCGTCTATGTGCTGTTCCAGTACGTCTTCCCGTGGGCGGAACCGCTGCTGCCCTTCAACGACGTCACCGTGGACGGCCAGTGAGTACTCCGAGCGGCGCGCGCCGCAGCCGTGTCCTCGTCGTGGACAACTACGACAGCTTCGTCTTCAACCTCGTCCAGTACCTGTACCAGCTGGGCGCCGAGTGCGAGGTCGTGCGCAACGACGAGGTCGAGCTCCGGCACGCGCAGGACGGCTTCGACGGCGTGCTGCTCTCGCCGGGCCCCGGCACCCCGGAACAGGCGGGCGTCTGCGTGGAGATGGTGCGGCACTGCGCCGCCACCGGCGTGCCCGTCTTCGGCGTCTGCCTCGGCATGCAGTCCATGGCGGTGGCGTACGGCGGCGTGGTGGACCGCGCCCCGGAGCTGCTGCACGGCAAGACCTCGCTCGTCCGCCACGAGGGCCGGGGCGTCTTCGCGGGGCTGCCGTCGCCGTTCACCGCGACGCGCTACCACTCGCTGGCCGCCGAGCCGGCCACCGTCCCGGCCGACCTGGAGGTCACCGCGCGCACGGAGGACGGGATCATCATGGGCCTGCGCCACCGTGAACTCCCGGTCGAGGGCGTGCAGTTCCACCCCGAGTCGGTGCTGACCGAGCACGGCCATCTGATGCTCGCCAACTGGCTGGTGGAGTGCGGCGACACGGGGGCCGTCGGGAGATCGAGTGGGCTGGCCCCGGTGGTGGGCCGGGCCACGGCGTGACCGACCTGCGCCCCGAGCGCGACCCCTCCGGAGCCCCGTACGACGCGAACGGCGCGTACGGGGACGAAGGCGCGTACGGGGACGAGGGCGCGTACGGGGACGAGGGCGCGTTCGAGGCGGCGGTCGACGATCTGGACGACCCGCTGACGGACCCGCTGCCGGGGCAGCGCCCCGCCGCGGGCCAGCACCCCTCGCCATGGTTCCGCAGCGGCCCCACGACCGAGCCGGAGCCGCAGCAACCGGAGCAGCAGCCGCAGCCGCAGCAGCCGCAGCAGTCCGCCGAGCCCCCGAAGCAGGAGTGGTACGACCCCGAGGGGTACGCCCGGGACTGGTACGGGGCGCGGCGGCCGACGGACCCCGAGCCCCGGTCCGGGCCCCCGCAGGAACCCACGTACGAGCAGCTGTACGGCGCCTACGCCCCCGAGCCGGCGCAACCGACACAGCCGGCACAGTCGACACGGCCGACTCAGCCGGCCCAACCGGCCCGCGACGACGAGACGGTGGGGCTGCGGACGGCGGACACCCGTCGAATAGCCGGGCAGGAGACCGCGACCGACCGCCCCGCGGAGGGCGGCCGAGCGGCCCGCCGCAAGGCCGCGAAGAAGGGCGGAACGCGCGCGACCGCCGACCGTGCCGACGCCCCCAGGACCGGGTCGGGCGCCGCACCGCTCTCCCGTCTTGAGGCCCGCCGCGCGGAGCGCGCCCGCAGGCCGTCGCCCGGCGCCGTGATCAGCCGGGGCCTCGGCGAGGTCTTCATCACCGTCGGCGTCCTGATGCTGCTGTTCGTCACGTACCAGCTGTGGTGGACCAACATCCGGGCCCACCAGCAGGCGGACGGCGCCGCCCACGATCTCCAGGAGAGCTGGGCCAAGGGCAAGGGCAAGCCGGGGGCCTTCGAGCCGGGGCAGGGGTTCGCGCTGCTGCACATCCCGCGCCTGGACGTCGTCGTGCCGGTCGCCGAGGGCATCGACAAACACCAGGTGCTCGACCGGGGCATGGTCGGCCACTACAGCGAGGGCCGCACCAAGACGCCGATGCCCGACGCGAAACAGGGCAACTTCGCGGTCGCGGGGCACCGCAACACCCATGGTGAACCGTTCCGCTACATCAACCACCTGAAGCCGGGCGACCCGATCGTGGTGGAGACGCAGGACAAGTACTTCGTCTACAAGATGGCGAGCATCCTGCCGCAGACCTCCCCGGGCAACACGAGCGTGATCGGGCCCGTCCCGCCGGGCTCGGGGTTCACCAAACCGGGCCGGTACATCACACTGACCACCTGTACCCCGGAATTCACGAGTAAGTATCGAATGATCGTCTGGGGCAAGATGGTCGAGGAACGGCCGCGCAGCAAGGGCAAGCCCGGCGCGCTCGTGAACTAGAACGGTGAGAACGGGGCAGATCGAGTGGCAGCCACGACCGACGACGACGAGAAGCAGGCCGAGGCGCCCGCACCGTCCCCCGCACCACGCGGCCGGGGCCGCGGCCGCATCGCCACCGCGGTCAGCGTCTTCGGCGAACTCCTCATCACGGCAGGGCTCGTGCTCGGTCTCTTCGTCGTCTACTCGCTGTGGTGGACGAACGTCGTGGCGGACCGCGAGGCGCACAAGCAGGGCGACCGGGTGCGCGACCACTGGGCGAGCGGCCCCGGAAAGATCGACACCAAGGACGGCATCGGCTTTCTGCACGTGCCCGCGATGGGCAACGGCGAGGTGCTCGTCAAGGGCGGCACCAGCAGCAAGGTCCTCAACGACGGCGTCGCCGGCTATTACAAGGACCCGGTCAAGTCCGCGCTGCCCGAGTCCAAGAAGGGCAACTTCGCGCTGGCCGCGCACCGCGACGGCCACGGCGCGAAGTTCCACAAGATCGACAAGATCGAGAAGGGCGACGCGATCGTCTTCGAGTCCCGGGACACCTGGTACGTGTACAAGGTGTACGCGACGCTGCCCGAGACCTCGAAGTTCAACGTGAAGGTCCTGGACGACGTCCCGAAGGAGTCGGGCGTCAAGAAGCCGGGCCGCTACATCACGCTCACCACCTGCACGCCGGTCTACACCTCGCGCTACCGCTACGTGGTCTGGGGCGAGTTGGAGCGCACCGAGAAGGTCGACGCCAAGCGGACGCCGCCGCCGGAGCTGAAGTAGGCCCGCCCCGCCCGGCCACATGCGGCTCCACGCAACGGATCCACGCAGAAGCCCCGGTACCGCTCAGCGGTACCGGGGCTTCTGCGTGGACAGAGGGTGCTGGACAGGCGGTGCTGTCAGTCGTCGCCGTGCCTGCCCCAGTCGCCGAGACCACCGACGAGACCGTTCCCGCCGCCCTGGTCTCCGCCGCCGTTGCCGCCGTTCCCGTTGCCGTTCCCGCCCACGGTCGTCAGGGTGACCGCGCTGCCGGGGGCCGCCTTCTCACCCGCGCGGGGCTGGGACATGTACACGAGGGCGTCGTCGTCCTGCGGGCCGTTGATGGTGCCGACGCTCAGGCCCGCGTCCTCGATGGCCTTGCGGGCGTCCTTCAGCTTCTGGCCGGCGAGCTGCGGGACGGTGCTCTCCTCGGCCTTCTTGGCGACCTGGACGGTCACCGTGGAACCGGGGTCGGCCGACGAGCCCGCGGACGGCGTGGTCTGGATGACCTTGCCCGCCTCGACCTCCTCGCTGGCGACGTCCTCGCGCTGCGCCACCAGGTCGTTGGCCTCGATCTGCTTCTTGGCTTCTTCCCAGGTCTTGCCCGCCACGCTGGGAACCGTGGACTGCGCCTTCTTCTTGGCCACGACCAGCGTGACCTTGCTGCCCTTCTGGACCTCGGAGCCCGAGGTCGGGTCCTGTTCCAGAACCGTGCCCGGATCCTCGGTGGACTCCCGGGACTTGGTGGTGACGTCGAACTGGTACTTGTCGCTCTTGAGCTTCTTTGTGGCGGTTTCCTCGTCCAGGGAGATGACGTTCGGCACCGCGACCTTGGGCGCGCCGGTCGACACTGTCACCGTGATGGTGTCGCCCTTCTTGACCTTCGCGTCCGCCCCCGGGTCCTGATCGCAGATCTGACCCTTGGGGTACTTCTCGCACGGCTCGCGCTTGCCGAGCTCCAGCTTGAGGCCGACGTTCTCCGCCGACTCCTGGGCCTCCTTGTAGGACTCGCCCACGAAGTCCGGCGCCTTGGTGGCGTCGTCCCCGCCGCCCCCGGTGAACGCCCACTTCCCGATGAGGATCGCCCCCACCAGGACCAGGACGCCGGCGAGGACGAGCAGCCACGTCGAGGTGTTGCTCTTCTTGCGGCGCCCCCGGCCGTCGTCGTAACCCCCGTCGCCCGGCGTGACCGGCGGCATCATCGACGTCTGGCCCTGGCCGTGCTGCGGGCGCAGCATCGCGGTCTGCTGGTCGTTGCCGTAGCCGTCGGCCCCGCCGTAACCCACCGCGCCCATGGCGGCGGTCGCGGCGACCGGCTGGCCGTCCAGGCAGGCCTCGATGTCGGCGCGCATGTCGTCTGCCGACTGGTAGCGGTAGTCCGGGTCCTTGGTGAGGGCCTTCAGGACGATGGCGTCCATCTCCGGCGTGATCTCGCCGTCGAAGACGCTCGGGGCCTGCGGCTCCTCTCGTACATGCTGGTAGGCCACCGCGACCGGGGAGTCGCCCACGAAGGGCGGCCGGACGGTGAGCAGCTCGTAGAGGAGACAGCCGGTGGAGTAGAGGTCGGAGCGGGCGTCGACCTGCTCGCCCTTGGCCTGCTCGGGCGAGAGGTACTGCGCCGTGCCGATCACCGCGGCGGTCTGCGTCATGGTCATGCCGGAGTCGCCCATGGCGCGGGCGATGCCGAAGTCCATCACCTTGACCTGGCCGTTGCGCGTCAGCATGACGTTCGCGGGCTTGATGTCGCGGTGCACGATGCCGTTGCGGTGCGAGTACTCCAGGGCCTGGAGGATGCCGATCGTCATCTCCATGGCCCGCTCGGGCAGCAGCTTGCGACCGGAGTGCAGGAGCTCGCGCAGCGTGGAGCCGTCGACGTACTCCATCACGATGTACGGGATGGAGACCCCGTCGACGTAGTCCTCGCCGGTGTCGTAGACCGCGACGATCGCCGGGTGGTTGAGCGAGGCGGCCGACTGGGCCTCCCGGCGGAACCGGGCCTGGAAGGACGGGTCACGAGCGAGGTCCACCCGCAGCGTCTTCACCGCCACGGTGCGGCCGAGCCGGGTGTCGTGCGCGAGGTACACCTCGGCCATGCCACCACGGCCGAGCACCTGGCCCAGCTCGTACCGGCCGCCGAGGCGACGCGGCTCTTCCATAGCTAATCCAGCCCTCTCCGTCGGTCCCGACCGCACCGTTGTGTGGTCCGGCGGTGTGCTGTCCGGGCATACGGTACCCGGCTCCACTTGCGTGACCCGGCCGCGGCCGTCACCCGATACCGGACCGGTACCGCAACGTGCACCGATGTGGAGGGGCCGTGACGGGGGTCACTTCTTGCTGTCGATGACCGCCTTCATCACGTCCTTGGCGATCGGCGCGGCGAGACCGCCACCGGAGATGTCCTGGCGGCTGGCGTCACTGTCCTCGACGACCACGGCGACGGCGACCGGCGACCCGGAGTCCGTCTTCGCGTACGAGATGAACCAGGCGTAGGGGTTCTTGCTGTTCGCCACGCCGTGCTGCGCCGTACCCGTCTTACCGCCGACGGTGACGCCCGGGATCTTCGCCATGGTTCCGGTGCCCTTCTCGACCACCGTCTCCATCATTTCCTGGAGCTTCTGCGCGTTCTCCTTCGAGAGGGGCTCGCTCATCTCCTTGGGCGAGTGCTTCTCGATGGTGTCCAGGTTGCGCGCCTGCAGCTCGCTCACCATGTACGGCTCCATGAGCGTGCCGTCGTTGGCGACCGCGGAGGCGACCATGGCCATCTGCAGCGGCGTCGCGGCCGTCTCGAACTGGCCGATGGAGGACAGCGCGGTCTGCGGCCGGTCCATGTCCTCGGGGAAGTTGGAGGCGTTGGAGCGCACGGGCACGAACTGCTGCTCGTTGAAGCCGAACTTCTTCGCCGTCTCCAGCATCTTGTCCTTGCCGAGATCGGAGCCGATCTTGCCGAAGACGGTGTTGCAGGACCAGCGAAGCGCCTCACGCAGGGTGGCGTTCTTGCAGGGGATGTGCCCCTCGTTCGGCAGCGGCTGCGTCGTGTTCGGCATCGTCCAGGGGTCCGGCGAGTCCGTCTTGCTGTCGATGCCTTCGTAGAGGTTGTGCTCCAGGGCGGCCGCCGCCGTGACCACCTTGAAGGTGGAGCCGGGCGGATAGGTCTCGCGCAGCGCGCGGTTGACCATCGGCTTGTCCTTGTCCTTTTCCAGGCTGAGGTACTTCTCGGCCTCCGCGTTGGTGTTGCCCGCGAAGTCACCGGGGTCGTACGACGGCGTGGAGGCGAGCGCCAGGATCGCGCCCGTGGACGGGTCGAGCGCGGCGACGGCACCCTTGCCGCGCCCCTTCAGGCCTTCGTACGCGGCCTTCTGCGCGGCGGAGTTGAGGGTGGTGACGACGTTGCCGCCCTCCTTCTTCTCGCCGGTCAGCATGTCCAGGGTGCGGCGGAAGAAGAGCCGGTCGTCGTTGCCGGTGAGGATGCCGTCGTCGATGCTCTCCAGCTGGGTGGCGCCCATGCGCTGCGAGGAGTAGCCGGTGACGGGGGCCCACATGGGCCCGTCCTTCCAGGTGCGCTTGTACTTGAGGTCGTTGCCTGGCGTCGCCTTCGAGCCGGTGATCGGCTTGCCGTCGACGATGATGTCGCCGCGCGGCTGGGAGTAGCGCTCGATGGTGACGCGGCGGTTCTTGTCGTCCTTGGCGAGCGAATCCGCCTGGACGTACTGGAGCCAGTTGTCCCGGGCGAGCAGGGCGAGGATGAGCAGCCCGCAGAAGATCGCGATCCGGCGCAGGGGCTTGTTCACGGTCGGACCACCTGGGTCATCTCGGCGTCTGGGTTCGGGGCGGGGGACGGGGCCGGGCGGCGCGCGGTGTCGCTGATCCTGATCAGGATGCCGATCAGCGCCCAGTTGGCGATGACGGAGGAACCGCCGTACGCCAGGAAGGGCATGGTCATACCGGTCAGCGGGATCAGGCCCATGACGCCGCCCGCGACGACGAAGACCTGGATGGCGAAGGCTCCGGAGAGGCCGATCGCGAGGAGCTTGCCGAACGGGTCGCGGGCGGCGAGCGCCGTGCGGACGCCGCGCTCGACGATCAGCCCGTAGATGAGCAGGATCGCCATGATGCCGGCGAGCCCGAGCTCCTCGCCGAAGGTGGCGAGGATGAAGTCGGAGTTGGCGGCGAACTTGATCAGGTCCGAGTGGCCCTGGCCGAGACCGGAACCGAGGGTGCCGCCGGAGCCGAAGGCCCACAGGGCCTGCATCGCCTGCTCGGAGTGGAGGACACCGTCCTGGACGCCGGCCTGGCTGAGCTTGTACTCGCGCAACGGGTTGAGCCAGGCCTGCACACGCGTCTGGATGTGCGGTTCGAAGCTCGCCACGGCGACGGCGCCGACCGCGGACATCAGCAGACCGAAGACGATCCAGCTGGTGCGCTCCGTGGCGACGTACAGCATGACGACGAACATGCCGAAGAACAGCAGTGACGTACCGAGGTCGGTCTCGAAGACCAGGATGAGGATCGACATGGCCCAGACGACGATGATCGGCCCGAGGTCGCGCCCGCGCGGCAGGTACAGGCCCATGAAGCGACGGCTGGCCAGGGCGAGGGCGTCGCGCTTCACCATCAGGTAGCCGGCGAAGAAGATCGCGATGACGATCTTCGCGAACTCACCGGGCTGGATGGAGAATCCGCCGACGTGGATCCAGATCTTCGCGCCGAAGACGTTCATGCCGAGCCCCGGCACGAGTGGCAGGAGCAGCAGCACCAGGGACGCGACCATGGAGATGTAGGTGTAGCGCTGCAGGACGCGGTGGTCCTTGAGGAGCAGCAGCACACCGACGAACAGGGCGATGCCGATCGCGGAGTACTTGAGCTGGTTCGGCGCCGCGGGGCTGAAGTCCGGCAGCTGCTGCAGGCGCTCGGACTGGTCGAGCCGCCAGATCAGCACCAGGCCCAGGCCGTTCAGCAGGGTGGCGAGCGGCAGCAGCAGCGGATCCGCGTAGGCCGCGAACTTGCGGACGACGAGGTGGCCCACCGCGGCGAGCAGGCCGAGGCCCGCACCGTAGCCGAGCATGCCGGACGGCACCTTGCCGTCGATGGCCAGGCCCACGTTCATGTAGGCGAACAGCGGAATGACGACTGCGAACGCAAGCAGCGCGAGCTCGGTGTTGCGCCGGCTCGGCGCACCGATCGCGCCGATCGTCGACGTGTGTGTAGTACTGCTCATGGCGTGCAAAGGCCCCCAACGGCTGCTTACTGCTTACCGCACAGCGGGACCAGCTTCTGCTCATCGTCGGAGAGGCTGGGGCCGGGTGTGGGAGTCGGTGCGGTCTTGGACTTGTTCTTGTCGGTCGAGCTGTTCTTGTCGTTCTTGTCGTCCCCGACGGGCGGGGCGGTCGTGGAGTCAGGGCCCGTCGGCTTGCGCCGGCCCTCGGTGCCACCGGCTTCGCCCTCACCGGTCTTGGCGTTGTTCTCGCGCTCGACCTCGCGGCGCTCGGCTTCCTTCTTGCACGCGGAGGCCTGCACGCCCAACTCGTCGACCTTGCCCTTGGCGTCGTCGAGGTTGTCCTCGGGGATCGTCCCCTCGACCTGCTTGCGCTGGTACGGCGGCAGGTACTTGAGTTCGATCTCGGGGTGGTCCTTCTCGACCTTCGACAGACTGACCCAGGCCAGATCCTGGTCGATGCCCCGGTACAGGGCGATGTGCTCGTCCTTCGTACCCACGTAGTACTGGGTCTGCGTCCAGCGGTAGCCGCCGTAGAGGCCACCGGCGATGACGGCGAGGGCGAGCGCCCCGTACAGGGATCTCTTGAGCCACTTGCGGCCGCCGCCGGGCTTGACGAAGTCATCGTCGTCATAGGACCCGAAGCTGCCCTCGGGTACGTACCCCGTGGTGTCGCCGCTGCCGGGCGGGCCGAAGCCGCCGCCGCCCGAGGGCTGCGTCGGGACCGGACGGCCGAGCCCGGAGGCGCGCCCCGCGGGCGTCTGCATGGCGCCGTCGTCCTGCGACTGGAGCTGGTTCTCGGCGACCGCGCCGACCACCACGGGGGTGTCGGACAGCTGTCCCGCGAGGGTGTCGCCGCTGTCGATGTCCAGGACGTCGGCGACGATCACGGTGATGTTGTCGGGGCCACCGCCGCGCAGCGCGAGCTGGATCAGCTCCTGCACGGTCTCCTGGGGGCCCTGGTAGGAGGCGAGGGTGTCCTCCATGGTCTGGTGCGAGACGACTCCGGAGAGGCCGTCCGAGCAGATCAGGTAGCGGTCGCCGGCGCGGACCTCGCGGATCGACAGATCCGGCTCCACGTGGTCGCCGCTGCCCAGCGCGCGCATGAGGAGCGACCTCTGCGGGTGGGTGGTGGCCTCTTCCTCGGTGATCCGGCCCTCGTCGACGAGGCGCTGCACCCAGGTGTGGTCCTGGGTGATCTGCGTGAGCACGCCGTCCCGCAGGAGGTACGCGCGCGAGTCGCCGACGTGGACGAGACCGAGGCGCTGGCCCGTCCACAGGAGGGCGGTCAGGGTCGTGCCCATGCCCTCGAGCTGGGGGTCCTCCTCGACCAT
Source organism: Streptomyces sp. NPDC005863 (assembly GCF_042871345.1). NCBI lineage: Bacteria > Bacillati > Actinomycetota > Actinomycetes > Kitasatosporales > Streptomycetaceae > Streptomyces > Streptomyces sp. NPDC005863. The sequence goes on along the minus strand of NZ_JBIAII010000007.1, from coordinate 141,136 downwards.
CACGCGCAGCTGGTCGTTGGCCCGCTGCACGGCGGTGCCCAGCGACGTCAGGATGTCCGAGCCCGGGACGTCGTCGTCGAGCGTGACGAGGGTCGAGATGACCTCGGAGCTCGCCACCTCGCCCGCGGCCTGGCCACCCATGCCGTCGGCGATCGCGAGGAGGCGCGGGCCGGCGTAACCGGAGTCCTCGTTCCCCTCCCGGATCATGCCTTTGTGCGATCCGGCGGCGAAGCGCAAAGACAGACTCATGCGCACCTCGCCCGTCGGCTCCGGGTACATCCGCACGGTGCCCACCCTCCGGTCGGGAGCGCGCCGGCGTCCAGTGCCTGGACAGCCGTTTCGGCTCGCTCGCTCCGCTCGCGCTCTGTCATGACGTAGTACTACTTCCGCAGCTCGATGACGGTCTTGCCGATGCGGATCGGCGCGCCCAGCGGAACGGGCGTCGGGGTGGTGAGTCGGGTCCGGTCGAGATACGTGCCGTTGGTGGACCCGAGATCCTCGACGATCCACTGGCCGTCACGGTCCGGGTAGATCCTGGCATGCCTGCTGGAGGCGTAGTCGTCGTCCAGCACGATCGTGGAGTCGTGCGCCCGGCCCAGCGTGATGGTCTGGCCCTGCAGCGCGACGGTCGTCCCGGCGAGGATGCCCTCGGAGACGACCAGCTTGCTGGGGGCGCCGCGCCGCTGCCGGCCACCGCCGCCCTGCTGCCGCTGCGGCACAGGCGCGGCGGCCTGCTGCTGGCGGGCGGCCTGCTGGGGACGCTCCCGGCGCGAACCGCGCTGGGTGACACGCGTTCCGAACAGGTCGCTGCGGATGACCTGGACGGCCACGATCACGAACAGCCACAGAACGGCTAGGAAACCTAGCCGCATGACCGTCAGGGTCAGCTCTGACATTGCCCCCGCTTCACCCTTCGGCTTGCCGGTAAACGATGGTGGTTTGACCCACGACGATCCGCGAGCCGTCGCGGAGCGTAGCGCGGGTGGTGTGCTGCCCGTCCACCACGATGCCGTTGGTGGACCCGAGATCCTGGATCGTCGAGGGCGTTCCGGTCCGGATCTCACAGTGCCGGCGCGATACGCCGGGGTCGTCGATCCGCACATCGGCGTCGGTGCTGCGACCCAGCACCAGCGTCGGGCGGGAGATCTGATGGCGATTGCCGTTGATCTCGATCCAGCGCCGCACCTGGGCGCCCGGTAGTGGACCGGCGCCGGGGCCCTGGGGCCTGCTCGGTGCCGGGGACTGCCCGCCGGGACGGCCCGCGCCGGGCGGCGGCGCGGCGGGCATGGGAGGCGGGCCGCCGGGGGTCCCGGACGGCGGCTGCGGGTAGCCGTAGCCCCCGCCGGCGGCACCTGGGCCGCCCGCACCGCGACCGGGAGCCGCGGCAGGGCCGCCGGGGGCCGCGGGGGCGCGCTCGGGCGCCTGGGAGCTGCTGGAGGCCAGCGTGCGGCTGCGCACCCGGTACAGCCCGGTGTCGAGGTCCTCGGCCTTCTCCAGGTGGACCTTGATGGGACCCATGAAGCTGTAGCGCTGCTGCTTCGCGTAGTCACGCACCATGCCGGAGAGCTCGTCGCCGAGCTGGCCCGAGTACGGACTCAGCCGGTCGAAGTCGGGGGCGCTGAGCTCCACGATGAAGTCGTTGGGGACGACCGTCCGCTCGCGGTTCCAGATCGTCGCGTTGTTGTCGCACTCGCGCTGGAGGGCGCCGGCGATCTCGACGGGCTGGACCTCGGACTTGAAGACCTTGGCGAAGGTGCCGTTGACCAGACCTTCGAGACGTTGCTCGAACTTCTTCAGGACTCCCATGGGGCACCTCCTCCGTCGTAGTCATCCTGGTACTGCTTACTGATCGTATCCACGCGCCGGGAAATCGGCTGGTTCCCCCTGTCCGCCCGATCGACGAGTGTCGCCTCTCACAAGGCATGCCCGCACCAGGGTCCAGAGGATCCTCCCAGGACCCCTGAGGAAGCCCTGATTCCTTGCCCCGGCACCCCGTACGGGCAGTGGCTCGGAGCTCCGGTTCGAGTCTCCCTTTACGAGGGATCGTAGAGGGGGCCCAAAGCCAGTGTCCCGCACCTGGCTGTGGACCTCGCCGAGCTCGGCCGGGACGGGGCCGCGATGTCGGGTCGCACGGGGCCGCGGTGTCGGGCGGGACGGGTTCGCGTCCGGGCGCCGACCGGGCGGGGCGAAGCCCGGTCGGGACCCGCACTTGGCCAGGTGCCCCCGCCAAACGGATGTGAATCCACCGTCTGCAGCGTGCTAATCTTCTGGATGTCGGCAGGCGCTCGCCCCCCAAGGCGGGACCCAAAGACAACACCCAATGCGCGGGTGGCGGAATAGGCAGACGCGCTGGATTCAGGTTCCAGTGCCCGAAAGGGCGTGGGGGTTCAACTCCCCCCTCGCGCACCATGAGGAAGCGGTCCTCCTCCGGACGAAAGTCCGGAAGGGGACCGCTTCTTTTTGTGCCCACTCGTGGTGCCGTTCGCTGCGCAGGCTCGGGCGCCGTGATGTATGTCACCGAAGTTATCCACAGGCTCTGACGCCGGTCGGCGTGCGGCGGTACGGTCGAGGCCGGATCCGGGGTTGGCCGACGGTCGGCGGGGGCGATGATCATGGTGGGGCTCGACGGGAGGATTCCCGGGCAGCGGGGCGAGCGGGTGCCGCGGGTGGCGGGGTTCGCCGAGTGGCCCGTGCAGGGATCGCCGAAGAAAGAGGGCAAGGCGCTGCGGGAGCGGGTGCCGCGGACCTCGCACGCGGAGTTCGTGGTGGACGGCGGGCGCCCCGACCCGGTGGCCGCGGTGCGCGAGTCCAACCGCAGCCGGCTCCCTGAGCTCGCGCCGATCCGCGTCGGCAGGATGGCCGCCTCCCCCTTCGCGTTCCTGCGGGGCTCCGCGGGCCTGATGGGGTACGACCTCGCGCGCACCCCGATGACGGGCATCGGCGCCCAGATCTGCGGAGACGCGCACGCGGCGAACTTCGGGTTGTACGGGGACGCGCGCGGCGGCCTCGTCATCGACCTGAACGACTTCGACGAGACGGTGCACGGCCCCTGGGAGTGGGACCTCAAGCGGCTCGCCGCGTCCCTGGTGCTCGCGGGGCGCGAGGCGGGCGCGGCCGAGGACACCTGCCAGGACGCCGCGCGGGACGCCGTGGGGGCCTACCGCCGCACCATGCGGCTGCTCGCGAAGCTCCCGGTCCTCGACGCGTGGAACGCCATCGCGGACGAGGAGCTGGTCTCGCACGCGGACGCGCGCGACCTCCTCGGCACCCTGGAGCGGGTCTCCGAGAAGGCGAGGAAGAACACGAGCGCCCGGTTCGCCGCGAAGTCGACCGAGCGCGTCGAGGGGGACGGCGACGAGGGCGGTGCGGCCGGAGCCGTGGGGCGGCGCTTCGTCGACTCCCCGCCCGTGCTGCGCCGGGTGCCGGACGGCGAGGCCGCCGCGGTGGCCGGCGCGCTCGGGGAGTATCTGGAGACGCTGACCGAGGACCGGCTGCCGCTGCTCGCGCGGTACGCGATCCAGGACGTGGCATTCCGCGTCGTCGGCACGGGCAGCGTGGGCCTGCGGTCGTACGTGGTGCTGCTGCTCGACCACCGGGGCGAGCCGCTGGTGCTCCAGGTCAAGGAGGCGCGGCCCTCCGCGCTGCTGCCGCATCTGCCGGTGGCCGGGTTCAAGGCGCCGGAGACGGCGCACGAAGGGCACCGGGTGGTGCTCGGCCAGAAGCGCATGCAGGTGATCAGCGACTTCTTGCTGGGGTGGACGACGGTGGGTGGACGGCCTTTCCAGGTACGCCAGTTCAGGAACCGCAAGGGCAGCGTCGACCCAGCGGCGCTGGCCGCCGACCAGCTGGACGACTACGGCCGCATGACCGGCGCCCTGCTGGCCCGCGCGCACGCGCACAGCGCGGACCCGCGCCTCATAGCGGGGTACTGCGGCAAGAACGACCAGCTGGACGACGCGATGGCCCGGTTCGCCACGGCGTACGCGGACCGGACCGAGGCGGATCACGCGCTGCTGGTGGGTGCGGTCAAGGAGGGTCGGGTGGCGGCGGAGGCCGGTGTGTGAGGGGTGGATCGCGGGGCGTGCGGCGGCCGGGCGGGGGCGGGCGTGTGCCGGGGCCGGTGCGGGTTTCCGGGGCGGGGCGCCCGGTGGCCTAGGCTGGTCGGGTGACGACCCCGGAAGCCGAGCCGACGCAGCCCGAGACGCCTGAGACTCCCGAAGCGGAGACCCGGCAGGCGGGTACCGAAGGGCGGCTCAAGGAGCAGCTGAAGGCCCGCCTCAGGGAGCGGTCCGCCGAGCGGGCCGCGGCCACCCCGGAGGAGCGGCGGGAGGAACGCCCCGAGGAGCGGCTCGAAAGAGCGGTCCGCGCGGCCGAGCAGGCGCTGATCGAGTACGAGATCGCGCTGGAGACCTTCCGCGTGGAGGTCGAGAACTTCTCCCGCCTGCACCACCAGAAGCTCGGCCCGATGTACGCGCGCCTCGACGAGCTCGACGCACAGATCGCCGAGGCCACCGCGGCCCGCACCGGCGACCCCGAGGACCGGCGCAAGGCGGACGAGGCACGGGCACGGGTGATGCCGATGCCGGGCGTCGAGGAGTTGTTCCACGGCTGGATGGACGGCGAGGGGCTCTACCCCGAGGCCGCCGCGATGCTCACCGACCAGTCGGTGCGGCCGCCGCAGCGGGTGCGCCCGGGCGAGGAGGCCCGCAAGCTCTACCGCGACCTCGTCCGCAAGGCGCACCCGGACCTGGCGCAGGAGGAGGGTGAGCGGCAGCGGCGCGAGGAGTTCATCACGCGCGTCAACGCCGCCTACGCCCGTGGCGACGAGGCGGTCCTGCGGGAGCTCTCCGAGGAGTGGGCCGCGGGCCCGGTGCCCGAGGAGGAGCGGCTCACCCGCAGCGAGGAGCTGTACGCCCGCCTGGAGTGGCTCTCCCAGCGCAAGGAGCTCCTCTCGGTCCTCGCCAAGGAGCTGGAGGAGAGCGCGATCGGCGGGATGCTGCGGCTGGCGCCCGACGACCCGGACACGCTCCTCGACGAGATCGCCGAGCAGCTGCTCGCCCAGGTCGCCGAGCGCGAGGCGGAGCTGCAGCGGCTCACGGCGTAGCGCGGGCGGCAGGACGGTGACGGCTTGGCGTGGGGCGGCTGACGGCTTGGCGCCGTCGGGGGTCGGGTAGCGTCGGGGGCATGGCTTTCGGATCTCAGGTGCCCACGGTCGGTATCGACGACCTTTCGAGCGGCGACTTTCTGCTGGACGTCCGCGAGGACGAGGAATGGCAGGCCGGTCACGCCGCGGACGCGCTGCACATCCCGATGAGTGAGTTCGTCTCCCGGTACGGCGAGTTGACCGAGGCCGCCCCGCAGGACGGCCGGGTCAACGTGATCTGCCGCTCCGGCGGACGCTCCGCCCAGGTCACCATGTACCTCGCGCAGCAGGGCATCGACGCGGCGAACGTCGCCGGTGGCATGGAGGCCTGGGAGGCCGCGGGGCGCCCCGTGGTCGACGACAAGGGACAGCCGGGCACCGTCGTCTGACCGCCGATTACTCGCTCGTCCGGTCAGGCGAGTGCGTGGGCGGCCAGCAGGTCGCCCAGCGCCTCCTCGTGGGCGGCTGCCGGGCCGAGTGAGAGCTCCAGCTGTTTGGCCCAGGCGTGATAGCGGTGCAGGGAGTAGTCGGTGTCCGCGCCGAAGCCGCCGTGCAGGTGCTGGGCGGTCTGGACGACCCTTCGTACGCCGTCCGACGCCCAGATCTTGGCCACGGCCACGTCGCCCGTGACGGGCAGCGCGCCGCCCGCTCCGGAGCTGATGCGCCAGGCGGCCTGCCAGAGGGTGACCTCCATCGCGCGCAGGTCGATGTAGCGGTCGGCGGCCTGCACGGCCACGGCCTGGAAGGTCGCCACCGGGTGCCCGAACTGCTCGCGCTTTCCGGTGTATTCACTCGTCATCCGCAGGACTGCCTCGCCGAGGCCGAGCGCCAGCGCGCAGGTCCCGGTGGTGAGCAGATCACGCAGCGTGTCCCAGGCGCCGTCGGCCTCGATGACGTCGGAGGCGGCGACGCGCACGCCTTCCAGGTGGAGTTCGCCCAGGCGCTCGCCGCTGGTGGAGAACTGTTCGGCACGGGTGAGGCCCGCGTGGTCGCGGGGGACGAGCGCGAGGACCGGGTGGCCCTCGGGTGTGTGGGCGGGTATGACGACGAGGTCGGCGTGGTCCGCCCACGGCACGCTCGTCTGCAGTCCGTCCAGGGTCCAGCTGTCGCCGTCGCGCTGTGCGGTGACGGACAGTTCGGCCGGGTCGTGGCCGGTGCGGCCGTGGGCGGCGACGGTCAGGACCAGCTCGCCCCGGGCGGCCGCGGGGAGGATCCGCCGCTTCAACTCGTCGCTTCCGTACGCCTGTACGGCGCTCGCGACGGCGCTGCTCTCCAGGAGCGGGACCCGGGCGAGGACCTTCGCGGCCTCGCGCAGCACCAGGCACAGCGCGATGGGGTCCAGCCCCACGCCGCCCTGCTCGGTGTCGATCAGGACGCCCAGCAGGTCGGCGTCGGCCAGCCGGGACCACAGGGCGCGATCGAAGTCCTCGGCGACGGCGCCGGGCGTGAGCGCGGGGCTCGGCACCCCGTCCGGCGCGACATCCGCGAAGAGCGCCTGCGCCGCTTCGACCACGGCCTGCTGTTCCTCGGTGAAGGTGAAGTCCACTGCCTGTCCTCCCGTGCACCGGCCGACCGCCGTATCCCGTATCTCGTACCCCGTCGCCACTTCCGTCTCTTCTACCTGACGGGCCGTCAAGGTAGAACAGGTTCTACGGGAAGGGAACAGGTTCTGTGGGAAGGGCGGAGGGCGGAGGGGCGCAGGGCGGCGGGCCGGGGCGAGCGGGTCAGGTGGTCCTTACGTCTCCTCAGCGGTCGAAGTCCAGCTCCACCGCGCCCGTGGCCGGTCGGGACTGGCACGCGAGGACGTACCCGGCCTCCGTCTCCTCCGGCTCCAGCGCGTAGTTGCGGTCCATCCGCACCTCGCCCGAGACACAGAACGCACGGCAGGTACCGCACACGCCGCCCTTGCAGGCATAGGGCGCGTCGGCGCGGTTGCGCAACACCGTTTCGAGCAGTGTCTCGCCGTCCTGGACGGGCCAGGTGCCCGAGCGGCCGTCGAGCGTCGCCATCAGCGTGCTGTGTGCGGGGGCGGTGGAAGCGGCGGCGGGGGACGTGGTCGGCGAGGCGGCCGTAAGGTTGTCGTCCACGTGGAAGATCTCCTCGTGGACCCGACGCCGGGGCACGCCGAGCGCGCGCAGCGTCCGCTCCGCGCCCTGGACCAGGCCGAACGGCCCGCACAGGAACCAGCCCTCGATGTCCGACACCGGCAACAACGCGGGCAACAGCCGGGTGAGCCGCTCCTCGTCGAGCCGCCCGGAGTCCAGCCCCGACTGCTGCTCCTCGCGGGAGAGCACGGTCACCAGCTGGAACCGGTCGGGCCAGCGGTCCTTCAGGTCGGCGACCTCTTCCAGGAACATCGTCGAGGCGGCGGTACGGTCGCTGCGTATGAGGCAGAAGTCCGCCTTCGGCTCGCGCTCCAGGAGGGTCGTGACGATGGAGAGCACGGGCGTGATGCCGCTGCCGCCGACGATCGCCGCGTAACGGCCCGGGGCCGGGTCGAGCGTGAAGCGCCCGGCGGGTGTCATCACGTCCAGCTCGTCGCCGACCGAGAGCTCCTTGAAGGCGTACGTGGAGAAGGCGCCGGCCTCGACCAGACGCACCCCGACCCGCAGGGACCGGGGTTCGTCCGGGGCGTCCAGGGCGGGAGCCGGGGAGCAGATCGAGTACGTACGCCGGATCTGGGCGCCGTCGGCGAAGCGGCGGATGGCGAGGTGCTGGCCCGGGGTGAAGCGGAACTCCTCGCGCAGTGCCGGCGGCACGTCGAACGTCAGCGTCACGGAGTCGTCGGTGAGCCGGTCGACCGCCGCTATCCGGAGCGGGTGGAAGCGGGCCATCACAACTCCTTGAAGTGGTCGAAGGGTTCACGGCAGGAGGCGCAGCGGCGCAGCGCCTTGCAGGCCGTGGAGGAGAAGCGGCTGAGCAGCTCCGTGTCGGTCGAGCCGCAGTGGGGGCAGCGGATCGACAGGCCCAGCGGGACGGGCCCGTCCGCCGCGTGGGAGCGCGGGGGAGCTATGCCGAACTCGGCCAGCTTGCGGCGCCCTTCGGCGCTGATGTCGTCCGTGGACCAGGCGGGGGAGAGCACCGTGCGCACCGACACCTCGGCCATGCCGCGGTCGTGCAGCACCTGCTCGATGTCGGCGGACATGGCCTCGATCGCCGGACAGCCCGTGTAGGTCGGGGTGAGCTCGACGTCGGCCTTGCCGGGGGCGAGGACCCGCACGCCGCGCACCACGCCCAGCTCGGCCAGGGTGAGCACGGGCAGCTCGGGGTCGGGCACCGAACCCGCGAGGGCCAGGAGCTCCGCCTCCAGCGCGGTGGGCGCGGCCGTCACCATGACGCCCCCGGGTGGCTGCGGTGCAGGTGCTGCATCTCGGCGAGCATCCGGCCGAAGGACTCGGTGTGCAGTCCCTGGCGGCCCGCACCCGCCGTCCACGCGCCGGACTGCGGGCCCCCGGGCACGGTCAGGGTGGCCCGCTCGATGATCGCGGTCACCGAGGCGGTCCAGTCGTCCCGCAGCTTCTGCCAGTCGACGTCCAGGCCGGCCACGGGCTGGAACATCTCGCCGGTGAACCGCCACAGCGCGTCGAGGCCGCGCTGCATCCGGCCGTGGCTCTCGTCCGTGCCGTCGCCGAGGCGCAGGGTCCACTGCTCGGCGTGGTCCTGGTGGTAGGCCACTTCCTTGACGGCCTTCGCGGCCAGCGGGGCGAACTCGCCGTTGCCGGACGCCAACTGGCCGTACAGCAGCGTCTGGTAGGTGGAGAAGCAGAGCTGGCGGGCGATGGTGTGGGCGAAGTCGCCGTTCGGCTGCTCGACCAGCTGGAGGTTGCGGAAGGCGCGCTCCTCGCGGAGGTACGCCAACTCGTCCTCGTCGCCGGCCAGGGAGAGCAGGACGCGGGCCTGGCCGAGCAGGTCGAGGGCGATGTTCGCCAGCGCGACCTCCTCTTCCAGGACGGGTGCGTGTCCGGCCCACTCCCCCAGCCGGTGGGAGAGCACCAGGGCGTCGTCGCCGAGGGCCAGGGCGGGCGGGGCCGGGTCCCGGGGTGTGCGGGGGCCGGCTGCGGCGGGGGCACCGGTCGCGGCGGGAGCGCTGGACGGGACGGGAGTGCGCGACGGCGCGGGGGGTGAGGCGGTCACAGGTGCTTCACCCCCTCCGGGATGTCGTAGAACGTCGGGTGGCGGTAGGGCTTGTCGCCGGCCGGCTCGAAGAAGGAGTCCTTCTCGTCCGGTGAGGAGGCGGTGATCTCGGCGGAGGGCACGACCCAGAGCGAGACGCCCTCACTCCTGCGGGTGTACAGGTCGCGGGCGTTGCGCAGGGCCATCGCCGCGTCCGGGGCGTGCAGGCTGCCCGCGTGGGTGTGGGAGAGCCCGCGACGGGAGCGGACGAACACCTCCCACAGCGGCCAGTCGGTCGAGCTGCTCATGCTGTCGCCTCTCCGTGCCGTGCGGCGACGCCGTGCGCGCTGCTGCTGGCTGTCTGCTGGGCGGTCGCCTGCTTGTCGGCGTACGCGGCCGCGGCCTCCCTGACCCAGGCGCCGTCCTCGTGGGCGCGGCGGCGCTGGGTGATCCGCTGGTCGTTGCAGGGGCCGTTGCCCTTCAGGACGTCCCAGAACTCGGTCCAGTCGATGGCCCCGAAGTCGTGGTGCCCCCGGGTCTCGTTCCACATCAGGTCCGGGTCGGGGAGCGTCAGGCCGAGCGACTCGGCCTGCGGGACGCAGATGTCGACGAAGCGCTGACGCAGCTCGTCGTTCGAGTGGCGCTTGATCTTCCACGTCATCGACTGCTCGGAGTGCGAGGACTCGTCGTCCGGCGGGCCGAACATCATCAGGGACGGCCACCACCAGCGGTTCACCGCGTCCTGCGCCATCTCGTGCTGGGCCTCGGTGCCGCGGCTGAGAGCGAGCAACGACTCGTACCCCTGGCGCTGGTGGAAGGACTCCTCCTTGCAGACGCGGACCATCGCGCGCGCATACGGGCCGTACGAACAGCGGCACAGGGGGACCTGGTTGGTGATCGCCGCGCCGTCCACCAGCCAGCCGATCGCGCCGACGTCCGCCCACGTCAGCGTGGGGTAGTTGAAGATCGAGGAGTACTTCTGGCGGCCGGAGTGGAGCTTGTCGAGCAGCTCGTCACGGCTGGTGCCGAGAGTCTCGGCGGCGCTGTACAGATACAGGCCGTGACCGGCCTCGTCCTGCACCTTGGCCATGAGGATCGCCTTGCGCCGCAGGGAGGGGGCGCGGGTGATCCAGTTGGCCTCCGGCTGCATGCCGATGATCTCGGAGTGCGCGTGCTGCGCGATCTGGCGGACCAGGGACGCGCGATAGGCGTCCGGCATCCAGTCGCGCGGCTCGATGCGCTCGTCGGCGGCGACCGCCGCGTCGAAGACGGCTTGGTGCTCCGCCGTGCTCGCGGCGGCGGACGCGGTCTCGTCCGGCTCCGTCCTTGCCGCCTGGTGTGCGGCTGCTGTCGCCATCTCGGCCCCCTCGACCCTGATGCGAACCGCCCGACCGATCGTTCGGTTCGTTGAATTCAATGGTGCGGCCCTCCGCCATAAGGTGTCAACCCTGTGGATAACTTCACGGACGCTGTCCGTGACGGTCGGGCCTGAGTACCGTTCCGGCGGCAGGGTTCGGTGCGCGATCGGGGAACGGGGCGGAATGGACGGGTACGACAAGGGCTCGGGCGGTGGGTCCGCGGTGCCTGACGAGCCCGGGCCGGTGACGGAGGGCGAGGGGACGGATCGCCTCGACGATGGGGCCGATCGGGTGGATGGGGCCGGTGGGGCCTCTGATGACGATGGGGTCCCGGTGACCGAAGGGCCTCCCGCGACGGACGGGGCCCGGGCGGTCTATGAGGCCCCCGCGACCGATGGGTCAGCCGCGACCGGAGGGCCCCCCGCGACCGAAGGTGCCCTCGCAACCGACGGCCCCTCCGCGACCGACAGCGCCCCCGCCCGCGCCGGTATCGCTGGACTGAAGCTCGGGTATCAGGTCGTCGCCGCATGCGCCCTGGCCCTTGTCGGTGTGGCCGCCTGCGCCCATATAGCGATGCTGTTCCTCCATGTCGCACCGTCGAACACGCTCACCAAGCAGCACGGTGATGTGGTCGACGACTGGATCTACCCCGAGTTCGAGCAGAACTGGAAGCTCTTCGCGCCCAACCCGCTCCAGCAGAACGTCGCCGTGCAGGCCCGGGCGGAGCTCCGTACCGCCGGCGGAACGATGCGGACCACGGACTGGTACGAGCTGTCCGCCGAGGACGGCGCCGCCATCGACGGCAGCCTGCTGCCCAGCCACACGCAGCAGAACGAACTCCGCCGGGCCTGGGACTTCTACGTGGGCTCGCACGACGCGAAGAATCGTCCCGTCGGCCTGCGCGGCCAGCTCTCCGAGCAGTACATCCGCCGGATCGCCTACCTGCGGCTCGACCGCAAGGCGCCGGGCGGCAAGGGTGACGAGATCGCGAACGTGCAGCTGCGCTCGAAGATCACGAACGTGCGGCCCCCGAAGTGGAGCGAGGAGAAGGTCTCCACCAAGCCGTCGTACCGGCAGCTCCCCTGGTGGCCGGTGAAACCCGGGGATCTGCCGCTCGGCAAGGGGCCGGAGAGCGAAAACGGCGCGCAGGGCCCGGTCAGGACGGTCGTACAGACGAAGGGGGATACCCCGTGATCCGGCTCGAACGCCCGTTTGCAGGAACCGTCGCCGGGGCCATCACCAAGGTCACCGGGTACGCCCTCGGCCCGTACCAGACCGCGGTGGTCCGGATCGGCTTCGCCGGCACATGGCTGTTCTTCCTGCTGCGCGAACTCCCCCACCGCCAGGAGATGTACGGGCCCGACGGTCCCTGGAACTGGGACATGGCCCAGCAGCTCATCGCGAACAACGGCGCCTTCACCGCTCTCATGTGGTCGGACGGCAACCTCTGGTTCGAGGCCGTGTACGCGCTCGCGGTCCTCAGCAGTGCGTTGCTGCTGCTCGGCTGGCACACCCGTGTGATGTCCGTGCTCTTCATGATCGGCGTGCTGTCGCTGCAGAACCGCAGCATCTTCATGGGGGACGGCGGCGACAACGTCATCCACCTGATGGCCACCTATCTGGTCTTCATCCGGTGCGGCCAGGTCTGGTCGCTGGACGCACGGCGGGCGGCACGCGCGCGTGCCGGGGGCGCGGACGCCGCTCGGGCGGACGGGGCGGACCGGGCGGACCGGGTGGACCGGGTGGGGCCCGCCCTGTGGTGGGTGTGCGGGCTCGCTCTGTCCGTCGTGACGTTCATGGGCGAGCTCAGTCACGGCTGGCTGCTGTTCCTCTGGGGCATGCTGCTGGCGCACGGCCTGTGGTGGGCCGTGGGGTGGCGCGCGGACCGGAGCGCCTCGCTCGGCGAGTTCCGCAAGCTGCTCGACGTCGTGGCCAACATCGCCCACAACGCGGGCCTTTTGGTGATCATGGTCGAGGCCTGTCTGATCTACGCGACGGCCGGCTGGTACAAGATCCAGGGCAGCCGCTGGCAGGACGGCACGGCCGTCTATTACCCGCTGAACCTCGACTACTTCTCCCCGTGGCCCGCGCTCTCCGAGCTGCTCTCGTCCCACGGCATCATGGTGCTGCTGGTGACGTACGGAACGGTCGCCGTGCAGGTGGCCTTCCCGTTCACGCTCTTCAATCGCCGGGTCAAGAACGTGCTGCTGGCGGCGATGATCGTCGAGCATTCGGTGATCGCGGTCGTCCTGGGGCTGCCGTTCTTCTCGCTCGCGATGATCGCGGCCGACTCGGTGTTCCTGCCGACGTCGTTCCTGCTCCGGGTGGGCGGCTGGGCGGCACGCGCGCGTGATGGGGCGGTTGCTCGGCTTCCGCTTTCCCGGCTCCGTCGCCCTGACGGTGCTGACAACGAGGGACGTACCGGCGGCATGCCAGAGCAGCGCGTCCCGGACGGGCAGTCGGCCGGGGGCCCCGGCGGAAAGCCGGACGAAGAGCCCACCAGAACCGCGCACGTAGGCTTCTCTCCATGAACAGCACGGACGCCGCCGGCGGTACGGACCGTAGGGGCAGCGCGTCCGGTACGCATGCCGCGCGCCCCGAGGATGCCGTACGTCCCGCGGACGCCGTACGCCGCTGGCGCGGTCTCGCCGATGACTCCGTGCTGCTCGACGGTTTTCACGCGATCAAGCACGCCCTGCGCTTCGGCGCACGGGTACCGGTCGCGCTGACCAGTGACCGGTCCGGTGTCCTCGCCCTCGCGGACGACCTCGCGCCTGACGTGCGGGACGCCCTCGGCGCGCTCCTCGTGGACGTACCCGACGAGCGGTTGCGCGCCCTGGTGCCGCGGCTGCACCCCACGGCGGTGGCCGCGCTCGCCGAGCGACCCTCCCGCGCGGACAACCTTCAGGCGCTGGGGCGGATGCCCAGGCCATCCCCTGTCGTCGTGCTCGACGACCCCCGCAATCTCGGCAACGCGGGGGCGGTGATCCGGCTCGCCGCGGGGTTCGGCGCGACCGGGGTGGTCACGACCGGCACGCTCGACCCCTGGCATCCCACGGTCGTACGCGGCGGCGCCGGCCTGCACTTCGCGACGGCGGTGGAGCGCATGGACGTGACCGAGCTGCCGCCGGGCCCGGTGTTCGCGCTGGACGCGGAGGGCGAGGACATCCGGGGGCTGAAGCTTCCGGACGACGCCGTGCTCGCCTTCGGCTCCGAGCGCAGCGGGCTCTCGGCCGAACTGCGGCGCCGCGCGGACCACTTGGTGGCCCTGCCGATGCGCCCGCAGGTCTCCAGCTACAACCTCGCGACGAGCGTCGGCATGACCCTCTTCCACTGGTCGGCGGGCAGGCCCCCGGGACCGGAGGCCTGAACCCGCCGCAGGTCAGGCGCCTCAGGCGTCCTTGCGGATCTCCACCACGCGGAACCGGTTGGCCACGAACGCGCCGTCGCACAGCGCGGCGTTCGCCGCGGGGTTGCCGCCCGAGCCGTGGAAGTCCGAGAACGCCGCCGTCTGGTTCACATAGACGCCGCCCGTGAGGTTGAGGGACAACTGGGCGCACTCTTCGAGGCAGGTCTCCTCCACGGCGGTGGAGAGCTCCTGTGACGTCGTGTACGCCCCGACGGTCATCGCTCCCTTGTCGCGCACCGTGCGGCGCAGCAGCTCCACGGCGTCGGCCGCCGAGTCGACGGCGACCGCGAAGGAGACCGGGCCGAAGCACTCGCTGAGGTAGGCCGCCTCGGCGTCCGGCTTGGCGCCGTCCAGCTTGACGATCACCGGGGTGCGGACCACGGCTTCGGGGAAGTCCGGGTTGACGATCTCCCGGGAGGGGAGGGCGACTTCGCCGAGTCCCGCGGCCGCTTCCAGGCGGCTCTTCACGTCCGGGTTGACCAGGGCGCCGAGGATGCCGTTCGCCCGCGCGTCGTCGCCGAGCAGGCCGCTCACCGAGGCGGCGAGGTCGGCCACCACGTCGTCGTACGACTTGGCGCCCGCGTCAGTCTCGATGCCGTCGCGGGGGATCAACAGGTTCTGCGGGGTGGTGCACATCTGGCCGCTGTACAGCGACAGGGAGAAGGCGAGGTTGGCCAGCATCCCCTTGTAGTTGTCCGTCGACTCCACCACGACGGTGTTGACGCCGGCCTTCTCGGTGTAGACCTGCGCCTGGCGGGCGTTGGCCTCCAGCCAGTCGCCGAACGACGTCGACCCCGTGTAGTCGATGATCTTGATCTCGGGGCGGACGGCGAGGGTCTTGGCGATGCCCTCGCCGGGCCGCTCGGCGGCGAGGCACACCAGGTTCGGGTCGAAGCCGGTGTCCGCGAGGACCTCACGGGCGATGCGCACCGTCAGGGCGAGCGGCAGGACCGCGCGCGGGTGGGGCTTGACCAGGACGGGGTTGCCGGTCGCGAGGGAGGCGAACAGGCCGGGGTAGCCGTTCCACGTCGGGAAGGTGTTGCAGCCGATCAGGAGCGAGATGCCGCGCGCCACGGGCGTGAAGCGCTTGTTCAGCGCAAGCGGGTCGCGCTTGCCCTGGGGCTTGCTCCACTCCGCCGCGTCGGGGGTGCGGGACTGCTCCTCGTACGCGTACGCGACGGCTTCCATGCCGCGGTCCTGGGCGTGCGGCCCGCCGGCCTGGAAGGCCATCATGAAGGCCTGGCCGCTGGTGTGCATGACCGCATGCGCGAACTCGTGCGTCCGGGCGCTGATCCGGGACAGGATCTCCAGACAGACGATCGCGCGCGTCTCGGCGCCCGCCTCGCGCCAGGCGCGCATTCCCGCGCGCATCGCGGGGAGCAGGGTGTCGAGGTCCGGGTGCGGGTACGTGATGCCCAACTCGGGGCCGTACGGCGAGACTTCGCCGCCCACCCAGTCGTCCGTGCCGGGCTGGTCGAGGTCGAAGCGGGTGCCCTGGAGGGCGTCGAAGGCGGCCTTGCCCTCGGGCAGGCTCAGGCTGCCGTTCTCCCCGTAGGCCTTGGGGTGCTCGGGGTGGGGGGACCAGTACGCGCGCGAGCGGATGGTCTCCAGCGCCTGGTCGAGGGTGGGCCGGTGCTTGGCGATCAGCTGGGGCGCGGTGAGTTCGGCGGCCATGACGGGACCAACTCCTCCTCGGGCGGCTCTGCGTCGAGCCGGCGAGCTGGGCAGGGACGGTGGGCAGGAACGCTCTGACAGGGCTAGAGTAACCGAACGATCGGTCGGGACAAGGGGGTCTGCCGAACCTGTGGACAACTTCTTCACGGCCACCCCCGGACCCTGCGGCCGACGGGCCGTGCGGGAGGATCGCGAACATGACAGCACTCGAGCTCAGCAGCGCCGTTGCCGTGGTCGGTACCGGGACCATGGGGCAGGGCATCGCCCAGGTCGCCCTGGTCGCGGGCCACCCCGTGCTGCTGTACGACGCCGCGCCCGACCGCGCGCAGGCGGCGGCCGACGCGATCGGTGCCCGCCTGGACCGGCTCGTCGAGAAGGGCCGCCTCACCGCCGAGGACCGCGCCGCCGCCGGCGCCCGGCTGACCCCCGCCCAGAGCCTCGCGGAGCTCGCCGGCTGCGGCCTCGTCGTCGAGGCGATCCTGGAGCAACTGGACGTCAAACAGCGCCTGTTCCAGGAGCTCGAGGACGTCGTCGCCGAGGACTGTCTGCTCGCCACCAACACCTCGTCCCTCTCGGTGACCGCCGTCGCGGGCCCGCTGCGCGTGCCCGGCCGCTTCGTCGGCCTGCACTTCTTCAACCCGGCGCCGCTGCTCCCCCTCGTCGAGGTCGTCAGCGGCTTCGCGACGGACCCGGCGGCCGCCACGCGCGCGTACGAGACGGCGAAGGCCTGGGGCAAGACCCCGGTGCGCTGCGCGGACACCCCCGGCTTCATCGTCAACCGCGTCGCCCGGCCCTTCTACGCCGAGGCGCTGCGCCTGTACGAGGAGCGGGTCGCCGACCCCGCCACGATCGATGCCGTGCTGCGCGAGAGCGGCGGCTTCAAGATGGGCCCCTTCGAGCTCACCGACCTGATCGGGCAGGACGTCAACGAGGCCGTCACCCGCTCCGTGTGGGAGTCCTTCTTCCAGGACCCCAAGTTCACGCCGTCGCTCGCCCAGCGCCGCCTCGTCGAGTCCCGCCGTCTCGGCCGGAAGTCGGGGCAGGGCTGGTACGCGTACGGGGACGACGTCCCGCGCGCGGAGCCGCACACCGCGCCCGACGAGAAGGCCCCGGCCTCCGTCACCGTCCACGGCGACCTCTTCCCGGCGGACGCGCTTCCCGGCCTGATCGCCGGGGCGGGGATCCGGGTCGGCCACGGCAAGGGCGTGCCCAGCTGCCCCGGCCACATCGAGCTGCCCGGCGGCGCCCGGCTGGCCCTGGCCGACGGCACGGCCCCGGACGCCGCCTCGGAGCCCACGATCCACTTCGACCTCGCGCTGGACTACCGGGCCGCCACCCGGATCGCGCTCTCGCCGTCCGGCAGGGTGGGCGAGCAGGCCCTGAAGGAGGCGATCGGCCTCTTCCAGGCGCTCGGCAAGAAGGTCAGCGTCATCGGGCACGCTCCAGGGATGATCGTGGCCCGCACGGTGTGGATGCTGATCGATTTCGCCCTCGACGCCGTGGGCCGTGAGGTGGCCGCCGCTGAGGACGTCGACACCGCCATGCGGCTCGGCGTCAACTACCCGCTCGGGCCGCTGGAATGGGGCCGCAAGCTCACCGCGTACCGGGTGGCCGAGGCGCTCGACGTCCTGCACGACGAGTACCCCACCGGGCGTTACGCGCCCTCCCAGGCACTGCGGCGCCAGGCCGTGCGAGAGGAGTACTCATGACCACCGCCCGGCGGGACACGTACACCCCGGAGACGCTGCTCAGTGTGGCCGTCCGGGTCTTCAACGAGCGGGGCTACGACGGCACCTCCATGGAGCACCTCTCCAAGGCGGCCGGCATCTCCAAGTCCTCGATCTACCACCATGTGGCGGGCAAGGAGGAGCTGCTTCGGCGGGCGGTGAGCCGGGCCCTGGACGGGCTCTTCGGGATCCTCGACGAGGAGCACGCGCGCGTGGGGCGTGCGGTGGAGCGCCTGGAGTACGTGACGCGGCGCACCGTGGAGGTGCTGGTCGCCGAGGTGCCGTACGTGACCCTGCTGCTGCGCGTGCGCGGCAACACGGACACCGAGCGCTGGGCCATGGAGCGGCGCAGGGAGTTCGACCAGCAGGTGGCCGAGCTCTTCAAGGAGGCCGTCGCCGACGGTGATCTGCGCTCCGACGTCGAGCTGCGCCTGGCCACCCGGCTGCTCTTCGGAATGATCAACTCCATCGTGGAGTGGTACCGGCCGGAGAGCCGGGGCGCCGCCAACGGCGAGCAGATCGCCGACGCCGTCGTGCAGTTGGCCTTCGCGGGGCTGCGCACCGAGCGCTGACGTGCGCCTGCGGGGTCAGGGCTCCGGCTCCATGTCGTCCTCCTCGAAGACCAGCAGCGTCCGCGTGCTGAGCACTTCGGGGATGGACTGGAGCCGGGTGAGCACCAGCTCCCGCAGGGCGCGGTTGTCCGGCGTGTGCACCAGGAGCAGTACGTCGAAGTCACCGCTGACCAACGCGATGTGGGACGCACCGGGAAGTGCGCGCAGATGCTCGCGCACCGTACGCCAGGTGTTCTGGACGATCTTGAGCGTGATGTACGCGGACGCCCCCTGCCCGGCGCGTTCGTGGTTGATCCGCGCCCCGAACCCCCGGATGACGCCGTCGTCGATGAGGCGGTTGATGCGCGCGTAGGCGTTGGCGCGCGACACGTGGACGCGTTCGGCCACGGAGCGTATCGACGCGCGACCGTCCGTGTGAAGGATCTGCAGGATGTCGCGGTCGATGGCGTCCAGCGGACGGGGCTCGGGGACGGGCTGCTCCGACGTGCGCGGTTCGGGGAGCCGGGGCTCGGGGATCCCGGCGTCCGAGGGGCGGGGCTCGGGGGCCCGGAGCTCCGGGCGGTCGCTGTCCTGCCCGTCGGCCATTCGTTCAGATGCCATGTCCCCCCGCCTCCCTACCATGGACGTACTGCATCCATCCCAGGCTGTGCAGAACCGTTTGTCCACAGCCTGACGGTGCCTGTAGCCAAAATGTGCCGACGACCGAACAATCGGTAGGTGAGGCGCATCACGTCGGCGCGCCTCTTTTACCGCTCCCACGAGGAGACCGCTTCCCCCAGGAGGTGCCGTCATGACGGTCATGGAGAAGCGGGGCGCCTATCGGCCCACCCCGCCCCCCGCTTGGCAGCCCAGGACCGACCCCGCGCCGCTGTTGCCGGACGCGGAGCCGTATCGCGTCCTCGGCACGCCGGCCGCCGAGAAGGCCGACCCGGGGCTGCTGCGCCGGTTGTACGCGGAGCTGGTGCGCGGGCGCCGTTACAACACGCAGGCGACGGCTCTGACGAAGCAGGGCAGGCTGGCGGTCTACCCGTCGAGCACCGGGCAGGAGGCGTGCGAGATAGCGGCCGCGCTGGCCCTGGAGGAGCGGGACTGGCTCTTTCCCAGTTACCGGGACACGCTCGCCGTGGTCGCCCGCGGCCTCGACCCGGCGAGCGCGCTGACGCTGCTGCGCGGCGACTGGCACACCGGATACGACCCGCGCGAGTACCGCACGGCGCCCCTGAGCACCCCGCTCGCGACGCAGCTGCCGCACGCGGTGGGTCTCGCGCACGCCGCCCGGCTCAAGGGCGACGGCGTGGTCGCGCTCGCCATGGTCGGTGACGGCGGCACCAGCGAGGGCGACTTCCACGAGGCGCTGAACTTCGCCGCGGTGTGGCGGGCCCCCGTGGTCTTCCTCGTGCAGAACAACGGCTTCGCCATCTCCGTGCCGCTCGCCAAGCAGACCGCCGCACCCTCCCTCGCCCACAAGGCGGTCGGGTACGGCATGCCGGGGCGCCTGGTGGACGGCAACGACGCGGTGGCGATGCACGACGTGCTGAGCGAAGCGGTCTCCCGCGCGCGGGCGGGCGGCGGGCCGACGCTCGTGGAGGCCGTCACGTACCGCATGGAGGCGCACACCAACGCCGACGACGCCACGCGGTACCGCCAGGACGCCGATGTCGAGGCCTGGCGCGACCATGACCCGATCCTGCTCCTGGAGCGGGAGTTGTCGGAGCGCGGACTCCTGGACGACGACATGAAGCGGCGGACGGCCGACGACGCGGAGGCCATGGCGGCCGACCTGCGCGAGCGCATGAACCAGGAAGCCGTCCTCGACCCGATGGACCTCTTCACGCACGTGTACGCCGAGCAGACCTCCCAACTCCGGGAGCAGGCGGACCAGTTGCGCGCGGAGCTGGAAGTGGCCTCGGAAGAGGCCGAGGAGGAAGCGCGATGACCACGGTCGCGGCGAAGCCCGCCACCAAACCGGCGACCATGGCGCAGGCGCTCGGCCGCGCGCTGCGGGACTCCATGGCCGAGGACTCCTCGGTGCACGTCCTCGGCGAGGACGTCGGAGCGCTCGGCGGAGTGTTCCGGGTGACCGACGGGCTCGCCGAGGAGTTCGGCGAGGACCGCTGCACGGACACGCCGCTGGCCGAGGCGGGGATCCTCGGGACGGCCGTCGGCATGGCGATGTACGGGCTGCGTCCGGTCGTCGAGATGCAGTTCGACGCGTTCGCCTACCCCGCCTTCGAGCAGCTGATCTCGCATGTGGCGCGGATGCGCAACCGCACGCGGGGCGCCATGCCGCTGCCCATCACGGTGCGCGTGCCCTACGGCGGCGGCATCGGCGGCGTCGAGCACCACAGCGACTCCTCCGAGGCGTACTACATGGCGACGCCGGGGCTGCACGTGGTCACGCCCGCCACGGTCGACGACGCCTACGGCCTGCTGCGCGCCGCCATCGCCTCCGACGACCCGGTGGTCTTCCTGGAGCCGAAGCGCCTGTACTGGTCGAAGGCCGACTGGAACCCGGACGCCCCGCGACCCGTTGAGCCGATAGGCCGCGCGGTGGTGCGGCGCGCCGGACGCAGCGCCACGCTCATCACGTACGGGCCGTCCGTGCCCGTCTGCCTGGAGGCGGCCGAGGCCGCGCGCGCGGAGGGCTGGGACCTGGAAGTGGTCGACCTGCGCTCGCTGGTGCCCTTCGACGACGAGACGGTCGCCGCGTCGGTGCGGCGCACCGGCCGCGCGGTGGTCGTGCACGAGTCGAACGGCTTCGGCGGGCCCGGCGGGGAGATCGCCGCGCGGGTCACCGAGCGGTGTTTCCACCACCTGGAGGCGCCGGTGCTGCGCGTCGCGGGCTTCGACATCCCGTATCCGCCGCCGATGCTGGAGAAGCACCACCTTCCGGGCGTGGACCGGATCCTGGACGCGGTCGCGCGGCTTCAGTGGGAGGCGGAGAGCTGATGGCCCAGGTTCTTGAGTTCAAGCTGCCCGACCTCGGCGAGGGGCTGACCGAGGCGGAGGTCGTCCGCTGGCTGGTCGAGGTGGGCGACGTCGTGGCCGTCGACCAGCCGGTCGTCGAGGTCGAGACGGCCAAGGCGATGGTCGAGGTGCCGTGTCCCTACGGAGGCGTGGTGACCGCACGCTTCGGTGAGGAGGGCGCGGAACTGCCGGTCGGAGCGCCGCTGTTGACGGTTGCCGTGGGGGCGGCGGCCGGGGCGGGTGTGTCGGATCGGGCCGGTGTCGGGGGCGAGCCGGGAGGGATTGGGTCCCGGGTTCCGGAGGAGCCCGCCGAGCGCGCGTTGCAGACGGCGGCCGAGGAGTCCTCCGGCAACGTCCTCGTCGGATACGGCACGGGGGCGGCTCCCGCGCGCCGGCGCAGGGTGCGGCGGCCTTCGCGGCCTGCGGGACAGCTTCCGGAGGCGCCTGCGCCCGAGCGGGAGCCGGAATCGCCGCGGGACGGGGCTGCGACGGTCACTTCGGTCCCGTGCGCGGACGGGCCGGTTCCGGTGATCTCTCCGCTCGTACGGAAGCTGGCCCGGGAGAACGGCGTGGATCTGCGGGCCCTCGTGGGGTCCGGTCCGGAGGGGCTGATCACGCGGGCCGACGTCGAGTCCGCTGTCGCGTCGGCGTCTGCGTCTGCGGTGGGGGCGGGCAGCGGCACGGTTACGCGCGGGGCGCCGTACGCGCCGGGCGGGTCCTCCGCGGCGCCGACGGCCGACCCCGAGATCCGTGGCCGCGCGGCCGCCGCCGAGGTGCGCCGGCAGGTGAGCGCGGCGCAGGACTCGCACCACGCCGGGCCCGTGACCCGGCACGCGCTGACCGGCATCCGCGGCCTGGTCGCCGACAAGATGTCCCGCAGCCGGCGCGAGATACCGGAGGCCACCTGCTGGGTGGACGCCGACGCGACCGAACTGCTCGCGGCCCGCAAGGCCATGAACGCGGCGGTGACCGGGCGCGACCGGGAGGCGGGGGAGGCGGGTGAGCGGAAGGTGTCGCTGCTCGCGCTGTTGGCCCGCATCAGCGTGGCCGCGCTGACGCGGTACCCGCTGCTCAACTCCTCCGTCGACATGGACGCGCGCGAGGTGCGGCAGTACGCCGACATCCACGTCGGCTTCGCCGCGCAGACCGAGCGTGGCCTTGTCGTCCCGGTGGTGCGGCACTGCCAGACCCGTTCGACCGACTCGATCAACGCGGAGCTGATCCGCCTCACCGAGTCCGCGCGGGCGGGCACGCTCACCCCGGCGGAGCTCACCGGAGGGACCTTCACCCTCAACAACTACGGGGTGTTCGGGGTCGACGGCTCCACGCCGATCATCAACCACCCCGAGGCGGCGATGCTCGGAGTGGGCCGGATCGTGCCCAAGCCGTGGGTGCACGAAGGGGAGTTGGCGGTGCGGCACGTGGTCCAGCTGTCGCTCACCTTCGACCACCGGGTGTGTGACGGGGGTACGGCGGGCGGGTTCCTGCGTTATGTGGCCGACTGCGTCGAACAGCCTTCGGTGCTGCTGCGGTCGCTGTGAGGGGGGCTGTGACGGGGGGCTAGGGGGGAGTAGGGGGGGGTGGCGGGCCTTGTGGTGCGCGTGGGGTGTGTGGGGTGTTTGGGGCGGAGGGAACGTGACGTAAGTCCCTTGGCTGTTGGGCCCTTCGCGGGGGTGGCATTGATCCTTCGTACGGCCATACTCAGTGGGTGACCACGAACGAGGGCGGTGAGCCGCTCGGGCCCGCCACGCCGTACGACGCCGTCGTGCTCGCCGGGGGCGGTGCGGCGCGGCTCGGCGGCGCGGACAAGCCCGGGGTGCGGGTCGGTGGGCGGACGCTGATCGACCGGGTGCTCGCGGCCTGTTCCGACGCCGGCACCACCGTCGTCGTGGCGGCGCCGCGGCCGACCGCGCGCCCGGTGGTGTGGGCCCGCGAGGAGCCCCCGGGTGGCGGACCGCTGGCCGCGCTGGACGCGGGCCTGCGGCACACCACGGCGGAGTGGGTGGTGGTGCTCTCGGCCGACCTGCCGTTCCTGGACGAGCGGACCGTGCGCCGGCTGCTGGGCGCGTTGCGGGAGAGCGGCGCGGATGGCGCGGTGCTGACGGACCCCGACGGCCGCGACCAGCCACTCGTCGCCGCGTACCGGCGGGAGGCGTTGCGCCGCGAGATGGACGGGATCGCTGCCCGCGAGGGGGGTGGTGGGGGTGCCGTGCGGGGTGGGGTTGGGGGGTCTGCCGGGTCCGCTGTGTCCGCCGGGTCGACCGGGTCCACCGGGCTCACCAGGCCCACCGGATCCGCCGGGCCCACCGAGCCCGCTGGGTCCACCAGGCCCGCCGAGCCCACCGGATCCCACGGGGCCACCACGCCCGCCGAGCCCCCCAGGCCCGTCCCCCCGCCCACCCCCACCCCCCTCGCCGGTCTGCCCCTGCGGTGGCTTACCGGGCGGCTTTGGTTGGTCAGGGTTGGTGGGGCTCTTGCCGCTTTTGACTGCGACACCTGGGACGACATCGCCGCCGCGCGGGCCCGCATCAGGGAGCATGGCAACGTGTTGGATGAATGGATTTCCGCAGTCAAGGACGAGCTGGGCATCGATCTCGATGTGGACACCGGCGCCCTCCTTGACCTCGCCCGCGACGCCGCGCACGGCGTGGCCAGGCCGGCCGCACCGCTGACCACGTTCCTCGTCGGATACGCGGCGGCGCAGGCCGCCTCGCGGGGCGGAGCGGCCGGCGGCGCCGAGGCGGTGGCCGAGGCGACGCGCAAGGCCGTCGCGTTGGCGGCCCGTTGGGTGGACGAGGACCAACTGGACGAGAAGCCCGACGCCGGCCCCGAGTCCGCGTCCGGTGGCGCCCACCCCGGCCCCAACCCCGAAGCCGCCCCCGGAACACGACCGGACGCCCGATGACCGGGCAACCGGTGCCGGACGCCGAACTCGACGAAGCCCTCGCCCTCGTGAACGGCGACCGTGACCGTGATGACCGTGGCACCCACGGCGCGCCATCCCCGTCGGCCCCGACCCCTCCGGCAACTCCGGGCACGGCGGCCCCGCCAGTCACCCCCGCCACCCCCGCCGCCCCGCCCCCCGGCCCCGCAGCCGGTGAGCACCGTGACATCACCCCGTGGCCCGCCGCCCGCGCCGCCGCGGAGCGGGCCGCGCCGCGGCCGGTGGCCGAGCCTGCCCCCGTACCCCTGGACCGTGCCCTCGGTCTGATCCTGGCCGCACCGCTCAGCGCCCTCACCGATCTGCCGTCCTTCGACACGTCCGCGATGGACGGCTGGGTCGTCGCGGGCCCCGGCCCCTGGGACGTACGGGCCGACGGCATCCTCGCCGGGCACGGTCGCCCGGAGGCGCTCGGTTGCGGGCAGGCCGTGCGCATCGCGACGGGTGCCCGCATCCCGCAGGACGCCACCGCGGTCCTGCGCAGCGAGCACGGCACCCTCGACGACAAGGGCCGCCTGCACGCACGGCGCGAGGTGGTCACCGGGCAGGACATCCGCCCGCGCGGCCAGGAGTGCCGTTCCGGCGACCATCTGCTGCCCGCCGGCGCGCTGGTCACCCCCGCCGTGCTCGGTCTGGCCGCGGCCGCCGGGTACGACACGCTGGCGGTGGTCCGCAGGCCCCGCGCCGAAGTCCTCGTCCTGGGCGACGAGTTGCTGACGTCCGGCCTCCCCCACGAGGGCCTCATCCGGGACGCGCTCGGTCCGATGCTGCCGCCGTGGCTGCACGCGCTGGGCGCCGACGTGACCGGGGTCCGGCGGCTCGGGGACGACGCGGAGGCGCTCCGCGAGGCGATCAGCTCGTCCACCGCCGACCTGATCGTCACGACGGGCGGCACCGCGTCCGGGCCCGTCGACCACGTCCACCCGATCCTGGCCCGGGTCGGCGCCGAACTGCTCGTGGACGGCGTGGCCGTGCGCCCCGGGCACCCCATGCTGCTGGCCCGCGTGCGGCCCGGACAGCATCTCGTCGGACTGCCCGGCAACCCGCTCGCCGCGGTCTCCGGGCTGCTGACGCTGGCCGAGCCCCTGCTGCGGACGCTCTCCGGGCGCGCGACGGGGTGCGGCGGCCCGTCGACGTACACCGCTCCCCTGCGCGACGCGGTCCACGGGCACCCGCACGACACCCGCCTCGTCCCGGTCACCCTGCGCGGCGAACGGGCCGTGCCCCTGCGCTTCAACGGTCCGGCGATGCTGCGCGGCATCGCGGCGGCCGACGGGCTCGCGGTCGTGCCGCCCGGCGGGGCGCGGGCGGGGCAGGAGCTGGAGATCCTCGATCTGCCGTGGGCGGTGCCGGATGTGGGGACCGGGACGGGCACGTACGGTGTGCCGGGCCCGGCGGGAGCGCAAGCGGGGCCAGGCGGGGGAGCCGGGCCCGGAGGCGGGCCCGGAGCAGGCACCGCCACAGCCCCGGGCCCAGGCCCCCGCACAGCCCCGGGCCCAGGCCCCCGCCCCCGCCCCCGCACAGCCCCAAGCCGAGCCCCCGATGCAGACGCAGCCGCAGACGGCGAGGAGCGTTTCACGTGAAACTTCCCGGGCATGACGCGATCGCGCGTCACCCCGAAGAGCAGCACACCACGTACCGGATCAAACTTCCCCGACGCAGGGTCGAGCGTCCGCTGCGTCAGGTCACCCGCCGTCTCGCGATGGCGCTGATGGTGCTCGCTCTGACGACGTTCATAGTCTGGATCGACCGTGTCGGCTATCACGACAACTCGGACAGTCGCGTCGACTTCCTCGACTCCGCGTACTACGCGACCGTCACGCTCTCCACCACGGGGTACGGCGACATCGTCCCGTACAGCGACAGCGCACGGCTCACCAATATTTTGCTGATCACGCCGTTGCGCGTGCTCTTTCTGATCATCCTGGTCGGCACCACACTCGAAGTGCTCACGGAACGGACCCGCGAGGAATGGCGTCTGTCCCGCTGGAGGTCCAACTTGCGTGAACACACTGTTGTCGTCGGCTTCGGCACGAAGGGCCGGTCGGCGATCCAGACCGTCTGCGCGACCGGTCTGAAGCCGGAGCAGATCGTGGTGGTCGACCCCAGCGCGAAGGTCATCGACGCGGCCACGGCGGAGGGGTTCGCGGGCGTCATCGGCGACGCGACGCGCAGCGACGTGCTGCTCCGTGCCGAGGTGCAGCGGGCCCGCCAGATCATTATCGCGACCCAGCGGGACGACACGGCGGTCCTGGTGGCCCTCACCGCACGGCAGTTGAACCGCGGGGCGAAGATCGTGGCGGCGGTGCGCGAGGAGGAGAACGCGCCGCTGCTCCGGCAGTCCGGCGCCGACGCCGTCATCACCAGCGCCAGCGCCGCGGGCCGGCTCCTCGGTCTCTCCGTGCTGAGCCCCAGCGCGGGCATGGTCATGGAGGACCTGATCCAGCAGGGCAGCGGCCTCGACCTGGTGGAACGCCCGGTGATAAAGGCCGAGGTGGGGCTGAACGTGCGGGAGACGGACGACCTGGTGGTGAGTGTCGTACGAGGGCATCGCGTGCTCGGCTACGACGATCCGGCCGTGGGCAAGCTGGAGTTGACGGACCGCCTGATCACCATCGTGCGGGCCTCACCGGGGACGGTGGTCGCCCCGGACCTGAAGCCGATGCCGCCGAGCTGAGGCGGGCGGGGGAGGGTGTCCGGCCCACCGGAATGGTAATGGTGGATCCCTGGGGGGTCCGGCCGGCCTGAGCGCGGGCTGGGTGGGCCGTGGGGGTGTGCAGGGCTCGCAGGCTCGCAGGCTCGCGGGGCTCGCAGGCTCGCGGGGCTCGCAGGCTCGCAGGCTCGCAGGCTCGCGGGGCTCGCAGGCTCGCGGGGCTCGCAGGCTCGCAGGCTCGCGGGGCTCGCAGGCTCGCAGGGCTCTGTGGGCCGTCGCCCGGTGAGCGGTGGGGGACGCGAGTAGCCTCGCCAGCATGTATGCGATCACGATCCCCGAACCCGGCGGCCCCGAAGCGCTCGTATGGGCCGAGGTCCCCGATCCCGTGCCCGGCGAGGGCGAGGTGCTCGTCGAGGTGGTGGCGAGCGCCGTGAACCGCGCCGACCTGTTGCAGCGGCAGGGCTTCTACAACCCGCCGCCCGGCGCCTCCCCCTACCCCGGCCTGGAGTGCTCGGGCCGGATCACCGCCCTCGGCCCCGGCGTCTCCGGCTGGGCCGTCGGCGACGAGGTGTGCGCGCTGCTCTCCGGCGGCGGATACGCGGAGCAGGTCGCCGTGCCGGCCGGCCAGCTCCTTCCCGTACCGGACGGCGTCGACCTCGTCACGGCGGCCGCGCTGCCCGAGGTCACCTCGACGGTGTGGTCCAACGTGTTCATGATTTCCCACCTGCGGCCCGGCGAGACGCTCCTCGCGCACGGCGGCTCCAGCGGCATCGGCACCATGGCGATCCAGCTCGCCAAGGCCGTCGGGGCGAAGGTCGCCGTCACGGCGGGCAGCAAGGAGAAGCTGGCGTTCTGCGGGGAGCTGGGGGCGGACGTCCTCATCAACTACCGCGAGCAGGACTTCGTCGAGGAGATCGAGCGGGCCACGGACGGGGCGGGCGCGGACGTCATCCTCGACAACATGGGCGCGAAGTACCTCGACCGGAACGTCAAGGCCCTCGCGGTCAACGGGCGCCTCGCCATCATCGGCATGCAGGGCGGCGCCAAGGGCGAGCTGAACATCGGCGCGCTCCTCCAGAAGCGGGCCGCCGTCACCGCGACCTCGCTGCGGGGGCGTCCGGCCGCCGAGAAGGCCTCGATCGTCGCGGCCGTACGGGAGCACGTCTGGCCGCTGCTCGGCGGGGGGCATGTGCGGCCCATCGTGGACCGTATGGTGCCGATGCGGGATGCTGCGGCGGCGCACCGGGTCCTGGAGGAGAGCGGGCACATCGGCAAGGTGCTGTTGACCCGGTGACGTGGAGCCTTGCCCCTAGGTGATTTTTCGGCTGCGGGGGCGTGGGGGCTGGTCGTGCAGTTCCCCGCGCCCCTTGGGTGGTCCTCCCGCTGTCACCTGGAAGGCTGAGCTGGCCGAGATGCCGGATATCCGGCGTCATGTGAGGCTTGTCACCAGCGCGGCGCAGCGTTGGCGAAACACAGCGCAACGCGCAGCGAATGCTGTTGATTCTGGCGGCCCGGCGACGGGAGGGGGTCAGCGCGGTGGAAGCTTCATGGGCTGGACGGCGCGCGGTCCTGGTGGTGGGCGCGGTGGTGGGCGTGCTGCTCGCCATCCTCACGGTGTTCGTGCCCGACCTCGTCCCGTACGCGGCGGCACACCCCCCGCCGAGGCGTCCGGTCACCACCGTCGACGAGACCTCCCGGGCCGGCAGCAGGCCGGGCGAGGGACGCGAGCGGCCCGGTCAGGTCAGGCCGCCGCTCACCGACCTGCCCCAGGTGCCGCGCGCGCCCTACACGCCGCCCCCGCGCCCCGCGAAGCCCGAGCCGCTCCCCGTCACGCTCCGGGACACCGCATCCCAGCCGACCGAGCGGCCGCTCGTCGGGCCCGTGCTGCCCAACCTGCGGGTCCTGCCCCTCGGCGGCGGCCTGCTCCTCATCGGCCTCGGCCTCGGCTTCCTCGGACTCCGGCTGCGGCGCGGCTGAGGGCGGATCAACCCGTATGGAGGGCGGATCAACCCCGTACGGAGGGGGTGGATCAACCGCGTATGGGGGCACCACCGATGTGTGACGTACGGGTGCGAGAGAATGGCGGCATGGAGATGCCGAGGAACGAACGGTCGCCGGAGAGCCCCCAGGTCCTGGTCGTGGGCCAGGACGGAATGGCTCTCGGTGGCGGCGGAGACGACGAATCCCGCGAGGTTCCGGTGACGGAGATGGTCGAACAGCCGGCCAAGGTCATGCGCATCGGCAGCATGATCAAGCAGCTCCTTGAGGAGGTGCGGGCGGCTCCTCTCGACGAGGCGAGCCGGGTGCGGCTCAAGGAGATCCACGCCAGCTCGGTCAAGGAGCTGGAGGACGGTCTCGCCCCGGAGCTCGTCGAGGAGCTGGAGCGGCTCTCCCTGCCCTTCACGGACGACTCGACGCCCAGCGACGCGGAACTGCGCATCGCGCAGGCCCAGTTGGTCGGCTGGCTCGAAGGCCTCTTCCACGGGATCCAGACGACGCTGTTCGCGCAGCAGATGGCGGCGCGGGCGCAGCTGGAGTCGATGCGGCGGGCGCTGCCGCCCGGCGTGGGCGGCAGCGACGAGGAGGACGAGCCGGGCGGCGGCCTCGCCGGCCGCACGGGAGGACCGTACCTCTAGGACTGCGGGGACACTGGCACGCAAAGGGGCTCGGTACGCACCCCGCGTACCGAGCCCCTTTGCGTGGTGGACGGGAAGAAGGGGAGCCGCGTCCGTCAGGCCGGGTTGCCCGTGGAGATGTCGAACTGGATGGTGACGTCCTTCGGGTCGACCTCCGTGCCCTCCTTGGGGGACTGCCGCATGACGGTGTCCTGCCCGTAGGCGTTCTCATCGACCTTGCGCTTGTCGTAACTCCAGCCCGCCGCCTGCAGGCAGGAGAGGACCGACCGCCAGTCCCTGAACGTGAAGTCAGGGACCTTGATCTTGTTCTCGTCGTTGTAACCCTCTTCGGGGTCCGTGCACTTCTCGGTCTCGATCGTCGCGTTGTGGTCGGGCCCCTTGTGCCCCGCGACCGGCGCCTTCGACTTGTCGCCGCCGGCCTCCTTGTCGCCGCCGTCGTCGCCGCTGAGGGAGACCGCCGCGATCAGGCCGCCGATGGCGAGCAGGGCGACGACGATCGAGCCGACGATGACCGGCATGTTCCGCTTGCCGCCACCGGAGCCGCCCGAGCCGTTCGCGGGCGACGTCGTCGCGGGCTGCGGCGAGAGGTTGTACGGCGGCGGGGTGTGCGCCCCTTGCGGCATCCCCTGCGGCGCCCCCTGCTGCGGCGCGTACGCGTTGACCGGCGGCGGCGTCTGGTAGCCGTGCTGCTGCGGGTGCTGCTGCGGATAGCCGTACCCCGGCGTCGGCGCGGGGGTCGGGGCCGGGGTGGACGGGCCGTACTGGCCGGGGCCCGTCTGGTACGGGGTCTGGACCGGGCCGCTCTGCGGCAGCGACGCGTCGACCGGCGGGAAGACGGCCGCGCCCACGCCCGCGCCGCTCGCGGTCTGCGCGCCCGGCACGATGCTGGGGGCCGCCGCCTGGAAGGACTGGGCGACGCGCAGACACTCGTCGCGCATGGCCTCGGCGGTCGGGAAGCGCTCGTTCGGGTTCTTCTTGAGCGCGCGGGCGACGATCGCGTCGACGGCCGGCGGCAGCGACCGGTTGATCGAGGAGGGGGCGACCGGCTCCTCCTGGACGTGCGCGTACGCGATGGCCAGCGGCGAGTCCGCCTCGAACGGCAGTCGGCCGGTCACCAGCTGGAAGAGCATGATGCCGACCGAGTAGAGGTCCGAGCGGGCGTCGACGCCGCGGCCCAGGGCCTGCTCGGGCGAGAGGTACTGCGGGGTGCCGACGACCATGCCGGTCTGGGTCATGGAGGTGACCCCGGACTGCATGGCGCGGGCGATGCCGAAGTCCATGACCTTCACGACGTTACGCTTGGTCATCATCACGTTGCCGGGCTTGATGTCGCGGTGGACCAGGCCCATCTCGTGGCTGATCTCCAGGGCGGCCAGCACATCCGCGGTGATCTTCAGTGCCTGGTCGGTCGACATCGCGCCGAACTGCGTGACGGAGGCGTCGAGCACGGAGCCGAGCGGCTTGCCCTCCACGTACTCCATGACGATGTACGGCATCGTCGCGCCGTCCAACTCGTCCTCGCCGGTGTCGAAGACCGACACGATGTTGGTGTGCGTGAGCTTCGCCACCGACTGCGCCTCGCGCCGGAAGCGCTCGCGGAAGGACTGTTCGCGGCCCAGCTCGGTGTGGAGCGTCTTGATGGCGACCTGGCGGTCGAGCACGGTGTCGTAGGCGAGATGGACCGACGCCATGCCGCCCTCGCCGAGCAGATCACGCAGTTGGTAGCGGCCACCGGCCAGCGAACGCCCCGCGTACCGCCCCTGTGCGCCGTCCTGACTGCTCATCTCGTGCGTCCCCCATCGGCGCGGTTGCCGGACGGCTCCGCGGCTGGTGATCGATTTACCGCTTATTCCAGGCCAAGTCTGCCCCAGGACGATGACGCGTCAAGCTCGGTGCCCGTTCCGTGACCGTACGCGCAAGAAGCGTCTCGGAAGCGTTACAAGTTTGCGCACGGGACCGTGTGGCGGCTTTGATGTCCGGTCCACCTCGAACCGGGGGGTGTCCCGAAGGCTGTAGCGTGGCCCGACGGAGTACCCCGTACCGCGACGTACTCAGTACCAAGTACCACGACCAGAAACGACGGCGAGGACTGATGGCACAGACGCAGCGCGCTCAGGGCCCGTCCGACCCCGAGGCGACTGGCGGCGGTATGTCAGACGCGCCCGAATTGTGGGGGAACGGCGGGCTCGTCGGCGATGGCCGATACCGGCTGACCCGCAGACTCGGCCGGGGCGGCATGGCCGAGGTTTTCGCGGCCGAGGACGTACGTCTCGGGCGCACCGTCGCGGTCAAGCTGCTCCGCTCCGACCTCGCCGAGGACCCGGTCTCCAAGGCCCGTTTCACGCGTGAGGCACAGTCCGTCGCGGGCCTGAACCACCACGCTGTGGTCGCGGTGTACGACTCCGGTGAAGACGTCGTCGGACCGAACGTCGTCCCGTACATCGTCATGGAGATCGTCGAGGGCCGGACGATCCGCGATCTGCTGATCAACGCGGAGGCGCCGGGCCCCGAGCAGGCGCTCATCATCGTCTCCGGCGTCCTCGAAGCGCTGGCCTATTCGCACCAGCACGGCATCGTGCACCGCGACATCAAGCCCGCCAACGTGATCATCACCGACACCGGCGCGGTGAAGGTGATGGACTTCGGCATCGCGCGCGCCCTGCACGGCGCGCAGTCGACGATGACCCAGACCGGCATGGTCATGGGCACCCCGCAGTACCTCTCGCCCGAGCAGGCGCTCGGCAAGGCCGTCGACCACCGCTCCGACCTGTACGCGACCGGCTGTCTGCTCTACGAACTCCTCGCGCTGCGGCCCCCGTTCACCGGTGAGACGCCGCTCTCCGTGGTCTACCAGCACGTCCAGGACCAGGCCGTGCCGCCGTCCGAGGTCTCCGACGCGTCGCCGCCGGAGCTGGACGGACTCGTCATGCGCTCCCTCGCCAAGGACCCGGACGACCGGTTCCAGACGGCCGAGGAGATGCGCGGACTCGTCCAGTACGGGCTGCAGATGCTGCACGAGCAGGGCAGCCACACGGGCACCTGGAACACCGGCCCCGTCGCGATGCACGAGGGCGGCAGCACCCCGGCCATGGGCGTCGCCGGCACCGCCGCGATGGCCCACCCGGACTCCGGCACCGCGCAGATCCCGAGCCCCATGCTGCGCCCGCCGGGCGACGACGGCGGCTTCGACGGCGGGCCGCGCGGCGGCAAGGGCGGCCGCGGCAAGGTGTTGATCTTCGTCGTCCTGGCGATCATCGCCATCGCGGTGGGTGTCGCGGTCGCGCTCAGCGCGACCGACAAGAAGGACCACAAGGACCCGGGCCCCAAGACTCCCGCGACGAAGCACTCCCAGACCAAGGAGCCGAGCAAGAGCGCGTCCGAGGACCCGACGGACGACGCCACGGACCCGGGCACCGACACCGGCGGCGAGACGGACTACGACCCGCCGACGTCGGACCCGACCAACAACACGAACCCCTCCACGGGCCCGACGACGCCGTCCGGCGACCCCACCACGCCGACCTCGCAGCCGAGCACACAGGACCCGACGACCGACCCGACGACCGATCCGACGAACGACCCGCCGGACCCCACCGAGCCGACGGACGACGGCGGCGACGGGGACCCGGTGAGCGACAACGGCGACGGGGCCTGAGCCCGCTCCGGTGGGCGCCGGGCCGCGCTACCGCGTGCGCTGCAGCAGCATGTCCCCGCCCGCCGGCACCGAGTGCACCGTGCTGAACTGCGGCTCTATCCGCAGGTAGACCGGGTCGAAGAGGCCGCCGTCCACGAAGTGGGGCCCGGGGCCGAAGAGTTCGAGCTCCGCGGTGGTCGGCTCGATCCGCTCGCAGTAGCCGACGCACTGCACGGTCCACCGGCCCTCGCGGGCGTCCGCCGCGTCGAGGTTGTCCGCGCCGTACGCGACGACGCTGCCGACGCAGGCCCGGTGGTAGCCGTATCCCTTGTGCATGCGCAGCAGGATCTTGCCCTCCACCACGACGTGCCGGGCCGCGGCGAGGAAGGGCAGCGCGCGCATGCTGGTGGCCACCCTGCCGTAGTCGGTGCGGCTGAGCAGGTCGAAGGCGAGCTGTTCGTCGGTGGGCGTGGTCGGCATGTCCCCCACCCTGGTTCATGGACGGGGTGTCGGGAAAGGGGACCCCGCCCCCATCGACGGAGGACGTAAGTCCCGCAACCGCCGACCGCGCCGAGCCGTCAGCCGCTTCGAGCCGTCGGCCGCTTCGAGCCGTCGGCCGCTCCGGACCGTCAGCCGCCCGTGACGTCAGCCGCTCCGGACCGTCAGTGCTTCTCCGCCTGCATCCGCGCCACGTATGCCGCCGCCTGCGAGCGCCGCTCCATGCCCAGCTTCGAGAGCAGGCTGGAGACGTAGTTCTTGATCGTCTTCTCGGCGAGGTGCAGCCGTTCGCCGATGACGCGGTTGGTCAGACCCTCGCCGATCAGGTCGAGGATCTTCCGCTCCTGCTCGGTGAGGTTGGCGAGCCGGTCGTCGCCCTTGGCGTTGTTGCCGTCGCGCAGCCGCTCCAGGACCCGGGCGGTGGCCACGGGGTCGAGCAGGGACTTGCCGGCCGCCACGTCCCGCACGGCGGTCAGCAGCTCATTGCCGCGGATGGCCTTGAGGACATAACCGGAGGCACCGGCCATGATCGCGTCGAAGAGCGCCTCGTCGTCGGCGAACGAGGTGAGCATCAGGCATTTGATGTCCTCGTTCTGCGAGCGGATCTCGCGGCACACCTCGACACCGCTGCCGTCCGGCAGGCGCACGTCGAGCACGGCCACGTCGGGCCGGGTCGCGGGGATCCTGACCAGGGCGTCCGCCGCGGTTCCGGCTTCGCCGACGACCTCGATGTCGGACTCCACGGACAGCAGCTCATGGACTCCCCGGCGGACCACTTCATGATCGTCGAGGAGAAATACCGTAATTTTTCCGTCTTCGCGCACGGGGTCAGTCTCACACACGATCTCTTTCCGCGCCTGAGCGCAACCCTTCCCGTCGCCGGGGTGGCCGGGATAACGTGCCGGTGTTCCGGCCCCCTGCCAGGCTGTGATCAGTGCTGTGACCAGGAAGTGTTCCCGATTTTCTCGATTTACTCGGAAATCCAAGCAGTCACGCGAGTGGCCGTTTACTTGGAAATCCAAGCAAATTCGCAGGTCAGATGGGGTTTCACAGAAATGGGAAGCACTGGGTAACGTGTTTTGTGCAGGGCGTTCGCCGGGGCACCTGTCACGCCTGTTCCCGGCCGAGTCGCACCCACCCCGTGCGCGGGCACGGACAGGCGAGCCGCTTCCCCAGCTCCCAACGAGCACGGGGAACCCCAGTCACCCGGTAATCCCGGGGGCCGGACCGACGGAGGAGCACACGTGACCGTGGAGAGCACCGCCGCGCGCAAACCGCGCCGCAGCAGTACGGGCGGCGGCAAGCGCGCCGGGACGAAAAAGGCCGCGCCGCACAAGAGCACGGAGCCGGAACTCGTACAGCTGCTGACCCCCGAGGGCAAGCGGGTCAGGAACGCGGAGAACGCGGTGTACGACGCGTACGTCGCCGACATCACCGCCGAGGAGCTGCGCGGCCTGTACCGCGACATGGTCCTCACCCGCCGCTTCGACGCCGAGGCCACCTCCCTGCAGCGCCAGGGCGAGCTGGGTCTGTGGGCGTCGCTCCTCGGCCAGGAGGCCGCCCAGATCGGTTCGGGCCGCGCCACCCGCGAGGACGACTACGTCTTCCCGACCTACCGCGAGCACGGCGTGGCCTGGTGCCGCGGGGTCGACCCGACCAACCTGCTCGGCATGTTCCGGGGCGTGAACCACGGCGGCTGGGACCCGAACACCAACAACTTCCACCTGTACACGATCGTCATCGGCTCGCAGACGCTGCACGCCACCGGCTACGCCATGGGCGTCGCCAAGGACGGTGCCGACTCGGCCGTGCTCGCGTACTTCGGTGACGGCGCGTCCAGCCAGGGCGACGTGGCGGAGGCGTTCACGTTCTCCGCGGTCTACAACTCCCCGGTCGTGTTCATCTGTCAGAACAACCAGTGGGCGATCTCCGAGCCCACCGAGAAGCAGACCCGGGTGCCGCTCTACCAGCGCGCGCAGGGCTTCGGCTTCCCCGGTGTGCGGGTCGACGGCAACGACGTGCTCGCCATGCTCGCCGTCACCAAGTGGGCCCTGGAGCGGGCCCGCGGCGGCGAGGGTCCCGCGCTGATCGAGGCGTTCACCTACCGCATGGGCGCGCACACCACCTCCGACGACCCCACCAAGTACCGCAGGGACGAGGAGCGGGAGGCCTGGGAGGCCAAGGACCCGATTCTGCGGCTGCGGGCGTACCTGGAGTCCGAAGGTCACGCTGATGAGGGATTCTTCGCGGAACTCGAGGACGAGAGCGAAGCGTTGGGCAAGCGAGTGCGAGAGGTGGTGCGGGCGATGCCGGATCCGGGCCTGATGGCCATTTTCGAGAACGTCTACGCCGACGGGCACGCGCTGGTCGACGAGGAGCGCGCCCAGTTCGTCGCCTACCAGGCGTCGTTCGCGGACGCCCCCGCGGGCGAGGAGGGCAAGTGACCATGGCTGTCCAGACCGCGACGTCAAAAAGCATGCCCATCGCCAAGGCGATCAACGAATCGCTGCGCACCGCGCTGGAGAACGACCCCAAGGTCCTCGTCATGGGTGAGGACGTCGGCAAGCTCGGCGGCGTCTTCCGTGTGACGGACGGGCTGCAGAAGGACTTCGGCGAAGAGCGGATCATCGACACCCCGCTCGCCGAGTCGGGCATCGTCGGCACCGCCATCGGCCTCGCCCTGCGGGGCTACCGCCCGGTGGTGGAGATCCAGTTCGACGGCTTCGTCTTCCCGGCGTACGACCAGATCGTCACGCAGCTCGCGAAGATGCACGCGCGATCGCTCGGCAAGATCAAGATGCCGGTCGTCATCCGCATTCCGTACGGCGGCGGCATCGGCGCCGTCGAGCACCACAGCGAGTCGCCCGAGACGCTGTTCGCGCACGTCGCGGGCCTCAAGGTGGTCTCGCCGTCGAACGCGGCCGATGCCTACTGGATGATGCAGCAGGCGATCCAGAGCGACGACCCGGTGATCTTCTTCGAGCCGAAGCGGCGGTACTGGGACAAGGGCGAGGTCGACAAGGAGGCCATCCCGGGCCCCCTGCACAAGGCCGTCGTCGCCCGCGAGGGCAGCGACCTCACGCTCGCCGCGTACGGCCCGATGGTGAAGGTCTGCCTGGAGGCGGCCGCGGCCGCCGCCGAGGAGGGCAAGTCCCTGGAGGTCGTGGACCTGCGCTCGATGTCGCCGATCGACTTCGACGCGGTGCAGTCCTCGGTCGAGAAGACCCGCCGCCTGGTCGTGGTCCACGAGGCGCCGGTCTTCCTCGGCGCGGGCGCGGAGATCGCCGCCCGCATCACCGAGCGGTGCTTCTACCACCTGGAGGCGCCCGTGCTGCGGGTCGGCGGCTATCACGCGCCGTACCCGCCGGCGCGCCTGGAGGAGGAGTACCTGCCGGGTCTTGACCGGGTGCTCGACACCGTCGACCGCTCGCTTGCGTACTGAGGAGAGGAGCGTGACGACGATGACTGAGACCGCTCTTGCCGAGTTCAAGATGCCCGACGTGGGCGAGGGACTCACCGAGGCCGAGATCCTCAAGTGGTACGTGGCGCCGGGTGACGAGGTCACCGACGGCCAGGTCGTGTGCGAGGTCGAGACGGCCAAGGCCGCGGTCGAGCTGCCGATCCCCTTCAACGGTGTCGTACGGGAGCTGCGCTTCCCCGAGGGCACCACGGTCGACGTCGGCCAGGTGATCATCGCGGTCGACGTGTCCGGTGGTGCGGGTGCCGTGGCGGCGCCCGAGCAGGTGGCCGTGGTCGAACCGGCGCCCGCGGCGGCCGAGCCGGCGGCTGCCCAGGGCGAGGCCGAGCCCGCCGCCCCGACCGGGCGCCAGCCCGTGCTCGTGGGGTACGGGGTGGCCGAGTCCTCGACGAAGCGGCGGGCCCGCAAGGCGGCCGTCCCGCAGCGGACCGACGGGCCGCCCGCCGGCGCGCGCCAGGCGGTCCAGGCCGAGCTGAACGGCACCGGCGTCCCCGCCGCGCCGCCCGTGGCCCCGGCACCGCCCGGCACCGGCACCAACGGCGCCCGCCCGCTGGCCAAGCCGCCCGTCCGCAAGCTCGCCAAGGACCTCGGCGTCGACCTCGCGACGGTCGTCCCGTCCGGACCCGACGGGATCATCACCCGCGAGGACGTGCACGCGGCGGTGGCCCCGGCCGCCGACCCCGTATCCGCCCCGCAGCCCGCGCAGCCGGACCGGGCACCCGCCCCGGCGACGGCCGCCCCCGCCTCCGCGGCGGGCACGGAAGCCCGCGAGACCCGCATCCCGGTCAAGGGCGTCCGCAAGGCCACCGCGCAGGCGATGGTCGGCTCGGCGTTCACGGCGCCGCACGTCACGGAGTTCGTGACGATCGACGTGACGCGCACGATGAAGCTGGTCGAGGAGCTCAAGCAGGACAAGGCGTTCGAGGGCCTTCGGGTCAACCCGCTGCTGCTGATCTCCAAGGCCCTGCTCGTGGCGATCAAGCGGAACCCCGACGTCAACGCCGCCTGGGACGAGCCGAACCAGGAGATCGTCCAGAAGCACTACGTGAACCTGGGCATCGCCGCGGCCACCCCGCGCGGTCTGATCGTGCCGAACATCAAGGACGCGCACGCCAAGACCCTGCCGGAACTGGCCGCGTCCCTCGGCGAGTTGGTGTCGACCGCGCGGGCGGGCAAGACCTCGCCCGGCGACATGCAGGGCGGCACGGTGACGATCACGAACGTCGGCGTCTTCGGCGTCGACACGGGCACGCCGATCCTCAACCCCGGTGAGTCCGCGATCCTCGCGGTCGGCGCGATCAAGCTCCAGCCGTGGGTGCACAAGGGCAAGGTGAAGCCCCGTCAGGTGACGACGCTCGCGCTCTCCTTCGACCACCGCCTGGTGGACGGGGAGCTCGGCTCCAAGGTACTGGCCGACGTGGCGGCGATCCTGGAGCGGCCGAAGCGGCTGCTGACCTGGGCGTAGCCACCGAAGGGGCCCGCCGCGACGAACGCGGCGGGCCCCTTCTGCGTACAACAGGCCTAAGGTCAGGCGACCTTGAAGCCGTAGTCGAGCAGCTTCTTCGCGTCCGCCGTGCGGTTGTTCACGGACGAGGAGGTGAGCACCGTACCGACGACGGTCTTGCCGCTGCGGGTCGCCGCGAAGACGAGGCAGTACTTCGCCTCGGGGCCGGAGCCCGTCTTCACGCCGATGGCGCCGCGGTAGGAGGAGAGCAGGTTGTTCGTGTTGGACCACGACATGTAGCGGTAGCCGCCGCTCTTCGTCGTGACCTTCTGCTTCGTCGACTTGGTCTTCACGACGGAGCGGAACGTGGAGTACTTCAGGGCGTTGCTCGCGAGCTTCGTCAGGTCGCGCGGCGTCGAGTAGTTGCTGCCGTTGCCGATGCCGTCGAACGAGTCGAAGTGCGTGTTCTTCAGGTTCAGGTTCTTCGCCGTCGAGTTCATCTGGCCGATGAAGCTCTTCACGCGCTTGGCACGGGTCGAGCCCTTGCCGAACTTGTCCGCGAGCGCGTACGCCGCGTCGCAGCCGGACGGCAGCATCAGACCGTAGAGCAGCTGGCGGACGGTGACCTTGTCACCGACGATCAGCCGCGCCGACGACGCGTTGTTCCTGACGATGTAGTCGCTGTAGGCCTTCTGGACCGTGACCTTGGAGTTCAGGTTCAGGTTCCGCTGGCCGAGCACGACGCGCGCCGTCATTATCTTCGTCGTGGAGCCGGTGGAGCGGCGGGTGTCGGCAGCCTTGGTGTACAGGCTCTTTCCCGTCGCGTTGTTCATCGCATAGCCGCCCTTGGCGACGATGGACGGCTTCGGCGGGGCGGCCGCGTGGGCCGTAGTGGTGAGGGCGCCGCCGGCCAGCATCGCGCTCGCGGTGACGAGTACGGCCGATGTGCGACGTACGCCCTTAATGCCGGTAATCAAGTTGAATACTCCAAATGCCCCTGGGCTGCGGCTGCATGAGGATGCCGCTCACTCAGTAGACGAGTGAGAGGGGCCGATGGATGTGCCGGAAGGGCCGCAAATTCTGCGAGGCGTCCGCCACGTCTGCGCGGGGTGCCCGCCCGCCATGTCTTCGGGGGTGCCCGCCATGTGGACGGGGATTCCGGCGTATACCTGTTGTATCTATGCTGTGCGCATGCCAGCCACCGCCCTTGCCGCCACCGACCGGCCCCCGGCCCCCAAGCGGCCCCCCGCCGCCGAGCGCGTCTACGCCCACGTCAAGCAGGCCGTCCTGGAGCGCCGCTACGAGGGCGGCACGCTCCTCACCGAGGGCGAGCTCGCCGAGGCCGTGGGGGTGTCCCGCACGCCGGTGCGCGAGGCGCTGCTCAAGTTGGAGGTCGAGGGGCTGCTGCGGCTCTACCCGAAGAAGGGTGCCCTCGTCCTGCCCGTCTCCGCCCAGGAGATCGCGGACGTCGTCGAGACCCGGCTGCTCGTCGAGACGCACGCGGTGCGCAAGGCGGTCCCGGCGTCCGCGCCGCTGATCGCCCGGCTCACCGAGCTCCTCGACCGGCAGCGCGAACAGGCCGCCGCCGGGGACTTCGCCGCGGCCGCCGTCACCGACCGCTGCTTCCACGCGGAGATCGTCCGCAGCGGCGGCAACGAGATCCTCTCCCGCCTGTACGACCAGCTGCGCGACCGGCAGCTGCGGATGGGCGTCGCCGTGATGCACTCCCACCCCGACCGGATCGCCAAGACGCTCAGCGAGCACGAGGAGATCCTCGACGCGCTGCGCCGCGGCGACGCGGAGGCGGCCGTCGGCGTCGTCACCCGGCACGTCGGCTGGTTCCAGAACCTGGCCCGGGGTGACGTCCGATGAGCTCCGCGGGCACCGCCCCCGTCGCCCTGCCCGGCGATCCCCCCGGCGGCAGGAAGGCCGTCCTCGTCTGGTCCATCGGCGTCGCCGTCTACTTCGTCGCCGTCATCTTCCGCACGTCCCTCGGCGTCGCGGGGCTCGACGCCGCCGACCGCTTCCACGTCAACGCCTCCGCCCTGTCGACCTTCTCCATCCTCCAACTGCTCGTCTACGCGGGCATGCAGATACCCGTCGGCCTGATGGTCGACCGGCTCGGCACCAAGAAGGTGCTGACCATCGGCGTCGTCCTGTTCACCGTCGGCCAGCTCGGCTTCGCCTTCTCGCCCACGTACGCGACGGCGCTCGTCTCCCGCGCCCTGCTCGGCTGCGGCGACGCGCTGACCTTCATCAGCGTCCTGCGGCTCGGCACCCGCTGGTTCCCGGCCCGGCGCGGCCCGATGGTCGCCCAGCTCGCGGGGCTCGTCGGGATGGCGGGCAACCTCGTCTCGACCCTCGTCCTGGCCCGGCTGCTGCACTCCGTCGGCTGGACCGCGGCGTTCGCGGGCAGCGCGCTGTGCGGCGTCGTCGTCCTCGTCCTGATGACGCTCTTCCTCAAGGACCACCCCGA
Source organism: Streptomyces sp. NPDC005863 (assembly GCF_042871345.1). Taxonomy (NCBI): domain Bacteria; kingdom Bacillati; phylum Actinomycetota; class Actinomycetes; order Kitasatosporales; family Streptomycetaceae; genus Streptomyces; species Streptomyces sp. NPDC005863. The sequence goes on along the minus strand of NZ_JBIAII010000007.1, from coordinate 100,413 downwards.
GGGTCATGAGCCCGAGCCGGCCGCGCACAGCGGCGCCGCCTACGTCCGCAAGCAGATCGCCCTGTCCTGGCGGGAGCCCGGCACCCGGCTCGGCCTGTGGGTGCACTTCACCACGCAGTTCCCCGCCATGGTCTTCCTGCTCCTGTGGGGCCTGCCGTTCCTCGTCGAGGCGCAGGGCCTGTCCCGCGCGGCCGCCGGTGAGCTGCTCACGCTCGTCGTGCTCTCCAACATGGTGATCGGCCTCGTCTACGGGCAGATCGTGGCCCGGCACCACGCCGCCCGCCTCCCGCTGGCGCTCGGCACCATCGGGGCGACGGCCACGGCCTGGGCGGCCACGCTCGCCCACCCCGGCGACCACGCCCCGCTGTGGCTGCTGATCGTGCTCTGCACGGTGCTCGGCGCCTGCGGGCCCGCCTCCATGATCGGCTTCGACTTCTCGCGGCCCGCCAACCCGCCGGAGCGGCAGGGCACGGCGTCCGGCATCACCAACATGGGCGGCTTCGTCGCCTCCATGACGACGCTGCTCGCGATCGGCGTGCTGCTCGACGCGACCGGCGACAACTACCGGGTGGCGTTCTCCGCCGTCTTCGTCCTGGAGGCGCTCGGGGTCTGCCAGATCCTGCGGCTCAAGTCGCGGGCGGTGCGCAGGGAGCGGGAGCAGCTGGTCGCCAGCCGGGTCGAGGCCGTGCACGTCCCGGCGTGAGCCACCGCGGCGCGGGGCGCCGCCGGCTCACGGGGTGACGGCGAAGTCGCGCAGGATCGCCTCCGCGAGGTCGTGGTCGCCCTCGGCCTTGATCCGGTCGGCGACGGCCGCGTACGTCACCCGGCCGCAGGCGAGCCGGAAGTACGTCTCCCAGTCCAGGCCGATGGTGGCGAGCGGGCCGAGGGAGGGGGCGTTGTCGACGGTGCCCTTGCCGTCGGCGTCCACCCGGACCGTGCGCAGGAACTCGACGGGGCCGCTGACGTCGAAGACGACCGCAGAGTTCGCGGGGGCGCCCGCGTTCACCGCGACGACCTTGGCGAGCCCCTGCAGCAGCAGGTCCCGGGCGACGTACGCCCCGGGGGAGTCGAGGTTGCCGGGCTTGCGCAGCGTCGTACGGAGGTCCTGTTCGTGCACCCACACGTCGAACGCCCGCAGCCGCATGGCCAGTTCGAGGGTCTGCTCGCTGCCCAGCGGGCCGCGGATCTTCGTGTCCGGCTCGCGCGACTCGTTCCGCAGCTGACGGTTGCGGCGGATGATCGTGTACTCCAGCTCGGAGGTCATCTCCGGCGCGGTGTGGTGGCGCCGCACGTCGACCTGCATCTCCATGTACCGCTGTCCCTCGGTCCGCACGTGGTACAGGTCGCGGGGCAGGGTGTGGATGGGCCGGGGGTCGCCGAGCATCTCGCAGTCGAGGCCTATGACATGGGAGACGATGTCGCGCACCGACCAGCCGGGGCAGGGGGTGGCCCAGTTCCACTCCCCCTCGGCGAGCGGCGACACCAGCTCGGATATCGCTTCCACGGAATGCGACCAGGCATCGGCGTAGGTTTGCAGGCTGGGATGGAGACTCACGGGACCCCTTGCGGTTGTACGCGGGCGGTGGGTGTCTGAGACGTTAAGTTACGCTGCCCGCAGGCACCCCGGCAGTGCTTTCGTGTGACGATCGTAGGCTGTACTTGATGGTGTCGACGGATCGAATGCCAGGACGGTGATAGTGTGCGCGGCTCCCTGATCCAGATCGCCGTAGACGAGGGCGAATCGGTCAATTCCCGTCGGCAGCGGGTGGCTTCACTCGTACGCGAGGTGAGCGCGCGGGACGGATCGGATCTGGTCGTCCTGCCCGAGCTGTGGACGACGGGTGCCTTCGCGTACGAGGCGTTCGCCGCCGAGGCGGAGCCGCTCGAAGGTCCCACCTACGAGGCGATGGCCAAGGCCGCGAGCGACGCGGGCGTCTGGCTGCACGCCGGGTCGATCCCCGAGCGGGGCGCCGACGGCGGCCTCTACAACACCTCGCTGGTCTTCTCCCCCGCCGGTGAACTCGCCGTCTCGTACCGCAAGATCCACCGCTTCGGCTTCGACAAGGGCGAGGCGGTGCTGATGGCGGCGGGCTCCGAGCTGGCCACGGTGCGCACGCCGAACACCACGCTCGGCCTCGCGACCTGCTACGACCTGCGCTTCCCCGAGCTCTTCCGCGGGCTCGTCGACGCGGGCGCGGAGATGTTCGTGGTGCCCGCCGGGTGGCCCGCGCGGCGCCGTGAGCACTGGCTGCTGTTCGCGCGGGCGCGGGCGGTCGAGGACCAGGTGTACGTGCTGGCGTGCGGCACCGGCGGGACGCACGCGGGGGTTCCGCAGGCGGGGCACAGCGTCGTCGTGGACCCGTGGGGCGAGGTGCTCGCGGAGGCGGGCGACGGCGAGGAGGTCCTGACGGTCGACCTCGATCCCGGCCGGGTCGCCCGGACCCGGGAACAGTTCCCGGCGCTCAAGGACCGCCGACTGGGCCAGGCGTAGTCAGGTGGGGCAGCGGCGAGCCGCGCCCCAGGGGGCGCGGGGAACTGCGCGACCAGCCACAGCGAACCCGCAGTCGCGAGACCGCAGGACGTGGCCACCCTGTCAGGCGCCCGGCACGGCCCGGCGCCGGGCCATCAGTCGTCGTCCCCGTGCCCCTCACGCTCCTTTTCCGCGAGGCGGATCACGCAGACCGCGACGGCGAGCAGCAGCGCGGGATCCGCGTCCTCGCGCACGATCTGCAGGCCGTATGTCTCGCGCACGCTGAACCAGCGGCGCGAGACGTCGGCGAGCAGCTCACCGTCGTACTCGATGGCGAACTCGCGGTCGAGGATCTTGCCGCTGACGTCCAGCTCGGTGCCGTCGACCAGTTCGACGCGGTAGTGGTTGCGCAGCAGCGAGAGCCGCTTGCGCTTCACCTTGGCGAGCGGCTCGCCCTCCCGTTCGATGACCATCGTGTCGCGCAGGGAGAGCATCTTGGCGTGGATGTCGACGAGCACCCGGCCCTGCATGTCCTTCAGCTCGAAGGTCTCGCGCAGGCGCATCGCCTTGCCGTCGACGAGGAAGACCTTGCGGCCCTGGTCGTCCTCGATCCAGTAGTCGTCGCCGATGCCGAGCATGCGGTCGCGTACGAGAAGTCTCATGCCCTCATGCCTACCCCGCCGGGCGGCCGACCCCGCGTACATCGGACATGACACAGCCGGCCCGCGCCGTACGGGGGACGGCGGCACGGACCGGCTGTGCGGGGTGTGTGCGGGGTGTCTCAGTAGCCGCGGCGCTGCTGCTCGGGGTCGACCACGGGAGCGGCGCCCGCGACCGGCGGCACCACCGCCCGCCTGCGGCGCGCGATGCTGGTGAAGACGGCGACGCCGATGAGCCCCACGGCCATCATGATGACCCCCGCGACGGTGAGGTTGACCCCCTCGATGTCCCAGTCGGTCGCGAACGTGAGGATGGCACCCGCGGCGATCAGGATGATGCATCCGCCCAGGCCCATGTGGACCGCCTCCCTGCTGTAGTGGCTACGAAGTCTCCGTGTACCCGGGACCGTTGAGGCCACACAGACATTCGGACGTCAGCCCTCCAGGAACGCCACCAGCGCGTTGGCGAGCAGGTGCGGGTCGTCCGCGCCGCACAGCTCGCGCACGCTGTGCATGGACAGGATCGCGACGCCGATGTCGACCGTCTTGATGCCGTGCCGGGCCGCGGTGATCGGGCCGATCGTGGTGCCGCACGGCATCGCGTTGTTGGAGACGAACGACTGGAAGGGCACGCCCGCCTTCTCGCACGCGGCGGCGAAGACCGCGCGGCCCGAACCGTCCGTGGCGTAGCGGTTGTTGACGTTGACCTTGAGGATCGGGCCGCCGTTGGCGCGCGGGTGGTGCGTCGGGTCGTGCCGCTCGGCGTAGTTGGGGTGCACGGCGTGGCCGGTGTCGGAGGAGAGACAGATGGTCCCGGCGAAGGCGCGGGCCTTGTCCTCGTAGGAGCCCCCGCGGGCGAACACGGACCGCTCCAGGACGCCGCCGAGCAGCGGCCCGTCGGCGCCGGTGTCAGACTGCGAGCCGTTCTCCTCGTGGTCGAAGGCGGCGAGCACGGGGATGTACGGGAGGTCCTCCTGGGCGGCGACGGCGGCGAGGGCGGCCGTCGCGGCGTGCACGGACAGGAGGTTGTCCATGCGGGGGCCCGCGACGAGTTCGCGGTCACGCCCGAGGAAGGCGGGCGCCTCGATGGCGTACGTCATGAGGTCCCAGCCGGTGACGTCGCCCTCGCCGAGGCCGCTCTCCTCCTCCAGGAACCGGATGAGGTCGCCCTCGTGCACGTCGTCGCCGAGCCCCCAGATGGGCTGCATGTGCTTCTGCTTGTCGAGCTTGAGCCCCTCGGTGTGCACGGACCGGTCCATGTGGATGGCCAGTTGGGGCACGCGCAGCAGCGGCCGGTCGATGTTCACGAGCCGCGTGGTGCCGTCGCGCAGCGAGAGCCGTCCGGCGAGGCCGAGGTCCCGGTCGAGCCAGGAGTTGAGCAGCGGGCCGCCGTAGATCTCGACGGCGACCTGGCGCCAGCCGTGGACGCCCGCGTCGGGCTGCGGCTTCACGCGGAGGTTGGGGGAGTCGGTGTGGGCGCCGACGATGCGGAAGGGGGTGTGCGCGGCGGCGCCCTCCGGCACGTACCAGGCGACGATGGCGCCGCCGCGGAGCACGTACTTGCCGCCGGTCGTACCGTCCCAGGCCTCGGTCTCCTCGACCTGCCGGAACCCGGCCTTCTCCAGCCGCTCGGCGGCGCTCGCGACGGCGTGGTACGGCGTGGGGCTTGCCGCGAGGAAGGTCATGAGGTCTTCGGTGTGGCCACGGTCGAACGGCCCGGAGGGTGTGCTCATGCCGGCCAGCCTAATGGGGCGACCGTCCGGGTGGCGGGGCGATCAGAGGCGGTCGATCTCGGTGAGGTCGATGTCGATCGTGAACGGCACGGCGAGCTTGAGGCGGTCGTGGTGGATGCCGGTGGGCGTGTAGGCGCCGGTGTGCGGGTCCAGCTCGTAGGTGTGGATCGCGGGCCGGTGGTTCTCGTCCATCCGGACCAGCCAGTAGTGCCGGATGCCGGCTGCCGCGTACTTGCGGGGCTTGGTGTCCTGGTCGCGGTCCTCGGAGTCGGGGGAGACGACCTCGACGGCGAGCAGGACGTCATCGGCCTGGTAGCGAGTCTGGGTCTGGTCGGCGTCGGCTTCCGCGGCCACGACCACGAGGTCCGGCTCGGGTGCCTGCTTGCGTCCGAGGACGACGGCCATTTCGCGGCGGACCCGCAGGTGTTCGGGGACGGTGGCGCGCACCCCGTTCACCAAGAGGTCCATCGCCAGCGTGTGGAACTTGCGCTGCGGACTCACGAAGATCAGGCTCCCGTCGATCAACTCTGTGTGCGGCGGGAGGTCGAGGCTGAAGAATTCGTCCGTCGTGTAGCCGTCCTGAGGCGGCATCGGCCACGCCGAGCCGTCGGGCTGGAGCGCGCGCGGCGCGTCGATGCGGGGCTCGGCGGTCATGGTTCCTCCCATGGACGGGATTCTCGGCCGTGCCGTCAGCGTACCCAGGACATACGGCGACGCCGCCACCCGAAAGGATCGAGTGGCGGCATCGCGCTGACGTGCGAACCGAGCCTGTACGGCCCGTACGGACTAGAACGCCGCCTCGTCCAGCTCCATCAGGTCCAGCTCCACGCCCTCGGCGAGCTTGCGCTCGGCCGTGACGTTCGGGAGGACGTTCGTGGCGAAGAACTTGGCCGCCGCGATCTTGCCCTCGTAGAACGCCTTGTCCTTCACCGAGGCCGTCTCCAGCTTCTCGGCGGCGACCGCGGCACCGCGCAGGAGCAGGTAGCCGACGACGACGTCGCCCGAGGCCATCAGGAGGCGCGTGGTGTTCAGGCCCACCTTGTAGATGGACTTCACGTCCTGCTCGGTCGCCGCGAGGTCCGTCAGCATGACGCCGACGATGGCCTCCAGGTCGACCGCGGCCTTGGCCAGCTCCTCGCGGGCGCCGGCCAGCGCCTCGCCGCCCGTGCCGAGCGCGAGGAACTTCTTGATCTCCTCGGCGAGGCCGTTCAGCGCGGCACCCTGGTTGCGGACGATCTTCCGGAAGAAGTAGTCCTGGCCCTGGATCGCCGTCGTGCCCTCGTAGAGCGTGTCGATCTTGGCGTCCCGGATGTACTGCTCGATCGGGTACTCCTGGAGGTACCCCGAGCCGCCGAACGTCTGGAGCGACTGCGCCAGCTGCTCGTAGGACTTCTCCGAGCCGTAGCCCTTCACGATGGGCAGCAGCAGGTCGTTCAGGGCGTTGAGCGCCGACGCGTCCTCGCCCGCCGCCTCCTTGACCTGGATCTCGTCCTGGACGGCCGCGGTGTGCAGGACGAGCGCGCGCATGCCCTCCGCGTACGCCTTCTGCGTCATCAGCGAGCGGCGCACGTCCGGGTGGTGGGTGATCGTCACCTTGGGCGCGGACTTGTCCATGAACTGGGCCAGGTCCGGGCCCTGCACGCGCTCCTTGGCGTACTCCAGGGCGCTGAGGTAGCCCGTGGAGAGCGTCGCGATCGCCTTCGTGCCGACCATCATGCGGGCGAACTCGATGATGCGGAACATCTGGCGGATGCCGTCGTGCTTGTCGCCGATCAGCCAGCCCTTGGCGGGGTGCCGGTCACCGAAGGTCATCTCGCACGTGTTGGAGGCCTTGAGGCCCATCTTGTGCTCGACGTTCGTCGCGTACACGCCGTTGCGCTCGCCCAGCTCGCCGGTCTCCCAGTCGAACTCGTACTTCGGTACGAGGAAGAGGGAGAGGCCCTTGGTGCCGGGGCCGTGGCCCTCGGGGCGGGCGAGGACGTAGTGGAGGATGTTCTCCGACATGTCGTGCTCGCCGGACGTGATGAAGCGCTTCACGCCCTCGATGTGCCAGGTGCCGTCCGCCTGCTGCACGGCCTTCGTGCGGCCCGCGCCCACGTCCGAACCGGCGTCCGGCTCGGTCAGCACCATCGTCGAGCCCCACTGCTTCTCGACGGCGATCTCGGCGGCCTTCTTCTGCGCCTCGTTGCCCTCCTCGAAGAGGATGCCGGCGAACGCCGGGCCCGAGGAGTACATCCACACGGCCGGGTTGGCGCCGAGCAGCAGCTCCGCGTAGCCCCAGATGAGGGAGCGGGGCGCGGTGGTGCCGCCGATCTCCTCGGGCAGGCCGAGGCGCCAGTACTCGGAGTCCATGAAGGCCTGGTAGCTCTTCTTGAAGGACGCGGGGACCGGGGCGGTGTTGGTCTTCGGGTCGAAGACCGGCGGGTTGCGGTCGGCGTCCTCGAAGGACTCGGCCAGCTCGTTCTCCGCGAGGCGGCGCAGCTCGTCGAGGATGCTCTTGGCGGTGTCGACGTCCATCTCCGCGAACGGGCCGGTGCCGTACAGCTTGTCGCGGCCGAGCACCTCGAAGAGATTGAACTCGATGTCGCGGAGATTCGACTTGTAGTGGCCCATGGCGAAGGCTCCGTAAGCAGGAAAGGGATGAATACCAGCAAGTAGCAAGTACCTACGATGATGCTACCCGTCGGTAATAAGATGCAACCCCTAACCGCCCATCTGTGACTCAGTACGCTTGCGCGCATGTACGGCTACGACCAGAACCCCGGGGCCCAGCAGCAGTACGCCCCGCCGGGCGCGCAGCCGCCGCCGCAGCAGATGCAGGGCATGCCCGGCGGTGGCTACGGCCAGCAGCCTCCGCTCTACCCCGAGCCCTCGCCGCCCTCCCTCGCGGACGCGGTGCGCGCCTTCACCACGGGGTCGATGTCCGCCGAGGACTTCCAGCAGGCCTTCGCCACGTCGAAGGTCTACTGCCCGCGCGGCGACAACCCCGGCTTCCTCGCCCTGCACAACACCCAGCAGCCCGTGATCCCGATGTTCACCTCCCTCAAGGAGCTGCGCCGGTACGCGGGCAAGGACTCCAAGTACTTCGTGATCACGGGCGCGGAGGTCATCGACCTGCTCCCGACGGGATACGGCTTCGTCCTCGACATGGAGGGCGAACACCGCATGGTCTTCGACGCGAAGGCCGTAGAACAGATGGTCGACTTCGCGATGCGACGCATGTACGGATGACGCCTGCCGGCTGAGGCGCGGGGCCGGGGCGCGGGGCGCGCGGGTGGCGTCGCGTCAGGTGAACGGGTGACGGGGCGCCGCGGGCCGTGGGTGGTCGTGGACGGACGGGGGACCGGCGCCGATGCTCTGACCTATGCCGTCGTCCATGATCGCGCGTCGCCGTCCCGCCCTGTCCGTGTACGTGTCCGCGACCGTGACGGCCGCTTTCGCGTGCGCGTCACTGCTCGGGGCGGCTCCGCCCACGCGGGCGGCGTCCGTGCCGGCGGCTCACTCGAACCCCGGACCTCCGGTGCCGGGCCTGCCGGGACCTGATCTGCCGGGCGTGCCAAGGCCGGACCTGCCGGATCCCGTCGCGCCCGCGCCTCCGGCCTCCGTCGAGCAGGCGAGGCCTGCCGTCGAAGAGCCCGCGCCTCCGGATCCCGTCGCCCCCGCACCCGCGCCTCCCGCCGCCGCCGGACCCCCCACCAGTACCCCCACCGGTACCGTCGCCGAAACCCCCGCCGAGCAGGCCCGCCGCGCCTTCCTCGATCACGGCCCCCAGGCCGGGGTGATGATCGCCGCCCACCGCGGCCAGTGGCGGAAGGCGCCGGAGAACAGCGTCGCCGGGATCCGCGCGGGGTTCGCGGACGGTGCGCAGATCGTCGAGGCGGACGTCCGGCTGACCAAGGACAAGGTCCCGGTCCTGATGCACGACGCGACCGTGGACCGCACCACCGACGGCAAGGGCCGCGTCGCCGACCTCACCCTGACCCAGCTGCGCAGCCTCAGGCTCCGGGCAGGTCTCGGCGGCCGCCAGGCCCCCCTCACCGCCCACCACGTCCCCACCCTCGCCGAGGCCATGACGGCCGCCCGTACCCTCGGCCTCGTCAACCTCGACCAGGCCTGGCGGGACCGCGAGGCCGTCTGGCGCGTCCTCGAACAGACCGGCACCGTCCGCACCGGCCTCTTCAAATCCCGCGCCCCGGTGCCCGAGGTGCGGGCGTTCCTCGCACGGCACCCCGGCGCGCTCTACATGCACCTGGTGGACGACGCCAACGCCGCCTCCGTGGCGGAGTTCGGAAAGGGCAGGCCGCCCGCCTTCGAGGTGGTCTTCGACGACGTCCGCGACAAGGTGGCCGCGCCGGCCTTCGTACGGGATCTGCGAACGACGGGACGGGTCTGGTTCGACACCATGTGGGACGGCCTGGCCGCCCGCTACACCGACGAGGCCTCGCTGATCTCCCCGGCGCGCGGCTGGGGGAAGCTGCTCGCCGACTCCAGGGCGACCGTCCTGCTGACCGACAACGTCGAGACGCTGAGGTCGTACCTGGCCAGGGGCGCGGGCGACCCGGTGCCGCCGGGTGCGGTGCGCGTGCAGGGCGAGAACTACGCGCCGGGCGGCGAGGGCGCGGCGTACCACGACCTCGACGCGCAGAACCGGGGCGACGGTCCCGGCCGGCGCGGCGACGGCGTCGACGTCTGCGACCACGACGGCGCGGTGGTGGTCTGCTGGATGCGTGGCGGGGAGTGGCTGACGTACGGCGTGGACGTGCCGAAGGCCGGGCGGTACACCCTCAAGATCCGGGCGTCCTCCCCGTACGCACCCGCCGGGACCTACCGCGTCGCGTACGACCGGGGCGGGCCCGGCAAGGCGGTGCGGGTGGCGACCACGACGAGCCACCACGCGTACGCGCTCCAGGACAGCCGTGATCCCCGGCAGCTGGCCCGCGGACGCCACACCGTGCGGCTGTCCCTGGACACGGGCGTCCCGCAGAACTGGAATCTGGACTACCTGCAGCTGGAGCCGGTCCGGCCCTGAGGGCGGTCCGGCCCTGAGGGCGGGCCGGCGGGCCGGTGCCCGAGCCACAAGATCAAGCCAACCGTTCGACCTCGTGCGGCCCGGAGGGAATGCCCTCCGGGCCTCGTTCGTTCCAAGTGGCAGAAAGTTCTACGTTCAACTAAAGTGGACGCACGAGGAGGTACCGACCATGCCTGCAGTGACTGTCGAGAACCCGCTGACCCTGCCCCGGGTGGTGACGCCGGCCGACGCCGAGCCGCGCCCCGTGCTCGCCGTGACCACGGCGCCGAGCGGCTTCGAGGGCGAGGGGTTCCCGGTGCGCCGGGCCTTCGCGGGGATCAATTACCAGTACCTCGACCCGTTCATCATGATGGACCAGATGGGCGAGGTGGAGTACGAGGCGGGCGAGCCGAAGGGCACCCCGTGGCACCCGCACCGGGGCTTCGAGACGGTCACGTACCTGATCGACGGAACCTTCGTCCACCAGGACTCCAACGGTGGCGGCGGCACCATTCGCAACGGCGACACCCAGTGGATGACGGCGGGCTCCGGCCTGCTGCACATCGAGGCGCCGCCGGAGTCCCTCGTCCTGTCCGGCGGCCTCTTCCACGGCCTCCAGCTGTGGGTGAACCTGCCCGCGAAGGACAAGATGATGGACCCCCGCTACCAGGACATCCGCGGCGGCCAGGTCCAGCTGCTCTCCACCCCCGACGGCGGCGCGCTGCTCCGCGTCATCGCGGGCGAACTGGACGGCCACGAGGGCCCCGGCATCACGCACACGCCGATCACGATGATCCACGCGACGGTACGGCCCGGCGCGGAGGTGACCCTGCCCTGGCGGGCGGACTTCAACGGCCTCGCGTACGTGCTCGCGGGCCGCGGCACGGTGGGCACCGAGCGCCGCCCGGTCCAGATGGGCCAGACGGCGGTCTTCGGCACGGGTTCGTCCCTGACGGTCCGGGCGGACGAACGCCAGGACGCCCACGCTCCCGACCTGGAGGTGGTCCTCCTCGGCGGACAACCGATCCGCGAGCCGATGGCCCACTACGGCCCCTTCGTGATGAACAGCCGAGCCGAACTCCAACAGGCCTTCGAGGACTTCCAAAAGGGCCTGCTGGGCAAGGTGCCGGCGGTACACGGCATGTGAACGGGTCTGTCGCGGGGCGCGGAACGGGGTGAGACGCACGGCACCGCGGAGGCGAACTCTTTGGCCTCCGCGGTGCTAGCGGGTCAACGGTCGCGGCCGATGGCCTCGATCCACGCGGAGGCGGGCACGAGCTCCGGCCCGCGGACCTCCTCCGCACCTGCGACCAGCACCAGCCAGCGCAGTTCGTCGCAGGCGAAGAACGACTCGCCCCAACTGTCCACCCAGACGCGCGCGGACCCTTCCCCAGGGCTGGTCAGATCCCACCAGGCCCAGCCCCGGGTCTCCGACTCCGGGTCGAATTCGTAGAGCCATTCCTGGAGCTCCCAGGGGTCGTTTCCAGACCCGGCCACATAGCGCTCGGCGCCATGCCTCGCGAAGTCCGGGCCAGTCCCGGAGCCTCCGCCGCTGACGGAGGCGAACCAGTCGGGAACGCCGTCGACGGGCAGGTCCTCGTCCTCGAAAGGCTCCGAAATGGCGAGCCCCAGAGCGGCGTCCAGCACGGCCCGCACGCGCGAGCGGTACGCCTCGAAGGACACCGTGATGCGCACGTCGAACACGCACAGGACGGGCGGCGCGTCCTGCGGCCCTGGGCGCCGGGAGAGCCGCAACTTCTCCTGCTCGATGTCCGAAATATCGTGAAACACGTGGGAATCCTTCGAAGCCTCGCTCTTGAGCCATTCACCGATCGTTTCGAGGACTTCGTGATCGCTCGGGACGGCGAACTCTAGATTCCTTCCTTCTCCGGGCCACGCCCTAATCCGTGCCTCGCATTGGGCCGAACCGTGATGGCGCGTGATGATCGCCGTCGTCCTCGTGCCATTGGCAGTCTGCGGCGCGAACGTATCCCTCCCCGCCATTCAACAGAAACAGGGCGCCTCGCCCGGGTTCCACATGGCGGTCACGCTGGAATTCTGCGGATTCAACGTCGTCGAGCCTCGCGATCGTCAGGCGCGAGAAGTCTGGGCCGACATGCATGAGTTCAACTGCCGGGAACACGACATCGATTCGCGTGTTGTGAAGTCGAGGCTGAACGCTCCTGAGGAGCAGTACGGAATGGCTGACAGAGTACTGCCAGACTTGGAACTCCCGGTTCCACGATGCGATGTTATGCAATTCAACTCCCAGGCATGGGCCATTTTTCCGGTTTAGGGACTGTAATCTTCCGGCCCCCCTCATAGAAGGAAATGCTACCCCAATCTCTGTCGCCCACCCGCACCGACTTCCCTACGTGGTACATCTCACGCTCGGTCGCGAACCAGCGATTCCCCATTCCGCTCTCGTAGGCTTTCATGAAACGTTCTGCTGGCGTTAGCCCTGCAAACCCGTCCATGGAAATGTGCAGGTGGACGTTAGGGTTATGGGCTGCGGCTCTGACTTGCGATTCGAATCCCGTCCAGTCATCAAGGTAGTGGGTAAATCCATTCTTTTCCGCGAATTCTCTCAATCCTTCTTTTCGGATGCCCAGCGCAACGTTGTTCGGGCACGGTGACAGGCCGAGCGGGTCGGTCCAGGTGTGCGGGTTGTGGACGTAGGTGTTGGGGTTGGGTGCTGGTGTGAGGCCGAGGGGGTCGGGGGTGGTGTACCGGGCGGTTTCGGGGTCGTAGTGGCGGTAGTAGTTGTAGTGGAGGCCGGTTTCTGGGTCGTGGTACTGGCCGGGGAAGCGGAGAGGTGTGTAGGTGGTGCTGTCCGTCGGCCAAGTTGTGCTGCCCCAGAGGGTGTTACGGGCGCACCAGGCGATGTCGCCTTGTTCGTCGATGAGTTCGGTGGGGGTGCCGGTGAGGTCCGTGACGATCGCGTAGAAGCGGGAGTCGATCTCGTCCTGTGGGGCGGTGGCCGCTGTGATGCGTTCAGTCTGGGTGAGGGGATGGAGTCCTTGGTGGTCCCAGGTCAGGGTCAGCGGGTTGGGCAACTCCCGGCTGGTGGTGGTCTGTTCACACAGGGTGGTGCCGTCCCAGGTGAAGTCCGTGTGTTCGGCCTCGGCCGTGCCGTCGTTGGCTATCCGTGACTTGGAAATGCGTCGGCCGAGGGGGTCGTAGCGGTAGCGCCAGATCGTGCCGTCGGGAGTGACGACCTGGGTGAGACGGTCCTCGGCATCCCAGGTGTAGTGCCAGTTGTCCGGCTTGCGGGACAGACGGGGCTTCTGGCGCAGGGTGATGCGTCCGGCGTCGTCATGTTCGTAGCGGACCTGACCGGCCCTAGTGATGCGGGTACCGGAGTATGAGCGGGTGCCGGTGGCTTCCTGACCCGGATGAGCGGAAGGCCAGGCAGCCTCGGTCTGGTTGCCGGCGTCGTCGTAGGCGTAGGTCTCGGACCACTGGTCAGCGCGGACTGCGGTGGCTCTGCCCGCGGCATCCAGATCGAAGTGACGGAGACCGTTGAGGCGGTCGTTGACGGCGGCGAGGTAGCCGTCGGCGCGGTAGCTGTAGTCCCGACGCTGGATCACTCCGTGTGGAACCGGCCCCGTCACCGCCTGGCTCGTAAGGCGGCCGAGGGGGTCGAAGGAGTTGGTGAGAGTGATGGCCTCACCTACGCGGCGGGACAGCTCACGACCCGTCTGGTCGTGGTCGAAGGCCAGGGTGCGGCCGGAAGTGGTCAGCTGGGTTCGGTTTCCGGCTGCGTCGTAGGCATACGTAGTGGTCGCACCGGCTGGCGTGGTGCGGCCAGTGCGGCGCCCCAACAGGTCATAGGAGTAGGCGGTGGTGCGCTCGTCGACCGTTTCGGAGAGCAGGCGACCGGCAGCGTCATGCCGCAGACCCAGAACGCTGCCGCCGTTTACCGCCCTGGTCAGGCGGCCCGCGTCATCGTAGGCATACGTGGTGACGCAGCCCTCGACGTCCTTGGCCACGGTGCGGCCGAGGACGTCACGCTCGAAGCGGATCTGCTGCCCGGAGGCGGTGGTACGGGCGACGAGCTGATCAGCAGCGTCGTGGGCGTAGGCGAGGGTTCGGCCGTCGAAGTCCGTCTCGGAGACGAGGCGGCCCGCCGGATCGTAGGTGTAGGTCCACGTCGCCCCCTGAGAGTTGGTGACACCGGTGAGGCGCAACTCTGCGTCGTGCGTGAACTCGTACCGGACGCCGTCCGGCCCGGTACGTGCGGCGAGCTGGTCGAAGTGCGTGTACTCGAAGCGGCTGACCGCCCCCATCGGGTCGGTGTGACGGGTGCAGTTGCCCTCACCGTCGTACTCCCAGGACTCACTGGACCCGTCCGCGTATGTGCGCCGGGCAAGCTTGCCCTCCACCGTCCATTCCAGGCGGGTCGCATGCTCCAGCGGGTCAGTGATGCTGACGGGGTTACCGAAGCCGTCGCGCTCGTACGAGGTGACGGCGCCGAGCGGATCAGTGATCCTGACAGGCAGTCCCACCGCATCGCATTGAACCTGGATGGTGTGGTCCAACGCGTCGGTGACCGCGACGAGGTGACCCGCCCTGTTGTAGCGGTAACGCGTCGTGGCTCCGGCGGGATCAGTGACGGCGATCCGGTTGCCTCGTCCGTCGTACCCCTGTCGCCACACACTGCCGTCCGGCTCGGTGATCGTTATGGGGAGGCCGAGTTCGCTGTAATCCGCCCGGGCTTCCCGACCGTCCGGCCGTATCGCGGACGCCACCCGGCCGTGTTCATCGTGGATATAGCGCGTCGTACGGCCGAGTGGGTCCGTGACCGCGGTGAGCCGGTGGTCGGCGTCCCATTCCTGGCGGGTGACATGCCCGAGGGAATCGGTTTGCCGGATGAGACGGTATGCGTCGTTGTGCTCGTAGCGGGTCGTGCGGCCGAGGTCGTTGGTCAGGAGCGTCGTGCGCGTCTCGTCGTCGTAGGACAGGGTGCCGGACAGGAAACCGTCGCTGCCCTCGGTACGGACGACCCGGCCCAGGTCGTCGTAGGTGTACTGGTAGGCGGTCCCGTTGCGGTCGGTCCACGAGGTGATGCGCCCCACCTCGTCGTAGGTGAACCTCAGCGGCAGTCCCGACGAATTGGTGACCTCGGCGAGATGCCCGTCGTCGTTGTAGCCGTAAGCGGCGAGGAGCGTGCCGGTTGTCCCCGGCTGATCCGGGCCGACGAGCCGGAGGGCCGAAATGCGGGGCAGGTCAGCGTGGCGCTCGAGGGCGATGCGGTAGCCACCGGAATGGGTCACCTCGGTAGGGGTGCCGTCGTCGCCGTAATGGATGGCGATCCGCTGGCCGTTGCGGTCCACGATGGCCTGCAGGGGCAGGTCGACCGCTTCGCTGTCATCCGTGGGCCGGGGGCTGTGGAAGATGTACGCGTACCCGGTGTCCGGGTCGGTGATGCGCAGGGCCCCGTCTGTCTCGGTATCCCAGCTCAAAGGAAGGCGTGGACCCGTCTCAGGGTGGACCGGGAATTCGGCGTCGGGGGTGGGGAGAGGGTAGGCCAGACGCGCACCGTCGGGCGCGGCGTAGGTGATCCCGTCTGCGTCGACCTGAAGGCGTTGGTCGAGGGTCGAGGCCCAGCTCGGGCCGAACCAACCGCCCCAGCGGTACGACGACAGGTGTGTCCGCTCCAGGATCAGGGGCAAGTTGCCCGGCAGCTCCACGTCGACCTGCGGCAGCAGCATGTCGCCGGTTGCCACGTCGATCGGGTCCAGGTCGCACTTTTTGAACATGGTCCGGATCGAGGCGGGCAATTTCTCCCACTCCGAGGGGCGGAGTTTCAGGCGGGAAAGGCCTGAGCCGTCCAGCTTCAATGCCTTGCCGAGCTTGGCGAGTTCGCTGGGCTTGAGCTTGCCCAACCCCTTGCCGAGGACCTTGCCCAAAGCGCCGAGACCCACCCCGAACGCGGCCCCGGCCGCCAGGGTCTCCGCCAGCTTGCCGGGGTCCTTGAACGTGGAGGGGTCCCTCAACAGGGCATCGAAGACGGTGAACTCCATGCCCTCGGCCGCGAGCCTGCCGGCCTTCGCGATCGTCTTGATCTCACCGAGCGCCTTCAGCGCACGCTCCAGGCCGCGGATGGCCTCCATCACGGTGCGGATGACCTTGGCCATGCGACTGCCGGACTTCTCGATCCGGGCGATCAGTGTCACGACCTTCGCGGCCCGCGCGCCCGCCGCGAGGTTCCCCGCGATCATGGACAGTCCGCCGGTCAGCACCGACAGACCCAGGCTCGCGATCTCGAACTCGGCGATCTCGGCGAGGATGATGCCGATCTCCGACAAGAGCTCGTGCGCCTCGTCGGCGAAGTCGTCCAGGGCTTTGGCGCCCTTGCGCAGCGAGTCGGCCATCTCGGTGGCCTGTGTGCGGGTGGTCTTCGCCCGCTTGTGGAGGGCCTTGGCAGCCTCGCCCTCCCACTCCAGATCCTTCAGCGCCGTTTCGGCGTCGTGAGCAGCGGCGTCCAGGCCCTTGGCCAGAGCCCGCCACTGCTTGGCTATCTCGCGGATGCCGTCGGGGTCGACGGCGGGGTCGGTGATGCCGAGGAACTCCAGGCCACTGGCGAGGGTGTCACCGAAGGCGTGGTTGGCCTTGTTGATCCATTTCAGCGGGTTGAGATCGTCGGCGTCGATGCCGGGAATGTCGAAGCCCATGTCCGGCTCAGCCCTTCTTCGCCTGCGCCGCGGCACCCAGCAGGACGTCCAACAGGTCGAAGGTGTCCGAGACATGGCCCATGAACTTGGCCTCGGCCCCCCACTCCTTGTGCAGGCTCTCCGTGAGCTTGGCGATGGTGTCCATGCCGTCCTGAATGTCGTCCTTGGCGCTCATCAGCGTGCCGAGCACCCCGAAGGCGGACAGGTCGTGCGAGGCCGCTTTGAAGTCGTGCAGCGGCTTGCGGGTGTGGTCATCGACCTTGCCCAACGCAGAGGCCGCCTTGTGCAGCGACTCCGCATCCTTCTTCAGGTCCGACATGCTTTCTTGCCCCCGTAGGTCGAGATGGATTTGCGCGTGGTGCGGCCGACTGCAGCGGCGGCCCGGGTCAGCGGTTGATGGACTGAACTTCCTGGACGTTCATGTCCTGGGTCGTCTCGAAGGTGCCGTTCGGCAGGTCGCCCTTCGCGCCGCCTGTGCCTTCCCAGGAGATCTCCCAGGTGACCGACGCCTTCAGCTGGTACGGCTCGCCGCTCGTGGCGCGGAGGTACTGGATCCCGCAGGGCGGCTCCTGTCCGGCG
Organism: Streptomyces sp. NPDC005863; assembly: GCF_042871345.1. Classification (NCBI taxonomy): domain Bacteria; kingdom Bacillati; phylum Actinomycetota; class Actinomycetes; order Kitasatosporales; family Streptomycetaceae; genus Streptomyces; species Streptomyces sp. NPDC005863. Next base: position 83,287 of record NZ_JBIAII010000007.1, on the reverse strand, counting down.
TCGCCCTTCTTGTACGGGGCGCCGATGGAGCCGTCCTCATTGACCGGGCAGTCGCCGGAAGCGGGGAAGGTCTTCGCGTCAGGGGTGCCCGGATCCAGGTGGAGGGCGACGGGCTTGGCCGTGGTCACCGCCCACAGGCCGGTGGCGGGCAGCTCGGCGCGGACGGTGACGTCCTTGAAGGTGGCCTTGTCCAGCCACGTCCAAGTGGGCAGGTTCACCGTCGACTTGGCGTTCGGCTTCAGCTCGACCTCGGTGTCCGGCACGCGGATCTTGTCGTACGCAAACGCGGCCAAGGTTTCCGGAGTGGGCGCGTTCTTGTCCTTGGGGATCGTCCCGGCGTCCTGCCAGAACATGATGCGGCCGCAGTCCCACGCCTTGGAGTCCTGGTACATGCCCTCGCGGACCGTGCTGCGCCAGAACATGCCCTTCTTGCCGAGGTTGTAGTTCTTGTAGCCGTCGGCGCTGGTGTCCTCGGGAAGCGTCAGGTCGAAGTTGCTGTCGGCCTTTCCCTTCTCGTAGTGGTCCACCCAGAGGCCGTTGCTCCACCACACGTGGGCGTTGACGAGTCCGCCCTCACCGGTGGCAACCGCGTCCTTGAGCTGCTTCGGGGAAAAGACGGGCTCGTACCAGCAGGCCGGCGGCTCCCAGTTGGGGTCGATGGACTTCAGCTCACCCGCCGACGCCTTCGCCGTCCGGCCGCCGGGGTATGTGAGCTGGATCTTCGAGTGGGACACCGATGCCATCAGTTCCTTGCCCGAGGCGTCGCCGCTGGGGGCCGATGGCCTGCTGGGCTGTTTGGACTCGTCGTCCTCTCCGAACGCGTGGGCCATGCCGGGCAGTGCCACGACGAGTGCTGAGGCCATCAGCAGGACCGCCGCCCTGCAGTGGTGCGGCATGGTCAGCAGCCTCCCCGTTCGGTCTCCGAGTAGCGCGTCTTCCACACTCCCTGCGGCGTCTTGTCGAGCCGGTTGCGGTACTGGACGCGCGCTTTGGAGTTCTGCGGTGTGTGCTCGACCTTGCCGGTCTTGGTGTTCTTGGTGGAGCCCTTGCTCTCGTCGACGCAGTAGAACAACACGCCGCTGCCGTCATCGGCGATGCTCACCTGCGGCTTCGACACGGTGGCGCGGCCGATCAGGACCAGGTCGTCGTCGACGAAACCCTTGACCCATTTGCGGGCCGACTGGCCTGCTGCTTCGTCGGTGTAGAAGGCGAGTGCCTTGGAGTCCGGATTTCCCTCGATGATCGCGGCGTATTCGGCCAGCAGTTCCTGCCTGCCGTCGTTCAGGATCGCCTGCTTCTTGGGGTCCGAGTCCGTCCATCCCTGAAAGTCGGCCTGGAAGCTCTTGGGGAGTGTGACCTTTGGGCGGTCTGCTGCCGTGGCGGAGGGTTTGGCGGAGGCCGACGGGTCGGCACTTGACCGTGTGTCCGCCCCAGCGATCTTCTCGTTGTCCTTGCCACCGTCCGATCCTCCGCACGCGGTGAGCAACAGGGCGGTGGAAGCCGTGAGCGCGGCGGCCACGAAGCGGGGCGAGCGAGTCACTGTGGTCTCCGGTGGGGTGAGGTTAGCTAGAGCGAAGCAACGCTATCCGTGAGCGTCTGGTGACGATGACCGAGGGTGGGGGATTCGGCCAAGCGGGGCCGGGCCTGGTCGGCACCGTCCTCGCCATGCACGGCATGTAGCCGTACAAAACATGCACGGGTGGTGGCCCCGTGGTCGGGTGGGAGGGGTGAGTACCCTTTTGCCCGAGTCCGTTCGGCGGCTCGCCGCCTGGTGTGTCGTCGTTCTTCTCGTCACCGGCGTGGCCGCCGTCGGCGTCTGGCTCTGTGTCACGTTCAAGACCGCGGTGACGCCCGTCCTGCTCGCGCTGCTCGGGACCGCGCTTCTCGGGCCGCTCTACCGGCGGCTGCTCAAGATGAAGGTGCAGCGTTCGCTCGCCGCGGGGCTGACCTGTGCCGCGGTCGTCGCCGTCGTCGGCGGCGCCACGTACATCGTGGTCAAGGCGCTCATCGACAGCGGGGACCAGATCATCACCTCGCTCAAGCAGGCCGCGACCGACCTCTCGAAGTACTTCGGGGCCGCCGGGACCTCGCTCGACGACATGGCCTCCAACGCCAAGGAGCTCTTCGGGAAGTTCGGCGGGACCGCCGCGTCCGGGGTCATCAGCGGCCTCAGCACCGTCGGCGAGATGATGGCCATGGCGGTCCTCGCGCTGCTCCTCGTCTTCTTCTTCCTGCGCGACTCGGAACGGGCGATGGGCACGCTCCGCTCGCTCGCGCCCGGTGACAACGCCGACTCCATCGAGGCCATGGCGCGCCGCGCCTTCGAGGCCATCGAGGGGTTCATGCGCGGCACCACGATCATCGCGTTCATCGACGCCCTGTGCATCACCGTGGGGCTGCTCGTCCTCGGCGTTCCGGGCGCCTGGGGTCTCGGCGCGCTGGTCTTCGTCGGGGCCTACATCCCGTATCTCGGCGCGTTCCTGTCCGGTGCCGTCGCCGTCCTGGTCGCCCTCGCCGACCGCGGGTTCGCCATCGCGGTGTGGACGCTCGGTGTCGTCCTCGCCGTGCAGGTCCTCGAAGGGCACATCCTCCAGCCGATGATCCAGAGCCGCACGGTGCAGATGCACCCCGCGGTGGTGATGCTGGCGATCACGGCGGGCGCCTCCGTCGCCGGGATCCTCGGGATGCTCCTCGCGGTGCCACTCACGGCCGCGGCGTTCGGAATCGTCTCGGAGCTACGGGACCGGTACGCCGGCTCGCCCGCTTCGGCGGAGGGTTCGGGAGGCCGTCCCTAGTCCTCTGAGCCGGGAATCCTGTTCGGCCAACCGGAGCTTGAACATCCCCGAACACTGCGGTTGCAGGCCGGGGCCCGGTCAGCGGGGGGCCGTGCCGCCGAGGTGTTCGTCTATCTGTTTGAGGCGGTGCCATGCAACGGGGTCGGCGCCGTCGCCAAGTGTGTAATGCAGGGCGGGATGGGCGGACGGCCCGAGTGAAATTGGGGCCACGTCGATCGGGGCGCTTCTGGCGTGAGAAATGCCGATGCCGGCCACAGCGTCGGGGCCGATGGTGAGCGAGAGCGGAATGGGTGGGGGCTCGTAGGTGGCGGGAGTGGTCAAGTCGGCTCGGCCTCGACGTAGTTCGGAGACCATGGTGGCGAGGTGGTGGCGGGTCGCCAGAGTTTCGGCCAATTTGGGGAGGAAGTCCGTGGGAGCGGGCTGATGGGCCGGGTAGCCAAGGGCGAGGTCGATGTGTTCCTCGACTCCTGCCCGGGTGTGGGTGACGCGCAGGGTGGCGATCGCCGGATGCTCAGGAGCCCCGATTGCGACGAGCCAGGTGGACTGGGACTGGCGGGCTCGGGCGCGCGCGAGTTCCGTCAGCTGTCGTGGGGACCACGGTGAGTTGACAGGCTCCGCGCTTCCCCAGCCTGCGGGGGGTGCGCCAGTGAGGAGTCGCCAGGTTTCGGCCAGCGCCTCTCCGAGGACGAGGTCCTCGGTCGCGGGGTGGATCGTGCGCACGGCCACGTGTAGTTGGTGCCCTTCAGCGACTGCGGGTTGAGACCGGAAGGCGTCGGCGATGCGCGGAGCGCCCTCGTCGCTGGGTGCGGGAACGAAATGGCCGTCGTGCCAGTGGAGTACGGTGCCGGTCAGGCCGTCGTAGTAGCCGCACTGTGGGTCGGAGACGACCCAGCGGGCAGGTATGTGCTGCAGCGCGGTACGGGTGGGATGGGTCAGCCGAGTGCCGGACGGAGTGACCAGGCACAGTTCACGCTCCGCCTGGGACACGGTGCGGATCACGTCGGTCAGCCAGCTGGTGGCCGCGACAATGGGCCGGTCCTGGATCACGACAGCGGCCTTGTCCGTGACCACGTCGATGCCTGGGTAGTCGGTGGTGGTCCCGGCGCCGTCGCCGGGTGAAATCGTCACGACGTCGGTCTGTGCGCCTTCGTATGGCCATGTGGTGCCACCGAGCAGCACGGCCAGCCGTCCGGCGACGGAGCCAGCAAGGCGCCGCGCCCCCTCGATGCCCGAGGTCGCCCGTACCTCGGTCCACCACACCGGCGCACTCGCCCGGACCGCAGGGCCGAGCAGTCGGTTTACCTCGCCGGGCACCTGGACGAGTCGGGGTGCCTCGAGTGAGACGAGCGCATCTCCCTGGGCTGTGCACAGCTGAGCCACGGCTCCGCCGCCCGTCGGTCTCACCCGAAGGTCGGGGCCGCCCGCATGGAGGGCGGCCAACAACTCCTTCGTGTCCGGCATCCGCGAGGTGAGGGCGATGACGTCGTTGGTCATGGGTTGCTTTCTCAGGTACGGGGCAGTCGCCGGACGTCCTACTCGGAGCCGACGGTCAGGGCGTTACCGAGGCCATCCTCTTGTACTTCACGGTGAGGACGCCGAGCTCAACGCAGACATCAGTACCGGCCCGACAGTTCCTCCAGGGCGTCCAGGGATTCGGCGTTCTGAGGGGTGTCCTCGACGATGAGTCCGAGCTCCGGGTGCGACGGTTGTTGCGAAAGCCAGTCCAGTGCGGCGAAGGGGGACAATCCTCGGCTGTGGGCCTCCCGAAGGCGCAACAACCATTTCGCTCCCACATCGAATGCCTCATCACCGGCTGCCGTTCGGGGTACGTATCCGGCTGCGGCGTCGCCCACGGACGCCCAAACGAAGCCGAGTGTCCTGCCTTCCCGCTGGACGGTGAAGTACCGCACCGGGTGCTCGGTGATCGACTCGTACTCGTCCTCGTACTCAGACTGCGGAACGCGGGCGCTCAGCAGACTCGCCCGGTTGAGTCCTTCGAACGTTCCCCAGGAATCGGTGTAGGCAGGGCCCTCGCTCCTCAGGTCTCTGAAGCCGGTCGCGCTCGGCGCCGCGTGACGGTTCTCGTCGCCCGGTGTGGGGGAGCTGCCCAGCAAGGCCGAGATGCCCTCCAGGGCGGCGGTGAGCCGGGGCGCGTTCGCCGCATGCAGCTCCGGTTGCTCGCGGTCTCGGGTGTCCATCGTCAGCCAGGCGTCGGAGTACGTCTCCAGCGTCACTACGAGCAGCTTGCCGTCCCAGACCTCCACGTGGATGACGAACAGCTTCTCCGCCCGGTACTCGAACCCCGGTTCCAGCCAACGCCCAGGGCATTCGATCCGAATGGTGAGGACGAAGTCGCCGTCGAGCATCTCGGCCCGCGCCACCGCCCGGGCGAGATCCGACTGAGGCGCAAGGGGATCCGATCCAAGGAGCAGCCCGCTCTCATCGACGCGAACATCGCGCAGCTTGTCCCCGCTCCGGGCCAAAACCCTGACCTTTCCGTCGGGCACGGCCAGGTTCCGTTCGGCCAGCTCGTTCCAGACCGCCGCCGCGGTCTGCAAGGCACGGGTAGGCCGGATCTCGTCGTCGTGCGCCGTGACTTCCCACGTCCAGTCGCCGACAGGGGTCGAGGTGATCACAACATGTCCTTGGGGTCGGTCTTACTGCCTGGCGGGATCACGAGGTTTCCGTCCTCAAGACGTACGACGAAAGTGATGCCCGTCCCCTTCCGTCCTCGTGCGCCACCGTTGATGGCCATGAGTTCATCGTAGGAGCCGTTGGACACCCACTCCGCAATCGTTCCCCGGCCACCGTCCACGAGCAGCACGGAGTGATCTGCCTCGGCATTTGCCAACTGGAGCAGGTATTTGCCTCGAGTGATCTCACTGACGGGATCCTGGGGATCGTTCAAGTGCTTCATCTGGTAGGCGTAGATGTCACCGGACTCGTCCTTGATGCGGATGTCCATGTCGGCGCCGACCGGGAACTTCTGCTCGAAGTCGATGGCGTTTGCGGGCACCCCGCTTCGCACCAGATCATCCGCGAAGATCAGCTGGTCGGCTGCGGGCTGGAACATCTGCTCCCGCTTCGCACCCATGGCCGAGATCACCTGCCCATACTCATCCCCCTGATTGAAGTGTCCGGAGCTGATGATCTCTGCGACCCGTTGCCCGTCGGGCTCCGAGGCAAGACGGTCCAGCACCCGCTCCATCACGTTGGGCTTGGGCCGCTTCGCTCCCGGGATCCCCTTGATCGCATCGCGGAGGCGCTGTTCCGTCTCACCCCCGCGAGCCATGGGCTGCCCCTCACCGTCGGGCGAAGCACCGTCATGGCCGCCGGGAGTGTCCCCTCCTCCGGCTCCGCCATTACCCGGATCGTGCGGCGGGTGCGCGCCGTCCATGGCATCACCTCCGGGACCGCCCTCACCGCCACCATGGTCAGCGCCGTGATCGCTGGCGGAATTCGACCCGTGCCCTGCCGTGTGATCCCCAGCGTGGTCGCCCACCCCCGGGTCGGAGCTTCCGCCGCCTGCCTCACTGCCTGGTTCGTGGCCTGCCCGCGGTGGCAATCCCTCGCCCGCATGACCGCTGGTCCCCGGCCCGTGACCTCCCGCATGGGCGCCAGCTTCGGGGGCCCGGCCCCCCACGCCCGCAAGCTCACGGTCCCCCGGCGACATACCCGCTCCGCGCTTGTGCGCAGCCGCCTCAGGCGGAGCTGGTTTGAGGTTGGGCGTGCCGTCGGGGCCAATGGGTATGAGCCTGCCGTCCTTGCCGACCGTCCAGCGATCGCTCAGGTCCAACGAACTGTCCGCGAACTTCGGCTTGGGCAGGTGAAGTTGCTCGCTCACCCTCGCCAGTACCGCGGACACCTTCGGCAGGTCCGCGAGCGCTCGGGTGGCCTTCAGGCCGCCGGAGATCGGGTCGATCACATCGCCGACCTTCGCCAACGCGGCTGCCCCCTTGGCGAACTTACCGCCCTTGGAAAGCTTCGCGATGCCGGCTAGTGGTCCGGCACCGAAGGTGAGGAGGTTGAAGGTGACGGTGGCGTGGGCGCGGGCGGGGTCCTCCTTCCACATGTCGTACGCGATGAACTGTTTGCCGAACTCCTTCGCGTACGCCTTGCTGTCGCGCTGCCAGTCGGAAAGGTGCTCGCCCTGCCCGAAGAGGTCCATCCCGTAGGCGTAGCCGCCGACGAAGGTGCGCCGTAGTCCGTCCCATGCCTGGCCGCGGGCCTCGGAGCCATGGGTGCCCACCAGTGTGCCCAGGCCGTCGAGGGAGCCGACAATGTTGTCCTTGACGATGCCGTCCCAGGCCCAGCTCTTGGCGCCGTGGCCCCACCAGTCGAGGCTCCACTTCTCGTAGGTGCGCTCCTCCGGGGTGCCCCACGGCAGTTCCTTTGCATCTTTCAGCAGCTCGAGGGACTCGCCGTACATACCTGTGCCGTGGCTGCCGTCATCCTCGACCCAAACCGGGCGGCACACTGCAGGGCTGATCGCATTGATCTTGTTGGCGGCCTTGCGCTCCGCCATTTGGAAGCCATTGCGTGCTGCCGACACGTCGTCGATCAGCCCTTGGTTCTTGTCGAGCTTGTCCTGGTCCTGGGTCCAGTCGTCGTCACCGTCGACGCTGTTCACGAAGTCGATCGCGCGTAACCGCAACCGCTCAAGCTGGTCCGCGTACGGCTTGGCCTCAGCAACGAAGGTTTCCAGTGCGTCGGCGAGGGTCTCGATGTCGGCGGCGAAGCCATCGGCCTTGTCCATCACCGGCTGCGTGGAAGAGAGCAATTGGTCTGCTTCGGGAGCCTGGTAGTAGGCGCCTATTGCCTGGAACCGGGAGTGCACGTCCACGCCCCCACTGCGGACGCCCGTGGCGTGCGTGCGCAGTTCGGAGATGGCGGTCTCCACCTTGGCGAAGTCACCGTTGTACTTGGGTATCTCACCTACCACGATCACGTCGGCTTCCTACTCCCCGCCCTTGTCGTCTGACGGCTTCCCGACCGCACGAAGCTCTTCGGGAGTGGGCGCCTTGGCCGCCTCACGCTGCGCCCGTTCGGCCATCTCCAGGTCGCCGTCGATATAGGCGGTGGTGGCCTCTACCGTGCCGTCCATCGTCTTGCGGGTGCGGGCCGCCAGGAAGCGGATGCTGTTCTCGGTGTCCGAGACGAAGTTCGCCACGGCCGCGCCCACCGGGCCCACGGGTGCCTCACCACACGTCGGACCGGTGATCGTCCCTACCCAGGTCGCGGCATCCTGCGCACTGGTGCCGTAGCCCTTCAGATCCTTGCTGAGATCATCGGCCGCCAGGCCCACCAACGACAGGATCGACTCCACCCCGCTGGGTGTGATGTCCCATGTCGTCATACCCAACCCCCCTAACTCCCCGAACTGGCCCTGCTGTTGCGCCTGAGAAACGGTCGCGGAAGCGAACCGCTCCACCGTTCATCCTCACACGGGCCACTGACACACCCGGCGGGCATGTGTACCAAGTCGCCGTCGCAGCAGCAACGCAGTTCGACCGCCTCGCCAGTGAACCGAACAGGATCTCCGACGACGAAGACCAGGAGGGTACGAGAGCCGCGCCTCCCTACCCCAGCCCGTCCGCCCCCGCCTCCCCGCCGGAGGCCCCCGCATCCTCGTACAGCTCGAACCAAATGCTCTTCCCGTCCCCCCGCGGGTCCACCCCCCACGCCCCCGCGAGCAGCTCCATCAGGACCAGGCCGCGGCCCGACGACGCCAGTTCGCCGGGGTGGCGGCGGTGGGGCAGGTCGTCGCTGCCGTCCGCCACCTCCGCCCGCAGGCGGCGCGCGCCCGGCACGCCCGTGACCTCGGCGACCAGCATGGCGTCGCCGTCCGTGTGCACCAGTACGTTCGTGAGCATCTCCGAGACCATCAGGACCGCCGAGTCGACCTGGTCGTCGTCGGCCCAGTCGTGCAGCAGGTCCCGCAGATGGCGGCGGGCCCCCGCGACCCGCTCCGGCTCGGCCTGGGCGACCGTCAGGACGGTGCGGCGGGCGTCCGTGCGCTGCTCGGGGCGGCCCGTACGGCTCAGCAGCAGCACCGCTATGTCGTCCTCGCGGCGGTCCGCCAGCGGGCCCGTGGTGTGGTGCGAGGAGGGGCCGTGGACCGCCTGGACGAGGCGGTCGGCGAGCAGTTCCAGGCCGTCCTCCAGACCGCCCTCCTCCTCCTCGCCCAGATAGCCCTCCAGCGTCGTCCTGATCCGCGACCAGCCGCTCTCCAGGTCGTGGCCGCCGGTCTCGATGAGGCCGTCGGTGCAGATCAGCATGGTCTCGCCGGCCTCCAGGACGAGCCGGGTCGTGGGGTAGTCCGCGTCCGGGTCGATGCCGAGCGGCAGGCCGCCCGCGGTGGGCCTCTGCAGAACCGTTCCGTCAGCCATCCGTATCGCCGGTTCGGGGTGCCCGGCGCGGGCGATCTCCAGGACGCCGGTCGCCGGGTCCGCCTCCACGTACAGGCAGGTCGCGAAGCGCGGGTCGTACTGGGTGGCCTCGCCGGCGCCCGAGCCGGACACCCCCGAGCCGGCCGCCCCCGAACCGGACGCCCCGGAGCCGGTCGACCCGTAGGAGATGGACTCCGTGATCCCGGACAGGAAGCGGGTGGCGCGGGAGAGGACCGCGTCCGGGCGGTGCCCCTCGGAGGCGTACGCCCGCAGCGCGATCCGCAGCTGCCCCATCAGGCCCGCCGCCCGCACGTCGTGCCCCTGCACGTCACCGATGACGAAGGCGATGCGGCCGCTGGGCAGCGGGATCATGTCGTACCAGTCACCGCCGACCTGAAGTCCGCCGCCGGTCGGCACGTACCGCGCGGCCACCGACATCCCGGGGATCCGCGGCCCGAGCATCGGCAGCATCGAGCGCTGCAGCCCCTCGGTCAGCTCCCGCTCGGACTCCGCGACCCCGGCCCGCGACAGGGCCTGCGCCAGCATCCGCGCCACCGTCGTCAGGACGGAGCGCTCGTCGGGCGTGAAGGAGACCGGATACGTGAAGGCGGCCATCCACGTGCCCATCGTGCGGCCCGCGACCGTCAGCGGCAGGAACGCCCACGACTGCCGCTCGAAGCGGCTGGCCAGCGGCCAGGCGGCGGGATAGCGCCTGCGGTAGTCCTCCGGCGTGGAGAGGTAGACGGCCCGGCCGGTGCGCACCACCTCGGCGGCCGGATAGTCGGTGTCCAGGGGCATCGCCGAGAAGGGCCCGTCGTCGCCGGGCTGGTGCCCGTGGTGGCCGATGATCGTCAGCCGCTCGCCCTCCGCCCCGAACACCGCGAGGCCGTCCGGCGAGAACCCCGGCATGGAGAGCCCGGCGGCGACCCGCAGCACCTCCTCCGTGGAGCGCGCCTCGGCGAGCGCACGGCCCGCGTCGAGCAGGAACGCCTCGCGGGAGCGGCGCCAGTCGCCGGTCACCGGGGTGCGGGCGGCGGAGCCCGGCGCGGGCTCGGTCACCTCCTGCAGGGTGCCGATCAGCTCGTACGCCTCGGTGGCGCCGTGCATCACCGGCTTGGAGCGGCTGCGCACGATCCGCAGGACGTGCCGCCCCGTCTCGTCCATGATCCGCAGCCGGGCCTCGGCGAGGGTGCCCTCGGCGACGGCGAGCTGGACGGTGCCGTAGATCTCGTTCCAGTCCACCGGGTGGAAGCGGGAGCGCACACCGGCCTCGGAGAGGGTCTGGGGGCGCTCGGGCAGGCCCAGGAGCCGGGCCGCCTCGGCGTCCAGCGTGACGGTGCCCGATGCGTTGTCCCAGCGCCACAGCCCGGTCGCGATGGCCGCCAGGACATCCCGTACGGGAGGCAGGGGGTCGTCCCCCACCTGCGGTACGGGATCGTCGGTGCGCATTGACCCACTTTAGGAAGATGTACAGGGACACCGCCACCGTGCGCCACGGATTCCGGGGCCTCGCGGGGTGGTGGCACCGGATATCCGGAAAGCGATCTTCGCCCGGACGGTAGCCTTGGGGGGTCTGCTCTCTCCCCTATTCGCGAAGACTGGATGAACGACGATGCATCGGTACAGGTCCCACACCTGCGGCGAGCTCCGCGCCTCTGACGTCGGCACCGACGTCCGGCTGAGCGGCTGGCTGCACAATCGCCGAGACCTGGGCGGCATTCTCTTCATCGATCTCCGCGATCACTACGGCATCACGCAGCTGGTGGCCCGCCCGGGCACCAAGGCCGCCGAGGTCCTGGACAAGCTGTCCAAGGAGACCGTCGTCCGGGTCGACGGCAAGGTCGTCTCGCGCGGCACGGACAACGTCAACCCGGAGCTGCCCACCGGCGAGGTCGAGATCGAGGCCTCCGACGTCGAGGTGCTCGGCGAGGCCGGCCCGCTGCCCTTCACGATCAACGCCGAGGACGGGGTGAACGAGGAGCGCCGCCTGGAGTACCGCTTCCTCGACCTGCGCCGCGAGCGCATGCACCGCAACATCATGCTGCGCAGCGCCGTGATCGCCTCCATCCGCTCCAAGATGGTGGCCCTGGGCTTCAACGAGATGGCGACGCCGATCCTCACCGCGACCTCCCCCGAGGGCGCCCGTGACTTCGTCGTCCCCTCCCGCCTGAACCCCGGCAAGTTCTACGCGCTGCCGCAGGCCCCGCAGCAGTTCAAGCAGCTGCTGATGATCTCCGGATTCGACCGGTACTTCCAGATCGCGCCGTGCTTCCGCGACGAGGACGCCCGCGCGGACCGCTCGCCGGGTGAGTTCTACCAGCTCGACGTCGAGATGAGCTTCGTGGAGCAGGAAGACGTCTTCCGCCCCATCGAGAAGCTCATGACGGAGATCTTCACCGAGTTCGGCAACGGCCGCGAGGTCACCTCGCCGTTCCCGCGCATCCCGTTCCGCGAGTCGATGCTGAAGTACGGCAACGACAAGCCGGACCTGCGTGCCAAGCTCGAACTGCACGACATCACCGACGTGTTCGAGGGCTCGGAGTTCAAGGCCTTCGCGGGCAAGCACGTGCGCGCGCTGCCCGTGCCGGACACCGCGTCGCAGTCCCGCAAGTTCTTCGACGGCCTCGGTGACTACGCGGTCGAGCAGGGCGCGAAGGGCCTGGCCTGGGTGCGCGTCGCCGAGGACGGCTCGCTGACGGGCCCGATCGCCAAGTTCCTGACGGAGGCGAACGTCGCGGAGCTGACCAAGCGCCTCGGCCTGGAGGCCGGCCACGCCGTCTTCTTCGGCGCGGGCGAGTTCGACGAGGTCTCGAAGATCATGAGCGCGGTGCGCGTCGAGGCCGCCAAGCGCGCCGGGCACTTCGAGGAAGGCGTCTTCCGCTTCTGCTGGATCGTCGACTTCCCGATGTACGAGAAGGACGAGGACACCGGCAAGGTCGACTTCTCCCACAACCCCTTCTCGATGCCGCAGGGCGGCATGAAGGACCTTCAGGAGAAGGACCCGCTGGACATCCTCGCCTGGCAGTACGACATCGTCTGCAACGGCATCGAGCTGTCCTCCGGCGCCATCCGGAACCACGAGCCCGAGGTCATGCTGAAGGCCTTCGAGATCGCCGGGTACGACGCGGAGACCGTCGAGCACGAGTTCGCGGGCATGCTGCGCGCGTTCCGCCTCGGCGCCCCGCCGCACGGCGGCATCGCCCCGGGCGTCGACCGCATGGTGATGCTCCTCGCCGACGAGCCGAACATCCGCGAGACGATCTCGTTCCCGCTGAACGGCAACGCGCAGGACCTGATGATGGGCGCGCCGACGGAGCTGGACGAGTCGCGGCTGCGGGAGCTGAACATCTCCCTGCGGAAGCCTGCGGCGCCGAAGCCTGCGGCGCAGTAGCGGATTCCCCTGCGACGGGGTGACGTCGCTGTTAAGGCCCCGGAACCTTTGGTTCCGGGGCCTTTTGGGTTCGTCGTCCTGCTTGCGGGTGCGTTGTGGCTGGGCGCGCAGTTCCCCGCGCCCCTGAGAGAGGGCTTCGCCCTCTCTCAGGCGGCGTGCGTCGGGGAGGAGTTGGCTTCCGCTTCTGCCCATTCCGTTACGAGGCGCTCGTACACGAGGCGCTCGTCGGGGCGGAGGCGTCCGCCCGCGCGCAGCCACAGCGCACGGATTTCCGCGTTGACCTCGTCGGCGGTGCGTCGCCGGTCGGGGGAGTGAGTCGTGGCCATGTCGTGAAGCTTACGTAGGAAGGTGTGAAGGCGGCGTCAATTCCAGCCTTCTCTCCGCATGACTTAGCTCACCGTGAGGTGTGCCACCCGGCTCAGTGGGCAGCCTGACCGAGCCGGACCCATGGTCCGCCGGGCGTGCGCCGGAGCCCGTGGCCGAGCGCCTCTCCGCGTGTCCGTGGTCTCTCCGTCAACTCCCTCCCCCACCTGGGAATTCGAGCGCCCGTGCGGCGGCCCCGCGTTACACGTGACACGGGAGAGGACGATGGTGCGGGCCAATTGGGTTGCGTGTGCGCGGAATTCGGCCGTCCGGACCGGCCGGGCGCGGAGGCGGCTCAGGGGCTCCTCAGGGGCTCCTCAGGGGTGGCGCAGAATCATCGCTCGTGGGTGGTGGACGCCGCGGGCTGCAGCCGGCTGTCCGTGATGAAGGAGGTCACCAGGGCGATGACGGTTTCCGGCCGCTCCATGAGCAGCATGTGATCGGCGTCGGGGATCGTGACGAACCGGCTCCCCTCGATGGTCGAGGCGAAGACGCGCTGCTGTTCCGGCGTGGTGACGGTGTCGTGTTCGCCGCAGAAGACCAGGGTCGGTACGCCGGTGAGGCCACCGACGAGTTCGGTGCGGGTGCCGAAGGCGCGGGTCAGCGCGTCGTCGATGTCGTGCCGGTCGGTGGCGCGCAGCAGGGTGCGCCGGAAGTAGCTGAGGGCGAGGTCCCTGCGGTGGACGTACCGGTTCTCGTCCAGGCAGAAGAACTCCGCGGCCATCGTGTTCACGAAGCCGTCCACGTCGCCGGCGCTCAACAGCCGGTGCGAGGCGCGGCTGCGGTCGAACTGCGCCTCCGTGATGTGCGAGGGGACCCCGCCGAGCAGGAGGCGGGCGCAGCGCTCGGGGTGGCGCTGGGCGTAACGGAAGGCGATGGACGCGCCGTAGGAGTACCCGTAGAGGTTGACCCGGGGCGTCTGCAGGCCGTCGATGACGGCTTCGAGCGCGGCGCACAGGGTGTCGATGCCGCGCCCGGCGGGCAGCGGGTCGGCGTCGCCGGAGTCCGGCAGGTTGGCCGTGACGAGGCTCGTCAGGCCGGTCAGCGCGTCCTCCATCTGCGGCCAGTCGTACATCCCCTGGAACACCCCGCCCAGCGCGACCAGGGGTTCGGTGCGCGAGGTGCCCTGGCGCAGCATGCGGTACGGGAAGGACAGACCCTCCACCGTCAGGGTGCGGACGGTCTCCTGGGGCATGGAACTCCTCGGTTCGGTCACGGGACTCGGTTCAGCCACGGGTGAGGACGAGGGCGGCGTTGTGACCGCCGAAGCCGAGTGAGGTCGACGCCGCGCAGCGCAGCCGGGCGGGGCGGGCGGACCCGGCCACCACTTCGAGGGGCACGGCCGGGTCCTGCCGGTCGAGGTTCACCGTCGGCGGGATCAGCTGCTCCTCGAGGGCGAGGGCGGTCAGCGCGGCCTCGATGCCGCCGGCGGCGCCGAGCGCGTGCCCGGTCATGGCCTTGGTGGAGGTGAGCAGCGGGTGGTCGCCGAGGACGCGGTGCAGGGCGGCGCTCTCGACGAGGTCGTTGATGACGGTCGAGGTGCCGTGCGCGTTGACGTGGCCGACGTCGGCCGGGGCGGCGTCGGCGTCGGCGAGGGCGGCGCGCAGGGCCGCCTCGATGCCGGCGCCGCTCTCGTCCGGGGCGACCGGTGAGAAGGCGTCGTTGGACGCCCCGTACCCGGCGACGTGGGCGCGGACCGCGGCGCCCCGGGCCCGTGCGTGCTCGGGGCGTTCCAGGACGAGCAGGCCGGCGCCCTCGCCGACGACGAAGCCGTCCCGGTCGGCGTCGAAGGGGCGGCAGGCGGCGGCCGGGTCGTCCACGCGGGTGGAGAGCGCCCGCATCTGACACGTACTGGCGAAGACCAGACGTGAGCTCAGGGACTCCGCCCCGCCCGCGACGGCGATGTCGCAGCGGCCGGCCCGCAGCCAGCCGAGGGCGGTGCCGATCGCGTCGGTGCCGGAGGCGCAGGCGGTGCTGACCGCGAGGCTCGGGCCGCGCGCGCCGAGGTCCCGGCAGACGCTGCTCGCGGCGCCGTTGGGCACGCTCAGGGGGGCGACCTTCGGGGCGACGCGACGGGGGCCTCGGTCGGTGAGGACGGCCTGCTGCTCGTCGTAGAACCTCAGCCCGCCGTGGGCGGAACCGATGACGACGGCGACGCGGCTGCCGTCCCAACTCGCCGGGTCCAGGCCGGCGTTGGCGACGGCCTCGCGGGCGGCGATGACGGCGAGCCGGGCGAAACGGTCCATCAGCAGGGTGTCGCGGCCGAGTTCGTCTTCGAAGTCGATGCCCTCGACCGTGTACATGAAGTCGCAGGGCAGCCCCTGGAGGGCGTCCGGGCGGCGCAGGGAGCGGGGCCTTGTGCCGGTGGTGATCTCACTCCAGGCCCGCTTGACGCCGACGCCGGCGGCGGTGACGAGTCCGATGCCGGTGACGGCGACGGGGCCCTGGGAGGGGCCTTGGACGGAGCCACGGGTGGGCCCCGGTGCCGGGGCTGGTGGCCGCGAGCCCGCCATCAGACGGCCGCCGTCTTCTCGCACACGGCGGTGAGGAGGTGGTTCAGGGTGTCCCGCGACGTCAGGTGCACGTCTTCCAGGTCCACGTGCAACTCGTCCTCGAGGACGAGGCGGAGCTCTTCCAGGGCGAGGGAGTCGATGTGCATGCGGTGCAGCGGGGTGTCGGGGTCCAGGGATTCCGGCGCCAGCCTGAACATCCGTGACACCAGGGCGGTTACGTGTTCTGCGGCATCCACCAACTGCTCCTCGCTCGACCCGACGATCCGGCCTGACGCCCGGAGCCCTGCCCAACGGCGTTGGGGGCCGCGAGGTCACGCGCGGTTGCGGCGGCGCGGGGACGGTGGGGGTGCCTCAGAGGTCCCTGTGCTTGAGGGTCCGGAGGAGGTGGGTGAGGGCGGCGGGGGTGGTGTGCAGCTCCTGGGCGGGGGCGTCGCTTTCGCGGAGGTGGATGTGGGGGCGGGCGGTGCGGAGTTCGAGGCAGTTGTTGCCGTCTCCGCTGCCGGAGTAGGTCGACTTCTGCCACTTCTTGGCGTTGGACATGGCCTGCCCTCACAGTTCCTTGGTCAGCTGATGGATGAGGTCTCGCGAGCGATGGGGTTCGAGCGACGCAGTCTTCACCTTACGGAAAAGCGTTCGAAAGTGGTCGAGTTGAGCCTCGGCGTCAATGAACGCGGTGCCGTGCGGTGCGTCCCGCAATACGGTGCCCAGGCGGTCAATGGGTCCACCCACGCGCATCATGGCGCAGCTCGCGCCCCCGAAGTCGTCCAGGGCGAACGGGACGACACGCACCGTCACATGGGCCGTTTCGGACAGCTTGAGGATCTGGTCCAACTGGGCTCGGAACACCTTGCGGCCACCGACCCTGATACGTAGTGCCGACTCGTGGATGATCGCCTCGTACGCGACGGGAGCGTCCCCTTCGAGGATGGTGCGCCGCCCCATGCGGTGGTCGACCATGGCCTCCAGCTCCTGGTCCGGGAACTCGGGTCGGGTGTACGAGAAGACCGCTCGCGCGTAGTCCGGCGTCTGCAAGAGGCCGGGAACATGGAGGAGTTCCATGTCGTGCCGAGCCGTCGCGTGGTGCTCCAACTCGGCGACGTCCAGGAACACCGGCGGTAGTACGCCCCGGTACTCCTCCCACCAGCCGCGCGTGCGGTCGGTCGCCATGGTCACCAGCGCGCCGACGAGAGTTTCGTCCGTGCACGCGTAATGAGCAGCCAGCCGGCGTAGGCGCACTTCGCTCACCCCTGACCGGCCGGACTCGATATGGGTCATCTGCGCAGCGTTGACCCCCAATAGTGCTGCGGTCTCTCGCGCCGTCATGCCTGCGGCCTCACGCAACTTGCGCAGCTCGGTCCCCAAGCGCAGCTGCCGAGCAGTGGGGTGGGTCCGCAACGCCATTCGAGCCTCCGTGCAACTCGCCTGCTGGAACGCCTCGTTCGGGTGTCAGGCTACGACAACAGCTTGCGGCACCTAAATATTGAGGTCTACCGTCGGTGACGCGTCGCACACGCTGCGAGACCGGGGACCCGGAAGCGCACCACCCCGTCATGCCATGGCGGACGTGACACTGCCACCGCCCAGGATTCGCCGCACCCGGCAACTCCCCTCCCCTCGACAGGAGTTCTCGCATGCCTGGAAGTGAACCCTGGGAGTACACCCTGTACATCCCCCACGACCTCCGCGCCGTCACGCTCTGCCGGCACACCCTGCGGCTGATGCTCACGCTGCACTGTCTGCCCCAAGTCGTCGACATGGCAGAGCTGTTGGCGACCGAGCTGGTGTCCAACGCCGTGCGGCACACCAAAGGTCCCGCCGCCCTCCGTGTCCGTTACGCCGACGGGGTCCTCCGGATCGGCGCGTGGGACGCGGACCCGACGCCACCGGCACCGCCCCCACGCGTGGCCGACTCGGGCGCGGAACGGGGCCGGGGCCTGGACCTCGTGCGGGCCTGCGCCGACGGCTGGGGCTGGCACCCGGCGGCCACGGAACCCGGCAAACACGTCTGGTGCGAACTCGACGCGGCCTAGCTCGTTGATCACGTCGTACAGAAAGGAGAACCCATGGTCAGCTCGTCACATGAGGCGATGCACCGGATCTTCCAGAAGGACACGGCCCTGCTGATCCGCTCCCTCCAGCGTCTGCTGCACGTCCCCTTCCCGGAGCCCCGGGACATCATGACGCTCGACGTGGACCTCACGGAGATCGAACCCGTCGAGCGCCGCTGCGACACCCTGTTACGGGTGGACACCGACGACGGCAACTACCTGTTCGTCATCGAGTCGCAGGGCAAGAAGGACGAGGCGAAGCGCGGCAGTTGGCCGTACTACCTCTCGTACCTCTACGAGAAGTACCACTGCGAGCCCGTGCTGATCGTCGTGACGCAGAGCGCGGCGACGGCCCGTTGGGCCGCCAAGCCCATCCAGTTCGGGCTGCCGGGCTGGTCCTCGCTCACCGTTCGTCCCATGGTCCTGGGGCCGGACAACGTACCGGTGATCACGGACCGACATGAGGCCGAGAGGGACGTCCCCCTTGCGGTGTTTTCGGCGATTACTCATGGAAGAGGACCGGGGGCCGCCGCCATACTGGGGGCACTGGCTGCGGCTCTGGAAACCATCGACCGCGAGGCGGCGGGAATGTTCGCACAGCTCACCCGGTCCGGTCTGGTGGACCCCCGGGCGAAGGAGATCTGGGAGGAACTGATGACGGCGACCAAGTACTTCTTCGACCACCCGTTCGCGGTGAAGGAGCGGGAGGAAGGCCGGGAAGAGGGGCGGGCCCAGGATCGTGCCGAGATGGTCCTGAAGATTCTCTCCTGGCGCGGCATCGACGTGCCTCCCGCCGTTCGCGCACAGGTCACCGCATGCACCGACCTGGACCAGCTGGCGGTCTGGGCGGAGCGGGCCGTTCACGCGGCTGGGGCGGAGGAGTTGTTCGACGGCGGTGGCGAAGGCTGACCGGGTGTGGAAAGTCCCGGTGCCTGGCCCTGGGAGACAGGGCGGCACCGGGACTTTTCCCGTATTCGTCGCGTACCGCTACGCCGCCGGCTTTTCCTCCAGGCGGGGGAAGAGCACCGCGCCCTTCGTGACCGTCGCGCCCGCGGGGAGCGTGCCCCACGTGGCCGCCGTCCGGACGTTCTGGTCCGCGAGCGCGCCCAGCGACGGCTCCGCGCCGAGGGACTCCCACAGCTTCTGGGAGGTCTCCGGCATGACCGGGTTCAGCAGGACCGCCACCGCGCGCAGCGACTCCGCCGCCGTGTAGAGGATCGTCGCCAGGCGGGCCTTGCCCTCCGGGGAGTCGCCCTTGGCCACCTTCCACGGCTCCTGCTCCGTGATGTAGCCGTTGACCTGCTTCACGAAGTCGAAGATCGCCAGGATGCCGCCCTGGAAGTCCAGCTCCTCGCCGATCTTCCGGTCGGCCTCGGCGACCGCCTTCGCCAGGCCGTCCTGGACCGCCCGCTCCGCGTCGCCGGACGCCGTCGCCTCGGGCAGCGCGCCGCCGAAGTACTTGCCGACCATGGCCGCGAGCCGCGAGGCGAGGTTGCCGTAGTCGTTCGCCAGCTCGCTCGTGTAGCGGGCGGAGAAGTCCTCCCACGAGAACGAGCCGTCACTGCCGAACGCGATCGCCCGCAGGAAGTACCAGCGGTACGCGTCCACGCCGAAGTGCGACGTCAGGTCCTGCGGCTTGATGCCCGTCAGGTTCGACTTCGACATCTTCTCGCCGCCGACCATCAGCCAGCCGTTCGCGGCCACGCGGCCCGGCACCGGCAGGCCCTGCGCCAGCAGCATCGCCGGCCAGATCACCGCGTGGAAGCGGAGGATGTCCTTGCCGACGAGGTGCACGTTCGCGGGGAAGGTCGAGGCGAACTTCTCCTCGTTCGCGCCGTAGCCCACCGCCGTCGCGTAGTTCAGGAGCGCGTCGACCCACACGTAGATCACGTGCTTGTCGTCCCAGGGGACCTTCACGCCCCAGTCGAACGTCGACCGGGAGATGGACAGGTCCTGCAGGCCCTGCTTGACGAAGTTCACGACCTCGTTGCGCGCCGACTCCGGCTGGATGAAGCCCGGGTTCGCCTCGTACAGGGCGAGGAGCTTGTCGCCGTACTCGCTCAGCTTGAAGAAGTAGTTCTCCTCCTTGAGGAGTTCCACCGGCTTCTTGTGGATCGGGCAGAGCTTCTGTCCGGAGAACTCGCCCTCGCCGTCGATCAGGTCGCCGGGGAGCTTGTACTCCTCGCAGCCCACGCAGTACGGGCCCTCGTAGCCGCCCTTGTAGATCTCGCCCTTGTCGTAGAGATCCTGGACGAACTCCTGCACGCGGTCGGTGTGACGCTTCTCCGTCGTACGGATGAAGTCGTCGTTCGCGATGTTCAGGTGCTCCCAGAGGGGCTTCCAGGCCTCGGTGACGAGCTTGTCGCACCACTCCTGGGGGGTGACGTCGTTCGCCTCGGCCGTGCGCATGATCTTCTGACCGTGCTCGTCCGTGCCGGTGAGGTACCACACCTTCTCGCCGCGCTGACGGTGCCAGCGCGTGAGCACGTCCCCTGCAACGGTCGTGTAGGCGTGGCCCAGGTGAGGAGCGTCGTTTACGTAGTAGATGGGGGTCGATACGTAGAACGCCTTCGCGTTCTCGTCCGCTCCCTGCTTCTCGGATCCAGTGGCCGCCATGGTCGAAATCCTAACGGCCGGACAGAGATCGAATCACCTCGATATCAGCGGGTGGACCCGGGGCTCCCGCTCCCGGGCCACCCGTCCGATCCCTCGGCTACGGGCGCCAGTGCGCCAGCAAACCCTCGTAGAGCTCCTTGTCCGTGAGCTCGCGCGGGGACGGGCCCGCGTGGAAGAAGCCCGCGTTCTCCGCCTTCAGCCTGCGGAGGTAGTCGAACGCCTTCGCGTCGTGCTCGCCGAACGCGACGAACTGGAAGAAGAGGGGGTGCGCGGCGGCGTCCCGCAGGGCCTGGGTCGCCGGGCCCTTCGCGTCGGGGGCGCCGTCCGTCTGGAAGATCACCAGGGCGGGCTCGCCGGCGTGGTCCGACTTCTCGTAGTGGGCCACGACCTCTTCGATCGCGCGGTGGTAGCTGGTGCGGCCGAGGCGGCCGGCGGCGGCGTGCATCTCGTCGATGCGGCCCTCGTGCTCGGGGAGCGTGAGGGTGCCGGTGGCGTCGATGTCCGTCGAGAAGAAGACGACGTGGACGGTGGGGGTGGGCTCGGGGGAGAGGTGGGCGGCCAGGGCGAGGGTCTGGTCGCCCAGGGCCTGGGCGGAGCCGTCCTTGTAGTACGGGCGCATGGACCCCGAGCGGTCCAGGACGAGGTAGACGGGGGCGCGGGTGCCGGTGAGGTCATTCTTTTTCAGGGCGGCGGCTGCTGCGCGGTGCGCGGGGGCCAGCCCTGGGGCGGTGGACTTCAGGCGGGCGGGGGTGAGGGTGGGCCCGGCCTTGACCTTCGGCTCGGCGTCGTCCGCCGGGGTGACGTCAGCCTTCGGCTCGGGGTCGCCCGCCGGGGTGACCTCAGCCTTCGGCTCGGCGTCCGCCTTCGGCTCGGGGGTGGCCTCAGCGGTGACCTCAGCCTTCGGCTCGGGGTCGTTCTCCTTGGCGCCCTCGTTGTCCTTGCCCGGCACCGGGGGCTGTGCCCACCCGTCCCGCCCTGCGGGACGTTTGCCCACAGCAGCAGCTTCCGGCTCCGGCTCGTCGGTCGGCTGCGGTTCCTTCGCGTCGGCCTTCGGCTCCGGAGTGGCTGTGTCGGCGTTGTCCGCGGGGGCCTCCGGAGCGGGGACGTCGGCCTTCGGCGCGTCCTTGTCCTCAGCGGGAGCGGGTACGTCGGCCTTCGGCTTGCGGGGCGCCTTGGCCTTCGGCGCGGTCGCGGCGGGGGCCTCCGGGGCGGGGGCGTCAGCCTTCGGCTCCGGTGCGGTCGTGTCGGCCTTGTCCTTCGCGGGAGCGGGACCGTCAGCCTTCGGCTTCGGCGCGGTCGCGGCGGGGGCCTCCTGAGCGGGAGCGTCCGTCTTCGGCTCCGCCTCAGGGGACGTCGACTGAGGTGGTACCGAGACGTTGTCGAAGGCCGCTGCCACCAGGTCGTCCACCGTGGGCGGGGACGGTTCCTGGCTCGGGGACGGGACCGAGGCCTTGCGGGGCGGGTCCGGGGTCGGCTCCGAGGACGGGGACGGCAGCGTCACCGCCTCCGGCGACCGGCCCTCCGGCGAGGAGGACTCCGGCGACGGGGACTCCGGCGAGGAGGAGGCCGGCGTCACCTCCGGTTCGGGCGCAGTCGCATACGACTCCGCACGGTCGGGCTCCCGAGCCTCCGGAACGCTCTCCTTGCGTGACCGTCCGAACGCGTTCCGCAGGCGGTTCAGAATGCCCATGTGCGCAACCCTTCGCGTGAGTTGATTCCCGATAATCCCTGGCCAGGGCGGACACGTAAGGTTAGCCGCCGCTGTCGGCGATCTTGGGCAGGGTCGGCCTCCGTCACCCACCCGTGCCACGCGCCTCGGATACCCGAGGGGCGTCGGGCCCGTAACTGCTGCCCCACCGGCGCCAATTCACCATTCACCCGCCGTTCACCCGCACGCCGTCGCCCCGCCGGAACCCGCGCCTAGCCTCACGGCGGAATCAAGCCAGAGCAAGACCCCTGCCCCGGCTCGCCACCACGACGGAGGAACCGTGCGCACACTGCTGCCGATCATCAGCTCGCATCAGGGGAGCGGCGGCCGTTCCGCCCTGACCTGCCGGTTCCGGTGCGGTGACGCGTGCTTCGGCGAGGTGCCCAACACCAGCGACAACCCGTACGTCGGCGACGTCATCGCCGGTGCCCTCAGCCGCCGTTCGATGATGCGCGCCGCCGCCGTCGTGACGGTCGCCGCCGCGGCGGGGGGTGCCGTCGTCGCAGGACCTGGCGCCCCTCAAGCCGTCGCCGCCACCTCTGGCGAAGCCGGACGGCACGGTGGACGCCACGACAAGGGAGCGCGCGGACTGCGGTTCGCGCCCGTCGCCCCCAACACCGCCGACACCGTCACCGTCCCCGCCGGCTACCGGCAGAACGTCGTCATCCGCTGGGGCGAGCCCATCCTGCGCGGCGCCCCCGCCTTCGACGCCGACCGGCAGAGCGCCAAGGCGCAGGGCGGGCAGTTCGGTTACAACAATGATTTCCTGAGTCTGCTGCCGTTGCGGGGCGAGCACGGGCGGCAGCTCCTCGTCGCCAACCACGAGTACACCGACGAGGTGCTGATGTTCCGGGGGTACGACCCCGAGCACCCGACCCGCGAGCAGGTCGAGACCGCCTGGGCCGCGCACGGCCTCTCCGTCGTCGTGGTCGAGGGCGGGCGGCGCGACGGCGCGCTGCGTGCCCTGCCCCGGCACCACCTCAACCGCCGCCTGACCGCCACCAGCCGGTTCCGCCTCACCGGGCCCGCCGCGGGCAGCGCCCTCGTCCGTACGCAGGCAGACCCGCGCGGCACCACCGTCCTCGGCACCCTCAACAACTGCTCGGGCGGCACCACCCCGTGGGGCACCACGCTGCACGGCGAGGAGAACTTCAACCAGTACTTCGGCAACGCCGCGAAGGTCACAGAGCCGACCACCGTCGCCCGCCTCAAGCGGTACGGCGTCACCGGTGAGGCCTCCGAGCGCAAGTGGGAGCGGTTCGACCGCCGCTTCGACCTCGCCCAGGAGCCGAACGAGGCCAACCGGTTCGGCTGGGTCGTCGAACTCGACCCGTACGACCCGCAGTCCACGCCGCGCAAGCGCACCGCGCTCGGCCGCTTCAAGCACGAGGCCGCGCAGCCGCGGCTGACCCGCGACGGCCGGCCGGTGGTCTACATGGGCGACGACGAGAAGTTCGACTACTTCTACAAGTTCGTCGGCAGCAAGCGGATGGCCAAGGGGTCCTCACGCGCCGCGCACGAGTACAACCTCACCCTCCTCGACGAGGGCACGCTGTACGTCGCGAAGCTGACCGGCGACTCCCCGGCCGGCGAGATCGACGGCAAGGGGACGCTCCCGGCGGACGGCGAGTTCGACGGCGGCGGGACGTGGATACCGCTCGCCACCGCCGGGCCCGGCGGCAAGGCCGTCTCGCACGTCGAGGGCATGAGCGCCGAGGAGGTGTACGTCTTCACGCGGCTCGCCGGTGACAAGGTGGGCGCCACGAAGATGGACCGGCCCGAGGACATCGAGCCGTCGCCGCACACCGGCAAGGTGTACGTCGCCCTGACGAACAACTCCGACCGGGGCAAGGCGGGCAAGGCCGGCGCCGACGAGGCCAATCCGCGCGACCTCAACAAGCACGGGCAGATCCTGGAGCTGACCGAGCGGGGCAACCGCGCGGAGGCGACCACGTTCGGGTGGTCGCTGTTCCTCGTCGCCGGTGACCCCAAGGACCCGGCCACGTACTTCGCGGGCTTCCCCAAGGAGCGGGTCTCGCCGATCTCCTGCCCGGACAACGTCGCCTTCGACCCGCACGGCAACCTGTGGATCTCCACGGACGGCAACCAACTCGGCTCGCACGACGGCCTGTTCGGCGTCGCCACGCGCGGTGAGCGGCGCGGCGAGCTCAAGCAGTTCCTGACCATGCCGACCGGCGCGGAGACCTGCGGTCCGCTCGTCCAGGAGCGACGGGTGCTCGTCTCCGTGCAGCACCCGGGCGAGGTCGACGGGGCGTCGGTGGAGAAGCCGGCGAGCGCCTGGCCGGACGGCCCCGGCCGGATCGTCCGCCCGTCGGTCGTCTCGGTGTGGCGCGAGGACGGCCGCGACATCGGGGTCTGACCAGGGGGCGCGGAGGGCGCCGAGGACGCGAAAGGGGCGCCCCGCGGTCGCGGTGCGCCCCTTCTCCCGTACTGGTTCTGCCGTACTGGTTCTCCCGTACGGGAACGTCGCTCAGCTCTCCTGGTGGTTCCGGCGGTACAGCGCGAAGCCGAGGCCCGCCGCGCCGATCGCCGCCATGCCGCCGCCCGCCGCGATGAGCGGCGCGTCGTCGGACGTCGACTCGACGCCGTCGGCGCCGGCCTTGACGCCGCCCTTCGGGACGACCTGGTTCGAGTCGTTGCGCGGCTGGGGCTTGGCGTGGCCGTTGCCGTTGCCGTTGGTGTGGGTGCCGTTGTTGTCGTGGTGGCCGTTGCCGTGGGTCTTGCCCTCGACCCAGCCCTTCATGGTGCCGTCGGGGTTGAGGACGAAGTGGGCGCCGTTGTGCTGCCCGTACGCCGGCTTGCCGCCCGACTGCTTCAGGGTGTCCCAGACGGACTTCTTGCCGGTGTCGGGCGCCTTGGCGATCATGTCGGCCTCGTAGCCCGTGCTGACCTTGTAGACCTTGGCGTCGAAACCGGAGCCGCCGAGGTCGCGGTACTCGCGGACGAAGACGCGCTTGTGGTCCGGCTTCGGCTTCGGCGGGGTCGGCTTGGCCTTCATCGTGATGGTGCCGCCCGGGGTCAGCGTGAAGATGTTGCCGTCGATCGTGCCGGTCGCGGACTTCTCGTACGCGGTGAGGGAGCCCTTGGCCTTGCCGTTCAGGGATATGGCGGCCTTGGCGGTACGGGCGGAGGCGTTGACGTCGACCTTCGCGGTCCAGCCCTTGCCGAGGTCGGTGGTCCCCTTGGAGACCCAGCCGCCGGGGACGGGCTTGTCCTTGTCCTTGTCCTTGTCCTTGTTCACGATCTTGGCCGTGACCGTGCCGTCGGGGGAGAGGGTGAAGGTGCTGCCGTCGATGGTGGTGGACGCGGACTTCTCGTAGGCCGTGAGGGAGCCCTTGGCGGCGCCGTCCTTGGTGAGCGTCGCCTTGGCGGTACGGGCGGAGGCGTTCACGTCGACCTTCGCGGCCCAGCCCTTGCCGAGGTCCGTGGTGCCCTTGGACTCCCAGCTGCCGGGGACGGGCGCGTCCTTGTCCTTTTCCTTGTCCGTCTCGTCCTTCTTGTTCTCGTCCGGGTTGGTCGTGTCCTGGCCCTGATCCCGACCCTTGTCGCTCTGGTCGTCACGGGCCACCTGGCCCTGCGGCGTCGACGGGGCGTCCGCGGCGAACGCCGCCGTGGTCGGGACGGCGAGCGCGGCGATGGCTCCGGTGGCGATGGCGGCGGTACGGAAGGTACGGCGGGTGGCGCGCATGGTGGTGACTTCCCTCGTGGCTTCGGATCGAGCTGTCCGTGTTTGTGCCCCTTTGCGGTGGCGACAGACACGAAGGTACGGGCGCGATGTGTGCGTCATCCGTCGGAAACGTAACAAGTGGCCGCAGGGCGCGACCCAGTACCGTAAAACGGACGAAACCGCAGGTCGGAGGGGGTGTGGCCGAAGGTCACCGGCTGGCCGGGACCAACGTCCCGCCGGCGCTCCCCCCGGTGCTCCCCCGGGGCCCGCCGGCCCGCGTCAGCCACTCCGTGTAGGCGGGCGCCTGCCGTGCCGCCTCCCAGTAGGCGGCCTCCAGCTCGCCGTAAACCGCGTCGAGCTCCTCCTCGGTGCGGGCCGCGAGGACGAGACGTACGCCGAGGGGGTCGCCGTACAGCGGGCGTACGGCCATGTCGGTCCTGCCGCGCGAGGTCGGCTGGCAGAGGGCGACGACCTCGCCGGTGGCGACGAGGGACGCGGCGGTGAGGTAATCGCCGTGCAGCACAGGGGGGTTGAGGCCGGCCGCGGTGAGGACGCGGCGCAGGCCGTCCCATTCGCCGTCGACCGTGGGGTCCACCATCCAGCGGTCGTTCGCCAGCTCGGAGAGGCGTACGACGGGGTGGTCCGCCGCGGGATGGTCCGCGGCGAGGGAGACGAACTGCGGCTCCCGGTCGAGCAGGACGCGTCTTCGGAGCGCTTCGGGCATGCGCAGCGGGCAGCCCTCCACCTCGTGCACGAAGGCGATGTCGAGGTGGCCGGTGGTCACCATGTGCAGCAGGGCGTTGCCGGACACGTCCATCTGGAGCGACATCTCGGTGCCCGGCAGGCGGGCGCGCAGTCTGCGCAGCCAGCCCGGTATGGCGCGGCTCGCGGTGGACCCTATGCGCAGCTGCGGCCCCTCGGCGGAGCGGGCGGCGGCCGCCTTCGTCTCGGCGACCAGCGCGCGCATCTCCGTCACCAGCGGGCGGGCGCGGCTGAGCACGACCCGGCCCAGCTGGGTGGGCCGGCAGCCCGTGCGCTCCCGCGAGAAGAGCTGCCCGCCGAGCGCGTGCTCGATGCGCCGCAGCTGGGTCGTCAGCGACGGCTGGCTCATGCCGAGCTGACGCGCGGCCTTGTGCAGACTGCCGGTGTCGGCGATGGCGCACAACGCGCGGAGGTGCCTGACCTCGAGCTCCATGGCGCCTGAGCGTAGAGGCGGTACGGCCGCCGCACCAGACGCTCAAACCCCATGAGAACCGGCCGTTCTGGGCAGGCCTGGACCTGGTGATAGCCCGGAGCTATCGCGAGTTGCCATCATTCCCACGCGCCCCATGCTCCCCGACACTCACCGGTACCGAACCGTTCACCTTTCACCGACCGCCCCCACGCGGTCGTGGAACGAGTAGGGAGCCCCCCACACATGAACAAGCGTTACCTGTCTGTCGCGGCCGTCCTCGGTCTCACCGTCGCCGGTCTCGGCGCGACCTCGGCCTCGGCCACCACCGCGGCGCACGACTCCGCGGGCGCCACCCCGTCGTACGCCCGGTACCAGGGCTCGGCGGCGGAGGCCAAGGCCAACAAGGCGTTCTTCGAGGCCGTCGTGAAGGCGGTCGCCGAGAAGCGCGCGGCCCACCCCGGCGCGAAGTCCGTGACCGTCACCTACGACGCGTCCGGTGCCCCCACCTTCGCCCAGCAGATAGCCAGCTCGGCGTCCATCTGGAACGGCGCGGTCTCCAACGTCAAGCTGCAGGCGGGCAGTTCCGGCGCGAGCTTCTCGTACCGCGAGGGCAACGACGCGCGCGGCTCGTACGCGAGCACGGACGGCCACGGCAACGGGTACGTCTTCCTGGACTACGCGCAGAACCAGGAGTACGACTCCACGCGCGTCACCGCGCACGAGACCGGGCACGTGCTGGGCCTTCCGGACACGTACGACGGGCCGTGCAGCCAGCTGATGTCCGGTGGCGGGCCCGGCCCGTCCTGCACGAACTCGCAGCCGGACGCGAGCGAGCGTGCGCAGGTGGAGCAGTTGTGGGCCAATGGGCTCGCGAAGGCGCTGCACAAGGTCAACGGGCGCTGAGCGCGGGGCTGTAACGGGTTTTTGCTTTGTCGGGGAGCTGCGGGCCGGCCTTGGCTGGTCGCGCAGTTCCCCGCGCCCCTTTCTACCCACCCTGCGGTGACGCCACCGCTCGGGCCGCCGCCACCTCTTGGCGCAGGGGTTCCAGGACGCTCTCCTGGGGGACCGCCGTGAACTCCACGTCGCCCTTCTCCAGGATCACCGATGCCCGGAGGCGGCCCGCCAACGCCCTCAGTTCCCGGGCCACTTCGGCCACCTCGGGCGGGGCGGGGGGCGGTGCGCCGTGCCGGATGCGGACCCTTGCCGCGGTCGTGGCGTCCAGGATGCGTTCGACGGCGACGACCAGCGGCCACCAGGCGGCCGCGCGCGCCCCGGTCGGCGGCGGTTCGGTCAGGGCGCGCTGGAACTCGGAGCGGATCACGGACAGGTCCCGGTAGAGGCCGCGGCGCATCCTCGCGCGGGCGGCCGGATCCCCGTCCCCGAACGCGCACTCCACGTACCGCGCGGTGTCCGCCACCGCGTCCGCGAGCCGGTCGCCGATCCGGGTCCCCCAGCTCTCCGGCCAGAGCAGATAGCCCGCGACGAGCGCGATGCCGCAGCCGATCAGGCTGTCCACCAGGCGCGGCAGGACCAGGCCGACGCCCTGGTTGTTGAGGATGTCGGAGAGCAGCAGGATCACCGGGGTGATCGCCGCCGTCTGGTAGCCGTAGCCGCGCACGGTGAACGCCGGGATGAGCGGCGCGAGCAGCATCATCACCGGCACGTCCCACCAGCCGTGCGGTACTTCGACGAGCACGGCGGCGGCGATGACCAGGCCCGCGGCCGTGCCGAGCGCGCGCAGCACCGCGCGGGAGAAGACCGAGCCGAAGTCGGGCTTGAGGACGAAGGTGACGGTGAGCGCCACCCAGTACGACCTGGGCACGTCGATCAGCGAGACGAGGGCCTGCGCGATGCCGATGCAGAGCGCGAGGCGCAGGCCGTAGCGCCAGGACGTGCCGGACAGGATGACGTTGCGGGCGGCGCGGCGGGCGCGGACGCGCAGGGCGGCGGGGCGGCCGAGGCGGTCCTCGGCCTCGATGACGCCGAGCGGGTCGGGGTCGTCCAGGGTCTCCGCCGCGTGCCGGACGGCGTGGTCGAGGGCGCGGGCGGTGTGGTCGCCGGGCTCGGGGAGCGCGGCCGTCGCGCGGGTGCCGGGGCGTTCCCCGCCGGCGTGCGCGTGGCCGCCCCGCTCGACGGCCGCCGCCAGCGCGCGGACCGCGTCCGGGACCTCGGCGGGCAGCCGTACGCAGGCGTGCCGGGCGGCCTGGTCGGCGGCGGGGGCGGCCTCGATCACCGGGGTGAGGGCGTTCAACTGGCCGACGAGCCGGACCAGTTCGGGGCTGCGGCCGTGGTCGCGGGTGCGCCGGGCTAGGACCAGGTCGTAGCTCTGGTTGAGGGCGGCGGTGACGGCGGTGCGGGCCTCGCCGTACGCGTCCGTGCCCGCCGCGTCGAGCAGCGTGGCCACCGAGCGGTAGGAGGCGGCGACGGAGGCGCGTTCGGGGACGCCGGAGCGCAGCGGCCAGGCGAGCAGGGCGAGCGCCAGGACGAGGAGCCCGCCGCCGGTCATCAGGAGCGGGGCGAGCCACCACCGCCCCGGCATCGGAAGCCCCGCGCCGACCACGGAGTTGAGCAGCAGGAGCAGCCCCGACACGGAGGCGACGGCGCCGATCGTCGACATCATCCCGGAGACGAGGGCGACGAGGGTGACCGCGCCGACCGCCACCCAGCCGTGGCCGAAGACGAGCGTGCCGAGGGTGACGCCGAGCGCGCCGAAGAGCTGCGGCACGGCGATGTTGAAGATCCGCATCCGGTAGGCGTCGGCGGTGTCGCCGATCACGCCGGAGAGCGCGCCCATGGAGGCGAGCGCGCCGTACGAGGGTTTGCCCGCGAGGATGCCGACGGCGAGCGGGAGCGCCATCGCGACGGAGGCGCGGGCCACGGCGGCCCAGGGGACGGGCGCGGACTGCGGCTTGAGGGACCTGACCAGCCAGTCGGGTGGGGCGAGCGGGCTCAGTGAGACCGGACGGGACGGACGGGACTCTCGGGGCATGCGCCCATTATCGGCGCTTTACGGGCCGCGCCCCGGCCGGCGGATCAACGCGCTGTTTCGTCTTTGTGCAGATCAGGTGGTGCGGGTATCAGGTGGTGCGGGTATCGGGTGGTGCGGTATCAGGTGGTGCGGGTCGGCTCGTGGAGGATCAGGGTGATGGCGAGGGCCCGGTGGTCGGTGTGGCCGATCTCCAGGAAGCGGGCGTCGCGGGCCGCGAAGTCCGGGGTGGCGAGCACGTGGTCGATCTGCGCGCCGAGCGGCGCGGGCGCGGCGGCGGGCCAGCTCGGGGCGCGTGGGGTCCCGGCGAGCCGGGCGGTGTCGCGTACCCCGGCGTCCAGGACGGCGCGGAAGGCGGCGTGGTCCTGGGTGGCGTTGAAGTCCCCGGCGATGATGGTGGACCGGCCGCCCCCTGCGGCGGCGTACTCCCGCAGCTTGCCGAGCTCGGAGCGCCACAGGCCGACCTGGCGGGGCATGGGCGGCATGGGGTGCGCGAGCTGGATCCGTACGGGATGACCCTGGACGTCGGCGACGGCGCCGGGCATGCCGAGGGTGGCGTCGAGGCCGTCCGCGCGCTTCAGGGGGACCTTGGCGAGGATGACCGAGCCCTCCGCGGCGTCCGCGGCGGCGGCGTCGACGGCCGCGCGGTAGGGGTAGTCGGCGCGCGGCAGCTCCGTGCGGAGCAGGGTGGCGCAGGCGTGGTCGCACTCCTCGACGAACACCAGGTCGGGCCGCTCCTTGCGGACGGCCCCGATCAACCCCTGGGTCCCGTTGCCGAATTCCACGTTCGACGTCAGGACGCGCAGTTCGGCGACGGCGTCGCCGCGGGGTGCGTCGGTGTTCCCGTAGGGCTCCATGTACCAGGCGACGAGGCCGAGTACGACGACGCCCCACAGCATCCCGAGCCGCCACCGGCCGAGCACGGCCATGAGCAGCCCTGCGCTGGCCGGCACGAGCAGCCAGGGCAGGAAGGCGAGCACCTGCGGCACGGGCGTGAATCCGTCGGAGTCGGCGACCCGGAAGCCGAGCACGGCGCTGACCCCGGCCAGCAGCAGCCCCGCGCCCCACGCGGCGGCCCGCCCCGGCCGCCGCGGCGCCTCCTCGACGGTGTCCTCGTCGCCTGCGGGCGCGGGGGCGAAGGCGGCACCGCCTGCGCCGTCCGCACGGTTCACGCTGTCCAAGGGGAGGAGCCTCTCGTCGCCGACAGGGGTGCGCCGCGGCACGCGCCGAACGCGCCCGCTGCCGCCCGCATCCTCCCCCAGAGACGGGCCGGGGCCGGCGAGGGTTGAGTACGCCGGGCCGGGCCGGGGCGGGGCGGGTCGGGGCGGCGCACGCGTCTGCCCGGGGCCGGGCTGGGCCGGCCCGGAGCGGTGTGCGTATCTGCCCGGGGCTGGGTCGGGCCGGATCGATCCGGGGCGGGCGTGCGTATCTGCCCGGGCGGGGCCGGGCTGGCCTGGAGTGGCGTGCGCAGCTGCCCGGGGCCGGGCTGGACCGTCCCGGAGCGGTGTGCGCATCTGCCCAGGGCTGGGTCGGGCTGGACCGGTCGGGGATGGGCGTGTGTATCTGCCCGGGGCCGGGCTGGCCCGGAGTGGCGTGCGCATCTGCCCGGGGCTGGGTCGGGCCGGGCCGGGCCGGACCGGACCGGACCAGACCGGGACGGGCGCGCGCATCTGCCCGGGGACGACGCCGTCCCGGAGCGGCGCGTGCACCTGCCCAAGGCTGGGTCGGACCACGCCGTCCCGGAACGGCGTGCGCATCTGCCCGGGGTCGGACCACGCCGTCCCGGAGCGGTGCGCGTACCTGCCCGCGGACGGGCCCGGCCCGGCCACCCCCTACACGAGCGCGCCCGTCCGCCCCCGCGCGGGCGTCGTCGGGGTTCGGCCGGCGCGGTGCCGGGTGGACAGCCACAAGCCGAGTGCCACGGCCCCGCACACGCCGACGATCACCCACGACGTCACCCGCAGCGTCTCCGTCAGCGCGTCGTAGACCGCGCCCGCCGCGTTACGGGAGATGCCGGCCGGCAGGTCGTCCAGGGTGAAGGAGCGGCCGACCGCGATCGCCGACAGCAGGGCGAGGGCGCCGAGGGCCATGCCGAGGGCCGTGGCGACGACGGCCCTGCGGCGCCCGCCGGCGAGCAGGCATCCCGCGACGGCCAGGACGGCCGCCGCCACCGCCGGCCAGACCCCCGCCACCTGCAGCGCGTGGAAGCTGCGCCACAGCCACCCGAAGTCGTCGGACTGCAGGACCGCGACCTCGGTGTGCCGCACCGGGATCTTCGACGCGAACGGCACGCCGTCGTCCTTCAGTTGCTGCTTGATCTGCTGGGTGATGGGGGCGAGATCGATGGTGACCTCGCCGTTCGAGTCGTCGTTGAGGGCGGACTGCACGGCGTCGTGCGCCGCCCGGTTCGCCGCGTTCCAGGCCGTCTTGTACGCCGCCGTCTCGGTGAACGACCGCACCGCGTCCCGTACGAACGACTCCACGGTGCCCTGCAGCGGGCCCACGTCGATCTCCTTCATCACCGAGCCGGTGACCGCGTCCGCGACCGCGGAGCGCACCGCGGGGTCGGAGGCGAGGGGAGCCATCGTGGCGACGTAACTGTCCCGGTCCCCGATCTCGTACGTCGCCCAGACGGAGAGCGTGCCGAGGGGGACGAGCAGACAGGCGAGGGTGAGCAGGACGGCGGACAGGGCGGAGCGGGCGCGGGGCGTTCGCGGGTCACGGCGGACGGTTTTCGGCACGCAACCAAGGCAAGGGCCCGGCCACGGGGCACGCGACCGGGGCGACTGCATATGGGGCAACGACATCAGCCGCGCGGGCCCCGCACGGCTCCGGTGGAGGGCTCGGCCGAACGGGTGTTTCCTGGATGGGACGAGGGGGCGAGGAGGTCGATCATGAGAATCGCTCTGAGCCTGGGGGCGGTGGCCGCCGCCACGCTGCTGGCCGCCGGCACCGCGGGCACGGCGGCCGCCGCGAGCACGGGCGTTGCCGCCCACCACGACGACGGGCCCATCTGGGGAACCGTGGTCTCCGGCCCGGACCTGAAGGTCAGGGACGAGCCGAGCACCCACGGCACGATCCTCGCGAAGATGCCGTACGGCAGCGAGGACCGGGTCAAATGCGCCGTCCGCGGCACCACCGTGCACGGCAACCCGCACTGGTACTGGCTGGAGGGCGAGCGCGGCTGGGTGAGCGCCGCCTACATCGACACGGGCGGCCGCCACGTGCCGAACTGCAACTCCACCGACGATCCGTGCCCGCAGTGGCGCGACCGCTGACACGTACGAGCAAGACGTACGAGTGACGTACCGCTTCCCCCACGGAAGGAACCGTCATGGCACACGCCACACCCACCTACACCGCCCACACACCGCGCGCCAGAACCGGTGCGGCCACGGGACTGTGGGCCGGGCTCCCGCTGCTCCTGGGCATCGTCTACGGCTTCTGGACCTCCGGCATCCGCCGCGTCGGCGAGCCGATCACCATCGGCAACGTCCTGTTCGGCGTGGTGACGGGGCTGCTCTTCGCGGCCGTCTTCTTCGCCCTGCACCGGTTCGCGCCCGCGCTCCCCCGCGAACTGCGCGCCCTGTCCTGGACGGCGTTCGCGGGGATCGCGTTCGGCTTCCTCTACAGCCTGACCGACGCCAGCGTGCTGCGGTCGGTGGTGATGTCGCTGGCGGTGTCGGCGCTGGTCTTCGTGGCGGTCTTCTACCGGTACTACACGCGGGAGTGAGCACCCCCGAGAGCGCCCCCGACAGGGTCACGCCGACTACAGGGCGTCCAGGTCGACCGCGCGGGCCATCGCCCGGTATCCGGCGTCGTTCGGGTGCAGGTGGTCTCCGCTGTCGTACGCGGGGGCGATCCGCTCCGGTTCCTTCGGGTCGGCGAGCGCCTTGTCGAAGTCGATGTACGCGTCGTACTCGCCGGAGGTCCGCACCCAGCGGTTGAACGCGTCGCTCACCGCCGCGGCGTGCTTGCCGTAGTGGTCGGAGCCGCCCAGCGGGAGCAGCGTGGCGCCGACGACCCGGACGCCCTTGGCGCGGGCCTGCCGTATCAACTCCCGGTGCCCTTCGATGAGTTCGCGGGCGGAGACGACCGGGGCGGGCTTGTAGGTGGGCTGGTCGGTCTCGCTGAAGCCGATGTCGTTGACGCCTTCGAGGACGACGGCCGTGCCGACGCCGGGCTGGTCGAGTACGTCCCGCGCGAAGCGGTTGGCGCTCTTCTCGCCGTACCAGGCGGAGTCGTTGAGGACCAGGTTGCCGCCGATGCCCGAGTTGAGCACGGGCCGCCGGTCGCCGGACTTCGCCAGTCGCTCGGCGAGCGCGTCCGACCAGCGCCGGTCGCGGTCGGCGGTGGAGGCGAAGCCGTCGGTGATGGAGTCGCCGAACAGGGCGACCCCGTCGCGCCGCGGCCGCTCCGTGCCGCCGACGTCCACGCCCGCGAGGTAGTACCAGGACTCCGTCGACTCGCCGAACGCCGTGCCCGCGGTGTCGCCGGCGTGGTCCCCCTTCGCCCGGTAGCTGGTCGCGAGGGACTGGGCGTGGAAGGTGGCGGGCCCGGTGGTCCCCGCCAGGTGCAGTGTGACGGTCACGGACTCGAAGGCGTCGAGGTCCAACCCGGCCGCGTCGCTGGCGAGTTGATCGTGCGCGGGAATCGTCACGGACTCCCGCCCGCCGAAGGTGAGCCGGCGGACCGAGCCCTTCCGCACCGAGGCGGGCGCCCCCTTCTCCGTACGGGCGATGGTGGCGCCGGCGATCCGCAGCGGCGAGCTGCCGTACGCGTTGGACAGCCGGATACGGGCTCTGTCGCCGCCCTCGGTGACGCGGACGACCTGGCGCAGGGTCTGGCCGTCGAAGCCGGCCTCCGACCAGTTGGGCTTGAAACCGGTGCTCGGGCGCTGCGGTGAGGTGGCCCACGCGGCGGTCCACGCGGCCCCCTTCCCGGCTTCGGGGCGGCCCGAGGGCGCGGCCTGGGCGCCGGACACGGCGAGCCCCGCGGTGAGGGCGAGCGCGGCGGCGGACGCGGTGAGGGCGAGGGAGGTGCGGGCACGCGAAATCATCGGGGGCTCCGGGGAGTTGAGGAGGAAGGCGGCGGGTGCGGCGGCTGCCGTCCCGATGCCTCAAAGATCCGGCAGGCCCGGCCGCCGATCAACGTCGATCCATGAAACGATCGCTGCGTCCATGCTTATCGATGCAGGTCACGGGGGGTACGTGATGGAACGCCAGGAGCTGGAGACCTTCTTGACGCTGGCCGAGGAGCTGCACTTCGGGCACACCGCCGAGCGGCTCCTGCTCTCCCAGGCCCGGGTCAGCCAGACGGTGAAGAAACTGGAGCGCAAGATCGGCGCCCCGCTCTTCGAGCGCACCAGCCGGGTGGTGCGGATGTCCCCGCTGGGCCGCCAGTTGTACGAGGATCTGGCGCCGCTGCACCGGCAGATGGAGGCGGCCGTGGCGCGCGCCAGGGACGTGGCGCGCGGGGTGGAGGGCGCGTTGGACGTCGGCTTCCTCGGCGCGGGCGCGGGCACGCTGACCGGCCCGGTCCTCGCCTCCTACCGGGAGCGCTGCCCCGGCGTCGAGGTGCGGATGCGGGAGATCCAGTACCGGGACCCGCTCGGCGCGTTGCGGGACGGCGAGATCGACCTGCTCTTCACCTGCCTGCCCGTCGAGGAGCCTGACCTGACGGTCGGCCCGGTCGTCATCAGGGAGAAGCGGATGCTGGCGGTGCCGGTCGGCCACCCGCTGGCCGGCAGGGCCGCCGTCTCCCTGGAGGAGCTGGCGGGCGAGACGTTCTTCGGCATCGCGAACGGCGCGCCCGGGTACTGGTGGGACTTCCATGTGCCGCGCCGGACGCCCGCCGGACGGGAGATCCGGCGGGCCCGTTCGGTCGCCTCCTTCCAGGAGTTGATGACCCTCGTCGCGACGGGCCAGGGCATCTCCCCGGTGGTCGCCTCGGTGCGGACGTACTTCTCGCGGCCCGACGTCGTGCTCGCGCCGCTGGACGACGTGCCCGACGCCGAGGTGGCGCTGATCCACCGCACGGCGGGGGTGAACGCCCGCGCCGAGACGTTCGTCCGCGCGGTACGGGACACGGTGGCGGCGCGGGGCGGGCCTGCGTCGTACTGAGCGCCGCCGACGGTCTTTCGGTGCTCAGCTCTTGTGCCCCAGTCGCGCCACGCGAAGAGCCCCGCCGATCCGAAGGGGGTGGAGTGGCGGGGCTCTGGTCGGGCGTGCGGGTCGGCTGGTCAGCCGTGTGACGTGGCGAAGGCGACCAGTCCGGCGAAGCCTTCGGCGGTCAGGTTGAGGGTCGGTCCGTTTGGGTCCTTGCTGTCACGGACCAGGAACTCACCCGTGGCACGGGCGTATTCGGGGGCCCACTCAATGCACTGGCCGCCGTTTCCGTCGCTGTACGTGCTCTTGACCCACTGGTCAGGCTGGGGGCCGTGCGTCTTGCTCATCTGGCGTACTCCTCCGCGATCTCACGAACCAGAGCCACGGACTCTTCGGGGTCGCGTGCGGATGCCCGCAGACGCTCAAACGTCGCACGTCCGTGGTTCACCGATTGCGCGGAGTCCGTCACGTGCCCCTGACCCATGGCCTCTGTGTACAGGACTGTTGCCCCGTCGTCTGGTGTAAGCAGCGTAAAGGGTGTACCCGACGCGGGGGCACCCGTCTGGGAGCGAAGAACTTGAAGCGTGACGTGGGGGTTTCCAGCGTCAGAGGCAAGCTGTAGAAGCTGCTCCGCCATCACGGCCCGGCTGCCCACCACGGTGCGCAACGTCGCTTCGTGAAGAATCTCCCACAGCAGGGGTGGGGCTTCCCGCTCCAAGACCTCACGCCGGGCCAACCGGGCTTCAACCCTGGTCTTGATCTGTTCGGCAGTCTCGTACGGGAAGGTCGCCCGGAACGTGGCTTCCGCGTACGCCCACGTCTGCAACATGCCCATGATCAGAGCGTTGGAGTAGTCCTCAACGCGGCTGGCTTGCTTCTCCAGGTTGATGT
This sequence comes from Streptomyces sp. NPDC005863, assembly GCF_042871345.1. Lineage (NCBI taxonomy): Bacteria > Bacillati > Actinomycetota > Actinomycetes > Kitasatosporales > Streptomycetaceae > Streptomyces > Streptomyces sp. NPDC005863. Next base: position 46,618 of record NZ_JBIAII010000007.1, on the reverse strand, counting down.
ACGGGACGAACCAGCCGGGGTGTCCACGCTCGCTGATCCTCACCAGTAGCCGGGCGAAGTACCCCGAGGTGTTGAAGAAGCGGTCGCAGCCTCCGGCGAAGGCCGGGGACGGCATGGCCTTGCCGTTCTTGACCTTGCTCACGTACGGCTCTTTGTAGCCCGTGAAGTCTGCTAGCTCTCGCTGGCTGGCCCCCTTGTGGATCAGGGCTTCCTCAAGTTCCCGCCCGAACCACTCAAGGCCGTTGGCGGGTTCGCTGCGCCGATCGGGTGACGGTTCGGTCATGTGTCCAACTCCCCACTTTTCCAAGCATGTTGGAAAGGCTCCAGACCTGTTGAGCGTACGCCTGTCGGGTCACTGTGGGTGTAGTTCCGGTTACACCGCACTACGACGCACGAAGGAACCGAGCAATGGACCAGGCACCGCAGAGCCCCCAGCCCACGGACGAGGTGGATGAGCTGGCCGCGCTGATAGAGGCGGGCGGGTTCTGGCGGCTGGCCCCGGAGTGGGTACCGCGTACCGGCTACGCAGAGCCAACACGGGACGTGCTCAAGGATGTTGAGGCTGGACTACGAAGGCGGTCGGAACGGTGAACGCTCAGCCTAGAGCGAAGAACCCCGTGGCCGACCCGCCGCGAAGCGTGAAGCGCAAGCCTGCCTTTTCCGGGCCGGAAGCAATCGTGGTGGGCTCGGTCGTCTTTGATCGCGACTACGAAATGCCCGGCAGGGTGCGACTGGTGGACGCGCCGTTTATCGAGCTTGACCGCCCAACTGGTCTTGCTTGGCGCGTGCACTACCGCAGGGTTCGCCCGGCAACTGAGTGGGAGCAACGGCAATTGGTGGCCGTCGGCAGGCTGCATAGGCAGCGGAAGAAGGGCAGGGCATGAGCACGAAGACGCGACCCGAGGAAACGGTGGAGTGGGCGGCGGGCACGGTCGGAGAGGACGTGATGACCGTGCACAAGCTCACCGGTCCGCTGGACGACCCGCGCCGCACGGCTGAGCTCAAGACTGTGTGCGGGGCCGGTAGGACCGGCGACGAGAAAGACGTATGGGCCCGCGTCGTGAACTGCCCGCGCTGCCTCGCCACCCCATGACTCCCGCCCCTGCCGGACGTGCCGAATTCGAGGCTCCCCCGTACTCGGGTCGGATTCCTGGCAGGGGTGGGGTCAAGCCCGTTCGGTTGCTTGCGTGACGGTCGGCAGCCGAATGGTTCAAGAGAAGCACTACGAAAGGAAACCAGTGATCAGGATCTATGAGGCCAACGGCGGAGACGGATTGCCCGGCGAGCCTGCCCCGCCGCCCCCGCCGCCGACCCCGGACGGCGGTCCCGGCGTTCCCAACCCGCCGAAGGCCGCCTGACCAGTGGCCGCCAACGCACACCAGGAGCGCCCCAGCCGTACTGAGCTGGGGCGCGTCCTCATGTCTGGGGGCGCACTGTCTTCGGACTGGGCCCCCTCGTTCGATGCGGTTCCCCGTGCCTCATTTCTGCCGGATCTCATCTGGCCGTTCGACATGAAGACGGGGCAGAGCGTTCCCGTGTCAAGGTCGGAAGACCCGGAACTCTGGTACGGGTACGCAGACTCCGACGTTCCCGTTGTGACCCAATGGGACGACGGCAAGCACACCGGAACTGAACCAGGGGAGGTGTCAACGTCTTCGGCATCCATGCCGTCCGTCGTCTTCCGGATGCTCAGCGATCTGGACGTGAAGCCCGGCAACCGTGTCTTGGAAATCGGCACGGGCACCGGATGGAACGCCGCATTGCTGGCGCACCGGTTGAGGTCTGAGAACGTCGTCACCGTGGAACTCGATCCGGTCGTTGCCGCCGAAGCACGAACGGCTCTCAACCTCTTCGGGCTTGGAGTCCAGGTCATCAATCGGGACGGACTCAAGGGCTACCCGGAAGGCGGGAAGTACGACCGGATCATTGCCACGTGTGGCTTCCGGTCCATCCCGTTCGCATGGGTTGAGCAAAGCCGCCAAGGGGCGGTCATCGTGGTCCCGTGGGGGACTCACTATGGCAACGGGGACGCCGTGGCCCGGCTGGTCGTCGCTGACGACGGAGAGAGCGCCACAGGTCCCTTCACGGGACCGGTGGAGTTCATGAAGGCGCGAGCCCAGCGCCTTTCGGCTGTCGTGCACTCTGAATACGTCAGCGATGGCATGGCCGACCGTGACAAGTCGTCCACCGTGATCACGGAAGACGAATTCATGGGTGAGCAGTTCAGCCCCCAGCGGTTCGCCATGGGGCTCAAGGTCCGCGATTGCGTTCACGTCGTGGCCGACAAGCGGGACGACAAGCGGCCTGTGTGGTTCTACGGGCTCACCGACCACTCATGGGCTTGTGTCGTGTTCCGGGACGGAGACGAAGCACAGGTGTGGCAGTCCGGCCCCCGCCACCTGTGGGACGAAGTCGAGTCCGCTTACCGATGGTGGGGGAGGCAGGGCAAGCCGGGATACAAGCGGTTCGGGCTCACTGTCTCGGCGGCTGTTCAGCGCGCCTGGTTGGACGATCCCGCTGAGTCTTGGCCGGTCTGAACAGTTGACCCAGTGGCCCCGTCCACGCGTCGCCCCCTTGGCGTGCGGGCGGGGCTTCTGCACGTTGGCTGTGGCCTGGGGGCGGGCGCGCGACAACCTGTGGTCCGTTGGTTCACGCCCAGGCGTGGGTCACGCCGTGGCGTCCGCCATGGTCACGCGGCAGGAGAACGCCTCGATGTCCTCCTGCCGGGCGGTGACCGACACGCAGGGCCGCTCCCCCGGGTAGACGGCGGGTTCGACGCTCGCGGTGATCAGGCAGGGCGCGTCGAACTCGACGTAACGGAAGAACGCCGACTCGAAGCGGACCGGCAGTACGGCGCCCGCGCGGGCCCCCTGCACCGCGTGGGCCGCCTGCCGGGCGGCTTCGAGGAGCAGCATGCCCGGGGCGTGGTCGACGGGGTGGTCGAACAGGATGGGGTGCGCGTAGTCGACGTGCAGCAGCCACTGGTCCGGCGCCGCGGTGGGGCAGAGCACGACGTCGTCGGCGTGCTCCCGGTTGACCAGGGCGGGCGGGAGCACCGGGACCGCGCCGCCGAGCGGCATCGGGGCGACATCGCTCGACACCGTGCACCGCTCGCCGCGCAGCCTGCGGTAGATGGCGGGCGCGTGGCTGCTGAACCGGGTGTGCGCCGTGCCGAGGGGCAGGCCGTCCCGCAGGATCTCGATGACCATGGTGAGGGCCGTGAGCCGGCCCCCGCGCCGGGTGATGTCCTCGCAGGTGATGCGGAGTTCGACGTCCATCGGGGCGTCCCCGGCCCACAGCGCGCCGGGCGTGACCTCGTAGGTGAAGTGCTGCCAGATCAGGTGGTGGCCGAGCGGCACGTCGTAGAGGGCGTGCGAGATGAGCGGGATGCTCTGCCGAAGCGTCTCGGCGAGCAGCATCGGGTCGTGCCGCCCGGCGACGGGCGCGTAGAACGAGTGCGTGCGCGGCCACCGGGCGGTGACCGTCACGCGGTCCTCGCCCGCGGGCGCCCAGCCGGTGAGCAGTACTTCGGCACGAACCCGCTTGTGCGTGAACTCCTGCGGCACCGGCCGGAGTTGAGCCTGCGAAGTGCTGTGCGCATGCGAAACGAGAGTCATGGGTCCCCCCTGGGATGAATGACGTCGATGCCCGAACGAAGAGTGCGGGCTCTGGTGTCCCAGAACCATGACGCGTAAAGTAACGTGCGTTCTTTTTGTTTGTCGAGAGAGGCCGTCCGTATGCCGGAACCGAAGCAGGAGCGGGCCCAGAAAACGCGCGAGGAAATCCTTCGCGCCGCCGCTGAGGTCTTCGACGAGCGCGGGTACAGCGGCGCCAGCATGCGCGAGATCATGAACCGCGCCGGTGTGACGCTCGGAGCCGTCTACTTCCACTTCCCCAACAAGGAGGCGCTGGCTCTCGCCGTCATGCGGGCCCAGCCGGCGAGCATCGTGCCGGCCCTGAAGTCGGCGGGCCTGCAGCGCCTGGTGGACATCACCTTCGTGTGGGCGCACAAGCTGCAGACGGACCCGACCCTGCGCGCGGGCGTCCGGCTCACCAGCGAGCAGACGGGGTTCGGGCTCGACGACGCCACCCCGTACCGGGAGTGGGCCCGGATCATGGAGGAGTGCCTGGCCGACGGGCGCACGGCGGGCGAGGTCCGCGCGGACGTCGACGTCCGGGTGCTGGCCGAGTTCATCGTGTCCGCGTGTACGGGCCTGCAGGCCTACTCGCTGCTTGCCAGCGGCCGCGAGGACCTGCCGGAGCGGACCCGGGCGATGTGGCGGCTGCTCATGCCCGCCATCGCCACGGGCAGCGCCGCCGAGAGCATCGACGTGAGCGAGGACCGGGAGGCCGCGGTCAACGCCTGACGCGCGCCTCCGGCTGCCGCCGCACCCTCCTCGACCGTTGCCTTTCCTCGACCGTTGCATCCCTTTCCCCGACCGTTGCATCCATCGGTCCGACCGAACCGAAGCCAAGGACGTATCCATGCACCAGCCCTGCACCCACCTGCGTCTCGTGGCGCTCAACATCGACGGCGTGCTGCTCAACGACACGTTCAGCCCCGTCATCGGCAACTTCATCACCAGCCGCGGAGGCGTGTACGACGCGGAGACCGAGCGCCGCATCCTCTCCCAGCCGCGCCGCGTCGCGGGCGGCGAGATGGCCCGCGCGGCCGGCCTCGACGTGACGGGCGAACAGGCGCTGGAGATCTACTTCGAGGAGCGCGACCGCTACGTCGCCGATCACCCGGTGCGGCCCAACCCCGGTGCCGCGGAGCTGATCGAGCGGATACGGGGCCTCGGGCTCCCGGTGGTCTGTTACGGCGGTCTGAGCAAGTCCCACTTCGACACCCACCTCGGCACCTGGGCCCACCTCTTCGACGGCCCGGGTTACGTCTGCACCGACTCGTTCCGGCCGGGCATCAAGGAGATCGCCGTCGACGTCTTCGGTCTCCGCCCCGACCAGGTGCTGTTCGTGGACGACGTGGCCCGGGTCGCCGAGGCGGCCAAGGGGCTCGGCGTGCCGTTCGTCGGTCACCCCTGCAGTTTCCAGCGCACGTTCATGGAGGAGCTCGCGGTGCGGCACATCGTCGACTCGCTCGACGCGATCGACGAGGAGCTGGTGCGCACGCTCGACGCGGAGGCCGCGGCAGGCGCGATCTGGCCCGCGGTGACGCCGAGTTGAGGCCTTCGTCCGTCTCCTGACGGCCGGTCTTCGGCGGCCGGTCACCGCGTGGGGCCGGCCGGGGCGCACGAGGGGGGTGCCCCGGTCGGCCCGCGCACGGCGCGACGCGACGTGGCGCGGCACGGCACGGGGTGGCGGGACGAGGGACGCGTGATCCGCGGCCGATTCGTGTGCGGTGTGGGCGAGTTGCCAAAGGCGGCGGCGGTTCGGGCGCAAGGGCGTGGTGGGGCGGCGCGGCGCCAGTAACGTCCGGTCCGAAGCTGCCCGCCCCCCCGGATCCGGAAGGTCTCACCGGTGCCCCTGCTCACCTCTCCCGTCCCGACGTCCGCCCCGCTGATCTCCACGTCCTCCCCGCTGGCGGTGGCCGCGGCGGCTCCCGACCGCAACCTCGCCCTGGAGCTCGTCCGGGTCACCGAGGCCGCCGCGATGGCCGCGGGCCGCTGGGTCGGCCGCGGCGACAAGAACGGCGCGGACGGCGCCGCCGTGCGCGCCATGCGCACCCTCGTCTCCACCGTCTCCATGAACGGCGTCGTCGTCATCGGCGAAGGAGAAAAGGACGAGGCCCCGATGCTCTTCAACGGAGAGCGCATCGGCGACGGCACCGGCGCCGAGGTCGACATCGCCGTCGACCCCATCGACGGCACCACCCTCACCGCCAAGGGCCAGCCCAACGCCATCGCCGTCCTGGCCGCCGCCGACCGCAGCGCCATGTTCGACCCCTCCGCCGTCTTCTACATGGACAAACTCGTCACGGGCCCCGAAGCCGCCGACTACGTCGACATCAACGCACCCGCCTCCGTCAACATCCGCCGCGTCGCCAAGGCCAAGAACGTCGCCCCCGAGGACGTCACCGTCGTCGTGCTCGACCGGCCCCGGCACCAGGGCGTCATCGACGAGGTGCGCGCGACCGGCGCCCGCATCAAGCTCATATCGGACGGCGACGTCGCGGGCTCGGTCATGGCGGTGCGCGAGGGCAGCGGGGTCGACCTGCTCCTGGGCGTCGGCGGCACCCCGGAGGGAATCATCTCGGCCTGCGCCGTGAAGTGCCTGGGCGGCACCATCCAGGGCAAGCTGTGGCCGAGGGACGACGCGGAGCGCCAGCGGGCCATCGACGCCGGCCACGACCTGGACCGCACGCTCTTCACGGACGACCTGGTCAAGGGCGACAACGTCTTCTTCGTCGCCACCGGCATCACCGACGGCGAACTCCTGCGCGGCGTGCGCTACGGCGCCGAGAGCGCCACCACGGAGTCCCTGGTCATGCGCTCCCGCTCCCGCACGGTCCGCCGCATCGACTCCACGCACCGCCTTTCGAAGCTGCGCGCCTACAGCGCGATCGACTTCGACCGCGCGAGCTGAGCCGCCGTCATGTCCCGTATGCGCAGGGCGATGTACGTGCTCAAGCGATGTGCCGCCGCGGCGACAGTCCCGCCGCCCCCGCCGCCCCCGTCGCCCCTTCCGCCACGAGCAGCCGGTACGCGTACGCGGCGGACGCCAGCGTCATGTGGTGGTGCCAGCCGGGGTACGAGCGCCCCTCGAAGTCGCGCAGACCGTAGTTCTCCGTGAGGTCGGCGAGGGCGGCGACGGTGCCGGACTGCGCGCGCACCAGGGGCAGCAGGTCGTGCAGGGGCGGGTGGACCAGACTCGTGAGCCAGATCCGTCCGACGCCGTGCGCCCCGGGGCGCCGCCGGGCGAAGAGGCGGTAGACGCCGGGCGAGACACCGCGCCGCCCGGGCAGCCGCACCAGGGCGGACACCAGCCGGTCGGCCTGCGCCGGGACGTGCCGCAGCCCGGTCGCCGTGGCCGTCGCCCCCTTCGGGGCGAGCAGCTGCAGGAGCCGGCCCGCGGTGAGGGTCCCGTCGGGTGAGCCGGGCGCGGCCACCCGCCGGCCCTCCGCCACGACGCGCAGGCCGTGCGGCACGGCGATCAGGCAGTCGCGCCCGCGCGCGGTCAGCTCCGCGGCCAAGTGGGCCCCGGACGTGGGGTGGTGGCTCGTGTCGGCGACCACCGGCACCGGTTCGCGGCGGGAGAGCGGGGCGAGCGAGTCGACGAGGTGCAGGACGTGCTCTGTGGGGGAGCAGTGCCGCACGTCGTCGGGGACGCGCGTCCGCGCCCGCAGCTCGTCGTCCTCGTGCCACTCCTTGGGGAGCCGCAGCCGCCAGTCGACGGGCACGTGCGCGGAGTCCGACGAAAGGAACAGGCCTATTCCCACCTGGCAGTTGACGGTACGCCCGGTGCTGCGCTCGAACCTCTGGTGCACGCCGCAGGAGTGGCTGCCGCGCTTGGGCAGCACCGCGACGCCGACGGTCCAGGCCCGCACCGGGGTGCGGCTCTCGGCGAGCCGCAGCAGTTCGTGGCGGGCCGGATCCCAGTCCCAGGGGCTGGCGTTGGCGAACTGGTGCAGCGACTGGGCGGCCGTCGGCCCGGCGTGCAGCTGCGCCGCGAGGCGCCGCACCGACTTCCGGCCGGGCGTGGTGAGCAGCCCCAGTACGTAGGCCGCGGCCCAGCGCCGCTGATCCGCGCGGCGCAGATGACCGAAGACGGTCTCCGCGTACGAGGTGATCGACGTGTCGGCGATCAGCTCGGGCAGCCGGTGGTCCCACACCCCGGCGGCCCGATCCAGGCCGCGCGGTGCGAGCAGCCGGTGTTCCTGGAGCTCTGTCATGGCATTCCCTCCCCGTGATGGCGCCCGACACGGACAAGAATAGAGAACGTTCGTTTTCTTTTGAACCCCCGGGGGCAGACGGCCGCTACTTGGCCAAGTCGGCGCGCCCGGAAAGCGCGGGGGTCGACTTTCGGAAGTCGGCGTTGTCGGGGGCGCGCCCAGTGCCCACAGTGGCTGTGGCGTGCAGGACCGGAGCCGGTCAGGAGGCTCCGGGGAACAGGGAAGGGCGCGATGGTGAAGCAGGAACGGGCCGCGAGAACCAGGGAGGCCCTGGTCCGCGCGGCGGCCCGCGAGTTCGAGCGCACGGGGTACGAGGGCACGTCCCTGGGCCGCGTCGCCCGCACCGCGGGCATCTCGGTCGGTGCGCTCACCTTCCACTTCGCCTCCAAGGCGGGGCTCGCCCTCGCGGTGCGGACCCGCGGGGACGCCGCCGTCCGTGCCTGCGCGGCGCAGGCGGGCCGGAGCACGGCGCCGCCGCTCGACACCGTGGTCGGGCTCACCCTCGCCCTGGCGCGGCTGCTCGAAGAGGACGAAGTGGTGCGGGCGGCGGTCCGGCTGTGGCGGGAGCTGCCCGAGGGCGACGGCTCGTGGTCCGCGCTCTGGCGGCCCACGGTGACCGAGACCCTGGCCCGCGCGGACCGGGGCGGACTGGGCCCCGCGGTCGGCGCGGGCGACGTGGTGCTCCTCGCCGAATACCTCCTGGCGGGCGCGGAGTCCCGCCTCTCCGGGCGGCCGCACGGACCGCGGGACGAGAGCGAGGACGAGGGCGCGGAACGGGACGAGGGCGTGGAGCGGGACGAGGGCGTGGAGGGGGACGGCGGCGTGGAGCGGCACCTCTCCCGCCTCTGGGCGCTCGCCCTGCCGGGTCTCTGCGGAGGTCCCGTCAACCGCCCCTGAACGTACGGCGAACACAGACATCCAAGACCCGGCGGGCGAGTGCGCGCGGCGGCCGGTCCGGCACGTATCGGGAAGGTGGGACGGTGAGCAGACGGAGTGAACCTGCGGTCCTCGCACGCGAGTCGGCCGTCCCCTGGGACGGACCCGGGGGCGGCCCCGCGTGGGGAAGAGGCGGTGCCCAGTCGGGCCGAACGCGTACGCCCGGCGAGCGCGCGGCGTACGGGCGTACGGGCGGGCCCGGCCACGACGACGTGCTCGCGGTGGACGACCTCCTGGAGCGCGTACGGGAGGACGGCGAGGCGGACGCCGGCGGACTGCGCTTCCTGCCCGCCCTCGACCGGCTCGTGCACTCCCTCGACACCGAGGCCGACCTGCACGCGGAGGGCCGCGCGGCCGCCCGCTCCGAGCTGATGTCGGCCCTCCAGAAGCAGCAGCAGCTGATCCGGCTGCTGCGGGACAGACCCGAGATCGCGCTGAACGACATCCAGGCCCCGCTCTTCGTCACCGGCCTCCCGGGCAGCGGCGCGGCGCTGCTGCACAACGCCCTCGCGGAGCACCCCGGCCTCGACGCGCCGACCCTGGCGGAACTGCACGACCCCGCGGGCCGCGCCACCACCCTGCGCCGGCGCCGCGCGGCCCTCGACCGGGCGGCGCACCTCGTACGGGGCCCGGTGCGGGCCACCGCGGGGCGCGGCTCCGGGCTGCTCATCGGCCCGACCCGGCCCGGCGGCTGCCACCGGCTCCTTGGCAACGCGTTCCACGGCATGACGGCGGCGCTCTCCTGGCGGGTGCCCGGTTACGCCGCCTGGCTGGAGTCGGCGGACACCACGGAGGCGTACGCGTTCCACCGCGCCCAGCTCCAGGCCGTCACCTGGCGGATCCCGGCCTCCAGGCTCGTGCTGCGCGACTCCTTCCACGCCCGCCACCTGGGGCAGCTCCTTCGGGTCTACCCGGACGCCAAGGTGGTCCAGGTGCACCGCGATCCGGCGGACACCGTCGCCGCGTGCGCGGGCATCGCGACCGCCCTGCGCGGCCGGACGGCCCGGCAGGTGCGGGCCGTCGGACCGGAGTGGGCCGACCGCGTCGAGCGCCACCTGGTGGCCGCCGAGCGGGCCCGGCTCGACGTGCCGCGGGGACGTCTGCTCGACCTGAACTTCGCCGACCTGGTGGCGGACCCGGCCGGGCAGGTGCGCGCCGTGCTCGCCTTCGCGGGCGTCACCGCGACACCGATGTTCGACCGCGTCGTGTCGACGTTCGTCGACGGAACGGCCCGCGAGGCGCGCCGCGCCCGTTTCTTCCAGCCCGCCGAATTCGGCCTCTCCCGCCGGGAGTTGACCAGCCGGTTCGCCCTGTACCGGGCGCGGTACGGGGTGTGAGGAGCCCGTGGGCCCGAGCGGCGGACCCGAGAAGCAGACCTGAGAAGCAGCCCTGAGAAGCAGACCCAAGAAAGCGAGTGCCGTTCGGTGACCGTGGAAATTGACCAGGCGACGCGACCGCCCCTGCGGGAGCCGGACCCGCCCCGGGAGCCCGCCCCGCCCCAGGAACCCGAACCGGCCATCCCCGCCTGGAGGTTGGCTCTCACCGTCGGCGTCGTCGCCCTGGGCGGGCTGCTCTTCGGCTTCGACACCGGCGTCATCTCGGGAGCCCTGCTGTTCCTCAAGGAGGACTTCCACCTGACGTCTTTCCAGGAGGGAGCGGTGATCTCGTCGCTGCTCCTCGGCGCGGCGGCCGGCGCCCTGTGGAGCGGCGGGCCCGCCGACCGCTGGGGGCGGCGCAGGACGCTCATCGTCGTCGCCGCCACCTTCACCCTCGGGCTCGCCCTCGCCACCCTGGCCGCCGACTTCTGGACCCTGGTGGCCGCGCGGGTGATCCTCGGCCTCGCCGTGGGCTCCGCGTCCTCGCTCGTCCCGCTCTATCTGGCCGAGGTGGCGCCGCCCCGGCTGCGCGGCCGCCTCATCACGGTGAACCAGATCCTGCTCACCGCGGGCATCCTCGTCTCGTACCTGATCAACCTCTGGTTCGCCGGGGACGCCAACTGGCGCGCGATGTTCGGCGCGGGCCTCGTCCCGTCCGTCCTGATGCTGGTCGGTCTCTTCTTCGTGCCGGAGAGCCCCGTGTGGCTGCGGCGGCGAAGGCGCGGCGAGGAGACGGTGCGCGAACGGGGCGAGAGCCGCGGCGCCTTGCGCACGATGCTGGCCGAGCCGGTCGTGCGGCGCGCGCTGCTCATCGGCGTCACGATCGGAGCGGTGCAGCAGTTCGCGGGGATCAACACGATCATCTACTACGCCCCCAGCATCATGCAGCGGGCCGGTCTGCCCGCCACGAACTCGATCATGTACTCCGTCGCCATCGGCGTGGCCAACCTGCTCATGACCGTCGCGGCGATCCCGCTGGTCGACCGGGCGGGCCGCAAGCCGCTGCTCGTCCTCTCCCTGGTGGGCATGGCGGCGGCGCTCATCCCGCTCGGCTGCGCCCTGAACGGGGCGTTCGGCGGGGCCTCGCACGGCGTCAGCCTGGTCTCCATGGGGCTCTACGTGTCCGCCTTCGCGGTCGGCATCGGCCCGGTCTTCTGGATCCTCGCCGCGGAGATCTTCCCGCCCGCCGTACGCGCCAGGGGCGTTGCGCTGTGCGTGCTCGTCAACTGGTCCGCCAACTTCGTCGTGGGCCAGCTCTTCCTGCCCGCGGCCGACCGGTTCGGCGAGGCCGCCGTCTTCTGGTGCTTCGCCGCGGTCTGCCTCGGTGCGCTGGTCTTCGTGGTCCGCGCGGTGCCCGAGACGAAGAACCGCTCGTTCGAGGCGATCCAGCGGGACCTGGCGGCGGGTGCGGGCGCGACACAACAGGTCTAGTCCTTGCACCAGAATGCATTTTCCTCCCCCACGCACTCACTCACGGAGGTCTTCATGGCGACAAGCGTCGCGCCCCTCGGCAGTACGGCCCCCGCGCCGGCCCCTACGCCGGCCCCCGAGCCGGCCGCCCGACCCGCCGGCTTCGCCCGGCTCCCCTCGCTGACCGGACTGCGCTTCATCGCCGCGGTCATGGTCTTCCTCTTCCACGCGTCCCTGACGACGGAGCCGCCCCTGAACCCCTTCAGCGGCGACGTCTCGGACTTCTTCCACGCCGCCGCCAGCAAGACGGGGTGGATGGGCGTCACCTTCTTCTTCCTGCTCAGCGGCTTCGTACTGACGTACTCGGCGCGCCCGAACGACACCCCGCGCGGATTCTGGCGGCGCCGCCTGGTCAAGCTCTACCCGAGCCACGTGGCCGGCTGGATCGGGGCGATGGTGCTGTTCGCCGCCGCGACCGCCACCTGGCAGCAGTGGCTGCCCAACCTGCTCCTGCTGCAGACCTGGATCCCGGACTACCACACCTACCTGAGCATCAACCCGCCGAGCTGGTCGCTCTCCTGCGAGGTCTTCTTCTACCTCTGCTTCCCGCTGCTGCACCGGTGGATCTCGGCGATCCGGCCCGAGCGGCTGTGGGCGTGGGCCGCCGGCCTGGTCGTCACGATCACCGCGATCCCGGCCCTCGGCTACCTCCTGCTGCCCGACGGCACCATGTCCAACGGCTTCCCGGTCTCCGAGATCCAGTACTGGGCCGTCTACATGCTGCCGCCGGTGCGCACCCTCGACTTCGTCCTCGGCATCGTCATGGCGCGCATCCTCATGACCGGCCGCTGGATCAACCTGGGGCTGCTGCCCGCCTGCGCCCTCGTCGTCGTGGGCTACGCCGTCGCCAACGCCACGCCCTGGCTCTTCGGGCTCAACGCGGCGGCGCTCATCCCCTTCGCGCTGCTCATCCCCGCCGTCGCCACCACCGACCTGCGCGGCGGCCGCTCGCCCTTCCGGGGCCGCGTCATGGTGTGGCTCGGTGAGGTGTCGTTCGCCTTCTACATCGTCCACAACGTCCTTCTGGTGTACGTGCGTTCGCTGATCGGCGAGACGCGTCTGTTCGGCTTCGCCGGGGGCATGGGCGTCATGGCCCTGTACTTCGTGGTGTGCCTGGGCTTCGCGTGGCTGCTGCACAAGGGCGTCGAGATGCCGATGATGCGCCGGTTCGCCAAGCCCCGCGCTGCGCGGCGCGCATAGCGGCGACGAGAGCCGGCGCACCCCGAACGAGGGTGCGCCGGCTCTTCCGTGTGTCCACATGCTGGCCACCGCCGCACCCCTTGACCTATGCTTGCAAAGGCAAGTAATTCACTGCTGTGACGACACCGTGGGGCGGCGAGCCGCTTCCAAGGGGGCCGGGGTCCGGGCGCAGGCGAGAACGGGACGGTGAAGGACGGCATGGCGACTGCCGCGCGCGGACGGCTCAACGGCGAACTCGAACTGTGGAGGCAGCTGCTGCTCCTGGTGAACGGGGTGAGCACGACTCTCGACAAGAAACTGCAGCGCCAACACGGCGTGACCGCATCGGAGTTCACGGCCCTCTCGGTCCTCGGGCGCGGCGCGCTGCGCATGCAGGAGCTCGCCGACTCGGTGGGGTCGAGCCAGTCCACGATGAGCCGTCTGGTCACCCGCCTGGAGAACGAGGACCTCGTGGCCCGTACGGTCGGCGAGGAGGACCGGCGGGTGATGTTCGCCCACCTCACCGCCGAGGGCAAGAAGCTGGTCGCCCAGGCGCAGGGCACGTTCGCCAAGGAGCTGTCGCTCGCCCTCGACCTGGCCTCCTTCGAGCCCGAGACGGCGTCCCTGGTCAACCGGCTCCGGCACGCCCCGGCGCCCCCGGCCCGGTAGCGGCGGCACGCGACGGAGCCCGGTGGGGGCGGCTCTCGCCGCCCCCACCGGGCTCTGTACGGAAGTGGCTCCCCAGGGCAGTCGGCTCAGGCCGCCTCGGCCTCGCCCTTCGCGTCGTCCTCCTCGATGAACTCACGGACCAGCTCGGCCAGTTCGGCCGGCTTCTCGAAGACCGCGAAGTGGCCCGCGTCGAGCTCGGCGTACCGGCTGCCCTTGATCGCCGCGTGCAGCGCCCGCGAGTGCGCGACCGGGATCATGTTGTCGTGGGTGGCGCCGATCACCAGGGTCGGTGCGGTGATCCTCGGCAGGATCTCGGTGATGTCGAGCTCCAGGTTGAGCGCGATCTGCCGGCCGATGCCCGCGGGGACGCCACCCGAGACCATCTCCTCGACGCCCGCGACGCCGAACGAGTTCACCTGCGCCGTGGTCCAGCCGTTGAGCTGCAGGAACCGGCCGAAGGTCTCGTGGTCGAGCTGGTCGAGGCGGTGCCACAGGTCGAAGTAGAGCTGCTGGCGCGCGTCGTTCTTGATCCAGCCGGTGAGCAGCACGAGGCGCCGCACCTTCGCCGGGTGCGCGGCCGCGTAGGCGGCGACGGCGAGGGCGCCCTGCGACCAGCCCACCAGGTCCACCGGGCCCTCGGCGCCGCTGTCCTCGATCGCCGCGTCGATCTGGGCGACGAGCAGGTCGAGGGTGAGCGGGCCGCCCTCGTCCTCGGTGGCGCCGCTGCCCGAGTAGTTGGGGACGACGACGGTGCGGCGGTCCTGGAAGGTGTCGCGCAGGTTGTCGAACGTCCCCGCGTCGCCGCCGGTGCCGTGGACCAGGACGAGGCCGGGACCGGTGCCGGTCTCGAAGTACTCCACCTTGGAGCCGTGCGTCGAAGCGAAAGGCATCGCTTTCTCCTTGCTGTCGTGTCGCTGTCGTGCGGGAGGGGGAGGCCGCGCCGGGCGGTGCCGGCGCGGCGCCGCGGTCCGGTGCGGGGACCGCGGAGATCAGGGGGGGCCGGGTCAGCCCGAGGCGGGCTCGACGGACTGCGCGTGCCGGAGGATGCCGCGGGGGTCCCAGTCGGCCTTCACCCGTTGCAGACGCGGGTAGTTGTCCTTGTAGTAGAGCGAGTGCCAGGGCGTCTTGGAGGTGTTGAGCGCCGGGTCGCCGAGGTCGGTGTCGGCGTAGTTGACGAAGCAGCCGTCGTTGACCCGGCCGGGTGCGGGGACGCCGCCGGAGGCCCCGTAGACGTCGCGGTAGAACTCGCGGACCCACGCCAGGTGGCGCGCGTCCTCCGCGGCGTCCTGCCAGAACGCCAGGTACTGCAGCTTGAGCACCGAGTCCCGCTGCGCCACCGCGGTGGCGTCCGGCGCGACGGCGTTGACGCGGCCGCCGTACCCCGCGATCAGCAGCAGCGCCGCCGGGTTGGTGTAGTCGGTGCGGGTCAAGTGGTGGTACGCGGCGGAGAGTTGGTCGTCCGGGAAGGTCGCGCGCATGTACGCGGACTTGTCCTCGAAGCGGAGCGTCGGGTCGCCGCCGGCGAACCCCGGCCACTTGGTGGCGTGCAGGAACGGCAGCCGCTGTGTGCTGACGTGGGCCTTGACCGGCACCCCGGCGCCGACCGCGGCGACGAAGGCGTCCAGGTCGGCCCGCGCGCCGGAGCGGGTGGCGTCGAGCTGCGTCACCATCGTGATCGCGCCCGCCGACCGGTGCGCGGCCTTGAGCTGGCTGAACAGGTCCAGGTGGGCGGCGTCGGGCCCGCCGTGGGCGACGAACCAGTCCGCGTAGTTCTTCACCAGGCGCTTGAACCCGGTCTGCGTCAGGCCGTCCCAGGACCAGGTGACGGTGCTGGTCAGCAGCTCCGCCGGGGGCCGTGGCAGCAGATGGGCGGGGTCGGAGCCGGTGGCGCCCGGGGTGCGCAGGAGGTACTTGGTGACGATGCCGAAGTTGCCGCCGCCGCCCCCGGTGTGCGCCCACCACAGGTCGCGCAGGCGGGCGTCGGCGGAGTCCCGGGTCGCGACGACCTTGCGTACCGTCTTGTCCTTGTCGACCGTCACGACCTCGACGCCGTACAGGTGGTCGACGGTGAGCCCGAACAGCCGGGACAGCGCGCCGTAGCCGCCGCCGACGATGTGCCCGCCGGCCGCGACCGACGGGCAGGAGCCGCCGGGCAGGGTGACCCCCCACTGCTTGAACAGGGTGCAGTAGAGGTCGGACAGCCAGGCGCCGGGCTCCACCACGAAGACCCGCAGGCCGGCGTCGTAGGTCACCGCCGTCAGCTGCGACAGGTCGATGAGGACCTTGATGTCGGAGCTGGTGGTGAAGTTCTCGTAGCAGTGGCCGCCGCTGCGCACCGCCACCCGCTTGCCCGCGGTGACGGCCTCCTTGACGGCGTCGACGACCTGGTCCGCGCTGGAGACCAGGCGCACGTAGTCGGGGCTGCCCACCCAGCGCTGGTTGGTGCCGCGGATCAGCTCCGGGTAGCGGATGTCGTCGGGCCGCACGGTGACCGCAGCGGGCGCCGCGGACGCGGTGCGGGCGGCGTCGGCCCGGGCGGGCGCGGCGGCCTGGGCGAGGCCGGCGGCGGGCACGGCCGCGCCCAGGGCCACGCCGCCCGCCACGGCGGAACGCCGCAGGACCTTGCGCCGGGTGAGCTCACTCATCAGTGCTACTCCAGAAGAAGTCGGGTGCCGCGGGTGGTTGCCGCGGCGGGTCGGGCGACCCGTGACCGCGCACCGTCGGCCGGTGGTGGGGGCTGACCGTCGGTGGCGCCGGGCGGTGTGTCGTCGGCCGGTGGTGGTGTTGGCGGTGCGTCGTCGGCCGGTGGTGCTGTCAGCCGGTGGTGCCCGTTGGTCGGGGTGGCGTCAGGTGGTGCGCCGCTGGCTGGTGGTGGCGTCAGGCGGAGGTCGCGTCGGCCGTTGCGGCCCCAGCCGGTGATGCCGTCAGCCGGTGGCGCCCTCGGCCGGTGGTGGGGTCAGTCCGTGGTGGCGTCGGCGGTGGCGTGCACCGGCGGGTTCGGGGTGGTTGCGGGCACGGCCCCCTGTGGGGCGGTGGCGGGCTCGGCCCGGTTCGGGGCGCCGGCCGGCCCGGCCCTGTGCGGGGTGGTGGTGGGATCGGTCGCCGTGGCCGTCGAGGCCCCCGTGGCGGCCCCCGCGCGCCGGTCCTTGGTGAGCTCGCGGGCGGCGACGGCCGTCGCGAGCCAGGACAGCAGCGCCGACGCGGCGATGACCGCCCGCAACCCCAGGTCGAGGCCGAGGAGTTGGCCGCCGAACCAGGCGCCGAAGGCGATGCCGATGTTGAACGCGCCGATGTTGATGGCGATGGCGAGGGTGGGCGCGCCGCCCCCGGCCGCCGTCAGGATGCGGGCCTGCAGGCCCGGCATCACCGCGAAGTAGGCGGCGCCGAAGACGACGAGGAGGACGAGCAGCAGCCAGGGTGTCCGGCCGCCGAGCGCCATCAGGGCGAGGTCGGCGCCGAGCACCGCGAGGACGCCGACGAGGGACGGCATCAGCGCCCGGTCGGCGAGCTTGCCGCCGATGAGGTTGCCGATGAGGGAGCCGCAGCCGACGAGCAGCAGCAGCCAGCTGACCGTCGATGCGTCGAAGCCGCCCATCGAGGTGAGGATCGGGTTCACGAAGGTGTACGCGGTGAAGACGCCGGCCATCGCGAGAGCGGTGATGAGGATGGCGATCTGCACCTGGGGATTGCGCAGCACCCGCAGCTCGTCGACGGCCCCGCCGGCCACCGGCACCGGCGCCACGGGCGGCCGCCAGGCCACCAGGGCGAGGGCGAGCAGGCTCAGCCCGGCGATGCTCCAGAAGGCGGACCGCCAGCCCAGGTGCTCCTCCAGGAGGACGCCGAGCGGCACGCCGAGGACGGTGGCGAGGTTGAGGCCGACGGCGACCCGCGACACGGCCGTGGCCTCCTTGCCCTTCTCCGCGAGGGAGCCCGCGACGACGATGCAGACCGCGAACAGCGTGCAGTGGGTGATCGCCGAGAGGACGCGGGCGGCCATCAGGACCGCGTAGCCGGGGGCCAGGGCCGCGAGGACGTTGCTCGCGGTGAACAGGCCCATCAGGCCGAGCAGCAGGGGAGTGCGCGGCACCCGGCTGCTGGCCAGGGTGACGAGCGGGCCGAGGACCACGACGCCGAGCGCGTACGCCGTCACGAGCAGGCCCGCGTCGGACAGGGAGACGTCCAGGTCACCGGCGATGGCGGGCAGCACACCGGCGACGACCAGCTCCGCGCTTCCGACGCTGAAGACGCAGAGCATCAAGGGGAAGAGGGCAAACGGCATGGCTGTTCCAAGTCACGGGTCGGGGCACGGGCACGGGGCACGGGGCACGGGGCACGGGCGCGGGGCGCGGGGTGCGTCAGGAGGGGTGCCGGGTCAGTCCCACGGCGAGATCAGGAGCTTGCCGCGCGAGCCGCCCGCGGCCAGGCGCCGGTGCGCCTCGCCCACCTCGGCCAGCGGGAAGACGGCCGCCACCCGCAGGGTGAGCACCCCCTCGTCCACCAGGCCGGATAGCTCTTCCAGGCGTCGGCCGTCCTGCTCCACGAACGACATGCGTACGTCGATGCCGCGCTCGGCGACGGGCGGCGCGGTCGGCACGATGGAGACGGCGCGGCCACCGTCCCGCACACCGGCGACGGCGCCGGGCAGCCCCGCGGTCTCCAGGAGCGCGTCGGCGGCGCCGGGCGGCACCGGGCGCTCGTCGGAGTACGTCTCGTCGGCGCCGAGCGCGCGCAGCAGGAGGGCGTCGTCGGGCCGCCCGAAGGCGAGCACCTTCAGGCCCCGGGCCACGGCCAGTTGGACGGCGAACCCGCCCACGGCCCCGCTCGCGCCGGTGATGAGCACGGTGCCGCCCGCGGGCGGGTCGAGGACGCCGAGTGCCTGGTGGGCGGTGAGCCCGGCCAGCGGAAGGGCGGCCGCGTCCCGGAGTTCCGCGGTGCGCGGGGCCTTCGCGGCGAGGCCGGCGTCGAGCGCGACGTACTGCGCGTGCGTGCCGACACCGGTGGCCATCTGGGCCGACATGGCGACGACCCGGTCGCCTGCGGTGAACCGGTCGACGCCGGGGCCGCACTCCTCGACGACGCCGGAGAGGTCCCAGCCGAGGGTCATCGGGAAGCCGTGGCCGATGTTGCCGGCCGCCGCGCCCGAGCGGACCTCGAGGTCGACCGGGTTGACGGCCGAGGCCGCGACGCGGACCAGGATCTGGCCGGGCTCGGGCGTGGGGCGGGGCAGGTCGGACACGGTCAGCAGTTCGGGGCCCCCGTACTGGGGGAGGGTGCTGGCACGCACGCGGGTTCCTCCTGGAGATATGTGAATACGGCAGAACGTAGCAGTCGTTCGGTTCTCATATCCCGCCCGGAAGAGGCACGCGTTCCTACTTCGCCAAGTCCCGTAAATGACCGCCCGGCCTTGCAGGTGAATGCTTGAGAATGCATAGATTAAGCCGCTCTCCACAACCGAGAGGCTCTCTCCGAACCAGTTGAGGTGATCCGTGTCCGGGAACAATTCGGCACTTCTGGGCCGTCCCAGCGAGCGCGCCCAGGCCGCCGAGTACGGTGCGGCCGGCTCCGTCGGTGACGCAGTGGCGGCTCAGCCCAGCGCGGGGCTGTACGCCTACAGCGAGCGCGTCGACGCGTGGGTGGTCCGTACCGCCAAGCCCGTCAGCTACGAAGTACGCGTCGCCGACGGCCTGTTCGACTTCGAGCGGACCGACCTGCTGGAGCCGGCCGCGGCCCCCGGCAAGCGCCTGCGCCGGTTCGTGGTGCTCGACTCCGACGTCGACCTGCTGCACGGCAACCGCATCCGCGCCTACTTCGACTACCACGACGTCGAGCACGTCATCTGTGTCGTCCCCGCGGATGAGACCGTCAAGAGCTTCGAGACCGCGGCGCGCATCGTCGAGGAGCTGGACGCCTTCGGCGTGGACCGGCGCCGGGAGCCCCTCATCGTCATCGGCGGCGGCGTCCTCATGGACATCGTCGGCCTGGCGAGCAGCCTCTACCGCCGCGGCACCCCCTTCATCCGCGTCCCCACCACGCTGATCGGCCTGGTCGACGCGGGCGTGGGCGCCAAGACCGGGGTGAACTTCAACGGGCACAAGAACCGGCTCGGCACCTACTTCCCCGCCGACCTCACCCTCCTCGACCGCACCTTCCTCGCCACGCTCGACCGGCGCCACATCGGCAACGGCATGGCGGAGATCCTCAAGATCGCCCTGATCAAGGACGCGCGCCTCTTCGACGTCCTGGAGCAGTACGGTCCGCAGCTCCTCAACGAGAAGTTCCAGGGCGAGAGCGAGGCGGGCGAGGACGCCGCGCGCGAGGTCGTGCGCCGCGCCATCCAGGGCATGCTCGAAGAGCTCCAGCCCAACCTGTGGGAGGCCAAGCTGGAGCGCTCGGTCGACTACGGGCACACCTTCAGCCCGACCGTCGAGATGAGCGCCCTGCCCGCGCTGCTGCACGGCGAGGCGGTCTGCGTCGACATGGCGCTCACCACCGTCCTCGCCCGGCGCCGCGGCCTCATCGGCGACGCCGACGCCGAGCGCGTCCACGACGTGATGCGCGCCCTCGAACTGCCCGTCTGGGACGACCTGTTGGACCAGCCGGAGCTTCTCACGGCCGCGCTGCGCGACACCGTCCGCCACCGCGACGGACAGCAGCGACTGCCGCTCCCGGTGGGCATCGGCGACGCCACCTTCGTCAACGACCTCACCGAGCAGGAGCTCCTGGACGCGGTGGCCGAGCTGCGCGTCGCGGGCCGACGCGTCGGGGGTCCGCAGCATGTCTGAGACCGC
Source organism: Streptomyces sp. NPDC005863 (assembly GCF_042871345.1). Lineage (NCBI taxonomy): Bacteria > Bacillati > Actinomycetota > Actinomycetes > Kitasatosporales > Streptomycetaceae > Streptomyces > Streptomyces sp. NPDC005863. The sequence goes on along the minus strand of NZ_JBIAII010000007.1, from coordinate 26,351 downwards.
GTACGCACCGGCCCCCGGGGCGGTGACGCACGACGCGGCGGCCGGCGGCACCCTCGCCACCACCCCCGCCGCCCGCACCTCCGCCGCCCGCACCCCCGCCACCCGCACCCTCGGCGGCGAGGTGATCGTCGGTGACGTCGGCGGCCCCGCCCACATCCACGGCGTGCACGGCACCACCGGCGTGACCCGCTGGAAGGCGCTCGCCTCCGGCGCGGACCTGCGCGGCGGCTGGGAGGCCGTCGAGTGGGCGTGCGTCCCGCCGGGCGGCGTCAGCGGCGAGCACCGGCACACCCGGACCGAGGAGATCTACTTCATCCTCTCCGGGACCGGCGAGATCTACCTGGACGGCACCGCCCACCCGATCGCGCCCGGCACGCTCCTGCTCACCGGCCTCGGCACCGTCCACGGCCTGCGCAACACCGGCGACCGCGATCTGGCCTGGCTGGTCATCGAGATGCGCTCGCCCCGCTTCATTGAGGCGCTCGGCGCGACCGCCCCCGCCTCCGCCGCCACACCCACGTCCACCACGGAGGAGCCCCCGGTGCCCACCGCACGCCTGCACGACCTGCGAGCCGAGCGCTCCGTCTCCCCCGCCGGCGTCTTCACCGGACCGCTGCGCACCCTCGCCCTGGAGACGGTCGACGCCTCCGGCACCGTCGAGCTGGCGGCCGACGGGCGCGAGCACATGGTGTTCGTGCTCTCCGGCACCGGCTGGGTCGAGAACGGCAGCGACACCGCGGAGCTCCACCCCGGCACGGCCGTGACCCTTCCGCAGGGCACCCGCGCCCGCATCGGCGCGGACCGCGGACACGGCCTGGAGCTGTTCCACGCCCAGGTCGCCGTCGCGTCGCCGGAGTCCGCGCAGTGATCGTCAGCGCGCCCTCCGCGCCCTCCCGGCTGCTGCGTTCCACCGCGCCCGAGAGCGGCGAAGCCGGCCGCACCTGGCGCTGCCTCGCCCGCCGCGGCATGTTGCACAGCGAGTGCGAGTCCTTCGAGCAGATCTGGCTGTCGCCCGGCGCCACCTGGGCGCACGAGCCTGCCCACGGCACCGAGGCCGCGCTGTACGCGGTCGCCGGGTCGGCGTCGGTGCACACGGACCCGGCGCCCGACCGTGCCGAGCGGGTGCCCGAGCGTGCCGAGCGGGCACCCGAGCGTGCCGGGCGCGTGCTCGACGCCGGTGGCGCGCTGCTCGTCGAGGCGCGGGCCGCGGTGCGGGTGACCGCGGGGGCCGAGGGGCTCGAACTCCTCGCCGTACGCGTGCTGCCCGCCGATGTCAGCTCCCGGCTCCCGGTGCGCGTACCGGAGTTGCCCTCGCGCGAGCAGACCCCGATTTTCCGCCCGCCGACCGACGACGGGCGCTGACCGAGGAGCGGTTACGTTGGCTGAACACCACGAAAAGGTGCTGCCACCCACGGACGACCTGCTGTGCGGCCGCTGGCCGAACGGCTCCATGAGCGCCGCGGCGATCATGGACACCAACAAGGTCGGCCAGGTCGAGGTGGAGATACCGGGCCCCGAGCTCGGCTACGTTCTGGTGGCCCCCACGACGGTCGGCATCTGCGGCACCGACCTCGAACTCCTGCACGGCACGGCCAGTTACGTGCGGGACGGCAGGGCCACGATGCCCCACGTGTTCGGCCACGAGTGGGTCGGGCGTGTGGTGGCGATCGCCGGGAACTGCCAGTACTCACGGCAGCTGCAGATCGGCGACCGGGTCGTCGGGCAGACCATGCTCTCCTGCGGGGGCTGCCGCGCCTGCCAGCGCGGCCGCCGCAACGAGTGCTCGCAGCTGAAGGAGGTCGGCCTCTACGGACAGCAGGGCGCGGCGGCGGAGTTCATCCGGCTCCCCGCCCAGTCCCTGACCAAGGTCCCGCCGGGCGTCGACGACTTCGCCGCGGCGCTCGCGGAACCCGCGGTGACGGTGCTCGCGGCGCTCGACAAGGTCGGGGTCTTCCCCGGCGAGCGCGTCCTCGTCTTCGGCACCGGCACCATGGGCCTGCTCGCCGTGCAGATGGCCCGCCGGGTCGCCGGCACGGTCGACGTGGTCGGGATCGACGACGCGGGCATCGGCGCCGCGCTGCGGATGGGGGCGGAGCACGCGTTCCTGCCGGGTGAGGCGCGTGACGGCGAGTACGACGTCGTCATCGAGGCGTCCGGCGCGGTGCCGGCCCTCCTGGAGGCGCTGCGCGTCGCGGACGTCGGCGGCCGGATCGCCGCGGTCGGCGTGCCGAGCGACCCGCTGCCGGCCGTCGACGCCTCCGAACTGGTGCTGCGCGGCGTGACGATGACCGGTGTACGGCACGGCCTCGACTACTACGAGCGGGCGCTGCGGCTCTTCGCCGAGGGCGTCCTCTCGGCCAAGGGCATGATCGCCGACGTCTTCGAGCTCGCCGACGTCGACCAGGCCTTCGAACTCCTCGAGAGGGGGCGTCGGGCCGCACCCAAGGTGGCCCTGTCACTGACCCCTCGCCCCTGAGAAGGAGGTGGTCGGACCCCGCCCCTGACACCCCTCCCCCGGCGTCAGGGGCGCCCACCACCCCCCTTCCCGCACCCCAGCACTCCCTCCCCCTCCCACCAGAAAGGGCCCCTCATGAATCGCCCCATCGCCGTTGTCACCGGCGCCAGTTCGGGTATCGGCGCCGCCGTGGCCGAGGCGCTCGCCGCGGCCGGCTGTGACCTCGTCGTCGGCTACGGGCGGCAGGCGGCCGCCGCCAAGGAGATCGCGGACGGCCTCGCCGTGCGGCACGGCGTACGGGCCGGGACTCTTGGCCTCGACCTGACCGACCCGACCGCCGCTGGCGAGGCCCTGCGGGACTGCGTCGACGCCTTCGGCGGCATCGACGTGCTGGTCAACAACGCGGGCCTGAACCGGCGCGCGACGGTCGTCGAGGAGACCCTGGAGGAGTGGCGGCGGATCCTCGACGTCAACCTGACGAGCCCGTTCCGGCTGAGCCAGGTCGCCGCGGAGCGGATGATCGCGCAGGGCCGCGGTGGCCGCATCATCAACATCACCAGCATCCACGAGCACATCCCGATCGGGGAGGGCAGCACGTACTGCGCCGCCAAGGGCGGTCTGGGCGCGCTGACCAAGGCGATGGCGCTGGACCTGGCCGCGCACGGCATCACGGTCAACGCGGTGGCGCCCGGCGAGACCGCCACCCCCATGAACAACGTCCCGGCCGGCCTGGACGCCGCGGAGATCGCCCGCCCCGCCATCCCCGCGGGCCGCCCCGGCCGCCCGGACGAGGTCGCCGCCCTGGTCGCCTACCTGGCGTCCCCCGCGGCCGCGTACACCACCGGCACGTCCACCCTGATCGACGGCGGCATGGCGCTCTCCGCCGCGGTCGCCAACGCCGCCCACGCCGGCACGGTCTGATCCCGGGCCCACCCGGTCCGCCCTCTTGAACCTCGGCCACCCGGCCCGCCCCCTTGGGCCTCGGCCGCGGGCCCCGGGGGGGGGCACGGCCTCGGCCATCGGGCCGGGCGAGTCCGGGGCTCGGCCCGCCGGGACCGGACCCGCGCGGCCCCCGGCGCGGCCGGGCCCCGGCAACCGGGGACGGGCCCGGCCCCGGACCGCCACACCCCCTCCCGCCTGAGCCGGGCCCCTCCCGCCCGAGCCCCACCCCACCCCGCGAACCTGGAGCAGAGTGATGTCATCCACCGCCCCGACGGCGCCCCCGGCCACCAGCACCACCGCCGCCCCCGCCATCCCCACCGCCCGCAACGTCGACCACTACGCCTACACCGTCGCGGACCTCGACGTCGCCGTGGACTTCTGCACCACGGTGCTCGGCGCGGACGTGCTCTACCGGCTCGGTCCCGTCGAGGAGCCCGACAGCGACTGGATGGCGCGCCAGCTCGACGTCCACCCGCGTGCGAGCGCGCACATCGCGATGCTGCGGCTCGGCCCGGACGCCAACCTGGAGCTGTTCCAGTACACCGCGCCCGAACAGCAGCTCCGGGCAACGGGGTTCACCGACGTCGGCGGCCACCACATCGGCATCCACGTACGCGACCTGGACGCGGCACTCGCCAAGGCCGCCCGCTCCCCGCACGTCCGCGTCCTGGGCGAACCCCGCGCCGACGCGGGCGGCCCGACGGCCGGCAACCGGTGGATCCACCTCCTCACCAACTGGGGCATGCGGATCGAACTGCGCCAGCTCGCCGCCGAGTTGCCCTACGAGCGGGACACCGAAGCACGCGTCTACCGCCCCGACGGGGAGTGGGAGCGCGGCCTGCCCGGCGCCCTCGGCATCGGCCACGTCGGCTACTCGGTGGCCGACCTCGACGAGGCCGTCGCCTTCTTCACCGGACCGATGGGCGGCGAACTCGCCTACCGCACGGCCGAGTCCGTGGACGCCGCGACGGCGCGGAGCCAGTACGCGGTGGACGGGCCTTTCCGCAAGGAGACCGCGGCGATCCGGCTCGGCCCGGTCACCACGGTCGAGCTCAGCGCCTTCGAGGCCGAGGGCCGCCGCACCGAGCGCCCGCGCAACAGCGACGTGGGCGGCCACCACCTCGCGTTCTTCGTCGACGACGTCGCCCGCGCCGCCGCCTGGCTCGACCGCACGGAAGGGGCCGAGGTGCTCGGCGACCCGCAGCTGATCGAGGACGGCGGCCCGATCGACGGCGACCGCTGGGTGTACTTCCGCGGCGTGGGCGGCTTCCAGCTGGAGGTGCTCAACATGCCGCCCGGCATGCCGTACGAGCGGTACACGGCGGCCCGCAGGTTCGGGCCGAGCCCGCGCTGGACCAACCGCTGACCGGCACCACCGGCACCACCGGCAAGGAATGGCAAGGAATCAGGAAGGGGTGGGGGAGTGCGCTGGGACGACATCTACGTGGCGAGCGCGGCCGCCGAGTTCGGGGAACTGCAGACGGGCCGGGAGGCGGTGGCCGCGGGCCTGCTGCCCGCCGAGGAGATCGAGCGGAGCGCCCAGCGCTCCGTGTCGGTGAGCACCGGGCGCAGCGGGCCCGAACTCGCCGTCGCCGCGGGCCGAACGGCGCTCGCCGCGAGCGGCCGGGACGCGCGGGACGTGGGGCTGCTGATCCACGCCGACTGCTGGTACCAGGGCCTGGAGTTCTGGAACACGGCGGCGTACGTCCAGGACCAGGTGCTCGGCCACGGCGACTGCGTGGCGTACGAGCTGCGCCAGATGTCCAACGGCGGGATGAGCGCCCTGGAGAACGCGGCGGCGCGCCTCACGGCGATCCCCGCCACGGGGGCCGCCCTGGTCACCACGGGCGACCGGTTCGCCGACCCGGCCTTCCCGCGCTGGAGCACCGACCGGGGCCTCGCGTTCGGCGACGCGGGCACGGCCGTCGTCCTGACCCGCACGCCGGGCCCGCTGCGCCTCGTCGCCACGTCGTCCTTCTCGCAGCCGATGCTGGAGGGGCTGCACCGGGGCGACGAGCCGTTCCTGACGAGCGGGAGCCAGGCGGGCCCGCTCGATCTGGTGGCGCGCAAGAAGGGGTTCCTGCGCGGGCGCTCCCAGGACGAGATCACGACGCGCAACGAGACGGGCATGATGTCCGCCGTCAAGAACTGCCTCGCGGAGGCGGGCGGCGACATCCACGACATGGCGGCCGTCGTCGTGCCCTTCTTCGGCGCCCGGCTCTCCCGGCTGCAGTGCCTGGCCCCGCTCGGCATCGAGCCCGAGGTGACGTTGCAGGAACTCGGCCTGACGGTAGGCCACTTGGGCGCGGGCGACCAGGCGGCCGGAGTGGCCAGACTCCTGGCGGACGACACGCTCCGCAGCGGCGACAGGGTGCTGCTCGTCGGGGTGGGGGCGGGTTTCAGCTGGACCTGCGCGGTCCTGGAGAGGAGCTGATGGTGTGGGTTACGAGTACGGGGAGGCAGCGGTGAATCACGCCTGGAAGCGATTGCGGGCGGAGGGCGTCGACGTATGGATCGACGTCTCGGCGACCCCCGGGGGCGCCGCGCGCGAGGTCCGGCGCGCGCTCGCGCAGGGCGTGCCGGCGGGGGCCCGTGTGGGCACGGCGTCTGTGGACGAGATCAGACAGGCGTGTGACCAGCTGCTCCCGCTGCACCGCGCGAGCGGGGGAGCGAAGGGAGTGGTCTCGGCCCCCCTCCAGGAAGGGACAACGCCAGGAACCGAAACCGTTGCCGCCTCCTGGGCTGCGAGGGCCCGCAGGCTGCGGGACGAGGTCGCGCGCCCCAACCTGGTCGTGCGTCTCCCCGCGGGGGCGGCCGACGTGGCGACGCTGCGGGCCCTGTTCGCGCTGGGTACCGCCGTGGAGGTGTCGGGGGTGCGTTCGCCGCGCCAGTACGGGCAGGTGGCGACGGCGCTGCTGGCGGCCCTGGACCGGCCGCACGTCGCTCCGGCCCGCACGCCGTCCCTGATCTCCTTCGACGTCGCCGCGCTGGAGCGGCACGTCGACGCCCGACTCGACCTCATCGGCTCGGACGAGGCGAAGGCGCTGCGGGGCCGGGCCGGTCTGGCGTGCGCGCGCTTGGCGCACCGTACGCACGAGATGACGTTCTCCTCGGCGCGTTGGGGAGCGTTGGCGGCCGCCGGTGTCCCTGAGCCGAAGCCGCTGTGGGTGACGGCCGGCACCACACCGGCCCGCGCGGCGCACGCCGTGCAGGAGCTGGTGACGCGGGGCACGGCGACGTCGATGACACCGGCGGCGGCGCGGGTCCTGGCGGAGTCCGGCACGGTGAGCGGCGACCGGGTATGGCGCCACTACGCCGACGCGGAGCGAACGCTGGCGTACCTGGCCTGGTTCGACATCCTGGTGGAGCCCCTGGCCAACCAAACAACCCCCGCCCCCCGAACGAAGACACCTCCCCGCAAGACCTCCCCCCTCTCACCCACCCCCTCGCACCGCCACCTGACCCCAGCCTGACGAGAGACGACACCCGCGCCCCGTAGGGGGCGCGGGGAACGCTTTAGGGGCGCGGGGAACGGCGCGAGCAACCACAAGACACCCGGCAGCCGACAACGAGCCCCTTAAGGGGCGCGGGGAACGGCGCGAGCAACCACAACACCACCCGCAGCCAACAACGAGCCCGTTAAGGGGCGCGGGGAACGGCGCGAGCAACCACAACGAAACCCGCCGCCAGACATCAATCCCCGCCCCGGAGGGGGGCCAGGTTCAAGCTCCCCCGCCCCGTAACCACCAGCCACGCCGGCAACGCCGCAACACACAGCACCGGCAACAACGCCAGGTCACTCACCACCACCGCCGCCGTGAAGAGGCTCAACCACCCCTGCCGCGTCGTGGCGAGCAGCACCCCCAGCACCGCACAAGTGATCGCAAGAGAAACCGGCACCGCCCCCACCACCGCGTGCGCGAACATCCCGAGCGCCACCCCCACGAACACCGCGGGAAAGATCCGCCCGCCCCGGAACCCGCACGTCCCCGCGACGACCAGCGCCGCCAGCTTGACCACCGCCAACAGCAACAAATTCCCCGCCCCGTGCTCGTCCGCGTGCTCGGTCAACTCCTTCATCTCGTCCAGGCCCTTGAACAGCGTCAGATGCCCCCCGAGCGCTCCCAACGCCCCCAGCACGAGCCCACCCACCCCCACCATGAGGACCGGGTGCCCGAGCTGCCGAAACGCCCGATGGAAGAACGGAAACGCGTACACCGCGCCCAGCGCCACCACCGCCGCCCCCGTACTGATCACCACCGCCGACACGACGTCGATCAGCCGCGCCCCCGGATAGGGCGGCACGTCGATGCGGAACGTCGGATGCGCGACGAGCACCGTCGTCAGCGCCCCCGCCCCCGCCGCCACCAGCGGCGCGAACAGCCGGTCCCACAAGGGCCGCGGATCGTCGCCCATGCTGACCTCGGAGAGGATGAGCGCCGCCGCGACGGGCGTACCGAAGAGCGCGCCCACCGTTCCCGCCGCCGCGAGCGACACCCACAGGACGGCGCTCGTACGGGGCATCGCCCGCATGCCGAGCGTGTACGCGAGGGCGATGTTGATGGCCGTGATCGGGTTCTCCGGACCGAGGCTCACCCCGCCCGCGAGGCCGATCACCACGGCCAGCGCGAGACCCGGCAACACCCGTACCGGCAACGGTGGATCGATGAGCCCCGTCGTCGCCGGGTCGGGCCCCGCGTGCCCCGGCACCGCCCACACCACGACCCCGACGACGACACCCACCACCGTGAGCGTGCCGAAGATCCACCCCGCCGACGTCCCGGACACCCCCAGCGCGTCCGGCAGCCGCTCCCACAACGTGATCTGGATCCGCTCGGCGACCCAGCTCAGCGCGAGCAGCAAAAGGCTCGCCCCGACCCCGACGAGCAGGGCCGGGACGATCAGCGGAACCAGCGCGCGGGCCTGCGGGGGCAGACTGGGCAGACTCCGCAGAGCTGCCCCCGCCCGCGCGCGTGCGGTCGCGCTCAGGGCCCTGCGATGTCGGAACGGTCGTTGCACAGCGCCCAGATGACGAAGACGCCGATGGCGATCGAGATGAGCGCCCACACCGGCGTGTACGGCAGCCACAGGAACTGCGCCACGATGGCGAGCGCCGCGAGCGCGACGCCGCTGCCCTTCGCCCAGCTCGCACCCTTGAGGATGCCCCAGCCCACGATGGCCACGAGGATGCCGAGGACGAGGTGGATCCAGCCCCACGTGGTGAGGTTGAACTTGTAGACGTAGTCGCCGATCCGCTCGTACACGTCGTCCTTGGCGATGCCCGCGATGCCCTCGAAGATGCCGAGGATGCCGTTCACCAGCATCAGCACACCGGCGAACATCGTCCCGCCGGCCGCCCAGGGGCTCTCGGCCTTCGTCCCGTGGTGGTGGTGCCGCTCGTGCCGCTCGTGCTGAGCGTGCTGACCGTGCTCCGGTGTGCCGGGTGCGCTCGCGCTGCTCATGGCCACCCCTCTTGTCTCGACGTCAGAGACTCCCAGCGTCCGGCGGGCCGTGTACGGGGGCGACCGGGGCGGGGCCGAACGGGTTACGTGATTCCGGTCACGCGGACGCGTTCGCTTGACTACGCTGAGCGACATGGTCAAACCGCGCGACCTCGATCCCACGGCGTCCCCCTTGGACTACTACGGCTCCGAACTGCGCCGCCTGCGTGAGGCGGCGAGCCTGAGCCAGGCGGAGTTGGGTTCGTGTGTCTTCGTGACGGCGTCCCTGGTCGGCCAGGTCGAAACGACGAAGAGGGTCCCGACGAGGGACTTCTCCGAACGGGTCGACGCGGCGCTGGGCACGGACGGCCATTTCTCGCGGCTCGCGGGGTTGGTGTTGCGGAGCCAGTTGCCGACGTGGTTCCAGGCGTACGCGGAGATGGAGGCGAGGGCGACCTATATCTCCACGTACCAGTGCCAGCTGGTGTACGGGTTGTTGCAGACGGAGCGGTACGCACGCGCGGTCCTGGGCGTCGAGCACCAGGAGCGTCTGGACGAACTGGTGGCAGCGCGCATGGAGCGCCAGCTGATCCTGCGGCGGGACGAACCCCCTGCCATGCTGGTCGTGCTCGACGAGGCAGTGCTGCACCGGGCCATTGGGGGCCGCGGCGTCATGCGCGAGCAGCTGACCCGGCTCTTGGAGTACCGCGACTGCCCATGGCTGCACCTCCAGGTGCTGCCGTTCTCGGTGGGGCAACATGCCGCAGTCATGGGGTCGTTCACCCTGCTGCGCTTCGACGGAGACCCTGACATCTTCTACGCCGAGAGTTACGACTCGGGCCACATGTCTGCCAACCCGCAAGTGATCAGGGAGCGTTCGCTCGGATACGCTCGCCTGCAAGGCGCGGCCCTCTCCCGGGAGGGTTCAGCCAAGCTGATCGCTCGCGTGATGGAGGAACGCTATGGGGACCGGACAGGACCTGACGGGCGCGCGTTGGCGCAAGTCGTCCTACAGCGGCAGTAGCGGTGGCGAATGCATCGAGTGCGCCCCCCTCAACGGCACGACGTGGCGTAAGTCGTCGTACAGCGGAAGCAGTGGCGGCGACTGCATCGAGTGCGCCCCCCTCAACGGCACGACGTGGCACAAGTCGTCCTACAGCGGCAACACCGGCGGCGACTGCATCGAGTACGCCCAAGCCCAGTGCAACGGAACTGTCGCGATCCGGGACAGCAAGAACCCCGAGGGCCCCACCTTCACCGTCAAGGCCGCCGCCTTCGGCCACTTCGTGGCGGCCACCGTCAGCGGAGATCTGCGCCGATCCTCTCCGCGATAGCCGAGGCCATCCGCCGGATGCCCGGCGAACGGACCGGGCAGGGGCGGGATTTGGCCGTGGTCGGCGCCAGACAGAAGTGCAGGTAGTCGTCGCCGCTCCGGTGCAGGGCCGCGCGGCCCGAGCCACAGTACGAGGGGTGCGCGCGCTCGTACGTCGTGCAGGGGAGCGTCTCGACCCACGTGTAGCGGGCGGACGCGGGGGCGACGGAACGCCCCGCGTCGGCGACGAGGTCGCCGGAGGCCTTGGCCTGCGCCTCGTAGAGGTCGTTGACGCCGCGTACGCGGTCGGGCGTGATGGGGTCGGGTCCTTGCAGCACCCACACGACACGTGGCCGCCCCCGGCCCCCCGCGGCGTGGATCTGCGCGGCCAGCCGCCGCGCATCCGCCGCGTACCGGTCGTAGTACCGCGCGCGCTGCTTGTCGTACGTGATGCCGTCCATGCAGGGCGTGTAGCCCCACGCGTTGCCCCAGAACTGGAGGACCACGTAGTCGGGTTGCTCCGCGCGGACGAGCGCGGCGGCCTTGTCCTTGTCGGGGACGAGGGAGTCCTCGCCGGTGCCGTCGAGGTAGTCGCAGAGGGTGGTGCCGGAGTAGGGCGCGCTGCGGTAACGGGCGCCGAGCCGGTCGCGGAGGTGGGCGCCGAGGACCTTCTGGTTCTCCATGGCGAGGGAGTCGCCGAGGTAGAGGACCTTGGGGCCGTCGGCGGACGGGTTTCGCGCGGCGCGCTGCCGGTTCGTGGCGGAGGGCGGCGGCGCGGAGGCGCGCGGCGAGGCGGAGTCCCCGTCCCGTACCGCCCCGGTCGGGGCCTCTGGCAGCGCCGCGGGCTTCCCGTCGCCGTCCCCGCCCCCGGGATCCCCGCACGCGCCGAGCAGCAGCACACCGGCCAGTACGCCCACGACCCACGGACTCCGGATCCGCTCCCGTACCCGCTCCCGTATGCGCATGCGGCAACTCCCGCCCCAGACAGCCGAAATGGCCCCCAGGCAAGCACACGGGCGGGTTGGACGGAAGACATCCGCCCGCCAAGTCGGCGTCAGGCCCGCGCGGCCCGCTCGAAGCGGCGGGCCAGCGCGCGGAAGGACTCCTTGGGCTCCCAGTGCCAGCCGGCCGCCGGGTCGTCGGGCCGCTTCCAGATCGTCTTGGTGAGGCTGTAACTCGCGAGGTCGAGGTCGTGGCGGGGGTCGTCCGGCCGGTGCGGGGCGTCCGGCGTGACGAACTGGTAGACGAGGGCGGCGTGCAGGTTCATGGACTCGAAGACGTCGAAGAGGTCCAGGAGATACGCGGCCTGGGCGCGCTCGCTGCGGCGCAGCCCAGGGGCGATCTCCGGGGGCTCCTTGGTGTAGTCGACGGCGTCGTGCCAGCCCATGCCGCCGTCGCGGGGCGCGTTCTCGTACGTACAGGAGCCGCACTCGGTGACCGCGACGGGCTTGCCCCACCGCCGATACGGCGTGAGCTCCTTGACGTGGGCGGCCCGACTGCGGTGGTAGCCGTAGTAGTTGACGCTGACGACGTCGAAGAGGGACCAGTCGACGTCGTCGTCCTGCGCGGCGCCGTAGGTGAGGGGCCCGTGGAAGACGGAGCGGCCGGTCCTGGCGGCGCGGGTGATGAAGTCGTGCAGCCGGCGCACCATCTTCTCGGGGTCGAAGTTGCCCTTGAGGAGGTTCTCGACGCGTTCCAGGGCGTTGTCGCCGGGCACGATCCCGGGGACGAACAGCACGAACTCCGCGCCGACGCTGAGGTGCACGTCCGCGCCCTGGCGCCGCAGCCGCTCGGCGTGCTGGCCGGTTTCCGCGATGTGGTCGAGGATGTCGCGGTGCGGGGCGTCGGCGAGGCGGGGCTGGAGCCAGACGCGCAGGCCGCGTTCGGCGGCCTCGGTCGCGGTGGCGGCGAGCCGGTGCACGCCGGTGCCGAAGACGGAGACGGTGTCGGCGTGCAGGTCGTGCCGGATGGCGCGGAGGTCTGCGCGCATGCGGGGGGCGGTCCAGCGGGTGTCGGGTGACTCGCCGTCGCCGACTTCGTAGCAGACGCCGCGGTGGGTGAGGCGGGGGTGGGGGCGGCCGGGGTGGGCGCGGCCTTGGTGCCGGGTGCCGGGCGCGGCGGCGGCTTCGGTGGCGCCGAGGCCGCCCAGTGCCCCGGCCGCACCGAGGCCTCCCACGGCGCCGGCGACCCCGAGGGCCCCCGCCAGGAACCGTCCCCTGCTGATGCCGCCGGCCTTGCCGATGCCGCCGGCCTTGCTGCTGTCGCCGACCTTGCTGGTGTCGTTGTGCCCCATGTCGCTGTCTCCCGCCCTGTGTGGCCCCGCGCCACGGCCCGTGCCGCCGCACGACGCCAGCATGGTGAGGGGAGGGGGACGGGTTCATCGTCCTTTGGTCGGCGGCCCGGGCCCGAGGGGCTGAACTCCCTTACTCGTAAGCCGACTTAGGTTGCGGTGGCCAGGGACATTAGGGGCTGGGCGGCACAGGACGCCGTAGCCGCCAGACCACGACGATTCCGCTCCCGGAGGGAGCCGCGGGCGCCGTCCCCGGTTCCCGCAGGACTTCGGTGAAGCCCAGCCTGCGGGGTATCGCGGCGCTGGAGGTGTTGGACAGGTCGTGCGTGATCTCCAGGTACTCCACGTCCGGCAGGGCGAACATCTCGGCGACCAGGGCAGCCGCCGCCCTGGTCGCCACGCCCCGGCCGGTGGCGGCGGGATGCAGCCAGTACCCCAGGCGGCGGCACCGGGGATCGGCCGGGCGGTAGGTCTGGCACATGCCGATGAGAGAGCCGGTTCCGGCTTCCGCTTCGGCGCCGGTTCCGGTTCCCGCTTCCGCTTCGGCGATGGCGTAGTTGTACACCTCGCCGCCGGCCCACTTCGCCTCGGACGCCGCGAGGAACCTGCGGGTGTTCTCCGCGCCGTGCCGGGCGACCCACGTCTCCCAGGGGCGCAGGTGGTCCAGCGACTCGTCGATCAACTTGAGGGCCGGAGCGAAGTCGCTCTGCCCCCGCCAGCGTCGCAGGACGAAGTCTCCGCAGTCGATGATCTGCCGTGGCCGCTCCATCACGCCATCCTGGCCGAGGACGCCGGCCCCTCCGACGGGAGCGTCCGGAACGCCGTACACAGGAGCCGTACGCTGCGCCGGAATTTCTCGTCCTGGCCGAGCCGGGGCATCTGCTCCATGACGAGGGGGAAACGGGCGCACAGGTCGGCGTAGACCTCGGCGGTGACGGGGGGTGGCGCGGCCCCCGGGGACTTGTCGTCCGCCGCGCCCCGCTCCTCCGGGCGCTCCTGGAGGACGAAGCCGGTGACGTGGCTGAGGAGGGTGTCGGCCGCGACGCCCGCGTCGTCGACGGGGACGCCCGCGCCGACGAAGGTCGCGAGGAGCCGCTCCATCAGGGAGAGGGCGCCCGTGCTGAGCGTGCCGGGGCTGTCGGCGAGGAGGAGGGCGCCGCCCGGGTGCCGCAGGAGGCTCCTGCGCAACTCGGTGGCCTGCGCCTCGATCCGGTCCTGCCAGGTCGCGTCGGGCGGAAGGGCGGCGAGGGCGGCGCCTGCGGCGTCGTACGCGTGCCGGCAGACGCGGTCGGCCATCAGCGCGAGCAGTTCGTCCTTGCCGCGTACGTGGTAGTAGAGGCTGCCCGCGTGCGCGCCGAGCCGGTCGGCCACCTGGCGCATGGAAAGCCCGTGGTACCCGGTCTCGGCGAACGTGGCCATGCCTGCGTCGACGATGCGCTCCTTGGTGAGCTTCATGCCTCCACCGTAACAGCGTTTCAAACACTGTTTGAAAACTGGCGCGGCGGTGCTAGCCTCGGCATCGACCGGTTTCGAACACTGTTGGAAAGGCTGGTTCGGGGGACATGGGCGGACTGTTGTTCAGCGTGACGACCGCGGCGTTGATGGTGCTGATGGCCAAGTGCGGGCAGGCACTGCTGGAGCCGTGGGCGGCGGCGGGTGGGGGCGCCGGAGCGGGTGCGCCGGGCCGGTCCGGTCTGGACGCGCTGCGGGCGGGGCCGTTCCCGTGGGCCGCGGCCGTCCTGGGCGGCCTCGCCGTGGCGGGTGTGCTCCTTCAGCTGAGCTGGTCGGGGGCGATGGAGGCGCTGGACGCCGATCCGTCCGAGAGCGGCTGGTGGCGGGTGTTCACGTCGGTCTTCATGCAGAACGGCGGGGTCGGGGGCGTGCTCTGGAACATCGCGACGCTCGCCGTCGTGGCCGCCCTTGCGCACTGGTACTGGGGCGGCGGCCTGACGCTGCTGTTCTTCCTGTCCGGCATCCTCCTGCCGGAGCGGATCGACGACCTGCTGGGCATCGGCGGCGGCACGAGCACGGATCCCCGCAATTTCGCGGGCAGTTCGGGCGCCACGTACTTCCTGGGCGCGACGCTGGCGGCGGCCCTGCTGCTCCGCACCTTCACGTCGTCGGAGGGTGACGTGAAGGGGGAGGGCGGCGCTGTGCCGGGCGGCTCCATGGCGGACCGGCTGCTCGCGGCGGCGGTCCCGGCCCTGGGCCTGGCGATGTGGTTCACCCAGGAGAACGGCCACGGCCTGGTGGCGGCGTACGGGTTCGCCCTGGGGGCCGGGGTGTGGGCGGTGTGGCGCAGGCGCGGGGAGTCGGGGACGCGGGCGGAGACTGCGGAGACTGCTGAGCGGCGTCCCCGGACCACGTCGGGCTGCTGAGCCCGCGAACCCCGGCCCCCCTGGGGTGCGGTGAGCTATCGGGCGACGAACTGGGTCAGGATCGCCTGGACCTCGTAGATGTCGACGCCCTTGGTGAAGGTCTTCTGCATCGGCGTCGGGTTGCTGGAGATCCAGATCTTCAGCTCGGCGTCGAGGTCGAAGTGCCCGGCGGTCTCCACCGCGAAGTGCGTGATGCTGCGGTAGGGGATCGAGTGGTACTCGACCTTCTTGCCGGTGATGCCCTGCTTGTCGACCATGATCAGCCGACGGTCGGTGAAGAGCATCGTGTCGCGTATCAGCGTGTACGCGGCGTGCACCTGCTCCCCGTGCCCGAGCAGACGCGCGTACTCGCCCTGCGCCTTCATCGGGTCGACGGTGTGCGCGTTTCCGAACAGTGCCATGACAGGCCCCCCTGTGATCGCCACCCCGAAGCCGTCCCGCACGACGGGTGCCCGCATGACGGGTGAGTGGGGTGATGTGGTGAAGTGCGGGATCTTGCCACTGTATCGGGGGCGGGCGGCCAAGGTCGAAGGCCTGTCCGAACAGCCCTGGGCGAGCGGCGCCCCGTACAACCCTTCGGCCCGACCATCGGTCTCCTGTGTCGCTCTCCTCCTCTCGACGCACAAGGAACCCCCGACACCCATGCGCAGCCTCACGACGGCCACACTGACCGCCCTCCTGGCGGCCGGCCTCACCCCGCTCGCCCTGCCGGCCACCGCGGCGAGCGCCGCACCCGCGAAGTACGGCGACGACTTCAACGGCGACGGCCACCGCGACTACGCGTACTCCAGCTTCAGCGCGAGAGGAGGCGGCGGCGTCACCGTGGTCTTCGGCACCGCCACCGGTCCCGGCTCCCGGCAGCAGCGCGTCACCCAGGGCAGCCCCGGCGTGCCCGGCGCCGACGAGGCCGACGACATGTTCGGCGAGATACGGACGGCTGCGGACTTCGACGGCGACGGATACGGCGACCTCGCGGTGGCGGCCACCGGCGAGAACGGCTCCCGCGGCGCCCACCAGGGCGCCGTGACGATCCTGTGGGGCTCCGCGTCCGGCCTGTCCAAGGGCACGGCCCTGCCGAACAAGAGTCCGGGCGCCCACCATTCCATGGGCAGTGACCTGGCGGCCGGCGACTTCAACGGGGACGGCAAGCAGGACCTGGCCGTGCTCAACGACGCCAAGGCCTACGTCTACCGCGGCCCGTTCAAGCGCTCCGGCACCACCGGCATGGTGACCGAGCTCGACAAGACGTCGTCCTTCTACGCGACGGCCCTGATCTCCGGCAAGGTCGACGGCGACAAGAAGACCGACCTCGTGATCATCGGCGACGTGGTGAGCTCCGAGAAGATCGCCTCCGACGCCTGGTTCATCAGGGGCGGCGCGAGCTCGCTCACCCCGGGCAAGACCCTGCGCCTGGAGTCCCAGGCGGGCAACGGCGGCAGCACGGAACGCGGCGGCGACGGCGTCATCGCCGACTTCGACAAGGACGGCTACGGCGACATCGCCGTCGGCACCTCCCTCTACTCGCGGCACAAGGGCCGCGTCAGCGTCTGGTACGGCGCGTCGGGCGGCCCGTCCCGCACCACCCGCCTCACCCAGTCGACGAGCGGCGTCGCCGGATCCCCGGAGGATTACGACGAGTTCGGCGACACGATCTCGGCGGGCGACGCCAACGGCGACGGGTACGCGGACCTCGCGGTCGGCGTGCGGGGTGAGGAGATCGACGGCAAGGAGTACGCGGGCGGCGTGCACGTCTTCAAGGGGCGGGCGGGGGGCCTGTCCGGCACGGGGTCGCAGTGGTTCGCCCGCAACACCGCAGGTGTACCGGGCCCGTTGACGGCCGACGACCAGTTCGGCGGCCTGGTGCGGCTGCGCGACACGGACGGCGACGGAACGGCCGACCTGTATGTGAGCGCCCTCGATCCGCTCCGGCTGCCCGGCTCGCCGGGCGGAATCACCACGGTGGGCGCGACGGGGTACGACGCCGTGCCGGTCGACGGCTTCCTGGAGTAGTCCTCGGACAACGCGTGCCGGATCGCCTAGCGGGGCGGGTGGAGCTTGCGGAAGTACGTCCAGCTCGTCTCGTTCGGCTCGGTCCACTTCTCCGGGGCGTGCGCGAACTTGGGGTGGTGGTCGGCGACGTAGGCGCGGGTGCGGGCGGGCACCTCCTCGTACGAGCCGAGCTTGCGGCCCCGGCAGTGGTACGTGAGCCCGCCGGGCCGCTGCCCGCGCTCCATCCACGGCAGCCAGGGGGACATCCGCGTCCACGACATGGTGGCCGGCACGCTCGGCGCCGGCCCGGCCAGGTCGTCCCGGCCGACGAAGAACTGGAAGAGCTCAAGCGCCTTGTACGTGTCCCCCGCGGAGTTGAGCGGGTACTGGGCGACGGGCAGCGGGGACGGGTAGGCGAGCGGGATCTCCAGGCTGAGGCAGACCTGGTCCCCGAGGTCGGTGGCCGGGACGGGGAAGGGGCGCCACCGCTGGTTGGCCGGGTCGTTCCACACGTGGACGACGGGCAGCCCCTGCCACTCCTCCAGGATCTCGCCGCTGACGGGATCGAGGTAGAAGGCGGCCTCGCGGCTGAGGAGCCGGTACGCGTCGGGCCCGTCCTCGGCGTCCTTGACGAGCCGCGAGACGTTGAGCCCCTCGAACCCGAAGAGCCGCGTGTAGGGCTCGTCGGGCGCCCATGAGTAGACGCTCCCGGACCACCAGTAGGTGACTTCGGCACCGTCGAGCGAGGCCCGGGTCCGGGCGAGGTCGCGGAGGGATGCGGCGGGGGTCTGTGGCGTGGGGGTCTGCGGGGCGGCCGGTTCCGGTATGGGTGAGGTCATGCGGAGTACTTTGCGGGATGTGCGGGCCCGGGGGGCGGAGAACGGGTCACTTCAGTAGCTTCAGTAGCTGCAATGGCTTCAATGGCTTCAGTAACGGCCCAACGCGCCCGGAACCAGGTTGGTCCCGCACCGGGGACAGTCCGCGCTCCGCATCTTGATCGGATGGACGAGCAGCGCGCACACGGGACAGATGTAGGCGTTGACGTCGGAGGGGCGCCGGCCCCGGGGCGCGTCCAGGAGGACGTCACCGTCGCTGCTCCGGACACAGAGGCTGCCGCAGCCGTCGCAGGACCAGGACTCGGCGAAGGTCGTGGACAGGGTCCGGCACACGGGGCACCCCGACTGCGACTCCTCGGGCGTCCAGGGCCGTTCGTCGGTCGCCGGGACGGTCATCTGGACGGTCACCGGCGCGCTCCCCGGCGCGGTCACCGGTTCGGCGGGGGTGAACTGCAGGACCGCGTAACCACTTCCGTCGACGAGCGACCTCGGCATGGCCGTGCGGCGGCCCCCCGGCTCCAGGGCCACGCTCGGCATGTCCGGCAGAAGTGTTATGCCCTTCGAGATGCCGAGCCGTTCTTCGAGCCACTGGTAGAGGACGGCGCCCACCTGGGCCATCACCACGGCCGGGTCGGCGCGCTCCTGGGCCTGTTCGGTCACGAAGACCATGGTGTTGGCCAGCACGCTCGCGATGGCCTTCCGCGAGGGTGCCTCCTCCCCGCTGCCGCGGGCGTCCTGGGGCGGGGCGAGAGAGGGGGCGGGTGCGGCGGCGGGCAGGTCGACGGCGGGTACGCCGGTACGGGTACGGAGGGTCCGTCGGGCGGGAGCGGCTCGCTGCTCGGCGACCTTGACGTGACGCCAGCGTTTGCGCCACGCGTCCAGTAACTCGGCCCGGTCGCCGCCCAGTTGGCGTACGAGCTCGATGGTGAAGTCGAGCTTGGGGAGCCGGCGCCCCTGGAACACCTCGGTGAGCGAGGAGGCGGGCAGGGGACAGCGCCCGGCGGCCTTCGCGCCTTTGGTGAGGTCGGAACGGGGCGGGGCCCCGCAGTCGATGTGCAGCAGCACGAGGGCTTCGGCGAAGTCACGGAGGGCCCGGTCGTGGGCGGCGATCAGCTCGGCGGCGCGGGGTGGTTCGGTGGGGCGGGGTGGCTCGGTGCTGCGGGGCGGCTCGGCGGTGTGGGGTGGCTCGGCCGACGTGACCGTCTCCGTCTGCTCTGACGCGTGGTCGGGCAAAGCCGTGTCCTCTCCCCTGAGTGAGAAAAGCGTAGGGGCCTCTCGTCGAACATTTCCGCCGTTCGGCGAAGTTCCTCGAACTTCGGCGACAGCAGGCCGATTTCGGCCTTTGACCTGCCGGATTCGGAATCGTGCGGGTCCGGACCGATTCCTGGCCGCAGGGCACGCGTCAGCGATGTGCTGGATCAACAACTGGAAGAGGAAGAGGAACGAAGAGGCACAGGGAGAGGGAGAGGCCGTGAACGAGAAGAAGAAGAGCGAGCCGCCGACGTGGCAGCTGAGCCTCGGGCGCCAGGGACTGCGGGTGGACGCGGGCAGACACCTGAGGCTGTCGATGTCACTGACGCTGATCGGCTGGCTCACCAGTACGAGTGGTTTCGTGGGGGCGATCTCGCACTGGCACCTGATGATGTGACGGACGAGCGGACGAGCGGACGAGCGGACGAGCGGACGAGCGGACGAGCGGACGAACGGGTGGGCGACCGGGCGGACGACGAGCCTCAGCGCCGTCGTCCGTCATTGCGGACCAGATTCATTGCAGGCCACCAGGGTCCAGCTGCGCGCCCCGCCGGAAAGCGTCCGCGTAGGCGGTGGGGCCCAGGGCCGCGCTGGCTGCCGCGGCGATACGGTCGACGTCACCGCGTTCGGCGGGCGGAAGGGGCGCGCCCACGCTGCGACGGGCGGCGTCGGCGGAGCCGAGGAGGAGGGCGGCACGTTCCGCGTCGCCGGACACGGCGGCCGCGCCTGCCAGGCCCTCCAGGGAGAGGGCGACGGCGCGCGGCTCGGCGAGTACGTGAGCGGTCGCGAGGCCGAGCCGGTGGTGTGCCTCGGCGGCGGAGGCGTCGCCGCGGAGCTCGGCGATGAAGCCCATCTCGGCGTGGCGCAGGTGGTCGCCGGCCGACGAGGACACGTCGGCGTGGCGGTCGCGGATGCGGAGCAGATGGTCCTCGGCGGTGTTGAGTTCGCCGGCGCGGCGGGCGCCGAGGGCGAGGCCCATCTCGGCGTGGACCTCGCCGTAGCGGTAGCCCTGCTCGACGGCGCGGCGCCGGGCCTGTTCGTGGAGGTCGCGGGCGCGCTCCCAGTCGTGGGTGAGCAGGGCGAGGCGCCCGAGCCCGGACAGCCGCGCCGCGACCTCCGCGTGCAGGCCCAACTCGTGGGCGATGGCCAGCCCTTCCTCCTGCCGGCGCGCGGCCTCCTCGTACTCACCTTTGATCTCGGCGAGCGCGGCGAGCGGCGCGACGGTCTGCAACGCGCCCCATCGGTCGCCGAGTTCGGCGAAGAGGGCGTCGGCGCGGCGTCCGTCACGGCCGATGGTGTCGAGATCGCCGCGGAGCAACGCGTGCATGGCGCGCAAGGCGAGCCCGGCGGCGAGGGTCCACCGGTCGCCCCCGGCACGGGCAAGCTCGACGGCCCGCGAGGTGACCTCTTCGCTGCCCCGCGGATCCCCGGCACTGAAGAGCCCGTAGGCGGTGAGCCAGAGGGAACGGGGGCGGAGGGCGGGTGCGGGTGCGGGGGGCGTGGTGGGGGGTGTGGGTCGCTCACCGGTGAGGAGGGCGAACGCGTCGCGGAGGGCGAGGAGTTCGTGGGTGTCGGGGGTGGGGGCCACCGCGTCGGTAGCCGGCTCGCCTGGGACGGGGGCGTTTGCTGGCGTGCCGCCAGGAGCAGTGTGGCGTGGCACCATGCCGTCCGGCGTACGCCCCGTTGCCGTCTCCCGAGGGCCCGCGGCGCCCTCCGCGGCCGCCCCGTCGACGCGGTGTGTGGCGGCTGTCGCGGTCGAGGGTGCCGCCTCCGTGACCGTGACCGTGACCGTCGAGGGTGTCGCCTGCGTTGCTGTCACCGTCGGGGGTGTCGCCTCCGTGGCCGTGGCGGTCGGGGGTGTGGCCTTCGCGGCTGTCGCGGTCGAGGGCATCGCCTCCGCCGCCGTCACCGCCGAGGGTGTCGCTCCCGCGGCCGTTGCCGTTGAGGGTGTCGCCTCCGCTGCTGTCACCGTCGGGGGTGTCGCCTGCGTGGCTGTCACCGTCGAGGGTGTCGCCTGCGTGGCTGTCACGGTCGGGGGTGTCGCCCCTGTGGCCGTTGCCGTGGAGGGTGCGGCCTCCGTGGCTGTCGCGGTCGAGGGTGTCGCCTCCGTCGCCGTCACCGTCGAGGACGTCACCTCCGTGGCTGTCGCCGTCGAAGGTGTTGCCCCCGTGGCCGTCGCCGTCGAGGGTGTCGCCCCCGCCGCCGTCACCGCCGAGGGTGTCGCCTGCGGGGCTGTCACCGCCGAAGGTGTCACCCCCGCGGCCGTCACCGCTGCGGATGACGTCACCGAGTGTGTCCCCGCCGCGGACGACGGCACCGACCCTGTCCCCGCCGCGGACGACGGCACCGCGACGGACGTCACCGTCGCCGCCACCGCCGAGAGGGAGCGGCGCGCCTCCGTCAGGTGGCCGCGGAGCAGCCACCACCAGGTCAGCGCCGTTGCCAGCCGCGCCGCCTCCCCCGGCGCGGGGGCGCGTACCGCCTCGTCCAATGCCCCGCGCAGGTTCGCCGCATCGGCGTCCAGGCGGCGGAGCCACACCGACTGGCCCCCGTCCCGCAGCCGCGGCTCGGCCCGCTCGGCGAGGTCCAGGTAGTGGCGCAGGTGCCGTCGACGTACGTCGTCGAGGTCCCCCGCCTCCCGCAACCGCTCCATCGCGTACGCGGCCACGGACTCCAGGAGCCGGTAGCGCGGCGCCGTCCCCGCCGGTCCCGGCGCCATGACCACCAGGGAACGGTCCACGAGGCGCGTGACCAGGTCGAGGACCTCCTCGCCCTCCACCCCGTCCCCCGCGCACACCGCCTCCGCCGCCTCCAACGTGCAGCCGTCCCGGTGCACCGCCAGCCGCCGCAGCACGATCCGCTCGGGCGCGGTGAGCAGTTCCCAGCTCCAGTCGATCATCGCCCGCAGCGTCTGCTGTCGGGCCGGGGCGCCGCGCCGCCCGGCGGAGGACAGCAGCCGGAACCGGTCGCCGATGCGGTCCGCCAACTCCCGTACGCCCAACGCCCGTACGCGCGTCGCGGCGAGTTCCAGGGCGAGCGGAATGCCGTCGAGGCGCCGGCAGATCTCCGCGACGGCCGCCTCGTCCGCCGCGTCGCCGACCCTGAATTTGGGCGCCGCGGCGGCCGCGCGCGCCGTGAACAGGGCGACGGCGTCGGCGTCGTGCAGCGGCTCCACCAGGAACACGGCCTCGCCGGTGAGGCCCAGCGGCTCCTGGCTGGTGGCCAGCACGCGGAGGCCGGGGGCGGCCCGCAGCAGCGTGTCCGTGAGCTCGGCGGCCTGTTCGACGACCTGCTCGCAGTTGTCGAGGACCAGGAGCATGCGACGGTCGCGCAGGGTCGCGGCGAGACGGTCGGGGGTGGAGGGGGCCGGGGTGGGCGCGGGGTCGGGCCCCGGTACGGCGGAGGCGGGGGCGGGGACCGGGCCGGTGTCGTCCCGCAACCCGAGCGCCGTGGTGACGGCCTGAGCGAGGTCGGCCACGCCGCTCTCGCCCCGCCGCCCGGCGAGTTCGACGAGCCAGACGCCGTCGGGGTACGGGTGTCCGAGGCCGGTCTGCGGTGGGCCTCCTGCCCCGGTGTGCGGTGCCGGTCCTCCTGCCTCGGTCTGCGCCGGGGTTCCCGCCTCGGTCGGTCGTGCCGGGCCTCCTGCCCCGGTCTGCGGCGCCGGGGTTCCTGCCCCGGTCTGCGGCCCCGGGGATGTCGACCCGACGTGCCCCGCCGGGCATTCCGCCTTGGCGCCGTTGAGGTACGGGCGTTCCGCGCCGGTCTGGGGCGGGCCTCCTGCCCCGGTCTGCGGCGCCGGGCCTCCTGCCCCGGTCTGCGCCGGGGTTCCCGCCTCGGCCTGCCGCGCCGGGGACCCCGCTCCGGTCGGTCGTGCCGGGGACCCCGCTCCGGTCGGTCGTGCCGGGGATCCCACCCCGGCCTGCCGCACCGGGGACCCCGCCCCGGTCTGCCCCGCCGGGAACCCCGCCCCGGCCTGCCGCGCCGCCGCCTCCAACGCGAGGCGCGTCTTGCCTACCCCGCCGGGGCCCGTGAGCGTCACGAGCCGTGCGGTGCCGAGCAGCCCCTCGACCTCCGTGACTGCGGCCTCGCGGCCCACCAAATCGGTGAGTTGGGCGGGGAGGTTGGTACGGGGTGGGGGCGCGGTCGTGGTCGACGTACCCGGGGTGCTCGGCGTACGGAGGGTGCTCGGTGTGTGGGGGGTCCACGGCGTGCCGGCCACCCCACCCGCGGGCGCCAAGCGTGGCGTGCCCGAGGCCAGTTCGGGGTCCTGTCGCAGAATCGCCCCGTACAACGCCGCCAACTCCGGCCCCGGATCCAGCCCCAGCTCATCCGCCAACCGCCCCCGCAACTCCGCGTACGAGGCCAGCGCCTCGCTCTGCCGACCCGCCAGGTACAGGGCCCGCAATTGCACGGCCCGCAGCCGTTCGCGCAGCGGATGCCGCGCGACCAGGTCTGCGAGCTCGCCCGTGAGCAACGTGTGGTCCCCGGCGGCCAGCCGCGCTTCCGCCTGCTCCTCCAGTACGGCCAGCCGCTGCTCCTCAAGACGGTCCGCCGCTCCCCGTACGAATGCCTCGTCGGCGAGGTCGGCGTAGGCGGGCCCGCGCCACAACCCAAGGGCTCGGGTGAGGAGTTGAGCCCTCAGGGCCGGGTCGCCCTCGGCCCGCGCGGCGTCGGCCAGGGCGCGGAACCGGTCCGCGTCCACCTCGTCGCCGACCACCTCATCGCCCGCCAACTCAGCACCCGCTGCCGCGTCGATCCGGAGCCGGTAGCCCGGCGCCTGGTGCACCACGCGGTCCCGGCCGAGGACGCGCCGCAGCTGGGAGACCTTGGCCTGCAGGGCGTTGGCCGGGTTGCCCGGGGGCGCGTCGCCCCACAGGTCGTCGATGAGCCGGTCGGCGGAGACCGGGCGCCCCTCGTGCACGAGGAGGTCGGCGAGCAGCGCCCTGACCTTCGTCTCGGGAACCCTGACCGGTTCCCCCTCGCCGTCCCACACCGCCAGTGGCCCCAGCACCCCGAACCGCATGCGGATCACGGTACACACCGCTGGGGGAGTTGCTCGCGGGTGAGCGCCGGGTGGGCGCCGGGCGACGTCAGCGGACCGTCAGCGTTCCCGAAGCGCCGGAGCGCAGAGTCCTCCGTACGGAGAGCGCTCGCCCGGAGGGGGTGTGGCACGGAGGCGGGTGGCCCGAGGGCCTCGGCCTGGGCATCGCGAAGCGGCAGGCCGGGGGCGGTGCTGAGGCCCCGAGTCACCGGAGGCCCGGAGTCGGACCTGGCGGGGGCGCCCGCGGAAGTGGGGTTCCTGCGCGCGTAGTCCCCGTAGTCCCCGTAGTCCGCGTAGTCCGTGCCGACTTGGCGGGTCCGTGCGCGGAGGCCCTCGATGTGCCGCCCCCCACTGGCGCGGACGCCCCCGATGTGCCGCCCCCCTCAGGCGCGGACGCCACCACCCCGTACCCCCTACCTCCTGAGCACCCGCCCCGAGGCCCCGTCCCCTCCCCACCGAAAGAAGGACACGACCGCCATGCGCACCACAGAGACCACGCCCGGGCCCGAGGCCGGGCCCGAGGCCGGGTCCGAGGCCGGGTCCGAGGCCGGGTCCGAGGCCGGGTCCGAGGCCGGGCTCAAGGCCGGACCGGAGCTCCAGCCCGAGGCCAAGGCCGAATCCGAGCTCCAGCCCGAGGCCAAGGCCGGGCCCAAGCTCCCCCTCCCCGCCCTTCTCGCCCTGGCCACCGCCGTGTTCATCACCAGCCTGACCGAGACGCTCCCCGCGGGCCTGCTCCCCGCGATGAGCGCCGACCTCGGCGTCAGCGAGTCGGCGACCGGGCAGACGGTCACCGTCTACGCGATCGGCACCGCCCTCACCGCGATACCGCTGACCGCGGCCACCGCCGGCTGGCGCCGCAAGCGGCTGCTCCTCGCGGCGATGGCGGGCTTCGCCGTCGCCAACACCGTGACGGCGGTCTCGGGGAGCTATCCCCTGACGATGGCGGCCCGTTTCGTCGCCGGTGTCGCCGCGGGCCTCGCCTGGGCCCTGCTCGCCGGGTACGCACGGCGCCTGGCACCCGCCCACCTCCAGGGCAAGGCGATCGCCGTCGCGATGGCGGGCATCCCGGTCGCGCTGTCCCTGGGCGTGCCGGCCGGCACGTTCCTCGGCAAGGTGCTCAGCTGGCAGATCGCGTTCCTGGTCATGACCGGCCTCACCGCGGGGCTGCTCGCCTGGATCGTGGCGCTCGTCCCGGACTACCCGGGGCAGGAGCCGGGCGGCACGAAGCCCCCGGTGCTGCGAGTCCTGCGGGTGCCCGGCGTGACCCCGGTCCTCTTCGTCACCCTGGTCTTCGTCCTGGCGCACACCGTCCTCTACACGTACATCGCGACGTTCCTCGACGAACTCGGCATGGGCGGTTCGACCGACCTCGTCCTGCTCGTCTTCGGCGCGGCGTCGCTGATCGGCATCTGGGTCGTGGGCGCGCTGATCCACCGCAGGCTGCGGGCGCTGACGCTCACGAGCGTGCTCCTGGTCGGCGGGGCGGCGGCCCTGCTGGCGGCCTTCGCCGACACCCCGGCGCTCGTGTACGTCGCCGTGGTCCTGTGGGGTCTGGGCTGGGGCGGCGCCCCGACCCTCCTCCAGACGGCGGCGGGCGAGGCGGGCGCGGCGGGGGAGACGGGTGTGACGGGCCCCTCGGGGACGACGGAGGCTTCGGGGACGACGGAGACGTCGGGGGCAGCGGAGACTTCGGGGCCGACAGGCGTGGCCGACGCCGCGCAGGCCATGCTCGTCACCCTCTGGAACGTCGCCATGGCGGGCGGCGGCGTCTTCGGCGGCGTCCTGCTGGGCCTGGCCGGTACGACGTCCTTCCCCTGGACGATCCTGCTGCTCCTGCTCCCGGTGCTGCTGGTGGTGACGGCGGCGAGGCGTCACGGCTTCCCCACGAGGAACCGCGCCTGACGCGACGGCGAGGAACCAAGCCCGACGGAATCCCCTCCTCCAGGGAAAGGCCGATCACATCAACCCACCAGGGCCCGTGGGACGGAAAGGGGGGGGCGGACCAATGATGACCGTTCTGCTCACCATCGTGGCCGTACTCGCCGCCGCGGGCCTCGCCGCGACGATCTGGGCCTCGCGGGGCGGCGCCCCGCGCTGGGTCCGCGGCATCGCGAAGGCGACGATCGCCACGGCGGACGTCGCCGCGTCCATGAACAGGGCGAACCGCCGCCGCAACAGCCGTTACACGAGCGGCAGTTACAGCGGTGACCCCGGAGGGGGCGACGGCGGCGGCAGCGGCAGCTAGCCAGCGCTGGCTGGGGAGCGCTGCTGGGCAGCGGTGGCTGGAGAGCGCTGGCTGGGCAGCGGTGGCTGGGAGGCGGCAGCTAGGACCTGTCCGGCCGATCATGTTCGAAGCCAGATGACGATCGCTGCGGCGGTCACGGTGCCGAGGTAGACGTAGCCGCGCTTGTCGTAG
>NZ_JBIAII010000006.1:328510-524227 GCF_042871345.1 Streptomyces sp. NPDC005863 | reverse complement strand
GGCGTTGACTTTTGGCACGCTGTTGAGTTCTCAAGGAACGGACGCTTCCTTTGTACTCACCCTCTCGGGCTTTCCTCCGGGCGCTTCCCTTCGGTATTTCGTGTTTCCAACCTTACCAGATCCGTTTTCCGTTCCGTTTCCGGTTCGGGTTTCATTTCCGGTGGCCGTTGGAGGGCCTTTGCCTTTCGGCTGATCCGACTTTATCAGAAGTTTTCCGCCGGACTTACCGGCTTCGGATTCCGATTGATCGGGGGTGGCTTCTCGTATCGATGAAATTCGAGAAGCAAGCAGATGTTAACTGCCGCCGCTGGACGCTGTCCAGCTCTAGGCAACTGTTCGAATCTACCTCCCCGGTCCTGCCGTGTCAACGGCTTTTCCGGGGCGAGAAGGAGACTAGCAGGCCTGGAGGGTCGAACGCACATCACGCTGCGAGCGGGACCGACGCGCTGCGTTCGTGCTGGTCGACGTCGCCCGTCTCGCCCGCGCGGGCCGCTCTGCCGCCCAGTACGTAGACGTACGCGAGGAAGGTCAGCTCGGCGCCCACTCCGATCGCGATGCGGGCCCATGTGGGGAGGCCCGAGGGGGTGACGAAGCCTTCGATGGCTCCGGAGACGAACAGGACCAGGGCCAGGCCGATGGCCATGCCCAGGGCTGAGCGGCCCTCTTCCGCCAGGGCCGTGCGGCGGGTGCGAGGGCCCGGGTCGATGACCGTCCAGCCGAGCCGCAGACCCGTACCGGCGGCTACGAAGACGGCGGTCAGCTCCAGGAGGCCGTGGGGCAGGACGAGTCCCAGGAAGGTGTCGAGGCGGCCGGCCGAGGACATCAGGCCGATGCCGACGCCGAGGTTGAGCATGTTCTGGAAGAGGATCCAGATGACCGGGAAGCAGAGGAAGGCGCCCAGGACCAGGCACATCGCGGCTGCCTGGGCGTTGTTCGTCCAGACCTGGGCGGCGAAGGAGGCCGCCGGGTGGCTGGAGTAATACGTCTCGTACTCGCCGCCCGGACGTGTCATCTCGCGGAGGTCGCCGGGAGCCGCGATCGAGGACTGGACCTCGGGGTGGGTGGCGATCCACCAGCCGATGACGGCGGCCAGGACGGTCGAGAGCAGGGCGGTGGGGATCCACCAGCGGCGGGAGCGGTAGACCGCCGCCGGGAAACCGCGGGTCAGGAAGTGGGTCACGTCCCGCCAGGATGCACGGCGCGTGCCCGTCACGGCGCTTCGCGCGCGGGCCACCAGGTGGGTCAGGTGGCCGGTGAGCTGCGGGTCCGGGGAGCTGGACTGGATCAGGGAGAGGTGGGTGGCGGTGCGCTGGTAGAGGGCGACGAGTTCGTCGGCCTCGGCGCCGGTGAGGTGGCGTCGGCGGCGCAGCAGGGCGTCAAGACGGCCCCATTCGGCCCGGTGGGCGGAGACGTAGACGTCGAGGTCCATCGGATGGCTGCTCCTCGTACTGCGGCGCGGGATGGTTCAGCTTGGCAGACTGGCCACTCCTACGGCAGTGCGGGAAGGGCGGCAGGCGTGAGTGAGCTTGTGACGGGTGAGGCGGTGGCGTTGGAGCTGCGCCCCGCGAAGCTGCCGAGCCGGTCGCTCGCCGTGCTGATCGACCTGGCGGTGGCGTGGACGGTCTATCTCCTGGTGACCATCGGGGTCCTCGCATCGACGGCGTCGCTGGACGACGCAGCCATGGCCGCCGTCGCGGTCGCCGGCTTCGTACTGATCCTGGTCGGCGGGCCCATCGCGGTGGAGACGCTCAGCCATGGGCGCTCGCTCGGGAAGCTCGCGTGCGGGCTGCGGGTGGTGCGGGACGACGGGGGGCCGATCCGGTTCCGGCACGCGTTGGTGCGGGGGGCCGTGGGGGTCGTCGAGATTCTGCTGACCTTCGGGGTCGTCGCGTGCATCGCGTCGCTGGTGTCCGCGCGCGGGCGGCGGCTCGGGGACGTGTTCGCGGGGACGCTGGTCGTACGGGAGCGGGTGCCCACGGTGCAGGCCGCCTTTGTGCCTCCGCCTCCGCCCTGGCTGGCGGGGCGGTTCTCCGGGCTTGACCTGTCCGGGGTTCCCGAGGGGTTGTGGCTGGCGATCCGGCAGTACCTCTCGCGGGCGGGGCAGCTGGATCCGCAGGTGGGCTGGACCATGGCCGAGCGTCTCGCCGGTGATCTGGTGGAGTGCACCGGGGCGCCCGCGCCGTACGGCGTTCCGCCGGCCGCCTTCCTGGCCGCGGTCGTGCACGAGCGCCAGGCTCGGGACGCGCGGCGGGCGTTTGGGGCTGGGGGTGTGTTTGCGCCCTCGGGGGCTGGGGGTGTGTTTGGCGGGGAGGCCGGTGCGGGGACTTCGCGCGGTGCGGCTGGGGCGGTCGGTGCCGCTGGTACGGCTGGTTCCGGCGGCTCCACCCACCTCCCCGTCTCCCCCGGTACTCCAGCCCCTCCTGCCCCTTCTGCCCCTCCCGTCTCCCCCAGCCACTCCGCCCAGCCCGGCGCCGCCGACGGCTCCGGTGGCGAGGACTCGCCTCCGGCCACCGGGTTCGTGCCGCCCGTCTGAGCCGTCCGCGGGGGCCTCACGTGAAGGTCGACGGTGGGTTTTCCAGGCGTTCGAGTTCGATGCCGGGGGCCGCGAGGACCACGTCGCCGGTGAGGTGGACGGTATGCTGTTCGCCGGTGTCCAGGGCTGTGACCTGGTATTCGTCGACGGTCAGGGGTCCGTTGTCAGTGGCGTGTGCTTCGCTTTTCAGCAGGGTCCAGGACTGGTCGAGGGTGCGGGGGGCCAGGACCGGGTCCGTGAAGGCGACCAGGCGGATGCGGGTCGCGGGGGACGCGGGGGTCAGGCGCAGGAGCCGGGCCGTCGCGATGAGGAAGGCGGGGGATGTGCCGGTGAAGGCGTGGGCGGGGGCGTTGTCTTCGGTGGCGCGTGTGCCGGTGGGGTCGGTGCGGACCCAGGTGACGCCGTTGAGGGCGCCGGCGCGCACCTGCCAGTCGCCCGCGCGGAGTTCGAGGCGGATGGGGCGCCCGCGGTCGTCGAGAGCGAGGTCGACGGAGCCGGCGGGGATGCCTGTGGGGGTTCCTGAGGGGGTGGTCCGTTGGGAGACGTAGCGCCAGCCGGAGGGGCCGGGGGCGCAGTGGAAGTGTTCTTCACCGAGGGGGGTGTGGTCGTGCGGATCGTGGAGCGAATATCGGCCGCGGGGCATGGGCTCTGTTCCTGGTCCTCGGGTGGGTGGCCGTCTCACAAGGGATGGGTTGCCGTCTCAAGGTGACGGTGGCCGTCGTAGGGGGCTGGGTGGCCGTCTCACAGGGGCAGGCCCCCGCCACGGGGGCGAGGGCCTGCTGAAGTGACGCTGACCGGCGGCCGGTCGGCCGACGGCCGCGGTCTCAGTAGCGGTAGTGGTCGGGCTTGTACGGGCCCTCGACCTCGACGCCGATGTAGGCGGCCTGCTCCGGGCGGAGCGTGGTCAGCTTGACGCCGAGCGAGTCGAGGTGGAGGCGGGCAACCTTCTCGTCCAGGTGCTTGGGCAGCACGTACACGTCGGTCGGGTACTCCTCCTGCTTCGTGAACAGCTCGATCTGGGCCAGCGTCTGGTCCGCGAAGGAGTTGGACATCACGAACGAGGGGTGGCCCGTCGCGTTGCCCAGGTTCAGCAGGCGGCCCTCCGACAGGACGATGAGGACCTTGCCGTCGGGGTAGGTCCAGGTGTGCACCTGGGGCTTGACCTCGTCCTTGACGATGCCCGGCGTCGCCGCCAGACCCGCCATGTCGATCTCGTTGTCGAAGTGACCGATGTTGCCCACGATCGCCTGGTGCTTCATCTTGGCCATGTCCGCGGCCATGATGATGTCCTTGTTGCCCGTCGTGGTGACGAAGATGTCCGCCTTGTCCACGATCTCGTCGAGCGTCGTGACCTGGTAGCCGTCCATCGCCGCCTGCAGCGCACAGATCGGGTCGACCTCGGTGACGATCACGCGGGCGCCCTGGCCGCGCAGGGATTCGGCGCAGCCCTTGCCGACGTCGCCGTATCCGCAGACGACGGCGGTCTTGCCGCCGATGAGGACGTCGGTGGCGCGGTTGATGCCGTCGATCAGCGAGTGGCGGCAGCCGTACTTGTTGTCGAACTTCGACTTCGTCACGGCGTCGTTCACGTTGATCGCCGGGAAGAGGAGGGTGCCGTCACGGTGCATCTCGTAGAGACGGTGGACGCCGGTGGTGGTCTCCTCGGTGACGCCGCGAATCTCCGAGGCCAGCTGGGTCCACTTCTGCGAACCCTCGGTGATCGTGCGGTTCAGCAGCTGGAGGATGACGCGGTGCTCGTCGTTCTCGGCGGTGTCCACCGAGGGGACCTTGCCGGCCTTCTCGTACTCCACGCCCTTGTGTACGAGGAGGGTGGCGTCACCGCCGTCGTCCAGGATCATGTTCGGGCCGCCGGTGGGCGTGTTCGGCCAGGTCAGCGCCTGCTCCGTGCACCACCAGTACTCCTCGAGCGTCTCGCCCTTCCAGGCGAAGACGGGGATGCCCTGCGGGTCCTCCGGCGTGCCGTTCGGGCCGACCGCGATGGCGGCGGCGGCGTGGTCCTGGGTGGAGAAGATGTTGCAGGAGACCCAGCGGACCTCCGCGCCCAGCGCGACCAGGGTCTCGATGAGCACGGCGGTCTGCACCGTCATGTGCAGCGAGCCCATGATGCGGGCGCCGGCGAGCGGCCGGGTGGCGGCGAACTCCCTGCGGATCGCCATCAGACCGGGCATCTCGTGCTCGGCGAGGGTGATCTCCTTGCGGCCGAAGGTGGCCAGGGAGAGATCGGCGACCTTGAAGTCCTGGCCGTTGATGAGAGTCATGAGTGAGCTGCTCCTCGTGAGTGGAGTCGAGGGTGGACATGGCTGACCTGCGGCGTCGGGCACATGGGTGCACGGACGCGCGCAGCGCAGTCCGTCGGAGGCCCTCTCTCCCTCGGACAGTCCGTGCGGGGACTGCCCGACCGCCATCAGCAGCGACGTCTGGCTCATCCCCAAGCTACACCGATCGGCCCAGTCCGCCCCAGCCCGCCTCCGAGCACCGCATGTCTGGCGGATAGGCCGTCAGACCCGGACGTTATGGGACCTTTGCGAGTTTGATCCTGGGCTTATGTGTTGCAGGATGCCTTGAGATCGGGAACATATGCGCGATCTTGTGCGGCAAAGGTGTTAGGAGATCTACGTGACCAGTCCGGCCGATCCCCCCATAGGCGGGGCCAGCAGCGGGCAGCGGAGGCTGAAGCTGCTCGCCGTGACCGCCTGTCCGACCGGTATCGCCCACACGTACATGGCCGCCGAGAAGCTCTCGCAGGCGGCGGAGAGCCTCGGCGTCGACATGAAGGTGGAGACACAGGGTTCCATCGGAGCCGAGAACGTTCTTTCTGACAACGATGTCAGAGAGGCGGACGGCATCATCATCGCAGCCGACAAGGATGTGGATCGCAGCCGGTTCGCAGGCAAGCGTGTGCTGTCCGTCGGGGTGTCCGAGGGCATCAGCCATCCGGAGCGGCTGATCGAGCAGGTGCAGAGCGCGCCCGTGCACGACGGGGGTGGGGCCGGCGGCGGTGCCGGGCAGCCGTCCGGTGGCGGTACGGGCGGCGGCGGCGGTGGAGGCGGCCGGGAGCGGAGCGTCGCGTACAAGGCGCTGATGAACGGCGTCTCGTACATGATTCCGTTCGTGGTCGTCGGCGGGCTGCTGATCGCCGTCTCGCTGTCGCTCGGCGGGCACACCGACCCCAAGGGCGGGCTCGTCATCCCGGACGACTCGTTCTGGATGCACGTGAACCAGATCGGCACCATCGGGTTCACGCTGATGGTGCCGATCCTGTCGGGTTACATCGCCTACGCGATCGGGGACCGGCCCGCGCTGGTGCCGGGCATGATCGGCGGGTGGATCGCCAACACCGGTGAGCTGTACGACTCCAAGGCGGGCGCGGGCTTCATCGGGGCCATCGTCACCGGCTTCCTGGCCGGTTATCTGGTGCTGTGGATCAAGAAGGTCAAGGTCCCCAAGTTCGTCCAGCCGATCATGCCGATCATCGTGATCCCCATCATCGCGACCACGGCGCTCGGGCTGTTCTTCATCTACGTCATCGGCAAGCCCATCTCGTGGGTCTTCGAACATCTGACGAGCTGGCTCAGCGGGATGACCGGGACCAGCGCGATCCTGCTCGGCGCGATCCTCGGCCTGATGATCGCGTTCGACATGGGCGGTCCGGTCAACAAGACGGCGTTCCTCTTCGGCACCGGGCTCATCGCGACCGGCAACCAGACCGTCATGGGCATGTGCGCCGCCGCCATTCCGGTCATGCCGCTGGGGCAGGGGCTCGCGACGCTGATCCGTAAGCGGCTCTACGACGAGCAGGAACGGGAGACCGGGCTCGCGGCGTTGTTCATGGGCTTCTTCGGGATCTCCGAAGGTGCGATTCCGTTCGCGGCGGCGCGGCCCGCGCAGGTCATCCCCGCCAACATGCTGGGCGGCGCGGTCGCCGGTGCCATCGCCGGCATGGCGGGCGTCAAGGACGCGGTGCCGCACGGCGGGCCCATCGTGGCGGTGCTGAGCGCCGTCGGCGGCGTCCCGATGTTCTTCCTGGCGATCGCCGTCGGTTCGGTCGTCACGGCGCTCACAACCGTGACGCTGGTCGACCTCAGCGAGCGCAAGCGGCGCGGGGCTCCGCTCGTCGACGCTCCGGGCGGTCCCGAGCCTGTGCCGGCCGGGGTCGGGACCGGTGCCGGGGCGAGCGCGGGTTCCGCCACGGCGGGCGGTCTGCGCAAGGCGCCGGAAGCGGCGGCTCCCGTACCGGCGGCGGCTCCTGAGCCGAAGCCGAAGCCCGAGCCGGAGCCCGCCACCGAGCCGGAGCCCGAGCCCGCCGGTGAGGTCCTCTCCGGTTACCTCACCGAGCAGACCGTCGAGGTCCGGCTCGCCGCGTCCGACAAGGAGGCCGCGATCCGCGAGATGGCCGCGCTGCTCGCCTCCACCGGCAAGGTCAACGACGTGGAGGAGCTGGTGCGGACCGCGCTGCGGCGCGAGGAGCAGGGCACCACCGGGCTCGGCGAGGAGATCGCCATCCCGCACGCCAAGACCGACGCCGTGGACTCGCCGCTCGTCGGGTTCGCCCGGTCGCCCGAGGGCGTCGAGTGGGGTTCGCTCGACGGTACGAAGGCCAGGCTGATCTTCATGATCTCGGTACCGGAGGCCGCCGCCGGCGACGAGCACCTGCGGATTCTCGCGCTGCTCTCCCGGAAGCTGATGGACCCCGGCTTCCGCGAGCGCCTGGAGACGGCGCCGGACGACGCCGCGATCCTCGACGTGCTGCGCGAGGTGCGGTAGCCGCTCACCGGATGCCCGTACGTGGAGGGGCCCCGCACCACACCGGTGCGGGGCCCCTCCACGTACGTACGAAAAGGGCTCAGTGGCCGCCCGGCGCCTTCGCCGGGTTGGTGCCCGCGGCCGCTGCCGTCTCGCTGAAGATGTCCGGCTCCAGGTAGATGACGCGGGCGATCGGGACGGCGGTGCGGATGCGCTCCTCGGCGGCGTTGATCGCCGCGGCGACCTCGGCGGCGGTCTCGTCGTGCCGGACGGCGATCTTCGCGGCGACCAGCAGCTCCTCGGGGCCGAGGTGGAGCGTGCGCATGTGGATGACCTTGGTGACGGTGTCGCCGTCGACCACGGCCTTCTCGATCTCGGCGACCTCCGCGGTGCCCGCGGCCTCGCCGAGCAGCAGCGACTTGGTCTCGGCCGCCAGGATGATCGCGATCAGGATGAGCAGGATGCCGATGCAGAGGGTGCCGACGCCGTCCCAGACGCCGTCGCCGGTGGCCAGGGCGAGGCCGACGCCGCCGAGCGCGAGGACGAGGCCGACCAGCGCGCCGAAGTCCTCCAGGAGGACGACCGGCAGTTCGGGGGCCTTGGCGCGGCGGATGAACTGCGCCCAGCTGAGGCCGCCGCGCGTCTCGTTGGACTCCTTGATGGCGGTACGGAAGGAGAAGCCCTCCGCGATGATCGCGAACACCAGGACCCCGACGGGCCAGTACCAGTGCTCCAGCTCGTGCGGGTGCTTGATCTTCTCGTAGCCCTCGTAGATCGCGAACATGCCGCCGACCGTGAAGAGGACGATCGAGACGAGGAAGGCGTAGATGTAGCGCTCGCGGCCGTAGCCGAAGGGGTGTTGCGGGGTCGCCTCGCGCTGGGCCTTCTTGCCGCCGAGGAGCAGCAGTCCCTGGTTGCCGGAGTCGGCGAGGGAGTGGACGCTCTCGGCGAGCATCGACGAGGAACCGCTGAAGATGAACGCGACGAACTTCGCCACCGCGATCGCGAGGTTCGCGCCGAGTGCCGCGACAATCGCCTTTGTTCCGCCTGACGCGCTCATGAGTGCCCGGGGTCCCTTCGCCTTCGTACGTTCTCGGCCGTCGCGGACGGGCCGTGCTTTGCCCGCCCTTTGCGGTGGGTCATTGTTGCAGCACGCGAGGGCGGCGGGGCGTCAGGCCACCACGGTGGCGCGGAATACCGTGCCCGTTCCGGACACTTCGGCCTTTTCGCCCGCTGGGACAAAGGCGGACTCGCCGGGCTTCAGGGGCAGTTCGCCCGCGCGGACCGAGCCGGCGGTGCAGAGCAGGATCTGCGGGGTCGCGGCGGTGAGGTCGTGCGCGGCGGCGCCCTCGGGCAGGACGAAACGGGAGAGGCGGAACTCGTCGATCGGGGTCTCGTAGACCTCCTCGCCGTCGACCGAGGCCTCGGGGCGCAGGACGCCGGGGTCGGTCGCCTCGAAGCGGACGATGCGCAGGAGTTCGGGTACGTCGACGTGCTTCGGCGTCAGGCCGCAGCGCAGCACGTTGTCGGAGTTGGCCATGATCTCGACGCCGAGGCCGTCGAGGTAGGCGTGCGGGACGCCGGCGCCGAGGAACAGAGCTTCGCCGGGCTGCAGTTGGACGTAGTTGAGGAGCATGGCCGCGATGACGCCCGGGTCGCCCGGGTAGTGGTGGGCGATGTCCGCGTACGGCTCGTGGGCGCCGCCGAGGCGCCGGGCGGCGGCCGTGACCTCGGTGACCGTCTCGGCCATCTGCTCGGGGTCGGCGCTGAGCACGGCGGTCAGGACCTCGCGCAGGGCGGCCTCTTCGGGCTGGGCGTGCAGCAGGTCGACGTACGGCTTGAGGGAGTCGACGTCGAGGGCCTCCAGGAGGTCCGCGGTCTCGGCCGGGTCCCGGAAGCCGCACAGGCCGGCGAACGGCGTGAGGGCGCAGATCAGTTCGGGCTTGTGGTTGGCGTCCTTGTAGTTGCGGTGCGGGGCGTCGATCGGGACGCCGCGGCGCTCCTCGTCCTCGTACCCCTCCTTCGCCTGGGCGAGGTCGGGGTGGACCTGGAGGGAGAGGGGGGCGCCCGCGGCGAGGAGCTTGAGCAGGAAGGGCAGCCGGGGGCCGAATTTGCTGACGGCCGCCGGGCCGAGTTCGCGCTCCGGGTCCGCGTCGACGACCTCGTTCAGCGCGCCGCGGTCGGTGCGCGAGGGTGCGCCGGGGTGGGCGCCCATCCACATCTCGGCCTGCGGTTCGCCGGTCGGCTCGGCGCCGACGAGCTCCGCGATGGCGGTGGTGGAACCCCAGGCGTAGGGGCGGATGGTGTTGCTGAGGCGGTCCACGGAGGGGTGCTCCCTTACGTACGCGAATGCTGAACTGCTGCCGGTGCGGCCGGGGTCATGATGGGTCCCCCGCGGCGAGCGCCAGGTAAACGGCGGCGAAATCCGTGACGGCGATCAGCTCCGCGAGCGCTTCGAGGTCGTCGTCGCTCTCCGGTTCGAGCTCGCTGATCGCGACGTCGTGGCCGTGCGCGAGCTCGCGGGCGGCGGGCGCCGCGGTGAGGCCGCCTGCGTCGACCGGGGAGTCGCGGAGCAGCACCACGCGCGCGCGAAGGGCCGCCGGGTCCTCGACCCGGTCGCGGAAGAAGTCGTCGGTGGCGTCGCCGCCCGCGGGGTTGCCGGCGAGGAGGGCGCCGTGCGCGGGCAGCGCCTCGGGGAGCTCGGCGGCGAGCGCGGCGTGGCCGGCCAGCTCGGCGAGGGTGGCGGCGAAACGGCGGCCCGCGCGGGCGGCTGCGGGTCCCTCGGTCCAGATCAGCGGGAGGGCGTCGGCCAGCTCGGCGGCGAGCGTCTTGGCGGGGTTGCTGTAGGTCGCGATGGCCGGACCGCAGCGTTCCGCGAGGTGGTCGAGCCGGTCGGCGACCTTCTGCAGGGTGTCTACGGGGGCGGCGATCAGCCCGGTGCGGTCGAGCAGCACGAGGAGCGGGACGAGCAGGGCCCACAGGGTGCCGGGGGCGCCGGGCGCGGACTCGTCCTCGACGCGGCGTGCCTCGTACGTGGCCAGGTCGCGGTCGGCGTCGTCGTGTGCCCCTTCGTACGCGCCGTAGGGCGAGCAGGCCATGGGGACGGTGAGGCCGTGGCTGCCGTCCACGCTCTCGGCGAGCGGGGTGCGGGCGGGGGCCACCGCGACGACCGTGCAGCCGCGGCGGTAGGCCTGCTCGGCGAGGAGCGAGAGGCCCGGTTCGGTGCCGTCCGGGGTGGCGATGAGCAGCAGGTCGACGGGGCCGGCCCAGCCGGGCAGCGCCCAGCGCAGGGCGCCCGCTGCGGGGGCGACGCCGGTCGGGGCGAGGCGGATGACGGGGCAGCCTGCGCCCGCGAGGCCGTCGAGCAGGTCGGCGACGCAGACGGCGGCGGTGCCGGGTCCCGCGATCAGGACGGCCCTGGGGCGCCCGTCGGGCTTGAGTTCCGTGAGCCCGGCCTCCGCGGCGTGCCGGACGGCGGTACGGACGCGGGCGCCCGCCTCCGCCGCGCCGCGCAGCAGTCCGCGGCGGTCGGCGCGGGCCAGTGCCTCCGGGGCGTCCAGCAGCGACTCGTCGAGCATGGGGTCGGCCTTTCGGTTCGCCGTGCGCGGTCTCCTGCGGGTGCCGGTACGGCCGTTACGCGGGGCGGCGGGCCTCGTCGACCAGGAGGACGGGGATGCCGTCGCGGACCGGGTAGGCGAGGCCGCACTCCTTGGCGTCCGCCGTGCAGATCAGCTCGGTGTCCGTCTCCTTGAGGGGGGCGTGGCAGGCCGGGCAGGCGAGGATCTCCAGGAGGCCGGCTTCGAGCGGCATGGGGTGGGTCCCTTCGAGCTGATGTGATGGCGTGGTGGTGCTGGCCCGCGCGCGGTGTCCGCGCCGGTTCCGCTCAGGATGCGGCCTGGTCAGCCTACCTCCGTGCGGGGCGGGGCGCGGGGGTGCGGAGGGGCCGGTGGGCGGGCCCCTCCGCGGGGTGCGCGGGGCGCGCGGGTCGGCCGGGGCGGACCGGCGGGGTCAGCCGCGGATGATGGCCAGGGCCTCGTCGCGCGTCTTGGCCATGGTCGCCTCGTCGCGGGCCTCCACGTTGAGGCGCAGGAGGGGCTCCGTGTTGGACGCGCGGACGTTGAACCACCAGTCGGCGGTGGTCACGGTGAGGCCGTCCAGCTCGTCCAGGGTGACGCCGTCCCGGCCGCCGTACGTCTCCTTGATGGCGGCGAGGCGGGCGGTCTGGTCGTCGACGGTGGAGTTGATCTCGCCGGATCCCGCGTAGCGGTCGTACTGGGCGACGAGGCCGGAGAGCGTGCCCTGCTGGCCTCCCAGGGCGGCCAGGACGTGCAGCGCGGCGAGCATGCCCGTGTCCGCGTTCCAGAAGTCCTTGAAGTAGTAGTGCGCGGAGTGCTCGCCGCCGAAGATCGCGCCGGTCCGCGCCATCTCGGCCTTGATGAAGGAGTGGCCCACGCGGGTGCGCACCGGCGTGCCGCCGTTCTCCTTCACGACCTCCGGGACCGACCAGGAGGTGATGAGGTTGTGGATGACCGTGCCCTTGCCGCCGTGCCTGGCCAGCTCGCGGGAGGCGACCAGGGCGGTGATGGCGGACGGCGAGACCGGGTCGCCGTTCTCGTCGACCACGAAGCAGCGGTCCGCGTCGCCGTCGAAGGCGACGCCGAGGTCGGCGCCCTCCTCGCGCACCCGCTGCTGCAGGTCGACGATGTTGGCCGGGTCCAGGGGGTTGGCCTCGTGGTTGGGGAAGGTGCCGTCCAGCTCGAAGTACATCGGCACGAGTTCGAGCGGCAGGCCCTCGAAGACGGTGGGGACGGTGTGGCCGCCCATGCCGTTGCCCGCGTCCACGACGACCTTCAGCGGGCGGATCGCGGTGAGGTCGACGAGGCCGCGCAGGTGGGCGGCGTAGTCGGTGAGGGTGTCGCGCCGCGTGAGGGTGCCGGCGGTCGCCGCGGGCTCGGGGGCGCCGGTGCGCTGCCAGCCCTCGACGAGGGCGCGGATCTCGGCGAGGCCGGTGTCCTGGCCGACGGGGGCGGCGCCCGCGCGGCACATCTTGATGCCGTTGTACTGGGCCGGGTTGTGCGACGCCGTGAACATCGCGCCCGGCAGGTCCAGCGCGCCCGAGGCGTAGTACAGCTGGTCCGTCGAGCAGAGCCCGATCTCCGTGACGTCGACGCCGCGCGCGGCCGCCCCGCGCGCGAAGGCCCGCGACAGGCCCGGCGACGAGGGGCGCATGTCGTGCCCGACGACGATCGCGTCCGCGGACGTGATCTGTGCGAAGGCCGCCCCGAACAGCTCGGCGAGCGACTCGTCCCACTGGTCCGGGACCACTCCGCGGACGTCGTACGCCTTGACGATCTGGGACAGATCAGCAGTCACGGCCAACCCTCTCTGCAGGTTCTGCGAGTTCAGCGAGTCCATCGAGTACATCGAGCACGTCGCGCACATCGAGTACGGAGTGCTCTCCGCGGTCACCACAAAACTACCCGCTGGCACCGACACCGAGCCGTGCGTGGCCGATCACCGCCCCGGCGACGCCGCGTATCCCTCCCCCGGCGAGACCCCGCGCCCGGGCTCACGGCAGCATCCAGCCGAGTACCGCCGTGCTCTGCCCCACCACGATCAGGCACATCACGAGGAGCAGCCCGAGGCTCCAGGGCAGCACCTTGCGCAGCAGGTCGCCCTCCTTGCCCGCGAGTCCGACGGCGGCGCACGCGATGGTCAGGTTCTGCGGCGAGATCATCTTGCCGAGGACGCCGCCCGAGCTGTTGGCGGCCGCGAGGAGTTCCGGGGAGAGCCCGGACTGCTGGGCCGCCGTCACCTGGAGGGCGCCGAAGAGGGCGTTGGACGAGGTGTCGGAGCCGGACACCGCGACGCCGAACCAGCCCAGTACCGGCGACAGGAAGGCGAGCCCGGCGCCGGCGGCCGCTACGTAGTGCCCGATCGTGGCGGCCTGCCCGGAGAGGTTCATGACGTACGCGAGGGCCAGTACGGACGTCACGGTGAGGATGGCGTGGCGCAGTTCGTGGACCGTGGCGGCCCATTCCCGTACCGCCACGCGCGCGTGCACCCCGATGACCGCCGCGGTGGCCACACCGGCGAGCAGCACGAGCGTGCCGCCGGTGGAGACGAGCGGCAGCGAGAAGACGTTGCCGCCGACCGGCTTCCCGGAGGGGTCGCTTACGTTCAGGAAGGGCCAGTCGAAGGTGCGGGTCGCGCGGGCGAGGAAGTCCTTGACGGCGGGGATCTGGGCGATCGAGAAGATGGCGACGATCAGGGCGTACGGGGCGTAGGCGCGCACCACTTCGGGGCGCGGGTCGTCGTGGTCGAGGTCCTCGCTGCGGGCGCCGGTGAGGACGGCGGCGCGGACGGGCTCGGTGGCCGGCCTGCGCGCGTGCGGCACCGCGAGGAGCGCGCCGGCGCCCGCGAGGGCCGCGCCGATGTCGGCGAGCTGTGCGGAGACGTAGTTGGAGGCCGCGAACTGCGCGGTGGCGAAGGCGAGCCCGCATGCGAGGGCGGGCACCCAGGTCTCGCGCAGGCCGCGCCGCCCGTCCACGAGCCCCACCAGGAGCAGCGGCACGACCAGGGCGAGCAGCGGCGTCTGGCGGCCGACCACCGAGGCGACGGTGTCCAGCGGAAGGTCCGTCACCTGAGCGAGCGTCACCACGGGGGTGGCCATGGCGCCGAAGGCGACGGGCGCGGTGTTGGCGACGAGGGAGACGACCGCGGCGCGCACCGGGTCGAAGCCGAGGGCGACGAGCATGACCGCGCTGATCGCGACGGGCGCCCCGAAGCCGGCGAGCGCCTCCAGGAGCGCGCCGAAGCAGAAGGCCACGACGAGGGCCTGGATGCGGGGGTCGTCGGAGAGCCGTCCGAAGGAGCGGCGCAGGATGTCGAAGTGCCGGGTGCGGACCGTCATGCGGTACACCCACAGGGCGTTGACAACGATCCACAGGATGGGGAAGACGCCGAAGAGCGCGCCCTGTGCGGCGCTGGAGGCGGTCTGGCCGAGCGGCATGCCGTAGGCGAGCCAGGCGACGAGGACGGCGACGGCGAGGCCGATGAGCCCCGCGCGGTGTGCCTTCATGCGGACGGCGCCGAGCAGGACGAGGACGGTCAGGAGGGGCAGGGTCGCGACGAGTGCGGACAGGCCGAGCGAGTCGGCCACGGGCTCCAGTTGCTGCACGAACACGGGCGCCTCCCGGGCGATGGGGTGGCGAAATCGTCATGTCCGCAACAAACGGACGTCAATGCTCCGGACGGAGAAGATCCGGTGAGATCTAGTGAGGGCCCGGGCGGGGTGCTCCGGAGCGGCGCGTCAGGAGTCCGGCGAGCGCAGCACCCGCAGATGGCCGCGGCGCGCGACCTCCATCGGGTCCGCCGCACGCGCACCGCCGCCGCCGGCCTCGGCCGTACGCTCCTGCGGGCGGGCCGCCTCGCGCACCGCGTTGGCGAGCGCTTCGAGGTCGTCGCCGGAGGGGCGGGCGGGACCCGACGCGTCGGCGAGCCGGACGACGTCCCAGCCGCGGGGCGCGGTGAGCCGCTCGGAGTGCTCGGCGCACAGGTCGTAGCAGTGGGGTTCGGCGTAGGTGGCGAGGGGGCCGAGGACCGCGGTCGAGTCGGCGTAGACGTACGTCAGCGTCGCGACGGCGGGACGGCCGCAAGCGGTGCGCGAACAGCGACGTACAGGGCTCACGACGTTGGACGGTACCGCACTCTTGAGCGGGCCGCGACGACTCTCCCTGAGGTCACCCCACCGTGTCGTGTCCTCACGCGCGTGCCGTGGTGTGCCGCACGGACCTCGCTGACCTGCGTGGACACCAGTGGTCCCAAGGGCTCACGGTGTTGAAACCGGTCACCACATGGCGCGGATCACGTCATTTGGCGCGGGCCCGACGGTCCCGGAGAGATACGGAATCGAGTCCAAGCTTGGCCGGAACGGTCAGGAAGCGACATGTCGCGCACCGCGCGGAAAGGGCGATCTCGGGGACTACGCTGCGTCAGTGATGGACGACCCCGTACAGCCACCTCCCGCCGACCCGAGGCCCCGCCGCCGCGACCGCCACGGCCGGGGCATGCGCGGCCCCGTGGCACCGCCGCAGGTCCCGCTCTCCGCGAGCCGCGGCGAGGCCTTCACCGACCTCGTGCAGGACTCCGTGGAGCGCCTGGAGCGGCGCTGGCCCCAGCTCACGGAGATCGAGTTCCTGGTCCTCGAGGTGCCGCCACCGGCGCGCCCCGACGCGGAGTGGCAGGACGAGGTGGTGCCGCTGGGCGGCACGATCACGGCGGCCGAGGGGCGGCCCGCCCGCGTCGTCATCTACCGGCGCCCGGTGGAGATCCGCACCAAGGGGCGCGAGGAGCGCGCGGCGCTGGTGCACGAGGTGGTCGTCGAGCAGGTCGCCGAGCTGCTCGGCCTCTCCCCGGAGTCGGTCGACCCGCGCTACGGGGACGAGGAGTAGCCCGCCCGTACGCCGGCGCCTGCGCACCCCGCCCCCGGGAAGCCTCCGCGCCCCCGGGAAGCCTCCGCGCGGCCCTACTTCTCCCCCGCACGGCCCTACTACTCCGCCGCGCGGTCCTACTTCTGCAGAACCGACAGGTCCCGCTCGGCCGTCGGCACCGCGACCGTCCCCCGGTCGTCCGGCAGCGTCTGGACGGTGAACATCGGGATGCCCTCATCGGTCCGCGACAGCATCCGCGACGCGTGGACCGCGCCTCCGGAGACCGGCTCGACGGTGAGGGCGTAGGCGCCCTTGAGGCCGCTCGGCACCGGCGGGTGGTCGATCTCCAGGGTCGTGCCACCCTTGACCGTGTACGTCTTCGAGGCCGGCGTGCCGCCCTCCGTACCGGCCGACGCCGTGACCTTCACCCGCGCCGACTTGCCCGGCGCGACGAGCGAGAGGACCGAGCCCTTGGCGCGGTTGTCGGCGACCGTCGCGCGGGTGCCGACCGCCTCCGTCGCCGGGATGAACGCCGTCTCCTGCTTGCTGTCCTTGCCCCGGGTGACCCGCAGCGCCGCCACCACGGGCACCGCCTTGTCGGTCGGCGTCAGGAGCAGCGAGCCGGCCTCGCCCTTGGTGACGTCGTCGAGGTCGACGGCGGCCGTCATGCCGGACTTGACCTGGAGGCTCTCGTGCCCGGCCGGGGTGATCGTGCCGGTCGGCGAGGCCAGCTGGACCTTGAGGTCGGCGTCCTCGGCGCCGGGGGCGTAGGCCACCAGGCGCACCGAGGTGGCGTCCTTGGGGATGCCGGGCAGCACCAGGCTGTCGGCGGGGTCGGCGGAGGCGGGCAGCCAGTCGCCGCCCAGCTTGTCGTCGGAGGACTGCACGGCGGCCGCGACCCGGCCGCTGCGCGCGGTCACGTGCATCGTCAGGTTCGGGTACTGCTTGTCCGCGAGCGTGGAGAGCAGCACCGGGACGCTGGAGTGCGGCTGCACCTGGATCGAGTCGCCCACCTGGGAGGTGACCTCGCCGTCGGGGCCGAAGAGCTCCACGTCGACGACGGCGGCGGAGTCGTCCGGGTTCGTCAGGTGGATGTAGTCGCTGCGGCCCTTGGCGGTGCTCGCGCCCGGGAACCAGAAGTCGGTGTCCGGCGCGGTGCAGTTGGCGCCCTGCATGCCGCGGCCGCTGCCCGCGGCGTACGTGGTGGTCTGCTGCACGGTCCAGCCGGGGGCCAGCGCGCCGTCGGCCGTGCCGATCAGGGCGGGCGCCTCCGCGCCGGACTCCTCGCCCGCGACCGGCTCGCCCGGCGCCTTCTGGGTGAGGAACGGCTTGGTCTTCTTGCCGTCGTCCTTGGGCGCGTCCGTCAACGCCTTGGTCACGGGCACCAGTTCCGCGGTGCCCTTGGCCGCGCCGCCGCTCCCCTTCGGGGTGTACGCGGTGTACGAGGTCTCGGCGAGGTCGGAGCCGCTGGGCACCGGGCAGAGCAGGCTGGTGCGTTCGACGGGCTGGTGCGCCGCGCTCTTCGCGCCGTCGCCGCCGGTGCCGTCCCGGCCGCCGAACGCGGCGAATCCAGTGACCGCGCCGAGCGCGACGGCCACGGCGATCAGGGACTGGGTGGTGCGGTTCACTGCTGGCTCCCGTCGGGGCGCTCACTGTCGGTGCCGTGCGGCGGTCGCGGGGGCAGCGGCGGCATCGGGGGCTGCTGCTCGTCGTACGAGGGGTCGTAC
Organism: Streptomyces sp. NPDC005863; assembly: GCF_042871345.1. Lineage (NCBI taxonomy): Bacteria > Bacillati > Actinomycetota > Actinomycetes > Kitasatosporales > Streptomycetaceae > Streptomyces > Streptomyces sp. NPDC005863. The sequence continues at coordinate 506,771 of NZ_JBIAII010000006.1, read as the reverse complement.
GGCTGCCCGTACTGCTGGTCGCCGCCGTACTGGTCACCGCTGTACCGGTCACCGCCGTACGCCTCGTTGCCGTACGTCTCGTTCCCGTACTGCCCGCCGCCGTACTGCTCGTTGCCGTAGACGCCGCCGGCCCCGCCGTAGGACGCGTACGGGTCGTACTGGCCGTCCTGCTGGGCGTCCTGCTGGTATCCCTGCTGCTCGTACGTCCCGTCCGGGTGGGCGCCCTGGTAGGAGCCGTCCTGGTAGCCCTGCCCGGCGCCGTACGCGGCCTGTTCGGCGCCCGCGTGGGCGGGGGCCTGCCACGCCTCGTGGGACGCCGCCTGCTGCGGCACCGCGGCCAGTGCCTCCTCCGAAGGAGGAGGCGGTACGTCCTGGCCCGCCTCCTGGGCGGCCTGCTCGCTCTGCGCGCGCAGCCTGCGCGCCCTGCGGCCCTCGCCCTCGACCGCCTGGGCCGGCACGACGGGCTCCTCGGGGAGGTCGTCGTCGACGTCGCGGCGGCGCCCCGGCAGGGCGAGCACCACGAGGACGACGCCGAGCGCGCCCTGCGCCCACAGCCAGGCCGTGTGCGTCAGCGGGGTGTCGAACGTGACGTCCAGGTGGCCGCCCGCGGCGGGCAGTTCGAAGCCCTGTGCCCAGCCGTCCACAGTGGTGCGGGGCAGCGGGCGGCCGTCGAGGGTCGCCGTCCAGCCCGGGTCGGCCGAGTCGGCGAGCCGCAGGACACGGCCCGCGTCACCGGAGTCGATCTTCGTGTGCAGCTCGACGGGTCCTGCCGCGACGGGCTCCGGGTCGCCGGTCTTCGGCACGACGGCGGCGCGCGAGACCTGCCGGTCCACCCGCCACAGGGCGCTCCCGTCCTCCTGGCTGAGCCGGGTCAGGCCGGGGGTCGCGTCCAGGGTGCGGCCCATCTGGCGGGGCGCCCCGTCCCGTACGAGGACGTAGCGCACCGCGAAGCCGCCGAGCTGGTCGGCCTGGTCGGCGCCGGATCCCGCGACGAGGTGGGCGACGATCCTGTCGAGCCGGTCGTCGTCGGCGGCCGCAGCGGCGAGTTCGGCGTCGCCGAGCCGGCCGCCGGAGCCCCGTACGAGCGTGTAGGCGACGTTCGCCGCCGTGTCGCTGTCGAGGACGAGCGTGCGGGCCTGGTCCTCGGTGCCGCTCTCCTCGGCGACGAACGCGGGCACCTGCACCGGGTCCCGCCGCTCCAGGGGGCCGTCGGCGCCGCCGATCATCCATCCGGCGGCGATGCACAGCGGCCCCGCGGCCGCGGCGAAGGCGATGAGCGCGGCCACCGGCTGACGCCAGCCGAAGCTCTGCTCGGCGACCCGCGCGCGGGCACCGTCCGCGCCGAGCGCTGCGGCGGCCAGGAGCGCGATGCCGTAGGCGAGGGTGGCCGGCCCCGCCCACGTCGAGCCGTTCGACAGGACGGCGAAGACGAGCGACACCAGGGCGGCCGCCCAGGCGGTGTGGACCGCGCGGCGGCGCTCGGTGCGCAGCAGGGCGCCGAGGGCGGCGAGGACGATGCCGACGAGCAGCAGTCCGTGCACGGTGCCGGGGCCGCCGGGGCTCGCGCCGAGCAGGTCGAGGGCGCCGGCCGAGTCGGCGCCGAACTCCAGGCCCGCCTCCCGGAAGAAGCCGAAGGGCAGCAGCGTCAGGGACCACGGCGCGAGGAGGAGCAGCGGGGTGCCGAGCGCGGCGAGGAAACGCAGGCCGTAGGCGGTGATGTCGCCGCGGCGCAGCACGAGGAGGGCGAGGCCGAGCACCAGGGCGATCGGCCAGACGATCGGCGTGAAGGCCGTGGCGAGGGTCAGCAGCAGGGCGTACGCCCACGTGGCGCGCCAAGTGCCGCGGGTGCCCCGCGCGGTGGCCAGGCCGCTCGCCGCAATGCCCGCGCGCGCGATGAGCGGCAGCAGGACGGCGAGGACGGCGGTGCCGATGCGGCCGCCCGCGAGCGCGCCGGTGGCGGCGGGCAGGAAGGCGTACGCGATCGACGCCCACGCGCGCAGCAGGCGCGAGGTGACCAGCGGCCGTGAGGCGAAGTACGCGGCGAAGCCGGCCAGCGGCACGGAGCCGACGAGCAGCACGGTGACCGCGAGCCCGGTGGAGCCGAGGAAGAGGGTGCACAGCCCCGCGACGAGCGCGACGTAGGGCGGCGCGCCCTGGGTGCCGCCGGTGCCGACGGGGTGCCAGCCGTCCAGGTAGCGCGCCCACAGCTCCGCGGAGTCGGCGGGTGCGGGCAGCAGCGCGCCGCCCGCGAGGGCTCCGGTGCCCAGCAGTTGGCGGCAGGCGATGAGCGAGGCGAACAGGAGCACCACGAAGAGCATCGGTCCCGGTTTACGGGCGACGCGCTTGAGGCGGGCGAACTGTTCGATCTGCAGGAAGTCGGCGTCGTCGCCGCCGGGTCCGGATTCGACGACCCCGTGCCGCCCCGCGCCGGCGGGGGCTTCGGCGTCGGCGCGGCCCATGAGGCCGCCCGCGGCCTGTTCGACGGTGGCGCGCACGGTGGCGCCGGGCGGCGGGAAGAGCTGGCGCAGCTCGCCCGCGTCAAGGGCGGACCTGCCGCGGGTCTTGCGGGCGGCAAGGACGCGTCCTGGCCGCAACAGCGTGGTGAGGAGTCCCGCGATCTCGTCGACGGCCTGTCCGGGCGCCTTGCCGACGAGGTAGGCGACGGTGCGCAGCAGGGTGCCGACGACGATTCGGAAGAGGACCCACGCCAGCACGGCCGAGCGGGCGTTGACGAGCAGGGTGTAGGTGGCGCCCGCCTTGTCCACGCGGTGCGGGGAGGTCGCCGTGCGGCCGACGCAGTCGACGGTGCGGCGCTCGCGCGAGGAGGCCTCGGCGTGCCGCACGACGGCTTCGGGGGCGACGAGGACGCGGTGGCCCGCGGTGTGCGCACGCCAGCACAGGTCGACGTCGTCGCGCATCAGCGGCAGCCGGCGGTCGAATCCGCCGAGCTCTTCGTAGACGTCGCGGCGGATGAGCATGCCGGCGGTGGAGACGGAGAGCACCGGGCGGACGTGGTCGTGCTGGCCCTGGTCCTGCTCGCGCCGGTCGAGGCCGGTCCAGCGGCGGCCGCTGTTGGCGATGGTGACGCCGACCTCCAGGAGCTGCCTGCGGTCGTACCAGCCGCGGAGCTTGGGGCCGACGACGGCGACGTCCTTGCCGAGCTCGTGTTCGTTCTCCACGACGCGCAGCAGTTCGGTGAGGGCGTCGGGGTCGGGCGCGCAGTCGTCGTGCAGCAGCCAGAGCCATTGCACGGGCTCGCCGTGCGGCAGCTCGGGCAGGTCGTACGCGTCGTCGCGCCAGCTGCGGCTCACCGGGTCCCAGCCGCTGGGGCGTTTGAGGTACGGCAGCTCTTCGGGGGTGAGCACCTCGGCGGTGCGGACGGCCTCGTCGACGGCGGTGCCGAAGCCGGAGCGGCGGGCGAGGTGCAGCACGCGGTCGGCGCCGAGGGCCTCGGTGACCAGGCGGGCGGAGTCGTCCGCGCTGCCGGTGTCCGCGGCCACCGCGTTCTGCACGGGGCGCTCCTGGCCGAGGAGCCCGGCCAGGGCGTCGGGCAGCCAGCGGGCGCCGTCGTGGGAGACGAGCACGGCGGTCACGACGTGCCGCGGGAACTCGGGTGCGGCAGCGTCGTGGTGACGGGCTGCCGAATGGCTGTGCACGGACATCGAGGTACGGGCCCCGGTTCGATGGACTGCGGTGGACGCCTGCGCCCTGCGGGGGCGCCGGGGCGTCTCGGACGGGGCCCCACACTAACGGCTGGCATGAGGACGGCCCGCCGCCTGTGGATAACCCACGGGTGACGGGCCGTTCGTTGCGCATTGGTTGAGGGAGGTGTGTGCCGAATTGATCGGGCGGCACGCCCCGTCGGGGTCGGGTTCCTTCACGTGCTTCCTTCGTCCTGCCTGCGCGTACCGCCGTCCTGCCTGCGCGTACCGCCTTCTCGTACGCGGGCGGGAGCGCTCGGCCTCAGACCGCGGCCTTCTTCAGCCGGCGCCGTTCGCGCTCCGACAGGCCGCCCCAGATACCGAATCTCTCGTCATTGGCGAGTGCGTATTCGAGGCATTCCGAACGGACCTCGCAGGCGAGGCAGACCTTCTTGGCCTCGCGCGTGGAGCCGCCCTTCTCGGGGAAGAAGGACTCGGGGTCGGTCTGGGCGCACAGTGCGCGCTCCTGCCAGCCGAGTTCCTCGTCCGCGTCCTCGACCAGCAGTTCCTGAACCAGCTCGGTCATGTGCGCCCCTCGTCTGTCTGTGCGTCCCCGTGGTGCTGCCGCTACCGATTTCGGCTGAACGACACGAGTGAAATTACAAGTGCGCCGATCCGGGCCAGTCAAGCCGAGATCTGCTATTGGGCCCCTTATTCACTCTGCGGAACCAAGGGTATGCGGAAAGTGTTCAAATCGGCATAAACCATGACACCGGTCGACGGCCCGTCCGACGCTCCGTCGAACGTTCCCACTCGGCGGACCCCGTGAGGTCTCACTAGGGAGGACGTCGATGTTTGAGAGCCGGTTGCTGCGCCATGTGTCCCCGGAGTCGGGTGCACAAACCTTTCGCCTGACAGAACAACCGGATGAGGTGAACCATGTTCCACATACCGGACATCGAGTTGACACCGAAGGTGTGAGCCGGTCTTCTGGTGGGCATGCTCGCGAACATGGCTCTTTCGATGACCCGCACCAGCGGGTCCATCGGTGCTGCCCACGCGCGTTGTCGCTGTTCCTGCTCCAGCTGTTGAGCCACTCCAGCTGTTGAGCCGTTTTCCCCGCTCCACCCCGTGACGGGCGTTTCCGGCCCCGGCCTCGGTCCCGGTCTCCGCGACCGTTTCCGGCCGCACCGCCCTCCGCGCGCTCCACCCTTCTTCGCGCCACCCCAGCACCCATACGTTGAGGAACCACCGCACGATGAACAGCGACAGCGACCTCCAGATCGCCGGCGACCTCCTCGAGGTCCCGCACCTCCTGCAGCCCGTCCGCGAGCACCCCGCCACCGTGGCCGGGTTCGCCGGCCTCGCCCGCGCCATCGCCGCCGACCGCTCCCAGTGGGAACACCTCGTCGAATACGACGCCACCAGCCGCTGGTACCACCGGCTGCGCACAGTTCCCCAAGCTCTCGGCTCCGCTCGAGCAGGGGAGGCCCCTATCGGCTACGAGGTGTGGCTGCTCTCCTGGGTGCCCGGACAGGGCAGCGGACCGCACGACCACGGGCGCTCGTCCGGCATCCTCACCGTGCTGCGGGGCGAGTTGACCGAGCACACCGAGCGGGGCTCACGGGCGCTCGGCGCGGGCGCGCAGCGCGTCTTCGCGCCCGGGTACGTCCACGAGGTCGTCAACGACTCCCTCGAACCCGCCGTCAGCCTGCACGTCTACTACCCCGGCCTGACCGAGATGCCGATGCACGCCGCCCGGTGCGCCGCCGCGCTTGCCCCCGACACCACCGAGGATGTCGTGACCGCCTGACGCACTGTCGTACCCGCCTGACATGCTGGGGGCCATGCGCATTGTGGTTCTGGCCGGCGGCATCGGCGGCGCCCGTTTCCTCCGCGGGCTCAAGAAGGCCGCGCCCGACGCGGACATCACGGTCATCGGCAACACCGGTGACGACATTCACCTGTTCGGGCTGAAGGTCTGTCCCGACCTCGACACCGTGATGTACACGCTGGGCGGCGGCATCAACGAGGAACAGGGCTGGGGGCGTACGGACGAGACGTTCAAGGTCAAGGAAGAGCTCGCGGCGTACGGCGTCGGGCCCGAGTGGTTCGGGCTCGGCGACCGGGACTTCGCCACGCACATCGTGCGGACGCAGATGCTGGGCGCGGGCTACCCCCTCAGCGCCGTCACGCAGGCCCTGTGCGAGCGGTGGCAGCCCGGAGTGCGGCTCATCCCGATGTCCGACGACCGCGTCGAGACGCATGTCGCGGTCACCGTCGACGGCGAGCAGAAGGCCGTGCACTTCCAGGAGTACTGGGTGCGGCTGCGCGCCTCCGTCGACGCGCACGCCGTGGTGCCGGTCGGCGCCGAGCAGGCCAAGCCCGCGCCCGGCGTCCTCGAAGCCATCGCCGAGGCCGACATCGTCCTCTTCCCGCCGTCCAACCCGGTGGTGAGCGTCGGCACGATCCTCGCGGTGCCGGGCATCCGCGAGGCCATCGCGGACGCGGGCGTGCCGGTCGTCGGCCTCTCCCCCATCGTCGGCGACTCCCCCGTGCGGGGCATGGCCGACAAGGTGCTCGCCGCCGTGGGCGTGGAGACCAGCGCGGCGGCCGTCGCCGAGCACTACGGCAGCGGGCTGCTCGACGGCTGGCTCGTCGACACGGTCGACGCGGGTGTCGTGGAGCGGGTGGAGAGCGCCGGGATCCGGTGCCGGGCGGTGCCGCTGATGATGACCGACGTCGACACCACCGCCGAGATGGCCCGTCAGGCCCTCGCCCTCGCCGCGGAGGTACGCGCGTGACCTCGCCGTCCTACCGCGTGTGGGCCGTGCCGGGACTCCCGGAGGTACGGGAGGGCGACGACCTCGCCAAGCTGATCGCGGCCGCCGAGCCGGGGCTCGCCGACGGCGACGTGGTCCTCGTCACCTCCAAGATCGCCAGCAAGGCGGAGGGGCGGATCGTCGAGGCGGCCGACCGTGAGGCGGCCATCGACGAGGAGACCGTACGGGTGGTGGCGCGCCGCGGCACGCTGCGCATCGTCGAGAACCGGCAGGGCCTCGTGATGGCGGCGGCCGGCGTCGACGCGTCCAACACGCCCGCCGGCACCGTGCTGTTGCTGCCGTCGGACCCCGACGCGTCGGCGCGGGCGGTGCGGGAGGGGCTGCGGGACGCGCTCGGCGTGGACGTCGGCGTCATCGTGACCGACACGTTCGGGCGGCCCTGGCGGGCCGGGCTCACCGACGTCGCCATCGGGGCGGCCGGGGTGCGGGTCCTCGACGACCTGCGGGGCGGGAGTGACGCGTACGGCAATCCGCTGAGCGCGACCGTCGTCGCGACCGCGGACGAACTCGCCGCGGCGGGCGACCTCGTGAAGGGCAAGGCCGCGGGACTGCCCGTCGCGGTGATCCGCGGGCTGCCGCACGCGGTGGCCGCTCGTGACGAGCCGGACGAGGGGGCCCGTCCGCTGGTGCGCGGTGCGCGCGAGGACATGTTCCGGCTCGGCACGTCCGAGGCGGTGCGGGAGGCGGTGACGCTGCGGCGTACGGTCCGTGAGTTCACGGACGAGGAGGTCGACGGGGGCGCCGTGCGGCGGGCGGTCGCGGCGGCGGTCACCGCGCCGGCGCCGCACCACACGACGCCGTGGCGGTTCGTGCTCCTGGAGTCCGCCGAGACGCGGGTGGAGCTGCTCGACGCCATGCGGGACGCGTGGATCGCGGATCTGCGGCGGGACGGCAGGTCCGAGGAGGCCATCGCCAGGCGGGTGCGGCGCGGGGATGTGCTGCGCAGGGCGCCGTATCTGGTGGTGCCGTGCCTGGTGATGGACGGCTCCCACACGTACGGGGACGCGCGGCGGGACGGGGCGGAGCGGGAGATGTTCGTGGTCGCTGCGGGGGCGGGCGTGCAGAATTTCCTGGTCGCGTTGGCCGGGGAGCGGTTGGGCTCCGCGTGGGTTTCGTCGACGATGTTCTGTCGGGGTGTGGTGCGGGAGGTTCTTGGGCTGCCGGGGGGGTGGGACCCCATGGGGGCGGTTGCGGTCGGCCACCCGACGGGGGAGCCTGCGGCTCGGGCTGGGCGGGGTTGGGGGGACGTTGTGGTGGTTCGTTGAGGGTCCCCTGCGGGGGGCTGGGACGGTCTTTTTGCGCAGTTCCCCGCGCCCCTGAGGTGTCCCCGCGGTCCGTCGTCTGCTGCGGGCCGTGGTCGTTCTTTTGCGCAGTTCCCCGCGCCCCTGAACGTCTGGCCTCCGGTCCGTTGTCGACTGCGGGCCGTGGTCGCTTTTTGCGCAGTTCCCCGCGCCCCTGACGTGCCCCCCCCTGGTTCGTTGTCTGCTGCGGGCCGGGGGTCGCTTTTTGCGCAGTTCCCCGCGCCCCTGAGGTGCCCCCTCCGGTCTGTCGCCCGCTGCGGGTCGTGGTCGTTCTTTTGCGCAGTTCCCCGCGCCCCTGAACGTCTGGCCTCCGGTCCGTTGTCTGCTGCCGGTCGTGGTCGCTCTTTGGCACCCCTGGTCTGCACCCGGCGCGTCAAATCGCCCGCCACCCGCACCCGGCCGCGGACAGGACCGCCCTCAGGGGCGCGGGGAACTGCGCCACCAGCCAGCGCGCGCCCGCAGAGAAACACCCGCCGGAACCACCCCCCAGGGGCGCGGGGAACTGCGCAAAAAACGACCCCCGGCCCGCACCAAAACAACCGACCAAAGCCACCCCTCAGGGGCGCGGGGAACTGCGCAAACGCACCCGTTACGCGGCCCCCGCCCCCTCACCACGCCGCGATGTTCGTGCGCCGCATCCGTGGCTCGCGGCGCGGGGGCGTGTGGCCGCTCAGGCAGATGAGGCGGGTCGCCCGGTGGCGTTGGCCCGCGTAGGGGGTCAGCAGGCGCAGCATCTCCGCGTCGTCCGCCTCGCGGTCGTCCGCGAGCGCGTACCCCACGATGCCGGGCAGGTGCACGTCCCCCACCGTCACCGCGTCCGCCGCCCCATTGCTCCGCTGCACCGTCTCCGCCGAGGTCCAGGGGCCGATGCCCGGGATCAGTTCCAGGCGGGCCTGCGCCTCCGGCGGATCCATCGCCGCCGCCTCCTCAAGACGTGCCGCCCGCGCCACCGCGCGCAAAATCGTGGACGCCCGCTTGTTGTCCACGCCCGCCCGGTGCCACTCCCAGGAGGGGATCAGCGCCCAGGTGCGGGGCGCCGGCATCACGTACAGGTCGGGGCCTGGCCCCGGGGCCGGCTCGCCGTACGCGCGGAGCAGCAGGCGCCACGCGCGGTACGCCTCGTCCGTGGTGATCTTCTGTTCCAGGATCGAGGGGATCAGGGCCTCCATGACCAGACCCGTACGGGTCAGCCGCAGGCCGGGCCGTCGGCGTTCCGTCACCGCGAGCAGCCGGTGGTGGGGGGCGAAGGCGCCCGGGTCGTCCGACGCGCCCAGCAGATCGGGGAGCCGGTCCAGGAACCACTCCGCGCCCGGCCCCCACGCCTCCGCCTCGACCGTCCCGGAGCGGACGGTGACCCGCAGCGTGCCGGGCCCCTCCGGCGTTCGGCTCGCGCGCCAGACGGAGCCGTCGGGGGTCCTGCGGAACGCCGGGTCGGCCGGTCCGCGGCGCAGCGCGCCGAGGGTCAGGCCGAGGTCGACGGGGAACGGCGGCTTCCAGGCGCGGGTCCGGGCGGCGGCCGGGTGCGGCGCCGTGTTCTGGTGCGGGAGGGCGTCCTTCGGTACGACCGTCTCGCCACCGCGCACGGTGGTGCGGGTGGGGCGCGGGGCGAAACGGGACGACATCTTTATGAGGGTAGGCGACGGCCCGCCCCCGCGGGGCACCTACGGGAGGGCCCCTACCGGTCCGAGGAGAAGCGGACCGCGCCCGCCGGCAGCGTCGCCCCGCACCAGACCCGTACGCCCTCGCGCAGTTCGTTGTCGGCGCCGACGACCGCCCCGTCGCCGATCACCGCGCCGGTGAGCGCCGCGCGGGCGCCGATCCGCGCTCCCGCGCCGATCAGGGAGTCCGTGATGACCGCGCCGGGTTCGACGACCGCGCCGGCGAGGATCGTGCTGCCGCAGACGCGGGCGCCCTCGCCGATCCGCGCGTCCTCGCCGACGACCGTGCCGCCGGTGAGCTTCGCGTCGGGGGCCACGAGGGCGGTGGGCAGGGTCAGGCTCTCGCCGCGGCGGCCGGGCACCGCCGGGGAGGGCGCGCGGCCGAGGACCAGGTCGGCGGAGCCCCGTACGAACGCCTGCGGGGTGCCCAGGTCCAGCCAGTACGTGGAGTCGACCATGCCCTGGAGGTGGGCCCCGGCGGCGAGGAGGCCGGGGAACGTCTCGCGTTCGACGGAGACCGGGCGGCCCGCGGGGATCGTGTCGATGACCGAGCGGCGGAAGACGTACGCGCCCGCGTTGATCTGGTCGGTGACGATCTCCTCGGGGGTCTGCGGCTTCTCCAGGAAGGCCGTGACCCGGCCGGTCGGATCGGTGGGGACCAAGCCGTAGGCGCGCGGGTCGTCGACCTTGGTGAGGTGCAGCGAGACGTCGGCGCCGGACTCCTCGTGGGTGGCGACCAGGGCGCGGATGTCCAGGCCGGTGAGGATGTCGCCGTTGAAGATCAGGACCGGTTGGTCGGGGCCCGAGCGCAGCCGGGACGCCACGTTGCGGATCGCGCCGCCGGTGCCGAGCGGCTCGGTCTCCGTGACGTACTCGATGTGCAGGCCGAGCGCCGAGCCGTCGCCGAAGTACGGCTCGAAGACCTCGGCGAGGTAGGAGGTGGCGAGGACGATGTGCTCGACGCCCGCGGCGCGGGCCCGCGCCAGCTGGTGGGTGAGGAACGGGACGCCGGCCGCCGGGACCATCGGTTTGGGCGTGTGCACCGTGAGCGGCCGAAGCCGGGTTCCCTTGCCGCCGACCAGGAGGATCGCTTCTGTCACCTGTCGTCTCTGCTTCCTGCTGGGGCCGGCCGAACTTCGCGTTTCGGCCGGCCAGTGTATGCAGACGGATGTGCAGATCGTGCAGATCGCGCAGTTCGGACGGTGCGTCGGAGCTCAGCGGCCCTGGAGTTCAAAAGCTCAGCGGCCCTGGAGTTTCGCCGAACTCGTCCGGGTCGAACCGAGCTTCTTGTACAGGCGGTTCCCGGGGCACTCGGTGGCGAATCCGTCGCGGTGCCCGGAGATCACGTGGAGCCGGACCTTCTTGCCCTTCTTGTACTTGCCGCCGCCGGACGTCAGGACGGTGGTGCCGCGCGGGTTGGCGCCGTACAGACCGAGCTTCCACGCGGTCAGCTTGGCGACGGCCTTGACGGCCGCCTTCGGCGGTGCGGTGGTGCTGTACGTGCCGAGGACCGCGATGCCCGTGGTGTTGGTGTTGAACCCGAGAGTGTGGGCCCCGAGGACCGGCTTGGCCACACCTCCGGCACGGCCCTCGTAGATGGTCCCGCACTTGTCGATCGCGAAGTTGTAGCCGAAGTCCCGCCAGCCGCTGCTCTTGACGTGGTAGCGGTAGATGCTGCGCAGCACGGACGGCGCCTGTGAGCAGCGGTAGTTGTTGCCGGACGCGCTGTGGTGCACGAAGGCCGCCTTGACGGTCTTGGTGTACGCGAAGTTCTTCTCGCGGAGCCGTTCGTCGGCGCCCCAGCCCTTGCGCGTGACGATGCGCGGCCGCGGGCCGATGTGCGGGCGCGCCTTGCCGGCCGCCTCCGGACCGCCGCGGGCGGCGATCAGGTCGTCCTCCGACTGGCGCTTGGTCAGTTCGGGGATGACGGCGGCGCCGATCGGCGCGAGGTCCGCGTTGACCGCGGAGGACGCGGCGGACTCGGCGGTCAGCGCGCCGGCGTGCCCCACGTCGAGCTTGGCGCCCTGCGGCGGGGCCTCGTCGCCGGGGTCGACCAGTTCGATCCGCAGCCCTTCCGGGAGCCGGGGCGGGGCGGCCCGGTCCGCGCCCTGGGGCCGTTCGGGCCGTACGCGGATCTCGACGCCGTCGGACGCGCCGACCCACAGCGGCGCGGTGGAGCCGCGGACCGTGCCGGTGCCCCGCTCGGCGGTGTCGAGGTCGGCGGCGTGTTCGTGGTTGTGCGTCTCGACGTGCTGCCAGCCGGACCAGGTGCGGGTGCCGGTCGCACGGGTGCGGACCTGGACGGTGCCGAGCAGTTCGGCGTCCGGGTCGTTCCAGACGACGCCCACCAGGGAGAAGCGGCGCACATCGCGCTGGGCCAGGCCCTGTTCGCTCACCTCGGCCGGGCCGAGCGAGCGGTCGGAGTCGAGCGGGACGAGGGGCAGGGACTGGGTGCTGCCGGGCACCGCCTCCGTGGCGGGGCCGGCGGCCGACGGTGCGCCGGGCGTCGCGGCCCGGGCGCCGGACGCCGGCAGGGTGAGGGGCAGGGCGAGGGCGGCCGCGCACGTGACGCCGATCGAGGAAGCAAGGAATCCACGCATACGACTGATAGTTGGCATATCCGTGCATATCTGTCCATCGGGAAACTGACGGGTCGTCGGCCGAGTGCGGGTCATCGGATCGCTCGCACTCCCCGCCACGCCGGGGCCGAGCGCACCGCCCGCGTACCCTTGCGCCCGTGAACGCCAACGACCGCACCCCTGCCGACCTGCTGCGATCCGCGCTCGCCTCGGACCCGGCCCGTCCCCTCGTCACCTTCTACGACGACGCCACCGGCGAGCGCGTGGAATTGTCCGTGGCCACCTTCGCCAATTGGGTGGCCAAGACCGCCAATCTGCTCCAGGGCGACCTCGCCGCCGAGCCCGGCGACCGGGCCGTGCTGCTGCTGCCCGCGCACTGGCAGACGGCCGTGTGGCTGCTCGCCTGTTCGTCGGTGGGGGTCATCGCCGACGTGGGGGGCGACCCGGCCTCGGCCGACCTCGTCGTCAGCGGCCCGGACTCGCTGGACGCCGCGCGCGCCTGCTCCGGGGAGCGGGTCGCGCTCGCGCTGCGCCCGCTCGGCGGACGCTTCCCGCAGCCGCCGGCCGGCTTCGCGGACTACGCGGTGGAGGTGCCGGGGCAGGGCGACCGGTTCGCCCCGTACGCGCCCGTCGACCCGGACGAGCCCGCGCTCGCCGTGGACGGCGTGGAGCTGACCGGCGCCGCCCTGGTGGAGCGGGCGGCCGCCGACGCGGAGCGGCTCGGCATCGCGCCCGGCACCCGGATCCTGTCCGGCCTGCCGTACGCCACCTGGGAGGGGCTGAGCGCCGGGCTGTACGCGGCGCTCGCGGCGGGCGGCTCCGTGGTGCTCTGCCGCCACCTCGACCGGCTCGCCGAGGACGGCCTCCGCAAGCGGATCGAGGACGAGCTGGTGACGGTCACGGCGGGCTGACGCCTCCGGCCCGCCCCCGCCTCTCCTCCTGCACCCCTCCTCCAGCCCCTCCATCCCCTTTTTGTCCCCCGTTCGGCCCACACCGTCCCCGGGCCCGGAGGCCCCCGGCGCCGCGCCGGTCCATGGTCGTAGGAACCGACCACGCACCGACGCAGCCATGAGGGGTGGACGCTCACGTGACCGAGACCGCAGGCACGCCTTCCGGACCGGACGAGCCGCCGGCCCCGGAGGGCGCACCGCCTGAGCCGAAGGCCACGTACGGACCCGGGACCGGCGCGAGCGCCACCGGCACCGGCGTCGTCCGCCGCAGACGGCGCTGGCTGCGCTACACGGCGCTCGGCGTCGCCGTCCTGGTGCTCGGGGCGGGGGGCGTGGGCTGGGCGGCGTACCAGAAGCTCAACGGGAACATCACGACGGACACCGACGCCGCGGACGAGCTGGCGCGGTTCGAGAAGGAGCGTCCGACGGCGCTGGTCAGCGGCGCCCAGAACATCCTGCTGCTCGGCTCCGACACCCGCGCGGGCCCCGGCAACCGCGAGTACGGCCGGGATCCGGGGACCCAGCGTTCGGACACCACGATCCTGCTGCACCTGGCGGCCGACCGGCACAGCGCGACGGCCGTGTCGATCCCGCGCGACCTGATGGTGGACATCCCCGGCTGCCTCCGCTCGGACGGCAGCCGCACCCAGCCCCAATTCGCCCAGTTCAACTGGGCGTTCGAGTTCGGTGGGACGGCCTGCGCGATCCGTACGGTGGAGAAGCTCACCCGGATCCGCGTCGACCACCACATGGTCGTGGACTTCGCGGGGTTCAAGGACATGGTCGACGCGGTCGACGGCGTCCAGGTCTGCATCAGGGCGCCGATCGACGACACCGACGCCAAGGTGGCGCTCCCGCCGGGCCTGCGCTCCCTCAACGGCGAGCAGGCGCTCGGCTACGTACGCGCCCGCAAGAGCCTCGGCAACGGCAGCGACACCGACCGGATGGACCGCCAGCAGCAGTTCCTCGCCGCGCTGGTCAACAAGGTGCAGAGCAACGACGTCCTGCTCAACCCGACGAAGCTCTACCCGGTGCTCGACGCGGCCACGTCCTCGCTGACGACCGACCCCGGTCTCGCCAGTCTGCGGGGCCTGTACGACCTGGTGCGCGGCATGCGCGACATCCCCACGGAACGGGTGCAGTTCCTGACCGTTCCCCGGCAGTCCTACACGTACGACGCCAACCGCGACGAGCTCGTCGAGCCCGCGGCGGACCAGCTCTTCACCCGGCTGCGTACGGACAGCCCGGTCGTGGTGGACCCGCGGCGGACCGAGAGCTCCGGCCCCGGCGAGGCGCGCACCCGCACGGAATCCCCGGCCACCCGACAGCCGTCCGCCTCGGAACGGCCCCCGGCCGAGGAGCAGCCCTCCCCCGACGAGGACGGCGACGGCGACGGCTCCGGCGAGGACGGGAGCGACGACAAGCCCGACGATCCGGCGCCCACGCCGTCCCCCGTACCGACATTCCGGGGCAACACGGCCGCCGGATCCACCTGTAAGTAAAACGATCCCCAAGGGATGGCGCCGCCCCACAAAGAAATGGGGCGGATTGCCCAGTTGTAGGGGAGTGGAATTTGTCACCGGCGTCGTCCGACGCTGAACTGGGCGGATAGTGTGAGCGATCCGGTGCGCCGGGCCCCGACGGCCACGCATCGCTGGAACGACTGACCGAGCGCCTTCTTGAGGGGGTAAGGCGCCGCGTGGCCCCGACGGAGGACGCTAACAACCGTGGACGCGCAAGGCCGTGGGCGGGCGGAGAACATCGATCCCGCAGACCAGTGGGTGCTCAATCCGGACACCGGTGACTACGAGTTGCGGCTGAGCCCTTCCGCAGGGCAGTCGACCGTGCCGGGTCCCCGTGGCTCGTCGACCCGCAGAAGCGGCCGCGGCCGCACCGAAACGGGCCGTGAGCGCTCTCGTCGGGACGAGCGCGACGAGCGCCACGAGGAACGACGCGAGGTGCCGGGGCAGCGGCGGCGGCGCGTCAAGGAGCCGGAGCCCGGCTCGGGCGGCGGCCGGCGCAAGCAGAAGCCGCGCAAGTCCAAGGGCAAGAAGGTCCTCGTCTGGACGGGCGGCACGCTGGCGTTCCTGCTCGTCGCGGGGTGTGCCGGCGGCTACCTCTACTACCAGCACCTCAACGACAACATCACGTCGATAGACGACGACGGCGCGGGCACCGGCGGCTTCAGCAAGGACCGGGCCATCAACATCCTGGTGATGGGCACCGACAAGCGCAGCGGCAGCGGCAACAAGGGGTACGGCGACGAGGGCAGCGTCGGTCACGCAGACACGACGATCCTGCTGCACGTCTCCAAGGACCGTACGAACGCGACCGCGTTGAGCATCCCGCGCGACATGATCGTCGACATCCCGGACTGCCCGACCAAGCAGGACGACGGCAGCACGAAGAACATCGCCGGCACGCAGAACTCCCGCTTCAACGAGAGCCTCGGCCAGTCCGACCGCACGCCGAGCTGCACGATGCGCACGGTCAAGGCCATCACCGGCATCACGCCCGACCACTTCATGGTGGCCGACTTCAACGCGGTCAAGACGCTCTCCAGCGCGGTCGGCGGCGTGGAGGTCTGCCTCGGCAAGGACATCGACGACCCCAAGTCGCATCTGAAGCTGCCCAAGGGCAAGCACACGATCGAGGGCGAGGACGCGCTGGCGTTCGTCCGCACCCGCCACTCGGTGGGCACCGGCGGCGACTTGAGCCGGATCGAGCTGCAGCAGCAGTTCCTCAGCGCGCTGATGCGCAAGCTCAAGTCGAACGACACCCTCACCAGCCCGACGAAGATGGTCAAGCTCGCCGAGGCCGGCACCGAGGCGCTCACCGTCGACTCCAAGATCGCCGACATAATGAAGCTCAAGGACCTCGGCATGGAGGTCGGCAAGCTCGACGTGAAGAACCTGAGCTTCGCCACCGTCCCGGTCGTCGACAACCCCAACGAGAAGGTCCACACCACGGTCGTGCCCGACCCGACCAAGGCGGAGCAGCTCTTCGCGATGATGCGCGCGGACCAGTCGCTGACCGCGGTGAAGAAGAAGCAGAAGAAGGAGAAGGCCGAGGTGGCCGCCCGCCTCAAGGGCCCCAAGGCCGACGCCTCCGAGGTGCGGGTCGACATCTACAACGGCAGCGGCAAGACCGGCGCCGCTCAGACGACTCTCACCTGGCTGCAGAACAATGAGGGCGTGCTCAAGTCCAGCCAGCTGGGGAACGCGCCCTCGAACCTGAAGAAGACGACGCTCGAGTACGCGCCGGACCAGGCGGACCAGGCCCGTCGGCTCGCCGACATCATGGGTCTGCCCGCCGCCGCCCTGAAGCCGGGCAAGAGCGAGAAGAACGCACAGGGTCTGCCGGCCATGAAGCTGACGCTCGGTGGCGACTTCGAGGGCGCGGGGGTGCCCGTCGACGCCTCGGCGAAGGTGCCGAAGGACATCAAGAAGGTCGAGGCGGACAAGACTGTGTGTGCCAAGTGACCTGAAGCGGTCGTTCTGCATCTAACAGTGCGCCAAGGCGCCGCAGAGCGGCCGCAGTTCGGGAATGGGGCGGGGAGGGGCTGGGGATGAGGCAGAACAGCGTGCGTAAGGAGGGGACACGACGACGTGTCCCGCACGCCCGTGATCACGGCTGGGACGGCGCGCACGAGGACGCGGCAGGCCCCGACAAGCCCGCGCGGAGCGGCGCCGAGCCCCCTCAGGGCAGTAACGGGCACCGCCGCGGCCGCGGTGCGGGCGGCGGTGGCCGGCCACCGCGCCGCAAGCGCCGGGTCCTGCGGTGGTCGGCGACGATCCTCTCGGTGCTGATACTCGGCACGGCCGGCGCCGGATACCTGTACTACCAGCACCTCAACAACAACCTCGAGACGGACGACCTGAACCTCGGGGAGCACCGGGCGCCCGCGCCCACCCCCAACGCCGCGGGTCAGACCCCGCTGAACATCCTCCTCATCGGCTCGGACGCGCGGGACTCCAAGGCCAACCAGAAGCTCGGCGGGGCCAAGGACACCTTCGGCTCACCGCCGCTCGCGGACGTACAGATGCTGCTGCACCTCTCGGCCGACCGCTCCAACATGTCGGTCGTCAGCATGCCGCGCGACACCCTGCTGCAGATCCCCAAGTGCACCGACCCGGACGACGGCAAGGTCTATCCGCAGACCGGCCCGCGGAACATGACGAACGAGTCCCTGGGGCGCGGGGGTCCCGGCTGCACGGTCGCCACCTGGGAGAAGCTCACCAACATCCACATCAACCACTTCATGATGGTGGACTTCTCGGGTGTGGTCTCCATGGCGGACGCCATCGGCGGCGTCCCGGTCTGCGTGGACCGCAACATCCACTCGCGGGACAGCCAGGGCCACGGCTCGGGCCTGAAGCTGAAGAAGGGCACCACCGAGGTCAAGGGCAAGCAGGCCCTGCAGTGGCTGCGCACCCGTTACGGCTTCGAGGGCGGCACCGACATCAGCCGCGCCAAGGCCCAGCACATGTACATGAACGCGCTGGTCCGCAAGCTCCGCGAGAACACCGGCCTGACCAGCCCCAACCAGCTGCGCAAGCTCGCCGAGGAGGCGACGAGCGCGCTGAAGGTAGACGACGGCCTCGGCACCATCAAGAAGCTGTACGACCTGGGCAACGAGCTCAAGAAGGTCTCGCCGAGCCGTACGACGATGACGACCATGCCGTTCGACTACGCGGGCGCACGCGTCGTCCCCAAGCCCGGCGACGCGGAGCAGCTCTTCCGGCTGGTCCGCGACGACGTCCCGCTGGACGGCAAGGGCGTGAAGAAGCCGGCCAAGGAGAAGGCGTCGGACGATCCCGCCGCCGCCGACGACGAGATCGCGGTGCAGGTCCAGAACGGCACCCGGACCGACGCGGAGCCGCCGGTCAGCGGCCGGGCGGCGACGGTGGCGCAGCTCCTGGCCGGCAAGGGCTTCAAGAAGGCGACGCCGGACGCGGCCACCGCGCTGACCGAGGAGCGGACGCTCGTCCGCTATCCCAGCAAGGACCTGGAGGGCGACGCCCAGCGGATCGCCAAGTCGCTCGGTCTGCCGCTGAGTTCGGCGAAGAAGTCGACGGACGTCTCCGGGGTGACCCTGGTCGTCGGCGCCGACTGGCGCGAGGGCGAGCGGCCGCCCAAGCCGAAGAAGAAGGACGACAGCACGCCGGACTCCGCGGACGCGCTCAGCGGTTCCGACAAGAAGGCGTGCATGAAGGTCGACCCGAACTTCAGCTGGTAGGCGTACGGGAACGTACGAGAACGCAGGTGTACGGGAGACGGCCCGGCCCCACCTCATCGGTGCGGCCGGGCCGTCTCGTCCCGTATCGGCGGGCCCGCGGCCGTCAGGCCTCCTGCGCGGTGCCCAGGACGGCCGGGCGGCGCGAGGCGATGACCCGCTTGGCGAGCGAGCGCGGGCTGGTGAGGAAGCCCCAGCCCCACGACATGTGCATGGTGGCGAGCGCCACCGGGATCTGCAGGCGTGCCTTCAGGGGCAGGCCCTTGCCCGCGGGGACCGACCCGGCGGCTATCGCCGCGAGGTAGCCGCCGGGGACGACGAAGCCCCACGGGGTGAGCGCCGCGCCCACCACGATGCCCGCGGCGATGGCGCAGACCGCGGTCGGCGGCGCGAGGTAGCGCAGATTGATCGAGCCCTCGTGGTAGCGGGCGACGACATGCCGCCAGCGGCCGTAGTCCTTGTACTGCTTGGCCAGCGCCTTCATGCTCGGCCGCGGGCGGTAGGAGACCTTCAGCTCGGGCGAGAACCAGATGAGGCCGCCGGCCTCACGGATGCGGAAGTTCAGCTCCCAGTCCTGGGCGCGGATGAACTCCTCGTTGTAGCCGCCCTGCCGCTCCAGGGCCTCGCGGCGGAAGACGCCCAGGTAGACCGTCTCGGCCTGCTGGGGTTCGCCGCCGGTGTGGAAGGCGGCGTTGCCCACGCCGATCTTCGAGGTCATGGCGGCGGCGACCGCGTGCTCCCAGTCGTTCTGGCCCTCGGCGTGCATGATGCCGCCGACGTTCATCGCGCCGGTCTCCTCAAGGAGCCGCACGGCGGTGGTGATGTAGCCGGGCGAGAGCGCGGCGTGGCCGTCGACGCGCACCACGACGGGGTGCCGCGACGCCTTGATGGCGGCGTTCAGCGCGGCGGGCGTGCGGCCGGTCGGATTGGGCACCGTGTGCACCCGCGGGTCCTCCCGGACCAGCTCGGCGGCGATCTCGTCCGTGCGGTCGGTGGAGGGGCCGAGCGCGACGACGACCTCCATCTCGCCCGCGTACTCCTGCTGCAGGATCGCGTGCACGGCCTCACGCAGATGCCGCTCCTCGTTGAGGACGGGCATGATCACGGATACGGCTGGAGGCAGCGCCTCGGACTTCGCGTTCATCACGCGTCACGTTACCGCGAATGGGGGACACGGGTGCGCGCCAACCGGGTCGCTACCCCGGGCCGCATTTCGTATGGCCTTACCTTTCTCGGGTCCCCCGGCCCGTCTCCCACCCCCAGCCGCCCGTCACCGCGGAGGTGTTCCGCACGTGCCCACACCGCCCCGCTCCCCCGCCCCCGCGCCGCGCCCCCGCCCACCGGCCCAGCGCGCCCGGCGGACGTCCGCCGGGCGGCGGAAACGGCCCCGCTGGGCGATGCGGCTGGCGTGCACCGTCTCGGTGACGGTGCTGGCCGCGGCGGGCATCGGGCACTCGGTCGTCACCAGCCTGGACACGGGCATCCGACGGGTGGACGTCTTCCGGGACATGAAGAACAGGCCCGAGTCGGGCCACGGCATCAACGTGCTGCTCGTCGGCACCGACGGCCGGGACAAGATCACCCCGGAGGAGAAGGAGAAGTACCGGCTCGGCGGCGCGCCCTGCCACTGCACGGACACGATCATGATCGTGCACATCTCGGAGGACCGGGACCGCGCCAGCGTGGTGAGCCTGCCCCGGGACAGCTACGCCGACCTGCCCCCGCACACCGACCGGAACACCGGCCAGAGGCACCGCGAGCACCCCAACAAGATCAACGCGGCGTACGCGGAGGGCGGCCCCAACCTGACCGTGCAGACCGTCGAGCACATGACGAAGGTCAAGATCGACCACTATCTGGAGGTCGACTTCCTGAGCTTCATGAAGACGGTGGACGTGCTCGGCGGGGTGCGGATCTGCACGGCCCGCCCGCTCCGGGACTCCCACACGGGGCTCGACCTGGCGGAGGGCACGCACCAGCTGAACGGCGGCGCGGCGCTCCAGTACGTACGCTCCCGTTACGTGGACGGCGCCTCCGACCTGGGCCGCATGCAGCGCCAGCAGCGTTTCCTCGCGGCGCTCATCGCGAAGGCGACGAGCAGCGGGGTCCTGCTGAACCCGGTCAAGTTCCGCGACGTGACGCGGACGCTGCTCGGCTCCGTCCGGGCCGACAAGGGCTTCGGCACCGGCGACATGCTGGACCTCGGGCGAGCGATGCGGGGCTTCTCGCCCTCCTCGTCGGAGTTCACGACGGTGCCGCTGGACGCCACGGGGCAGGTGGTGCCCGGCATCGGCTCGACGCTGAAGTGGCACCCGGTGAAGGCGGGGCGGCTCTTCGAGGCGCTGCGCCAGGACCAGCCGCTCGCGGCGCACCGTCCCAGGAGCAAGGCCACGATGGTCGACGTCTCGCCGCAGCAGGTCCGGGTCCAGGTGGAGAACGGCACGGGGGCGCCGGGGCTCGGCAAGAAGGTCGACGCGGGGCTGCGGGCGACCGGCTTCCAGACCACGGGGGCGCCGGCGGACGTGCCGGGCGCGGCGGCCCGCCCCGCCCCGCGGACGGTCATCGCCTTCGACCCGCGCTGGGACCGCTCGGCGAAGTCCCTGGCGACGGCGCTCCCGGGCGCGGAACTACGCCCGGTACCGGGCCAGGGCCCGACCCTGAAGGTCATCGCGGGCACGGACTTCAAGGAGGTCCGCAGGGTCCGGGCGGAGGACGCCCAACAGGGAGAATTCGGAGCGATCAGAGGCGACGAGGTGACGTGCGACTAGCGAGCCCCGTAAGGGGCGCGGGCCCGAGCGGGGGCGCCCCGTAAGGGGCGCGGGGAACGGCGCGAGCAACCCCACGCAGCCCGCACGGGAGAACGCACCGGAACCACCCCTAGGGGCGCGGGGAACGGCGCGACAAGCCACAACAAACCCGCACCAGAAAACCCCCCGAAGCCCCCACCCCCCACCCCACCCCGCCCAAGGCCCAGGGGCCAGCAACCTCAGTCCTCGAACCCCTCGGCCACCCGCGCCTCCCGCAACTCCTTGATCGCCCGGCGCCGCGCCAACCGGTGCGTGCGCCGGATCTGCGCCTCCTGGTAGCGGCGCCGGTCACGGTCCGTCTCGGGCACCACCGGAGGAACCGTACGCGGCTTGCCGTCCGCGTCGACCGCCGCGAAGACGAGGTAGGCCGAGCCCACCTGCTGCGCGGGCGTCGACTCGTTCCAGCGCTCGGCGAGGACCCGGACGCCGACCTCCATGGAGCTGCGCCCGGTCCAGTTGACCTGCGCCTTCACATGGACGAGGTCGCCCACCCGCACCGGCTCCAGGAACACCATCTCGTCCATGGACGCGGTGACCGCGGGGCCGCCCGAGTGGCGTCCGGCGACCGCTCCCGCCGCGTCGTCCACGAGTTTCATGATCACGCCACCGTGCACCGTACCGAGGAGGTTGGTGTCGTTGTGGGTCATGATGTGGCTGAGCGTGGTGCGGGAGGCCGATGTCGGCTTGCCCTCGATCGCCCCGCGGGCCTGGGGATTCTCCTCCGGCCTGGACGCCGTCGGACGGGGAGCCTGGTCTGTCATGCCCTCCACCCTATGCCGGGCTTCCGCCCGCCCCCCTCCCCGCCCGCTTTGCATCAGCTCTGCTACAGCACTGCGTCGAATTCCCGACCGCCCTGTAAGGCGCGGGGTGCGAGACGGCACACTGGGCCACATGAGCGATTGGCCTGACGATCAGGGCGGCGGCCGGGGGTACGGCCGCGGCAGCGGGGACTCCCAGCCCGACGGCGCCCGCGTGATGCGACATGTGCAGCGCGGCCCGGCGTCCCGTCCGGCCGGTCCGCCGCCGGGCGGGGTGCCGCAGCAGCCCGCGTACGACGACGGCTACGGCGAGGGGTACGGCGACGGCCGCCCGTACGGCGACGCCCGGGACGACGTCTTCGAGCCGCGCGCCCCGCGCCAGGGCTCGTACGGCCAGAACCCCGACAGCGCGTACGACAGCGGTTACAACACCGGCCAGGTCTACGGCCAGGGCGGCGGCAACGGCGGCGGCCCCGCCTCGGCGACGCGCGCCCCGCGCCCCGCGCCGAACTGGCGCAAGCGGCTCAAGTGGGGCGCGATCACCCTGGTCACGGTGCTGGTCGTGGTCTCCGTCGCCACGTACTTCTGGGCCGACTCCAAGCTCAAGCGCGAGGTCGACCTCTCCAAGGTCATCGAGCGGCCCGAGGGCGGCGCCGGCACGAACTACCTGATCGTCGGCTCCGACAGCCGCGAGGGCATGACCGCCGAGGACAAGAAGAAGCTCCACACGGGTTCGGCCGAGGGCAAGCGCACGGACTCGATGATGATCCTGCACGTCGCGGACGACGGCGGGAACACGATGATCTCGCTCCCCCGCGACTCGAACGTCACGATCCCCTCGTTCAAGGGCGCCGAGTCCGGCAAGCTCTACCCGGGCACCGGTCGGCAGACCAAGCTCAACGCCGCGTACGCCGAGGACGGCCCCGAACTCCTCGTGCGCACCGTCGAGTTCAACACCGGCCTGAAGATCGACCACTACGCGGAGATCGGCTTCGGCGGCTTCGCCAAGATCGTGGACGCGGTCGGCGGTGTCGAGATGGACATCCCCAAGGCCTTCAAGGACAAGTGGTCGGGCGCCGACTTCGAGGCGGGCAAGCAGACGCTCAACGGCCAGGAGGCCCTGGCCTTCGTCCGCACCCGGCACGCCTTCTCCAGCGACCTGGACCGCACGAAGAACCAGCAGAAGTTCCTCGCGGCCCTGGCCCACCAGGCGGCGACGCCCGGCACGGTCATGAACCCGTTCAAGCTCTACCCCACCATGGGCGCGGGCCTGGACACCCTGGTCGTCGACAAGGACATGGGCCTGTTCGACGTGGCCTCGATGTTCTGGGCGATGAAGGGCGTCACCGGCGGCGACGGCAAGTCGATGAACATCCCGATCTCGGGCTCCGCCGGCGGCAACCTCGTATGGGACAAGGCCAAGGTCAAGAAGCTGGTCGAGGAGCTCAACAACGACGACGCGGTGACCGTCACGAGCAGCTGAGGCGTCCGTCCACCGCCGAAGGGCCCCGCCGATCCGCCGGCGGGGCCCTTCCGTGTGCGGCGGGCCCGTCGGCGGGGGTTACCCCGAACGCTCCGCCCGCCGAGAAGCCGCGGCCGCTCCGTGTCACGGTGGTGCGAACTGGCCGCCCCCGCCGACGTCCGGAGCACCCGCCATGGCAGACCTGCAGGAGGACCTCTCCACCACCGCCGAGGCGGGGGAGCTCGACACGCCCCCCGTCCCGCCCGAAGCCATCCCCTCCCCCGACACCGGGACCCTGCGCGAGCCGGCCACCGAGCCCGTACCCGTAAGGGATCCGCTGCCGTTGCGGCATCCGCTGCCCACCCGGGAGCCGCTCCCCGTACGGGAACCCCTCCCCCTACGGGAGCCGCTGCCGGCCCGGGAGACCGGGACGGGCCGCCCCGAGCCGGTCGGGTCCGCGGATCCGGTCGATCCGGCTGAGCGGGCGGATCCGGCTGACCCGGCCGACCCAGCCGACCCGGCCGAGCGGGCTCGTGCGCTGCTCGCCGCCCATCCGGTCGCCGACGGCTACAGCGGTCTGCCGTGGGCGCTGCGCCAGCTGTCCTGGCATGACTTCGAGACGGGCGACAGCGGCCTGGAGAGCGACGTGCCGCGGCTGCGCGCGGGACGGGTCGGCGCGCAGTTCCTGTCGGTGCACGTGCCCGAGGGCCCCCGCGCCGACCGGCCCGTCGGCGCGACGCTCGAACAGATCGACTTCGTACGGCACCTCATCGCCGCCCACCCCGAGGGGCTGCGGCTCGCCCGCAACTCCTCGGAGGCGGCCGACGCGCGCAACTGCGGGCGCATCGCCACGCTGATCGGACCGGCCTGCGGGGCCGCGCTCGGCGACTCGCTGGGGGCGCTGCGCGCGCTGCACAGCCTCGGCCTGTGCGCGGTGACGCTCTCCGGCACGTCGTGGGCGGGGCCGGGCGGCCTGACCCCGTTCGGCGAGGAGGTCGTCAGGGAGATGAACCGGCTCGGGGTCCTCGCGGACCTGTCCGGCGCGTCCGAGGCGACGGCGCGGCGGGTCCTCGCGGTCTCCAAGGCTCCGGTGATCTTCACCCGCTCCGGGGCCCGCGCCCTGCGCGACCATCCGGCGAACCTCACCGACGAGCTGCTGACGGCGGTGGGCGCCGCCAAGGGGCTGTGCCTGGTGCCGCTCTCCGCGGACCGCACGGGGCCCTCGGTGCGCGAGGTGGCGGACCATTTGGACCACGTGCGGCGGATCGCCGGGCCGGAGTGCGTCGGCCTCTCGGGGACGTACGACACGACCGAGGCGCGGCCCGACGAGCTCGCCGACACGGCGAGTTACCCCCGGCTGATCGCCGAGCTCGTCGAACGCGGCTGGCCCGACGCGGAGTTGGCGCTGCTCACCTGGGGCAACGTCCAACGCGTCCTGCGCGGAGCGGACTTCACGGCACGGGCCACGCGGGACCGTCGGGCGCCGTCCACGGCGCGGGTGGAGCGCCTGGACGGCTGAGCGGGCCGGCCGGCCGGGCGGGTTGGCCGTCTCTTCTCCGGGTCCCCTAGGGGATCTTGCAGAGGCAGAAGGGGTGGCCCACCGGGTCGGCGTACACGCGGAAGTCGCGCTTGCCGCCGTCGTCGTCCAGGTCCAGCGGCCGGGCGCCGAGGGCGATGACCTTCTTCTCGGCGGCCTCGATCTCCTCCATGGTGCGTCCCGCGTCGAGGTCCAGGTGGACCTGCTGGGCGTTCGCGTCGGAGCGGGGCCACTCCGGCGGGCGCAGGTCGCTCACCCGCTGGAACGACACCTTGACGCGGCCGGGCAGGACGAGGTCCACCCAGTCGCCGTCGTCCTCGATGGTGCCGCCGATGATCTGCGCGTAGAACTCGGCGAGCCGGCGCGGCTCGGGACAGTCGAGGACGACGTTGCGCAGCGTGGCGAAGGGGGTGGGGGTGTCCTGGGCGTGGGCCTCGGTCATGTCTCGCTCCTTCGACGGGTGGATCAACAAGCGCAGAGGCAGAACGGGTGCCCGGCGGGGTCCGCGTAAACCCGCCAGGAACGGTCGCGGTCGGCGGCGTCGAGGACGGTGGCGCCGAGCGCGAGGATCTCCTTCTCCACGGCGTCCATGTCGTCCATGTCCTCCACTGTGAGGTCGAGGTGGAACTGTTGCGAGGCGTCGGGGGACGGCCAGGACGGGGGTACGAAACCGGGGGCCTCCTGGAAGGCCAGGGTGGCTCCCCCTTGGCCCCCGTGGCCCCCGTGGTCCTCGTGGGTCTTCAGGTCGTACCAGCCCTCGTCGCCGGGGGTGGGGGTGCCGCCTATGACGGCCGCGTAGAACTCGGCGAGGGCGAGGGGGTCGGGGCAGTCCAGGACGACGACGTTGAGCTTGGCGAGGGGCATGGTTCCCGCTTCCGTCAGGAGGGATTACCGGTCACGGATTACCTGTTAAGGGCGTTCAGCCGGTAACGGTTACTCCATACTCCCGCCAAAGGGGTAACGTCGCAACCATGAACGACAGAGCGCCCGCGCCGGGAGGGCTCGCGCTGATCCAGGAGCTGGTGAACACGCTCAACCTGGAGACGGGTGCGGACTCGCTCGCGACGGAGGAAGGGCTGCGGGCGTTCGGGCTCGCGCCGGGTGACGCGGGGGCGCTGCGGGGTGCGCAGGAGCTGCGGGAGTCCTTGCGGGCGGCGTGTCTCGCGCACGCCGGGTATCCGCCGCACCGGTCCGTGCGGGGGTTGACCGAGCTTCTCGCGGAGGGGCCCGTACGGGTACGGGTGGACGCCGCGTCCGGCGCCGCGTCGCTCGCGGCGTCCGACTCCGGGTCGCTGACGGCGCGGGTGGCGGTCGCCGTCGCGGAGGGGCTGGTCGCCGGGACGTGGCTCCGCCTCAAGGCGTGTGAGGCGGGGGACTGTCACTGGGCGTACTACGACCGGAGTCCCGCGGGGCGGGGGCGGTGGTGTGACATGGGGGTTTGTGGGGCGCGGGCCAAGATGCGGGCGTATCGGCTGCGCCGGGCTTGAGCGGATTTGGGGTTGGGGTGGGGGGCGGTTGCTCTTCGGGTGCGGGTTTGTTGTGGCTTGTCGCGCCGTTCCCCGCGCCCCTGGGGGTGGGCCCCCGGTGCGTTCTCCCGTGCGGGCCGCGTGTGGTTGCTCGCGCCGTTCCCCGCGCCCCTTAGGGGTGGTCCCCGTTGCGTACTCCCGTGCGGGCCGCGTGTGGTTGCTCGCGCCGTTCCCCGCGCCCCTAGGGGTGGTCCCGGTGCGTTCTCCCGTGCGGGCCGCGTGGGGTTGCTCGCGCCGTTCCCCGCGCCCCTTAGGGGGCCTCCGGGCGCCCTCGGGGCTGGCGCCGGTGGTATCCGCTCGAGCCCCGCCGGGTTACGCCTGGGGGCGGCCCATGGCTCGGTAGGTCCAGCCTGCTGTGCGCCAGCTCGTGGGGTTCAGGGCGTTGCGGCCGTCCAGGATCAGCGGGGTCGTCGCCGCCGCCGCCAGTTCCGCCGGGTCCAGGTCGCGGAACTCCTGCCACTCCGTGAGGTGCAGGACGACGTCCGCGCCGCGGACCGCTTCCAGGGCCGTGTCCGCGTAGCCGAGCGTGGGGAAGAGGCGGCGGGCGTTCGCCATGCCCTTGGGGTCGTACACCGTGACCTGGCCGCCCTGGAGGTGGATCTGGCCGGCGACGTTCAGGGCCGGGGAGTCCCGTACGTCGTCCGAGTCCGGCTTGAACGTCGCGCCGAGCACCGCGACCCGCTTGCCGAGGAACGAGCCGCCGCCCAGCGCCTCCCGCGCCATCTCGACCATCTGGCCGCGCCGCCGCATGTTGATGGAGTCGATCTCGCGCAGGAAGGTGAGGGCCTGGTCGGCGCCGAGTTCGCCGGCCCGCGCCATGAACGCGCGGATGTCCTTCGGCAGACAGCCGCCGCCGAAGCCGATCCCGGCCCGCAGGAACTTCTTGCCGATCCGGTCGTCGTACCCGAGGGCCTCCGCCAGCATCACGACGTCGCCGCCCGCCGCCTCGCACACCTCGGCCATGGCGTTGATGAAGGAGATCTTCGTGGCGAGGAAGGAGTTGGCGGAGGTCTTCACCAGCTCGGCCGTCGGGAAGTCCGTGACGACGAACGGGGAGCCTTCGGCGATCG
This sequence comes from Streptomyces sp. NPDC005863, assembly GCF_042871345.1. NCBI lineage: Bacteria > Bacillati > Actinomycetota > Actinomycetes > Kitasatosporales > Streptomycetaceae > Streptomyces > Streptomyces sp. NPDC005863. The sequence goes on along the minus strand of NZ_JBIAII010000006.1, from coordinate 479,403 downwards.
GCGTCGCGTACACCTCGCGCAGCAGCTCCTCCGCGCGCTCGCTGCGCACGCCGACGACGATCCGGTCGGGGTGCAGCGTGTCCTTGACGGCGAAGCCCTCCCGCAGGAACTCGGGGTTCCAGGCCAGCTCGACCCGGTCGCCCGCGGGGGCCAGCTCCGCGAGGCGCGCCGCGAGCCGGTCCGCGCTGCCCACCGGCACGGTGGACTTGCCGACGACCAGGGCCGGCTTGGTGAGGTGCTTGGCGAGGGACTCCAGGGCGCTGTCCACGTAACTCATGTCGCACGCGTACTCGCCGTGCTTCTGCGGGGTGTTCACGCAGAGGAAGTGGACGTCGCCGAAGTCCGCCGCCTCCGCCCAGTCCATGGTGAAGCGCAGCCGGCCGCTCGCGCCCTCGAAGCCCGCGACGTGCTTGCGGAGCAGCTCCTCCAGACCGGGCTCGTACATGGGGACCTCGCCCCGCGTGAGCATGTCGATCTTCTCGGGCACGACGTCGAGCCCGAGCACCTCGTAGCCGAGCTCGGCCATGGCCGCGGCGTGCGTGGCGCCGAGATAGCCGGTGCCGATCACGGTGATCTTGAGGGCCATGCGGTGCTCCAGAGGGCTGTGGCGTCAGTGCGCAGACGAGCATAGTCCCCGTGTCCCGGCCGCTCACCGGGCACGATTTCTGCTGTCGCGAAGCTCACGTATCCCTTGCGTGGGGCGCACCACTAAAATTTGGGTTACTTAACGGTAATTAGCGTCCTTGGAGCGTGAGAGACCTTGGCCGGATCGGCTGATTTCGACCTGTACCGCCCGTCCGAGGAGCACGACATGCTCCGCGACGCGATCCGCTCGCTGGCCGAGGCGAAGATCGCGCCCTTCGCCGCCGCGGTCGACGAGGAGGCCCGCTTCCCGCAGGAGGCGCACGACGCGCTCGTCGCCAACGACCTGCACGCGGTCCACGTACCGGAGAGCTACGGCGGCGCCGGCGCCGACGCGCTCGCGACGGTCATCGTGATCGAGGAGGTGGCGCGCGTGTGTGCCAGCTCCTCGCTGATCCCGGCCGTCAACAAGCTCGGTTCGCTGCCGGTCATCCTCTCCGGCTCCGAGGAGCTGAAGAAGAAGTACATGTCGGCGCTCGCGGGCGGCGAGGGCATGTTCTCGTACTGCCTCTCCGAGCCGGACGCCGGTTCCGACGCGGCGGGCATGAAGACGAAGGCCGTGCGCGACGGCGACTTCTGGGTGCTCAACGGCGTCAAGCGGTGGATCACCAACGCGGGCGTCTCCGAGTACTACACGGTGATGGCCGTGACGGACCCGGAGAAGCGGTCGAAGGGCATCAGCGCCTTCGTCGTCGAGAAGGGCGACGAGGGTGTCTCCTTCGGCGCCCCGGAGAAGAAGCTCGGCATCAAGGGCTCCCCCACCCGCGAGGTCTACCTCGACAACGTCCGCATCCCCGCCGACCGCATGATCGGCGAGGAGGGCACGGGCTTCGCCACGGCGATGAAGACCCTGGACCACACCCGCATCACCATCGCGGCGCAGGCCCTCGGCATCGCGCAGGGCGCCCTCGACTACGCCAAGGGGTACGTCAAGGAGCGCAAGCAGTTCGGCAAGCCGATCGGCGACTTCCAGGGCATCCAGTTCATGCTCGCCGACATGGCGATGAAGATCGAGGCGGCCCGCCAGCTGACGTACGCCGCCGCGGCCAAGTCGGAGCGGGGCGACAGCGACCTCACCTTCCAGGGCGCGGCCGCCAAGTGCTTCGCCTCGGACGTGGCGATGGAGGTCACGACGGACGCGGTCCAGCTCCTCGGCGGCTACGGCTACACCCGTGACTACCCGGTCGAGCGCATGATGCGCGACGCGAAGATCACCCAGATCTACGAGGGCACGAACCAGGTCCAGCGGATCGTGATGGCGCGCAACCTGCCGTAGAGACCCCGGCACGGACGACAGCCCCTGGTATCTCGCCAGGGGCTGTTCTGGCATCAGCACGGTCGCGGTGGTCGAGGCGAGTGGACCTTGGTCGGGGCGTCCCCGGTGTGGACAGTCGGGCAGCCAAGGTCCGGTGCCGCCCGGTTCGGGGAGCACGTCACTAGGGCTACGGACAGAAATGCGGGCCTCTCCAGGTAGAAGCCGTGGGACACGTCTCCGCCCCAACCGAGCTGTTCCGCAGCGGAGTTGACCAGAAGCGCCAGCCGCGTACTGTCGCGGTCCGACTCGCAGGCGAACCGGGGTGCATACGCGGTCAGTTGTTGCCCGAGCCACTCCGCCGCTTCCTTCGGCTCCTCCCAGGTATCGCGCACCAACTTCGCGGGCTTGATCAGCCAGTGCGCCGTTTCCAGCGGCGGCAGGTCCACGGTCGGGAACTCCGCCTTCACTTCCTGGTACCGCGCGATCAGCTCCGGCTTGTCGGCCGGAGGAGGATCAGGATGCGGAGGCCGTCTCAGCGCCTCGTCGTCGAACCGTTGCTTGGAGCCGGTCCACAGGTAGCCGTGGTGGTGCAACTGTCGTCCCGTTCCATGCGAGAAGAGAGGAGCGCCCCCGGCCGCGCCTCGCGGGGCGAGCCGGGGCCGGCGGCGCCAGAGGTGGCCGTCAGGCAGACAGGCCGAAGCGGACCGGGTCGATACCGGCCGCGCTCAATTCCTCGGTGGTGAAGCGCAACGGCTCCGCACCCGGCCGCTTGCTGTCGCCCAACGCCCACGCGGCGGGGCCGATCTTCGCCAGCGTGGCGCAGGACTCGCCGTCCGGATGCGTGTTGCCTCCGCATGCCTTGTAGAACGTGGCGCCGTCGATGGGCAGGCTGTACAGGTCGGTTTCGGGCATGGGTGTGCCTTCCTGTGGGGTGAGTGCTGGGGCGGACTAAGAGCCGGCACTGATCCGTTTTCGACACGTACAAGACACCCGGGCCAACAGCCGTCGCGGACTCCCGCAAGAGCTCATGCAGCGTCGACCTGGCGTTGTCTTTCATGGCGTTGGTCAGGCTGTCGACCAGTAGTGCGGCCTCAGACGGGAGCAGATCCATCTCCGTGTCTGCCGTATGCCGACCGTTCTTCGTCAACCACATGGGGACACGAATGTTCCCATCCACATCCCGGTACGCCGGACGGCTTGGGATCGGGTCCATCCGCCAACCCTGCGGGACCTTCTGGCTGTCGTTCTTCGGTTCGGTCGGCATGAGTACATCCTCGGACCGTCACCGAGGAACCTCTAGCCCGTTTCCTGTTGCCTCAAGAAGTCGTCCCGGAGCCCTGCAACGAAGTGCCTCATTTCCTCGCCCGTGACGGCCGCGCCCTCGAAGCCATCGAACTTGTTCAGGTATAGCTCGACGTCCCTGGCTTCGGTGGTGGTGATCTCAGCATGAGGGATCTCCATGATTGCCAGGTTGGTGTCGAAGAGAACAAAGGAGGAACTGGGCAAGTCAGCCATAGGTGACGACAGGGGAAGCACCCCGATACCCACATTCGGCATTCTCGATATGGTGATGAGCTTGTCCAGCTGCGCTGCCAGCATCGAGGGGCGAACGATTTTCCATCTCAGCACGGACTCAGTGACCACGAACCGAAAGGTTCGGTCGGTGTCGTGCAAGACCTCTTGCCGGAGCAGGCGTGCACCCATCATCTTCTCTAGGGCGCCTTGCGTGTAGCCGTGTCTACTAAGGATGGCGCGAGCGTATTCGGGGGTCTGGAGTAGGCCAGGAATACATGACGGCTGGAAGAGCCGCATGAGGGTCGTTTGTGCCTCTATCGCCCGGATCTCGTCCTGGTGCTTGTGAAGCCCGGTACGCCGCAGGATGCGCCACGCCGTCGCCTCCGTGGCGGCCTTACGGGCAGCTTCGGTGAGTCGGGCCTTGACCTCCTCCGAGACCTCCAAGGCAGTGAGGATGCGCTCCACGTCTATCAGGCTCGGCGCAAGCGCTTCGTTCTCAATCTTGCTGAGCTTGCTCGGAGACATGACAGCGCTACGGGCGACCGCCTTGGCCTGCTTTCCGCTGGCTTCTCGCAGTTCCCGTAGCGCTCGACCGATACTGATGTTGTTCACGCTGGCTTGTGCTGCTCCCACCAGCCGCGGAACGGTACAGCCTTACTCAAGGCTGCGTCTCGACGCTCTAGCCATTCCTGCGCCTGCTCCTCGGGGAATATTTCTGCACCTAGGAACTCTCCGCCATCGCCGTACCGCATAGTCACGATCGAGCGTTCATCGAAGGCCCAGAAGTCCGGCACACCCTCAAGCGGGTTCGGCTGTTCGGTGGTGTCCAGGATGAAGAACTCTTCCCCGGCTTCCTGGTTCCGGACGTAACCCCAACCGAGTTCGAACCGCAGGTAATCACTCAGGGGGCGAGCCAGGATGTGCACGCGGTACATGCGCTTACCGGCATGTGTGGCATCTCGTACGGTCGTGACCCAACCGGCCGACTTATACTCTTCCGGCTGTGACTTACCGGCCAAGAATGCGTGGTAAGCGTCGACCCCACCCGACTTGCTGTAGTCGTCCAAGGTCTCAAGGCGGAACGCTTCACGCTGAAACTCCGTGAAGAGCTTTCCGAACTCGTCAGGCGAGATGTTCACGGGCCACCCTCAGAATCAGCGACATTGGGATACGCACGGCGGTTTCGTTGTTCGGTAGCTGCATGGTGGTGAGCGCTTCCTCGTCATCCACCTTGAAGCCTTGCACTAAGACGCTCCCCGTGCCCTCTACCGCCCACACGGTCGGGCACGGCCCCTCGTCGCACTCGCTTGCGAGCTGGTTGAGCTTCACTGGCCGACCCCCTGCGTAGGTTGGTGTCCTGTTCGATCCTCGCGATGCCGTGACAGGCGGGTCAAGGTGGCCCAGTTGAGAGAACAGGAAACTCGGCACGCTCGCCGCATGCCGCAGCCGTGCGGGAAGGGAAGGAAATGCTGGGGAAGCACCCCGCGGAGGGGGTGGCTCCCCAGGTCAGAGCCGTGTTCGCTGTAAAGCACGCAGATCTACGAGGGCACGAACCCGGTCCAGCGCATCGTGATGGCGCGCAACCTCCCGTAACGCGCCCTCCCGGCGCCGGGGCTGAACCAAGGTTCCACGCACCCGGCGCCGTGGCGCTGTGCCCACCCGTTCCGCCGTGCGGAATGCCTGCCCACAGCGGGAACGACTAGCCGTCCAGCTGCTCCAGCGTCGCGATCGACGGCCCCCTGTGGGACTTGAGGTCGCGGGACACGTCCTCCGCCGCGCCCAGCACCCGTACCGCGTTCCGCCACGTCAGCTTCGCGAGGTCGGACGTGGACCAGCCTCGGTCGAGGAGTTCCGCGATCAGGTTCGGGTAGCCCGAGACGTCGTCCAGACCGTTCGGCGTGAACGCCGTGCCGTCGTAGTCGCCGCCGATGCCGATGTGGTCCACGCCCGCCACCTCGCGCATGTGGTCGAGGTGGTCGGCGACCGTCGCCGCGGTGGCGATCGGGCGGGGGGTCGACTCCTCGAAGGCCGCGTGGACCTTCATGCCCGCCACCGAGGTGTCGAGGTGGTGGAAGCCGTTGGCCCGCATGTTCTCGTCGGCGGCCGCCGTCCAGTCGACCGCCGCCTGCAGGACGAACTTCGGTACGAAGGTCACCATCGCCACGCCGCCGTTGGCGGGCAGCCGCTCCAGGACGTCGTCCGGGATGTTGCGCGGATGGTCGCAGACCGCGCGCGCGGAGGAGTGCGAGAAGATCACCGGGGCCACCGACGTGTCCAGGGCCGCCCGCATCGTCGTCGCCGCGACGTGCGAGAGGTCCACCAGCATGCCGACGCGGTTCATCTCGCGCACGACCTCGTGGCCGAAGGCGGAGAGGCCGCCGACACCCGGCTCGTCCGTCGCCGAGTCCGCCCACGCGATGTTGTCGTTGTGCGTGAGCGTCATGTAGCGGACGCCCAGCGTGTGCAACGCCCGCAGCGTGGCGAGGGAGTTGTTGATGGAGTGGCCGCCCTCGGCGCCCATCAGGGAGGCGATGCGCCCCTCGGAGCGGGCCTGCTCCATGTCCGCGGCGGTCAGGGCGCGGGCCAGGTCCGCGGGGTGGCGGGTGAGCAACTGCTCGACGCAGTCGATCTGTTCGAGCGTGGCGCTGACCGCCGAGTCGCCGGTCAGGTCGGTGCGTACGTACACCGACCAGAACTGCGCGCCGACGCCGCCCGCCCGCAGCCGGGCGATGTCCGTGTGCAGGCTGCCGGTCTGGTCGGCGGCGATGTCGAGGCGGCCGAGGTCGTAACCGGCCTTCTCGCGCAGCGCCCACGGCAGGTCGTTGTGGCCGTCGACGACGGGGAAGTCGGCGAGGAGCGCGCGTGCTTCGTCGAGGGAGCTCATGCGATCACTTTCCCGAACCGAAGCCGAATCCGGAACCCGCGCCCTCGACCTTGGTCCGCAGCCGCTTGCCCTTCTCCGTCGCCTGGTCGTTCAGCTCCTGCTGGAACTCCCGCATACGGGCGAGGAGTTCGGGATCGTGCGCGGCGAGCATCCGGGCCGCGAGCAGGCCCGCGTTGCGCGCGCCGCCCACCGAGACCGTGGCCACCGGGACGCCCGCCGGCATCTGCACGATGGAGAGCAGGCTGTCCATGCCGTCCAGGTACTTCAGCGGGACGGGGACACCGATCACCGGCAGCGGCGTCACCGACGCCAGCATGCCGGGCAGGTGGGCGGCGCCGCCCGCGCCCGCGATGATCGCCTTGAGACCGCGGTCCGCGGCCTGCTCGCCGTACGCGATCATCTCGTGCGGCATGCGGTGCGCGGAGACGACGTCGACCTCGAAGGGGATCTCGAACTCGGCGAGCGCCTGCGCGGCCGCCTCCATGACGGGCCAGTCCGAGTCGGACCCCATGACGATGCCAATAACGGGGGAGGTCATTCGGTGATCGTTCCTCGGAGGTAGCCGGCTGCGTGGCGGGCGCGGTCGAGGACCTCGTCCAGATCGTCGCCGTAGGTGTTCACGTGGCCGACCTTGCGGCCGGGCTTCACGTCCTTGCCGTACATGTGGATCTTGAGCTGCGGGTCGCGGGCCATGCAGTGCAGGTACGCGGCGTACATGTCGGGGTAGTCGCCGCCGAGGACGTTGGCCATCACCGTCCACGTCGCGCGCGGGCGCGGGTCGCCCAGCGGCAGGTCGAGCACCGCGCGGACGTGGTTGGCGAACTGCGAGGTGATCGCGCCGTCCTGCGTCCAGTGGCCGGAGTTGTGCGGGCGCATCGCCAGTTCGTTGACGAGGATGCGGCCGTCGTGCGTCTCGAAGAGCTCGACGGCGAGGTGGCCGACCACGCCGAGCTCCTTGGCGATGCGCAGCGCGAGCTCCTGCGCCTCCCCCGCGAGGGCCTCGGAGAGGCCGGGCGCGGGGGCGATGACCGTGTCGCAGACGCCGTCGACCTGCTGGGACTCGACGACGGGGTAGGCCACGGCCTGGCCGTGCGGGGAGCGGACGACGTTCGCCGCGAGCTCGCGCACGAAGTCGACCTTCTCCTCGGCGAGCACCGGGACACCGGCCCGGAAGGGATCTTCGGCGTCCTCGACGGAACGGACGAACCACACCCCCTTCCCGTCATAGCCGCCCCGCACCGTCTTGAGGATCACGGGGAAGCCGTCGCCGCCGTCCACCGCGCCCTCGGCCGCGAAGGCGGCCACGTCGGCCGGGTCCTCCACGATCCGGTGGCGCGGGCAGGGCACGCCGATCTCCGTGAGCTTCTCGCGCATCACGCCCTTGTCCTGGGCGTGCACCAACGCGTCGGGCCCCGGACGGACGGGGATGCCGTCCGCCTCCAGGGCTCTGAGGTGCTCGGTGGGTACGTGTTCGTGATCGAAGGTGATCACGTCGCAGCCCCGCGCGAACTCACGCAGCGTGTCCAGGTCGCGATAGTCGCCGATGACGACTTCGCCGACGACCTGGGCCGCGGAGTCCTGCGGGGTGTCACTGAGGAGCTTGAATTTCAGGCCGAGGGGGATGCCCGCCTCGTGGGTCATGCGGGCGAGCTGACCGCCGCCGACCATGCCGACTACCGGGAACGTCACACCCCCAGGGTATCGGCCGGTATCCGCCGCCGGACATCGGCCGGATCCGGTGCCCTCCGTGACCCCCGCGTCACAGCGGTGCCACAGTGTCCGGGCGCCCGCGCGCGCCGGGCAGGCCCGCTGGTTAGCATGGCTGGGTCGACACGACCGAAACACCAATCCGTCGGCACGTACACGACCGGGACGCATCGACCGGTACGCATCGACGGGGGCTGGGGCGACGACCATGACGGAACGCGGCGCACTGCGGGTGCGGCTGAACAGCCTCAAGCGCGAGATCGCCAAGTTCGGGGCCGTGGGGGCGGTCGGGACCCTGGTGAACTTCGGCGTCTTCAACCTCGTACGGCACGTGACGGATCTGCACGTGGTGCGGGCCAGCGTGATCGCGACGGTGGTCGCCATCGCCTTCAACTACGTGGGGTTCCGCTACTTCACGTACCGCGACCGCGACAAGAGCGGCCGCACCAAGGAGCTCACGCTGTTCCTGCTGTTCAGCGTGGTCGGCCTGGTGATCGAGAACGGCGTGCTCTACGCCGCGACGTACTGGTTCGGCTGGGACGGCAAGCTGCAGGCGAACTTCTTCAAGTTCCTCGGCATGGGCATCGCGACGCTCTTCCGCTTCTGGTCCTACCGCACCTGGGTCTTCAAGGCGCTGCCCGCCCGCGAGACCGTCGCGCATGCGGAATCGTTCCTGGAGGAGCCGGAGGAGCCGCCGGTCGTACGACGGGCGAGCTGAGCGGTCCCTTCGTCCTCGCTCACCGCACCGTGTGGTCCTCCGGGGCGTCGGGGTCGACGCCCCGGGAGAGCGGCGTGCGCGACAGGAAGAGGCCGAACACCGGCGGCTTGGTCTGCAGCATCTCCAGGCGGCCGCCGTCCGCCTCGGCCAGATCCCGGGCCACCGCGAGGCCGATTCCCGTCGAGTTGCGGCCGCTGATGGTCCGCTCGAAGATCCGCGCGCCGAGGTCGGCGGGGACGCCCGGCCCCTCGTCCGTGACCTCGATGACGGCCTGGTTGCCGGTGACGCGGGTACGCAGGGCGACGGTGCCTCCCCCGTGCATCAGCGAGTTCTCGATCAGCGCGGCGAGCACCTGCGCCACCGCGCCCGGCGTGCCCACCGCCTCCAGGTGCCGCTTGCCCGAGCTGACGATGGCGCGGCCCGCGCTGCGGTAGGCCGGGCGCCACTCCTCCAGTTGCTGCTTGACGACCTCGTCCAGGTCGAAGGCGACGGCCGAACCGGTGCGCGGATCACGGGAGTTGGTGAGCAGCCGCTCCACGACGTCGGTCAGCCGCTCGACCTGGGCCAGCGCGATCGTGGCCTCCTCCTTCACGGTGTCGAGCTCCTCGGTGACGGTGATCTCCTCGAGGCGCATGGAGAGCGCGGTGAGCGGGGTGCGCAGTTGGTGCGAGGCGTCGGCGGCGAGCCGGCGCTCGGCGGTCAGCATGCGGCCGATCCGCTCGGCGGAGGAGTCCAGGACGTCGGCGACCCGGTCCAGCTCCGGCACCCCGTACCGCTTGTGGCGGGGGCGCGGGTCGCCGGAGCCGAGGCGCTCCGCGGTCTCGGCGAGGTCGGTGAGGGGGGAGGCGAGGCGGTTGGCCTGGCGCACCGCGAGGAGTACGGCGGCGACGATGGCGAGCAGCGCCACGGCGGCGATGATCAGGAGGGTACGGCCGACCTCACGGGTGACGGCGGCCTTCGGCTCCTGGACGGTGACCTGCTCGCCCTGCTCGCCGGGGCGGGTGACGCTGATGACCTCGCCGCCGGGGCGGGTGCCGATCTCGATGGGCGCGCGGCCCGGGAGCTCGATGCGGGCGTAGCGGTCGGTGGCGACCTGGTCGCGCAGGATGTCGCCGGTGATCTTCTCCTCGCTGATCAGCCGGCTGTCGACGATGCTGGCGAGGCGCAGCGCCTCGGAGTCCACGCGCTCCTTGGCGCTGCTGCTGATCGTCTTGGTCTCGACGATGACGAGGCTCACGCCGAAGACGGCGATCACGACGAGGACCACGGCGAGGGTGCTGTTGATCAGGCGACGGCGCATGGGGTCAGTCTCTCGCGTGCGCCCCTCCCGGGGCACGGGGGACGGTTTGCCTCACCCCGTCAGGGGCGTGGGGAACTGCGCGGCCGGCCCTCCACAACCCGCAGACGCGTCTGCCTGCGGCGGTTCAATGGCGGCTGCGGGCCGTCCTCGCCCGCTCGCGCCGTTCCCCGCGCCCCTTACGGGGCTCGGCCCCCCGGAGGCGCGGGGAACTGTGCGCCGTCCGGGGCCAGGCCCCCCGGAGGGGGTGCCGTCAGCTTTTTTCGAAGCGGAAACCTACGCCCCGTACCGTCGCGATGTACCGGGGGTTCGCCGCGTCGTCGCCCAGTTTCTTGCGGAGCCAGGAGATGTGCATGTCGAGCGTCTTGGTCGACGACCACCACGTCGTGTCCCAGACCTCGCGCATCAGCTGGTCGCGGGTGACGACCCGGCCCGCGTCCCGTACGAGCACCCTCAGGAGGTCGAACTCCTTGGCGGTGAGCTGGAGTTCTTCGTCGCCCATCCACGCGCGGTGCGACTCGACGTCGATCCGTACGCCGTGCGTGGCGGGCGCCTCCTTCGGCTCGCTCGCCCCGCGCCGCAGCAGCGCCCGGACCCGGGCGAGCAGCTCGGCGAGGCGGAACGGCTTGGTCACGTAGTCGTCGGCGCCCGCGTCCAGACCGACGACGGTGTCCACCTCGTCGGCGCGCGCGGTCAGGATGAGGATCGGCACCGTGAGCCCGTCGGCGCGCAGCCGGCGCGCCACCTCCAGGCCGTCCATGCCGGGCAGCCCCAGATCGAGGACGACAAGATCGACACCGCCCTGCAGACCGGCGTCGAGGGCGGTCGGGCCGTCCTCACGCACTTCGACCTCGTAACCCTCCCTGCGCAGGGCGCGAGCCAGTGGCTCCGAGATGGACGCGTCGTCCTCGGCGAGCAGTACACGGGTCATGGAGTGATGGTAGTCCGCACTGGACAGCCCTCGTGAGCTGCTCGCACAGTGGAGGTGCGAGCCTGCGTCCCTGGGATGCGATTCTGAGAAACACCTTTGAATGTGTGCCATTGGTTGCAGCGACACCTGTGATCCATGTCTCAAGTCCTTCCATATGCATCCCTGCCGTGTCGTATGGTGACCCAACGCCTGATGCACTACTCAAGGACCTTTGGCCCGCTGTGCGCGCCTTAGGTCTCTTTTATGTGCGGGCCGGCTCCGGCCAGCCTTGAAAGGAATGACCTGTGGTCGGGCCCTGAGCGTGAGGATGCGCCAGGGTGTGGATCCCGGAGTCGCCGTCCCTCATCTCTCGACAGGGGTGAATCTCCCCTGGGCGTGGGGTTGGACGCCGCGACAACGGTGCCGACCGCCCCCCACCGGGCGCGCTCACGCTCCTGCCGCGCGTCCCGAACCCACGAGGATCGACCATGGCGTCCAGCCTGACGAAGGACTCGGCCAGTACCCCTGGCAGCGAGAAGACCTTCTTCGGCCACCCCCGCGGACTGGCCACACTCTTCATGACCGAAATGTGGGAGCGCTACAGCTTCTACGGCATGAAGGCCCTGCTCCCGCTGTATCTGATCGCCCCCGGCGGCATGGGCATGAGCGCCACGACGGCGACGGCGATCTACTCCGTCTACATGTCGATGGTCTACCTGCTCGCCATGCCCGGCGGCTGGATGGCGGACCGCTTCTGGGGTCCGCGCAAGACGGTCGTCATCGGTGCCTCCGTCGTCATCCTCGGACACATCACGCTCGCGCTGCCGACCTCGACCTCCTTCTTCGCCGGCCTGGCGCTCGTCGCCATCGGTTCCGGCCTGCTGAAGGCGAACATCTCCGTGATGGTCGGCCACCTCTACAAGGGCCCGCAGGACCCGCGCCGTGACGGTGGCTTCACGCTCTTCTACATCGGCATCAACCTCGGTGCCTTCCTCGCCCCGCTGTCCATCGGCACGGTCGGCGAGAACGTCAACTGGCACTTCGGCTTCGCGCTCGCCGCGGTCGGCATGGCGCTCGGCCTGGCCCAGTTCATGCTCGGCTCGCGCCACCTGAGCGAGCAGAGCAGCGTGATCTCCCAGCCCGCGACGCCCGAGCAGCGCCGCTCCGCGCTGCGCACCGGCCTGATCTGGCTGATCGTCGCCGCCGCGCTCTACACGCTGATGGGCGTCACCGGCAACTTCGCCGACTGGGCGCTGATGCCGCTGATCATCGCCGGTCTGGTCATCCCGGTCACGGTCCTCGCCCGCATGAAGCGCGACAAGGAGCTCTCGCAGCTGGAGCAGTCGAAGCTGTCCGGCTACATCTGGTTCTTCGTGGTCGCCGCCGTCTTCTGGATGATCTACGACCAGAACGGCTCGACCCTGTCGATCTTCGGCAAGGGCTCGACGACCAACAACCTGCTCGGGTTCGACTTCCCGACCTCCTGGTACCAGTCGCTGAACCCGATCTTCATCATGGCGCTGGCCCCCATCGTCGCCTCGGCCTGGCTGTGGCTGAACAAGCGGGGCAAGGAGCCGAGCACGGCCGTCAAGTTCGCCTCCAGCCTGACGCTGATCGGCATCTCGTTCGCCGTCTTCCTCATCCCGCTGATCGACACCGCCAACAACGGCGGCCGGGTCAGCCCGATGTGGCTCGTGGCGATCTACTTCATCCAGACCGTCGGCGAGCTCTGCCTCTCCCCGGTCGGCCTCTCGCTCACCACGAAGATGGCGCCGGAGAAGTACAGCGCGCAGATGATGGGTGTCTGGTTCCTCGCGGTCACCGCGGGCGACTCGGTGACGGGTCTGCTGACGTCTCCGCAGCTCGGGGTCGATCTGAACAACTCGGGCGCGGTCGCGGTCGAGGCGATTCTCGCGGTCCTCGCGGGCTTCGGGATCTGGACGTCGCGCAAGAAGGTCAAGGAACTGATGGGCTCGGTCAACTGACCGTTTCCCACCATCTGTGAGGCCTTCCGCCGTGGAAAGGGCCGCTGCTCCGGGTGACGGAGCGGCGGCCCTTTTCGCTGCTGTGTCTCCGTTGCTTGTGTTTCCTTCGCGGCATGCGAACAGAGGGCCGTTCGGCCACTCGCGGTGGTGGTGCGGAGCGTTTCTGCGGGTGCGGGGCGGCCGTGGCGTGGAGCATCTGGCCCATGCGTCGTACGTTGCTGTCCTTGGCCCTCTGCGGGGCGCTCCTGTCGTCCAGCGCGGCGGCGGAGGCGACCCCCGAGGTCTCGTCCCGGCCGGCTGCCGGGCTGCCCTCCGCCCCCTCCGCCTCCCCCTCCCCTGGCCAGGTCTTCCGGTACGGGGGACATCCGCGCCAGAACATCACCGTGTACGGGCGGAAGGGGCCCGCGCTGGTGATCCTGCACGGTGGTTACTGGGCGCACGACACGGACTGGAGCGGGTGGGCGCGGTGGTTCGCGGCACGCGGGTTCACCGTGTACGACACGGACTACCGGCTGACGTCGGACGCGGTGTGGCCCGCGCAGCGGGACGACGTGCTGGCGGCGCTGCGGTGGGTACGGCGGCACCGGGGCGGTGGGCGCCCGCTCGTCCTCGGCTCGTCGGCGGGCGGGCACCTTGCGCTGCAGGCCGGGTTGTACGGGGCCGGGCGGGACCGGGTACGGGGGGTCGTGGCCCTCTCCCCCGTGGCGTCGCCGTACCGCGCCTGGCGGGACGGGGCGCGGCTCGGGGCGTCCGCGGAGCGGCGCAGGCTGCGGGGGGCCGCGGAGCGGCTTGCGGGGTGTGTGCCGGGGTTGTTGGGGGCGGGGCGGGGGTGTGGGCGGACGTGGGAGGACCTGTCCGTCGCCTCCCACGCGTCTGGGTCGACTGACGCGCCGTTGTTGCTGGTCCACTCCGTGGGGGACTTTGTGCCGGTGGCGCATTCTGTGGAGGTGGCGGAGGCGGAGAGGGGGGCGGGTTCGGGTTCGGGTTCGGGTGACGTCACCGTCCCGACGGTGGCGGGGTCTGCGCACGGGGGTGCGGTGCTCAAGGGGCGGGGGGTGGCTGGGGCGGTCGTGAGCTGGCTCAGAAGGCGGTAGCCCTGCGGTCGGCTTGAACAGAGCTTGCGCAGTTCCCCGCGCCCCTGAACGTCTGCCCGCGCCAGTCCGTTTCCGAGTGCGGGCCGCACTCGGTCGCTCGCGCAGTTCCCCGCGCCCCTCAGCGTCTGCCCCCCGCCCGTCCATTTTCGAGTGCGGGCCGCCCTGGGTTGCTCGCGCAGTTCCCCGCGCCCCTCAGCGTCTGCCCCCGACGGTCCGTTTTCGGGTGCGGGCCGCCCTCGGTTGCTCGCGCAGTTCCCCGCGCCCCTGGACGTCTGCCCGCGCCGGTGCGATTTCGAGTGCGGGCCGCCCTCGGTCGCTCGCGCAGTTCCCCGCGCCCCTAAGCATCTGCCCCCGCCGGTCCGTTTTCGGGTGCGGGCCGTGCCTGGTTGCTCGCGCAGTTCCCCGCGCCCCTGGACGTCTGCTCGCGCCGGTCCGTTTTCGGGTGCGGGCCGTGCCTGGTTGCTTGCGCAGTTCCCCGCGCCCCTTGGCGTCTGCCGGCGACCCTTTGTCTTCGGCTGCGGGTTTCTTCTTTGGTTGCTCGCGCAGTTCCTCGCGCCCCTTGAAGGGGGCCCCGCTGAGGGGGCTTTAGGGGCGCGGGGAACTGCGCGAGCAACCCCCGCGGCGCCGCAGACACACCACCACAGGCAGCCCCCAAACCCTCGCACCGCGCCGGCCCGCCTCAACGAGGCCCCGCCGAAGTGGCCCTCAGGGGCGCGGGGAACTGCGCGAACAGCCCCCGCGGCGCCGCAGACCAACCACCACAGGCAGCCCCCCCAGGTCCCCCAGGGGCGCGGGGAACTGCGCGAGCAACCCCCCGCCGCGCCGCAGACGAACCACCACAGGCAGCCCCCAAGTCCCCCAGGGGCGCGAGGAACTGCGCAGGATCAACCTCAGCGCACGCCGCCACGCCTAGGCAAGAACGTGAAGACCGCCCCGCCCAAAAGGATCACCGTGCCGGCCACCAGACCCAGCGCCCGCAACGCGCCATCGTGCTCCGCGCCCGTCTCCGCCAGACCGCCTCCGCCCGAGGAGGAACCGCCACCCGCGGCGGAGCCGCCCGCCGCAGAACCCCCCGACGCCGTACCCCCCGACGCCCCGCCCGGCAGGGCCTTCGTGTCGATCTCCAAGGAGACCTCACTCTTCGTCGGCGTACACGTCGTCGTCGTACCCAGCGCCTTCACCGTCAGGACGCCCGGCGACAGCGTCGACTTGCCGTCCGCGCCCGGCTTGTACGTGCCGGTCAGGTCGGAGATCGTCATCGGGTCACCGGACTTGATGGGGTCCTTGTTGGTCGGGCCCTCCACATGCACCGTGCCCTTGTCCGCGCCGCCCAGCTTGACCTCCATCGACGGCTTCACCGAGTCCGCCGGGATGTCGGCGGGGCTGTCCATGACGGCCTTCTTGAACTGGACCGTGAGTCCGTAACTCCCGCCGTCCTTCTTGGCGTTGATCTGGACCGGCGACGTGGCTTCCTTGTCGCCGATGGGCGTCTTGCACTTGTAGGGGGTCTGGACCTCCTTGCCCGGGAAGTCGGTCTGACCGTCCCCGCCCCCCGTGGTGCCACCCCCGGAGGTCCCGCCGCCCGGCGTTCCTCCGCCGGAGGTCCCGCCACCCGTGGTGCCCCCACCGGACGTGCCGCCGCCCGAGTTGCCCCCACCGGAGGCGCCCCCGCCCGACGTGCCGCCGGCCTCCGTCACCTTGATCGTCGCGCCCGCCTTCACCGACTCCTCGGGCTTGCACTTCGTGTCCGTGGAGATCGGCTTGCTGACGTTGATGTCGTACGCGTCCGGCGTGAGCGTCACCTCACCCGGTGCTGTCAGCTTCAGTTTGCCCTTCATGTCCGACAGGAGCATGGGGCTGTTCTTCTTGATGGGCGGATTCGTGCGCTCCCCCGCCATCGCGACGTCCCCGGTCTGGCCGCCGGCCACCTTCAGCGTGCCGGTCGGCTTCACCGTGTCCTTGTCGAGGTCGAGCACGTCCGGGTTGTTGGACGCGGCCTGCGTCGTCTTCCAGACGATGTCGACCTCGTCGCCGACCTTCGCCGTGGCGGGCGCGGTGATCTCCACCTTGGTCGTGCCGTGCACGGGCGGCAGACCGGAGATCGACGGGGGTATGCACTCCGTCTTGTAGGCCACTTCGGCGGCCTGCGCGGGGCCCGCGGCCAGCAGGATGCCCGCTCCGCCCAGCAGGAGCGCGACCGAGGTCGCGCCCGCTCTCCGTCGATGCGTGATCACGTGGTTCCTTTCGTCGGACTGTTGTCGGACGGTGCGGAGAGCCGGCCTGCGGGTGCGCCGGGGTCTGTGTCGGGGGTGAACCAGGGCAGCGGGGTCGCCGGCCCACCGGCGGCGGAGCCGCTCGTACCGGATCCGGCGGCACCGGACGACGTGGGCCCGCCCGCCCCCGCACCCGTACCCGTGTCCGTGCCCCCGAGAGCTTGCGTACGTGTCGTCGGCGCCGCGTGCGCCGCCCGCCGGTCCGCCGCCAGCGCCCCCTGCGGAAGCCTCAACTGCGGCAGGAGGCGGGCGAGTTCGGCCAGGCGGCCCGTGCGGTGCCGGCCCGCCCGCGCGGACCTGCGCCGGTTCGGGCGGAGCCGGTCGACGACCGCCATGCCGATGCGGAAGACAGCCGCGGGCACCACGACGCAGAGCAGGAGCCAGAAGACGGTCACGCCCCACGGGCGGCCCACGCCCCACGGCTGCTCGGCGAGGACCTTCCCGCCGAACTTCAGCGAGACCAGGTAATCGCCGTGCGCGCCCGCCGAGAGCTCCACCGGCAGCGTGATCCGCGCCTTCTTGCCCGGCGCGATGGTGCCGCGCCACTGTTGCTCCTCCCACTGCGGCGCGAACACGCCGTGTGAGGTGCCGACTTGGAAGACCGGGTCCTTGACGGGGGCCGAACCGACGTTGCCGACGGTGAACTCCAGCTTGCGCTGCGCCGGTGCGCCGAACCAGGTCAGAACCCCGCTGGAGCCTTCGAGCCCGGTGTCCGTCAGGACGGAGAGCCGCCCGCCTCCGGCCTGTTCGGGCAGCGCCTTCACGGGATGGCCCGCGACCTTCAGCACCGCGTCGACCTGCTGGGTGTCGCCCGTCACCGTGGCGACGTGGACCACGCAGGGGCAGGGCGCGGGCGGCTCCGCCACGGGGAGCTTCTTGCGGAAGGCGCCGGACTTGTCCGTGGTGACCGCGCGTCCTTCGGAGTTGGCGCAGGAGTTGGTGCCGCCGACGACGCCCTTGCCGGGCTCGGCCTGACCGCAGACGAGCATCATCAGCAGGGCATCGGGCCGCCACCCCGTGCCCTTGACGGTGACGGACCCGCCCTTGCCCGCCTGCGACGCGGAGAGCCGCACGGCGGGCCTGTCGTCGGCGGCCGCCGCGCGGGTCTGCGGCAGCAGCAGGAAGCCGAGCACGGCCAGCGCGGCAAGCACGGCGAGTACGGCGCCGGCCGCGGGACCGTCAGCGGGGCCGTCAGCGGGGCCGGGCCTGTTCTTCCCGTTCACAGTTCTTCTCCCGTCCCCGCTCGGGCCAACTCCCGCGCGCCGTTCTCCTGTTGGGCCTCCGGGTCCTGGTGGGCCTCCGGTTCGGGCTCTTCGGGGCGCCGCCGCCGTCTGCGTACGAGAGCGATGACGCCGCCCGCGGCACCGAGCAGCAGCGCGCCCACGCCCGCCACGGCGCCCCACGGCACGAGGCGGGCCGAGCCCGACGCAGTGTCCCTGGCGCCGCCCGCCGCCGTGGCCGTGAGCTCGACGTCGACCGCGTCGAACGCCGGGGCGTCCTTCCACGGCTCGGTCAGGGAGACGCGGCGGCCGGGCAGCAGCTCGACGGGCAGCGTCCGCGCGGGGCGGTCGAGGAGGGTGCCGAACAAACCCTCCGCGTGCACCGCGAGTCGCGGGGTCAGCACGGTGTTGCCCCGGTTGACCAGGCCGTACGTGATGCGGTCCGCGTCGGCGTCGAGTTTGACGCGCTCGACGGTGAGCGCAGAGAGCGTCGGCCCGCCCACCCGCAGGTGCACCCGCACGCCCACCGTGCGCCCGCCGCCGCTCGCGACGATCGCGCCCGGATGGTCGCCGGGCAGCGCGCCGGCGGGGACGGTCACCGTGAACGGCACCTCGGCGCGGGTCCGCGGCGGCACCGTCACCCGCCGGCGCGCGAAGGTGAGCCACGCCCCGGTCTCCTTCGGCCTGCCCTTGGCCGGGGTGACGGAGACCGCCCCGGACGCGGTGTTGTCCGCGTCCGCGCCCCGCAGCGAGACGGTGCGGGGCTTCGGCCCCGGGTTGGTGACGGACAGGGTGTCCTGGAGCACGGAGCCGGGGGTGCCCTCCGCGTAGAAGGCGGGCCGCCCGTCCTTCGCCGGCCGGGTGCCGCCGCCCGCGGAGGGCGCGACCGTCCACGGCGCGGAGCCGCCGCCGTCCGCGTGCGCGGGGGCCGCGCCGGCCGCCACCAGGGCGACGGCACACAGCACGGCCCGCGCGGCGGACCGCCTCGGCTGCCTCGGCCGCCCCGGCTGCTTGTGCTGCTTCGGCGGCATTGACGGCACCGACGGCTCGGGCGGCTTCGGCGGCTCGGGCGGCTTCGGCGGCATCGGCGGCTCCTGGTCCGGCGTACGCGGTCGGTCTTCTGCGCCTGCGGGGGCGTCGGCGGCGTCCGGGCGCGCTACCGCGTGCGTGCCGCCTGGTTCCTGCGGGTCAGCCAGAGCGCGCCGGCCGCACCGGCGAGCAGCACCGTGCCGCCGAGGGTGCCGAGCGCGACGGCGGAGTCCGCGGGTCCGGTCTGCGGGAGCTCCTCACCGCCGGAGGGAGCGTTGTTCGAGCCGCCGGAGGTGCCGGAGCCGCCGGTCCCGCCCGAGCCACCCGTCGTACCGCCGCTGCCGGAGTCGGAGCCGCCGGAGCCCTTCACGTCGAGTTCGAGGGAGGGCTTGGGGTTGTTGGACGGCGTGCACGTGGTGGTGGTGCCGAGCGCCTTGATGGTGAGGACGCCCGCGGTGAAGGTGACCTTGCCGCTCTTCTTGGGCGTGTACGTCCCCGACAAGTCACTGATCTTGATGGGGGTGTTGGCCGGGATCGCCGCGGAGTTCGGGGCTCCGGAGACCGGCACGGTGCCGCTGTCGGCCCCGCCCACCTTGATCACCGCGCTGGGCTTCATCGCGCCCTTGCCCAGCTCCACGGGGCTGGAGGAGACGCCCTTCTGGAAGGACATGGTGAGCTTGTAACCGCTGCCGCTCTTGACGCTCTTGATGTCGATCGGCGAGACCGCCCCCTTGTTCCCGATGGGCGTCTTGCACTGGTAGTTGACGTCCTGGACGGCGGCCTGCGCGGCGGGGGCGGCCATCAGCACCGCTGAACCGCCGGCCAGGGCGGCGGCAAGCGCGAGCGCGGCCGATTTCTTCGTGTGCGACACCTCGTTGTCCCCTCATGCCGGTCGTGGCGTGCCGCGGTGCGGAGTTACCTGTGTTACTGACGGCACATCAGATTGGGCGCTCAAGGTACGCCCGGGACCTTGCCGAGGGAAGACAAAGAACGCGCCGGATCCAGGTGATCCGGCGCGCGTACGAACCGTGGGTAACAGGGGCGGGCCCCGAGCGGGAGTCGACCCGAGAGGGAGCCGACCCTGGAGGGGTGGACCCAAGCGGGCGGGCCTAGGCGGGAGCGCCCAGTTCCGCCCACACCGTCTTGCCCAGGACCCCGGGGCTCCGCACGACGCCCCAGTCCAGGCAGAGCCGCTGGACGATGAACATGCCGTGGCCGCCGGGCCGGCCCGCGCGGTGCGGGGTGCGGGGCGTGGGCTCGCCCGTACCCCGGTCGGAGACCTCGATGCGCAGCACCTTGCCGTCGCAGGAGAGCCAGAGCTCGTCGGGGCCCTCGGCGTGCAGGCAGGCGTTGGTCACCAGCTCGGAGACGACCAGGAGCACGTCCTCTGCGGCGGCGCGCCGGTCGGCGCCCTCGGCGGGCAGCCAGCCCCACGCCTGGAGCGCCTGGCGGGTGTAGTCCCGGGCGAGCGGGACGATGCCGCTCTCCCCGGTCAGGCTGAGCCTGCGGACCTGGCGGCCCGCAGACGATCCGGAGACCCGGTCCGCGGGAGCGTCCGCGACTGCGGCCTCGGACTCCGGGCCGCGGTCGCCCGGCGAGTAAGGCCGGGTGGTGCTCATCAGCGCTTCACCTCACCGACAAGAGGACTGAGGACTCTGGATGGGAAGAGAACTCTGGACGAGTAGAGGACATCGGCTGCTTGCCGTTCTGACGATTGGCGTGAGGGTCCGTTGTCGACGGATCCAGGTCTCTCCTGCCCGGCCGAACCGTGAGAACACCCACTTGTTCCACACGGATCTTGTGACACCGGTAACGTCATGATCACACAGTGGCAACTGACGCATAACTTTCGCGTGCGGCCCCTGCGTCCTCACTCTCCGACGCCACCGGTTCACTCACCGAGAGCCTCGTCGAGTGTCGCGTGGACGGAGAAGACGGCCTCGGCACCGGTGATCTCGAAGACCCGGGCGACCACCGGCAGCATCCCGGCCAGGTGCACCCCGCCCCCCGCGGACTCGGCCTTGAGCCGCGCCCCGAGGAGGACATTGAGCCCCGTGGAGTCGCAGAACTCCAGCCGCGAGCAGTCGACGACCAGGCGCGCATAGCCCTCTTCCAGGCACTTCTCGAGTGGCTCGCGCAACACGTCGGCGGTGTGGTGATCCAGCTCACCCGCCGGGGTCACCACGGCACTGGTGCCCGTCTTTCGCACTTCGACCAGAAGCCGGCCCCTGTGCGCGCTGCCGACCGTCCCGCGGTCCATCGTCACTCTCTTCCGACCGTCGTAACTGTTGATGACGCCCCCGAACACTACGCCCTCACCACGCTCCCCGGTAGCCGAACATCGCCCCGAATTCGGACATTTCACCGCCTAACGCACTTGCGAGCGACGCGCGGAAGCGGGTAGGGGTAGTAGAGACAGCAATCGACACGGACGGCTTTGGAGGCGCCGCACACCGCAGTGCACGTATGGGCATCGGCAGCCATATGCCGAGAACGATGGAGGACACCCATGTCACCCCGGCTCGACGAATCGCATACTGACCAGGCGTCGTCGACACTTCCGCCGCACCGCTCCGCGACCACGATCCCGGACCCCGCCGACACGTCCCTGTCGGTTCCCGAGGCCGTGGCGGAGATCCACGAACTTCCCGAGCTCCCGGAGATCCCGCCGTACGCCACGGTGGGCCCGGTGGACGCGAGGGCCCTGTCCAAGACCCTCTTCGAGCGCGTCGAGTCGCTGGAAGAAGGCACGCACGAATACGCGTACGTCCGCAACACCCTGGTCGAACTGAACCTCGCCCTGGTGAAGTTCGCGGCCTCCCGGTTCCGCTCCCGCAGCGAGCCGATGGAGGACATCATCCAGGTCGGCACCATCGGCCTGATCAAGGCGATCGACCGCTTCGAGCTCAGCCGCGGCGTGGAGTTCCCCACCTTCGCGATGCCGACGATCGTCGGTGAGATCAAGCGCTTCTTCCGTGACACCAGCTGGTCGGTACGGGTTCCGCGCCGGCTGCAGGAGCTCCGACTGGACCTCGCCAAGGCGGGCGACGAGCTCGCCCAGCAGTTCGATCGCGCCCCCACGGTGGGCGAGCTCGCCGAGCGCCTGGGCATCTCCAACGACGAGGTCGTCGAGGGGATGGCCGCGTCCAACGCCTACACGGCGAGCTCCCTGGACGCGCAGCCCGAGGAGGACGACTCCGAAGGCGCGCTCGCGGACCGCATCGGGTACGAGGACCACGGCCTCGAAGGCATCGAGTACGTCGAGTCGCTGAAGCCGCTGATCGCCGAACTGCCGCCGCGCGACCGGAAGATCCTCTCGCTGCGTTTCGTCGCCAACATGACGCAGTCCGAGATAGGCGAGGAGCTGGGCATCTCCCAGATGCACGTCTCGCGCCTGCTCTCGCGCACGCTCGTCAAGCTCCGCAAGGGGCTGACGGTCGAGGAGTAGCAGTACGTCGCACTGTGCTTGAACGGCCTTGTGGGGCCCGCCTGTTGAAGACGGCGGGCCCCACAGTCGTTCCCCTGCCCGTCCCGCCCCGGCTCACACCCGGGCCAGGACCGCCGCCTTCGAGCGGGCCAGGACCACCCCGCCGAGGACCACGCCCCACCCGGCCAGGACGAGGAGCGGGCGCAGGGGGGGCGGGTCGGGGCCGCCGGGGGTGACCAGCGCGGCCAGTTGGTCGAGGCAGCGCGTCGGGAGGTAGTCCGCGGCGCGCCGCAACCCCGCGGGGAAGTCGTCGAGCGGGAACCAGAGGCCGCCGAGCAGCGCCAGCGGGAAGAAGACGCCGAGGCAGGTGAACTGCGCGGCCTCGCCGACCGCGACCAGGCCGACCGCCAGGCCCGCCACCACGAAGACGAGGCTGGCGCCCCAGATGACGGCGAGCGCGGCGAGCCAGTCGGCGGCGGGCATCGACACGTCGTTGACCAGCGCGCCGAGGGCGAAGACCACCACGGTCGCGGGGAGCGTGGCGAGCCACGCGGTGAGCGCCTTGGCGCCCAGGTAGGCGCGGGCGGAGAGCGGGGTCAGCAGGATCTGCCGGGCCCAGCCCTCGCCGCGCTCGGCGCCGAGCCGGATGCCCGCGCCGTTGAGCGCGCCGAAGAACGCGCCGGAGACCGACATGGAGAGCATGTAGTCGCGGGCGAAGTGCGGGCTGTCGGAGATCGCGTCGGAGGCCACCACGGTGAACATCAGGTAGAAGCCCGCGGAGAACAGCACCGAGAAGGTGAGGAAGTAGCCGCTGCGGATGAGGCACAGGGTGTCCAGCTTCGCGTAACGCAGCACGTCAGCGCTCCTCCTCGTCGAGCAGGGTGGCGACCGCGTCCTCCAGGGAGGCCGAGGTGAGCGTGAGGCGGCGCGGCACGGTGCCCTCCGCGCCGCCGGCCTTGGCGTAGAGCGCGGCGAGCGTCGCGTCGCTGTCGGTGGTGGTCAGGACGTGCGTGCCGTCGTCGCACTTCTCGGCCGTGCGGACCCCGGGCAGGCCGCGCAGCAGGCTGCCGGGCAGCGGCTCGTCCGTACGGAAGGAGATGCGGCTCTCGGTGAAGGCGGAGCGCAGGTCGCCGACGGTGGCGTCCGCGACGATCCGGCCGGCCCTGAGCACCACGACGCGGTCGGCGAACTTCTCCGCCTCGTGCAGGTAGTGGGTGGTGAAGAGCACCGTCGCGCCGTCCCTGGCCCGCTCGTTGAGGATCTCCCAGAAGCGGGCGCGGGCCGCCACGTCGAGGGCGACGGTGGGCTCGTCGAGGAAGAGCAGCTTCGGCAGCCCCGCGAGGGCGAGGCCGAGCCGCAGGCGCTGCCGCTCGCCGCCGGACAGCCGGGTCACCTGCCGGGTGCGCAACGGGCCGAGGCCGCACTCGTCCAGGACCTCGGCGGCGGTCCGCCGGCCGTACAACTCCGTGACCAGGGTGAGGAGTTCACCGACGCGCACGTTGCGCATCAGGCCGGACTCCTGCAGCATCGCGCCGAGTTCGCCGGCCGCGAGGGCGGGGCCCGGCGGGCCGCCGAGCACCTCGACGGTGCCGGCGCGCGGGCGCAGCAGGCCGAGCATGACGTGGGTCAGCGTCGTCTTGCCCGCGCCGTTGGCGCCGAGCAGCGCCACCCGCTCGCCGCGCCGCACGGCGAGGCTGACCCCGGACAGGGCGTGCACCTCGGATTCCTCGCGGCGCCGGGATGCTCCGCGGCGCCGGGACCCCCCGCGGCGCCGTACGACGTCGACCTCGCGCACGCGCACCAGCACCTCTGCCGCCGCCATCCTCGCCCCTCGCCGCTCGCCCCAATTCCCGACGTAACCGAGCCGCGCCAGAGTAGCAGTAGATCGTTTTCGTAAAGGTCCACCATCGCTTACCGATGACATTTGTCACCGGTAATTGATGACGCAACATCTGGAATCCTTCGTTGACAGCCGCGCTCCGCACTTCCAATACTTTGGGCACTTGTGCGGAACATTCCCGATTTACGTTCCGCGCCGCACCGATAAATGATCCGGGAGGTGAATTCACTTGAAGATCGAGAGCGTGATCGTCGTCGAGCACCGCAGTTCGGCCCTGCAGCCGGGCCTGGTGTCCGCGGCCGACGGCGCCGCCTTCGGTGTCGTGGTGCCCGGGGCGTCCTCCTGCTGCGCAGGCTGTACGTCCACGTCCTGCGGGGCCGTGGTGCGCCCGCTGGCGTGAGAGAAGGGGTGCCGGGCGCGAGGGTGTGGCCCGGCACCTCCACCCCGGAAGGAGAGAGGCGATCCGATGATTCCCAAACCCGTCATCATCAATGTGCCCGTCGACGACGTCGACGCCGGAATCGATTTCTACGAGAGTTTCCTCGGGCTCCGGCTCGCCCGCTCGCTCTCGCCCGACCAGATATCTTTCCACGCGCCGGTCTCCAGCGACGGGATACTCCTCACCGTCAACAAGCGGAATTTCCCGGGCGAGGGCGTGACACTGATGTTCGCCGTCGAGGACATCGACGCGGCGCTCGCCTCGTGGAAAGCGGCGGGCGGGACCGTCGTGGCCGGTCCCTATGACCTTCCGCTGCCCCGGAAGATCCGCGACGAGTTCCGCGATCAATTCCGGGACAGCCCCTTCTTCCGGGGCGAGGCGGGCGACTCGATGGGCCGGGGCGCGAGCCTGCACGACGCCGAGGGCAACCGGATGGGGATCGTCGAGCTCAGCGAGTGGGCGCACGCGACGTTCGCCCTCGGCGCGTACGCGCGTCCGGTCACCGCGGAGCAGCTCAAGGACCAGTCCATCGCGCTCGCCCGCCGGGTGCCGGCCACCACCGAGATGTTCGACGCCAACGATCCGGCCGACGCGGCCGACGACTGAAGCCGACGTCTGAAGCGGCACCGGTCAGGAGGGCCCACCGCATGAACGAGGATTCCGGTCTCACCCAGTTCAGCCTCGGCATCAACGCCTACCGCGTCCTGGCACCCGAGGCGCGGGCGGTGGGTGTGCGCACCCACCAGCTCCGGTTCGACAACCTGGGCGCCGAACCGGCCGGCCCCGCCGGCAGCCGGGTCGCCGAGGAGTTCCTCGCCGCGGGCCGGTTGCGGGCCCACGACCGCGAAGGCGCCCTGTCCGCTTCGGACTACTTCGGCGACGCCATGGTCACCACCCTCGCCCAGCTCGACGACGACCCCGTCGCCGCCCACCAGCGCACCGAACTCCCGCCGTCCGTCGCGGCCACCATGGAGCTCGGCGAGGCCCTGATGCGGCGGCGCAGCGTACGCCGTTACAGCGGGGATCCGATCGCCGCGGCCGAGCTGGCGACCGTGCTGCGCCTTGCCGACGGGCTCACCGCGGAGGCCGACGTGGAGCTGCTGCGCGGCGGCCACGAGACGTTCCGCTTCCGTACGGCGCCCAGCGGGGGCGGTCTCTTCCCGGTGGCCCTGCACGTGGTCGCGCTCGACGTCACCGGCCTGGACACGGGCGTCTACCGCTACCAGCCGGTGCGCGACGTACTGGTCCGCGAGGACGGCCGGGCCGGCGTCGACCGCGTACTCGACGCCTTCACGACGCCCGGCACGGCGATCGCCTTCGACACCGCGGCGGCGCTCGTCGTCATGGTGGCGAGCCCCTGGCGGAGCATGCGCAAGTACGGGCCGCGCGGCCTGCGTTTCGTCCTGCACGAGGCCGGTGCCATCGCGCAGAACATGCATCTCGCGGTGACCTCGCTCGGCCTCGGCTCGACCGACTGCGCCAGCTTCGTCGACGACGAGCTGCACGCGGCGCTCGACATCGACGGGGTGCTGCGGGCGGCCGTGCACGCGGTGGTCCTGGGGAGGCTGGAGTGAAGGGTTACGCCGAGGGCGCCGACCGGGACCTCCTCGTCTATCTGCACATCCCGTTCTGCCGCTCCAAGTGCCACTTCTGCGACTGGGTGACGGAGGTCCCCACCGCCGAACTGCTGCTCACCGAGACCGACCAGCCGCGCCTGCGGTACATCGACGCCCTCTGCCGTGAACTCATCGAGCGGGGCGCGGCGTTGGGGGCCGCGGGCTACCGGCCGACCATCCTGTACTGGGGCGGCGGCACCGCGTCCATCCTCACCCTGGAGGAGATCGGGAAGGTGGGCGCGGCCCTGCACGCCGCGTTCCCGCTCCGCGACGGGCTGCGCGAGGCGACGATCGAGTGCAGCCCCGAGACCCTCGACCCGGCGAAGCTCGCCGCCTTCCGCGAGGTCGGCTTCACCCGGCTGAGCAGCGGCGTGCAGTCCTTCGACGACAGCCGGCTGCGCACCCTGGGCCGCAGCCACGACGCGGACCGGGCCCGCCGCATCGTCCAGGAGGCGTCCGACGCCGGGTTCGAGGACATCAGCATCGACCTGATCTGCGGCTTCCCCGGCCAGCCGCCGTCCGAGACCCGCGACGCCGTGCGCACCGCCCTCGACCTGCCCCTCACCCATGTCGCGCTCTACCCCTACCGGCCCGCGCACGGCACCGTGATGCGCCGCCAACTGGGCCGCGGCAACCGGCACATCGACCGCGACGAACAGAAGCGCGGGTACGCCGTGGGCGCCGAACTGCTCGTCGACGCGGGCTTTCCGGAGTACGCGATGAGCCACTTCGGGACTCCGGACCACCTCTGCCACAGCGACCTCGCCTACTTCCAGCTGCGCTCGGACTGGGCGGGCTTCGGCTCCGGCGCCACCTCGGTGCTCGGCGGCCGCTACCTCGCGCACGCCCGCGGCCGGCTCCTCGACTACAACCGCGACCCGTTCGCCTTCGACGAGGAGTACGACCTTGCCTCGCCCGCCATCGCGCCCCGGCTGCTCTACCAGTCCCTCACCACGTACGAGGGGGCCCGCAGGCAGTGGTGGGAGCGGCGCACCGGGCGCCCCTTCGACGAGGTGATGGACCAGCGGGCCTGCCGCACCCTCCTGGACTTCTTCGCCTCCGTCACCACCGTGGAGCGCGACGAGGACGGGCTGCGGCTGCCTCCCGGCGACATCGCCGACGCCTTCATCGAGCTGCAGTACCTGAACGCGCCCCGGCAGGGGCGCACCGACCTGTCCGTGACTGCCGCCGCACTCATGGGCTGACCCGACCGGGAGGAGAAGTCCGTGCCCACGCGACGCACCAGCCGCACCGTGCGCATCAAGTCCGTCTATTCGGTGGTCCCGCACGACCGCGACACGGTGGAACTGCGCTCCGGCGTATGGAATCCGCAGTCCATCACGCTCGTCGACCACAGCGGCGCGGGCCGCCTCAGCACCCTCGTCAGCGGGCTCGACGGCACCAGGGACCGGGCCGAACTCGCCAAGGAGGCCGGCGTCACCCGGACCGAACTGGAAGCCCTGATCGACCACTTGGACCAGCTGGCCGTCCTGGAGCACGGCCCCTCCAGCGCGCTCGACGCGTTCCTCGACCGCACGGCGAGCGGACGCGTGGAGCGGGCCACGCTGCCCGACGTACGCGTCCTCGGCGGCGCGGCGGCGGCGCGGGTGTCCGGGCTGCTCGGCGCGCACGAGCAGCTCACCGTCGGCGCGCCCGGCGCCCACGCCGAGCAGCTGCGGCTCCTCGACGACTGCCCGCTCGACGTCCTGGAGGACGGCCTGGCCTTCGAGCGGTTCGTGGAACACTTCGAGGACTGGCGCGGCAGCCTCCTCGTCCACGTCGCCGACACGGTGCACCCGCTGCGGCTCGCCGTCCTGAACCGCGTCGCGCTCGCGCTCGGCACGCCGTGGATCCAGGCGGCGCTGGACGGCCCGCTGCTCCTGGTCGGCCCGACCTTCGTGCCCCACAGCACGGCCTGCTTCACCTGCTTCGAGACCCGCGTCGTGATGAACCTGCGCGAGGGCGCCGCCTACCAGCGCTACAAGAAGGCGCTGGCCGGCGCCGAAGGACCGGGCGCGGAGCACGGCGACGGCGGCACCGGCGTCCTCTCCTCGCTGCTCGCCTCGCACACCGCACTCGAAGCGCTGAACATGGCGGTCACCGGCATGACCAGCACGGTCGGCAAGGTGCTCGGCGTCTATCTGCCGTCGATGGAGATGGTCTACTCCGAGGTGCTCAGGCTGCCCGGCTGCCCCTCCTGCGGCGCGGTGCCCGAACGCGACGGCACCGAGGTGTACTTCGACGTCAGGCGGTGGGTCGATGCCTGAGCTGCGCACCGCGTCGGGGCTCCGCGTGGTCGAGCCGCCCGACGTCCAGACCCGGCGCCTGCGCCGCCGCATGCACGCGCCGCTGTGCGGGCTCATGCCCCAGCTCGGCTTCCTCACCCGGCCCCGGTACGCGCCCCGCCTCATGGTCTCCGGCGGCGACCTGACCGGCGTGCACGTGCTGCGCGACCAGCCCCGGCCGAAGCTGGGCAGCTACCACATCGGTGGCTACGGCGTGCGCCCGTACGAGTCGCACATCCGCACCCTGGGCGAGGTCGTGGAGCGCTACGCCGGGTACGTGGCCGCCGTCAGCGAGGCGTTCCCGGTCCGGTTCACCGCCGAGGCGGAACTCGCCGACGAGCCGCACTTCCCGGTGAGCTCCTATCTCCCGTACACCGACGAGCAGTTGGCGGGCGAGGGCTTCCCCTTCCGGCGCCCGCTCCCCGGTGACCCGCTGGGCTGGAGCCGCTTCACCTGTCTGCGCGACGGTACGGACACCTGGGTGCCGGCCCAGCTGACCACCGTCGGCTATGTGATCCGCGACGCGGAGGGCGAGCCCTGGGTGCAGCCGGCCGTCACCACCGGCACCGCCGCGCACACCGACCCGCACAAGGCGGCCCTCGGCGCGCTCCAGGAGATGGTGCAGATCGACGCGGCCGTCGGCCACTGGTACGGCGGGACCAGGTCGGTGCGGATCCGGCCCGGCGCGCGCTGCGCGGCGCTGTTCCGGCTCGTCGACCGGCACTGTCATCCGCTGGGCGGGCGGCCCGAGTTCCATCTGCTGCCCAGCGCCGACCTGCCCGGCTTCACCGTCGCCTGTCTGATCCGCGAACCCGGTGGCCAGATCCCGGCGGTCGCCGTCGGCCTCGGCGCCGACGTGTCCCTGGAGTCGGCCCTGTACAAGGCGTTTCTGGAGGGCGTGGGGGTGCGGGCGCTGGCGACCTGGACGAGCGTGCAGGACCACGCGACGGGTACCGGAGGCTCCGGCACCGCGGGCGGTGACGAGGCCATCTTCGACCTGGAGAGCAACGTCGTCCTCGCCGCGTCCGCCAAGGGCGCCCGCGTGGTCGAGGCGCGCTACGGCGACTGCGACGAGGCCGGCGCCGACGAGCTGCCGCCCGACCCGGTGGCCGTCGCCCCCGAAACCTCCGTACGCGCCCTCGTCCGCGCCTTCCACGACACGGACAAGCGCCTCTACTGCGGCGACCTCACCACCGTCGACGCCGCCGAACTCGGCTTCGTCGTCGCCCGGTTCTGGAGCCCCGACCTGCTCACGCTGCCGCTGCCCAGCGCGCCGACGGCGGCCCATCCCCGGTTCGGGGCGTACGGAGGGTTCCGGCGGCATGCCCCTCATCCGTTCCCCTGAACCGGCCGGTGAGCTGTCCGGTGAACTGGCCGCTGAACTGACCGGCTTCGTACCGGCCGACACCCGTCCGCTGCTCGCCGCCACCGTGGTGGTCCTCGGCCTCGCGTCGATGACCGTCGCCGCCCATCTGCACACCCGCTGGGCGGGCCTGCGCCGGCTGCCGATGCTCGGCCTGCACCTCGGGGTGTGCGCGCTGACGGTGCTCGGTGGCGCCGCGCTGCTCGGCACCGGCGTCCTGCGTCCGGTGCGGGACGCGGGCTGGGCGGGGCTCGTCGCGGGGCTGCTGCTCGGCCCGGCCGTGGGGTACGCGGCGACCGGCGCCGACCGATCCGTGACCCGCTGGTGGGGGCGGCGTGCCGGGCACGCCGTACGGGACGACCGGCCGGTGGCGCTCCGGTCGGGGCACGCGCGGCCCGCCGGGGTCGCGGTCGGCGGCGCCGCTCCGGCCGGGCGGCGCACCGGGCTCATCGAGGCGCGCAACGACTTCGCGCCGACCTCGGCGGACCTGCGGGTCCACCTTCCGCTGCTGCTCGCGGTGGCGGCGGCCGAGGAACTCGTCTACCGGGGCGTGCTGTTGGGCCTCGCCCTGCGCGCGGGCCCGGCGGTCGTGGTGGCGGGCGCGGTGCTCGGCGTCCAGCTCGTCTTCGCCGTGTCCCACGTCTTCTTCGGCTGGGGCCAGGTGCTGTCCAAGCTGCCGCTGGCCGCGCTGTGCACGGCGGCCGTGCTGCTCACCGGGACGGTGCTGCCCGCCGTGACCGGGCACGCGCTGTTCAACCTGCTGGTCTGGCGCTACCACCGGGCACGCCCCTCGGCGGTTCGCAGGACCGGCCCATGAGTACGCCGCTGCGCGTCCTCGTCCTGGTCACCGTCGTGATCGTCTACTACTGGCTGGGCAAGGCCCTGTTGTTCCGCGCCGTGCGCCGGCTCGCGGCCGTGACCCGGGTCGGCCCCGCCCGCTGGGGCACCGCCCAGCGCGCGGACGTCTTCGAGCTGGCGGCGGCGGGGGCGAGCCACGTCGTGGTGGTGGCGGTGCTTCTCGCCGTGAGCGGCATCGGTCCCGGCATCCTGGTCGGCGGTCTGGGCCGGCCGGAGCTGCTCGCCCTGGGCGCGCTCCTCGGCGTCGGCGAACTGGCCATCGGGTCGCTGCTCTGCCGGGCGCTGATCGAGGTGCGGTTGGCGGGAGGCGGGGGTGGGGGTGGGGGGTCTGTCCGGTCGCGGGCCCGCGAGGATCACGGGATGTCCCTGCGCTCCTGGCTGGGGCGTTCGCGCGGCGGATGGATCCGGCACCACCTCACGGCCCTGAAGGTGCTGCCGCTGTGGGCGGCGCTCGGCCTCACCGGGGTCCAAGTCGCCTCCGAGGAACTGGTGTTCCGCGGTATCGCCCTGACCTGGCTGCGCGACGCGGGCCCCGCGGTCGCGCTCACCACGTCCATCGTGCTGTTCGTCGTCATGCAGGCGTTCTTCATGTCCTCCTGGCGGGGGGCGATGTTCCCCGTCGTGGGCGGCGTGGTGATGGGGGTCGTGCACGGCCTGGTGTTCTGGGCGGTGCCGGATGTGGCGCCGCTGGTGGTGGCCCACGTCGTGTTCTTCGTCTTCGCCGTCATCTAGGTCACCGGGTCACCCAGGTCACCCAGGTCATCCAGCATTCGAAGCAAGGAAAAGGGGCACATCCACCATGGAACTGGAGCACGGTCTGTCGTTCCTGCCCGACGCCGAACACCACGGGCTGCCCGCGCCGGAGTACTTCCGGACCCTGCTCGATCTCAGCCGGTACGCCGACGAGGCCGGGCTCAGCCATGTGAAGATCACGGAGCACTATCTGCGCGCGTACGGCGGTTACTGTCCGAGCCCGCTGGCGTTCCTGGCGGGCGTCGCCGCCGTGACCAGCCGGGTGCGGCTGATGACCGGCTGCGTGCTGCCGGTCTTCCACCATCCCCTCCAACTCGCCTCGGAGGCGGCGATGGTGGACGCGCTCAGCGACGGCCGGCTCGACGTCGGGTTCGCGCGGGCCTATCTGCCGTACGAGTTCGAGGCGTTCGAGGTGCCGATGGACGGCAGCCGTGAACGGTTCGTCGCCACGGTGGACGCCGTGCGGCGCCTGTGGACGGAGGAGAAGGTCACGGTCGACACGCCGTTCTTCCGGTTCGCGGAGGCGACGGCGCTGCCGCGGCCTGTGCAGGTCCCGCATCCGCCGACGTGGATAGCGGCGGTGCGCTCCCGGTCGAGTTTCGCCTGGGCGGGCGAGCAGGGGCACGGCCTTCTGGTGACGCCGGCGTTGACTCCGCTGGAGGAGATGGCCGACCACATCGCGGTCTACCGGGAGAGCTTCGAGCAGGCCGGGCACGGGGGCGGGGGCGAGCGTTCGCGGGTGCTGGCGAGCCTGCCGTTGTACGTCGGTGTGGACGACCGCGAGGCGTTCGCGACGGCGGATCCGTTGCTCGCCCACTACCTGCGGGTGTGGGCCGAGTCGACCGACGCGTGGACGTCGACGGTGTCGTCGGACTACCGCGGCTATACGGGCATGAGCCGGGCGATCCGCGCGATGACCCCCGAGTCGTTCCGCACGCTGGGCGGGGCGGTCGTGGGCGGCCCACGCCGGGTGACGGACCGCGTCGCCCAGATCGCCGAGATCCTCGGCGTGGACGGCTTCCTGTGGCAGGTGGACTTCGGGGCGGTGGGTGGGGTGGTGGCGCGGGCGAGTGTGGAGCGGTTGTGCGCGGACGTGCTGCCTGAACTGGCGTCGGGGGGTTGGGGCCCGACGCCGTCGGTGGGCCGGTGACGTCGATTCTCACCGGGCCCGCCCGGGTGCGAGGCCGGCGGACAACTCCGCGCCACCCGGAGGTGACCCTTCGCTGGCCCGGTACCTTCGATTCTTACCGGGGCCACCCAGATGTGAGGCCGGCGGGCAACACCGCGACACCCAGAGGTGACCCCTTCGCTGGCCCGGCACCTTCGATTCTTACCGGGGCCGCCCGGGGTTTTGCGAAGTGTGGCGCCTCCGGGCCGGCAGTAAAGGGCGCCCTACGGGCGTCGGCTTCGCCGATTCCGCTCCGCTCCACCCTTGACTCCCGTCCCTCCACCGCGACTTGACCTTCGACCCGGACGGCCAGGGGTGGGGCCGGCGGGGTCTGGGGGTTGGGTCATCACGTTTCGCTGCCGGGTGCGGACCGGTCCAACGTGGGCGGAGGCCACGGTGCGAGCTCGGCCCACGGCCGGTGTGGTCGGGTCATCAGCTTTCGCCGCCGGGTGCGGCCCCGTCCATCGTGCGCCGAGGCCACGGTGCGAGCTCGGCCACCCCAGCGACCTCGCCGCTCGGGTCATCACCTTTCATCGCCGGGTGCGGACCGGCCCATCGTCGGCAGGTGTCACCTTCGATGCGCTGCCCGGGGCAGGGGCCTGCCGTCCCGGCGCCTGTCACCTACTTTGGGAAAGTTGCGAATGAATATGCCGCGCGCCCCCCTGTCACGCTCCAAGCGCCCCCCGGAATCGTTCCATCCGCCGAAGGAAATGGGGTGGGTGGGTTCTCTGCAGGCTGTGGAAATCGTGGGACTGGTGGGTTCTCGTGGCACATGAGGTGTGTGGGGCGGATGGGGTCGGTGGGGCCGCCGGGCTGGGTGGATGGGCCGGACCCTGTGATCGAGCACCTGCTGGGCGGCGCGCGGGGCGTGGCAGGGGGGCGCGCGGGGATCTGATTCGCAACTTTCCCAAAGTAGGTGCCAGACCCCCAGCGCCACGGTCCGCATCGGTAGCTCGACACGCACTCCGACTCTGACGCCCACCCACGATGAGCCGCCCCGCACCCGGCAACGCGAGTCCACGATCCGAGCCGCGAGGCCGCCGGGTTGGCCGCGCACGCACGTGGCCCGCACCCACGATGGGCCGGGCCGCACCCGGCCGCGAGAGGTGATGACCCGAGCGGCGAGGCCGCGTTGACGGCGGAGCTTCGCCCCTGGCATCCGCCCGCGATGGGCCGGGCCGCACCGGGCCGCGCGAGCTGATGGCCCGAGCATCGTGGCCGCGTGGACGGCCGAGCCTCGCCCCTGACGCCCGCCCACGATGGGCCGGGCCGCACCCGGCCGCGCGAGCTGATGGCCCGAGCATCGTGGCCGCGTGGACGGCCGAGCCTCGCACCTGACGCCCGCCCACGATGGGCCGGGCCGCACCCGGCCGCGCGAGGTGATGACCCGAGCGGGGAGGCCGCTGGGGTGGCCGGGCACGCACCGTGGCCTGCGCCCACGATGGTCCGGTCCGCACTCGGCAGCGAGAGCCGATGACCCGACCGGGCTGGCCGTGGGCCGAGCGCGCACCGGGGCCTCCGCCCACGATGGACCGGTCCGCACCCGGCGGCGAAAGGCGAGGACCCGACCACACCGGCCGTGGGCCGAGCTCGCACCGGGGCGCCCGCTCACGATGGACCGGTCCGCACCCGGCAGCGAAAGCCGATGACCCATCCCAGCGAGTCCGCCGCCTCACCCCTGGCCGTCCGGGTCGAAAGTCAAGTCGCGGTGGAGGGACGGGAGTCAAGGGTGGAGCGCAGCGGAATCGGCGAAGCCGACGCCCGAAGGGCTCCCTTTACTTCCGGCCCGGAACCGCCACACTCCGCAAAACCCCGGGCGGCCCCGCCCACCGGCAAAGGCACCGGCCCACCGAAGCGTGACCTCCAGGCCCCACCCCTACCATGGCCCCCGCCCACGATGGACCGGACCGCACCCGGCCGCGAAAGCCGATGACCCGACCACACCGGCCGTGGGCCGAGCACGCACCGTAGCCTCGGCGCACGATGGACCGGGCCGCACCCGGCAGCGAAACGTGATGACCCAACCCCCAGACCCCGTCGGCCCCACCCCTGGCCGTCCGGGTCGAAAGTCAACGTGCGGTGGAGGGACGGGAGTCAAGGGTGGAGCGCAGCGGAATCGGCGAAGCCGACGCCCGAAGGGCTCCCTTTACTGCCGGCCCGGAACCGCCACACTCCGCAAAACCCCGGGCGGCCCCGGTGACCAGCAAAGGCACCGGGCCAGCGAAGGGTGCCTCCAGGCCCCACCCTTACCGTGGCCCCCGCCCACGATGGGCAGAGGCGCCCGCCACCCCCACCCCCGGCCGCCCGGGTCGAAGGTCGACGTGCGGTGGAGGGGTGGGAGTCACTGCCGGACCGGAGGCGCCACACTCCGCAAAAACCCGGGCGGCCCCGGTCACCGCCAACCTCTCCGGCCCCTCAGATCCACCCCAACCTCGCCGCCGCCGCAGCCGCCTCATGCCGATTCCGCGCCCCCGTCTTCGCAATCGCCCGCGACAAATAGTTGCGCACCGTACCCGGGGACAACGACACCGCCGCCGCAATCTCCGCCACCGTCGCCGACTGCCGCGCCACGCCCAGGACTTCGCACTCCCTCGGCGTAAGGGGACATCGCTCGGTGAGCAGCGCCCGTACGGAGAGCTCCGGGTCGAGTACCCGCTCTCCCGCCATGACCCGCCGGATCACGTCCCACAGCCCCGTCACCGACACCGTCTTCGTGACGAACGCGCACGTCCCCGCCGCCACCGCCCGACGCAGCTGCGCCACGTCCCCCGCCGTCGTCAGGACGATGCACCGCGCACACGGACAGCGTCTGCGCAGGGTCGCCACCGTCTCCAGGGCCTTCTCGGTCCGCTCCAGGTCCACCAGGACGACGTCCGGGGCGCACCGGACCGCCTCGCGGACCACGTCGGCCCCGCCCCCGGCGACCCCCGCGCCGCCGACCAGCCGCAGTCCCGGCTCCTGTTGCAGCAGGCGCGTAAAGGCCTTGCGGTCGAGCGTGTCGTCCTCCGTCACCAGCACGGTGATCTCACGGTGCCGGGTCCATACGACGTTGTCGGTCTCCACTCCGTGCCTCCCCCGTAAGACATCCGTCCAAGGCTGCCACGCCCTCCCGGCCATACGCCCCATGGGAATCCGGCCAAGGGCGGGCGTCCCAGCCACCCCAGGCCTTCACACGGGGCACAGTCCGGACGCGTCAGACCGCCCGGACTCCCCGCCGCCACACCCCGCTCACCAGCGGCACCCCCGGGCGGTAGGCCAGGTGGACGTGGCTCGGGGCGTTCAGGAGGGTCAGGTCGGCTCGGGCGCCCTCGCGGAGGACGCCGATGTCGTCCCGGCGCAGCGCCGCCGCGCCGCCCGCCGTCGCCGACCAGATCGCCTCGTCCGGCGTCATGCCCATGTCCCGTACCGCCAGGGCGATGCAGAACGGGACCGAGGAGGTGAAGGACGAGCCAGGGTTGCAGTCCGTGGAGAGGGCCACCGTCGCCCCCGCGTCCAGGAGGCGGCGGGCGTCCGGCCACTCGGCGCGGGTGGAGAACTCCGCCCCCGGCAGCAGCGTCGCCACCGTGTTGCCGCTCGCGAGCGCGTCGACGTCCGCGTCCGTGAGGTGCGTGCAGTGGTCCGCCGACGCGGCGTCCAGTTCCACGGCCAGCTGGACGCCGGGACCGTACGAGAGCTGGTTCGCGTGGATGCGGGGGTGCAGCCCCTTCGCCTTGCCCGCGGTCAGGATCGCGCGGGCCTGGTCGCCGTCGAACGCGCCCTTCTCGCAGAAGACGTCGATCCAGCGGGCGTGCGGGGCGCAGGCCTCCAGCATCTCGCCGGTGACGAGGTCGACGTACGCCGCCGGGTCGTCCGCGTAGTCCGGGGAGACGATGTGCGCGCCGAGGAACGTGACCTCCTCCGTGTGGCGGGCCGCGATGCGCAGGGCGCGGGACTCGTCCTGCGTCGACAGGCCGTAGCCCGACTTCGTCTCGAAGGTGGTCGTGCCCTGGCGCAGGGCCTCCGCCAGGTAGTGGGTGAGGTTCGCCTCCAACTCCGCGTCCGTGGCCGCGCGGGTCGCCGCCACGGTCGTACGGATGCCGCCCGCGGAGTAGGCGCGGCCCGACATGCGGGCGTTGAACTCCTGGGTGCGGTCGCCCGCGAAGACCAGGTGGGAGTGGGAGTCGACGAAGCCGGGGATGACGGCGTGGCCCGCCGCGTCGTGGGTCTCGTCCGCCGCGGGCGCCTTGGCGGCGGGGCCCACCCAGGCGACCTTCTCGCCGTCCAGGACGACGGCCGCGTCCGTCAGGAGGCCGAGGGGGCCGCCGTCGCCCCGGGCGGGGTCGTTGGTGACGAGGCTCGCGATGTTCGTGATCAGGGTGGTGGTCATGGGGTCCGGGTCCTCTGAGAGTGCGGGTGGGTGGGGGCGGACGGTGTGCCTCCGGCGGTTCTCTCCCCGATCCCGCCCCTTCCCGAAATCACCGGCTCCGCCGGCCACGTGGCTCGGGAGATCACCGGCTCCGCCGTGTTCGTCCTCAAGCGCCGGACGGGCTGACATCTCTCCGGCTCGGGCACGGGCACGGGCTCGGGCTCGGGCTCGGGCTCGGGCACGATCAGGCAAAGCGTCAGTCTCGCAGCGCCGCCACCGCCTCCCCCAGCGCGGACGCCACGTCGGGCACCAGCACGTGCGCCCCGTCCCGTACGACATGACGGCCCCCGACCACCGTGTCGCGGACGTCCGCCGCCGTCGCCGCGAACACCGCTGTCTCGGCGGCGAGGCGCGGCACCGGGCCCGCCGTGCGGACCGAGTCCAGGGCGATGGTCGTCAGGTCCGCGAGCGCGCCCGGCTCGATCGTGCCCGCGTCCGGCCAGCCCAGGGCCGCGTGGCCGTCGGACGTCGCCGCGCGCAGCAGCGCCGCCGCCGTCCAGTGGCCTCGCGTGTGCGAGCGGAGGCGTTCGTTCAGCTCCATCGCCCGCGCCTCTTCGAGGATGTCGATCACCGCGTGGCTGTCGCTGCCCAGGGAGAGCGGGCTGCCGGCGCGCTGCAGGCGGACCGCGGGGCCGATGCCGTCCGCCAGGTCGCGTTCCGTCGTCGGGCACATGCACGTACCCGTGGCGGAGTCGCCGAGGAGCGCGATGTCCTCGTCCGTGAGGTGGGTGTTGTGGACGCCCGTCGTGCGCGCGCCGAGCACGCCGTGGTCCGCGAGCAGCCGCGTCGGCGTGCGGCCGTGGACCGCCTGGCACGCCTCGTTCTCCGCCGTCTGCTCGGAGAGGTGGACGTGGAGGGGGGCCCGGCGGGCCGCCGCCCACTCCGCCACCGTGCCCAACTGCCGTGCGGGGACCGCCCGTACGGAGTGGATCGCCGCGCCGATCCGGGCGTGCGCGCGGTCCTTGAGGGAGGAGACGCGCTCCGCCCAGCCCTCCGTCGTACCGTCGGAGAAGCGGAGCTGGTGGCGGTCGGGCGCCTTGCCGCGCTCCGCGTCGAGCAGGCCCGACGCCACGTACGCCGTGTCCAGGAGGGTGATGCGCACGCCCGCGTCCGCCGCCGCCTGGATCAGCGCCTCGCCCATCGCGTTGGGGTCGGCGTACGGCGTGCCGCCCGGCGCGTGGTGCAGGTAGTGGAACTCGCCGACCGTGGTGATGCCGGCCAGCGCCATCTCCGCGTACACCGCCCGCGCCAGCGCGTGGTACGTCTCGGGGGTGAGGCGGTCCGCCACCGAGTACATGACCTCGCGCCACGTCCAGAACGTGCCGGAGCCCACCTGGACGGTGGAGCGCAGCGCGCGGTGGAAGGCGTGCGAGTGGGCGTTGGCCAGGCCCGGGAGCGTCAGGCCGCGCAGGACCGTCGCGCCGGGCGGGGGCGTCTCCACCTCCGTGCGGACGGCCGTGATCCGGTCGCCCACCACGTCGACCGCGACCCCCGGCTCGACGTACGTGTCGAGCCAGGCGTGCTCCAGCCAGTAGGTCCCCGTCGAGCTCTCCGTCGTCACCTGCACGCCAGCCCTTCCAGTACGTCGGCCAGTGCGGTCACCCCGGCCAGGCAGTCGTCCTCGGCGGCGTACTCGGCCGGGGAGTGCGAGACACCCGTGGGGTTCCGTACGAACAGCATGGCGGTCGGGATCGACCCGGACAAAATACCCGCGTCGTGTCCGGCGCCCGTGCCGAGGACGGGGAGCGGGCGTTCCGCGCGGGCGCCGAGGATCCGGCCCAGCTCGTCGCGGAGGGCGTCCTCGAAGTCGATGACCGGCGTGAAGGACTCCCGGACCACGTCGAGGTCGACGCCGTGCCGGTCCGCGTACTCGCGGGCCGCCTTCTCGATGCCGGTGACGACCGTGTCGAGGGTGGCCTGGTCGGCCGCCCGCGAGTCCAGCCAGCCGCGGACCAGGGACGGGATCGCGTTGACGCCGTTCGGCTCGACGGAGATCTTGCCGAACGTGGCGACGGCGCCCGCGAGTTCGGCCTCGCGGCGGGCGGCGAGGACGGTCTCCGCGTACGACAGCATCGGGTCGCGGCGGTCCACGAGCCGGGTGGTGCCCGCGTGGTTGGCCTCGCCCCGGAAGTCGAATCGCCAGCGGCCGTGCGGCCAGATGGCGGACGCGATGCCGACGGGGTCGCCGGTGAGGTCGAGCGCGCGGCCCTGCTCGACGTGCAGCTCCACGAACGCGCCGATGCGGGCGAGCCGTTCGGGATCGGGGCCGATGCCGTACGGGTCGTGGCCGGCCGCCTCCATCGCCTGCGGCAGGCTCACGCCGTCGCCGTCGCGCAGCTTGTGCGCGGCCTCGACGGTGAGCTGTCCCGCGGTGAGCCGGGAGCCGACGCAGGCCAGGCCGAAGCGGGCGCCCTCCTCGTCGCCGAAGTTGGTGACGGCGATCGGCCGACTGAACTCGACGCCGCGGGCGCGGAGTTCGTCGAGGGCCGCGAAGGAGGTGACGACGCCGAGCGGTCCGTCGAAGGCGCCGCCGTCGGGGACGGAGTCCAGGTGGGAGCCGGTGACGACGGCGTCCCCCTGGCTCGGGTCGCCGTGCCAGGCCCACTGGTTGCCGTTGCGGTCCAGCTCGTAGGTGAGGCCGCGGGCGTCGGCCTGCGCCTTGAACCAGGCGCGGCAGTCTGCGTCGGCGCCGGTCCAGGCGTAGCGCCGGTAGCCGCGGGTGCCGCTGTCCCGTCCGATGGGTTCCAGGTCCCGCCACATGTCCAGGAACGACGGGGGCCGCGCGTCGCTCACGCGCCCTCACCCTCCCGCATGGGAACCCGTACACCCTTGTCGTCCGCCACGGACTCCGCGATGTCGTATCCCGCGTCGACGTGCCGGATGACGCCCATGCCGGGGTCGTTGGTGAGGACGCGCCGGATCTTCTCGCCGGCGAGCGGCGTGCCGTCGGCGACCGAGACCTGGCCGGCGTGGATGGAGCGGCCCATGCCGACGCCGCCGCCGTGGTGCAGGGAGACCCAGCTGGCGCCGGAGGCGACGTTGACCATGGCGTTGAGCAGCGGCCAGTCGGCGATCGCGTCGGAACCGTCGAGCATGGCCTCCGTCTCGCGGTACGGGGAGGCCACGGAGCCGCAGTCCAAGTGGTCGCGGCCGATGGCCAGCGGGGCCTGGAGCTCGCCGGAGGCCACCATGTCGTTGAAGCGCTCCCCCGCCTTGTCGCGCTCGCCGTAGCCGAGCCAGCAGATGCGGGCGGGCAGGCCCTGGAAGTGGACGCGCTCGCCGGCCATCTTGATCCAGCGGTGCAGCGACTCGTTCTCCGGGAAGAGTTCGAGCAGCGCCTTGTCCGTCTTGTGGATGTCGGACGCCTCACCGGAGAGCGCCGCCCAGCGGAACGGGCCCTTGCCCTCGCAGAAGAGCGGGCGGATGTACGCGGGCACGAAGCCGGGGAAGTCGAACGCCCGCCCGTAACCGGCGAGTTGGGCCTCGCCGCGGATCGAGTTGCCGTAGTCGAAGACCTCGGCGCCGGCGTCCATGAAGCCGACCATGGCCTCGACGTGCCGGGCCATGGACTCCCGGGCGCGGGTGGTGAAGCCCGCCGGATCCTTCGCCGCGTACGTCTGCATGTCGTCGAAGTCGACGCCGACGGGGAGGTAGGCGAGCGGGTCGTGGGCGGAGGTCTGGTCCGTCACGATGTCGATCGGGGCGCCCTCGGCGAGCATCTGCGGGAGCAGGTCGGCGGCGTTGCCGAGCAAGCCGATGGAGAGCGGGCGGCGGGCGTCCCTGGCCTCGACGGCGAGCTGGAGCGCGTGGGCCAGGTTGTCGGCCTTCACGTCCAGGTACTTGTGCTCGATGCGTCGCTCGATGGCGCGCGGGTCGACGTCGATGCAGATCGCGACGCCGTCGTTCATGGTGACGGCGAGCGGCTGGGCGCCGCCCATGCCGCCGAGCCCCGCGGTGAGGGTGATGGTCCCGGCGAGCGTGCCGCCGACCCCTTTGCCCATTGAATGCAGCTTGGCGGCGACGGCGGCGAACGTCTCGTACGTGCCCTGGAGGATGCCCTGCGTGCCGATGTAGATCCACGAACCGGCCGTCATCTGCCCGTACATGGTGAGGCCGAGCTGCTCCAGGCGGCGGAACTCCTCCCAGTTCGCCCAGTCGCCGACCAGGTTGGAGTTGGCGATCAGGACGCGCGGGGCCCACTCGTGGGTCTGCATGACGCCGACGGGGCGGCCGGACTGGACGAGCATCGTCTCGTCCTGCTTGAGGGTGCGCAGGGTGCGGACCATCGCGTCGAAGGAGCGCCAGTCGCGGGCCGCCTTGCCGGTGCCGCCGTAGACGACGAGCTTGTCGGGGTGCTCGGCGACCTCGGGGTCGAGGTTGTTCTGCAGCATCCGCAGGGCGGCTTCCTGCTGCCATCCCAGGGCGCTCAGTTCGGTGCCGCGCGGCGCACGTACGGGGCGGGGTCCTGACATGGCGGTGCCTCCTCGGAACTGTGACCTTGTTATTCACATCCTGGGGTCCTGAATAGAGCTAGTCAATAGCGAACGGATGCGCGAGTACGGCAGCGGGGGCGTGCGGCGGGTGATTGGCTGGATCAATGGGCACCACCGAAGAACCTCGAGCGCCGCGCGCGGCAGAACCCCATACGCCTCGCGAGGCAGGCCCCCGTACACCGGACGTCGTGGAGCCGCCGACCGAGGTGCTCGCCCGGGCGGCCGACCGGAGCGCCGCCGCCCGCACCGACGCCGCCGCCCGCCGCGACCAGGCCGTCCGTGCCGCCGTCGAACAGGGCGTCGTCGGCCCCGCCGCACCCGTCGTGGGCCTGCTCGACGTCGTCGGGATCCGGGCGAGCGCCGCCGCCCTGCACGCCGCCTTCGAAGCCGTGACCCCGCCGGGCACGCCTGTCCTGCACGCCTTCGCGGTGAAGGCGGCCCCGCTCGTCCCGGTCCTTCGGCTGCTGCGGTCGGCCGGCATCGGCGCGGAGGTGGCGAGCCCCGGGGAGCTGGCCCTGGCGCGGGCCGCCGGGGTGCCACCCACCCGGACCGTCCTGGACTCGCCCGCCAAGACCCCCGCCGAACTGCGCGAGGCGCTGGCGCTCGGCGTCGCCGTGAACGCGGACAACCCGCAGGAGCTCGACCGCATCGACGCGATGACCCGCTCGGCGGTGACCGGCTCGCCCCTCGGCATCCGCGTCAACCCGCAGATCGGCGGCGGGGCGATCGGCGCGCTGTCGACGGCGACGCCCACGTCCAAGTTCGGGGTGCCGCTGCGGGACGAGGACGCCAGGCAGTGGGTGGTCCGGGCCTTCCTCGACCGCCCGTGGCTGACCCGCCTGCACGCGCACTCCGGGTCGCAGGGGATGCCCCTGGAGATGATGGTGCGGGGCGTCGCGGCGACGTACGAACTGGCCGAGGAGATCAACGAACGCGTCGGGCGGCGCCAGGTCGACACCATCGACATCGGCGGCGGCCTGCCGGTCAACTTCGGCTCGGAGGAGGAGACCCCGACCCACGCGCAGTACGCGCGGCGCCTCAAGGCGCGGGTGCCGGGGCTGCTCGACGGGCGGTACGGCCTGGTCACGGAGTTCGGCCGCTCGCTCCTCGCCAAGCACGGCACGATCCTCGCGCGCGTGGAGTACGCGAAGCGGGCGGGCGGCAGGTTGATCGCCGTGACGCACGCGGGCGTGCAGGTGGCGACCCGGACCGTGTACATGCCGGCGTCGTGGCCGCTGCGGATCGGGGCGTACGA
Source organism: Streptomyces sp. NPDC005863 (assembly GCF_042871345.1). Taxonomy (NCBI): domain Bacteria; kingdom Bacillati; phylum Actinomycetota; class Actinomycetes; order Kitasatosporales; family Streptomycetaceae; genus Streptomyces; species Streptomyces sp. NPDC005863. The sequence continues at coordinate 436,972 of NZ_JBIAII010000006.1, read as the reverse complement.
CGGAAAGGGGCGCCCCAAGGGTGGGGCGGCCGTCGGCCAGGACATCGCGGGGCCCGCGTGTTTCGCGGGCGACCTGCTCGCCGAGAACAGGCCGCTGCCGCTGCTGGAGGCGGGGGATTATGTGACGGCGCTGGACACGGGGGCGTACTACTTCGCACACCACTACTCGTACAACAGCCTTGGCAGGCCCGGGGTTTACGGGTTCGCGGAGCGGGGGGACGGGGTGCGGTTCGCCGTGGTACGGGAGGTGCAGACGCGGGAGGAGATCGTACGGGAGGCGGGCGGCGGCCCGGAACGGGACGGTTTGCGCCAGCTGTAACCCTGTTCCCACGCCGACGTCCACGGTGGCCCGGCGCCCGTCCGGTGCGGGGTCATCAGGATCGTTTCAAACCGCGGGGCGGTGGGGGCTGGTCGCGCAGTTCCCCGCGCCCCTGAACGGCACCTGCGGCTCGCTACCCGTTCAGTGCGGGGTTGTCCGGGGTTCCTAGGGGCGCGGGGAACTGCGCGATCAGCCACACACCACCCGCACCCATCCACGCACCCGCCCCACCCACCCCCGAAATCCTCTGAGGTTGCTCAAATCGCGCATGGGCGCGCACGCACCGGGCAGACCCACCCACCAGGACGTGTTCCCGGCCCCAGGGAAGGCTGGCCCCACGTGACCGAACCCCGCACCGCCCCATCGCCCGCCGAACACACACTGCACCGCGCCATCGGCCCCAAGCTGCTGATCCTCTTCGTGATCGGCGACATCCTCGGCACCGGCATCTACGCCACCACCGGCAAGGTGGCCGGCAAGGTCGGCGGTGCGTTGTGGGTGCCGTTCGCCATCGGGTTCGTCGTCGCCGTCCTCACGGCCGCCTCGTACGTCGAACTCGTCGGCAAGTACCCGAAGGCCGCCGGCGCCGCGCTCTACACGCAGAAGGCGTTCAAGACGCCGTTCCTCACCTTCATCATCGCCTTCATGGTGATGTGCTCCGGACTCTCCTCGGCGAGCGCCGCGGCCCGCGCCTTCAGCGGGGACTACCTCGGCGAGCTCACCGGCGACGCGCTGCCGCCGACCCTCGTCGCCATCACCTTCATCCTGCTGCTCGCCGCGCTGAACCTGCGCGGCGTGTCGGAGTCGGTGAAGGCGAACGTCGTCCTCACCCTCGTGGAGCTGACCGGCCTGGTCATCATCCTCGCGATCGGCGCGTACGCGGTCCTGACGGGCGACGGCGAACCGTCCCGCCTCACGGAGTTCGAGACCGGCGACGGCACCGGATTCGCCCTGATGACCGGCGTCCTCGGGGCGACAGCCCTCGGCTTCTTCGCCTTCGTCGGCTTCGAGGACTCCGTCAACATGGCCGAGGAGACCAAGGACCCCGTCCGTACCTTCCCGCGCGCCATCTTCATCGGCGTCGCGGTGACCGGCACGATCTACGTCCTGGTGGCGCTGGTCTCGTCCCTCCTGGTCGACAGCAAGACCCTGGAGGGGTCCAGCGGCCCGCTGCTCGAAGTCGTCAAGGCGGGCGGCGTCGACTTCCCGCACAAACTCTTCGCGCTGATCGCCCTGTTCGCGGTCACCAACTCCGCGCTGATCAACATCATGATGGCCTCGCGGCTCTGCTACGGCATGGCCAACGAACGCATCCTGCCGCGCGCCATGGGCCGCGTCCTGCCCCGCCGCCGCACGCCGATCGTCGGCATCGTCTTCGTCTCGCTGCTCGCCATCGGCCTGGTGTCGACCGGCGAGATCGAGGGCCTCGGCGACACGACGGCGTTCCTGCTCCTGTGCGTGTTCGCGGTGGTCAACGTGGCCGTCCTGGTGCTGCGTCGCGACCCCGTCGAGCACCGGCACTTCCGCGCGCCGACCGTCGTACCCGTACTCGGCGCGATCACCGCCCTGATCCTCGCGAGCCCGCTCGCCGACCGCCCCGCCGAGGTCTACGTACGGGCCGGCGTCCTGGTCGCGATCGGCGTCGGCCTGTGGGTGGTCAACCAGGTGGTGCTCCGGGCCAAGGGCGAGGAGTAGTGGCCAGGGGCGAGGAGTACCCCTGCCCCGCGTAACCCCTGCCCCGCCCCCTGGCGGGCCCGGCCCTCACGCCGGGCCCGCCAGGGAACGGGCGATACGGAACTGGCGCTCCGCCTCCGCCGGGTCGCCCGCCGCCGCGTACGTGCGGCCGAGCCTGCGGCGGACCTCCATCTCCAGGGGGCGACTGGTGTGCTCGGTGAGCGTGGCCAGGGCCTCCCGCTGGAGGGTGATGGCCGAGGGCAGGTCTCCGCGGCCGTGTTCCGCGGCGCCCAGCAACGACAGGCTCGTCGCACGCAGTTGGAGGTCGCCGACTTCCTGGGCCAGCTCCGCCGCGCGCCGCGCCAGGTCCTTGACCTCGGTGTGCCGGCCGAGCGCCAGGTGGGCCTCCGCGGTGAAGCAGAGGGTCTTGCTGATCATCCGGGGGCGGCCGATCTTCTCGGCGAAGGTGAGCGAGGTGGCGTAGTACGTGAGCGCCTTCTCGTGCCGGCCCTCCTGGTCGTGCAGCGCGCCGAGCTGGCAGCTCGACATCCCGGCCAGCCAGTCGTCGTCGAGCCGGGAGGCGAGGCCCATGACCTCGCTCAGGTGGGCGGCCGCCTCCGGAAGGCGGCCCAGCGCGCGCTCGGCGGCGCCCATGACGGCGATGGCCCGTGCCTGCTCGCGCAGGTCGCCCCGGGGGCGGGCGATGCTCAGCGCGTCCGCGCACCAGGCGTACGCCTGCCGGAAGCGGCCCTGGTAGATGTCCGCGATGGCCAGGCAGTTGCGCAGGGAGGACGGCATCCGCCGGTCCTCGGCCAGGTCGGCGCCGGGCAGCGCGAGCTCCAGGGCGGAGCGGCACTCGTGGAAGCGGCCCTGCCGGACCAGCGGGTCGACCAGGGACTCGGCGATCCAGCAGGCGTCGTCGCGCCGCCCGGCGGCCGCCGCGAAGGCGACCACGTCGAGGAGTTGGCCGCCCGCGGCCTCCAGCCACGCGTCGGCCTCGCGCCAGTCCGCGAAGGGGGCGTCGGAGACGTCGGGCCCGGTCGGATACCCCTCGGGGCCCCAGTCGCTGGCGATGCGCCCGGCGGCCGTGTAGAGGTGCAGGACGGCGGCGCGGTCCGCCGCGGCCTCCTCCGGTGCGGTGGCGGCGAGGCGGCGCGTGTGGTCGCGTACGAGGTCGTGCAGCCGGTAGCGGCCGGGCCGCGGCTGCTGCAACAGGCTCGCGTCGACCAGCCGCTCCAGGAGGTCCTCGGCGTCGTACTGCGAGCCGCCCAGCATGGCGGCGGGCGTGAGCCCGTCGAACTCCGCGGTCGGCGCCTGCCCCAACGCACGGAAACCGCGCCGCAGTTCGGGGGCGAGCAGGTCGTACGACATCCGGAAGGCGGCCTCCACGCTGCGGTCCTCCGCACGGAGCTCGCCCAGCCTGCGTTCGTCGCCCGACATCCGGCCGACCAGATGGGCGACCGTCCAGGACGGCCGGTTCTGCAGCCGGGCCCCGGCGATCCGCAGCGCCAGCGGGAGGCCGCCGCACCGGCGGGCGAGCTCCTCGGCGGCCTCCGGTTCCCGTCCGGCGCGCGTCTCGCCGAGGAGGCGCGAGAGCAGGGCGACCGCGTCGCCGGTGTCCAGCGGTTCCACGGTGACCCTGCGGTCGGCGTCGAGGCCGGGCAGGCGCTGGCGGCCGGCCACGAGGACGCGGCTGCCGGGGCCGGCGGGCAGCAGGGGGCGTACTTGTTCCGCGCTGCGGGCGTCGTCCACGACGAGCAGCAGCCGCAAGGAGCTGGTGGCGGCGCGCCAGGCGGTAAGCAACTCGTCCATCTCGTCGGGGAGTTCACCGTCGGCGCCGTTGACGGCGCGGAGCAGCTGGTGCAGGGCGCGCTGCGGGCGCAGACTCTCGTGCGGGGCGCCGTGCGTGTGCAGGTCCACGAACAGGCAGCCGTCCGGGTACTGGTCGTGCAGCGTCCAGGCGGCACGGACCAGGAGCGCGGTCTTGCCGACGCCCGCGGTGCCGTCGACGGCGGCCACGGCGACGGAGTCCGCGGGCACCGGCGCGGTGAGCAGGGCGAGTTCCGGCTCCCGGCCGACGAGCCAGGCGGTGTCGCCGGGGAGTTCGTTGCGGCGGGGGCGCGAGGGGGCGGTCGCTTCCGGGGGTGGGGTTCCCGTGGCGGCGGGGGTGGTGCGTTCGGCGCGGGGTGGCGGGGCGGTGCCGAGCAGCGCCGGATCGTCCCGGCGCAGTACGGCCTGGTGCACCCGGCGCAGTTCGTCGCCGGGTTCCACGCCCAGCTCGTCGCGGAGCCGGTCCCGGGTCTCCCGGTAGGCGGCGAGCGCTTCGGCCTGGCGGCCGCCGCCGTACAGGGCGCGCATGCGCAGGGCGGCGAGCGGTTCGTCGTACGGCTGCGCCATGGGCGCGGCCAGCAGCTCGTCCAGGGCCTCCGCGTACCGGCCGAGGAGGACCAGGCACTCCACCCGCTCCTGGTGCAGGGTGCGGCGCTGCCGGGCGAGGCGTTGTCGCTCGGCGTCGGCGAGCGGTCCGGGCAGGCCGGCGAGCGGCTCCCCGCGGAACAGGTGCAGGGCGCGGGTGCAGCGGTCGAGGGCGGCGGCGAGGTCACCCGCGGCTCTCGCCCGGCGTACGGCGTCGCCGTGCTGGGTCAACTCCCCTATGTCCGTGCGGGTTTCGCCGGGTACGAAACGGTAACCGCCGCGCTCACCGCGGATGACGGAGGCGGTGGGTCCGGCGCCGGGGGCGTCCAGCGCCTTGCGCAGGGGGTAGACGTAACTGGGCAGGACGCGGCGGCCGGTGCCGGGTGGTTCGAGTCCCCATACGTCGTCGAGGAGTTGCTGCTGGGTGACGAGGGTCTCCGCGCGCAGGACAAGGGCGGCGAGGACCGCCTGCCGGCGCACGGGCCCGAGGTCGAGCGGGACGTCGCCGCGGTGGGCGGTGACGGGGCCGAGCAGGGCGAGCCGCGGCGGTCCTTCGGCGGCCCCGGCGACTGCGGGGCCCTCGCCACCCTCCGTGCCGGGCCTGCCCCGTGTACCCGCTCTCTTGGTTCCCACTGCGAACTCCCCCATGGTCTACGCACCGTTTCCCGCTTCAGCAGAATTTCATCGGCATTGCAGTGTCTCGCGAGAGGGTTCGGCGCGTCGTGTCCGGTCCCGGGCGATCTCCGTTCCGGCCCGCTCCGGGACGGGTTCCCGCCGGTCCCGAGGGTGTGAACCGTAGGAAAGCGAGCTGCTCCGTGAGCGAGAACCCGCAGGTGGATCCCCTACAGGGCTTCGGCGAGGCGCACCAGGGCGCCGGCCAGGCGTACCAAGGCGCCGGCGGCCAGGCGTATCAAGGCCCGGGCCAGGCCCCGCCACCCATGCCCGGTCAGGCGCCGCCACCCGTCCCGCCGCAGGCGCCGGGCGGCGCGCCCTCGGCGTGGTCGCAGCCGGTACCGCCCGGCGGCACGGGCGGACCCGGCGCCTCGGGCCCCGGCGGCGGCCGTTCGCGTGCCTGGCTGATCGGGGGCGCCGCGGCGCTCGTCGTGGCCGTGATCGTCGGCGTCGTCGTCGCCACGTCGGGCGACGACGACAAGGACACCTCGTCGGGCAAGCCCGCGGGCGTGCCGGGCGGCGTCGCCAAGCCGAAGGGGCCCAAGGGGCCCATGGACGAGGAGCCTTCGGGCGGCAAGGCGTACAGCAAGGTGCCCGACGGCTGCGAGCTGATCAAGGCGTCGACCGTCGAGAAGATCCTGCCCGGTGGCGCGTGCACGCCCAGCGCGATGGACAAGGGAGAGGCCGACACGCCCCTGATGATCACCAGGATGCCGCGATGGGAGTCCGACGACTCGGCCAGCTATCAGAGCCTGTCGGTGAGCCTCACGATCGGCGCCAGCGTGAAGGGCCAGTACGACCTCAAGAAGCGCAGCGCTCTCAACGATCTCAACGGCACGCTCAAGGTGGAGGGTTCGCGGCCGGTGAAGGGACTCGGACAGGAGGCCCTCGTCGTCGACACCGTCGACGCCCGGCAGGGCACGATGGCCAAGGGAGAGGTGGTCGTCAGGGACGGCAACGCCTCGATCAGCGTGGAATTCAACTACAGCCGGGACGACTCCGGCACCACCCGGAAGCAGGCCGACGGCGCCGCCATCACCGCCGCCCGCGACGTGCTCGGCTCCCTGAGCTGACCGCCGCGGCGACGACCGTGCCCACCCACCCCTACGCGGACGGCGACCCCACGGCCGTACAGGCCCCGCACACCACCGTGCCGCAGCCGCCAGCCGCCCCCGCCACCCCGACCCGGCCGCTGACCGCCGCCCCGGAGCCGCCGGGCCAGGGCCACCGCGCCCACCCGCCGCGACACGGCCCCGCCCGCATCGGCCCCTACGAGGTCTTCCAGCTCCTCGGCGAGGGCGGCATGGGCCGGGTGTACCTGGCCAGGTCGCCGGGGTCGCGGCTGGTCGCCCTGAAGGTGATCCGGCCCGAGTACGCGGAGGCGCCCAACTTCCGCGGACGGTTCCGGCGCGAGGCCGAGTCCGCCCGCCGCGTCAACGGCTTCTTCACGCCGCCCGTGCTCGACGCGGACGCGGACGCCCCGCAGCCCTGGCTGGCCACGGCCTACGTCCCCGCGCCCTCGCTGCACGATGTCGTACGCGGCTTCGGCGTGCTGTCCGAGGCGGGGCTGCGGGCCTTGGGCGCCGGCCTCGCGGAGGCGCTGCCCGCCATCCACGACGCGGGCATCGTGCACCGCGACCTCAAGCCCGGCAACGTACTCGTCACCGAGGACGGGCCCCGCGTCATCGACTTCGGCATCAGCAGCGCGGTGGACGCCACCCAAGTGACGCGTACCGGCGCCGTGATGGGCACGCCCGGGTTCATGGCGCCCGAGCAGATCGTGTCGAGCCGCGACGCCGGTCCCGCGGCGGACATCTTCTCGCTGGGCTGCGTCCTGGTCTACGCGGCCACCGGGCGCGGCCCCTTCGGCTCGGGAGGGACGGCCGAGATCCTCTACCGGGCCGTCCACCAGCCGCCCCAACTCGACGGCGTACCGGCCGCGTTGACGGAGCTCATCGGCGCCTGCCTGGACAAGGACCCGGCCCGCAGGCCGACCGCCGCCGCCGTCCTCGCCGCGCTGGGGGCCGCCGATCCCGCCGCGCTGCTCGTGCCGGGCCTGCGCGATGACCTGGCGCGGCGACGGGCGCACGCCGACGTCCTGGTGTCCGCACCGCCCGTGCCCGCGGCGTCCCTCGTGGCGTCCGCCGACTCCTTCGACACCGCCACCCGCGGGAGGCCCAGCCGCCGCAGGTTCCTGTGGCTCGCCGCGGCCGGCACCACCGTCGCGGCGGGCGGCGGGGCGGCGGCGCTGGCAGGCTGGCGCCCGGCGCCCGGCACTAACCCGGCCCGCGACGGCGGCAGCAGCGGCAGCGGAAGCAGCAGCGCGGGCAGCACCGGCAGGTCCGCGCCCAAGGTCCCGGCCGGCCCCGCGCCCCGGTGGTCGGTCCCCCTGAAGAAGCTCTCGACCCCGCAACTGCAGCTCCTCGGCGACGTGCTGGTGCACTGGGAGCAGCGGCGCGCGACCGCCTACGGCACCGCCGACGGGAAGGAGCGCTGGGAGGGGGAACTGCGCATGCCCTCCGGCGTCTCGGGGACCCCGACGTGGCTGGGCGTGGGCGGGTCGACGCTGTTCGCCTCGGTCTGGAGCGGCGAACGCGGCCTCCTGTTCGGCCTCGACGCCACCGGCAGACAGAAGTTCACGCACACGGTCACCGAGTCGAAGGCCGGTGCGCTCTCCGCCGACTTCGTCGAGAGCCTCCTGTCCGTCGCCGGCCCGGTCGCGGTCGTCGGCACCAGCGGCCACAAGGGGTACGGGGTCGCCGCGGTCGACCTCGGCTCGGGCGAGGTGCTCTGGTCGCGCAAGGTCAACGGCAGCGACTTCCAGGCGTACGCGGACGGGGACCGCTGTTTCCTCCAGGACAACGGCACCCTCCGCGGTCTCGGCCTGCGCTCGGGCGACGAACGGTGGAAGGTCGGGAACGTCATCGAACCCGGCGCCTATCCCCGGCTCTCCACCGACGGGAAGACCCTGCTCGTCGCGAGCACCAAGGTGCAGGCCTTCCGCGCGGCCGTCGGCAAGAAGCTGTGGACCGCCGTCAACGAGACGACGTCCATCGGCGCGGCCCGGGTCCGCGGCGAACGGGCGTACCTCTACGACAGTCCGGGCACCGTGTTCGCCCTGGACATGCGCGACGGAGAGCAGGTCTGGCACCGGGCGAGCCCGGTCCATCTGACGTCCCCCGGCGGCGCCCACGACCAGGGGCCCGCCGCCTCCTCGGCCGTCCTGGCCATCCCCACCTGGGCCACCGGCGACGTCCCGGGCTTCATCGTGCTCCGCCGCTCCGACGGGAAACCGCTCTGGGCGCACCAGCCCGCCGGCGACGGGGACGGGGCCGGGGGCAAGAGCAGCTGGCTGCTCCAGCTCACCGGCGACATGCTCTACGCCGCGTCCGACACCACCCTCCACGCCTTCCGGAGCGACACGACGTGACCATGCCGCCCACCCCGCCCCTGCCGCCGTCCACACCCTCCGTGCCGCCGTCAACCGGCCCCGCACCCGTCCCCGCACCCGCGCCGCCCTCGCAGGCCGCCCCGCCCCCGCAGGCCGCCCCCGTCGCGTACATCGGCCCCTACCGGGTGATCCGGGAGCTCGGCGCGGGCGGCATGGGCCGGGTCCACCTCGCCGCGTCGCGCAGCGGCCGCGCGGTGGCCGTCAAGGTCGTACGGCCCGAACTGGCCGCGGACCCCGACTTCCGCCGCCGCTTCAAGGCCGAGGTCGACGCCGCCCGCGCGGTGTCCGGCGCCTTCACCGCGCCGGTCGTGGACGCCGACCCCGAGGGGCCGCAGCCGTGGCTCGCCACCGCGTACATCCCCGGCCCCTCCCTCACCGACGCCCTGGACGCCCACGGGCCGATGCCCGAGCCCACCCTGCGCGTGCTCGGCGGCGGCCTGGCCGAGGCGCTGGCCGCGATCCACCGCGCCGGGCTCATCCACCGCGACCTCAAGCCGTCCAACATCCTGCTCACCCTCGACGGGCCCCGGGTCATCGACTTCGGCATCAGCCGGGCCGTCGACGGGACCGTGCTCACCGCCGAGGGGCAGGTCGCGGGCTCGCCCGGTTTCATGTCGCCGGAACAGTCGAGAGGGGGTGAACTCACCGCTGCCAGCGATGTGTTCGCCTTCGGCGCGGTGCTCGCCTTCGCGGCCACCGGCGTGCCGCCCTTCGGCACCGGCGCGGTGCACGCCCTCCTCTACCGGGCCGCCTACGAGGAGCCGGAGCTGACCGGCGTCCCGCACGGCCTGCTCGGCATCGTCACCGCCTGCCTCGCCAAGGATCCCGCCCACCGCCCCACTGTGGAGCAGTTGCAGACCTGGCTGCGCCCGGAGACCACCGCGGGCTGGCTCGGCGCGGTCGAGCTCCAGGTGACCGAGGACCAGCGCACGCTGGCCGGCGCGCTGCGCGGCCCGCTGCTCGGCCGCCGCGGGCTGCTGGCCGGCGGCGCCGCGCTCGCCGTGACCGCTGCGGCGGGCGGCACCGCCTGGTTCCTGAGCTCGCGCGGGGACGGCGCGGGCCCGTCGGCCACCCCCGAACTCGTCTGGACCAAGGAACTTCCGCGCCCCGGCATGTTCCTGGACGAGGTGACCCGGTCCACGCTGCTGTGCACCGAGAAGGCCGTGGGCGCCTGCTTCGACCGGAGCACCGGCAAGCTCCTGTGGAAGGACCTCGACGGCCAGAACACCGACGCCCTCGCGGACGACAAGCACGTCTACACGGTGCGCACCGACGGCAAGGTGTACGGGTTCGACGGCCGGTCGGGGAAGAAGCTGTGGGACGCGCCGGGCGGCGATGACGCTCCCCAACTCGGCTTCACCGACGGTGAGTTGGTGCTGACCAGCAGCCGCGGGCGGTTCCGGGCCCTGGAGGCGTCGAGCGGTGAGGAGCGGTGGACCTCCCCGGAGACGAAGGAAGTCGGCTCGGTCATCGGCGTCACCCCGGCGGGCGCGCCGCTGCTCTGGGGCAGCGCGTCGAAGGTCACCCCGGGCGCGATGCTCATGGGTTGTGCCGCACTCGACCGCAAGACCGGCGAGCGGCTGTGGGCGAAGGACCTCGTCACCCTCCAACCGCCGGAGAAGGGCACGAAGAGCAAGGTGCTCCACGGCATCGACGCCGACATGAAAGTGCTCGCCCTGGACCCCGAGGCCGGCCGGACGCTCTGGAGCAGGCCGACCCGGCTGCCGCCGACGAACAGCGAGATCATCGGCTACTCACGATCCCTGAGCCTGCTCGACGGCACCCTGTTCTGCTACCCGAGCACCGGCTTCAACGGCTCGACCCGCGGCCTGCTCGCCGCCTTCGACCCCGGCTCGGGCAAGACCCTGTGGTCGGTGCGGACCACCGCCCGCGGCAACCGCGGCTTCGCGCGCGCCGGTTCGACCGTCTGTTACCTGGACAAGAAGGTCCTGTACGGTCTCGACGCCGCGACCGGCGCGAAGCGCTGGACGGCCGGGTCGGGCCTCGCCGACCTCGACCTGCTCGGCGCCGTGCGCGGACTCTTCTTCGCCGCGGGCACGAAGGGCCTCTACGCCTTCGACGCGGGAACCGGCGAGCAGGTCTGGCACCACCGGGTCTCCGGCGGCTCGGGGAAATGGTCGGGGCGGGCCGTCGGCGGCGACCTGTACGCCGCCTGGTCGGGCAGGCTGTTCCGGGTCAGGGTGCCGCAGGCGTAGGGCGGACCGCGCCCGCCCCACACACAGCGACGGGGGCGGGGTCACTCCACGAACAGCCCCCGCGCCGCCGCCCCCGCGTCGAACTCCTCCAACCGGGCCTGGGCGTCCGGCAGGTCGTCGCACATCGCCTCCAGCAGGACGCGGCCGAGGAGCATCGGGGCGCACGCCGTGTCGAAGGCGAGGCCGGTGCCGACCGCGGCCGGCAGGAGGAGGTCGGAGTGGGCGGCGACCGGGGCGAACGCGGAGTCGGCGACGGTGACCACCGTCAGGCCCGCGGCCCGCGCGTGGGCGAGCGCGTCGACGACCTCGCGGGGGTGGCGCGGCAACGCGAAGCAGAGCAGCGTCGTGGCGCCCGCCCGCACCGCCGCGTCGACGCGGTCGGCCAGCATCGTGCCGCCCTCGTCGAGCAGGCGCACGTCGGGGTGGACCTTCGCGGCGAAGTACGAGAAGCCGTACGCCTGCGACGCGGCGGCCCGCAGGCCGAGGACGAGCAGGGGGCGGGACGCGGCGAGGAGCCGGCCCGCGCGCTCGACCGGCGCGGGGTCGGCGAGGACCTCCGCCAGGTGCCGGAGGTTCTCGATCTCCGCCTCGACCGCCTGCTGGTACTCGTTGGCGGCGGCCGCCCCCGAACTCTCCGCGGGGGCCACGTCCCGCAGGTGCCTGCGCAGCGCCGGGTAGCCGTCGAAGCCGAGGGCGACGGCGAAGCGGGTGACCGACGGCTGGCTCACCCCGGCCAGTTCGGCGAGCTCCACGCTGGAGAGGAAGGGCGCGTCGGCGGCCCTGCGCACCATGCAGTGCGCGATGCGCCGCTGCGTGGGCGTGAGCCGGTGGCCCTCGAAGAGCACCTGCAGTCGCGCGGCAGGGCTGTCAGTCATGCCGTCCCCCTCAGAAGGTCCGTACCCGCACTCGTTCCGGCGCCGGGCTCCGACCACAGTCCGGTGAACCGGTCCAGCAGCCCGGTCGCCGCCGTCACATCATCCGTCAACGGCCGGTCGGCGAGCTCCGCGTCCAGGACCGCGTCGGCGAGTTCGAAGGCGCGGGCGAGCGGGGTGTCCGGGTCAAGGCGCAGGCCGCGCTCGCGCAACGCCCGGGTGGCCGCGACCAGTTCGCAGCCGACCACCAGACGGTACGCCGCGCAGGCGCGCAGGGTCTGGCGGGCGGCCAGGGAGGCGAAGCTGGCCTGTTCCTCGACGCCGCGGGAGAGCACCGCGTGGCCGAGGGAGGCGGGCGCGGAGAGGGCGCGCAGGTCGCCGAGTGCGGCGCCGGCGGCGTATTCGAGGATCATCACGCCCGACGAGGCCGGTTCGCCGTCGGCGAGGAAGGGGCGCAGGCGGGTGAAGGCCGGTTCGTTCAGGGTGGACAGGCGGGAGGTGGAGAGCCGGGCGACCTGGGTGGTGGCGAGCCTGAAGTGGTCGAGTGCCAGGGTGAGTTGGGCGAGGTAGAAGCCGCCGTGGTGGTAGGCGGCCAGGTCCTCGGGGCAGATCAGCGGGTTCTCGGCGGCCGCGTTGATCTCGACGGTGAGGACGTCCTCCAGGGCGGTGGCCGCGTCGTGCGCGGGGCCGTGGATCTGCGGCAGACAGCGGAACCCGTAGGGGTCCTGGATGCGGCCGAGCGGCGGCGTTGGGCGGTCGGGGGCGCCGAGCAGGTGGCGCATGCGGGCGGCGACCGCGTGCGAGCCGGGGTGGCGGCGCGCCTCGTGGACGGGCAGCGCGTACGCCTCGTACGACCCGTCGACCGCCATCAGGGACAGCGCGGCGACCACCTGGGTGGCGCCGATCAGGCCGCGCAGTTCGTGCAGGGCGAGCGCGGACTGGCCGAGGGTGAGGGCGTTGCTGCTGATCAGGGCGAGGGCGTCATTGTTGTCGAGGGGCTGGGGGGCGGGCGGCTTCCCGGGGCCCTGCCAGGGGTGTTCGCCGGCGAGCGCGAGGCCCATCTGGGCGAGGGCGGCGATGTCGCCGGTGCCGACCGAGCCGAACTCGTTGACCGTCGGGTAGGCGCCGGCCTCCAGGGCCTCGCAGAGGGCGGTGACGACGCTGGGGCGCAGGCCGGCGCCGCCGGCGAGCAGCTGGTTGGCGCGGACGGCGAGCATCGCGCGGACCTCGCGGGCGGGCAGCTCCTCACCGATGGCCCCGGCGTGCGAGCGCAGCAGCCGCAGGCCGTGGTCGGCGGCCGCCTCGGTGGGCACATCCTCATTCCGGTTCGCGCCGACGCCGGTGGAGCGGCCGTAGACGCGGCCCCACGCGGCGATCTCGCGGGCGGCGTTCCAGGAGTTCTCGGCGCGCTGCATCCCGTCGGTGGCGGGCACCGGCCTGGCATCGGATTCGGCCAGGCGTACGACGTCTGCGACCATCATTCCCCGGCCGTCGAGGATGACGACCGCTCCCCTGTCGCCGGTCGCCGTGTCCGCGATACGAGACGACTTCACTCGCATTCCCTCCTCAATCGGACGTCCTGTCTTGCCCATCGGCCACTTGTTACCAGGGTTTTCTGCCGGAAGCGCCGAGAACTATTGACAACCTATTCAGACAGCAAGAACTCTGCATGACGATATACAGCCGGGCAAGGGACTCCACATGATCCAGTTCGATACGGTCCACAAACGCTTCCCGAACGGCACCACAGCGGTCCACGACCTCACCCTCGAGATGCCGGAAGGCGGCGTGACCGTCCTCGTCGGATCTTCCGGTTGCGGCAAGACGACGACGCTCCGCATGATCAACCGGATGGTCGACCCGACCTCCGGCACCATCCGCGTCGGCGGCCGCGACGTCCTGGAGCAGGACGCGGCGGAGCTGCGCCGCTCCATCGGTTACGTCATCCAGCAGGCCGGGCTCTTTCCGCACCGCACGGTCCTCGACAACGTCGCCACGGTGCCGCTGCTGCTCGGCTGGGGCCGGCGCAAGGCCCGCGCCCGCGCGGCCGAGCTCCTGGAGACGGTGGGGCTCGCCCCGGACGCGGGCAAGCGGTACCCGCACCAGCTCTCCGGCGGACAGCAGCAGCGGGTCGGCGTGGCCCGCGCGCTCGCCGCGGATCCGCCGGTGCTGCTCATGGACGAGCCGTTCGGCGCGGTCGACCCGGTGGTCCGCACCCAGCTCCAGGACGAACTGCTGCGACTCCAGCGGGAGTTGAACAAGACCATCGTCTTCGTCACGCACGACATCGACGAGGCGGTGCGGCTCGGCGACCGGATAGCCGTCTTCCGTACGGGCGGGCACCTCGTGCAGTGCGCCGAGCCGACGGAGCTCCTCGCCCGCCCTGCGGACGACTTCGTCGCGGACTTCCTGGGCGCGGAGCGGGGCCTGAAGCTGTTGTCCCTGACGACGCTGGCGGGTGTCCCGCAGGGGCCGGCCCCCGAGGGCGGGGCGTGGACGCTCCGCATGGACGCGGCGGGGGTGCCGGTTGCCTGGCGGCACAAGGACGGTGACGCGGCCGACGTTCCCGTACGGGCGCTGCGTGACGCGGACTCGCTGCTGTCCGCCCTCAACGAGTCCATATCCGCCCCGACGGGGCTGGTGGCCCGCGTCGACGCGGCGGGCGTCCTGACCGGCGTGTCGTCCCGGGAGGACATCCACGACGGGGCGGGAGCGGCCCACGAGAGAGGCCGCGGCCCGGTGGGGGCGGGGCAGTCGGCTGCGGGCCCGGTGGGGGCTGGTCGCGCAGTTCCCCGCGCCCCTGAGTCGACCACCGGGCCCGGCACGGAGGAGTCCCGCCCAGAGGTGCGGGCCGAGGAGGACCACCTAGGGGCGCGGGGAACTGCGCGACCAGCCGAGAGCGATCCGCACCCGCCAGAGGACCCCCCGCGGCAGACGGACCCGCGCCCCAAGGGTGACGCCGCCCCCGCCGAGGGCCCCGCATGACCATCGACTGGTCGTGGATCGGCGACCATGCCGATGACCTCACCACCCTCACCCTCTCCCACCTCCAGGCCGCCCTCTCGGCCGTCGCCCTGGGGTTGCTCATATCTCTCCCGCTGGCCGTCGTCGCCCACCGCGTCCGCCCCCTGCGCGGACTCCTCCTCGGGCTCTCCAACGTCCTGTTCACCATCCCGTCCATCGCCGTCTTCGTGCTGCTCCTGCCGGTCAGCGGACTCACCCGTACCACCACCGTCACCGGCCTGACGATCTACACGCTCGTCGTGCTGCTGCGGAACACCGTCGAGGGCCTCGACTCCGTGCCCGCGAGGACCAAGGAAGCCGCCAAGGCCATGGGCACCCGGCCGCTGCGCACCCTGCTCACCGTCGAACTCCCCCTCGCCCTGCCGGTGATCATGGCGGGCGTACGGATCGCGACGGTCATGTCGATCTCGCTGGTCTCCGTGGCGACGTACATCGGCGACGGCGGACTCGGCCAGCTCTTCACCGACGGCTTCCAGCGCAACTTCCCCACCCCGGTGATCGTCGGCGTCGTCCTCACGCTGCTGCTCGCGCTCGTCGCGGACGCCCTGCTCGTCACCCTCCAGTACGTCCTGACGCCCTGGACCCGCCGCCGCAGGAGTGCCTGACATGTACGAACTCTTCAAGGACCTCGGCGCCTGGCTGGTCAGCGACGAGCAGTGGACGGGCCCGGACGGCATCGCCCACCGCCTCGCCGAGCACCTGCAGTACTCGCTGCTCGCCACCTTCATCGCCGCCGCCATCGCGCTGCCGCTCGGCCTGCTCATCGGGCACACGGGGCGTGGCGCCTTCGTCGCCATCAACCTGTCCTCGTTCGGCCGCGCGCTGCCCACCGTCGGCCTCGTCGTGCTGGTCTTCCTGGCGAGCGGGCTCTCCATGTGGCCCGTCTACATCGCGCTCGTCGCGCTCGCGGTGCCGGCCATCGTCACCAACACGTACGCGGGCATGACCGCCGTCGACCTCGAGGTGAAGGACGCGGCGCGCGGCCAGGGCATGCGCGCCCACCAGGTGCTGTTCCAGGTCGAGTTGCCGCTCGCGCTGCCACTCATCATGACGGGGCTGCGGCTCGCGCTGATCCAGGTCGTCGCGACGGCCACCATCGCCGCGTACGTCTCCTTCGGCGGGCTCGGCCGGTACGTCTTCGACGGCCTGGCCCAGCGCGACCTGGTCCAGGTGCTCGGCGGCGCCGTGCTCGTCGCGCTCGTCGCCGTCGTACTCGACCTCGCGCTCGCCGCCCTGCAGCGCACCCTCTTCCGCCACCGCCCCGCCCGACAGGCCTAGGAGCACACACCAGATGGCCCCCATATCCCGCAGAAACCTCATCGGCGGACTCCTCGCCACCGCATCCGTCCCCGCGCTCGCCGCCTGCAGCGGCGGCATCACCTCGCTGAACGGCGACGGGTCCGGCGGCGGCGGAGGCGGCTCCAGCAAGGGCGGCGTCACCATCGGCACCGCCAACTTCACCGAGAACCAGGTCCTCGGATACCTGTACGCGGCCGCCCTGGAGGCGGCCGGCGTGAAGACGAGCGTGCGCCCCAACCTCGGCACCCGCGAGATCCTCATCCCCGCCCTCAAGGGCGGCGACATCGACCTGCTGCCCGAGTACCAGGGCGCGCTCCTGCACTACCTGGACCCCAAGGCGAAGGCCGCCGAGGAGGGCGAGATGCAGAACGCCCTCGCCATGCGCCTCCCGCGCGGCCTGCAGATCCTCCCGTACGGGAAGGCCGAGGACTCCGACGCGTTCGTCGTGACCCGCGAGACCGCGAAGGAGTACGGCCTGAAGTCCCTCGCCGACCTGGCGAAGCACAACGGCAAACTCGTCATCGGCGCCGCCGCCGAGGTGAAGAAGCGCACCGTCGGCGCGGTCGGCCTGAAGGACGTCTACGGCGTCGAGTTCAAGGAGTTCAAGTCGCTCGACTCGTCCGGGCCGCTGGTGAAGGGCGCGCTGCGCAAGGGCGACGTCGACGTCGCGAACCTCTTCACCACCGACACCGACATCGCCGCCGAACACTGGGTCGTCCTCACCGACCCCAAGCACCTCGTCCCCGGCCAGCACGTCGTCCCGCTCGTCGCCGACCGCAAGGCCGACTCGACCGTGCGCAAGGCGCTCGCCCGGCTCGGCGCGCTCCTGACGACCGAGCAGCTCACCGAGCTCAACCGCCTGGTGGACAAGAACAAGAAGGACCCCGAGGACGTCGCACAGGACTGGGCGGAGCGGCACGGCCTCACGAAGTAGCAGCACGGCCTCACGAAGCAACAGCACGGCCTCACGAAGTGACAGCAGGGAAGTCCCGTACGGAACGGAACAAGGGAGTTGACCGGCATGGCGGCAGAGGACCTGGTGGAGCGGCGCTCCATCGACGTCGTCCCCGACGACGAACGGCACGGCACGGCGTTCAGCCAGTTCACGCTCTGGCTCGGCGCCAATCTCCAGATCACCGCGGTCGTCACGGGCGCGCTCGCCGTCGTCTTCGGCGGCGACGTGGTGTGGTCCCTCGTGGGCCTGGTCCTCGGCAATCTGCTGGGCGGCGCGGTGATGGCCCTGCACTCGGCGCAGGGCCCGAAGCTCGGCCTGCCGCAGATGATCCAGTCGCGGGCCCAGTTCGGGGTGAAGGGCGCGGTCGTCCCGCTGCTCCTGGTCATCCTCATGTACGTCGGGTTCTTCGCGAGCGGCAGCGTGCTCGCCGGACAGGCCACCGCGGAGCTCACGCACACCGACGACACCACCGGCATCGTGCTCTTCGCCCTGGTCACGGCGGTCATGGCGGCGGTCGGCTACCGCGTCATCCACACCCTCGGCCGGGTGGCGAGCGTGATCTGCGCGCTCGCCTTCGTCTACCTCGGCATCCGGCTCCTGGACCGCGTGGACCTCTCGGCGCTGCTGTCGGACGCCCACTTCGACCTGCCGATGTTCCTGCTCGCCGTCTCCCTCTCGGCCTCCTGGCAGCTGGCCTTCGGCCCGTACGTGGCCGACTACTCGCGCTATCTGCCGCGCACGACGTCGGCGAAGGCCACGTTCTGGTGGACCCTTTCCGGTTCGGCGCTCGGCTCGCAGTGGTCGATGACGTTCGGGGTGCTCGTGGCGGCGAGCGCGGGGGACGCCTTCCTCGCCGACCAGGTCGGCTATGTGGTCGGCCTCGGCGGCACCGGTCTGATCGCCTCCTTCCTGTACTTCGTGATCGCGCTCGGCAAGCTGACCATCAACGTGCTCAACACCTACGGCGGCTTCATGTCGATGGTGACGAGCATCAGCGGCTTCCGCGGACAGCGGGTCCTCGGGCAGCGCGGGCGGGCCGCGTACATCGCGGTGATCATGGTGGCGGGCACGGCGGTCGCGCTGCTCGGCAAGGACAGCTTCCTGACGTCGTTCAAGGACTTCCTGCTGTTCCTGCTGACCTTCTTCACGCCCTGGTCGGCGATCAACCTGGTCGACTACTACCTGATCTCGCGCGAGCGGTACGACATCCCCGCCCTCTTCGACCCGCGCGGCCGTTACGGCGCGTGGCGCTGGGACGCCCTCGTCGTCTACGGGGCCGGGGTCCTCGCCCAGCTCCCCTTCCTCGCCACGCACTTCTACACGGGCCCGCTGGTCGAGCCGCTGGGCGGCGCCGACGTCTCATGGATCGTGGGGCTCGTGGTGCCCGCGGTGCTGTACTGGGCGCTCGCCCGCCGGAACCGGCCCGTTCCTGGGGGTGGTGCCCGGACGGAAAGGGGGGTTAGCCCCACCGCGACCGAGGCGCCCGCGCCGTAACGTAACCGGGTATGGAAGCCCGTGACCCCGAACTCAAGAAGGAACTCGACGCCACTCTGCACGCCCGCAGAGAGCTCGGCGAAGAGTACGACGCCGCCTTGGTCGACTCGTTCCTGGGGAAGATCGAGCAGCGCCTGGACGGCACGGTCGACCGCCGGATGCGCCGCCACCTCGCCGAGCAGCAGATGGTGGTCGCCCGCGGCGCCCGCACCCCCGGCAGCCCCGTCGACTCCTGGAGCGAACGCTGCGGGTTCGGCGTGATCTCGCTGATCCTGGCCATCCCGCTGTCCGCCATCGCCGTGGTCAACGCCGACCTGACCGGCCTCTTCGTCTGCTGGGCCGGCATCTTCGGCGTGAACGCGGTGCACGCCCTGCGCGGCGCCGACCTGGGAGGGCGCCGCAGGGAACGCTCCTCGGAGTGGGACGACTGAGGGCGCACCGCGCCCCGGCGGCTCACGCCTGGCGGGTGGGCAGCACGATCAGCTGACGCAGGTTGACGTGGCGCGGCCGGCTCGTCGCGTACGCGATGAGGTCGGCGACGTCGTCCGCGGCCAGCGAGCCGATCGCGCCGAACATGCCGTCCAGCTGCCCGCTCAGCTCCGTGTTGTCGATGTGCCCGCGCAGCCCGGTCTCGGTGAGGCCCGGCTCGACGTTGGTGACGCGCACGTCCCGCGGGCCGAGCTCGGTGCGCAGCGACTCCGACAGATAGGTCAGCGCGGCCTTCGTCGCCCCGTACACCGCGTAGTGCGGGAAGGTGACGTGCGCGCCGACGGACGAGATGTTGACCAAATCAGCTGTCCCGCCCCCGTCGGCCGCGGCGATCAGGTCCGGCGTGAAGGCGCCGATGATCCGCAGCGCGCCCGCCACATTGGTGTCCAGCATGCGCTGCCACTCGTCGGTGCGGTGGGCGGTCACCGGGTTCGGCAGCATCACGCCCGCGGCGTTCACCACCAGGTCGACGCGTCCGTACGCCGCGTGCACGCGCTCCACGGCGGCGTCCACCGACGCCTGGTCGGTGACGTCGGCGGTGACGGCGAGCGCCCGGCCGCCGTCCGCCTCGATCTTCCCGGCCAGCTCGTCGAGCAGCTCCGCGCGCCGGGCAAGCAGGACGACGCGGGCGCCCCGGGCGGCGAGCAGCCGGGCCGTGGCCTCGCCGATGCCGCTGGCGGCGCCGGTGACGAGGGCGGTGCGGTCGACAAGGTTCTCGTACGACATGGCTGAACTCCCTGTGTGATCAGTGGGGTCGGTGCGGGGTCGGTGCCGTCCGGGGCGTTCCCCGGCGGCGAGAACCACTCTGCGCGTCCCGTGCCGCGCTACCCAGGGCTGTGCTTTTCCTGGGTCCGGCAGTACCAGGCTGGAATCCGGCCGCCCCTCTAGGATCGACCGCATGGACGGCGACCTCGGAGACTTCCTGCGCTCACGGCGCGGCCGCATACAGCCCGCGGACGTGGGCCTCACCGCGCACGGGCGGCGGCGCGTGCCGGGCCTGCGTCGCGAGGAGGTCGCGCAGCTGGCGGGCGTCAGCGTGGACTACTACATCCGCCTCGAACAGGGGCGCGGGCCCTCGGTGTCCGACGCGGTGCTCGACGCGATCGCCCGGGTGCTGCGCCTGGACGAGACGGAGCACGCCTATCTGCGCACCGTGGCCCGGCCCCGGCCGCGCCCTCGCCGGCCCCGGGCCCCCGCGCAACGGGTCCGCCCCGGCCTGCGGTTGCTCCTGGACACCATCGACCGGGCGCCGGCGTTCATCTTCGGCCGCCGCATGGACGTGCTGGCCTGGAACGCGCTGGCCGACGCGCTCAACGGCTTCTCCGCGCTGTCGCCCGCGGAACGGAACGTCCCGCGCCAGGTGTTCCTGGAAGGCCCCGGGCGCGACTGCTACCCGGAGTGGGAGGCGGTGGCCGCGGAGACGGTCGCGTATCTGCGCCTGGACGCGGCGCGCTGCCCCTCGGACGCGGAACTCTGCGCCCTGGTGGGCGAGTTGTCCGTCAAGAGCGAGGATTTCCGGCGACTGTGGGCCGACCACCAGGTGAAGGAAAAGACCCACGGCGTGAAGCGGATGAACCATCCGGTGGTGGGGGAACTCGTCCTCCCCTACGAGACGTTGGCGCTGCCCGGCGATCCCGACCAGCTCATGGTCGTCTACACCCCCGAGCCGGGCTCGGAAAGCGCGGACCGACTGTCCCTCCTGGCCAGCTGGACCACCCCGACCGAACCGGCCCGCCCCTGAGCTCCCCGGTTGCGCAGTTCCCCGCGCCCCTAAGTGATTCGTCCTTCTGCGGGCGCGCCGTGGCTGATCGCGCAGTTCCCCGCGCCCCTGGGTGGGCCCCGTGAACGCCCGCCGTCAAGTGCCGCCCGCCGGAGGTGCCGTCAGGGGCGCGGGGAACTGCGCGACAAGCCCCCACCGGGCCGCAGACGAAGACCGCAGGTCAAGGCCGCTCACGGGGACCACCGCACCGCCGGAGAGGTCCCCGGAGGCCGGGACGACGGTGGTCCCCGTGAGGGACGTGCGGCCGGGTCAGAGCCGGACGCACGTCCAGACGTACGAGGAGGCCCGGGAGCCGCTCCGGAGTTCCTGACGCCGACAAACACCACTGTGCCGGAGCCGTGTTAAGCGGGTGCTGCGCACACATGACACCCACGTACCACTTCGGAGAAGCCCCGTACCACTTCGGAGAAGCCCCGCACCCCCTCCGCCAAGACCAGCGTCAGCGCCCCTGCTCCGCCAGGAACGCCAGCAGGTCCTGCCGGCTCACGACCCCCGTCGGCTTCCCCTCGACCAGGACGATCGCCGCGTCCGCCGCACCGAGCACCGACATCAGGTCCGCCACCGGCTCCCCGGAGCCGACCTGCGGCAGCGGCGCCGACATGTGCTTCTCCAGCGGGTCGGAGAGCGAGGCGCGCTGCGTGAACAGCGCGTCCAGGAGCTCGCGTTCGACGACCGAGCCGATGACCTCCGCGGCCATCACGTCGGGGTGCCCCGCGCCCGGCTTCACGATCGGCATCTGCGAGACCCCGTACTCCCGGAGCACCTCGATCGCCTCGCCGACCGTCTCCTCGGGGTGCATGTGCACCAGCGAGGGCAGCGCGCCGCCCTCCTTGCGGCGCAGCACGTCGCCGACGTCCGGCTGGTCGCCGTCCTGCTCCAGGAAGCCGTAGTCGTTCATCCACTCGTCGCTGAAGATCTTGCTCATGTAGCCGCGGCCGGAGTCGGGCAGGAGCACCACCACGACGTCGTCGGGGCCGAGCCGCTCGGCGACGCGCAGCGCCGCGACGACGGCCATGCCGCAGGAGCCGCCGACGAGCAGCCCCTCCTCCTTGGCGAGGCGGCGGGTCATCTGGAAGGAGTCCTTGTCGGACACCGCGATGATCTCGTCCGTGACGTTCCGGTCGTACGCCGTGGGCCAGAAGTCCTCACCGACGCCCTCGACGAGGTAGGGCCGCCCGGAGCCGCCGGAGTACACGGACCCCTCGGGGTCGGCGCCGACGATCGTGACGCGCCCCTCGGAGATCTCCTTGAGGTAGTTGCCGGTACCGGAGATCGTGCCGCCGGTCCCGATGCCCGCGACGAAATGGGTGATCTTCCCCTCCGTCTGCTCCCAGAGCTCGGGGCCCGTGGAGTGGTAGTGGGAGAGCGGATTGTTGGGGTTGCTGTACTGGTCGGGCTTCCAGGCGCCGGGCGTCTCGCGGACGAGGCGGTCGGAGACGTTGTAGTACGAGTCCGGGTGCTCGGGGTCGACGGCGGTCGGGCAGACGACGACGTCGGCGCCGTACGCGCGCAGCACGTTGATCTTGTCGAGGGACACCTTGTCGGGGCAGACGAAGATGCACTTGTAGCCCTTTTGCTGGGCCACGATGGCGAGGCCGACCCCGGTGTTGCCGGAGGTGGGCTCGACGATGGTGCCGCCGGGCTTCAGCTCCCCGCTCTGCTCCGCCGCCTCGATCATGCGCAGCGCGATGCGGTCCTTCACGGATCCGCCGGGGTTGAAGTACTCGACCTTGGCCAGGACGGTCGCCTGGATGCCCGCGGTCACGTTGTTGAGCCTCAACAGCGGGGTGTTGCCGACGAGGCTGATCATCGAGTCGTGGAATTGCACCGTTGTCTCCGGGCTGCGATGTAGTGCGACGAATTGGTGCGGTCAGCCTAAGGGTCCACCTCATCCGTTCACCTCCGCTTGCGATTGGCCGACCGTGCTTACGGGGCAATGAGTGGATGTACGGCCCTTTGGCGCGGTACGGCACGAGGAGGTGGCTGCAGGGCATGTCGAGGGCGAGGGTGGCACGACGGATCGCGGCGGGCGCGGCGTACGGCGGAGGAGGCATCGGGCTGCTCGGGGCGGCCGCGGTGGGCGTGGTGCTCGCCGAGGTGCAGCTGGCGAAGCGGAACGTGGGCAACGGCGGGCACGCGGATCCGCCGCGCGCGGACGGCCGCTACGGCGGGGCGTTCGCCGACAGCGCCGCGCGGGCCACCGGCCTGGAACCGGTGCGGTTCGCGATGCTCGGGGACTCCACGGCGGCCGGGCAGGGCGTTCACCGGGCCAAGCAGACGCCGGGCGCGCTGCTGGCCTCCGGGCTCGCCGCGGTGGCGGAGCGCCCCGTCGACCTGCGGAACGTGGCCCTGCCCGGCGCCCAGTCGGACGACCTCGACCGGCAGGTGACGCTGATCCTCTCCGACCCGTCCTGGGTGCCGGACGTCTGCGTGATCATGATCGGCGCGAACGACGTGACGCACCGGATGCCGCCGACGCGGTCGGTGCGGCATCTCTCGGCGGCGGTCCGCAGGCTCCGTACGGCGGGGGCGGAGGTCGTCGTCGGCACGTGTCCCGACCTCGGCACGGTGGAGAACGTCTACCAGCCGCTGCGGTGGATGGCCCGGCGCGTCTCGCGCCAGCTGGCCGCGGCGCAGACGATCGGCGTGGTGGAGCAGGGTGGCCGGACGGTGTCGCTCGGCGACCTGCTCGGTCCGGAGTTCGCGGCGAATCCGCGGGAGCTGTTCGGTCCGGACAGGTACCACCCCTCCACGGAGGGGTATGCGACGGCGGCGATGGCGGTCCTGCCCACGTTGTGCGCGGCGCTCGGCGTGTGGCCCGAGGAGGAGCGGCCCGACGTCTCGCGGCGCGAGGGCTTCCTGCCGGTCGCCCGGGCGGCGGCGCGGGCGGCGTCCGAGGGCGGTACGGAGGTCACAGCGGCCATGCCTACGGGCCCCCGGGGCCCATGGGCCCTCCTCAAACGCCGGCGCCGCCGCCGCATCCACGCCCCAGAACCGTCCCCACTCCCCCACTGAGGCCCGGGGGGCCCGGGGGGGGCGTGTCCTTACCTGCGGGTGGGCGGGGGCTGATCGCGCAGTTCCCCGCGCCCCTGGGTGGTCTCCGTGGCCGTGCGCCTTCAGGTGCCGTCGGCCGGAGGTGCCGTTAAGGGGCGCGGGGAACTGCGCGGCCAGCCCCCACCGGGCCGCACGGCAGGAGCGAGACCCAGTCCGCTCAGGGCCCCGCGGCCTGAGCGCCCGCTTAGAAATGCGTCCCGTCTCACACCCCCCACCCGGTGACCGACAGCGATACGTGCAGGTAACTTCCCAAGGAGTTCCGCCCCGTTCCGTCCCGCCGCCCTCTCGCCACAGGAGCACTCGATGCCCGAAGCCGTGATCGTCTCCGCCGCCCGCACCCCGATCGGCCGCGCCTTCAAGGGCTCCCTGAAGGATCTGCGGCCGGACGACCTGACCGCCACGATCATCGAGGCCGCCCTCGCCAAGGTCCCGGAGCTCGACCCGAAGCTCATCGACGACCTGATGCTCGGCTGCGGCCTGCCCGGCGGCGAGCAGGGGCACAACCTCGGCCGCATCGTCGCCGTGCAGATGGGCATGGACCACCTGCCGGGCTGCACCATCACCCGTTACTGTTCCTCCTCGCTGCAGACCAGCCGCATGGCCCTGCACGCCATCAAGGCGGGCGAGGGCGACGTCTTCATCTCCGCCGGCGTGGAGATGGTCTCGCGCAGCAAGAACGGGACCAGCGACCACCCCGACACCCACAACCCCCTCTTCGCCGACGCCGAGGCCCGTACCGCCGCCGTCGCCCAGTCCGAGGGCTCCACCTGGCACGACCCGCGCGAGGACGGCCTGGTCCCGGACGCGTACATCGCGATGGGGCAGACCGCCGAGAACCTCGCCCGCGCCAAGGGCGTCACCCGCAAGGACATGGACGAGTTCGGGGTCAGGTCCCAGAACCTCGCCGAGGAAGCCCTGAAGAACGGCTTCTGGGAGCGCGAGATCACCCCCGTCACGACCCCCGACGGCACCGTCGTCAGCAAGGACGACGGGCCCCGCGCCGGCGTCACCCTCGAAGGCGTCCAGGGCCTCAAGCCCGTCTTCCGCCCCGACGGACTCGTCACGGCCGGCAACTGCTGCCCGCTGAACGACGGCGCCGCCGCCCTCGTGATCATGAGCGACACCAAGGCCCGCGAGCTCGGCCTGACCCCGCTCGCCCGGATCGTCTCGACCGGCGTCACCGGCCTCTCCCCCGAGATCATGGGCCTCGGCCCGGTCGAGGCGAGCAAGCAGGCGCTCAAGCGGGCCGGCCTCACCGTCGACGACATCGACCTCTTCGAGATCAACGAGGCCTTCGCCGCCCAGGTGATCCCCTCCTACCGCGACCTGGACATCCCGATCGACAAGCTCAACGTCAACGGCGGCGCCATTGCGGTCGGCCACCCCTTCGGCATGACCGGCGCCCGCATCACCGGCACGCTCATCAACTCCCTCCAGTTCCACGACAAGCAGTTCGGCCTGGAGACGATGTGCGTCGGCGGCGGCCAGGGCATGGCGATGGTCATCGAGCGCCTCAGCTAGGGCGCAACCCCCCGATTTCGTTGACACACAGTTCGCGGTGTTGACCCTCAGTCCCTGCATCACTTCGTGACCCAATCTCCCCCAGGATGTGACCTATCTCCTGGGGGAGATACATATGCCCAGCTCAGCGTGGTGCGGGGGTAAACCCCGGGCCCAAAGACCTGTCCCATTCGTGACGTAATGCACTGACAGGTGGATCGTGCAGGCTTCAAGCTGATGTAGGAAGTCGGGGGTCGACTTGAAACCGGGAGTACGTCAGTGAGCGCCTTGCCTCTTGCCCTGCTGCTCTCCACGGCCGCTGCCACGGCCGTGGGCGCCGCTGCCCTGCACGCGGTGCACGGACTGCGGAAGCAGCTCGCCGAGATCACAGCCCTGCACACCGAACTGGCCGAGAGTCGTGCCGCCGTCGGTCCGCACCCCACGGTGCCGGCCGCCCGCACCACGGTGGACACCGACGAGATACGCGCGGCCGTCTCCGAGGCCCTCGCCGAGGAGCGCGAGCGCGAGCTCGCCGAGGCCCGCGCGTTCTGGGCCGCCCAGGAGGCCCGCGACGGCTCCGACGGGGCCGCGCTGCTCGGCGGGCTCCCCGGCCTGTCCGGCCTGCCCGAGAGCATCGCCGACGAGCTGTTCCTGCCGCGCCAGGCGGACTTCGCCGGCCTGGACGCGGAGAGCCTGGAACCGGTCGTCGAGCCCTTCGCCGACCCGGCGGGCGCCGGCGAGTTCGCCGGCGGCACCTCCCAGGACGGCGTCTTCGGGGGAGACTCCCCGGAGCTGGCCGCGGCCCGGCGCCGGCACCCCTCGCACCCGGACTTCGTGCCGGTGCAGACGCCGGCGTCCCCCGACCACGACGGCCGCAGCGACCACGACGCCCCCGGCGACCACGAGCGCACGGTCGCCTGCCTGGAGGAGCTGGCCGACGCCCGCACCGCCCTCGCCGACGTCCGCCCGGGCCCGCTCGGCACGCTGGACGTGTACGTCTTCGCGGACGGTACGACGCTGTGCATGACGCCCGGCCACCGCGAGACCGCGGAGCTGCTCGCCGCCGCGCTGCGCGAGGGCCGCACGCCGTTCCTGCTGGGAGGCTCCGGCATCTCGGGCGCGTACGCGCTGACCTTCGAGTGCGGCACCGAGAACATCTACATCCTGGCCGACCGCGTCATCGCGTCGGTCTGACGGAGTCCGGCCACGCGCGTGGCCGGACCCGCCCCGCCCAGCCCGCCCCGGGCCGAGGTCCTGGACCGAACCGTCCTAGACCCCGGCCTTTTTCTGCGCCTCGGCCACGAGGTCCAACGCCCGCGCGAGGTCCTCGGGCCCGGTCAGGACAAGGGCGAGATCGCGCCCCGCGACGGTGATCTGGTCGGCCGCGGCGAACATCCCGGCGTCCGGCATCTCCCGCGGCTGCGCCGCCGGTTCCTCCACACGCTGCGTCCACAGCGCCAACTCCCTGGCCAGCGCCAGCGCTTCGGCCGCCGCCCCGCGTTGCAGCCGGCTCTGCGGCGCGGCCCGCAGGCGGTCGGCGAATTGGTCCACTGCGGCCGTCAAAGGCGTCGTATCGAGCACCACGCGAGCCTATGTGCCTTTCCGGGACTGTTGCCAACGCCCCGGCGCTCAGGCACGGTGGCGTGAAGGACGGAACACATCGCGACGCGTCCGGAGGCGCCGATGTCCCAAGTCTTCTCCGAGGAGACCCACCGCAACCTGCTCGCCCGTATCCCCCAATGCACCGGTCGTGAAGTGTCCGACTGGCTCCGTGCCGTGGACGAAGGCCCCTCTCTCTTCCGCTTCGAGGAGAAGGTCAGCTGGCTCCGCGCCGAACACAACCTCGCGTACGGCCACGCGAAGGCGATCATCCACGAGTACGACCTCAGGCGGGCCGCCCGCAAACTGCTCTGACCGCGCTCCCTCACCCACCACACGGCGAAGGGCCCGCGGACCGTTCCCGGTCCGCGGGCCCTTCGGGGTTGCTCGTCCTGTGACGACCGACCGCCTGGGTCAGTCGTTGCCCGAGAAGATGGCGATCAGGCGCAGGAACTCCATGTAGATCCAGACGAGCGTCATCGTCAGACCGAACGCGGCCAGCCAGGCCTCTTCCTTCGGCGCGCCGTACGCGATGCCGTCCTCGACCTGCTTGAAGTCGAGGGCCAGGAAGCACGCGCCGAGCAGGATGCCGACGATGCCGAAGACGATGCCGAGGCCGCCGGAGCGGAAGCCCAGACCGTCGCCGCCGCCGAAGACCATGAACAGCAGGTTCACTGCCGTCAGCAGCAGGAAGCCCATCGCCGCGGCCATCACGAAGCCGTAGAAGCGGCGGTTGACGCGGATCCAGCCCGCCTTGTACGCCACGAGGACGCCGATGAAGACCGCCATCGTGCCGAGCACGGCTTGCATGGCCGCGCCGCTCGCGATGCGGTTGTCGACGACGCTGGAGACGACGCCGAGGAAGACGCCCTCCAGTGCGGCATACGTCAGGATGAGCGCGGGCGAGGCCTTGCGCTTGAACGCCTGGACCAGGCCGAGCACCATCGCGACGAGGCCTGCGCCGATCGCGATGCCGTACGACTTGCTGATGTGGGCGTCGTCCACCGGCAGCAGCGCCCAGGCGAGCGCGGCCGTGACCACGAGCGTGCCGAGCGTGGTGGCGGTGCGCATGACGACGTCGTCCATCGTCATGCGGCCGGCGCCTACGGGTGCCTGGGGGGCGCCGTGCTGCACGTCCTGCTGCGCGTACGGATTCGTGGCGTAGGGGTTGCCCGCGGGGGCCTGCTGGCCTCCGGCGTAGGGATTGCCCTGCACGTACGGATTGCCCTGGTGGGTCTGGGTCGCGCTCGCGGGGCCCCCGGCCTGCGGCTGCCCGCCGAAGCCGGCGTAGCCGTTGTCGCGGCTGAACCCCCGTCGCGAGAAGACCGGGTTACTGCTCCTCATTTCACTCCTCCATGGCCACCGTGCGTGGCTTTGCCTCAAGAGTAATGCGTAGGCAAAAGGATGGACCTAGTGCTTGGGGAGGATCTTTCCCTCTCTGTGACCGAGAACGCACGGGGAGGCCCCCACTGTTCCCGTATCGGAATCGTTCGCCCGCGCGAGTGGCACCAGGGAGATGGCGACCGCCCCGAGGACCGCGGCGACCGCGAAGGTGGTGAAGCCGAGCGAGGCGTCGCCGTCCGTGACGACCGCGCCGCCGAGCCAGGGCCCGACGACCGCCCCGGTGCGCCCGACGCCGGTGACCCAGCCGAGCCCCGTGGCGCGCTGCGCGGGCGGATAGACGGAAGGGGCGGCCGCGTACACCATGACCTGCGCCGAGAAGAGCCAGATTCCGGTGACGAAGACGACGGCGTAGGCGACGGTGAGCGGCAGCTGGGCCTTGAGCAGGAAGGCGCCGCAGGCGGTGAGCAGGAACCAGACCGCGGAGACCGGGACGGCGCCGAAGCGGTCGGCGGTGCGCCCGGCGATCAGCATGCCGACGATGCCGCCCGCGTTGATCACCATGAGGAAGGTCACGGAGGAGGAGAGCGAGTAGCCGGAGGCCCGCATGAGCTCGGGCAGCCAGGTGGAGACGCCGTAGACCAGGAGCAGCCCGGCGAAGGAGGCGAGCCACAGCAGCGGGGTGGCCAGGCGCCGCCCCGGCGCGAAGAGCGCGAGGACGGCGGCGAAGCGTCCCCGGGCGCCTGCCTCGGCGGCCTGCGCCGGGGTCGGGGCGGGCAGCGCATAGCGGGCGGCGACCGTCTCCGCGTCACGGGTGCGCCCCTTGGCGAGCAGCACGCCGGGCGACTCGGGCAGCCACCGGAGGACCAGCGGGACGGCGACGAGGGCCGGGACGACGCCGGCCCAGAAGACGACGCGCCAGCCGTGGTCGGGGCCGAGCGCGAGCCCGAGGCCCGTCGCCGCCATGCCGCCCGCGTGGTACGAGGTCATCATCAGGCCGGTGGCGAGCGCGGCCCGGCGCGGCGGCGCGAACTCGGCGACGATCGCGAGCCCGATCGGCATCAGCCCGCCGAGCCCGAGCCCGGAGACGAAGCGCCCGGCGCCGAAGACGGCGACACCCGGCGCGAGCGCGCACAGCGCGGAGCCGAGCGAGAAGACGACGACGCTGCCCGTCACCATCGGCTTGCGCCCCAGCCAGTCGGTGAGGGTGCCGCAGCCGAGGGCGCCGACGAGCATGCCGAAGGTGGTCCAGGAGCCGACGGTGCCCGCGGTCGACGCGGTGAAGCCGAAGTCCTTGTCGTCGATGAGGTGCGGCATGACGGCGCCGTAGATGTTCACGTCCATGCCGTCGAAGAAGACGACGAGCCAGCACAGGGCGATGACGGGCGCGACGGCCCGGAAGGTGCGCTCAGGGGGGTTCACCGGCTCTGCCTCTCGGTCTGGGTCAGGGGGAAGCCGGTGTAGGCCTCCGCGAGGTCGGTCTCGGCGGACCGCGCGGTGGTGATGCGGTCCAGGCGGGCGAGCTGGATGCGGTCGTCGAAGGGGGTGGCGTCGGGCGCGCGGTGCAGCAGGGTCGTCATCGCGTAGCTGAAGCGCTCGGCCTGCCAGACGCGGCGCAGACAGGTCGCGGAGTACGCGTCGAGGCGGCTCGGATCGCCCGTGTCGCGGTGGTGGACCAGCGCGCGGGCGAAGGTGGTGACGTCGCCGACGGCGAGGTTGAGGCCCTTCGCGCCGGTCGGCGGGACGATGTGCGCGGCGTCCCCGGCGAGGAAGAGCCGCCCGTGCCGCATCGGCTCGTGGACGTAGCTGCGCATGGGGCTGACGGAGGTGGCGGTGAGGGGGCCGCGGCGCAGCGTCCAGGCCGGGTCGTCGGTCTCCAGGCGGCGGTCGAGCTCGTCCCAGATCCGCGGTCCGGTCCACTCGCGCGGGTCGGTGCCGTCGGGAACCTGGAGGTACGCGCGCGTGACGGTCGGCGAGCGCATGGACAGCAGGGCGAAGCCGCGCTCGTGGCGGGCGTAGACGAGCTCGTCGTGGGAGGGCGCCACGTCGGCGAGGACGCCGAGCCAGGCGAAGGGGTACGTGCGCTCGAAGGTCCGGGAGAGCCCTTCGGGGACGGCCGCGCGGGACACGCCCCAGAAGCCGTCGCAGCCCACCACGTAGTCGCACACCAGGGTGGACTCGCGGCCCTCGTGCCGGAACCGCACGCGCGGGCTCGTGCTCTCGGCGCCGGTCACCTCCAGTGCCTCCGCCCCGAAGAGCAGCGGCCCGCCCTCCGCCAGCTGCAGTGCGATGAGGTCCTTGCAGACCTCGGTCTGGGCGTAGGCCATGACGGATCTGCCGCCGGTCAGCGCGGGGAAGTCGACGCGGTGGCGTCGGCGGTCGAAGCGGAGTTCGATGCCGTGGTGCGGCAGGCCCTCGCGGTCCATGCGGGCGGCCGCGCCCGCCTCGCGCAGCACGTCGACGGTGCCCTGTTCCAGGATTCCGGCGCGCTGGCGCCGTTCCACGTACGCGCGGTCCCGGCTCTCCAGGACGACGGATTCGATGCCGGCCCGGTGCAGGAGGCGGGCGAGGAGCAGCCCGGCCGGTCCGGCCCCGATGATCCCGACGGTGGTGCGCATCGCTCGATCCCCTCCCGCGTCCACCCCGCGCACGCCCCGCTCTTGTTCGCCTGGTGAACTTTCGTTCATAATGTGTTGCCGGGAGTCTCTGGCCGCGCCTGTGCGCTGTCAACGGTCGTGCGGCATCCGATTTCCCGGCCTTCCGGCTTCCGGTCTTCCCGGGGCCGCGGGTCTTCCCGGCAGCGAGGAGCGCGGCGCCATGTCCGACGAGTCCGTGGAGTCCGTACGTCCCCTGGAGCGCGGGCTCGCCGTGCTGCGGGCCCTCGCCCCCGCGGAGCCGGGCCGGCTGCGCGCCGGCGATCTCGTGCGCGCCACCGGCCTTGCCCGCTCCACCGTCGACCGGGTCGTGGCGACGCTGGCCCACCTCGGCTACGTCCGCGTGCGCGGCCAGGAGCTGCACCTCACCCCCCGCCTCA
The DNA here is from genome assembly GCF_042871345.1 of Streptomyces sp. NPDC005863. Taxonomy (NCBI): domain Bacteria; kingdom Bacillati; phylum Actinomycetota; class Actinomycetes; order Kitasatosporales; family Streptomycetaceae; genus Streptomyces; species Streptomyces sp. NPDC005863. The sequence goes on along the minus strand of NZ_JBIAII010000006.1, from coordinate 405,784 downwards.
TGGAGCTCGGCAACGCCTACCTCGCCGCCAGCGGCCTGACCGGCGAGGTCGCGGCCCGCACCGCCCGGCTCGCGGACGAGCTCGACGAGTCGGTGTCGCTCGCGGTGCCGGACGGCGACGGGGTGCGCTTCGTGACGCAGGCCGCCCGGCGCCGCGCGATGTCGGTGGCGTTCCGCATCGGCGACCTGCTGCCGCCCGAGCGGTGCGCGCCCGGCGCGCTCTTCGCCCAGGGGTGGGACGAGGCGCGCTGGGCGGCCTGGCGGGCCCGCACGGCCGCCCCGGACGCCCCCACGGCCGTCCAGGACGCGAGCGCCGCCTACCCCGCGCTGCCGCCGGGCCCCGCCCCGCACGCCCTCCCCGACCTCGCCGGCCGCGTCGCCCGCTCCCGCGAGACGGGCTGGGCCCTGGACGACCAGCTGATCGAACCGGGCCTGATCGCGGTGGCGGTCCCGGTGCGCGACGGCGCGGGCCGCATCCGGTACGCCCTGTCGGCGGTGAGCCACACCAGCAGGCACACGGCGGACGGCCTCGCCGACGCGATGCTGCCGCGGCTGCGGGCGGAGGCGGCGCGGCTCGCCCGCCTGTCGGCCGCACAACCGCCGCCGCCCGCCGAGGAGTCGGCCCGCACCCCCGCCACGGATGCCGCGGCCGCCAAGGCGGACCTCGGTCCGGGCTTCCTGCAGTCCCTGGCCCGGGGGCTCGCGGTGCTGCGCGCCCTGGGCGAGGCGCGCGGCGAGGGCCTGGCGCTCACCGCGCTCGCCGCGGCCACCGAGCTGCCGAGGGCCACCGCGCGGCGCTGTCTGCACACCCTGGAGCGGGCCGGGTACGCCGCCCACGACGGCCGCCTGTACCGCCCGCTCCCCCGCATCCTGGAGCTCGGCCACGCCCCGCTGTCCGGGCTCACCTTCGCCGAGATCGCCGAGCCGCACCTGCGCGCCCTCACGGACCGGGTGCGCCAGTCCGCGTCGGTCACCGTCCTGGACGGGACCGACATCCGGTACGTCGCGCGGGCCGCGGCGGCGCGCGTCATGAGCGTGCACATCACGGTGGGCACCCGCTTTCCCGCGTACGCCACCGCGATGGGCCGGGTGCTGCTCGCCGGGCTCCCCGGCCCCGAGCGCGCCCGGCTCCTCGCCGCCGCGCCGCCCCGCGCCCTCACCGCGCGGACCGTGACGGAGACCGGCGCCCTCGCCCGGCTCCTCGACCGGGCAGCCGCCGACGGCCACGCCACCGCCGACCAGGAGCTGGAGGAGGGCCTCCGCTCGGTGGCCGTGCCGGTCAGGGACGCGCGGGGGCGGGTGGTCGCGGCGCTGAACGTCGCCCAGCACGCGGGCTCCGGTCCGCTCGCCGAGGCCCGCGACGCGCTGCTGCCCGTACTGCGGGAGACGGCTGCGGCGATCGAGACGGATCTGCACACGGCGGCGCGCTTCAACGCCGTACGGCTGTCCTGAGCGGACGCGAGGACGGGCGGGCGAGGACGAGCGGGCGAGAGGGCGGCGGCTCGGCACGGGGCATATGCCTGATGGCGCATCAAATCGTGCGCGGGGCAACGGATTTGGCGGTGCCCGAGGGCAGGACAGCGGAAGTGCCCGGAGCCGGACTCGAACCGGCACGCCCCCGAGGGGCAGCGAGGTTTAAGCTCGCCGTGTCTGCATTCCACCATCCGGGCAGGCCATGGGCTCCGCGTCGAGGCTTCGACCCTATCGGGAGGCGTCCCCCGAACAGCGGAAGGTCAGCCCGATGTTGTCTTATTTTATTGACGTCTGAGGGTGCATCAGTCCTCGGCACAGTCCATCGGTACATGCCGGAGGCCTGTCCTCGGGCTCGGCCGGTCTCGTGGGCCTCTGCACGGAATGACGGAATTTAGCCGCCCTGAGGTTCCCGTCGCCGCTGTCACCCGCTTTCCGGATCGGCCCCGTCTGTCCCCCTTCCGCATCAGGGACGCGTGTCATCCCCAGGTATGACAGGGGCTCCTCAAGTCCGACTGGAGAGGGCCCCCGGAACCGGAGCAGCGGGTGACTCCACGGCGCTGATCGGCCAGGACGATGGAGTACGTCCCTACTCGTCGTCCCGACAGGAGCACCCTCCCGTGACCACCACCCCCTTCGCCACCCGCGCCACCGCCGTGGCGGCCCGCGCCACGGAACTGTCCAAGGTGTACGGACAGGGCGAGACCCAGGTGGTCGCCCTGGACCGGGTCTCCGTCGACTTCGGACAGGGCGAGTTCACCGCGATCATGGGCCCCTCGGGCTCCGGCAAGTCGACCCTGATGCACTGCGTCGCCGGTCTGGACAGCTTCAGCTCCGGCTCGGTGCGCCTCGGCGAGACCGAGCTGTCGACGCTCAAGGACAAGCAGCTCACCAAGCTCCGCCGGGACAAGATCGGCTTCATCTTCCAGGCGTTCAACCTGCTGCCGACCCTGACGGCCCTGGAGAACATCACGCTCCCCATGGACATCGCCGGCCGCAGGCCCGACAAGCGGTGGGTGGAGCAGGTCATCGAGATGGTCGGCCTCTCCGGCCGCCTCAGCCACCGGCCCACCGAGCTCTCCGGCGGCCAGCAGCAGCGCGTCGCGGTGGCCCGCGCCCTCGCCTCCCAGCCGGAGATCATCTTCGGTGACGAGCCGACCGGAAACCTCGACTCGCGCTCGGGCGCCGAGGTCCTCGGCTTCCTGCGCAACTCGGTGCGGGACCTCGGCCAGACCGTCGTCATGGTCACCCACGACCCGGTGGCCGCCTCGTACGCGGACCGCGTGATCTTCCTCGCCGACGGGCGGGTCGTCGACGAGATGCACGGGCCCACCGCGGACGGGGTGCTCGACCGGATGAAGCACTTCGACGCGAAGGGGCGGACGAGCTAGTCGCGGCTCGGCTCCGGGTGGCTCTCCCCTGCCGCCGTCGGGGCCCGGCCTTTGTTCGGGACCGCGGGCCCGTCGTGGCTTGTCGCGCAGTTCCCCGCGCCCCTGAGAAGGCACCTCCGGTGCCCTTTCTCTCCCCTCCGCGCCCCTCCCCCCTCACCTCACCCTGGACTCATACCCATGTTCCGTACCGCCCTGCGCAATGTGCTCGCGCACAAGGCCAGGCTGTTGATGACCGTGCTCGCCGTCATGCTCGGCGTCGCCTTCGTCTCCGGCACCCTGGTCTTCACCGACACCTTCGGCAACGCCTACAAGAACAAGTCGGCGAAGAGCTTCGACCACGTCTCCGTCGCCATCCAGTCGGACGGCGGCTCCTCGGACGACGAGTCCAAGCAGAAGCCGAAGCTCACCGACTCGCTGCTGAAGGAGGCGCAGGGGCTGCCCGGCGCGGACTCCGCCATCGGGTCCGTCTCCGGCTTCACCGCCCTCGCCGACAAGGACGGCAAGCTGGTCGGCGGCGAGTGGGGCACCACCGGCACCAACTACTACCCGGGCAGGGACGGCAAGGACCCGCGCTACGACTTCGTGCGCGGCGGTGCCCCGAAGTCCGCCGGCGACATCGCCCTGGACAGCCGTACCGCCGAGCGCACCGGCTACAAGGTCGGCGACACCGTCCGCTACTCCACCGACGGCCCGGTGCGGACCGCCAAGATCAGCGGCGTCTTCGACACCGACAACGGCAGCGTCGTCGCGGGCGGCAGCCTCGCCGTCCTGGACAACGCGACCGCGCTCAAGGCGCTCAACAAGACCGAGTACGACGAGATCGACGTGAAGGCCGCCGCGGGCACCTCCGAGTCGGCCCTGAACGCCTCCGTCGAGAAGATCCTGCCCAAGGACACCTCGACGATGACCGGCGGCGAGCTCAAGACCGATCAGGACGACATGATCGAGCAGCAGACCAGCTCGATGAGCCAGGTCCTGCTGATCTTCGCCGGCATCGCCCTCTTCGTCGGCATCTTCATCATCGCCAACACCTTCACCATGCTGGTCGCCCAGCGCACCAAGGAGCTCGCCCTCATGCGGGCCGTCGGCGCCTCGCGCCGCCAGGTCACCCGCTCGGTGCTCATCGAGGCCTTCGTGGTCGGCCTGATCGCCGCCGTGGCCGGCTTCGGGCTCGGCATCGGCGTCAGCCTCGGCCTGCAGGCCCTGATGAACTCCGGCGGCGCATCGCTGCCCGACGGGCCGCTGGTCATCGCGCCGACGACGATCGTCGTGGCGCTCCTGATCGGTGTGGTCGTGACCATGCTCGCCGCCTGGCTGCCGGGCCGGCGCGCCGCGAAGATCCCGCCGGTCGCCGCGATGAACAGCGTCCACGCCACGCCGACCATGCGCGGCCTGGTCGTCCGCAACACCATCGGCTCGCTCATCGTCGCCCTCGGCACGGTCATGCTGTTCATGGAGGACAACTATGTGATGGCGGGCGGCGCGGGCATCGTCCTCGTCGGCGTCATCGTGCTGACCCCGCTGCTCTCCCGGCCGTTCATCGCCGCCTCCGCGCCGCTCCTGAAGCCGTTCGGCGTCACCGGCAAGCTGTCCCGCCTGAACTCCGTGCGCAACCCGCGCCGCACCGCGTCCACCGCCGCGGCCCTGATGATCGGTCTGACCCTCATCACCGCGATGACGGTCGTGGCGACCTCCATGGGCAGCGCCATCAACAAGATGGCGGCCGGCTCCATGAAGGCCGACTACAGCGTCTCCATGGCGAACTTCGAGCCGCTGACCCCCGAGGTCCGCCAGAAGCTCGACAAGATCCCGGACGTCGAGTCGACCACCCCGCTGCGCACCGCTTACGGCGAGGCCGACGGCAGCTACACCAACGTCAACGGCGTCGACCCCAAGACCTTCGGCGACCTGGTGGGCCTGGACCTCACCAGCGGCTCGGTGGCCGGCCTCAAGGACGGCACCGCGCTGATCGACACCGACACGGCGAAGGACAAGGGCCTCACGACGGGCGACACCTTCCCGCTGAAGTTCGAGGACGACGACAAGACCGTCAAGCTGAAGGTCGCCGGCGTCTACGAGCGCAACGAGATGCTCAGCGGCCTCTTCACGCCGACCTCCGTCGTCGACCCGCACGTCACCAAGGTCCTCGACAAGCAGGTCCTGGTGAAGATGGCGGGCGGCGCGTCCGACCGCGCCGAGGACGCCATCGTCAAGGCGCTCGGCGACAACCCGGCCATCACCATCCAGGACAAGGACGCGATCAGCAACGCGGTCGCGGGCGGCATCAACATGATCCTGAACATGCTGTACGGCCTGCTCGCCATGGCCATCCTCATCGCGGTGCTCGGCGTCATCAACACGCTGGCCATGTCGGTCTTCGAGCGCAAGCACGAGATCGGGATGCTGCGGGCCATCGGCCTGGACCGGGCGAAGGTCAAGCAGATGGTGCGGCTCGAAGCGGTCATCATCTCGCTCTTCGGCGCGGTGCTCGGCATCGTCCTCGGCCTCTTCATGGGCTGGGTCGTGGGCGGCAGCATCGCCGAGAAGGTCGCCACGTACTCCATGGAGATCCCGGTCGCCCGGATCGCGATCTTCCTGGCCGTCGCGGCGGTGGTCGGCGTCCTCGCGGCGGTGTGGCCTGCGCGGAGCGCTGCGCGGCTTAATCCGTTGATGGCCATCAAGGCGGAGTAGCTCCCGCTGGGGGTAGCAGGGGAAGGGCCCCGGGCGAGGAAACTCGTCCGGGGCCCTTCGGGTTGACGTATATCGCCGCTTCGCGGCTCGTCCTCAAACGCCGGACGGGCTGAAAGCGCGCCGGGCGCGCCGGGATTCCGACGCTACGCCGTCCAGGTCCTCGCTCTCAGCGGTAGGGGCGACGTTCCGTTCTCCCTCGTCTTCACTGCCAGGACCTGGTTCACGCCGATGCGGTTGCGTTCGAAGGCCAGGGCGGAGGCGGCCATGTAGAGGCGCCAGATGCGGGCCCTGCCCGGGGAGGTCAGGCGTTGGCCCTGGGGCCAGTGGGCCTCCAGGTTGGCCACCCAGCGGCGCAGGGTGAGGGCGTAGTGCTCGCGGATGGCCTCCACGTCGCGCACCTCGAAGCCGGCCCGTTCCAGGAGAGCGACCGTGCTGCCGAGGGGCGCCAGCTCACCGTCGGGGAAGACGTACGCGTCGATGAACTCGTCCACGCTGTACGCCGACTCGTCCGTCTGCGGGCGCCGTGCGATCTGGTGGTTGAGCAGCCGCCCGCCGGGTCCCAGGAGGGCGTACAGGTCGTGCGCGTACTCCAGGTACCGCTCGGCGCCGACGTGCTCGGCCATGCCGATGGAGCTGATGGCGTCGTACGGGCCGTCGCGCACGTCGCGGTAGTCCTGGACGCGGATCTCGATGCGGTCGGTCAGGCCCTCCTCGGCGATCCGCTTCCTGGCATACGCGGCCTGCTCCTGCGAGAGCGTGACGCCGACGACGCTCACACCGTGCTCGCGGGCCGCGTGGATCGCCATGGAGCCCCAGCCGCAGCCGACGTCGAGCAGGCGCATGCCGGGCTTCAGGGCGAGCTTGCGGGCGACGAGTTCGAGCTTGTCGCGCTGGGCGCCCTCCAGGGTGGCGTCGGGCGACTCCCAGTAGGCGCACGAGTAGACCATCGAGGGGCCGAGCACCAGCTCGTAGAAGTCGTTGCCGACGTCGTAGTGGTGGCTGATGGCCTGCCGGTCGCTGCCCTTGGTGTGGCGGTGCAGACGGCCGTGTCTGCGCATCTCCTCGGGCGGCGGGGACGGCGGCAGGAAGGGCGCGGAGAGCGCGAACAGCTCGCGCGCGGCGGCCCGGAACCCCGGGTCCCGCAGCGAATCGCGCAGGCTCCGGGCGTCCTCGCCGCGCTCCCAGATGAACTCCGCGAGCAGGTCGAGGGCGGCGAACAGATCGCCGTCGACGTCCAGGTCACCGGCGACCCAGGCGCGGGCCAGGCCCAGTTCGCCCGGCTTCCAGAGCAGATGGCGCAGGGCACGGCGGCTGCGTACGACGAGGACGGGGGTGCCCGGCGGCCCCGCCTCCGACCGGTCCCAGGCGCGGATGCGCACCGGCAGGGGAGCTCCGATGAGCTGCTCGGCGATCTTCTTCAGCCGCAGTGCGGCGTCCTGCATGACGCACACCTCCGAATGGTCCCGGAACGGTCCAACACCACGTAAACACCGAAGACCCCCGGGCGCAGTCCCGTTGCCGCGTCACGGAACGGCAAAATAGATGCCCACCCCATCTACTTGCTCGCGGGCCCCGCGGGATCCCGCGGGGCCGCCTTCCCGGGCACGCCGAAGGGGGCCGCCCGCACCACGGATGGCGGACGGCCCCCTTCGGGGTGGATCAGTGACGCGAGGTCAGGAGGCCTTGGCCTTCTCCTCGGTCTTCACCGCGGGCGCCGGCTCGGCGGCGGCAGCGGGCTTCGGGGCGGGCTTGGCCGCCTCGTAGAACTCCTCGCGCGGCGTCTCCATGGCGCCGAGCGAGACGACCTCGCGCTTGAGGAACATGCCGAGGGTCCAGTCGGCGAGGACGCGGATCTTGCGGTTGAACGTCGGCATCGCCATGCCGTGGTACCCGCGGTGCATGTACCAGGCGAGACGGCCCTTGAGCTTGATCTTCATCTTGCCCATGACGATCATCGCGACGCCCTTGTGCAGGCCGAGACCGGCGACCGCACCCTTGTTGGCGTGGCTGTACTCCTTCTGCGGGAAGCCCCGCATGCCGGAGATCACGTTGTCGCCGAGGACCTTCGCCTGCCGCAGCGCGTGCTGGGCGTTCGGCGGGCACCAGGCGTTCTCGTTGCCGGCCTTGCGGCCGGCGACGTCCGGCACCTGGGCGTTGTCGCCCGCGGCCCAGATGTAGTCCGTGCCCTGCACCTGGAGCGTGGTCTGGGTGTCCACGTGGCCGCGCGGGCCGAGCGGCAGACCGAAGCGGGACAGCGCCGGGTTCGGCTTGACGCCCGCGGTCCACACGATGGTGTTGGAGTCGACCTCGAGGCCGTTGTTCAGGACCACGTGGCCGTCCACGCAGGAGTCCATGCCGGTCTTGAGGTAGACCTCGACGCCGCGGCTCTCCAGGTGCTCCTTGCCGTAGGCGCCCAGCTTCGGGCCCACCTCGGGCAGGATCTTGTCGGCCACGTCGACGAGGACGAACCGCATGTCCTCGCGCTTGACGTTGTTGTAGTACTTGGCCGCGTCGCGGGCCATGTCCTCGACCTCACCGACGGTCTCCGCACCCGCGAAGCCGCCACCGACGAAGACGAAGGTCAGCGCCTTGCGGCGGACCTCCTCGTCGGTCGTGGAGTCAGCCTTGTCGAGCTGCTCGAGGACGTGGTTGCGCAGACCGATGGCCTCCTCGATGCCCTTCATGCCGATGCCCTGCTCGGCGAGGCCGGGGATCGGGAAGGTGCGGGAGACCGCGCCCATCGCGATGACCAGGTAGTCGAAAGGCAGCTCGTACGCCTCGCCGACGAGCGGCGCGATCGTGGCGACCTTGCGGTCCTGGTCGATGGTGGTGACCCGGCCGGTGAGAACCTCGGCCCTCGGCAGCACGCGTCGCAGCGGTACGACGACATGCCGGGGCGAGATGTTGCCGGCGGCGGCTTCGGGGAGGAAGGGCTGGTAGGTCATGTACGACCGGGGGTCGACGACCGTGACGGTCGCCTCTCCGAAGCGCATCTTCTTGAGAATGCGCCGAGCTGCGTACAGGCCTACGTACCCACCGCCTACTACGAGGATCCTGGGACGCTCCGTGGTGCTCATGCCATCGAGTATCCACCCGCCCGGCGGGGGTCGCTCGTGCGCCCCTTCACAAGCATGCCCAGGGGCTCTGCTACACTTCGCCGCCCACGTGACAGAGGTCATGGCGTCGCGGGGGAACCAGGACGTCACACGAGTCGTTGTTCACCCCTTGTGAGCTGCTCGTCCTGGCCGCGCGACGAGGTGGACCACCGGCCGTGCCCGCTCCCGGCCCTCGCCCCGGAACCTCTGATCCGGAGGCCGTAAGGCCCTTCCACGGACCCTTTCGGGGGTCAAGTGACCCAGAACCTCGTCCATCGGGACCGAATTCCTTGTGAAGAACTTCACGAAGTTTCCCGACGGAGTGTCGCCGCGAGGCCCGTCACCCTGTCGCACCAGCACCTGTTGCCCGCCCACCGGGGCTGCGTTCAGATCGTAGAGCGATCACCAACCCCCCTATTGATTGGGAGAGCAGCATGCGCATCCGTACCGCCATCGCCGCAGCGGCCCTGGCCACCGCAGCCACCCTCGGTGCCGCCGGCACCGCCCTCGCCGACGACCACGACGGCCACAACGGTCACAACGAGGCCGAGTTCAGCGGCAACGCCCCGTCCCACGAGTCGGCCGACTGGGGCAACGGCAACTGGAACTCGGTGGCCGCGTTCGGCGACCTGGTGCAGGACTGACGCGTCCCACCGCGTGACGAGCGGGCCCCGGCACCTCTCCAGGTGCCGGGGCCCGCTCGTGCCTGGCGGCGTGTACACACGAATGCGTACACTCGCCCCATGACCGAGAACACCGCGACCGTCAGGGACGCACGCGCTCACTTCGCGGAACACATCAACCAGGCCGAGGAGGGCACGCCGACCGTCATCACGCGCAACGGTGCCCCGGTCGCCGCAGTCGTACCGATCGCCGACTTCGAAGCGCTGGAAGACGCGGCCGACATCATGCTGGCCCGCGAAGCGGAAGCAGTTCTGGCCGACGGCGAGCCCACCGTTTCGATGGCCGAACTGCTGGCGGACCTGTTCAGTGAGCGCGGTGAAGGCGCCACATGAAGTACGCGTTCCGGTTCACCGCGGCAGCACAACGGCAGATCCGGGCCATCGACAGACTCGACGCCATGCGCATTCTGACCGCGCTGACCGCACTCGGCGACGACCCGTACCGCCAGGACGCCGACATCAAGAAACTCACCGGCCCGTCGGGCCTCTACCGGCTCCGGGTCGGGAGCTACCGGGTCGCCTACCAGATCAACGACGGTGAACTCATCGTCCTCGTCGTCAAGGTGGGGGACCGGCGGGACGTCTACCGCAACCTGTAGCGGCCCCTCCTACCGCGCCGCGAGCGCCGTATGGAAGGCGATGCCGTCGAGGATGTCGTGCTCGCTGACGACGACCTCGCGGGCGCCCACCCTGTCCATGATCGCGAGGAGTACGAGGGCGCCCGACGCGATGACGTCGACGCGGCCCGCGTGCATCACCGGGATCGCGGCGCGCTCGTCGTGCGTGGCGTGCGTCAGCCGCTCCACGATCTCCTTGACCCGCTCGTACGGGATCCGGGAGTGGTGGATCGCCCGGGAGTCGTAGGCGTCGAGGTCCAGGGCGATCGCGGCGACCGTGGTCACCGAACCGGCCAGGCCCACCAGCGTGCGGGCCTCCTTGAGCGGCACCGTCCGCTCGGCGAGGTCGAGGGCCGCCTCGATGTCGGTGCGGATCGCGGCCAGCTGATCCGGCGTCGGAGGATCGGTGACCACGCCGTCCCGTACGAGGTGACGCTCGGTCATCCGCACGCAGCCGACGTCGACCGAGCGGGCGGCCTGCACCTGGTCCGCGCCGACCACGAACTCCGTGGAGCCGCCGCCGATGTCCACGACCAGGTACGGCGTCGCCATGTCGTCCCGGCCGGTCAGCTCCTTGGTCGCACCGGTGAAGGAGAACTCGGCCTCCTGATCGCCGGTGATGACCTCCGGCTCGACGCCCAGGATGTCCAGGATGCCGCGCACGAACTCGTCGCGGTTCTCCGCGTCGCGGGAGGCGGAGGTGGCGACGAAGCGGACCCGCTCGGCGCCGTGCTCCTTGATGACGGCGGCGTACTCGCGGCAGGCCGCGAAGGTGCGCTGCAGCGCCTCGGGGGCGAGGCGGCCCGTGCGGTCCACGCCCTGGCCGAGGCGGACGATCTGCATCCGGCGGTCCAGGTCGACCAGCGCGCCGGTGGCGGGGTCGGCGTCGGCCACCAGCAGGCGGATCGAGTTCGTGCCGCAGTCGATGGCGGCGACCCTGGTCATGCGCCCTCCCCCTGCGGGACCGCGCACGGCGTCACGCACGGGCCCTTCGCCCACCACTCGGGCAGCATCGCGAGGGCCTCGTCGCCCAGCGGGTTCACCCCGGGGCCCGCGGCCAGCGAGTGGCCGACCAGGACGTGCAGGCACTTCACGCGGTCCGGCATGCCGCCCGCGCTCGGGAAGCCCTCCAGGACCTCGATGGCGTCACGGCGCGCGATGTAGTCCTCGTGCGCGGCGCGGTACGCGGCGGCGAGATCCTGATCGGTCGTCAGCCGCTCCGACATCTCCTTCATGACGCCGTTGGCCTCCAGGGTGCCGATCGCGGAGGCGGCCCGGGGGCACGTCAGGTAGTACGTCGTCGGGAAGGGCGTCCCGTCCGGGAGGCGCGGCGCCGTCTCGACGACGTCCGGCTGCCCGCAGGGGCAGCGGTGCGCGATGGCCCGGAGCCCGCGCGGCGGGCGGCCGAGCTGCTGCTTGAAGGCCTCGACGTCGGCGTCGGTGGGCTCGGTGCGCTCAGTGGTCGGCGGGGGCGTTTCCATGCCTGTCTTTCCATCGGTCGGTCAGTTGTCGGAACGGTCGGCCTTGTCGACGCCGTCCCAGACGTTGGAGTACCAGGGGCGGGCGGCCGCGCCCTGGTCCGGGCGCCGGCTGTGCGCCGCGGCGGGGTCGATCACCGTGAAGCCGGTCTCGCCGGGCATCACGTAGTGCAGCCGGTCGCGGATGCGCTGCTCCGCGTACGCGTCGTCCTGCCAGCGGGCCTTCTCGTCACGCAGCTTCTCGACGTCCGCGTGGTGCTCGGCCTGCTGCCGGCGCAGATCGTCGATCTCGGCGCGCTGGGAGACGTACTGCCGCATCGGATAGGCGAGCGCGACGACCAACGAGCAGAGCACGAGGGCGAGAAGGGCGGCGCGGCCGGTGAGCCGGGAGCGGCGGGCCTGGCGCTTGGTCTGGGAGCGGTAGACGCGCTCGGCGGTCTGCTCGCCGAGCAGCCGCAGGCGGGTCGCGGTGGAGAACCGGTCCTTGGTCCCGGCCTTGGCCATGGTTCCGCCTCCCCAGAGCTGCGCGTATACGTGCGTACGTCCCCGCACACGGTACGGGACCGGGTGCGGGGACGTACGTAACTACTGGTCCGCGAAGCGGCTGTGCCTACTGGTCCGCGAAGCGGCTGTGCCTACTGGTCCGCAAAGCGGAACCGCGGGAAGGCGCTGCGTCCGGCGTAGACGGCCGCGTCGTCGAGGATCTCCTCGATGCGCAGCAGCTGGTTGTACTTGGCGACGCGCTCGGAGCGGGCCGGGGCGCCGGTCTTGATCTGGCCGCAGTTGGTGGCGACGGCCAGGTCGGCGATGGTGACGTCCTCGGTCTCGCCGGAGCGGTGGGACATCATGCACTTGAAGCCGCTGCGCTGGGCCATCTCGACGGCGTCCAGGGTCTCGGTCAGCGAGCCGATCTGGTTGACCTTGACGAGCAGGGCGTTGGCCGAGTTCTCCTCGATGCCGCGGGCCAGGCGCTCGGGGTTGGTGACGAACAGGTCGTCGCCGACGAGCTGCACCTTGTCGCCGAGCTGCTCGGTGATGGTGTTCCAGCCGGCCCAGTCGTCCTCGAACAGCGGGTCCTCGATGGAGACCAGCGGGTACGAGGCGACGAGCTCCGCGTAGTACTCGGTCATCTCGGCGGCCGAGCGGGACTTGCCCTCGAACTCGTAGGAGCCGTCCTTGTAGAACTCGGACGCGGCGACGTCGAGGGCGAGCGCGATCTGCTCACCGGGGACGTAACCGGCCTGCTTGATGGCCTCCAGGATGAGGTCGAGCGCGGCGCGGTTGGAGTCCAGGTTCGGGGCGAAGCCGCCCTCGTCGCCGAGGCCGGTGGACAGGCCCTTCTCCTTCAGCACCTTCTTGAGGGTGTGGTAGACCTCGGTGCCCCAGCGCAGCGCCTCGGAGAACGACTCGGCGCCGATCGGCGCGATCATGAACTCCTGGATGTCGACGTTGGAGTCGGCGTGCGACCCGCCGTTCAGGATGTTCATCATCGGGACGGGCAGCAGGTGCGCGTTCGGACCGCCGAGGTAGCGGAACAGCGGCAGGTCGCTGGCCTCGGATGCGGCGTGCGCGACGGCGAGCGAGACGCCGAGGATGGCGTTGGCGCCGAGCGAGGCCTTGTTGTCGGTGGCGTCCAGGTCGAACATGGCCTGGTCGATCAGGCGCTGCTCGGTGGCGTCGTAGCCGACGAGCTCCGGGCCGATCTGCTCGATGACGGCGAGGACGGCCTTCTCGACACCCTTGCCCTGGTAACGGTTGGGGTCACCGTCACGGAGTTCGATGGCCTCGAAGGCACCGGTGGAGGCACCGGACGGAACGGCGGCACGACCGGTGCTGCCGTCGTCGAGGCCGACCTCGACCTCGACCGTGGGGTTGCCTCGGGAGTCCAGGATTTCCCGGGCTACGACGACGTCGATGGACGGCACGAGCATCTCCTTCTGGGATGTGACGCGTTTACGCGAGCCGCTTCGGCCCTGCGTCTCCTGAGCCTAACCGGCTCCGGGGCTTCAGCCAGCCGACCGCCCGTCCCGTGGGACGGACAAGAGGCGAAATCCCCGGGAAACAGGACGGAAGACCGCGTTTTACTCGCTGGTAGCGAACACGGCGGGGGCGGACATGGCCCCGCCCCGGTGCGTACGGGGGATACGCGCACCGGGGCGGGGAGCCCGTGGGGACGGGGTGGCCGTGCGTCCGCCGAGGCACGGCCGGGTGGGCCCCGAAGGGCCCGGGAGGCTCAGCTGAGGTGCAGCTGCTGGCCCGGGTAGATGAAGTCGGCGTCGTCGATGATGTCGCCGTTGAGCTTGTAGACCTTCTGCCAGCCGCCCTTGACGTGGTGCGACTGGGCGATCTTGGAGAGGGTGTCGCCGGACTCGACCTTGTACTCGCCGTCGCCCTTCTTGACCGTCTTGCCGGTCGGGGTCTCGACGGTCTTCTTGGACTCGGTCTGCGGCGTGGGCTGCGGCTTGGGCGCGGCCTGCTTCTGCTCCGGAGCGGCCTGCTGCTGCGTCTGCTGCGGCTGCGTCTGCTGCGGCTTCTGCTGCTGCGGGGCCTGCTCCTGCTGGCCGCCGCCGCTGCTGGGGGAGGCGCCCGAGAGGCCGACGCCGCAGGACGGCCAGGCACCCTTGCCCTGGCCCGCGAGGACCTTCTCGCCGATCTCGATCTGCTGGGCCTTGGAGGCCTTGTCGGCGGACGGCGCGTACTTGGTGCCGCCGTACGCGGCCCAGGTGGACGGCGAGAACTGCAGACCGCCCTGGAAACCGTTGCCGGTGTTGATGGACCAGTTGCCACCGGACTCGCACTGGGCGACGGCGTCCCACTCGGAGGCGGTGGCGGCGGAGGCCGAGCCGGCCGCCATCAGCGGAGCGGCGACGGCCGCGCCGGTCACACCGACGAGGGTGGCGACGCGCGTGGCCTTGGACGGACGACGGTGCTTGCCCTTGCTGGAAAGCAGCATGAGTTGATCCCCTACACCGACGCCTGCGAGGTGAGCTGTCGGGTTCGGGCCGATGTGGTTGCCCGGTCGCACTTCTCGAGTGCGACTTCACCCCTAGCCGTTCCCGTCCGTCTCGCGGCGCTCAGCCTCTCGGCTGCCCCACCCCTCAACGGACGGACCCGGCACAAACCTTGGGTCCCCCGCTCCTGCCCACGGCGCTCTTGAGCGACGACTGTTCCCGTCCGGCCGTTGGCAGGATTCGGCGTACCGACCGGCGGGGCCCACCAGTGGCGAGCGGTGACGACGGTAATCACGTCTTCCACACAATTTCAAAGACGATCAGGGCTTCTGAGACCCATGTCTCACTCGCGCCAAAGCGGACATACGACGCGAAGACCCCGCCCGACTCTTCGTCAACTACCGTTACTTTTCGCCCAGATCGAGGCTCTGACCGGGGAGGATGAGGTCCGGGTCGCCGCCGACGGTCTTCTTGTTCTCGGCGTAGAGCTCGTGCCAGCCGCCGTCGACGTCGAGGTCGTCCGCGATGAGCGAGAGGTTGTCCCCGGAGCGCACCGTGTACGTCCCGTCGGCGATGCCACCGTCACGGTCGGCGCCGCGCGACGCGTGCCGCCCCGGACGGTCGCCGCCGGCCCGCTCGCTCTCGTCGACGCCGCCGCGGTGGCGTCCCGCCGACGCGCCGTCCGAGCCCTCGGCGGGCGTGGTCGACCCCTCGGAGCCGGACGAAGCGGGGTCCTGCGACCCGGACTTGCCGTCGGCGTCCGCGTCATCCGCGTCATCCGCGTCGGCCTGGTCGCCCTTGCTGTCCTTGCCGTCCTTTTCGCCGGACTCGTCGTGATTCTTGTCTCGCGCGTCGTCGGCCGAGCCGGGCGTGTCGTCGTCCGCGGACGGTTCGCCGGCGTCCGAGGACGGGTCGGCCTTCTCGCCCTTGTCCTCGCCCTTGTCCTCGTCCGTGCCCTTGTTCTTGTCCGCGGAGTCCTCGGAACCCTCGGTGTCCTCGGAGTCCTTCGAACCGTCGGCCTTGTCGCTCCCGGTCGGGCCGGTGGAGTCGGACGTGTCGTCCGGGGTCTGCGGGAGGGGGGCTCCGGGGTCGACGTCGGCCGCGGCGCCGCCGTCGGTGAGACCGGCGATCGGCGCGCAGCTCGGCCAGGCGTCGGTGCCCTTGGCGTCCAGGACCTTCTCGGCGACGGCGATCTGCTGCGACTTGGAGGCCTGGTCGGCGCTGGGCGCGAACTCGAGGCCGCCGTGGGCCTCCCACGTGTCCTGGGAGAGCTGGAGCCCTCCGTAGTAACCGTTGCCCGGGTCGGCGCTCCACGCGCCGCCGCTCTCGCACTGGGCGAGCTTGTCCCACGTGGCCGTGTCGGCCGCGCTCGCGCTGGTGGCGGCGAGCAGCGGGATGGCGATGGCTGATCCGGTGACGCCTGCCGCGACGATGAGAGCCGGGGCCTGGCGGGGGCGTCGGTGACGACCATGACCGGAGAGCATGCGGTTGCCTTTCAGGAGACTGCGGCGACAACTGGGGCGCCCGGGGGCGCTCAAGTCGTCGTGAACGTAGCCGCAGTCGAACGCTTGTCACAAGTCGATGCAGCGGAGATCACGTGAACATCACAGTCGTGACGGCCCGTCAGTCACGGCCCTGGGGCTGTGCGTCCGTGAACTCCACCGGCAGCGTGCGCAGTCCCCGCATGATCAGTCCGCCACGCCACCGCAAATCGGCGGGATCCGCCGCGAGTTGCAGGTCGGGAAGGCGCCGCAGCAGCGTCGCGAGGGCGGTCCGGCCTTCGAGCCTGGCCAGCGGTGCGCCGAGGCAGTAGTGGATGCCGTGGCCGTATCCGAGGTGCTGATTGTCACGGCGGGAGAGGTCCAGGGTGTCGGCCCGTTCGAAGCGGTCGGGGTCGCGGTCCGCGGCGGCGAGGACGACGAGGACGGGGTCGCCCGCGGCGATGTCCTGGCCGCCGATGCGGACCGCCTCCGTCGCGTACCGCCAGGTGGCGAGCTCGACGGGGCCGTCGTAGCGCAGCAGTTCCTCGACGCCGGTCTCCAGGAGCCCGGTGTCGCCCTCGGCGAGCGCCCGCTGCAGCCGCGCGCGCTGCTCGGGGTGGGTGAGGAGTGCGTACAGGCCGTTGCCGATGAGGTTGACGGTGGTCTCGAAGCCGGCGAAGAGCAGGATGAAGGCCATGGCGGCGGCCTCGTTCTCGGTGAGGTGCTCGCCGTGGTCGGAGGCCTTGATGAGGCCGGAGATGAGGTCGTCGCCGGGGTCGAGGCGCTTTCGGTGGATGAGCTCGGCGAGGTAGCCGCGCATCTTCTTCACGGACCGGGCCACGCCGCCGCGGGGCCCGCCGCCGTGCCGGATCATCATGCCCGCCCAGTCGCGGAAGTCGTCCTGGTCCTCGCGGGGGACGCCGAGCAGGTCGCAGATGGCGTAGATGGGGAGCGGGAAGGCGAACTCGTGGATGAGGTCGGCCGTGCCGCGGGAGTCGCCGCTCCTGGCGACGATCGCGTCGATGAGCTGGTCCGTCAGTTCCTGCACCCGGGGCGCGAAGGCGGCCACGCGGCGCGGCGTGAACGCCTTGGAGACGAGTCGGCGCAGCCGGGTGTGGTCCGGCGGGTCGATGTTGAGCAGATGCGTCATCAGCTCGGCCTTGCGCTCGCCCGGGATGCCGGTCTTGCCCTTGGCGTGGGCGGACTCGTCGTGGTGCGCCGGGTTCTTGCTGAGCCGCTGGTCGGCGAGGGCGTCCCGGGCGTCCGCGTACCGGGTGACCAGCCAGGCCTCCACGCCGCTCGGCAGGGTGGTGCGGTGCACCGGCGAGTTCTCCCGCAGCCAGGCGTACGCCTGGTACGGGTCGGTGGCGAACTCCCAGCTGAAGAGCTCGGGCCGCGGCGAGCCTCCGGCGGCGGGGCAGGGGGTGACGGCTGGGGGCTGCTGGTCGTGCATGGGGTCGACGGTATCTGTTTATGCGGGCCTGTCCGACCCTTCCCTTCGTCGCCCGGAGGGCGGCTTCGCGACGCGGAAGAGAGAGTGGTCGGACGGGTCGGACAGGTCTAGGGGGGCGTCGGGCGGAGTGGGCCCTTGAGGCGGCGGGTGGCCGACTCGTCGCCGGCTGCCCGGGCGATGCGGAAGTAGTGGACCGCCAGGTGCTGGTGGACCTGGCCGAGGAGGGCCGCCGCGCCCGGCTCGTCCGCGTCGGCGGCGGCCGTGAGATAGGGGACCGCCTCCGCGTAGGCGACGCGGGTGGCGAGCAGGTGGCCCAGCGCGGCCGCGGCCCGGGTGTCCCCGCGGCCCGCCGCGTCGCGGAAGAACCCCTCGGCCCCCGCCAGGTCCCCCTCGTCGCGGGCGAGCCGGCCGAGCCACAGCAGGGCGTGCACGTCCCCGCTCGCCGCGCGCGGCGTGAGGGCGAGGCGGAAGGCGGCGGCCAGCGCGTCCAGTTCGGCGGTGTCGTGCGGCTCCAGCTCCCGGTACGCGCGGATCCACGCGCTGTCCGGCAGCGGCTCGGTACCGGCGGACCGGGCCGCGTCCGCGACCAGCGACCCGCACGCCCGCCAGGTGCCGGGCCACTCGCCGGGCACGAGCAGCCCGCTCACCCCGTGCCGGAGCGCGGCGGCCCAGGCCAGCGCCGCGTCGAGCTCCTCGCGCCCGGCGTCGTCCGCCCCGGACTCCTTCCCGTACTCCGCCTCGTACTCCTCCTGGAACCGCGTCAGCAGCTTCGGCGTGACGCCCCGGGTGAGCCCGCACCGCGCGAGGTCGATCGCCGCGCGCACCAGCAGGTGCCCGAGCGGATGCGGGCCGCCGCGCCGGGCGGACCTGCGCCACTCGTCCCACAGTTCGGGCCCCACCGCCAGGTACTCGGTCACGCCGAGCGTGCCGCGCCACCGCACGGCGTCCACAAGGCGCGGGTCGTCGGCGGCCGCGAGCCGCGTCAGTTCCGCCGCGCTCCAACGGCACGTCAGCTCGACGGTGGCGGCGGCGCTGAGGACGCGCGAGGCCGGGCCCGCGCCGAACCGGTGCGCGTCGTACGCCTCGTCGCGCATCGTGGCGAGCACCAGCACGCCCTCGTGGGTGAGCCGGGCGAGCAGGCCCGCGGTGAGGCCGTGCTCGCCGAGGTGGTCCTCCAGGTCGTCGAGCCACACCACGTGCCGGGCCGTGGGGGCGCGGTCCGGGATCCTGCCCGGCAGATCGCGCAGGTCGGTCCCCGGCTGCGGGGCGTGGACCCGGGCGTCGTCCCCGGCGCCGTGCTGCAACGCGGCCCAGGCGGTCATCGTCTTGCCGGAGAGCGGCTCACCCGTGACGACGACCAGACCGCCGTCGGTCACGGCGAGCGTGATCATCGCCGACAGCTCACGGTGGCAGTCGCGTTCGACGTACGGCGGCAGGCGCTGCTCGAAGCCGAAGCGGCGCGCGGGGCGGACGCCGGGGGCGTGCCGGCGCAGCGCGCCGACGCGGGGCCAGCCGTCCGCGCCCTGCGGTTGCGGTGCGCCGCCCGCGTAGTTGTTCTGGACGCCGATCACCTGGCCGCCGGGCCCTGCGGCGCCCGCGCCGACCTCGACGTGATCACGGCCGGCCCGGGGCGACGTCAGGTGCAGGCCGCCGCTGATGACCCCCGACTGGATGAGGTACTCGACGGCGCTTCGGGACACGCTGTTGTACGGGCTCGGGGGCACGCCGTTGTACGGGGCCGGGGGCACGCCGTTGTACGGGCCCGGGGGCACGCTGTTGTACGGGCCCGGGGTCGCCGGGCCGACGGGCGCGCCGGGTGGCGGAACGGGCGCCGGTCCACCGGGCGGTGGCGGAAGGGACGGCTCCGGTAACCCCGTCGGGTCGGGCGACTCCGGCGGGGGCGGGCGGCGGAACAGGCGGCTCGGCTTGCGCGGCGCCGAAGCGTCCCGCGGGAGCCGCGCGAGGTAGGACAGCGGGGTGCCGCAGACCTCGCAGAAGGTCGGCTCCCACGCGCGGTGCCCCTGCGGACAGAGCACGGACCGGCTGACGATCCCGCCCCCGCCGAACTCCGTCACCAGCGCCAGGAGTTCCGCCCTCACCTCGTGCGGCCGCCGCGCCGGGGCGGACGCCGCCGCGCACAGGTTCCGGTACCAGCGCGCCTCGAACTCCCGGGGGTCCGCGCCGGCGCGGGCGAGCTGCCGCGCGGCGACGTCCAGCATGAGGCCGTCACCTGCCGCGACGCCCCCGGCC
Source organism: Streptomyces sp. NPDC005863 (assembly GCF_042871345.1). Taxonomy (NCBI): domain Bacteria; kingdom Bacillati; phylum Actinomycetota; class Actinomycetes; order Kitasatosporales; family Streptomycetaceae; genus Streptomyces; species Streptomyces sp. NPDC005863. The sequence continues at coordinate 386,225 of NZ_JBIAII010000006.1, read as the reverse complement.
AGCAGGAACCGCGAGAACCGGGGCCGCGCCTCGGCCCACCGCCGCGACCCCATCGCGGCCACCAGGGCGGCGGTCGCCGAAGCCGCCAGCTGCTCCCACTCCGGTTCCACGCGAACCCCCTCCGTAGCCGAACGGCTCCAGGGAGCAACGGTACTAGCGCAGGTCCGCCGCTCCCCCGCCTTCGGCGGCACGGACCGCGTCGCGATAGGCCCGCGCCGCGACCCGCAGCGCCGCCTCCGGGTCGACGCCCTCCGCCTCGGCCCGGAGCGCCAGCGCGAGGAGTTCGTACCCCACGCCCTCCCCCGTCGGCGCCGTCACCTCAAGCCCCTCCGTGCGCGCCCGGGACGCCAGCTTCGCCGTGAGCGCCAGGCCGGGCTGGCCGAGCGGGACGCCCTCGGTGACCGAGGTGCGCTGCTTCTCCTGCGCCTTGGTGCGCAGCCAGTGGGCCTTGACGTCCTCCGGGGTCCGCGCCGACGCGTCGCCGAAGACGTGCGGATGGCGGTGGATGAGCTTCTCGACGATGCCGCCCGCGACGTCGTCGACGGAGAACGGCGCGTCCTCCTCCCCCGGGCCGCCCTCCTCGGCGATCCGCGCGTGGAAGACGACTTGGAGCAGGACGTCGCCGAGCTCCTCGCGCAGCTCGTCCCGGTCGCCCTCCTCGATCGCCTCGACGAGTTCGTACGCCTCCTCGATCGCGTACTTCGCCAGGCCCTCGTGGGTCTGGCGCGATGACCAGGGGCATTCCTCGCGGATCCGGTCCATCACCTGGACGAGGTCGAGCAGGCGCGCGCCCGGCAGGTCGTACGAGGCGGGCAGCAGCTCCAGGTCCGGCATGGCGACCCGGCCGGAGCCGGCGAGCCGGGCCAGGCCGTCGGTGAGGGGGCTCTCGCCCTCGGCGGTGGCGAGCACCAGGACCGTGCGGCCGCCGGCGCAGGCGTCGACCAGCTCCTGCGCGGTGGGCGCCGCCTGCTCCACGCGTACGCCCGCCTCGCGCAGATACGGCAGCTGCGGGTGGTCGGCGTCGCCGCACAGCACCGCGTCGGCCGCGTGCAGGGCCTGCCAGGCGGGCCAGGACAGCAGGCCGGGCGCGACGCGGTGGCTGGTGGTCAGCAGGATGACGCGGCCGACGGAGGCGCCGGGGCCGTCGGGCGCGTGGAGTGCGTCAAGCGTCCGGGAGGCGTCGGGGGCGTCGGCCGGGGGCGGGGTCTCGGTCTCGTTCACCCGTCGAACGTAACCCAGCCCGCCGACACCACCCGGCCGGTCAGGCCCGCTGCTCCTGCTGGGACGCCCCGGTCTCCGAGACCTGCCGCAGCCACGGCGTCTTCGTGTCCATGCGCTTGTTCTTGTCGACGTTCCACGCGCCGTAACGCGGGTTCAGATCGATGTCGAGCTTCTTGGAGGCGCCGGAGAGCGCCTTCCAGAACTGCGCCTGGCCCTGCGGCGAGTTCATGTCCGCGCCCAGCTTCCGGGCGAGCTTCTGCGCCTCGATCTCGGTCCGCAGGCTCTCGTCGAGGCGGGCCGGGGCGACGCTGTACTGCTGCAGCCAGCCGCGCTCCAGGGCCTTGCGGCCACCGGCCTGCTGTTCGAGCCCGGTGCGCATGGTCTGGATGTCGCGGCGCGTGACGTCGACGCCGGCGTCGGTGGCCGCGCGGTGCAGCACCTTGTCCAGGACCATGGTGTGCAGCGTGGAGCGGGTGAGGCCACCGGACTTGGCGATGGCCTGCGAGTACTGCGCGTCGTCGGGGACCGCGGCACGCTGCGCGTCACGCACCTCGTTCACCCGGCCCTCCAGCTGCGCGACCGTGATGCGGTCGCCGCCGACGACGGCCGCGGCGCCTGGGTGCGCCTCGCTGCCGCAGGCGGTCAGGAGGGGGGCCGCGGCGACGGCGGCCGCGGAGAGGATGAGCGCTGTGCGACGACGGCGGTGCAAGGAAGCCTCCCGTTGGAGATTGTGCAAATCGCTGCGGCGCGCTAGCGCCTCCACCAGGGGCGGTGGTCGGGCGACGGGCGGGCGCACAAAGTCTTGCGGTGATCGATGGTAGGCAGTGGCCGTCGTCTCGGCCAGCCATTCGACACCTATTCGACCAACGATTTCCCGGGGGTTGGGGCACCCTCGCCCGCCGTACGAGCGCGGGCCGCGCACATGTCCGAAGCGGTGGTCTCCGGGGAGCGGGCGCCTTGCGGCGTGCGGGCGCCTAACGACGTGCGGGCGTCACACGGTGTGCCGGACCCAGACGTTCGGCTCGACGTACACGCCGTAGCCGCGCGCCGGTTCGCAGTGCACCGGCACCAGGGCGCCCGGCACCTCGACCGGGCCCTCGGTGTCGAAGGGCAGTCCGGTCCACTCGCGCCACTGCGCGGTCGACCCGGACACCGTCATGGAGGCGTGCGCGACCTTGTCGATGACGCCGCCCGCCCGCACGTGCACCCGCAGCCACGGGTCGTAGGGGAGACCGTCCTCGCGGGTGCGGTACGCGTACTCGTCGATCGGTGCGGCCGGTTCGAGGTGCTTGGCGTTGGGGCGTACGGGCGCGACGACCTCGGAGAAGCCGCGGGCGCGGGCGTTGTCGCGCATGGCCGCGAGCATCCGTCCGGAGAGGCCCTTGCCGCGCGCGGTCTCGTCGACGGTGATCTCGATGGCGCTGACGGTGTCCGCCCGCTTGCCGTGCCGCAGGTCGGAGAAGGCCCACAGCATGACCTGGTCCCAGCCGCCGTCGGGCAGTTCGCCGCCGGTGCGTTCGCGCAGGGCGAGCGGGACGCTGAAGGCACGGGCCAGAACTTTTGCGTCACCGTCGCCGGCGCCGGTGGAGGCGTCCTCGTCGGTGGCGACCAGGACGTACTCCGGGAGTTCCGCGACGATCCGGCCTATCAGCGACCAGCCGACGGGGTCGTGCAGGATGAACTCCGGCCAGTCCTCGGCCATGCGCCAGGCCGGGCCCACGAGGTCGGGCCGCTCGGCCAGGGTGGTGATCTTCAGGTCCATGGGGCGGACGGTACGGGGTCCGCGGGGCAGGTGGGAACGGGTTTTCGTGCGGGGAGGCGTCCTCGAGGCGACGGACCCGGGCGGCCGGACCCGTGTCCCGCCCGCGCGGAAGATCGTTGGGGCAGTGCCCGCTGCCCGGTGAGAACTCAGGAGACGAAGGCATGTCACAGATGGATGAGGCGTCGGTGCGGAGTCTGCGGCGTCCGGAGCTCCCGGAGGAGTTGGTGGCGCTGCTGACCGGCCACCTCGACGTGAAGGTCGAAGCCGACCAACTGTCTCCCGCGACGACCTTCGAGAGCCTCGACATGGATTCGCTGTCGCTGATGGAGATGGTGATCGCGGCAGAGGAGGAGTTCGGGATCGTCCTGCCCGAGAACGCGCTCGACCTGCGCCCGGCCTCCACCCTTGGCGAGGCGGCGCAAGCATTCGAACGTGCGCTCTGACATCGCGGTCACCGGGCTGGGCCTGGTGACCCCGGCCGGCCGGACCGCGGAGGCGAACTGGACGGCTCTGTGCCGGGGCCGCTCCCTGGCCGCCGCGGACCCTGAACTGGAGGGGCTTCCCGTCGACTTCTCCTGCCGGGTGACGGACTTCGACGCGGACAAGGAGCTCGGCCGCGCATCGGCGCGACGGGTGGACCGCTTCATCCAGTTCGCCCTCGTCGCCGCCCGTCGCGCCGTCGCTGACGCCGGCCTCGACCCCCGTACGTGGAACGCGGAGCGGGTGGGGGTCGTGCTGGGGGTCGGATCGAACAGTCTGAGCACCTACGTGGGCGAGTTCGGTCACCTCGGTGCGGAGCGGCCCGACCGCGTCTCGCCGCTCGCGCTTCCGCGCAGCGTTCCCAGCATGGCCGCCGGTGAGGTCGGGATCGATCTGGGAGCCTCCGGACCCAACTTCACCACCGCCAGTGCCTGTGCCTCGGGTGCCACCGCGATCGGAATCGCCCGGGACCTGCTGCGGTCGGGTACGTGCGACATTGTGCTGGCTGGCGGCAGCGAATCCGCTCGCTCCCGAATGACGGCCACCTGCTTCACCCGGATGCGGGCGCTGTCCCGGCGCCGGGAGGAGCCCGCCCTGGCCAGCCGGCCGTTCGACGCGCGCCGCGACGGCTTCGTCCTCGGCGAGGGGGCCGGTGTCCTCGTCCTGGAACATGCCCGCGCCGCCCGTGCCCGCCGGGCCCCGGTCCAGGCACTCCTGACGGGGTACGGCGCCGGAGCCGACGCCCACCATCCCATCGCCCCGCATCCGCGCGGAGACGGAGCGGTCCGCGCCATCCGCGCGGCGCTGGCGGACGCGGGACGCGGACCGGATGACATCGCCCACGTCCATGCGCACGGCACCTCGACCCCGTTGAACGATGCGGCCGAGGCCAGGGCTCTCACCCGGGTCTTCGGTGACGACGGGCCGCCGGTCACCGCGTCCAAAGGCGTGATCGGACACGCGCTGGGGGCGGCCGGCGCCATCCAGGCGGCGTACACGGTCCTCGCCCTGCGGCACGGGCTGATCCCGCCGGTGGCGAACTTCCAGGGCCAGGACGGCGATCACAAGCTCGACATCGTCACCGGGCGGCCGCGGCCCACGCACGGCGGGACGGCCCTCAGCTGTTCCTTCGGGTTCGGCGGCCAGAACGCGGTCCTGCTGTTCACGGCTGCCCCCTAGTGCGGGCCCCGCACCCGCACGCAGACCCGCGGAGGGCCCACCCGGCGGTGCGCCGTGCCTGGCTGATCCTGGCCTGCGCCGTACTGGCGGCGGTGTGCGCGGCGGCGCTGACGCCGGCCGCCTTCTCGGCGCTGAGCACAGGCGGGGCGGTCGCCACGGGTACCGAGGCCGAACGCGCCGCCCGACAGGCCGAACGGCTCGGCGTGCCCTCACCCGATCTCGTCCTGGCCCTCTCCCAGCGCCCCGGCACCGGCCGCAAGGGCGCCGTCCAGGATGCCGCCACCGCGGTGCTGCGGTCCCTGGAGGGACGCAGCGACGTCAAGACCGCCTGGTCCGCGCGGACCACGCCGGCCACCTGGCTGCGGTCGAACGACGGCCGCACCCTGCTGGTCCCGGTACGGCTGCGGGGGACCGACGAGGAACGCAAGCAGGCGGCCCACCGTGTGGTCGCCGCCGCCCGCGCGGCTGCCCCGGAAGCCGACGTACGGCCCAGCGGCGCCACCTGGGCCAACCGGCAGATCGACGAGCGCGTCGAACACGACCTGCGGAGGTCCGAACTCCTGGCCGCCCCGGTCCTGTTCGTCGTCCTCGTCCTCGCCTATGGCTCGGTGGTCTCCGCATTCCTGCCCGTGATCGGGGCCGCGCTCACCATCGGCTGCGCCATCCCGGTCCTGGGCCTGTTCGCGCAGGTCGTCGACATCTCGCGGGTCGCGGTGAGCGCCGCCTGCGCGATCGGGTTCGGTCTGGCCGTCGACTACAGCCTCTTCCTGCTCGCCCGGGTACGGGAAGAGCGCGCGCGAGGCGCTGACCTGGACACGGCGCTGGCAGCCGCCCGGCACACCAGCGGCCGATCAGTGGCGTTTTCGGCCGCCGCCGTCACCGTCTGCCTGGCCGGCGCCCTGACCGTCCCGGTGCCGATGCTCCGCGCCCTGGCCCTGGCCGGCATGACCGTCGCCGTGCTCGCGGCCCTGGTCACCCTGACGGTGCTTCCCGCCTGCCTGCGCGTGCTGGGCCCCCGAGCCCAGGCCTGTGATCCACTGGCCCGGTGGCGACGTACCCGTATCGGTGACGAAAGCCGCTTCTGGCGCCGCGCGGCCTCCACCGTCACCGCCCGGCCGCTGATGGCCGGAGGTCTGTCACTCCTGCTCCTGGCCCTCCTCGCGCTGCCGTCACTCCACGCGCGCCTCGGCATCGTGGACGAACGCACGCTGCCCTCGTCCGCCCCGGCCGCCTCGGCGGCGCAGCGGGTGCGCGCCGACTTCACCGCACCGCCCGAGCGGTTCCTCACCGTGGTGGTGACCGGCCCCAGGGCGGCCGGGGGCGCCGTGGCCCACGGTGAGCGGCTGGCCCGGCTCCCGGGCGTCACCGCCGTCCGCGTGGCGTCCACGTCTCCGGCAGCCGAGGGGGCCGTGCTCCTGGCGGCCACATCCGCTGCCCCCGACACCCGAGCGGCACGGACGACGGTGCGGCAGGTACGGGGGGCCTCTGCACCGGGGAGTGTCCTGGTGGGCGGACGCGCCGCGGAGATCACTGACACCGCGCACCGTGTCCTGGACGCCCTCCCCACCTGCCTGCTCCTGCTGGGAGCGGGCCTGATGCTCCTGCTGACCGCCTTCACCCGCACGGTCGTCGCTCCCCTGAAAGCGGTGGCCGTCGCCGTAGTGAGCCTCGGCGCGATCCTGGGGGCCTTGGTCGTCCTCTTCCAGGACGGCCACGGCAGCGCCTTGCTCGGCGGCTTCACCACGACGGGTTCGCTGGACGCCTCCGTACTCCTGTTCGTCCTGTTCATCGCCCTGGCCCTGTCCGTCGACTACGAGGTCTTCCTGCTCGGCCGCATCCGGGAGGAGTTCGATCGCCGCGGCGACAACCACGCGTCGATCGTCGAAGGCATCGCCCGCACCGGTCGCCTGCTGACGTCCGCTGCGGCGGCCGTGGCCGTCTCGACCGCCGCGATGGCCACCTCGCAGGTCGCCCTGCTCAAGTTCATCGGCATCGGGGTCGCGCTCGGCGCGCTCGTCGACGCCGTCCTGGTACGTGGGGTGCTGGTACCCGCCGTGATGGCGGCTCTGGGCCCCCTCAACTGGTGGTCCCCTGCCCGTATCGGGTCCCGGTCCGGGATCGTCGCAGCCGACAAGAAAGGCGGGGCTGATCCAGATGCACCAGGCTCCCCATGACCGCACCCGACCACCGACGGCCACCGCCCCACGAGTGGCCGCGATCCACACCGTCTTCCCGCCCTACACCTACCCCCAGCGTGAGATCCTCGCCACTCTGGCCCGCACCACCGCGCTGGAGTCGCCAGCGGGCGCGCTCGTGCTCCGCAAGATCGCGCACAACTCGGGCATCGACACCCGCTCCCTGGCGCTGCCGCTGGAGAAGCTGGTCGAACTCGCCCGCCAGCAGGACTTCACCGAACAGAACCGTCTGTGGCTCGACGTGGCACTCGACCTGGGCGAGCAGGCCATCACCGGCACCCTGCGCGCCGCCGGCATCCGCCCGCAGGACGTCGACGCGGTGATCACGACCACCGTCACCGGCATGACCGTGCCCTCACTGGAAGCCCGCCTCGCCCACCGAGTGGGGCTGCGGCCCGACGTCAAGCGCATCCCGCTGTTCGGCAGCGGATGCGCCGGCGGCGCCGTCGGCCTGGCCCGGCTCCACGACTACCTGCTGGCCCATCCGGACCAGGTCGCCGTCCTGCTCGCCGTGGAACTCACCAGCCTGACCTACCAGTTCCACGACACCGCCGTTGCCAACATCGTCGCCGGCAGCCTCTTCGGCGACGGCGCCGCGGCAGTCGTCGCCACCGGAGCCCAGCGGAACGGTGCTTCCCATGGGCCCGCGCTGGTGGACACCCATAGCCTGTTGCTTCCCGGCACCGAGGACGTCCTGGGCTGGGACATCGGCTCCCACGGCCTGCGCGTTCTGCTGGCGCCGGAGGTCCCCACCCTGACGGAGGAGCACCTGCCCGCAGCCCTCCGTCCCCTCCTCGAACGGCACGCGCTGACGCCGGACCACATCGCCGGCTGGATCATTCACGGCGGCGGCCCGAAGGTCTTCACCGCAGTGGAGCGCGCTCTGCGCCTGCCGCCGCGCGCCCTGGAACTCACCCGGCGCTCCGTCGCCGAGCACGGCAATCTCTCGTCCGTCTCCGTGCTGGACATCCTGCAGGCCGCCATGAAGGCACCCCCACCGCCGGACAGTCCCGGCGTGGTCGCCGCCATGGGTCCGGGCTTCGCCATCGAACTGGTCCTCCTCAGCTGGTAGGCGGCCGCCTCGGCCGGCAGGCCGCCGCCTTGCCGAACGCCGGTGGAGGGACCGCCTCGTCGAACTCGACGGACCGCACGAAAAGAAAGGTGACCATGCGCGCCCTCCCTGAAGACGTACGCATCCTGATCGACCTCGAACCGGTGGTGGCCGACGCCCTGGACGACCATCTCCGGACCACCGTCGACTGGTATCCGCACCAGTACATCCCGTGGAGCCAGGGCCGTGACTACGACGGCGTCCTCGAAGGGGAGCCGTGGAACTCCTCCCAGCCGAAACTGAACGCGGCGGCGCGGGACGGCCTGATCCACAACCTGCTCAGTGAGGAGAACCTGCCCAGCTACCACCGCGTCATCGGGGAGATGCTGTCGCTGGACGGCCCCTGGGGCACCTGGGTCCATCGCTGGACCCTCGAGGAGGACCGGCACGGCACCGCGATCCGCGACTACCTGATCGTCACCCGGAACGCAGACCCGGTCGTGCTGGAGAACGACCGCGCCCAGCACATGCGGCACGGCTACGAGATCGACTACCGCGGCGACCTGATCGCCTCCCTGGTCTACGTCACCGTCCAGGAACTCGGAACGCGCGTCAGCTATCAGGGAATCCGCCGGCTGTGCGACGAACCGGTGTGTGCGGCGCTGATGCAGTGCATCGCCCAGGACGAGAACCGGCACATGCTCTTCTACCGCACCACCCTCCAGGCATGCATGGAAATGCACCCCGACCGAACCCTCCAGGCTGTGGCCAAGGTCTTGAGGACCTTCCGTCCCCCGGGCCACGGAGCACCGGGCTTCGGCCGCCTGGTCAGCTCCATGGCCAGGTCGGGCATCCTCTCTCCGGAGACCTATTACAAGGACATCGCCCTACCCTTCGTCCGCATGCTCGGCGTCATCGACGCCACCGGACTCGCTCCGACCGGCCGGCGGGCCCAGGAAGACATCGCCGCCCATATGAAAGAGGCAGCCGACCGCGCCACGAGGTACCGCGCACTCGCCGAACGACTCGACCACCTCGCGACCGCGTGACGCCTCCCGCGGGCCTGCTTCTCCTCATCGCCGCCATCGCCGCCGTGCGCCTGGTCGAACTGGGGGCCGCACGCCGGAACGCACAGTGGGCCTTCACGCGAGGCGGTGTCGAGTACGGACGGCGCCACTACCCCGCGATGGTCGTTCTCCACGTCTGTCTGCTCGTCGGCATCCTCGCGGAGGTCACCCTCGCCGACCGCGCCTTCGCTCCACTGATCGGCTGGCCCTGCCTGGTCGTCCTCTCTCTGGCACAAGCAGGCCGTGCCTGGTGCATGCGCGCGCTGGGACCCCAGTGGAACACTCGCGTCATCGTCGTGCCCACGGTTCCCTTGGTGACCACCGGCCCCTACCGCTGGATGCGGCATCCCAACTACCTCGTCGTCGTGGCCGAGGGCATCGCCCTGCCTCTCGTCCACACCGCGTGGATCACCGCGCTGGCCTTCACACTCGTCAATACGGCCTGGCTCGTGGTGCGTATCCGTACGGAAAACAGGGCGTTGTGGCCCGCGACGGGCTCGATTCTCACCGGGTAGGTGTGGCTGAGCACGGCGAGGCCGGCTCCCGCGTCGCTTGGGGACGGGGTCAGCGGGCGTGGAAGCGGGGCGGGGCCGTCGTCGGGGCCGTGCCTGTAGGGAGTTTCTCGGTGGGGCACGTGGTCAGCACCTTCTTCATGGCGTCCCGTTCGGCCCCGGTCACCCACACCCCGTACTTCTTCTTCACCGCGACCTGCCCGGCCACGTACACGCAGCGGAACCTCTTGTTCGGCGGCAGCCAGGTCGCCGTGTCGCCGTCGCTCTTGCCGCGGTTCGTGCCGGCGTCTACGGCGAGGAGGTTGAGCGGGTCGTTGGCGAAGGCGATCCGCTTGCTCGGCTCCCAGCGGAACGCGCCCTTCTGCCAGGCGTCCGAGAGCGCCACGAGATGGTCGATGTCGACCTGGCTGCGGCCCCGCCGGAACGTCACGTCCCGGCCGGTGTACGGGTCGGGCGCGAGCGTCCCGGCCACCACCCGGCAGTCGCCGCCCTGGTACCTGACGTCCTTGAGGTCGCGTTTGAGGATGTCGTCGCGGGTCGGGCAGTGGTTGGAGTCGGTGTCGGCCCAGGCGGTGCCGAACCGCTCACGGGCGTAACCGGTCTTGGGCGCACGGCCCTTGACGGTCAGCGCGTCGACCGCGGCGAGCGCGGAGCCCGCCCGCGCGCCGGGCCCCGCCGCCCCGCCCTCCGCCTTGTCCTGGTCCGCGCCCTCGCAGCCGGTGAGGAGCGCGGGCACGGCGAGGGCGGCGAGCAGGGCCGCGGTGGTACGCCGGTTCACCGGACGACCAACGTGTCGCCGAGGGCGAGCGGCGCGGGCGCCACCACGTCCGTGTGCAGGCCGATGCACATGCCGCGGGCGGTGGTGAGGGTCTTCAGGACCCGGTTGTCCTCGGGCAGGCCGGGCTGGGCCTGGGTGACCATGACGCACCGCTTCACGCGTTGCAGGCCGCGCAGCCGCAGCGGGCCGCCCTCCCGACCGCCGTCGGTTTCGGCCCCGCTGCCGATGACGATCTCGCGGCCGACCCAGTCCTCCTCGATCCACGGCTCCTCGGTCTCCACGACGACGTTCTTGCGCAGCCGCCGTACGTCGACGGGGTCGGCGTCGCCGAGCAGATCGGCCAGCGCGCGGAGCGACGCCGTGCCGACGATCGAGATCGGGGAGACGTCCTTGTGGCTCGTCTCGCCCTCCCGGACCAGTTCGACGCCCGCGCCGAAGCGCTCGGGGATCCGCGGGTCGCCGGGGCGCAGCGTGGCGCCGTCCGGTGCGGTGACGACGGGCGACGACGTGCCGTCCCCCTCGTACGTCGCGTAGTGCTCGAGCATCCCGCGCACGCGGCGGAAGCGGGCGTGGTTCTTGCCGCTGCCCAGTTTGCCGTCGGGGTGGCGCAGGGCCCACTCGCGGTCGCCGACGACGCCGCGCGGGCCGACGTCGAGCCGCTCGTGCTCCTCGCCCAGCATCGACTTCACCGGAAACCGGTACAAACCCACGACCTTGAGCGTCACGACGCTCTCCCCTCCCCTGGGCGGAATCTCCCGGCCCCACGGTAGCGCCCGCGGTCCGGCCCTTACCTCAGCGGTAATCGACCGGTCCGCCGCGCCCCGGCAGGATCGGGCACATCAGCCGCACCGAGCCCCGGGAGGGACCATGACCGCCACGCACGCCGCCGGCGCCACGCACACGGCCGGCGCCACGCACACGGCCGACGCCACCCGCGCCGTCGTCCAGGAATTCCTCGCCGCCCGCGTCGCCGGTGACACCGCCCGGATGGTGGAGATCTTCGCCGACGAGGTCGACTGGCTGCTCGCCGAGAACCCGGCCGTGCCGTGGATCCGCCCCCGCTCCACCGGCGCCGAATGCGCCGCCCAATCAGCGGAGTTGGCGGAGCACACGGTGGCCGAGGACGCCCGCGCCTCCGTCGACACCTTCCTCGTCGACGGCACGGAGGCGGTCCTGATGGGTCACCTCTCGGGCACGGTCCGTGCCACCGGCAAGACCTTCGAGGGCCCCTTCGCGCTGCACCTCACGGTGGAGAACGGCCGCATCACCCGGCACCACCTCTACGAGAACAGCCTGTCGATCGCGCAGGCGTGCACCGTGGACTGAGCCGGTTCACGGGGCCCCGGGCCCTCACTCGTAGCGGGGCAGGCCCTCCGTGGAGATGGTCCACTCGGCGATGGTGACGTCCTCGCCGTAGACGAACTCCTTGCGGGTGGCGTAGCGCGGCCCGTCGGGCGTGGAGTGGATGTCGGAGAGGACCGCCCCCGTGCCGGTGCGGGGATCGAAGATCGCGTACACCGGGATGCCGAGGAGCGGGTAGTCGCGGGTCTTGCCGACCCAGTCGTTCTCGGGGTTCGAGCGCGAGACGATCTCGATGGCGGCGATGAGGGTGCGGGGGTCGAAGGGCCCCTCGCCCTCCATGTCCGCTTCGTCGATGACGATGATGTCGGGCAGCCGCAGCACCCCCTCGGAGACGTCCTCCACGTCGGGCGCCCCGGTGTGCGCGATCCGCCCTTCGGGCATGACCGACTCCAGACGTCGCCGCAGCCGTAGGGCGGTGAGTTCGTGGGGCTTGCTCGGCGACATCATGTCGTGGACGATCCCTTGCTTCGTGATTTCGAACTTGCCGGCGATCCGGTCGTCCATCTGCTCGACGAATTCACGCATCGCCCGGTAGTGAGGGCTGCCCTGCTGTGCACCGTCCGGGGCGATGGTCATGGCGTGCGCTCCTCGTCTGTGCCCTGGGGCAAGGGTCGTCACGTTCATGCTAGGCGGCCTCCGCCGGGTCGGGCGGGCAGCCGCGGCAGTGGCCCGGCTCCGGTGCGCGGAAGGCGCGGTCGCAGGCTTCGCAGGTCTGGAGCGGGTCGGGCCGCCGTGGCCGCACCGGCAACGGTGGCGGCAGCAGCGCGGTGAGGCGGTGGGCGAGGAGGGCGGCCGGGTGCCGCAGGCCCTCGGGGAGGTGCGCGGTCAGGGTGCGGCGTACGGCGTCGGGGGCGGCCCCGCGTTCCAGCCAGGCCGCGACGGCGGGGGCCAGCCGGCGGACGTCCCGCTCGGCGAGCAGCAGCCGGGGCTCGTGGCGGTACAGGTCCGCGAGGAGCGCGACGGCGGTGCGGTGCCGGTCCAGGTCCGGGGTAGCCGGTTCGGGCAGGGGCACGTGGGCGGCCCGCCCCGGCGGCTCGGGTGCGGGCTCCTCGGATACGGGCTCCGCGAGGGCGCGCCCCGGTGCGGGTGCGGGTAAGGGCGCGGGTGTCGGCGCCGGGTCCGGGTCGGTGGCCGGGGCGGTGGCCGGGGTCGTCCGGGCGTCGGGGTGCGGGCGCGTGTCAGGGTGCGGGTGGGTGCCCGGCTGGTTGTACGAGACCGTCCGGGTCACCACCCGGCCACCGGGCAGCCGCTCCCGCGTACGGGCGAGGTAACCGTGCCGCTCCAGCTCCCGCAGGGCCCCGGCGATGCGGTGCTCGCTCTCGGGGAAACGGGCGGCGAGGAACTTGATGCCGATGCGGGCCCCGGCGGGCAGCGACTGGATGTGGACGGCGAGCCCGATCGCGAGGAGGGAGAGGCCGCGGTGCTGGGCGAGGTGATTGCCGATGACCGTGTAGCGGGCCGTGTGGCGCGAGTTGATGTGGACGACACCGGATCGGGGGGTGTCGGCGGGTACGGAGGACGGGGCGCGCGAGGGCGCGCTAGGCTGCACGAAAGCCATCGGGAAGGTCTCTCTCTTCCACTTTGGTCAGGCCCTCGGCCGGGATGCCAGTCCCACCGAGGGCCGTCACACGTCTGCGGTTGTCGCGGCGAGCATATGCCCGTGAACAGCCGTGAGTTCCAGCCCAGTTGGTGAATGTCACCCGCGCGAGTGACGAGCCGCGAACGGCTCCGGGCCGGGTTGGTGGGGAGGTGATTCCCCCAGGTCTTTCAAGCTTTTACGTCGCCGACGACCAGGTCGCGGTGAGCCGGTTCGCGGCGGGCCGGGTCGCGGACGTCCGCGACGCGGCCCCGCACCCTCACGGCCGCTCCACCGGCTCCGGATGCCGTACGAGCCACTCCTGGAACTCGCGGTGGCGGAACTGGTACGCGATGCCGGACGTACGCATCAGACCCGCCGTCACCGCCCAGTCGAGGAACCGCGCCGGGCGGAAGCGGAGCCACCGGTGTGACGCGAGGAAGGTCAGATGGCCCACCCAGTCCCGCTGCAGCGCCAGGATCCCCGTCAGGAGTAGGCCGCCCATGAGGACGTCCACGGGCTCCGCGCCGCCCGTGGTCGCCGCCCCGGTGCCCGGCACCCCCACGCACAGGACGAAGGTCCACCAGCCCGCCCGCACCGGCCCGGCAGGACCGACCGCCGTGCTGTCCAACTGGGCCGCCGCGGACCAGACCAGGAGCGCCAGGGCGAGCCAGCCGATCAGCAACAGGCTCAACGTGTTGCCGCCACCGCCGCCCACCGCGTCGGGAAGCGCCCGCCACACGGCGACCGCCAGGAGGGCCCCCACGACATACGCCGCGACGCTGTGCGCGCCCGCCCGCAGGAGCCTGCGCAGGCCGAGCCGCCAGAGCGGACTGCCCGGCGGCGGCATGGCGACCTCCGCGAGCAGCCAGGCCGTGTTCAGGCCCCGCACCTCCTCGACCAGCGAACCGGCCGCCACCGAGAGCGCGAGCACGGCCATCACCGTCACCTCGATGTCGGACCGCCACGACCGCGCGAGCACCAGGACCGCCGGCACGGCCGCCAGGACAAGGCCCGCGCAGACCACCCCGCGCACCCGGCGCGCCGGCAGCCGCTCCCCCAGGCGGTGCAGCACCAGGTCGGTCTCCGCCGCGCTGCCCGCGCCGAGGAGGACGGCAAGACGGTGCAGCCGGCGGTGGATGTCGCGGGGCCGGTAGCGGTCGGGGGCCCTGGGCGCGCTGCTCACCGACGCCTCGATGAACCGGCTCATCAGCAGATCCGCGACGTCGCCCGCGGTCGCGGCGGGCAGCAACTCCCTCGGGTCGCCGTCCCGTTCGTACACCCTGCTGGCCAGGGTCAGCCGCCACGGCGTCGACAGGGCCGCGGCCAGCACGCCCTGCGGCGCCGCCGTCAGCTCGTCGAGGACCGGCTGCCACAGGCCGGGGCGCCGGGCCGCGCCGCGCTGCCCCAGGTAGCGGAGCGTCTGCTCCGGTGAGACCGGGTCGATCTCGATGCGGGCGGCGTCGAGCATGTGGCTGCCGTCGGCCTCCAGCGCGTCGTACTGGCGGGTGCGGCAGGTCAGGACGAGCGGCGCGGGATCCGTGCCGTTCTGGTAGGTGGCGAGCGCCTCCAGGGCTCCGCGCGCCCGGGACTCCGAGGCGGCCACGTCGTCCGCGTCCATCTCGTCCAGGCCGTCGAGCACCGGCAGGACCATGCGTGCGGCCATGACCGCCCGCGCGGACCGCGGCGGCAGGCCGAAGTCCCGTTCGATGTGGCGGACGAGCCAGTCGGCCAACGGCTCGTCCGCGTCCCAGTCGGCCGGCGCGACGAGCACGGCGACCGGTTCGCCCTCGGTCCGGGCCTTGTTGAGCTCCATGACCAGCTTTCTGGCCAGGACGGTCTTGCCGGCGCCCGCCGCGCCCGTGATGACCATGCGGCGCGGCCGCAGCGCGCGGTAGTCCTCCACCACCCGCTCCAGTTGCCCGGCCGGCCCGGCGGGCAGCTCCGCCGCGCGGGCGTGGGCGTAGGGGCGGAAGGTGAACGTCACATCGATGGCCGCGAGGTCGCCGCCGAGGCTGTGCGTCCACTGCGGTTCGCCGACCGAGCGCACCTCACGGGCGAGCCTCGCGACGGCCGCCGCCTGGTCCGCGTACGCCCCCGGCCGCGCCCACAACAGCGCGACCAGCGCGACCACGAGCCCCGGCAGGCCGACGACCATGGAGACCAGGCCGCTGCGGTCGGACACCGCCAACGCCTCGTGCTCCGGGGCCAGTACGTAGACCAGTGCCCCGGCGACCAGCACCGCGCTCGCGCCCGCCCAGGCGATTCCCGTCCCGCGTCCCCCGGATGCCATGGTCGCCATGGTGCCGCAGGACGCGGGAAGCGGACCCTAGGATCCCAGGATCGACGTGAGGAACTCCCCTACCCAGCCGAGCAGTTCGCGGCCGACCAGGGGCTTGCCGCCTACCTTCGCCGTCTTCGGGCGGGGGACGAGGACCTGCTGGGCGGTCACCTTGATGACCGTGCCGGGGTAGAGCCGCTTGAGGCGGAGTTCCTGGGACTCCCGCAGGTCCACGGGGGCGAAGCGGATGTTGTTGCCCTGGAGGACGATCTCGCCGACCTCGCAGGCGCGGGCCAGCATGCGCAGGCCCGCCACCAGGAGGAGGTTCTCCACCGGCTCCGGCAACTTGCCGTAGCGGTCGGTGAGTTCCTCCCGTACCGCCTTGACGTCCTCCTCCGTGGTGGCCGACGCGATGGCGCGGTAGGCCTGCAGGCGCAGCCGCTCGCCGGGGGCGTAGTCGTGCGGGACGTGCGCGTCGACCGGCAGCTCGATCTTGACCTCCAGCGGCGGTTCCTCCTCCACGCCGCCCTCCAGGGACGCGCGGTAGTCGGCCACCGCCTCGCCGACCATGCGGACGTAGAGGTCGAAGCCGACGCCCGCGATGTGGCCGGACTGCTCGCCGCCGAGGAGGTTGCCCGCGCCGCGGATCTCCAGGTCCTTCATCGCCACGTACATGCCCGCGCCCATCTCCGTGTGCTGGGCGATCGTCGCGAGGCGCTCGTGGGCGGTCTCGGTGAGCGGCTTCTCCGGGGGGTAGAGGAAGTACGCGTACCCCCGGTCGCGGCCACGCCCCACCCGGCCGCGCAGCTGGTGCAGCTGGGAGAGGCCGAAGTTGTCGCCGCGCTCCACGATCAGCGTGTTGGCGTTGGAGATGTCGATGCCGGACTCGACGATCGTCGTCGAGACGAGCACGTCGAACTTCTTCTCCCAGAAGTCCACCACCACCTGCTCCAGGGCCTGTTCGGACATCTGGCCGTGGGCGGTGGCGATCCGCGCCTCGGGGACGATGTCGCGGAGCCTGGCGGCCGCGCGGTCGATGGACTCGACGCGGTTGTGGATGTAGAAGACCTGGCCCTCACGCAGGAGTTCGCGGCGGACGGCCGCGCCGATCTGCTTCTCCTCGTATGGCCCGACGAAGGTGAGCACCGGGTGGCGCTCCTCGGGCGGCGTGGTGATCGTCGACATCTCGCGGATGCCGGTGACGGCCATTTCGAGCGTACGGGGAATGGGGGTCGCCGACATGGTGAGCACGTCGACGTTGGCGCGGAGCTTCTTCAGCTGCTCCTTGTGCTCGACGCCGAAGCGCTGCTCCTCGTCGACGATGACCAGGCCCAGGTCCTTGAACTTCGTCTCGGAGGAGAACAGGCGGTGGGTGCCGATGACGATGTCGACCGAGCCCTCGCGCAGCCCTTCGAGGGTCGCCTTGGACTCCGTCTCCGTCTGGAAACGGCTGAGCGCCTTCACGCTGACGGGGAACTGCGAGTACCGCTCGGAGAACGTGCCGAAGTGCTGCTGCACCAGGAGCGTCGTGGGCACGAGGACCGCGACCTGCTTGCCGTCCTGGACCGCCTTGAAGGCGGCGCGGACCGCGATCTCCGTCTTGCCGTAGCCGACGTCGCCGCAGATCAGGCGGTCCATCGGGACCGTCTTCTCCATGTCCTCCTTGACCTCGGCGATGGTGGTGAGCTGGTCGGGCGTCTCCACGTACGGGAAGGCGTCCTCCAGCTCGCGCTGCCAGGGCGTGTCGGAGCCGAACGCGTGGCCGGGGGCCGCCATCCGCGCGGAGTACAGCTTGATGAGGTCCGCGGCGATCTCCTTGACCGCCTTCTTGGCCCGCGCCTTCGTCTTCGTCCAGTCGGCGCCGCCGAGCCGGTGCAGGGTGGGGGCCTCGCCGCCCACGTACTTGGTGATCTGCTCCAGCTGGTCGGTGGGGATGTAGAGCCGGTCGCCGGGCTGGCCGCGCTTGGCGGGCGCGTACTCCACGACGAGGTACTCGCGGGTGGCGCCCTGCACGGTGCGCTGCACCATCTCGATGTAGCGGCCCACGCCGTGCTGCTCGTGGACGATGTAGTCGCCGGCCTCCAGGGTCAGCGGGTCGATCGTCTTGCGGCGGCGGGCCGGCATCCGCTGGCCGTCCTTGCCGGCCGCCTTCTGGCCGGACAGGTCGGTCTCGGTGAGCACGGCGAGCTTGAGCGCCGGGTCGATGAAGCCGTAGTCGATGGAGCCGCAGGAGACGTGCACCAGCGAGGGCGTCAGCTCGCCGAGGTCGCCGTCGAGGCGGGCCGCGATGCCCTCGCCGCCGAGCACCTCGACGGTACGGGCGGCGGGGCCGTGGCCCTCGGTGACGTAGACGGTGCGCCAGCCGTCGGCGAGCCAGCCCTTGGTGTCGGCGAGCGCCTTCGCGGTGTCGCCGCGGTAGGTCTCGGGGGCGTGCATGCCCAGCTTCAGCGTGTCCTCGTCCAGCTCCTCGTCGGCGGCGAAGGGGCTCACCGACCACCACATCATGTCGAGCTCGCGGGCGTGGTCCCGGACGTCCGCGATGCCCCACAGAGACGCCGCGTCCACGTCGATCGGGGCCTCGCCGCCGCCCGCCGTCGCCGCCCAGCTGGCCTGCAGGAACTCCTGCGAGGTCGCGACCAGGTCCGCCGCGCGGGTGCGCACCCGCTCCGGGTCGCAGACCACCGCCATGGACCCCTTCGGCAGCACGTCGATGAGCAGCTCCATGTCGTCCACCAGGACCGGCGCCAGTGACTCCATGCCCTCGACCGCGATGCCCTCGGCGATCTTCCCGAGCAGCTCGCCCAGCTCCGGGTGCTCCTCGGCGAGGGCAGCGGCCTTCTCCCGTACGTCCTCGGTGAGCAGCAGCTCGCGGCAGGGCGGCGCCCACAGGCCGTGCTCGGCGACCTCCAGGGAGCGCTGGTCGGCGACCTTGAAGTAACGGATCTCCTCGATGTCGTCGCCCCAGAACTCCACGCGCAGCGGGTGTTCCTCGGTGGGCGGGAAGACGTCGAGGATGCCGCCGCGCACGGCGAACTCGCCGCGCTTCTCGACCAGCTCGACACGGGAGTACGCGGCCGCGGCGAGCGCCTCGACGACCTCGTTCAGATCGGCGCTCAGCCCGGTGCGCAGCGCCACGGGCTCCAGGTCGCCGAGCCCCTTGACCTGCGGCTGGAGCACCGAGCGGACCGGCGCCACGATCACCGAGACCGGGCCGGTCTCCGGGTCGTCGGGGCGCGGGTGGGCGAGGCGGCGCAGCACCGCGAGGCGGCGGCCGACCGTGTCCGAGCGGGGCGAGAGCCGCTCGTGCGGCAGCGTCTCCCACGAGGGGTACTCCGCGACGCCGTCCGGCGGCAGGATCGTGCGCAGCGCCGCGGCGAGGTCCTCGGCCTCCCGCCCGGTGGCCGTCACGGCGAGGACGGTGCGGCCGGACTCACGGGCCAGCGCGGCCACCGCGAAGGGCCGGGCCGCGGGCGGGCCGACCAGGTCGACGTGCATGCGGTGGCCGTCGGTCGCGGCCTGGGCCGCTTCGGCGAGTGCCGCGTCCTTGACGACGGCGTCGAGCAGACCGTGCAGGCTCATGGAGGCTTTTTCCGTCCAGATAAACCGGAGTGGTGGGCGACAACCGGCATGGGTGGGCAACGCGAACCGCCCGGCACGTCGTACGGGCCGGGGGTCTCCAGCGTACGACTCCGCGCTGATCGGCGCGGCCCGCCCCGAGCACCCCGCACAATGTCCGGAAAATACCTGTCCGAAAATTCCCGGCCCCACCGTGTAAACCGGGCAGGTGTCCGAGGCGTACTGCTTTCGAGAACCCCGCGCCGTACGACGTACACACCGCACGCGCACCGCACGCATCAGGAGACCACTTGACCGACGAGGAGTTCGAGGCGTTCTACGCGCACTCCGTGAGACCGCTGGTCGGGCAGGTGTATCTGATGACGGGCGACCTCCACGAGGCGCAGGACGTGGTCCAGGAGGCCTTCGTGCGCGGCTGGGCCCGCCGCTCCCGCCTGGAGCGGGACGCCGGGCCCGAGGCGTGGATCAGGACCGTCGCGTGGCGCCTCGCGGTGAGCCGGTGGCGGCGGCGCGGACGGTCCGCGGACGCCTGGCGGCGCCACCACGGGGAGCGGCCGGGCACCGCGCCCGAACCGGACCCCGGGGCGGTCGCGCTGGTCGCCGCGTTGCGGCGGCTGTCCGAGCGGCAGCGGCGGGTGGCGGTCCTGCACTACGTGTGCGACCTGTCCGTCCAGCAGGTCGCCGCAGAGACCGGGATCGCGGCGGGGACCGTGAAGTCCCATCTGTCCCGTGCCAGGGCGGCCCTCGCGCCGCATCTCGACGACGCGCTCACCCCGGAGGAGCACCGTGACTGAGCCCAGGACCCCGGCCGACGACAGGCTCGCCGGCGCGCTGAAGCGGGCCGCCGACACGGGTGCCCTGGCCGCGGCGCCGGCGCCCGCCGGACAGGTGAGCGCGCGCGGCGTCCGCCGCCGGCGCCGCGTCTACGCGGTGACCGCCGCGCTCGCGGTGTGCCTGGTGTCCGGCGGCGCCGCGCTCGCCTCGGTCCAGCTCGGCCGGGGCGGCGCGCCGGTCGGGCCCGCGGTGCCCCCGAGCCCCACGAGGTCGGCCTCCGTACCGGAGTCCTCGCGCACCTCGCCCTCCCCCGTGACGCGCTCCCCCCTGACACCCGCCACCGGCACGCCCCCGTCCCTGACCCCCTCCGGCCCGCCCGCCTCCTCCCGGTCGTCCACCGCCCTTGTGACGACCCCGCCGACGGCCACGCCCACGGACACGGGAGGCTGAGTCCTGGATCCCGGACCCTCCGCCCGTACCGCCCACTCTCACCAGGAAGCCACCCCATGCCCGGAGCCCACCCCGACGCCACCGCCCCGGAGCGTGCCGACGAGCTCATACCGGGGCGGGACCGGTCACCGTCCGCATCCGCGAACGGCCCGGCGCCCGCCGACACCGCCCGCACCAGGGCCGACCGGCTCTGGGACCGCGCCCCGCTGCTGCTCGCGGCCGCCCTGTTCGCCGCGTACACGATCGTGTCCGTCGGCCGCTACCGGCGGATGGAGAGCCGCTCCTGGGACCTCGGCATCTTCGAGCAGGCCGTCCGCGCCTACGCGCACCTGCAGGCGCCGGTGGCCGACCTCAAGGGGCCCGGCGCCAACATCCTCGGCGACCACTTCAGCCCCGTCACCGCCCTGCTCGCCCCCTTCTACCGGCTCTTCCCCTCGCCCCTCACGCTGCTCGTCGCGCAGGCGCTGCTCGTCGCCGTCTCCGTCGTGCCCGTCACCCGCGCCGCGACCCGGCTCCTCGGGCGCGGCTCCGGTACGGCGATCGGTGTCGCGTACGGGCTGTCGTGGGGCGTCCAGCGCGCCGTCGACTTCGACTTCCACGAGATCTGCTTCGCGCTGCCGCTGATCGCCTTCTCCCTGGAGGCGCTGCTGCACCGGCGGTGGCGGGCCGCCCTCCTGTGGGCGCTGCCGCTCGTCCTCGTCAAGGAGGACCTCGGCATGACGCTCGCGGCCATCGCGGTGGTCGTGGCGATCCGCTGCCGGCGCAGCGACCCCAAGGCCCTGCCCTACGCCCTCGGCGTCGCCGCGTTCGGCGCCGTCGCCACCCTCGTCACCCTCACCCTGGTCATCCCGGCCTTCAACTCGGTCGGCGCGTACGACTACTGGGACAAGGTCGGCGACTCCGGCGGCGCCGGCATCCTCGACGGCACCGGCACGAAGCTGCGCACCCTGCTCTGGCTGCTGCTGCCCACCACCGGGCTGCTCGCCCTGCGCTCGCCGCTGCTCCTGATCGCGCTGCCCACCCTCGGCTGGCGCTTCGTCTCCGGCGACGACCACTACTGGGGCACCGACTGGCACTACAGCGCCGTCCTGATGCCGGTCGTCCTGCTGGCCCTCGCCGACGCCGCCCACACCGCGCGCCGCAGCGGCCGGGGCTGGCTGCGCCGGTACGCCGACCGCCTGCCGGCCTGCGCCGCGGCCGCCGCGCTCGCCCTCACCACGGCGCTGCCCCTCGCGGGCGTCACCGAGGCGGCGACGTACGAGAAGAGCGGGAAGACCGCCGCCGTGGACCGGATGCTGAGGCGCATCCCCGACGGGGCCACGGTCGAGGCGAACATCGGGCCGATCAGCCGGCTGACCTCGCGCGCCCGGGTCTTCTGGGTGGGCGCGGCCCGCCCGGTCGTCCCCCGCTACGTCGCCCTGGACGTCCGGGACGGCTGGACCAAGGACCCGGTCAAGTACGCCAACTCCCTGCATCCCGGCACGCGGTACGTCCTGGAGGACACCGCCTACGGGTACGTGCTGCTGCGCAGGGACTGACCCGGCGGGGGCGCGAACGGCAGCCGGCCCCGGCAGGCGCTGTGCGCGCCCGCCGGGGCCAGGTCCCCCGCACCCCCGTGGCGGTGGCTATTCGGTGGTGGTGGCTATTGAGTGGTGGCGGCTATTCGGTGGCGATGGCGTTGAGGACGTTCATCCGGCCGGCCCGGAAGGCGGGGACCAGCGCCGCGAACAGGCCCACGAACGCCGACCCGACGAAGACCGCGATGATCGTCGGCCAGGGGATCTCCAGGACCTTCAGGCCCTCCAGGGCGAGCAGCTTCTGCGCCGTGGCGCCCCAGCCCATCCCGAGCCCGAGGCCGAGCAGCGCGCCGAAGAGGGCGATGACCACCGACTCCATGCGGATCATGCGGCGCAGCTGGCGGCGCGAGAGGCCGATCGCCCGCATCAGGCCGATCTCCCGGGTGCGCTCCACCACCGACAGGGCCAGGGTGTTCACCACACCGAGGATCGCGACGATGATCGCGAGGCCGAGCAGGCCGTAGACGATGTTCAGGAGCTGGCCGACCTGGTCCTTCAGGGTCTGCTTGAAGTCGGTCTGGTCCATCACCTTGTACTGCGGGTACTTCTCCAGGGACTTCTTCAACGAGGCGTACGCGGCGTCCTGTCGGCCCTTGTCCGCCGAGGCGAACATCATGTCGTTCTGCGGGATGCGGTCGGCGGGGACGTACTTCTCCATCGTCGTGATGTTGAGGTACATCGCCCCCTTGTCGACGGAGGTGTCGTCGGAGGTGACCGCGGCGAGCCGCAGCTTCGCCGTCCTGCCGTGGTCGAAGGCGATCTTCAGCTCGTCGCCGACCTTCAGGCCGTGCTTCTTCGCGAACGCGTCGCCGACCGACATGGCGTCGGGGCCGTAGGCGGCGGACAGCTTGCCCGCGGTGGTCTCGCGGCGCAGGTCCGTGGCGTAGGAGGGGTCGGCGGCGCTCAGGCCGATGTCGTCCACGGTCTTGCCCGCGGGGGTGGTCAGGTCCGCGTCGATCTGCTTGTAGCGGGTGATGTGCCCGATGTGGTCGGCCTTGCCGAGGGCCGCGGCGGCCTTCTCGGTGATGGAGATGCCGGGCTGGGTGGGCTGGACGATGAAGTCCGCGCCGACCGACTTGTCGAGCTCGTCGGTGGCCGAGGCGACCATCGAGGAGCCGACGACGGAGAGACAGGCGACCAGCGCGAGGCCGATCATCAGGGCCGCGCCGGTGGCGCCGGTGCGGCGCGGGTTGCGCAGCGCGTTGCGCTCGGCCATCCGTCCGACGGGGCCGAACATCCGCAGCAGCACCGCGCTGATGACGCGGACCACGCCGGAGGCGAGGACGGGACCGATGACGACGAAGCCGACGAGGGTGAGCACGACGCCGCCGCCGAGGAACAGCGAGCCCTCGCTCGCCTTGTCGGCCTGCGACGCGGTGTAGAGGGCGAGGCCGCCGGCGCCGGTGAGGACCAGGCCGAGGAGGGCGCGCAGGGCGCTGGAGCGCCCGTCGGCCGGGGTGCCGGCGTCGCGCAGCGCGGCCATCGGCGAGACCTTGCCGGCCCGGCGTGCGGGCAGGTAGGCGGCGACGACGGTGACGACGATGCCGAGGACCATGCCGATGACGGGCGTCGTCCAGGCGACGGTGAGGTCGCCGGTGGACAGTTCCATGCCCATGCCGGACATGAGCTTCATCAGGCCGACGGCGAGGCCGATGCCCGCGCCGACGCCGAGGATCGAGCCGAGGACGCCGAGCAGCAGCGCCTCGACGAGCACCGAGCGGTTGACCTGCTTGCGGCTGGAGCCGATGGCCCGCATCAGGCCGATCTCGCGGGTGCGCTGGGCGACCAGCATCGAGAAGGTGTTGATGATGAGGAAGATGCCGACGAGGAAGGCGATCCCGGCGAAGCCGAGCATCGCGTACTTCATGACGTCGAGGAAGCTGCCGACGTCCTTGCGGTTGTCGTCCGCGGCCTCCTTCTGCGTCTTGATGTCGTACGGGGCCTTGCCCAGGGTCTTCGCGACGGCGGCCTGCAGCCGGGTGTCGCTGACGCCGGCGTCGGCGCTGAGGTTGACGTGCGTGAACCGGCCGGTGGCGCCAAGGAGTTCGCGCTGGGCGGTGGCGGTGTCGAAGTAGAAGATGGCGGCGCCGGGGTTGGTCACCTTGAAGGTGGCGATGCCGGAGATCTTCGCGGTGTGGTCGCCGGCGGCGGCGACGGTGCGCAGCTCGTCGCCGATCTTGAGGTCGTGCTTGTCGGCGGTGTCGGCGTCGACCATCATCTCGGTGGGTCCGCGCGGGGCGTGGCCCGAGGTGATCTCCATCGAACGCAGGTCGTCGTGCGTCCAGTTGCCCGCGATGGTCGGGCCGCCGCTGGTCGGCCCCATGTTCTTGTTCTCGGCGTTGACGACGGTCACGCTCTGGCTGACGATCGCGCCCTCGGCGGCCCGTACACCGTCGGCCTTCCCCGCCTTCTTCACGACGGAGGCGGGCAGGGACTCGGGCTTGCCGCTGCGGGGCGGGTCGCCCGCGTCACCGGCGGGCTTGGGGCTGACGGTGACGTCGGCGGAGGTGGCCGCGAAGAGCTTGTCGAAGGTGGTGCTCATGGTGTCGGAGAAGACGAGCGTGCCGCACACGAACGCCACCGACAGGATGACGGCCACCCCGGAGAGCGCCATGCGCCCCTTGTGCGCGAAGAAGTTGCGCATCGAGGTCTTGAGGACGGTCATGACGTGCGCCCCCGGGCGTCGAAGGACTTCATGCGGTCCAGGACCTGGTCGGCCGTGGGGTGGTGCATCTCGTCGACGATCCGGCCGTCGGCGAGGTACAGGACGCGGTCCGCGTACGAGGCGGCGACCGGGTCGTGCGTGACCATCACGATGGTCTGGCCGAGGTCGGTCACCGAGCGGCGCAGGAAGCCCAACACCTCCGCGCCGGCCCGGGAGTCGAGGTTGCCGGTCGGCTCGTCGCCGAAGATGATCTCGGGCCGGGAGGCGAGCGCGCGGGCCACGGCGACGCGCTGCTGCTGGCCGCCGGAGAGCTCGGTCGGGCGGTGCTTGAGGCGCCCGGCGAGACCCACGGTCTCCACGACCTGGTCGAGCCAGGCCCGGTCGGGCTTGCGGCCCGCGATGTCCATCGGGAGCGTGATGTTCTCCAGGGCGTTCAGGGTCGGCAGCAGGTTGAACGCCTGGAAGATGAAGCCGATCCGGTCCCGGCGCAGCTTGGTGAGCTTCTTGTCCTTGAGGCCGGTGATCTCGGTCTCGTCCAGGTAGATCTGTCCGTCGCTGACGGTGTCGAGGCCCGCGAGGCAGTGCATCAGGGTGGACTTGCCGGAGCCGGAGGGGCCCATGATCGCGGTGAACTGCCCGCGGGCTATGTCCACGTCGATGTGGTCGAGCGCGACGACCCGGGTCTCCCCGGATCCGTACGCCTTGACCACCTGGCGCGCCCGTGCCGCCACGGCCGTGTGTCCTCCAGTGCCCCCGTGCCTGGGTGTTGCCACAGCCGTTGTCACGGTAAGTCTCCTATGTCGGTCATGCGAGGCGTCAGGTGTGCGTGCGCCGCGGGCTTCGATGGGTGCGGCGCCCGCACGGTCCCGTGCGGTGCGCCTTCGGGTCTCAGTCTCGGGCCCGTGAGGGGTCCGGCGCGCTGGTGCTCAGCGCACTCTTCCGGTGGGGTAAACCCCACCCCCGGTGGTGTGGTTGTCCGCGCCGGCCCCGTGCCCGGCTCGTAAAGCCAATCTAAGGACCGTCCGGGCCCGGCTCATCCTCCAGGGGGACGAACGCTCCCCGGTCCGTTGTACGGAGGTACCCCTAGGGGATCTCCACCCGCCGGTGGAGGCCGTCTCAGGGTCGGCTCCACCCTGCCCTCCACCCGGGACCGGGTGAGAAGGTGACCCGCAGCAACTGGTTGCAGGGGGAAGGGACTTCCGTGGGCACGCAGGACGCGACACCGGGCGCGACACCCGGCGGGATACCCGGGCCGGCACCCGGCACGGCGGCGGGCTCCGCACCGCGCCCGGCGCGCGGCAGGGGCCCGGTCGTCGCCGCGCTGATGCTGGCCATGGCGCTGGCCGCCGTCGACGCCACGATCGTCTCCACCGCCGTCCCGCAGATCGTGGGCGCCCTCGGCGGCTTCTCGATCTTCTCCTGGCTGTTCTCCGGCTACCTCCTCGCGGCCACCGTCACCCTGCCCGTCTACGGCAAGCTCTCCGACACCTTCGGCCGCAAACCCGTCCTCATCGTGGGCTGCGTCCTGTTCCTGCTCGGCTCCGTGCTCTGCGCGCTCGCCCGGAACATGGAGTCGCTCATCGCCTTCCGCGTCGTCCAGGGCCTCGGCGGCGGCGCCGTCCAGGGCACCGTGCAGACCCTCGCCGCCGACCTCTACCCCCTCAAGGAGCGCCCCAAGATCCAGGCCAAACTGTCGACGGTGTGGGCCACTTCGTCCGTCGCGGGCCCCGCGCTCGGCGGCTTCATCGCCTCGTACGCGGACTGGCGCTGGATCTTCCTCATCAACCTGCCCATCGGCCTGGTCGCGCTCTGGCTCATCGTGCGCCACCTCCACGAACCCGCCCGCGACGCCGTGCCGCGCCCCCGCGTCGACTGGCCCGGCGCACTCGCCGTCTTCGCCTGCGGCGGCACGCTCCTGACCGCCCTCGTGCAGGGCGGCGTCGCCTGGGACTGGCTGTCGGCGCCCTCCCTCGGCCTCTTCGCCGCCGGGCTCGCCCTGATCGCCGTCGTCGTCCTCGTCGAACGCCGGGCCGCGGACCCGATCATCCCCGGCTGGGTCTGGCGCAGGCCCGCCATCGCCGCGGTCAACCTCGCCCTCGGCGCGCTCGGCCTGCTGATGGTCGCGCCCACCGTCTTCCTGCCCACGTACGCGCAGTCCGTCCTCGGACTCGCCCCCGTCGCCGCCGGGTTCGTGCTCTCCGTGATGACCCTGAG
The DNA here is from genome assembly GCF_042871345.1 of Streptomyces sp. NPDC005863. Lineage (NCBI taxonomy): Bacteria > Bacillati > Actinomycetota > Actinomycetes > Kitasatosporales > Streptomycetaceae > Streptomyces > Streptomyces sp. NPDC005863. Next base: position 359,505 of record NZ_JBIAII010000006.1, on the reverse strand, counting down.
CTGGCCGGTCTCCGCCGCGCTCAGCCAGCACGTCTACCGCAGGATCGGCTTCCGCAACACCGCCGTCACCGGCATCTCGGCGGCCGCGGCACTCCTGTTCGCCTTCCCCCTGCTGCCCTACCCCGGCACCGCCTGGCAGCCCGCCCTGCTCATGCTGCTGCTCGGCGCGGCCCTCGGACTCTTCCAACTGCCGCTGATCGTCGGCGTCCAGTCCACCGTCGGCTGGGCCGAACGCGGCACCGCCACCGCCTCCGTGCTGTTCTGCCGGCAGATCGGCCAGACGCTGGGCGCCGCCCTGTTCGGGGCGGTGGCCAACGGCGTCCTGAGCGCACGGCTGGGCGGGTCCGGCTCGCTCGACTCGGTGGCGCGCGCCCTGGACGACCCCGGCGCCGTCACCGACCCGGAACCCCTGCGCCGGGCCGTCGACGCGGCCGTGGACGCGGTGTACCTGGGGGCGGCATGCGCCGCCGTACTGGCCCTGGGCGTCCTGCTCCTCCTCGCGCCGCGGCGCTTCCCCGTACTCCAGGAGAAACCCGTACTCCCGGAGGAACAGGACAAGGCGTAACCCGCGAGCCGTAACCCGGCCCTGGTCCCCTGGTCGGCCCTGGTCCCCTAGGGGGTCTCCTCCGCCGGCGCGCGGCCCGTCAGCGTGGCGAGGCTGCTGCGTACGTGGTCCATGTGCGCCCGCACCTCGTCCCACCGCTCGCCGTGCTCACGCAGTATCCGCTCCGTCTCACGGACCAGCCGTTCCTCACGCACACCCGCCTGGGCAACCAGCTCCGCGCCCCGCGCCTCCGCGTCCTCCTGCCGGTGCCGCGCGGACTCCGCCGTCTCCGCCAGGGCCCGCTCGGCCTCGGCGAGCCGCGCCTGGGCGGCCGCCACCCGCTCCGCGTCCCGCGCGTCCGACGCCGCCTCGCGCTCCGCGGCCTCCCGCCCGGCCGCCTCCCACCGCTCGGCCTGCTCCTTCTCCTGCTCGGCGAGCAGGCCCTCGCACCGCTGCCGCATCTCCCGCAGCGCGCCGAGCGCCTCGCTCCGCCACGCCTTGACGTCCCGCCGCGCGCCGACCCGGATCTCGTCGGCCGTCGCCCGGTCCGCGAGCAGCCGCTGCCGGGTCCACTCCTCCGCCTCGGCCCCGACCTTCTCGGCGTGCGCGTGCGCGGCGTCCCGCGTCTCCCGCGCCGCGGCGTCGGCCGCCTCCGTCAGCTCCTGCGCCTCGGCCCGCGCGGCCTCCCGCACCGCGGCGGCCTCGGTCTCGGCGAGCGCCAGGATCTGCCGGGCCCGCTCGCTGAGCGAGTCGTACGTCTGGGGGGCGAGCCGCGACACCACGTCCCGCAGATGCTCGGCCTCCACCTCCATGTCCCTGGCCAGGACGGTCAGCCGGGCGGCCCGCTCCCACGCCCCGTCCCGCTCCTGGGAAAGCCCGGCGACGTACGCCTCCACCTGCGCCGGACGGTAGCCGCGCCCCCGCCCGGTGAAGAAGCCGTGCGGCGACGACGGTGCCCCGCTGCTGCTCATCCTTGGATCCCCTCTCCGACGGACCACGCGCGCACTGCACGATTGGCGCACATCTTGATGGATCAAGCGGAAGCGCTCATAACGCGACACTCCGCCCACTCCACCCGGTCAAGGATGCGTCAATTGGCGGCAGAAGTCGGAATCGCGGCGACGTGCGATGCGTCGCACGCCCCGAATGGGCGAGGCGCCCCATCCCGATCACGGGCGAGGCGCCCCACCCGGACCACGGGTGGGGCGCCTCGGCCGGACCACGGGTGGGGCGCCTCGGCCGGCACGTACGCCTGCGGGCTGTACCTGCGGGCTACAACAGCCCGTCCCACATCTGCTCCAGCAGCACCGACCACCAGCTCTCCGGCGAGGCGAGCGCCGCCGGGTCCAGCGCGGCCAGCTGGTTCTGGAAGTCGACCGTCCAGCGCCCCGCCTGCTCCTGGTTGAGCCCGAAGCGCAGCCGCCACATCCGGCCCAGCAGCGCCATGCAGCGCGCGAACTCCGGCAGCCCCGTGTTCACGAACTGCGGCGGCACGGGAGCGCCGCCGGGACCCGCCTCCACCGGCACGGCCACGATGTTCGCCGTGCCGTACTGGACGCAGAGCGCCCGGCCGAAGTCGCTGCCCATCACCAGGTACGAGCCCGCGTCGGACGCCGGCTGCACCCCGCGCTCCTGCGCCAGCTCCGCCAGCGTCGGCACCGGGCGCCCCGGCTGGGCCTGCGCCCAGAAGAACGGCCCGAAGTCGACGGGCAGCCCCGCCACGACGAGCGTGTGCGCCACGATGTCCGGCACGCCCTGCCGCGACACCGCGCGCTGGTCGAACCGGAAGAGACCGGGCCCGAACGCGGCGGCCAGCTCCTGGGCGACGCCCTCCGGCGGGATCGCCGGGGCCTGCGGCATCGGCTGCAGCGGGGCCCGCACCGGCGCGGGCCGCGCGGGGCCGTCCGCGACCTGGTGCAGCTCGCCCTGGTGGGCGAGGAGTTGCTGCATGCCCTGCTGGCGCGAGGCGTGGTCCCTGCCGTACGGGGCGATCGAGGTGATCCGCGCCTGCGGCCAGGTCTCGCGGATCATGCGGGCACAGTACGCGCCCGGCAGCTCGCAGGACTCCAGCTCCGTGTGGAGTTCGAGGACCTGCTGCGGCGGCACGTTCATGCCGCGCAGCTCGTGCAGGATCTGCCACTCCGGGTGCGGGGTGCCGGGCGCCGAGCGGCGGATCAGCTGCTGCTCGGACCCGTCGGCAGCGCGGTAGCGCAGGACGGCCTGGTAGCCGGGACCGACGGTGGGCTGCCCGACGGGCGGCTGCGGGGCGCCGTACGGCGGGGCGCCGGGGGTGCCTTGGGCGCCGGGGGCGCCGGGAGCGCCGGGTGCGGGCTGCTGCATCGCCGCGGGCGGCGGGGGCATGCCGGGTCCGCCCGGCCCACCCGGACCGCCGACCGCGGGTCCGGCCAGCATGGTCGCGGCGTGGTGGACGTCGCCGCCGGGGGGCGGGGGGGTGCCGGGGGCGGCGGGGGCGCCGGGACCGGCGGGGGTGCCGGGGGCTCCGGGCGGGCCGGGGGGCTGGGGCGCACCAGGGGCACCCGGCGCACCGGGAGCACCGGGCGGCTTCAAGCCACCGGGGCCGCCCATGCTCGGGTCGGCCAGCATCGTCGCGGCGTGATGCACACCGCCCGGAGGCGTACCGGGAGCACCGGGCGGACCGGGGGGCTGGGGCGCACCAGGGGCTCCCGGCGCGCCGGGAGCACCCGGCGGCTTCAGACCACCGGGGCCGCCCATGCTCGGGTCGGCCAGCATCGTCGCCGCATGGTGCACACCGCCCGGAGGCGTACCCGGGGCGTCCGGAGCGGGCGGGGCCGCGGGCGGCTGCCCGTCCGGGCCGAGGGAGGAGACGAGCTGCGTCGGCACGTAACCCCCGGCAGGGGCGCCGGGACCGGAAGGCGGCGGCGTCGCCCCGGGGGGCGCGCCGGGCACACCGGGCGGCCCGGGAGGCGGCGGAGTACCGCCCCCGGTCGCACGAGGCCCACGGGGCGGACCCTGCGCCTTACTGGTGGCGGCATCAGCGATGTCCCCGGCACCGGAGTGCGGAGGCATCGGCGAACTGGCGGGCGGCTGCGGGGAGTTCGGGGGCGGACCGGCAGGCGCGCCGGGCCCCTGCGGGTAGCCGTACGCGTTCGGGCTCCCGGCACCCGGAGGCGGCGTCGAACCGGCAGGCGCGCCAGGACCCTGCGGATAGCCGTACGCATTCGGATCCCCGGCACCCGCAGGCGCCGGCATCGGCGAACCGGCAGGCGGCTGCGGAGAGTTGACGGGAGCACCGGACCCCTGCGGGAAGCCGCCACCCGGAGGCGGCGTCGAACCGGCAGGCGCACCAGGACCCTGCGGATAGCCGTACGCATTCGGATCCCCGGCACCCGGAGGTGGCGTCGACCCAGCAGGCGCGCCAGGACCCTGCGGGTAGCCGTACGCATTCGGATCCCCGACACCAGCAGGCGGCGGCATCGGCGAACCGGCAGGCGGCTGCGGAGAGTTGGCGGGAGTGCCGGGCCCCTGCGGGAAGCCGCCCCCCGGAGGTGGCGTCGACCCAGCGGGCGCACCAGGACCCTGCGGGTAGCCGTACGCATTCGAGCCCCCGGCACCCGCAGGCGGCGTCGACCCGACAGGCGCGCCGGGACCCTGCGGGTAACTGGCCCCCGCAGGCGGCGGCAGCGGTGAACCCGTGGGCGACTGGGGCGCGTTGGCCGGCGGACCAGCGGGCACACCCGGCGCCGCGGGACCGGACTGCCCGCTCGCCGAAGGCATCCCCGCACCCGGCGTCGCCGGGCCGGGCTGCCCGCCCGCCGAAGGCACCCCCGTTCCCGGCGCCGAGTCGTCCAGTGCCGGTGCGAGCGCCGTGCGGGGAAGCTGGCTGCCCCCGTGCATCAGCGCCGTCTTGGCGTCCGGCGCCGCACCCGGCGGCGGGGTGTCGTTCTCGTCCAGGCCGGTCAGCGGCGGCGCGAACACCGTCGCGGGCAGCGGCACCGAGTGGTCCTCGCCCCCGTCGGCGTTGGTGTCCGTACCCGCCCACGGCGTCGCCCCGGCGGGCGCACCCGGCGACGTCGACGGCACGCTGTCGTCCCGGTCGGGCTCGTCGGACCCACCGGCCGCCGGCCACGGCGTACCGCCACCGGGAGCGGCGGAGGCCCCCGGCGCCTGCGAAGCCGAACCCTGAGCCGGACCCGACGCGGCGGCCGCACCCGGCGCCTGCGAAGCCGAAGCCGGAACCGAAGCCGGAGCCGAAGCCGGATCCGACGCACCGTCGGCCGCATCCCCCGCATCAGACCCCGCGCCGGACCCCGACTCGGACCCCGACCCGGACGTCCCCGACTCCGCCCGCCGATCCGGAATGCCCAGCTTGTCCGCCGCCTCCTGGAGCCACTCCGGAGGAGTCAGCAGGAACGACGTCTGATTGAGGTCGACCCGCTCCGGCGGGGCCGGCACCGCGTCCTCCGGCGCCGCGTCCGGCACCCCGTACTCCTCCTCGTACCGGCGGATCACCTCACCCACCGGCAGCCCCGGCCACAGCGTCGCCTCACCGCTGTCCCGGGCGATGACCAGGCGCTGCGCGCCGCCGTCGGACACCGGACCGTTCTCCCGGTCCTCCGCCCACACCACGAAGCCCAGGTCGAACTCCCGGACCCGCACCTCACGGTGCTGATAGCCGGGCACATCGCCGTTGACCCACTCCTCGGCGCGGTCCTGCGCCTGCGCGAACGTCACCATCGCCACATCACTCCCCACCCGAGGACACGGGGACGGCGTGCGCGAAGCCGCCGTCCACCATCAGGTTCGCCACCGTCTCCAGCTCCGGCGGATTGCCCGCCAGCCGGGACAGGAACGCGTCGAAGTCGTCACCGCACGGCAGCAGCAGCCGCCGCACCCGCTCCGCCGGCGGCCACGCGTCCTGGTCGCGCACGTCGTCGTACGCGCAGAACCAGACCGAACCGACCCGGTCGCCCTTGACCTTCACCGCCAGCAGACCGCCCTGCACGAAACCGACGCCCAGGTAGTCCTTGGTGAGGTGATCGCGCAGACACTTGTTGACGTACACCAGATCGTTCACCGCGGCCTCGTCCCGCACCGTGAAGAACGGCTGGTCCACCAGCAGGCCCAACTCCGCGTCCAGCGCGGCACCGACCGGCGCACAGCCGCCCGCCGCCTTCAGGAAGGAGCGGTAGGCACCCGGCAGCCGGTAGCCCAGATCCTCCTCCACCCCCTGCACCTGCTGCTCCGTCACCGCGACCGTCGCCCTCGGCAGACCGAAGTGCGCCGGACGCGTCTCCTGCAGCGGACGCGTCCCCCGCTTGTCCTGGTCCACCGGCGTCGTCGCGATCCCGCCGTGATGCCGCAGCAGCGCCTTCACCTCGACCGGAACCAGCTCCAGACGACGGCCGCCCGGCACGTGGTGCCACGTCCAGCCGTGCGGCGTCGCCACCGCCGGGATCGTGTCCCACAGGTCGTGACCCGCCGCCGCCGACGCCGCGTTCGCCGACACGTAGTCCGTCAACCGCAGTTCGTCCACGCCGAAACCCTCCGGCGGCTCCGCGATCTCGGCCGCCGCACGCGCATAGGCGGAGAAGTCCGGATAACCGTGCTCATCCACCCGTACGCCTCTGGGATGGCGCGCGGCACGGACCGGATCCGGGAAGTGCACGACCTGCCCGGCGTACGCCGCGTTCGGCGGCGCGGACTGCTGCCCCAGCCGACCTGTCGTCATGGCGGTTGCCCCCTGCGGCACTGTGGAAGGTTCTGGTTCTGTCGTGTGCACCGAGCCGCGGAACCGGCCCACTCCTGCGCATCTGGTTCCACATCTCGTACTGCGATGCCGACACAGCCTATGCGCAAGGACGACACCGGTCACCGGGCCTCCGGTTCCATGACCACCAGCCACCGGACCGTCACCCTGCGACGAAACCGACGGAAAGCCAGGCGTGTCGCAGTGCCCCAGCTTCCGCACCACCCGCCCCATTTGGCAGGCTGTACCTCCGCGACGCGGGGGCGTGGCACACGCGGTGACGACCGCGAGCAGGGGGAGGGAAGAGCACCAATGCACACAGCACACAGCGGCCTGCCCGGCCACGCACCGTCCACCACGGCGGCCGCCACGGCACCCGGCACGCCCGACGACACCCGGGCCACGGCCCACGGCCCGGCCACCATCCCCACCCCGAACACCGGGGACCCACGCGTCGGCTGGAGCGCCACCGCCGCCCACGCGCCCATCCTCCGCCAACGCCGCGACGGCATCCTGCCCACCGTCGCCGCCGCCCTCTCCGTACGCGGCCAGACCACCCTCACCTGCACCGCGGGCCGCGGCGAGGAACCCCCCACGCTCCACCCGCTCGTCCAGGACTTCCTCGACACCCTCACCAGCGGCCAGCGCGAACGCTTCACCGGCCGCTGCGCCGAGGCCATCCTTATCTCCCGGCACCTCACGGCCGCCGACGCCGGCCGCTCCAAGCGCGCCGCCCGCAGACCCATGACCAACGGCGAGGCCCGCAAAGCGCTCAAACACGCCAAACTCACCACCCGCCGCATCCGCGAGGACGGCGACCCCCTGCACGGCGGCTTCGCCCAGCCCTGCCGCTCCTGCACCGCCCTCACGGCCCACTTCGGCGTCCGCGTCGTCGACCCCACGACCACCGAAGCCTGACCGGCCACCGGCTGCCGGCCGCCGGATCCCGCAGCCACCGCGGACCCCCACGACCGTCCGAACGACCGAACAAGGGCCACCCCATGCACCCCGAACACGCCGCCACCACCGCCGCACCGGCCACCGGCACCAGCACCCGCTTCCCCGTCCCCGTCGACGCCGCCCTGCGCGCCGCCGGCTGGCGCCCCGGCCACTGGGACATAAAGCAGGCAGAGATCTGGGCCGACGCCCTGCGCCGCCACACCTCCCCCGCGGGCCACCGGCACACCGTCTTCCCCGCCGCCGTCGAAGCCTGGGCCGAGTTCGGCGGCCTGCACATCACCCCACAGGGCCCCGGCCGCCAGATCGCGCCCGCCACCGTCCACCTCGACCCCATGTACGGACTCCACCTCGCCCGCACCCTCGGCGACCTCGGCCGCGCCCTCGACACCGAGGTCTGCCCCATCGGCGAAGAACCCGAGAACCAGGCGCTCCTCGCCATCGACACCCAAGGCCGCGTCTACAGCCTCGACCACAGCGGCGACTGGTTCCTCGGCGCCCACATCGACCAGGCCCTCGCCACCCTCGTCACCGGCGCCCAGCCCACCCGCCTCTCGGCCGGCACCAAACCCGCGTAACAGCTCCCCGCAGCTCCCCGCGGGCCTACGCCGCCGCCGGCAACACCGCCGACACCCGGAAACCCCCACCGTCCGTCGGCCCCGACACGAACACCCCGCCGAGCCCCGTGACCCGCTCCTTCATCCCCACCAGACCATTGCCGCCACTCGGCAGCCGCGCGTCCTGCGAACCACCCGCCTCCGGCGGCGGCTCGTTCTCCACCTGCATCGCGATCTCCGCGCCCCGATACGCCAACCGCACATACGTCTTCGCGCCCGCCGCGTGCTTGTGCACGTTCGTCAACGCCTCCTGCACCACCCGATAGGCGGTCTGCTCCACATCCGCCGAACAGTCACGCGGCTCCCCCTGCACCGACAGATCCACCGCCATGCCCGCCGCACGGGACTGCCCCACCAACTCCTCCAGCTCCGCCAGACACGGGCCGTCCTCGTCCACCGCACGCGACGCCGCCGCGGCCGCCGCCGCACCCACCGCCGCCAACGGCAACGGCTCCGCGTACTTCGCCCCCTTCGAACCGTCCCCCGTCCGCAACACTCCGAGCATCTCGCGCAACTCCGTCAGCGCCTGCCGCCCCATGTCCCCCACCAGCGCCGCGTTGCGCACCGCCTTCTCCGGATCCTTCCGCGCCACCGCCTGCAACGCCGCCGCGTGCACCACCATCAGGCTCACCCGGTGCGCCACCACGTCGTGCATCTCCCGGGCGATCCGCGTGCGCTCCTCGTTCCGCGCCCACTCCGCCCGCTCCTCCGCGCGCTCCGCCAGCAACTGAAGCTCCCGCTCCAGACTGTCCGCCCGCTCCCGCATCCCCTCCACGAGGCGGCGCCGCGCGCCCACGTACAGACCGAGCAGCACCGGTGGCGCGGTCACCCCGATCGCCGCGGTCACCGCGAAGAACGGGATGAACTCACTGGCGATCGTCGGGCTGCCCTCCGCCATGTCCTGATTGGCCCGCACCAGCGCGACGATCAGCGTGCCCGCCATCGACATGCCGGCCAGCGCGCCCGTGATGCGGCGCGGCAGCTCCGATGCGGCGAGCGTGTAGAGGCCGACGACGGTCAGCAGGACGCCCATCTGCGCGGGCGTGATCGCGATCGATATCAGCACCACGGCGACGGGCCAGCGGCGCCGGATCAGCAGGGCCGCGCCCGCGAGCACGCCGAAGACGACGCCCACGGGTGCGGGCAGTCCCGAGTCCCGCGCGAAGGTGACCCCCTCCGCCCCGCACTCCGCCGCGGACACCGCGGCGAGCCCCACGTCCAGCGCGGCCCCGCGCCACCTCTCCCACCACCACGGCCCGGTCATGGCCGTGGTGCGGTCGTCCCCCGTCGTGGTCATGCCTTCCAGCGTACGGGCGTTCCGCCCCGGTTTTCCGGTGAGTTTCCGGCTCGGTGATCCAGCACACGCCGCGTTCGACCGGAAGCGAAACCTGCCGGTATCCCTCGAACTGTTGAACCCTTCCCGGTTCCCCACCGGACGTCCGCATTCCGGACAACGGTCGACCCATGACGGAGATCACGCCCGACAGGGGCGCGTCCAGGAACAAGTACGAGGACTTCGAGGGGCTGCGGGAGAGGGCGGTGGCGTTACGCCGGGAGGGGCTGAGCCGCCGCCAGATCCGGGACCGCATCCAGGTCGACAACAACGACATCCTGAACCGCCTGCTGGAGGGCGAGCCGCCGCCGGAGTGGACGAAGCGCCCGAACGCGAAGGACGACCTGCGGGAGCGGGCACGGGAGCTGCGGCTCCAAGGCCTCACCTACGACCAGATCCAGCTGGAGCTGGGGTGCTCGAAGAGTTCGATCTCGCTGTGGGTACGGGATCTGCCGAAACCGGAGCGGCGCAACCCGCACGAGCAGGCGAAGCTGGCGGCACGGAAACGGTGGGAGCACGAGCTGGCGGTGCGGGATGTGGAGCGGCAGCGCGTCAAGGAGACCGCGCGGCAGGAGATCGAGGACCTGTCGGACCGCGAACTCATGGCGGTCGGAGTCGCGCTCTACTGGGCCGAGGGGGCGAAGGACAAACCGTATGCCCGCCGGGAGAACGTCCTGTTCGTCAACAGCGACCCCGGGGTCATCGAGGTCTATCTGTCCTGGCTCCGGCTGCTGGGCGTGGAGCGTGAGCGTCTGACCTACCGCGTGATGATCCATGCCACCGCCGACGTGAAGGCCGCCGAGCTCTACTGGGCCGACCTGGTCGGTGTCGACCACGCCGCCCTGCAGAAGACGACGATCAAGAAGCACAACCCCAAGACCGTCCGGAAGAACGTGGGCGAGAACTACCGGGGGTGCCTGGTAGTCCGCGTGACTCAGGGAGCCGAGTTGTACCGCCGCATCGAAGGGTGGTGGACTGGGATCGTGGCATCGGCCACCGGGATCAACGTCACACCGTGAACCAGGTAAGGTCTGACGCGGCATTCCGCCGTGGGGTAGCGGCATCCCGCAGGCCTTTGGAGCCTTGAGACGCTGGTTCGAATCCAGCCGGCGGAGCCAAAGGTTCGGGTCCTGACCGCAAGGTCAGGACCCGCCCTCATTTCCACCCCCCAACGCCCCGGTATCCTGCGGATGTCCACCCCACCAGGCACCCCCAGCCATCCGAAGCCGAAGGGCACCCCCGTGAGCGCCAACCGCCCGGCAGCCGTCGTCGTCCTCGCAGCGGGTGAGGGAACCCGTATGAAGTCGGACCTTCCCAAGGTCCTGCACGAGATCTGTGGCCGTTCCCTCATCGGACACGTCCTGCACGCCGCATCCGCGCTCTCGCCCGAGCAGCTCGTGACCGTCGTCGGTTTCCAGAGCGAGCAGGTGCGCGAGCACCTGGCGGCCATCGCGCCGCAGGTGCGCACCGCCTATCAGGCCGAGCAGAACGGCACGGGGCACGCCGTACGGATCGGCCTGGAGGAGCTGGGCGGCACCGTCGACGGCACCGTGATCGTCGTCTGCGGCGACACCCCGCTGCTGACCGGCGAGACGCTGCGGCAGCTCGCCGGGACGCACGACGGCGACGGGAACGCGGTGACCGTGCTGACCGCCGAGGTGCCGGACGCGACCGGCTACGGCCGCATCGTGCGCGACGGGGCGAACGGCTCCGTGACGGCGATCGTCGAGCACAAGGACGCCACCGAGTCGCAGCGCGCGATCCGTGAGATCAACTCCGGTGTGTTCGCGTTCGACGGGCGGCTGCTCGCCGAGGCGCTCGGCAAGGTGCGTACGGACAACAGCCAGGGCGAGGAGTACCTGACGGACGTGCTCGGGATCCTGCGCGAGGCCGGGCACCGGGTCGGTGCCGCCGTCGCCGGGGACCACGAGGAGATCGCGGGCATCAACAACCGCGTCCAACTGGCCGCCGCGCGCCGCACGTTGAACGACCGGCTGCTGACCGACGCGATGCTCGCGGGCGTGACCGTGGTGGACCCGGCGTCCACGTGGGTCGACGCGACGGTGACCTTCGAGCGGGACGCGGTGGTGCATCCGGGCACGCAGCTGCACGGGGCCACGCATGTGGGCAAGGGCGCCGAGGTCGGGCCGAACACCCGGCTGACGGACACCCGGGTCGGTGCGGGGGCGCGGGTGGACAACTCCGTCGCGTACAGCGCGGAGGTCGGGGAGCAGGCGAGCGTCGGCCCGTTCGCGTATCTGCGGCCGGGCACCCGGCTCGGGGTGCGCTCCAAGGCGGGTACGTATGTGGAGATGAAGAACGCGACGATCGGTGACGGTTCGAAGGTGCCGCACCTGTCGTACGTGGGGGACGCGACGATCGGTGAGTTCTCCAACATCGGTGCGGCGAGCGTCTTCGTGAACTACGACGGTGAGGCGAAGCACCACACGACGGTGGGGTCCCACTGCCGTACGGGTTCGGACAACATGTTTGTGGCTCCTGTCACGGTGGGGGACGGTGCGTACACCGCCGCGGGGTCCGTGATCACGAAGGATGTGCCCGCGGGTTCGCTGGCCGTGGCGCGGGGCCAGCAGCGGAATATCGAGGGCTGGGTGGCCCGTAAGCGTCCGGGGAGCGCGGCCGCGAAGGCGGCGGAGGCGGCGTCCCGGGAGCCGGCCGGCGAAAGCTGACCGGAAACAGGTGCGCCTGACACGGCGTACCGTGATAGGTGCACATTCGGCCGACTCGACGCACCGGGACGCGTGAGTACGGCAGCGGGAAGAACTCTCTGAGGAGACAGTGCTGTGACCGGGATCAAGACGACCGGCGAGAAGAAGTTGATGCTCTTCTCCGGCCGCGCCCACCCCGAGTTGGCCGAGGAGGTCGCACACAAGCTGGGTGTCGGCATCGTGCCGACGAAGGCCTTCGATTTCGCCAACGGTGAGATCTACGTCCGCTATCAGGAGTCGGCGCGCGGCGCCGACTGCTTCCTGATCCAGAGCCACACCGCTCCGATCAACAAGTGGATCATGGAGCAGCTGATCATGATCGACGCGCTGAAGCGCGCGTCGGCCCGCTCCATCACCGTCATCGTGCCGTTCTACGGTTACGCGCGGCAGGACAAGAAGCACCGTGGGCGTGAACCGATCTCGGCGCGTCTGATCGCGGATCTGATGGCGACCGCGGGTGCGGACCGCATCCTCACGGTCGATCTGCACACGGACCAGATCCAGGGCTTCTTCGACGGTCCGGTGGACCACCTGTTCGCGCTGCCGATCCTGGCGGACTACGTGGGTGCGAAGGTCGACCGTTCGAAGCTGACCGTCGTGTCTCCGGACGCCGGCCGTGTGCGGGTCGCCGACCGCTGGTGCGACCGTCTGGGGGCCCCGCTGGCGATCGTGCACAAGCGCCGTGACAAGGACGTCGCGAACCAGGTGACCGTCCATGAGGTCGTGGGTGAGGTCAAGGGCCGCGTCTGTGTCCTGGTGGACGACATGATCGACACGGGTGGCACGATCTGCGCCGCCGCGGACGCGCTGTTCGCGCACGGTGCGGAGGACGTCATCGTGACGGCGACGCACGGTGTGCTGTCGGGTCCGGCGGCGGACCGGCTGAAGAACTCCAAGGTGAGCGAGTTCGTGTTCACGGACACCCTGCCGACGCCGGGAGAGCTGGAGCTCGACAAGATCACGGTGCTTTCGATCGCGCCGACGATCGCGAACGCGGTGCGTGAGGTCTTCGAGGACGGTTCGGTGACGAGCCTCTTCGAGGAGCAGTAAAGATCCTTTTGGGTGTGGCCTCCCGGCCGAGTAGACTTCAGAAGTTGCTCGGCGAGGGAGGCCGCACTTTTTTGTGTGGCTGTCCGTTATCGACGCGCTCTTCGTAGCAGGCCAGTCGTATGGCCGGGTAACCCCATCCGACACCTGTTAGTTCGAGGAGTGCACATGGCTGAGGTCAAGCTCAAGGCTGAGACCCGCACCGAGTTCGGCAAGGGCGCCGCCCGCCGCATCCGTCGCGAGGACAAGGTTCCCGGCGTTCTCTACGGTCACGGCGCCGAGCCGGTCCACCTGGCGCTGCCGGGCCACGACCTGCTGATGGCGCTGCGTACGCCGAACGTCCTGATCTCCCTGGACGTGGACGGCAAGACCCAACTGGCGATCCCGAAGGCCGTGCAGCGTGACGCCCTCCGTCAGGGCATCCTGAAGCACGTCGACCTGCTGCTGGTCCGCAGCGGCGAGAAGGTCACGGTCGAGATCCCCGTGCACACCGAGGGCGAGCTGGCCCCGGGCAGCAACCTGCTCGAGCACGTGCTGAACACGCTGCCGGTCGAGGCCGAGGCGACCCACATCCCGACCGAGGTCACGGTCTCCATCGCGGGCCTGGACGCCGGTGCGTCCATCCTCGCCAAGGACATCCCGCTGCCGTCCGGCTCCACGCTGGCCATCGACGAGGACGCGGTCGTCATCCAGGTCCTGGCCGCGCAGGCCGAGGAGGCCCCGGCCGAGGGTGGCGCCGAGGGCGACGAGGCCGCCGAGGCCTGAGCCTCGCGTCGGATCTGATCGGATCTGAACGGATCGGAACGAACGGCAGCCGCCGCTCCCCGTCGGGGGGCGGCGGCTGCCGCGTATGGACGGGACTTGGGCGTATGAAGGAGACATGGACGTGACGACGGATGCCAGCGCCCCCTGGCTGATCGCGGGCCTCGGCAATCCGGGTCCCGAGTACGCGATGAACCGGCACAACGTGGGGTTCATGGTGGCGGATCTGCTGGCCCAGCGGATGGGCGGCAGGTTCAAGCGGGCGGGGAAGGCGCAGGCGCAGGTGGTCGAGGGGCGCATCGGTGCGCCCGGTCCGGCGAGCCGCCGGGTGATCCTGGTCAAGCCCATGTCGTACATGAACGTCTCGGGCGGTCCGGTGACGGCGCTGCGCGACTTCTACAGGGTGCCGACGGAGCAGATCGTCGCGGTCCATGACGAGCTGGACATCGACTACGGCACGCTGCGGCTGAAGCTGGGCGGTGGCGACAACGGCCACAACGGTCTGAAGTCGATGACGAAGGCGATGGGCGCGGACTACCACCGGGTGCGGTTCGGCATCGGGCGTCCGCCGGGCCGGATGCAGGTGGCGGACTTCGTCCTGAAGGACTTCTCGTCGGCGGAGCGCAAGGAGCTGGACTATTTCGTGGACCGCGCGTCCGACGCGGTGGAGGCGCTGGTCACGGAGGGGTTGGAGCGGGCGCAGTCCACGTACAACTCCTGAGACCTAGGACTGTCGCGGCTCCTCCTGCATCATGTCCTTCGCGCTGTACCGGGGCAGGTCACCGGTTTCGATGGTCCAGGTGCCGAGGTCGGTGGCGATGGTGGCCGGTTTGCCGTAGGGCTGCTTGGACAGGCGGTTTCCGTAGGCGGGTCGCCCCGCGCTGCTGTCGATGTCCCACAGGTAGGTCCAGGTGCCGTCGCGGGGATCGACGATCAGGTAGTGCGGGATGCCCATGGCCGGGTAGTCGTCGACCTTGTGCTGATAGTCGTTGTTCGGATTCGAAGGAGAGACGATCTCGACAGCCAGGACGATCTCCCGCGGATCGAGCGGATCGTCGGTCAGCATGGCCTCTTCCCGGGCGATGAGTATGTCGGGAATGCGGAGCTTGCCGAGCGCCACGTCGTCCGTATCCGTGGACTCGTAGGCGTAGAACCCCGGGGGAAGCTGAGGGTCCAGCTGCCGGGTGAGCTGCTTGGCGACCACTTGGTGGCGCGGCCTCGGATTCATCATCATCACGAGCTGCCCGTCGCTGATCTCGGGCCAGCTGAATCCAGGGGGCGGCGTGAAATGCTCCCGCAGCTCACGCAAGTGCCGGTAAATCGCCTGCTCAGTCATGGGTCCTCCCGGATCCAGTATGACGACGCGGCCACGCCTCGGGGCATGAGATACGAGACGGCCCACCCGAACGAGTGCGCGGGTGGGCCGTCAGCGGTCGGAGAGGGTGATCAGCCCGTGTTGCGCAGGCCCGCGGCGACGCCGTTGACCGTGAGCAGGAGGGCTCGGCCGAGCAGCGGGTCGGGCTCCTCCTCGGCCGCCGCGGCGTCCCGCTGGCGCTTCAGCAGGGCCACCTGGAGGTAGGAGATCGGGTCCAGGTAGGCGTCGCGGATGGCGAAGGTCTGCTGGAGCGCCGGGTGGGAGTCGAGGAGCTGCTCGCCGCCGGTGATGCGCAGGACCTCGCGGACGGTCAGTTCGTGCTCTTCCTCGATGGTGGTGAAGACGTGCCGGAGCTCGTCGGGCACGAGGGTCTCGACGTAGTGCCGGGCGATCCGCAGGTCCGTCTTCGCGAGCGTCATCTCGACGTTGGAGAGGAAGTTGCGGAAGAAGTGCCAGTGCTCGTGCATCTCGTCGAGGACGGTGTCGAGGCCGGCCTCGCGCAGCGCCTTGAGGCCGGAGCCGACGCCGAACCAGCCGGGGACGATCTGCCGGGACTGGGTCCAGCCGAAGACCCACGGGATGGCGCGCAGGCCGTCCAGGGAGACGCCGGAGCCGGGGCGGCGGGAGGGCCGCGAGCCCAGGTGCAGGTCGGCGAGCTGGTCGACCGGGGTGGAGGCGAGGAAGTACGTCGGCAGGTCCGGGTCCTCGACGAGCCTGCGGTACGCGGAGTGCGCGGCGTCGGAGACGACGTCCATGGCGGCGTCCCAGCGGGCGAGGGCCTCGTCGGACTGGCGGGGGGCCGTGTGCAGGGCGGAGGCCTGCAGTGTGGCGGCGACCGTGAGCTCCAGGTTCTCCCTGGCCAGTGACGGGACGAGGTACTTGTCGGAGATGACCTCGCCCTGCTCGGTCACCTTGATCTCGCCCTCCAGGGTGCCCCAGGGCTGGGCGAGGATCGCGTCGTGCGAGGGGCCGCCGCCGCGGCCGACGGTGCCGCCGCGGCCGTGGAAGAGGCGCAGGCGGACGCCGTAGCGGTGGGCGACGTCGCGCAGCCGGCGCTGGGCGCGGTGGATCTCCCACTGGCTGGTGGTGATGCCGCCGAACTTGGAGGAGTCCGAGTAGCCGAGCATGACTTCCTGGACGTCGCCGCGCAGGGCGACCAGGCGCCGGTACGACGGGTCGGCGAGCATCTCGTCGAGGATGACGTCGGCGGCGCGCAGCTCGTCGGTGGTCTCCAGGAGCGGGACGATGCCGATCTTGGCCCAGCCCGCGTGCAGGTCGATGAGGCCGGCCTCGCGGGCGAGGACGGCGGCGGCGAAGACGTCGTCGGCGCCCCGGCACATCGAGATGATGTACGACTCGATGACTTCGGGGCCGAAGACCTCGAGGGCCTTCTTGACGGTGTGGAAGACGCCGAGGGTCTTCTCGCCGGCGGCGTCGAGCGGTGCCGGGGAGGGGGCGAGCGGGCGCCGGGACCTGAGCTCCTTGGCGAGGAGCTTCTGGCGGTACTCGCGGGGCATGTCGGCGTAGCGCCAGGACTCCTCGCCGAGGCGGTCGAAGAGCTGGCCGAGCGCGTGGTGGTGGGCGTCGGCGTGCTCGCGTACGTCCATGGTGGCGAGCTGGAGGCCGAAGGCGGCGAGCGTGCGGATGGTGCGGTTCATCCGGCCGTCGGCGAAGAGGGCGCCCTTGTGCTCGCGCAGCGAGGTCTGGATGAGGGTGAGGTCGTGCAGCAGCTCGGCGGTGCCGAGGTAGTCGCGGCCCTCCACGTGCGCGGTGCCCTTGGCCAGGCGCTGCTTGGTGTTCTCCAGCTTCTGCCGGATGCAGGTGGCCTTGAGGCGGTAGGGCTCCTCGGCGTTGAGGCGCTTGTAGCGGGGGCTGATCTCGGGGAGCCGCTCCAGGTCGCACTGGAGGGAGGCGCGCAGTTCCTCGGTGGCTCCGGTGTAGCGGATGGAGTTGGAGAGGAAGCCGCGCAGCTCGTCGATCAGGTCGAGCGCGTCGTTGATGCCGTGCTCGTGCTGGAGGATCAGGACGTCCCAGGTGACCTCGGGGGTCACGTTGGGGTTGCCGTCGCGGTCGCCGCCGATCCAGGTGCCGAAGCTGAGGGGGCGGGTGCCTTCGGGCAGCTCGACGCCGACGCGTGCCAGCTCGGCGGTGAGGTCCTCCAGGACGTCGCCGACGGCGCCGGCGTGCAGCTCGTCGAGGTAGTAGATGGCGTTGCGGGCCTCGTCGGCGGGTTCGGGGCGCACCACGCGGAGCTCGTCGGTCTGCCAGACGAGGTCGATGTTCTCGGCCAGTCGGGTGTCGTGGCGGCGCCGGTCGGACTCGATGACCGGGGTCTCCAGGAGCGCGGCGACGCGGCGGAGCTTGTTGAGCACCGAGCGGCGGGCGGCCTCGGTGGGGTGCGCGGTGAAGACGGGGCGCACGTTGAGGTTGCGCACGGTCTGGCGCAGGTGCTCGGGGTCGGCGTCCTTGAGGCGGTCCGCGGTGCGGGAGAGGAGTCCGCCCTCGGCGGCGCGCCGGGTGCGGAGCTCGCGGCCGCGGTGGACCTGCTCGGTGACGTTCGCCAGGTGGAAGTAGGTGGAGAAGGCGCGGACCAGCTTGGCGGCGGTCTCCAGTTCGGTGCCGCCGAGGAGCTTGGCGGCGGCCTCGCCGTCCTCGCGCGTCAGGCGGCGGACCTTTTCGACCAGTTCGAGGAGTTCGGGACCCTCTTGGCGTACGAGGGTCTCGCCGAGCAGGTCGCCGAGGCGGCGGATGTCGGCGCGCAGCTCGGTGCTGGCGTTGCTGGTGGCCTGCTGGCCCCGGTCGTCGGCACTGCTCACAGGTGCGGCTCCTTGCAGTGTTGAAGCACGTCAAGTCTGGGAGGGGTCCCCGGTGGGGATATGGGTAACCGGGGGGAGATACAGAGCGGACCGCGCTGTCCGACCGTGTCCAAGGATAGGCATCACCTCGGGCGCGGAGCTCTCGGCCTCTTGCCGCGAGGCTCCGCACTGCCATACTTACGTCGCCGTAGGTTACGGAACCGTAGGAAACGCGGTATCGCAGCCGTGGCAGGAACCGTGCCCACGCACTGCTCCCACCTCAACCCTCCTCGACCCCACAGGGGACGTGCCCATGACGACAAGCTCCGATGCGTACTCCGACACCGATGTGATCGACGACGCTTCGCGGACGACCGGTGACCCCGGCGCCCCGCTGCCCCCCGCGACACTGGGCGGCGAGCAGAAGCGCTCACTCGAACAGCTCGCCCTTCTCCTCTTCATCGTCGTTCCCTTCGTCGCCGTGCTGGGGGCCGTGCCGCTGGCCTGGGGCTGGGGCGTGAGCTGGCTGGATCTGGGCCTGCTCGTGTTCATGTACTACCTGGGGTGCCACGGCATCACCATCGGCTTCCACCGTTACTTCACGCACGGCTCCTTCAAGGCGAAGCGGCCGCTGCGGATCGCGCTGGCGGTGGCCGGGTCGATGGCGGTGGAGGGCCCGCTGGTCCGCTGGGTGGCCGACCACCGCAAGCACCACAAGTTCTCCGACGCGGAGGGCGACCCGCACTCCCCGTGGCGGTTCGGCGAGACGGTCCCGGCCCTGATGAAGGGGTTGTGGTGGGCGCACATCGGATGGATGTTCGATGAGGAGCGGACGTCACAGGAGAAGTACGCACCGGACCTGATCAAGGACCCGGCGCTCGTCACGATCTCGCGGCAGTTCCTGTTCTGGACGATCGTGTCGCTGGGCATCCCGCCGCTGGTGGGCGGGCTGGTCACGATGTCGTGGTGGGGCGCGTTCACCGCGTTCTTCTGGGGCTCGCTGGTCCGGGTCGCGCTGCTGCACCACGTGACGTGGTCGATCAACTCGATCTGTCACGCGGTGGGCAAGCGCCCCTTCAAGTCCCGGGACCGTTCGGGCAACGTGTGGTGGCTCGCGGTGCTCTCCTGCGGGGAGTCCTGGCACAACCTGCACCACGCCGACCCGACGTCGGCGCGGCACGGTGTGATGAAGGGGCAGATCGACTCGTCCGCGCGGATCATCCGCTGGTGCGAGCAGCTGGGCTGGGCGTCCGACGTGCGGTGGCCCTCGCAGTCGCGCCTGGACGCGCGGCGCAGGCCCGCGGGTGAGGCCGAGTCCCGGCGCGGGGCGCGCTCGCCCGACGCGGCATGATGGACGACGTGGCGACCGACTCCAGCAATCCCAGCCCTGCCGGCAAAGAGAAGCAGCCCCGGCGTGTCCGCCGGACCCGGATGACGGGTGCCGAGCGCCGGGAGCAGCTGCTGGACATCGGCCGTACGCTCTTCGCCGCCAAGGGGTTCGAGGGCACGTCGGTGGAGGAGATCGCGGCCAAGGCCGGGGTCTCCAAGCCGGTGGTGTACGAGCACTTCGGCGGCAAGGAGGGGCTGTACGCGGTGGTGGTGGACCGCGAGATGCGGGCGCTGCTCGACATGGTGACGGGGGCGCTGACGGCGGGCCATCCGCGCGAGCTCCTCGAACAGGCCGCGTTCGCCCTGCTCGACTACATCGACACGTACACGGACGGCTTCCGCATCCTGGTGCGCGATTCCCCGGTGGCCCAGTCCACCGGCACCTTCGCGTCCCTGATCTCCGACATCGCGACGCAGGTCGAGGACATCCTGGGCCAGGAGTTCAAGGGCCGCGGCTTCGACCAGAAGCTGGCGCCGCTGTACGCACAGGCGCTGGTCGGCATGGTCGCGCTGACGGGCCAGTGGTGGCTGGACGTCCGCAAGCCGAAGAAGGCGGAGGTGGCGGCCCACCTGGTGAACCTGGCGTGGCACGGCCTCGACGGCCTGGAACCGAAGCCGCGGCTGATAGGCCACCGGAAGAGCTGACGCCGGTCAGCTCCGGGTGATGGCCTCACCGATGGCGAAGCCCTTGGCGGGGCCGCTCGGGACGACGGCGTCGGTGCCGTACGGGACGCGGTGCTCGTCCTCGTAGCTCTCCTTCTTCGGGTTGGGCGCGGTCAGGACGAGGACCGCGCCGTCCTCGTCGAAGTCGTCGACGATCACATAGACGGGGATGCCGGCGCGGGCGTACTCGCGACGCTTGCGGACGCGGTCGCGCTCGATGTTGCGGGAGCCGGGTGAGACGACCTCGACGACCAGGGCGACTCCGGAGGCGTCGACGCCGAGGTCTTCCTCGTTGGGGATCTCGTCGAGGTCCTCCGGGGCGACGAAGAGGTCGGGAATCCAGGACTTGCGGCCGTGGATGACGTTGATGTCCTGGAACGGCAGGTAATCGCCGCCCGCCAGGTGCCGGTCCAGCGCACGACGGCAACGGTTGATGAGCACGCCGTGACGACGGCGACCGGTGGGCGACACCTCGATGGCTCCCTCGATGATCTCGGCGCGGTAGCCCTCGGGGAGATCCATGGCCTTCCACGCCTGCCACAGGACCTCGTCCAAGTCGGGTACCGGGTTGTTCACCACGGGGGTCACCTCATGTGCGAGAGCGGTCATCGTGCAGCACCTCCTCCATCAGTGTGGGCGCGGGCGCCACTGCGGCACAAGCGACACGGTGACGGTACGGCGCCAAGTGCATCGTCACCCGAAAAGCCCCCGGCGATCACCCGAACGTGCGAGGTCAGGCCAACGGTTCGAGGAATTCGAGGCGGTTGCGGACCGGGTCCCACGAGTAGAAGCGGCGGTGGCCCGGCAGGTTGTCGTCCCAGGTGACGTCGGCGCCGTGCACGGTGAGCCGGTCCGCGTAGGCCTCGATGTCGCGTACACGCAGTCCAGGGTGGGCCTTTTGCGCGGGGCGGAAGTCGTCCTCGACGCCGACGTGCAGGCGTACGCCGCCCGCCTCGAACCAGCAGCCGCCGCGTGCCGCGAGCACCGGCGGCTTCGGCACCTCCGTCATGCCGAGCACGTCGACGTAGTAGGACCGCAGCAGGTCCTCGCTGCCGGGCGGAGCGGCGAGCTGGACGTGGTCGACGGCGGTGAGCGTCACGCCGTGTCTCCCTTCCTGGCCACCGCGAACACCCGGCGGAAGGGGAACACCGTGCCGTGGGAGGACGGCGGGTAGGCCTCGCGCAGGAGCTCGCGGTACTCCGACAGGAACGCCTCCGTGGCGGCGGGGTCGTCGGCCAGGGCGGTCAGGACCGGGCGCAGGCCCGTGCCCTTCACCCAGTCCAGGACGGGGTCCTCGCCGGTGAGCAGGTGCTGGTACGTCGTCTCCCACGCGTCGACCTCGCAGCCGAGGTCCGCGAGCCGTTCCAGGTACTCCCCCGGCGTCAGGACCGCGTCCGCGTGCCGCAGGCGTCCGCCGAGCCTCCCCCGCCACCGCTCGGAGCCGCTCAGTTCCCGCATCAGGACGTGGCTGGGGGCGTCGAAGTTGCCGGGCACCTGGAAGGCGAACGTGCCGCCGGGCGTCAGGGCGTCGGTCCAGGCGGCGAAGGAGTCGGGGTGGCCCGGCACCCATTGCAGGGTCGCGTTGGACAGGATCAGGTCGTACGTCGCCGGGGCCGGTGTCCATCGCGCGGCGTCGGCGTGGGCGAAGTCGAGGAGGCCGCCGCCGGCCGTGGGGCCCGCCACCGCCTCCGCCCTGGCCAGCATCTCGGGGGAGTTGTCGAAGCCGGTGATGTGCGCGGTGGGCCAGCGCTCGGCGAGGAGCCGGGTGACGTTGCCGGGGCCGCAGCCGAGGTCGGCGACGCGGGGCGGACGGCCTGCGGCGGGGAGCTCGGGGACGCGGGCGAGCAGGTCCACGAAGGGCCGGGAGCGGTGGTCGGCGTGGCGCAGGTACTGGTGGGGATCCCAGGTGGCGGCGGCTGCGGATGCGGGCATGGTGGGCCTCCTCGGCGACGGCGCGGGGAACGCGGCGGGACGGCGGGATGACGTCCCGTACGCGCTCCGACGGCCATCTTGACTTCGAAGTATCTTGACGTCAAGAGACTTCATGTCGACAGACCCCCTACACTGATCGTCATGGAGGACGAGGTCGATCGGCTGGTCGCAGCGTGGCGCCGGGAGCGCCCGGACCTCGACGTGGAACCACTCGAGGTGCTCAGCCGCGTGAGCAGGCTCGCGCGGCACCTGGACCGTGCCCGAAGGCTCGCCTTCTCGGAGCACAATCTGGAGCCGTGGGAGTTCGACGTCCTGACGTCGCTGCGGCGCGCGGGCGCGCCCTATCAGCTCTCCCCCGGCCAGCTCCTGACCCAGACGCTCGTGACGTCCGGCACGATGACGAACCGCATCGACCGCCTCGCGAAGAAGGGCCTCGTCGAGCGGCTGCCGGACCCCAGCGACCGGCGCGGCGTCCTGGTGCGGCTCACCGAGGAGGGCCGGGACCGCGCGGACCAGGCCCTGGCCGGACTCCTGGAGCAGGAGCGGGCGATCCTCGCCGAGCTCTCCCGCGCCCAGCGCGGCGAACTGGCGGGGCTGCTACGCCAGTTGACCGCCCCGTTCGACAACATCCCCGGCTAGGTCGGCCGGTCCGACGCCCGCGCGCCGGGCCAGCGCCACCGCGGCGAGCGTGGAGTGCACGCCCAGCTTGCCCAGCACGTTCTGCATGTGCGTACGCACCGTGTGCGGGGAGAGGAAGAGGCGCTCGGCGACGGCCTTGCGGCCGAGCCCCGCCACCATGCAGCGCAGCACCTCGCGCTCGCGCGGGGTCAGCGACTCCACCAGGCGCTCGGACTCGGTGCGGTGTTTGCGGGCCGCGGTCAGTTCGCGCAGGACGCCGGTGAGCAGGGCGGGCGGCAGATGGGTCTCGTCGCGCAGCACGCCCCGTATGACCGTCAGGAGCCGGGAGAGCGAGCAGTCCTTGGCGACCCAGCCGGACGCGCCGGCCTGCAGGGCGAGCGCCGCGCGGCGCGGGTCGTCCTTCTCGGCGAGCACCACGGTGCGCACGGCGGGCTGGCCGGTGCGGACGCCCGCGACCAGCGAGATGCCGTCGACGAGCCCGTCGGCGTTGCCCTCCTGGACGGAGACGGCGGGCCGGGCGGCCAGGACGCTCGCGGCGCTGCCGAGGTCGGCGTCGACGAGCAGCACGTCGTACCTGCGCCCCTCGGCGATCGAGCGCTCCAGGCAGCGCAGTGCGGCGGGACCGCTGCCGGCCGCCGACACCTCGACGTCGGGCTCGGCCGCGAGCGCGGCGGCCAGCGACTCGGCGAAGATGCGGTGGTCGTCGACGACCAGGACTCGAATACGAACCACAGAAACCCCCTTCCCCGCGCTCCCGGCAGGGAGCTGGGGATACCCCGTCATCGGAGAACGGCTGGTGCGGGTACGGCGCCCGGTGCGGGGGTCGACGCGGTGGCCCGGCCGCCGCCGGACGTGACCGCTGCCCCCACGCCGGGCGCTGTACCCGACTGTCTCGCCCCCTGATCAGTGCCGGCCCCCACCGGCACTGCCCTTCAGAGTAGGGCCGCACGCCCGCAGCGGAAGGTGATTTGCAGAACTGATTGGCCGACGCGTTTATGGTGAGCCATATGTTTCGGATGGAGACGGGAGTCGACAAAGAGCGGCTGGGTCTGCTGCGTTCGCGGCTGAGCGAGACGAACACGGCGGCGTCGGCGGAGCTCCGCGCGCTGCGCGGCACCCGCGAGGACCAGGAAGTCCCGCTGGCCGTCTGGGCGTTGGACGAGGCGGGTGAGCTCGCGGCGGGGATCGCCGCGCACACCTGGGCGCGCTGGCTGCACGTGGACTACCTATGGGTCGACGACCGGCACCGCGGGGCGGGCCTCGGCTCGCGGCTGCTCGCTCAGGCGGAGCGCGTGGCCGTCGAGGAGCGCGGCTGCCGCAGCTCCCGGGTGGAGACGTGGGACTTCCAGGCGCCGGGCTTCTACCGGAACCAGGGGTACGAGCTGGTGAGCGTGATCCCCGACTACCCCGAGGGCGTCAAGGAGTTCACGCTCACCAAGCGGCTGGCCTGACCCCGCGGGCTCAGGCCGCGAGCCCCACGACCAGGGCGCCGGCCACCGGTGCCGCGTACAGCAGCGGGAACGGGATGTGCGCGTACCAGCGCGCCCGCACCACGGTGACGACGGCCCCGGCGAAGTACAGCACCAGGGCGATCGCCGCCACGGTCCCGAGCACCGGCACGAACAGGCCGGCGAGCAGTCCTGCGACGCCCGCGGCCTTGGCGGCGCCGAGCCAGGGCAGCCACGTCATGGGGACGCCGTAGTCGGCCATCGGCTGCACGACCCACTGGGCGCGCAGGAAGACGGAGACGGCGGAGAAGCCCACCATCGCGGCGGCGATCAG
Source organism: Streptomyces sp. NPDC005863 (assembly GCF_042871345.1). Lineage (NCBI taxonomy): Bacteria > Bacillati > Actinomycetota > Actinomycetes > Kitasatosporales > Streptomycetaceae > Streptomyces > Streptomyces sp. NPDC005863. The sequence goes on along the minus strand of NZ_JBIAII010000006.1, from coordinate 335,213 downwards.
GGTGACGACGGTGTGGGTGGTGGACATCTGGGACGCTCCTCTGTCGCGCGGCCGCCGGGGCGGTGCCGCCCCGCCGGTGCCGTTCTTGGCTGTTCACTGCCATGACGGAGCGCACCGCACCGATGTGACCGGTCGGCGGAATCTTTTTCCGCCGGGTTCCGCCGGGCCCGGTCACCGCCCGTTCACGCCTCCCGGCGTGCCCCCGCCGACGGGGCCGCGGGGAACACCCGCGGGGCCGTGAAGCCCGCCGTGTCGAAGGCCGCGAGGACGGACTTCGTGACCGTCTCCGCGTCCGCCGCCTCCACCAGGACGATCGCCGAGCCGCCGAAGCCGCCGCCGGTCATCCGGGCGCCGAGCGCGCCCGCCGCGTTCGCGGAGCTCACCACCAGGTCCAGCTCGGGGCAGGAGATGCGCAGGTCGTCGCGGAGCGAGGCGTGTCCCTCGGTGAGGACGGGGCCGGCCGCGCGGACGTCGCCGGCGTCGAGGAGGCCGATGACCCGCTCGACGCGGTGGTCGTCCGAGACGATGTGCCGCACGTACCGCCGGATCCGCTCGTCCGTCAGCCGCTCAAGCGCCGCCGGGAGTTCGTCGTACGGCACGTCCCGCAGGTGTGTCACGCCCAGGATGCGGGCGCCCTCCTCGCAGCCGGCCCGGCGCTCCGCGTACGCCCCGTCACCCAGCTCGTGCTTGACCCGGGTGTCGACGACGAGCAGCCGCAGGCCGTGCGCGTCGAGGTCGAAGGGGACCTGTCGTATCGCGAGGTCGCGGCAGTCCAGGTGCAGGGCGTGGCCCTCGGTGGCGCACGCGGAGGCCATCTGGTCCATCACGCCGCACGGCACGCCGACGAAGGCGTTCTCGGCGCGCTGGGCGAGGACCGCGAGACGCGGCCGGTCGAGGCCGAGTCCGTACAGGTCGTTCATGGCGAGGGCCGTGACGACCTCCAGGGCGGCCGACGAGGACAGGCCCGCCCCGGTGGGCACGGTCGAGGCGAGGTGGATGTCGGCGCCGCCGGACACGTCGTGGCCCGCGTCCCGCAGCGCCCACATCACACCGGCCGGGTAGGCGGCCCAGCCGCCCTGTCCGTACTTCGACAGGGGTTCGAGGGCGTCGACGCGGAGTTCGGCGACGGGGGCGTCGATGTCCGCGGAGTGCAGCCGCAGGACGCCGTCGGTGCGCCGGGCCACGGCCGCCACCGCGGTGTGCGGCAGCGCGAGGGGCAGCACGAACCCCTCGTTGAAGTCGGTGTACTCGCCGATGAGGTTGACCCGGCCCGGGGCCGACCACACTCCCTGCGCCGGGTACCCGTACAGCTCGGCGAACTTGGCCGCTACGTCCATCAGTTGCCCCTCAGCCCCTCGTTTTTTCTCTCAACGCCGGGCGAACGCCCAGGCGTCGGCGACGATGCCCGCGAGGTCCGCGCGGGTCGGGTTCCAGCCGAGCTTCTCGCGTGCGGTGGCGGCCGAGGCGACCAGGACCGCCGGGTCGCCGCCGCGGCGCGGGGCCATGACCTCCGGGATCGGGTGGCCGGTGACCTCGCGGACGGTCTCGATGACCTCGCGCACGGAGAAGCCGTTGCCGTTGCCGAGGTTGCAGATGAGGTGCTCGCCGGGGGTGGCGGCGTCGACGGCGAGGAGGTGGGCCTCGGCGAGGTCGGCGACGTGGATGTAGTCGCGCACGCAGGTGCCGTCCGGCGTCGGGTAGTCGTCGCCGAAGACGTTGATCGCCTCGCGGCGGCCCTGGGCGACCTGGAGGACGAGCGGGATGAGGTGCGACTCGGGGTCGTGGCGCTCGCCGCAGTCGCCGTACGCGCCCGCGACGTTGAAGTAGCGCAGCGAGACGGCGGCCAGGCCGTGCGCGGCGGCCTCGCCGCTGATCATGTGGTCGACGGCGAGCTTGGAGGCGCCGTACGGAGAGGTCGGCGCGGTCGGGTCGGTCTCCGTGATGGGGGTGTGCACGGGCTCGCCGTATGTCGCGGCGGTGGAGGAGAAGACGAGCCTGCGCACGTCGGCGTCGCGCATGGCGGCGAGCAGCGCCATGGTGCCGCCGACGTTGTTGTCCCAGTACTTCTCGGGCTTCACGACGGACTCGCCGACCTGCGAGAAGGCGGCGAAGTGGAGCACGGCGTCGTAGGAGGAGTCCAGCCACTTGGCGGCGTCCCGGATGTCGCCCTCGACGAACGCGGCGCCGGCGGGGACGCCTTCGCGGAAGCCCGTGGAGAGGTTGTCGAGGACGGTCACCTCGTGCCCGGCCTCGATCAGATGCTGCGCCACCACACTTCCGACGTAGCCCGCACCACCGGTGACCAGGTACTTACCGCTCATGAACTCGCTACCTCTCGCAGTCGCTGGGCCGCGGCTTCCGGCGGCACGTCGTTGATGAACACGCTCATGCCGGATTCGGAACCCGCGAGGAACTTCAGCTTGCCCGAAGTGCGGCGAATCGTGAAAAGTTCGAGGTGCAGGCCGAAGTCGTCCCGGTTGATCCCGTCATGTCCGTCGAGCCCGGTGAACGGCGCCTGGTGCCAGGCCGCGATGTAGGGGGTGGGGGTCGCGCCCGAGGTGTCGAAGATCCGGTCGAAGCGCCTGAGGAGTTCCAGATAGATCCGCGGGAACTCCGCGCGCGCCGCGTCGTCGAGGGCGAGCAGGTCGGGGACCCGCCGCTTGGGGTACAGGTGCACCTCGTAGGGCCAGTGCGCCGCGTACGGCACGAAGGCCACCCAGTGCTCGCCCGCCAGGACGACCCGCTCGCCGGCGCTCTCCTGCGCGACGATGTCGTCGAAGAGGTTGCCGCCGGTGGACTTCTTGAACGCGGCGAGCGAGCGCAGCATCAGCTCCGTGCGCGGGGTGACGAAGGGGTAGGCGTAGATCTGGCCGTGCGGGTGGCCGAGGGTCACGCCGATCTCGGCGCCGCGGTTCTCGAAGCAGAACACCTGCGCCACGGAGTCCAGGTGGGCGAGTTCGGCGGTGCGGTCGGTCCAGGCCACCAGGACGAGTCCGGCCTGCTCGGGGGTGAGGTCGGCGAAGGAGGCGGTGTGGTCGGGGGTGAAGCAGACGACCTCGCAGCGGCCCGCGTCGCCGGCGAGCGAGGGGAAGCGGTTCTCGAAGACCGCGACGTCGTATGCGGAGTCGGGGATCTCGCTGAGCCGGTCCCCGGCGGAGGGGCACAGGGGGCACTCGTCGGCCGGCGGGTGGTAGGTGCGGCCCTGGCGGTGCGAGGCGATGGCCACGCTGTCGCCGAGCAGGGGGTCCCGGCGCACCTCCGATGTGGTCGAGACGGGCCCGAGCGGGCGCCGGTCGACGGCGTCGCGCACGGTGTCGTCGCGCACGTCGTAGTAGATGAGCTCACGACCGTCGGCGAGACGGGTCGAGGTCTTCTTCACGTCAGGGGCTCCTCACCACCCACCCAACAGAACCGAACATAACAAATCACAAGCCAACAGCTCCGTCAATGCCCGCAGCCCTGGGGGCGGGGGAACGGTTCGACCCGTCGGCTCGATCACAATCAAACAAAGAACACCAACAGAACTGTTCAGTTATTGAAGCAAGGGGCGTAGGTTCCGGTCTGATCCGTTCGCGCAACGAAGCGAGTTCACATGCTGTCCCCGACACAAACCCTGGCCGAGGGGCTTCGGCTGCCCACCAACGGCCTCGACTACGCGATCCTGGCGATCTACTTCGCCGTGGTCCTCGGCATCGGCTTCGCCGCCCGGCGCTCCGTGAAGACCAGCCTCGACTTCTTCCTCTCGGGCCGCTCCCTGCCCGCGTGGGTCACCGGTCTCGCCTTCGTCGCCGCGAACCTCGGCGCCACCGAGATCCTCGGCATGGCCGCGACCGGCGCGCAGTACGGCGTCGCGGTCGTCCACTGGTACTGGATCGGCGCCATCCCGGCCATGGTCTTCCTCGGCCTGGTCATGATGCCCTTCTACTACCGCAGCAAGGTCCGCTCCGTCCCCGAGTTCCTGCTCCAGCGCTTCGACAAGTCGGCGCACCTGCTCAGCTCGGCGCTCTTCGCCTTCGCGGCGATCCTCATCGCGGGCGTGAACCTCTACGCCCTGTCGATCGTCGTCGAGGCGCTGCTCGGCTGGCCGCAGTGGGTGGCGATCGTCGTCGCGGGGCTCTTCGTCCTCGCGTACATCACCATCGGCGGTCTCTCCTCGGCGATCTACAACGAGGTCCTGCAGTTCTTCGTCATCCTCGCCGCGCTGATACCCATCTGCGTCATCGGCCTGAAGAAGGTCGGCGGCTGGGACGGCCTGTCCGGCTCGATCGAGAAGCAGCACGGCGACAACTTCATGACCGCCTGGGGCGGCACCGGCATCGGTGACGCCAATCCGCTCGGCGCCAACTGGCTGACGATCGTCCTCGGCCTCGGCTTCGTGCTCTCCTTCGGCTACTGGACGACCAACTTCGCCGAGGTGCAGCGCGCGCTCTCCGCCAAGAACCTGAGCGCCGCCCAGCGCACCCCGCTGATCGCCGCCTTCCCGAAGATCTTCATCGTCTTCGCGGTGATGATCCCGGGCCTGGTCGCCGCCGTCCTCGTCCCGAAGATCGGCACGGCGGGCTCCGACCTGACGTACAACGACGCGATCCCGTACCTGATGCAGGAGTTGCTGCCCAACGGCGTGCTCGGCATCGCGGTCACCGGTCTGCTCGCCGCGTTCATGGCGGGCATGGCGGCGAACGTCTCCTCCTTCAACACCGTGTTCACGTACGACATCTGGGCGAAGTACGTGAAGAAGGACGAGGAGGACGGCTACTACCTGAAGTTCGGCCGGCTCATCACCGCCCTCGGTGTGCTCGCCTCGATCGGCACGGCCTTCATCGCCTCGTCGTTCGAGAACATCATGAGCTACCTGCAGACGCTGTTCTCCTTCTTCAACGTCCCGATGTTCGTCGTCTTCATCATCGGCATGTTCTGGAAGCGGGCGTCGATGAAGTCCGGCGTCTGGGGGCTGCTCGCGGGCACCACCGCCGCGATGGTCAACTACTTCTGGATCTACAAGCAGGGCATCATCGACATCCCGTCCGACCAGGGCGCCAACTTCGTCTCGGCGATGGTCGGCTTCGCCGCGGGCGCCGTCGTGATGGTGGCCGTCACCCTGTTCACCGAGCCCAAGCCGGAGGCCGAACTGGCCGGTCTGGTCTACGGGACGGTCTCGCCCGACCTGGAGGCGGACGGCGTCGAGGCGGGCGACGACGCGTGGTACCGCAGGCCGGCGCTGCTCGGCTGGGGCGCCGTCGTACTCGCCGCCGCCTGCTACGTGCCGTACTCGTTCTAGCCTCGATCGGAGGACCGAAGACCATGTCTGATCTGCACAAGCACGTCTCCGACCTGGAGGCCAAGTCCGCCACGGCGGCCCGGCTCTTCGACATCAGGCGCATCATCGGCGGCCTGTTCGTCGTCTACGGGGTCATCGTGACGATCGCCGGGATCACCGCGTCCGACGCCGACCTGAAGAAGGCCGAGGACATCAACATCAACCTGTGGACGGGGCTCGCCATGCTCGCCCTCGGGCTCTTCTTCCTGGGGTGGCTCTGGCTGCGCCCGATGGTGGTGCCCGCGACGGAGCCGGAGACGGAGCCGAAGGAAGAGGACAAGTAACCCCTCGCTCGTCCTCCCCGGCCGGGGCCCGGCGTCACCGCGGTGACTCGGGCCCCGGCGCCGTCTCCAGACCCTCGGGGCCACCGTTGTGCGCGTACGAGGAAACCGGGCGCTCGGCGCGCTCCAGCAGACCCGTGCGCGCGGCGAGCGCGGCGGCCTCCAGGCGCGAGCCGACGCCGAGCTTCATCAGGACCCGCTGGACGTGGGTGCGCGCCGTGCTCGGGGCTATCCCCATGCCGGCCGCGATCAGCCGGGTGTCCTCGCCGTCCGCGACCCGGACCAGCACCTCGACCTCGCGGGGCGTGAGCATCTGCAGCAGGCGCTGCCCCTCGTCGTCGGGCTGCGCGGCCGGGTTGAGCAGCTCGCTGAAGGCGCCCTGAAGCAACTGGGGCGCGACGGCCGCCTCGCCCGCGCGCGCCTTCATGATGGCGCGCTCCACGCCCTCGATGCGCTCGTCGTGGCGCACGTACCCGGAGGCGCCGGAGGCGAAGGCCGCGGCGATCCCGCGCGGGTTCGGCACCGGACCGAGCACCACCACCTGCACCTGCGGCCGGTCCCGCTTGATCTTCACCACCGGGTCGAACATGCCCGGTTCGGCGGGCGTCGCCGTGCCGAGGAGGCAGACCTCCGGGGCCCTGCTGATGACCAGTTCCGCCGCGCCCGCGGCGGGCGCGGCGGCGGCGAGCACCCGGTGCCCGCGCAGTTTCAGCGCCGAGGCGAGGGCCTCGGCGAGCAGTCGATGATCGTCGACCACCATGAGCCGCACACCCATAGCAACCCCCCACTTCCCCGACTGATCCCCAGATCCACCGGTCGCCCCGCTCTCCCGCTCCCCGTGGACCGCGGGCCCCCCGGCCCACCGTCCCCCGGAAGCTACACGCTTGTTCGACGTTACGCGCCCCCTACCGGCCAGAAGCGGCCCGTAATGCCGAAATCACTGCCCTTGGGGGGCGCCGGGAAGGACCGGGTGGTACGCGGACGGCGGCGGGCCCCCCCCCCCGGGGGGGGGGGGGGGGCCCCCCCCCGGCCGGAAACCGCCGGGGCCCGCCAAAAACGGGCCCAACCCCCCGGCCAGTTAAAAATAAAGTACCAAAAGAAAGGG
>NZ_JBIAII010000006.1:0-328500 GCF_042871345.1 Streptomyces sp. NPDC005863 | reverse complement strand
AGCCGTTCCGCCCCCCCTCCCGGCCACCCGGGGCCTTATAGGCCTAAAACCGGGCCCTGGGGGGGCGCGGGCGGGGGGGGGGGGGCCCGGGGCGGGGGGGGGCCCCCCCCCCGGGGGGGGGGGGGGGGGCCCGCCGCCGTGCGTGAACCGGCTGTCGCCTGCTACTTCGCGACGAAGCCGAGCGCCATGTACTCCTTCTCGTCCTTCGAGAAGGGCTTGCTCAGCAGCTTCTTGCCGAGGAACAAGTGGCCGTTGCCGTAGAGGAGTTCGTTGGACTTCGGGACCATGCCGCTGATCGCGTCGGTGACCGTCTGGGTGCCCGGGGTCTCCAGGAGCTTGGTCTCCTTCATCGTCTTGCCGTCGAGCGAGACGATCTGGGCGCCCTTCTGGTAGCTGTGCGTCTTGTACGCGATGACGTTGCCGCCGTCCATGCGGACCGGGAAGATCTCGCCGTTCTCGCCCGCGACGACGCGGTCGCTGGTCGGCTTGCCGGTGGCCAGCGAGAAGGAGACGATCTCGTTGGTCCGGTTGTAGCTCTCACCGCTGCCGTCGTGCTGACGCGTCGGGACGTAGAGGCGGTCGTTGCCGACGGCGATCGCACGGCAGTCGTTGACCATGTTGACGCCGCAGTCGTGGTCGTACTTGCCGTCCTCCAGCGCGATCTTCGTGCGCAGCTTGCCGTGCTCGTCGAGGGAGAAGACGTCGGTCGCGCCGGACGCGGTGATCTCGGTGGTGTCCTGGCCGAAGACGACCGGGTTGGTCGAGATGATCTTCGCGTTGTCGACGCCGGGCGCGATCGGGTACGTCCACTTCTCGCTGCCGGTCTTCGGGTCGAGCAGCTGGACCTTCAGCGTCTCGTCGCCGTACGTGCCGCACTTGCGGACCGCGACGAGCTGGTCGCCGCCGGCGTAGCCGACGTCCTCGCACTTGCCGACCTTGGGCTTCCACAGGCTCTTGCCCTTGACGTCCCAGGCGGCGCCGCCGCTGGACGTGCCGGCGCCCGCGGCGATGGTGGTGCCCGAGATGGTGACTTCCTTGAACGTCGCCTTCATGCCGTTGGTCTCGGCGGACTCGGTCCAGAGCTTTTTACCGGACTTCAGGTCGACCGCGGAGACGTTGCTGCACTGCTCGTAGTCGCCCTTCTTGTTCCGCTTGGCCTCTTCGGTGACGACCGCGGCGATGCCGTCGTCGGTGACCTCGGGCGACATCGCGCAGGCCATGCCGGAGAGCGGGATGGTCCACTTCTTCTTGCCGGTGTCCGGGTCGTAGCCGTTCAGCTCGTTGATGCCCGCCTTGGCGTAGACGTCATCGGTCAGCACCGAGCCGGTGGCGTTCCAGATCTGGTCCTTGGGGATCTTCGGCTGGGGCAGCTGCATGACCACCTTGGCCGAGGTGCTGGCCGGGGCCTTCTCCTTGGCAGAGCCCTGGCCGGGCAGCCCGCCGCCCTTGCCGTCCTTGCCGCCCTTGCCGTCCTTGCCCTTCTCGCCCTGCGCGGTGGGCTTCTTGGGGTCGTCGTCCTTCGTCGAGGCGTAGAAGACGCCGCCGCCGACGATCAGCGCGATCGCGACGACCGCCGCGATGATGATCGTCGTCTGGCCGCTGATCTTCTTGCCGCCGCCGGAGCCGCCGTCGCCGGGCTGCGGCGGGGTCGGCATGGTGGGGGGCTGCTGGTAACCCTGCTGGTAGCCCTGCTGATACTGCGGGTAGCCCTGCTGGGTCTGCGGGTAGCCCTGCTGGGTCTGCGGGTAGCCCTGCTGGACCTGCGGCTGGGCGGGCTGGGTCGGGTAGGCGTAGCTCTGCGGGGGCGCCGGCGGCTGGGGGGCCGGGGGCGCCTGCGGGTAGCCGTAGTTGGGCTGGCCCGCCGGCTGACCTGTCGGCTGTGCCGGAGGTGCCGGGGGCGCGGGCGGGGCCGCGGGCGGCGGGGCCTGCGGGGGCTGGGGGGCCTGCGGGTAGCCGTAGCCGGGGCCGGGCGCCTTGCCGAAGCCGCCGGGCGGGGGGTCCTGCGGGGCGCCGAAGCCGCCCTGCGGGGGCTGGTTCGGGGGCTGCTGCGGTGGCTGGGGAGGCTGAGTCATGACGTCGTCTGTTCCTTGGGGAGGAGAGCGGTCGAGAGGGGGCTGACGCGAGCGGGGGCCGAGCGGATCACTTGCCGTAGGCGAGCATCAGCTTCGCCTGGCCGGAGGTGCTCATGATGTTGGTGGTGGAGATGTAGAAGCGCCCGTCCACGTAGTCGATGTCCTTCGAGTAGAAGCCGCTCTCGATCTTCGACGTGCCCTGCGGGTGCTGCAGAAGGGTCTCGGGCTCGTGCGAGCCGGAGATCTTGATGGAGACGACGCGGCCGCCGGCGTCGTACGACGGCTTGACGTACGCGATCAGCGCGCCGTCCTCGGTCTTCATCGGGACCATCGCCTCGTCCACCGGCGACTTGACGCGCCAGGCCTCCTTGCCGGTGGCCAGGCTGATCGCGACGATGTCGTTCGCGCCGCTCTTCGCCTCGGTCGGCAGGTAGAGGTACGAGTCGTCGGCCACCGCGCCCAGGCAGCCGTTCAGTTCACCGTCGAGGAACGAGTAACCGCACTCCGGGGCGAACTTGTCCTTGGAGACGACCTGCGAGCGCGTCGTGTCGCTGTTCGCCTTCAGGACCGTGATGTTCGACCGGTCCTTGTCCTCGTTCTTGAGGTACACGACCGTCGGGCTCACCGAGTAGAGCTTCTCGATGCGCCAGCCCTTGGGGAACTTCTTGGTCCACAGGGCCTTGCCGGTCTTCGGGTCGAGCTGCTGCAGCTCCTCGTGCTGGGTGGGGGTGCTCGCCCCGCAGGACAGCGCCATGAGGAGCTTTTCGCCGCCGGCGAACCCGTTGGGGTAGCAGCTGCCCTCGTCCTTCCTCTTCGCGATGTAGAGCTGCTTGCCGTCGCTCATCCGCAGCGCCGTGCCGGACTGTTCGCGGCCGACCATCACCACGTCGCCGACGAGCGCCAGCTGGCTGGAGAGCGAGGAGTCGAACAGGCCCTGGTTCTTGACCGGCTTGCCCCAGCCCTTGTCACCGGTCTTCAGGTCGACGACCTGGAGCTGGTTGCACTCGGCGCCGGACTGCGAGCCCTCCTTGTACGCCACGACGATCTTCTTGTCGTCGGTGGCCGACTGGGTCGCCGCGCAGATCTTCTCCGGGAACGTGATGGCGTCCCAGGCGATCTTGCCGGTCTTCACGTTGTACGCGAGGAGCTGCTTGTACGCGGCCTTCACCACGATGTCGCCGTCGATCCACATGCCGGGGGCGTCGCCGCCGGAACCGGGGACCTTCGGCGCCTCCTTGTACCAGAGGACCTTCGCCTCGCCGGCCCGGCGGCCCGCGTTGAGGTCCTCCTTGCCCTCGTGGCCGTCGCCGCTGCCGTTGCCCGGGTTGACCGGGGCGGACGCGTGCGGCTCGGGGTCCTTGTTCTTCGCCTGGGACTTCTTGCCGCCGCCGCTGTCGTCGTCACCGCCGACGACGGCGTAGGTGACACCGCCCGCGACGAGCAGAGCGGCCACGGCCGCGGCGACGACCAGCACGAGCTTGTTGCGCTTCTTGCCGTCGCCGGGCGGCGTGCCGGGACCGGGCGGCATGCCGGGCCCGGCCGGGAACTGCGGCTGGGTGGGCGGCTGCTGCGGGTACCCGTACTGCGGCTGGGCGGCGTAGGGCCCCGGCTGGGCCGGCTGCGTCGGCTGGTTGTACGGGCCCGGCTGCTGCGGCGAGGCGTAGGGACCCGGCTGGGCCGGCTGGGTCGGCGGGTTGTACGGGCCCGCGGGCGGCGGGGTGGCGGGCGGCGGATTCTGCGGGTAGCCGTAGCCGGGCTGCGGCCGCGGTGGATCCTGCGGAGCTCCGAAGCCGCCGGGCGGCGGCTGGTTGGGCGGCTGAGACATCAGCGCTTCCCCCTTCACTGATTTTCGGCACGCCAAATGGTGCTGAGGGCAGCCTTTCTATCACCCTGGCGCCCTATCACACGGGGCCGGTCCTGTCCCTGTTCCCAAGGGAGAACCGGCCCGTGACGCCTCCGTTATGGGAGCTCCACGGGAGCTCTACGCGTCCTCCGCAAGCTCCAGCCAGCGCATTTCCAACTCCTCGCGCTCACCGATCAGTTCACGGAGTTCGGCGTCCAGTTTGGCCACCTTCTCGAAGTCCGTGGCGTTATCGGCGATTTGCGTGTGGAGCTTGGCCTCCTTGTCGGAGACCTTGTCCAGCTGCCGCTCGATCTTCTGCAGTTCCTTCTTGGCGGCGCGGGCCTCGGCGGCCGACACGGTCTTCCCCGCGGAGGACGCCGTGGACGCCGCGGGCGCCGGCTGCGCCGCGGCGGGAGCGGCCGTCTGCGCCATCCGCTGCCTGCGCTCCAGGTACTCGTCGATGCCGCGCGGCAGCATCCGCATGGTGGCGTCGCCGAGCAGCGCGAACACCTTGTCCGTGGTGCGCTCGACGAAGAACCGGTCGTGGGAGATGACGACCATGGAGCCGGGCCAGCCGTCGAGCACGTCCTCCAGCTGCGTCAGGGTCTCGATGTCGAGGTCGTTGGTGGGCTCGTCGAGGAAGAGGACGTTGGGCTCGTCCATCAGCAGCCGCAGCAACTGCAGCCTGCGCCGCTCGCCGCCGGAGAGGTCGCCGACCGGCGTCCACTGCTTCTCCTTGTTGAACCCGAAGGTCTCGCAGAGCTGGCCCGCGGTCATCTCCCGGCCCTTGCCGAGGTCGACCCGCTCGCGCACCTGCTGCACGGCTTCGAGCACCCGCAGCGTCGGCTTCAGCTCGACGACCTCCTGGGAGAGATAGGCCAGCTTCACCGTCCTGCCGACGACGACCTTGCCGGCCGCGGGCTGTACGTCGCCGTCGCTGCGGGCGGCGTCCGCCATGGCGCGAAGCAGCGAGGTCTTGCCCGCGCCGTTCACCCCGACCAGGCCGATCCGGTCGCCCGGACCGAGCTGCCAGGTCAGATGCTTGAGCAGCAGCTTCGGGCCGGCCTGGACGGACACGTCCTCCAGGTCGAAGACGGTCTTGCCGAGCCGCGTCGTCGCGAACTTCATCAGCTCGCTGGTGTCCCGCGGCGGCGGCACGTCGGCGATCAGCTCGTTGGCCGCCTCGATGCGGAACTTCGGCTTGCTGGTGCGGGCCGGGGCGCCGCGCCGCAGCCAGGCCAGCTCCTTGCGCACCAGGTTCTGCCGCTTGGTCTCCTCGGTGGCGGCGATGCGCTCACGCTCCGCGCGCGCGAAGACGTAGTCGGAGTACCCGCCCTCGTACTCGAAGACGGAGCCCTTCTGCACGTCCCACATGCGGGTGCACACCTGGTCGAGGAACCAGCGGTCGTGCGTCACACAGACGAGCGCCGAGCGGCGCGTGCGCAGATGCTGGGCCAGCCACGAGATGCCCTCGACGTCGAGGTGGTTGGTCGGCTCGTCGAGCACGATCAGGTCCTGCTCGGCGATGAGCAGCTTGGCCAGCGCGATGCGGCGCCGCTCGCCGCCGGAGAGCGGGCCGATGACGGTGTCGAGCCCCTGCGGGAACCCCGGCAGGTCGAGCCCGCCGAACAGCCCGGTCAGCACGTCCCTGATCTTGGCGCTGCCCGCCCACTCGTGGTCGGCGAGGTCGCCGATGACCTCGTGCCGGACGGTGGCGGCGGGGTCAAGCGAGTCGTGCTGCGTCAGCACGCCGAGGCGCAGCCCGCCGTTGTGCGTGACGCGCCCGGTGTCCGCCTCCTCCAGCTTGGCGAGCAGCCGGATCAGGGTGGTCTTCCCGTCGCCGTTGCGCCCCACCACGCCGATCCGGTCGCCCTCGGACACGCCGAGTGAGACGCCGTCGAGCAGGGCACGGGTGCCGTACACCTTGCTGACAGCCTCGACATTGACGAGATTGACGGCCATTTCTCTCCTGACAGGGGGGATCGATCGATCCTCCAGCGTAGTCGCCCGCGGGGACGGGCTCCGGCCCGCTCCGGGGTACGGGGTCGCTCACTCTTTGTGATGACGGATCAAGGAACCCGCGGCTACGGTTGAGGGCGGGCCGCAGAATCCCGTCCATGGGAGGAACCATGACCGCCGAGCCGATTCCCGAACCGTTCTCCGAGTCGGCGTCCGACACCCGGTGGCCGGTGCCGCCACCGGAGGGCTGGACCGTGGACGACCTGCGCACGCTGCCCGGCCTCCCGCCGCACACCGAGCTGATCGACGGGAGCCTGGTCTTCGTGAGTCCGCAGCGCTACTTCCACAGCCTCGCCATCGACCTGTTGGTGAACGGGCTCCGTGGCACCGTGCCTGCGGACTTGCGGGTGGGGCGGGAAATGACGGTGGTCATCGATCGCCACAACGGCCCCGAGCCAGACATCAGTGTCGTCCGCAAGGAAGCCGTCGTAAGCCGTAGCCAGACGTCCTTCCCCGTAGCCGATGTCCTGCTGGCGGTGGAAGTCGTCTCCCCCGACTCGGCGGCACGCGACCGCGACAGCAAACCGCTCAAGTACGCCGCCGCCGGCATCCCCCACTTCTGGCTGGTGGAAATGGCAGGCCAGGACGATCACCCAGTCGTCCAGGTATACGAACTCGGCACGGCGTCCGGCACGTACGCCCTCACGGGCATCCACCACCATCACCTGAAGGTCGCCGTCCCGTTCGACATCGACATCGACCTCACCGCCATCGACCTGCTCTGACCCGGGCGCTCAGAGCAGGACCGCTCCCGGCGCCGGGGCCTGGGCGACGCGCGCGGTGCGGCACGTGCCGGACGCCGTCAGGGCGTCGGCCACCTTGCGGGCGGCGGCGGCGTCGGCGGTGAGATACGCGGTGGTCGGTCCCGAGCCGGAGACGAGCGCGGCCAGGGCGCCCGCCGCCGTACCGGCCGCGAGGGTGTCGTGCAGCCGCGGGAAGAGGGAGAGCGCGGCGGGCTGCAGGTCGTTGGTGACGCTCGCGGCGAGCGCCCGGGCGTCGCCCGTGCGCAGCGCGTCGAGCAGCGCGGGGGACGCCTCGGGCGCGGGCGCGCAGGGGGTGAGCCGGTCGAACTCGCGGTACACAGCGGGTGTGGAGAGCCCGCCGTCGGCGACGGCGAAGACCCAGTGGAAGGTGCCGCCGACCTCCAGCGGCGTCAGCTGCTCGCCGCGCCCGGTGCCGAGCGCGGCGCCGCCGACCAGGCTGAACGGTACGTCGCTGCCCAACTCGGCGCAGATGTCGAGCAGTTCGCCCCGGGACGCCCCGGTCCCCCACAGCGCGTCGCAGGCCACGAGCGCGCCCGCGCCGTCCGCGCTGCCGCCGGCCATGCCGCCCGCGACGGGGATGTCCTTCTTGATGTGCAGGTGCACGGCGGGCTCGACGCCGTGCCGCGCGGCGAGCAGTTCCGCGGCGCGGGCGGCGAGGTTCGTGCGGTCCAGGGGGACCTGGTCGGCGCCGGGGCCCTCGCAGGTGATCCGGAGCGTGTCGGCGGGGGCGACGGTGACCTCGTCGAAGAGGCCGACGGCGAGGAAGACGTTGGCGAGGTCGTGGAAGCCGTCGGGGCGGGCGGCGCCCACCGCCAGCTGGACGTTGACCTTCGCTGGCACCCGTACGGTCACGCTCACGCGGCGGCCTCCTTGTGCTCCGCGATGCGGGCGAACTCCTCGACGGTGAGGGCCTCGCCGCGGGCCTGCGGCGAGACCCCGGCGGCGACGAGGGCGGCCTCGGCGGCGGCCGCGGAGCCGGCCCACCCCGCAAGGGCGGCCCGCAGCGTCTTCCTGCGCTGCGCGAAGGCGGCGTCGACGACGGCGAAGACCTCGCGCTTGGACGCGCTGGTCTTCACCGGCTCGGCGCGGCGCACCAGCGACACGAGGCCGGAGTCGACGTTCGGCGCGGGCCAGAAGACGTTCCGCCCGATGGACCCGGCGCGCTTGACGTCCGCGTACCAGTTGGCCTTCACGGAGGGCACGCCGTAGACCCGCGAGCCGGGCCCGGCGGCGAGCCGGTCGGCGACCTCGGCCTGCACCATCACGAGCGTGCGCTCGATGGTCGGGAAGGTGTCGAGCATGTGCAGCAGGACGGGTACGGCGACGTTGTACGGGAGGTTCGCGACCAGCGCGGTCGGGGCGGGCCCCGGCAGCTCCCCCACGAGCATGGCGTCGCTGTGCACGAGCCCGAAGGAACCGGCCTTCTCGGGCAGCCGCGCCTCGACGGTCGCGGGCAGCGCCCCGGCCAGCACGTCGTCGATCTCCACGGCGGTGACGTGGGCCGCGGTCTCCAGCAGGGCCAGGGTCAGGGACCCGAGCCCCGGGCCGACCTCGACGACGACGTCGTCCGGGCGGACCTGCGCGGTGCGGACGATGCGGCGCACCGTGTTGGCGTCGATGACGAAGTTCTGGCCGCGCTGCTTGGTCGGGCGTACGCCCAGGGCAGCGGCCAGTTCGCGGATTTCGGCGGGGCCGAGGAGGGCGCCGTGCTCAGTGCTCACGGCACAAGGTTACGGGTCCTGGCCCCTGGGCCTCGCGCGGTCCTTCGCCCCCCTGGGCGGGTGGGTTCTGCCTCGTCTTTGGGTGCGCGTCCGAACAGGGCCGCCGCTGCGCGGCGGATGCCTCCCGCCCACCCGCCCGTTCACCCCGCGACGCCGGGTTGGAGTAGGGGCGGGTGGGTGGGGATGGCTGTGCGCCGGGGGTGGGCACGTGGGGGCGGGCGGGTGGGGATGGCCCGTGCGTCCGGCTGGGCGGGTGCGCGGTGCCATGGGGGCTGGGGTTACAGCCTGCGGCCGCAGTGGGGCCAGGGGGTTGCTCCTCGTTGTACGTAGAGTTTCTTCGCCCGGAACGTCTGTTCCGATGCCGACGCGTCCTGGGGGCGGCCCGAGCCGCCCAGTGCCTGCCACGTCCGCGTGTCGAACTGGTACAGGCCGCCGTACGTGCCGGACGGGTCCACCGCCGCGGGCCTGCCGCCCGACTCGCAGTGGGCGAGGCCACCCCAGTTGAGGCCGTCCGCCCCCGCCACCGACGACGGCATCCGCTTCGTGCCCACCTTCACGATCCGCTTCTGCGGCTCCCGCACCACTTCCGTCCGCACCCGCCGCGGCTTCTGCTTCACGCCGTTCACGGACCGCACCGTGTACGTGACCCGCCGCACCCCCGGCCGCCCCGCCTGCGCCACGACCTCCGTGCCGCGCAGCACCGTCGCGTCCTCGGTCTTCTCCACCTCGAAGGGGATCGGCTCCTCGCGGACCTCCTTCGTCCCGGTGATCCGCATGACCGTCACGGTCTGCCCGTCGCGCGGAAAGCTCTCCGGCGCCACCGACGTCGTGTCCTGGCCCCGCAACGTCACCCCGGCCTCGGCGACTGCGTCCCGCACGCTCGCCGCGTTCGTGCGGATCGTCCGCTCCCGCCCGTCCGCCATGATCGTGACGGTGCGTTCGGTCAGGACGTCGAGGGCGAGCCCGTCCCGGTCGATGCGCCGGGAGCGCGAGGCCGACAGCTGCGCGCCCTCCGCCCGCACCCCGAGCTGCCGCAGCGCCCCGTCCACGGTCCGCGCCGTGGTCCACACCTTGCGCCGCTGCCCGTCGAGGGTGAGGTGGACGGGTCTGCCGTACCGGACGGCGATCTCGTCGCCGCTGGCGAGCGTCGTCGCCGACGCGGGCGCCACGATGTCGTGCGTGCCGACGTCCACGCCCTCGTCGGCGAGGAGTTCGCCGACGTCGTCCGCGAAGGTGTGCAGCGTGCGGGGCTTGCCGTCGACGATGAGTTGCACGGCCTTGTCGTTGGCGACGAACGCGGAGGTGCCGCCCGCGAGGAACGCGACCACGAGGGCCTGCGGCACCAGCTTGCGCATCGCCTCTGGCGGCCGCATCGCCTCGGACGGCCGCGGTGCCTCGCCCCGCTGCGGCCCCGCGGGAACGGCGCGCCCGCCTGCCCTGCGCCGGCGCGCGGCCCGCCCCTCCGACGCGGGCCTCCCGGACTGCCGGGGAAGCCGCCCCCCGACGGCTTCATCCGCGTCGGCGTCGACACCGGCGCCCACGTCGAGAAGGGTGGCCTCGTACGGCGCCGAGCCCTGGTACGGGCCGCCGCCCCCGTACACCTCGCCCGGCTGCGTCACCTCGCGCCAGGGCGCCTCGTACGTAGGCGCCCCGTACGCCGGCGCCGCGTAGGCCGGCACCGCATACGTCGGCGCCTCGTACGTAGGCAACGCATACGTCGGCTCCGCATAGACCGCCGACTGACGCGGCGATGGCTCGAAGGGCGGCTCAAAGGGCGGCTCGTACGTCTCGTACCGCGCATTGCTCACGACGACGCTCCAGGGGTCCGTACCGGGCGGACAGAACCTAGCGGAGCCACCGTCACTCTCCAAAGCAACGCGACTACACAGTGTCGTCGCGTTGACCCGAGCCGTGCCACGGGAGCGGCCGGCGCCGCCCCGTACCGTTATCGGTCAGTAAGCAAACGCGCGCGCCGTGTTCGCCGAGACGGCCGTGGCCATGGCGTCCTCGTCGATGCCCCGCATCTCGGCCATCGCGCGCAACGTGACCGGAATGAGATACGGCGCGTTGGGCCGTCCGCGGTACGGCGCGGGCGTGAGGAACGGCGCGTCCGTCTCGACGAGCACGAGTTCGAGCGGCGCGACGGCCAGCGCGTCCCGCAGATCCTGGGCGTTCTTGAAGGTGACGTTGCCTGCGAAGGACATGAAGTAGCCGTGTTCCGCGCAGACTCGGGCCATCGCGGCGTCGCCGGAGTAGCAGTGGAAGACGGTGCGCTCGGGGGCGCCCTCCTCCTTCAGGATCCGCAGCACATCCTCGTGCGCCTCGCGATCGTGGATGACCAGCGCCTTGCCGTGCCGCTTCGCGATCTCGATGTGCGCGCGGAAGGACCGCTCCTGCGCGGCCATGCCCTCCGGCCCGGTGCGGAAGTAATCGAGGCCCGTCTCGCCGACGCCGCGCACCTGCGGCAGCGCCGCGAGCCGGTCGATCTCGGCGAGCGCCGCGTCGAGCGCGGCGTCGCCGCCGGCCTCGCGCGCGCCCTGCCGGGACCAGCCGTCGGGGTCGCCGAGGACGATGCGGGGCGCCTCGTTGGGGTGCAGGGCGACGGTCGCGTGCACGCTGTCGTGCGCCGCGGCGGTCTCGGCCGCCCACCGGGAGCCGCGGACGTCGCAGCCCACCTGCACGACCGTGGTGACGCCCACGGACGCGGCCTTGGCGAGGCCCTCCGCCACCGAGCCCGACTGCATGTCGAGGTGGGTGTGCGAGTCGGCGACCGGGACCCGGAGCGGTTCGGGCAGCGGCGGGGGGACGTCGGCGTTCTTCGAAGGCATGCCTCGATCCTACGAAGCCTCCGGTCCTGCGAAGCCCCCCCGCACCCGGGACCGCCCGGTCTCAGTGCGCCTTGCGGTGCTGGAACGGGTGGAGCAGGTCGGAGAGGTGCCAGTGGTGGTCGGACGCGGGCGCCGCGGTGGCGCCCCCGGCGGCGACCACGTCCGCGTCGACGTCGGTGTCGGGATTGGCCTGCTTGCCCACGTGCTTGCCCTCGTGCTGGCGCCGCATCATGTCGAGGACCGAGGACACCTGGCCCGCCCGCATGATCCGCACCACGTGGCCACCGCAGTTCGTGCACGTGGGCCGGGTCAGCGGAGAGGGCACGCGCGAGCCGTCCGCCAGGTACGTCACGAACGCGTGGCCCGAGGCGTCCACGTGGTGCTCTATCTCGTACGACTGCTCCCAGCCGTGCCCGCACCGCATGCAGGCGAAGGCGTACGACTCGTGAACGACGTTGGTCGCCGTGGTGGGGTGGCCCGTGTCTGCGATGTCACTCATGCCAGCTGCTCCTCTTGCCCGAGGGACAAGCACTGCCGGGTCCGGGGATTATCCCGGCCGGAAGCGTGGGGACGGGTGCGTCCCTTCAACCAGTGGACGCCTTTCCCGGAGCGAGCGCATCAGACCTGTCGAGCATTGGAGCCGTTTTGGCCTTTCCATAGGAAAGGCGCCTGGTGCGCGGCCCGCGCTTTGCCTTTCACGATAGTCCTTTGCCTTCCGATGGGCCGCCCCGATCCGCATTCTTTGCCGCCACGACGGCATCGAAGACCTCGCGTTTGGGAAGCCCCGCGTCGGCGGCCACCGCGGCGATGGCCTCCTTGCGCCGCTCGCCCGCCTCCTCGCGCACCCGCACCCTGCGCACCAGCTCCTCGGGGCCGAGCTCCGCCCCGCTCTTCTCCGGCGCGCCCTCGACGACGACGGTGATCTCACCGCGTACGCCGTCGGCCGCCCACTCGGCGAGTTCCTTCAGGGAGCCGCGCTTGACCTCCTCGTACGTCTTGGTCAGCTCGCGGCAGACCGCGGCCCTGCGCTCCTCGCCGAACGCCTCGGCCATCGCGGCGAGCGTGTCGTCGATGCGGTGCGGGGCCTCGAAGTAGACGAGGGTGCGGCGGTCCTCGGCGACCTCGCGCAGCCGGGAGAGGCGCTCGCCCGCCTTGCGCGGCAGGAACCCCTCGAAGCAGAACCGGTCCACCGGGAGGCCGGAGAGCGCCAGCGCCGTGAGCACGGCGGACGGTCCTGGCACCGCGGTCACCCGTACGTCCCGCTCCACGGCGGCGGCGACGAGCCGGTAGCCGGGGTCGGAGACCGACGGCATGCCGGCGTCGGTCACCAGCAGCACCCGCGCGCCGCCGGTCAGCGCCTCGACCAGCTCGGGTGTGCGCGCCGCCTCGTTGCCCTCGAAGTAGGACACGACCCGGCCGCCGACCTGCACCCCCAGCGCCTGGGTGAGCCGGCGCAGCCGCCGGGTGTCCTCGGCCGCCACGACGTCTGCCGCCGCCAGTTCGGCGGCGAGCCGCGGCGGGGCGTCGGCGACATCGCCGATGGGGGTGCCTGCCAGCACCAGGGTTCCGGGGGAATCAGCGCTTCCTGTCACGGATCCATCCTCGCAGGGGCCGGGGGGCGGGACTCGCACAGTCTGGTTCCCTACGATGGCGCGGTGACCAGTACCGCGTCTTCCCCGGACACCCGCGAGGGCCAGGCAGCCGAGGAGCAGCAGCCCTCGTGGCAGCGGCGGCTGCGCCGATTCGGTCATGCGGAGCGCGCCCGGGACGACGTCACGGCCCGTCTCGTCCCCGGATACGCGGAGCCGAGCCCCCGGCTGTGGCTGACGCTCGGCCTGTCCGAGCCGTTCGCCGACCGCCTTGTGCGGTGGTCCGGCTGGGCGGGGCCGCTGCTGATCACGCTCGTCGCCGGGATCACCCGGTTTCTGAACCTCGGCAATCCGAAGGCCGTGATATTCGACGAGACGTATTACGCGAAGGACGCCTGGGCGCTCATCCACCGCGGCTTCGAGGTCAACTGGCCGGAGAAGGTCAACGACGACGTCCTGCGGCAGGGCGGTGACATCGCGATCCCGCACGACGCGGCGTACGTGGTGCATCCGCCGGTCGGCAAGTATGTGATCGGTGTCGGCGAGTGGCTGTTCGGTTTTGATCCGTTCGGCTGGCGGTTCATGACGGCGCTGCTCGGCACTCTCTCGGTGCTGATGCTCTGCCGGATCGGGCGGCGGCTGTTCCGCTCCACGTTCCTCGGCTGTCTGGCGGGCGCGCTGCTCGCGGTGGACGGCCTGCACTTCGTGATGAGCCGTACCGCCCTGCTCGACCAGGTCCTGATGTTCTTCGTGCTCGCCGCGTTCGGCTGCTTCCTGATCGACCGGGACAAGGCGCGGGCCCGGCTCGCCGCCGCGCTGCCGGTGGACGCCGACGGCCGGGTGCGGCCCGATGTGCGGGTCGCGCAGACGCTGCGGCTGGGGTGGCGCCCCTGGCGGTGGGCGGCCGGGCTCTGCCTCGGCCTCGCCTTCGGCACCAAGTGGAACGGCCTGTACGTGATGGTCTTCCTCTGTCTGATGACGGTCCTGTGGGACGTGGGCGCGCGCCGGGTGGCCGGCGCGGTGCGGCCCTACCGTGCGGTCCTGCGCCACGACGTGCTGCCGGCGTTCGTCTCGACGGTGCCGGTGGCGCTCGTCACGTACGTCGTGTCCTGGCTCGGCTGGATCCTCTCGCCGACGGACGGCTCCGGCGGCTACTACCGCAACTGGGCGGTGACGGACGGCAAAGGCGGCGGCTGGACCTGGCTGCCGGACTGGGTGCGCAGCCTGTGGCACTACGAGCACGCCGTCTACGACTTCCATGTGGGCCTGTCCTCGCCGCACACCTACCAGTCGAATCCGTGGAGCTGGCTCGTCGACGGCCGGCCCGTCTCGTACTTCTACGAGTCGCCGCTGCCCGGCAAGGACGGCTGCCCCTCGGACACCACGGAGAAGTGCGCCCGCGAGGTCCTCGCGCTCGGCACCCCGCTGCTGTGGTGGGTGGCGGCGCTCGCGCTGGTCTACGTGGTGTGGCGGTGGGCGTTCCGCCGCGACTGGCGGGCGGGCGCGATCCTGTGCGCGGTGCTCGCGGGCTATCTGCCCTGGTTCTTCTACCAGGAGCGCACGATCTTCTACTTCTACGCGGTCGTCTTCGTGCCGTTCCTGTGTCTGGCCGTGGCGATGCTGGTGGGCGCGCTGCTCGGGCCGCCGGGTTCGGGCGAGGGGCGGCGCGTGGCCGGCGCGGCGGCCTCGGGCGTCCTCGTCCTGCTGATCCTGTGGAACTTCATCTATTTCTGGCCCATTTACACCGGCACCGCGATTCCCATCGATTCCTGGCGGTCACGCATGTGGCTGGACACATGGGTGTAGTCGATACATGGGTGTAGGGCACACCTTGGACACCGTCGGATAACGACCGTCCCGTACGTACCTTCTCCCCCTTAGGGTTCAGGCGAACGCCCCCGCCGGAATGCATTTCGGCGGGGCTCCTGGGGAGGGGGCGCATCGTGCGCAAGGGAATAAAGGCCGCGCTGGTCGGCGGGGTCTTCACCGCGATGGTGGGGACCGCGGGGTACGGCGCGTACAACCTCGTGAACGGCCTGTCGGGGGGCGGCGGTTCGGGGGGACCGGGCTCCGCCGAGGTCAAGACGGGCCCGGTGTCGAGCGATGAAGTGCGTCAGACGGCCGGGAAGTTCCTCGCGGCGTGGGCCGACGGCGACGCCGGGGGCGCCGCCGGGTACACCGACAACAGCACGGCGGCGACCACCGCCCTGACCGGCTTCCGCGAGGACGCGCACCTGACGAAGGTGAAGATCACCCCGAAGCGGGCGTCCGGCGACAGCGTGCCGTTCTCGGTGTCGGCGACGGTGTCGTACCGGGGGAAGAGCAAGCCCCTCGCGTACGACTCACGGCTGACCGTGGTCCGCGGCAAGACCACCGGGCGCCCGCTCGTCGACTGGCAGGCCTCGGTGGTCCACCCCTCCCTGCGCAGGGGCGACACCCTCGTGACGGGTGAGGCCACCGCGCCGCCCATCGAGGCGGTGGACCGGGCCGGCGTCGTCCTGCGCAAGAAGGACTACCCCTCGCTGCGCCCGATCCTGGACAGCCTGCGCGCCAAGTACGGCGAGCGGGCGGGCGGCAAGCCGGGCATCGAGCTGTACGTGCAGCACGAGGACCAGGACGCCGGGTCGCGCACGCTGCTCACCCTCACCGAGGGCACCCCGGGCAAGCTGCCCACGACGCTGAGCGCCGGGGCGCAGAAGGCGGCGGAGCGGGCGGTGCTGCGCAGCGACAACTCGTCGGTGGTCGCGGTGAAGCCGAGCACCGGTGAGATCCTCGCGGTCGCCAACAACCGTGAGGACGCCTTCAACGCGGCGTTCGAGGGCAAGGTGGCGCCCGGCTCGACGATGAAGATCCTCACCGCGGCGATGCTCATCGACAAGGGCGTCACCAAGGCGAGCGGGCCCGCGCCGTGCCCACCCACCGCGACCTGGCAGAGCCAGACCATCCACAACCTCAAGGGCATGGCGCCGAACGAGTCCGCGACGCTCTCGGAGAGCTTCGCGCGCTCCTGCAACACCGCGTTCGTGAAGCTCATCGACGAGGACGGCATCACCGACGAGTCGCTGACCGAGGAGGCGCAGAACAACTTCGGCCTCGGCCAGGACAACTGGAAGGCCGGCGTCGTCACCAGCGACGGCACGGTCCCCGCCTCCACGGGCCCCGACCGGGCGACCAACGCCATCGGCCAGGGCGAGGTCCTGATGAACCCGCTCAACATGGCGTCGGTGACGGCGACGGCGATGACGGGCACCTTCCACCAGCCGGTGATCGTGCCGAAATCCCTGGACGACCGTGAACTGGCCACCGCGCGGGGCCTGCGCGCCTCCACCGTCGCGCAGCTGCGCCAGATGATGCACCGCACCGCGGTCAGCGGCACCGGGGCGCGGGCCATGGCGGGGCTCGGCGGCGACATCGGCGCGAAGACCGGTTCCGCGGAGGTCGACGGGCAGGAGAAGTCGGACAGTTGGTTCACCGGTTACCGGGGTGACGTCGCCGCGGCCGCGATGGCGCAGCGGGGCGGGCACGGCGGTGACGCGGCGGGCCCGATCGTGGCGGCGGTGCTGGGCGCAGGGTAGACGGTCCGCCGGGCCGGTGCCCGGGCGGACGGCGAAGTGGTCGGGTGCTTCCCCGTACGCCTCTAAGGTGGCCTTCCGGTGCGGAGCCGGGGGTTCTGGGGAACTGCGGAGGGTTTGTGGGCAAGCGAAGGCGCGCCGCCGAGCGCAAGGGCGTCGGCGGCGTCAGAAACACGAAGGTGCACCCGGGTGTGCTCGGCGGGGCGGCGGCCGTGGTCGTGGTCGGCGTGGGGGCCGCCGCGTTCGCGCTCTCCGGGGGCGCCGGCTCCGACGGGGACGGTTCGAGCGTCGACGAGAAGCAGGTCGCGACGGGCCCGCCGACGGCGGCCGAAGTCCGCACCACCGCGCGGGCGTTCCTCACCGCGTGGGCCAAGGGCGATGTGGCGCGGGCCGCGGCGCTCACCGACGACCGCGCGGCGGCGCTGACGTCCCTGACCTCGTACCGCAAGGACGGCCACCTCACGAAGCCCCGGCTGACCCCGGGCAGGCGGGCGGGGGCCACGGTGCCGTTCAAGGCGGCGGCCACGGTCTCGTACGAGGGAAAGACCAAGCCGCTGTCGTACGCGTCCGAACTGACCGTCGTGCGCCGCAAGAGCGACGGCAGGACGCTGGTCGGCTGGCAGCCCTCGGTCCTCCACCCGGAGCTGAAGCGGGGCGACCGGCTGGTCACCGGGGAGGCGGGCGACCCGCCGATCAAGGCGGTGGACCGGGACGGCGGCGCGCTGACGGCGGCGAAGTACCCGTCGCTGGGCACGGTGCTGGACGGGCTGCGCGAGAAGTACGGCAAGAAGGCGGGGGGCAAGGCGGGCGTGGAGCTGCGGGTGGTACGGGCGGACGCCGACGGAAAGTCTGCGTCGACGTCGGACTCCGCCTCGAACTCGGCCTCGGACTCGGCCGCGGCGAAGAAGAAGGACGACGCGAAGGCGCTGCCCGACAAGACGCTGCTCACGCTGTCGCCGGGGACGCCGGGCACGCTGAAGACGACGTTCAGCGGGTCGTTGCAGGCGGCCGCGGAGCGCGAGACGGCGAAGCGGCAGCGGGCGTCCGTCGTGGTGGTCAAGCCGAGCACCGGCGAGATCCTGGCGGCCGCCAACTCCAATCCGGGCGGCTTCAACACGGCCTTCCAGGGCTCGATCGCGCCCGGCTCCACGATGAAGGTCATCACCTCGTCGCTGCTCCTGGAGAAGAAGCTCGCCGGGGTCGACAAGAAGCACCCGTGCCCCAAGTACGTGACGTACGGGGGCTGGAAGTTCCAGAACGACGACAAGTTCGAGATCAAGGGCGGTACGTTCCGCGCGAGCTTCGCCCGGTCCTGCAACACGGCCTTCATCAGCCAGGCCGAGAAGCTGGAGAACGACTCCCTCACCCGGCAGGCGCAGGAGGTCTTCGGGCTCGGCAGGGACAACTGGTCGATCGGCGTGTCGTCCTTCGACGGCGCGGTGCCGGTGCAGAGCGACGCGCAGATGGCGGCGTCGTTGATCGGGCAGGGCGGGGTGCGGATGAATCCGCTGAACATGGCGTCGGTGGCGGCGACGGTGAAGTCCGGCAAGTTCCGCCAGCCCTACCTGGTCTCGCCGGACGTCGACGACCGCGAACTGGCCACCGCGCCGCGTGCGTTGTCGGGCTCGACGGCGGCGTCGCTGCGGGAGCTCATGCACTACACGGCGGTCGCCGGCACGGCGGTCGAGCCGATGTCGGGGCTCGGTTCCGACATGGGCGCGAAGACCGGCTCCGCGGAGGTCGACGGCCAGAAGAAGCCGAACGGCTGGTTCACGGCGTACCGGGGTGACCTGGCGTCGGCGGCGGTTGTCCAGGAGGGCGGCCATGGGGGGGACTCGGCGGGGCCGGTGGTACGGGCGATGCTGTTGGCCGGAGGCTGAGGGGTCCCGGGCGGCGCCTTCGGTGCCCCGGAGACGTTGAAGGTCACCGGGGCCGCCCGGGGTTTTGCGAAGTGTGGCGCCTCCGGGCCGGCAGTAAAGGGCGCCCTTCGGGCGTCGGCTTCGCCGATTCCGCTGCGCTCCACCCTTGACTCCCGTCCCTCCACCGCGACTTGACCTTCGACCCGGACGGCCAGGGGTGAGGCGGCGGGGTCTGGGGGTTGGGTCATCACGTTTCGCTGCCGGGTGCGGACCGGTCCAACGTGTGCCGACGCCACGGTGCGAGCTCGGCCCACGGCCGGCGTGGTCGGGTCATCGGCTCTCGCTGCCGCGTGCGGACCGGCCCATCGTGGGCGCGGCCACGGTACGAGCGCGGCCCACGACCAGTCTGCTCAGGTCATCCGCTCGCGCTGCCGGGTGCGGCCCGCCCTATCGTCGGCAGAGGCGACGTTCGATGCGCTGGCCGGGGGCAGAGGTCGGCCGCCCCCGGGGGGTCTGTCACCTACTTTGGAAAAGTTGCGAATGAATATGCCGCACGCCCCCCTCCCACACCCCAAGCGCCCCCGGAACCGGACAGTCCACCGAGGGGGATGAGGTGGGTGGGTGCTCTGCGGGAGGTGGGATTGGCGGGGCTGCCGGGATCTGGTGGCGCACGAGGTGTGTGGGGCGAATGGGTTCGGTGGCGCGCCACCGGGCCCGGCGGAGGGGCAGAACCCGCCCGCCTACCACCGGTCCGACGGCGCGCGGGGCGCGGCAGGGGGGCGCGCGGAGTTCCACTTCGCAACTTTCCCAAAGTAGGTGCCAGACCCCCAACAGAGTTCTCGTGTGGGACGAACGAAGGGGTTCGGTAGGGCCACCGGGTTCGGCGGAGGGACCGGATCCTGCGATCGGGCACCCACCAGGCGGCGCGCGGGGTGTGGCAGGGGGCGCGCGGGCTTCTGCTTCGCAACTTTCCCAAAGTAGGTAACCGAGGGGGAAGGGATGGAGCGCGGACGGGCCTGGCGTCAGGAGGCGGGCTTACGTCCCCGGGGGCGCATCCGGTCTGGCGAGGGGGCGCGCGGCGTCTCGATTCGCAACTTTGCCGAAGTAGGTACCCGACCACGAGAACCCGCCCCGCGCCCCCGCCCCCTCGACCGCGACAGCCAGACACGAGGCCCCCGACCACCGCACCCGGCCACGGAGGCTGATGGCCCGCGCGGCGTGGCCGGGCGGCTGGCCCACCGTGGCCGCCGCCCGCGATGAGCCGGACCGCACCCGCCAGCGCAAGCCGATGGCCCGGGCAGCGATGCCGCGTGGACGGCCGAGCCGCAACCCTGGCCCGCGCCCGCGATGGGCCGGACCGCACCCGGCGGTGAAAGCTGATGGCCCGAGCAGCGTGGCCGCGTGGCTGGCCGAGCGCGCACCGGGGCGTCGGCGCACGATGGGCCGGTCCGCACCCGGCAGCGAAAGGTGGTGACCCGACCACACCGGCCGTGGGCCGAGCTCGCACCGGGGCCTCCGCCCACGTTGGGCCGGTCCGCACCCGGCAGCGAGACGTGATGACCCATCCCAGCAGAGCCCGCCGGCCCCACCCCTGGCCGTCCGGGTCGAAAGTCAAGCTGCGGTGGAGGGACGGGAGTCAAGGGTGGAGCGGAGCGGAATCGGCGGAGCCGACGCCCGAAGGGCGCCCTTTACTCGCGGCCCGGAGGCGCCACACTCCGCAAAACCCCGGGCGGCCCCGGTAAGAATCGAAGGCACCGGCCCAGCGAAGGGTGACCTCCAGGCCCCACCCCTACCGTGGCCCATGCCGACCGACCCCGTCGAACGGCTCGCTGCGGTAGCGCCCTTTACCGGCGGGCCGGAGCCGCCACGCTCCGCAGAACCCCGGGCAGCCCCGGTCGGAATCGAAGGTGCCGGGTCGCCGAAGACGCCGGACCCGTCCGCTCTGCGGATACACGGTCGCGTGCCCCGTACACAGACCGCTAGCGTGCCCCGCATGAGTGACAGCACAACCCCGCCACCCACCACCGCCGCCCACCCCCGCTTCGCCGAGGCCCTGCTCCAGTTGGGGCTCGGTGACCTGATCGCCCGGGTGCGCCGCTTCCCGGAGCAGACCCGTACCGCCCAGGAGGCCGCCGCGGCCATCGGCTGCGAGCTCAGCCAGATCTGCAAGTCCCTGATCTTCGCGGCGGACGGCGTCCCGGTCCTGGTCCTGATGGACGGCGCGTCGCGCGTCGACCTCGACCTCGTGCGCCGCGAGCTCGGCGCCGAGAAGGTCACCCGCGCCAGGGCGGACGTCGTCCGCGAGGCCACCGGCTACGCGATCGGCGGCGTACCGCCCTTCGGTCACGCCACCCGCACCCGCGTCCTCGCCGACCGCTCCCTCCTCCACCACGAAGTGGTATGGGCGGCGGCCGGCACGCCCTACGCCGTCTTTCCGATGGCCCCCGAGACGCTGGTCGCCCACGCCGGCGGCACCCTCGTGGACGTGCGCGAGACCGCCGAGTGACCCCGCTGGTCGCGGCCGCGGTGCTGCTCGCCGCCGTCACCCACGCCAGCTGGAACGCGATCGCCCACCACATCACGGACAAGCTGGTCGGCTTCACCCTCATCTCCGGCGGCGGCACGCTGATCGGGCTGCTCCTCGCCCCCTTCGTCCCGCTCCCGGACGCCGCGGCCTGGCCCTACCTGGTCCTCTCCGCGGCCCTGCACGTCGGCTACTACGCCCTGCTCATGACGTCGTTCCGGCTCGGCGACTTCGGCCAGGCCTACCCCATCGCCCGCGGCACGGCCCCCCTCGTCGTCACGGTCCTCGCGGCGCTCTTCGCGGGCGAGGTCCCCGACGGCTGGCAGGCGGCGGGCGTCGCGGTCTCCTCCGCGGGCCTGACCGGGCTCGCCCTGTGGGGCATACGGGGCACGGGCCGCCGCCCCGACTGGGCGGCCATCGGCGCGGCCCTCGCGACGGGCGTCTCCATCGCGGGCTACACGGTGGTGGACGGCCTGGGCGTACGGGCCTCCGGCTCCTCCATGGGGTACATCGCGTGGCTGATGGTCCTGGAGGGCATCACGGTCCCGCTGTACGCGGCGTACCGCTGGCGCGGCGAACTGATCCCGCGCCTGCGCCCGTTCGCGGCGGTGGGCCTGCTCGGCGCGGCGCTCTCGGTCCTGGCGTACGGCCTGGTCCTGTGGGCCCAGACGCGAGCGGACCTGGCCCCGGTCTCGGCGCTGCGGGAGTCCTCGATCATCGTCGGGGCGGCGATCGGCGCGATCTTCTTCAAGGAACGGTTCGGGGCGCCGCGGCTGGTCGCGGCGGGGCTGATGGTGGCGGGGATCGGGCTGATGCTGCACGCCGGGTAGCGAGGGCAGCGGGGGCGTCTTCGGCGTCACACCGACGCGCGGGCGTCACACCGTCGCGCGCAGCGCCCGTACCAGCGCCTGCGCCCTGGGGTCCGCCGTCACCCCCTTGTTCATGCCGTTCGTGACGTAGCCGAAGGCCAGCCCCGACTCCGGGTCCGCGAAGCCCAGCGCGCCGCCCCGGCCGGGGTGGCCGAAGGAGCCGGGGGACAGCAGCGGTGCGGCGGCACCGTGCAGCATGTAGCCGAGGCCGAAGCGGGTGCCGACGACCAGGACACGGTCAGGCCCGGCCGACGCCTCGCCGCGTGCCAGCGCCACCGTCTGCGGCGTGAACAGCGCGCGGCCGCCGTCGACTTCACCGGTCAGGGCCGCGTAGAAGCGGGCGAGGCCGTCCGCCGTAGCGACGCCGTTGGACGCGGGCAGCGCCGCCGCCCGGTAGGCGGAGTCGTTCTCGTCCGGCAGCGGGTCGATCGCCGCGAAGGCGCGACGGGTCAGCGAGGCGGGATCCTCGTACGCCTGCGCCACGTTCCGCTTGGGGCGGACCCGCAGGCCGCCCGGCGCCGCGGGCGGCTCGATCCGGCCGAGGCGGCCGACCCGCCCCGCCTCCGCTTGCGGCAGCCCGACCCACAGGTCGAGACCGAGCGGGCGCGCGACCTCGGCGGCGATCCACTCCCCCACGCACCGGCCCGTCACCCGCCGCACCAGCTCACCGGTGAGCCAGCTGTACGTGTGCGCGTGGTAGCCGTGGTCCTCGCCCGGCGTCCAGAAGGGGGCCTGTGCGGCGACGACCGCGGCGGCGAGGTCGGGGTCGTACGCCTCGCCGGGCGTCAGCGGCCGGTCCAGGGCGGGGACGCCCGCGCGGTGTGCGAGGACGTGCCGGATCAGGGTTCGTTCCTTGCCGCGCGCCTTGAACTCCGGCCAGTACGCGCCGACCGGCGCGTCCAGGTCCAGCTCCCCGCGCTGGTGCAGCAGGAGCAGCGCGGCTGCCGCGACACCCTTGGTGGCCGAGCGGACGATCTGCGCGGTGCCGGACTCCCACGGCGCGGCACCGGCGTCGAGATCCCCGTCGACGTCCTTCGCGCCGCCCCACAGGTCGACGACCTTGCGCCCGTCGCGGTACACGGAGACGGCGGCGCCGCGCTCGCCGCGCTCGGAGAAGTTACGTGCGAAGGCGTCCCGGACCGCCTCGTATCCGTCGGCCACCGTGCCGCGTATGAAATCGCCCATGAAAAGGTCAACCCCCGACAACAGCCACCGATTCCCTACCGGCTGACCTTACCGACCTTGGGATCAAAGCCGAAGGGCAGTTCCAGTCGATGCGCACGCATCAGGTCGTCGTCGGCGAGCAGGTCGCCCGTGGCCCCGTCGGCCGCGATGGCCCCGTCGCTGAGGATCAGGGCGCGGGGGCAGAGCTCCATGGCGTACGGCAGATCGTGCGTGACCATCAGGACGGTCACGTCCAACGACCGCAGAATGTCCGCCAGTTCGCGCCGCGACGCGGGGTCGAGGTTGGAGGAGGGCTCGTCCAGGACGAGGATCTCCGGCTCCATGGCGAGCACCGTGGCGACCGCCACCCTGCGCCGCTGCCCGAAGGAGAGGTGGTGCGGCGGCCGGTCCGCGAACTCCGCCATGCCGACCTGAGACAGCGCCTTCATGACGCGCGCCTCCAGCTCCGGACCCCGCATCCCCGCGGCCGCGGGGCCGAAGGCGACGTCCTCGCGCACGGTCGGCATGAACAGCTGGTCGTCCGGGTCCTGGAAGACGATGCCGACCCGGCGCCGGATCTCCGCCATGTGCCGCTTGCCGACCGGCAGCCCGGCCACGGTGACCGTGCCGGCGCCGCCGGTCAGGATGCCGTTGAGGTGCAGCACGAGGGTCGTCTTGCCCGCGCCGTTCGGCCCGAGCAGGGCGACGCGCTCGCCGCGTCCGACGGTGAAGTCGACGCCGAAGAGCGCCTGGTGGCCGTCGGGGTAGGCGAAGGCGAGGCCGGCCACTTCGAGCGAGGGCGCGGAGGCCGGCGAGGGTGCAGGGGTCACAGGGTCCATCCCAACAGGCAGACGAGGAGGGCGGTCAGCGGCAGGGCCAGCGCGTACGTCCACTGCCCCCGGGAGGCGGTCACCTCGTCGATGACCGGCATCGATCCCGCGTAACCGCGGCTGACCATGGCCAGGTGCACCCGCTCGCCCCTCTCGTACGAGCGGATGAAGAGCGCGCCCGCGGACTTGGCGAGGACGCCCCACTGCCGCACGCCCCGCGCCGCGAAGCCGCGCGACTCGCGGGCGATCTTCATGCGGCGCATCTCGTCGGTGATGACGTCGCCGTAGCGGATCATGAACGAGGCGATCTGGACGAGCAGCGGGGGGAGCCGCAGCCGCTGCAGGCCGAGGAGCAGCGCGCGCAGCTCGGTGGTGGCGGCGAGCAGCACCGACGCGGCGACGCCGAGCGTGCCCTTGGCGAGGACGTTCCAGGCGCCCCAGAGGCCGTTGACGCTCAGCGAGAGGCCGAGCACGTCGACCCGTTCGCCCTGGGCGACGAAGGGCATCAGGACGGCGAACGCCACGAAGGGGATCTCTATCAGGAGCCGCTTGAGCAGGAAGCCGGCCGGGACACGGGCGGCGTAGGCGACGACGCCGAGCAGTACCGCGTACAGACCGAACGCCCACATCGCCTCGCGCGGCGTGGAGACCACGACGATCACGAAGCAGAAGACGGCGGCGAGTTTGGTGTGCGGGGGCAGCGCGTGCACCGGTGAGCGGCCGTGCCGGTAGAGCCGGTGGGCGTGGCCCGCACCCATGTCAGGCCTTCTCGGAGGTGACGCTCTCGGGCACGGCGGCCGGCGAGGTGTCGTTCGTACGGCGTCGGCGCAGCGCCCAGAAGATCCCCGAGCCCGCGGCGACCGTGACGCCCACGCCGATCACGCCGGCCAGGCCGCCGGAGAGGCGGGCGTCGGCGATGTCCTTGACGCCGTAGTCGGCGAGCGGGGAGTCCGCGGCGGCGTGGTCCTCGGCCTTCTTGTCGATGCCCTTGTCGTGGGCGACCTTCTCCAGGCCGTCGGGGGAGGTCGCGGCGTAGAAGCTGACGAAGCCCGCGAGGACGAGGGAGGCGACGATGCCCGCGATCCACACCGGGCGGGCCGAGCGGGCGGCGGCCGGGACCGGGGCCGGCTCGGCGGCCGGCGCGTCCACCAGCTCGCCGCCGACCCGCAGCTTCAACGGCTGAGTCAGGCCCCGCGCCCCGTACACCAGGTCGGGCCGTACGGCGATGACGGCGCCGACGGTGAGCGCAGTGATGGCGGCCTCGCCGATGCCGATGAGGACGTGCACGCCGACCATGGCGGTGGCGACCTTGCCGATGGAGACGTCGGTCGTGCCGCCGAGGGCGTAGATCACGGTGAAGGCGACCGCGGCTGCGGGCACCGAGAGCAGCGCGGCGACGAAGGAGGCCACGGTGATCGAGCGGCGCTTCCTGGGCAGCACCTTCACCAGGCCGCGGAAGACGAGGTAGGCGACGACGGTGGTGACGATCGCCATGTCGGAGATGTTCACGCCGAGCGCGGTCAGGCCGCCGTCGGCGAAGAGCACGCCCTGCATGAGCAGGACGACGGAGACGCAGAGCACCCCGGTGAAGGGCCCGACGAGGATCGCCGCGAGCGCGCCGCCGAGGAGATGTCCGCTGGTCCCGGCCGCGACCGGGAAGTTCAGCATTTGCACCGCGAAGATGAAGGCCGCGACCAGACCGGCGAGCGGGGCGGTCCGCTCGTCCAGCTCGCGCCGCGCCCCCTTGAGGCTGACGGCCACGGCCGCGGCCGCGACGACCCCGGTGGCCGCGGACACCGGGACATTGATGAACCCGTCGGGGACATGCATGCGCTCGCTCCTGGGCAGGGGCCCCTGGACAGGGCAGATCGCTCGTGAACCGTTCAATGATAGGGCCTTGTTGCAAACGGTTTGCAAGAGCACTGCGGTCCCGAATCGGCTACGCCTCCGCCGGGGGCGATATGCCGGACATATGGGACATTGGTGAGGAAGGTCCCGGGTCACGCACCCGGCTGGATGAGGAGTCCGAGGAGTTCAGTGATGTCCGCAGTCGAGCAGTACGCACGCGCCCACCTCGTCACGGACTCCTCCGAGGGCCACCGCGCCGTCCCCGTCATGCTGCACTACGACCCGGAGGCCGACCCGCACGCGGTGCGGATCGGCCTCCCCGGTGCGCCGCAGCGGGTCTGCGACCGGGCCCTCCTGGAGCAGGGGCTGCGGGCCCCGGTCACCGCCGACGGCGTGCACGTCTGGCCGTGCGGCCGGGTCCAGACGGTCGTGGAGTTCCACGCCCCGGACGGGGTGACGGTCGTCCAGTTCGACGCGTCGGCGCTGATCCGCTTCCTGCGCCGCACCCACGTGGCCGCCACCCCGGTCACCCACTAGGGCGAGCCGCCCCGGTCGGGCTAAGTGGGCGCCCTTGAGGTCAGACGCGTGCCGGCTCGCGTTCCGTCTCGGCGGACCTCGCGTCCTTCTCCGCCTCCGTGCGCAGGCCCTCGCCCTCGACGTCCACGTTCGGCAGCGCGCGGTCCAGCCACTTCGGCAGCCACCACGCCTTCTTGCCGAGCAGCGCGAGGACCGCGGGGACCAGCGCCATGCGGACCACGAACGCGTCGAAGAAGACCGCGATGGCGAGGCCGAAGCCGATCATCTTGACCATCTGCTCGGACGAGCCGATGAAGCCGGCGAACACCGCGATCATGATGACCGCCGCCGCCGAGACCACCCGGGCCCCGTGCCGGAAGCCGGTCACGATCGCCTGCCCGGACCGCTCCCCGTGGACGTACGCCTCCCGCATACGGGTCACGAGGAACACCTCGTAGTCCATCGCGAGGCCGAAGACGACGCCCACCATGAAGATCGGCATCATCGACATGATCGGGCCGGTCTGCTCGACGCCGAAGAGCGAGCCGAGCCAGCCCCACTGGAAGACCGCGACGACCGCGCCGAGGGCCGCGAGGACCGAGAGCAGGAAGCCGAGGGCCGCCTTGAGCGGGACCAGGATCGAACGGAAGACGACGATCAGGAGCAGGAACGCCAGGCCCACGACCAGTGCCAGATAGGGCAGCAGGGCGTCGTTGAGCTTCTGCGAGACGTCGATGTTCATGGCCGTGGTGCCGGTGACCATGATGTCCGCGCCGGTGTCGGACTTGATCTTCGCGCCGGTGTCGCGGATCGAGTGGACCAGGTCCTCGGTCTCGATGCCGCTGGGCTTGGAGGACGGGACGACGCTGATGATCGCGGTGTCGTCGGTCTTGTTGAACACCGGCTCGGCGACGGTCAGGACGTCGTCCAGCTCGGCGATCGTCTTCTTGATCTCGCCGGCCGCGGCCTTCGGGTCGGCGACACCCTTGAGGTCGTTGACCACCATCAGCGGGCCGTTGAAGCCGGGGCCGAAGCCCTCGGAGACCAGGTCGTACGCCTTGCGCTGGGTCGTGGACGTCGGCTGCGCGCCGTCGTCCGGCAGGCCGAGCTCCAGCTGCGAGACCGGCAGCGCCGCGGCGCCCAGGCCCACGATGCCGACGAGCAGCACGGCGATCGGGCGGCGGACCACGAAGCGGGCCCAGCGGGTGCCCATGTTCTGCTTCGGCTCGGCGCCGTTCTCCGCGCCGGCCTTCTCCGCGGCCGCCTTCTCCGCGGCCGCCTTCTTCTTGCCGCCCCCGAAGAGCCTGCTCTTCTCGCCCATCGGCATGACCCGCTTGCCCGCGTACCCGAGCAGCGCCGGGATGAGGGTGAGCGCGATGAGGACGGCGATGACGACCGTGCCGGCCGCGGCGAAGCCCATCTTGGTGAGCATCGGGATGTTCACCACGGCGAGGCCGACCAGCGCGATGACCACGGTGAGCCCGGCGAAGACGACCGCGGAACCCGCGGTGCCGACCGCGCGGCCCGCCGCCTCCTCGCGGTCGCGGCCGTCGGCGAGTTCGCCGCGGTAGCGCGAGACGATGAAGAGCGCGTAGTCGATGCCGACCGCGAGGCCGATCATCATGGCGAGCGTCGAGGTGGTGGTGCCGAGGTCGAGCGCGTTGGCGAGCGCGGTGATCGACGAGACGCCGATGCCGACCCCGATCAGCGCGGTGAGCAGCGGCAGACCGGCCGCGATCAGCGAGCCGAAGGTGATGATGAGGACGACCGCCGCGATGGCGATGCCGATGATCTCGGTGGCCCCGGTCTCGGGCATGGCCTGCAGCGCGTCGCCGCCGACCTCGACCGTGAGCCCGGACTCCCGCGCCTTGTCGGTGGTCTTCTCCAGCGCGTCGCGGTCGTCGTCGGTCAGCTCCATCGAGGTGACCTTGTACGAGACGGAGGCGTACGCCGTCGAGCCGTCCTTGCTGACCGTCTTGGTCTCGAACGGGTTGTCCGCGCGGGCCACCTGGTCCGAGCCGGACTTCAGGGCGGCGACGGTCTTGTCGATCTCGGCCTTGTTGGCCTTGTCGGTGACCTTCTGGCCGTCCGGCGCCTTGAAGACGACGCGGGCGCTCGCGCCGTCGGCGCTGGCATCGGGGGCGCGCTTCTCCAGGAGGTCGAAGGCCTTCTGGGCCTCCGTCCCGGGTATGGAGAAGGAACTGGAGGCGGCGGTGGGCGCGGACGCGGCGCCGACCCCGGCGAGCGTCAGGAGCGCCACCCATATCAGGGCGACGAAGTGGCGTCGCCTGAAGGCGAGTTTGCCGAGTTTGTAGAGGAAAGTGGCCACGGGGGCGTACTCCCGGTCAGGTCGTGGTGTCCGGATTGGGCAGAAGGGATCGGCCCGACGACTTGAGCGGCGACGTCAGGTGCGGGTGTTGCGGGTGTTGCGGGTGGGTCAGACGCCGAGGGCGGGGAGAATCACGGCGTCGATGTACGCGGCGAGGAAGGCTCGGTCGACCGGGCGGTCCTCGATGAGGTCCCGGGCCGCGAAGCCGCCGACCATCATGTGGACGACGAACTCGAGCGCCGGATTGTCCGCGGCGACTTCGCCGCGCTCCACCGCTCTGCGCAACAGGTCGTTGAGGCCGGTGAGCTCCGGCTCGATGAGCAGGTTCCGCAGCGCCTGGTGGAGTTCGGGGTGGTCGTGGACGGCATGGAACAGACCCCGCATCAGCGCGGCGTCCTTCTCCATCTGGCAGTCGTCCGAGCGGGCCACCATCTCGTTCAGGTCGCCGCGCAGCGTGCCGGTGTCGATGTCCGCGAGGGACGCCGGCTTGTTGTGCCGCAGCGCCTTGGCGATCAGCTCCGGCTTGCTCCCCCACTGGCGGTAGAGGGTGGCCTTGCTGGAGCGAGTGCGGGCGGCGACGGCGTCCATGGTGAGGGCCTCGTAGCCGACCTCACGGAGCAGGTCGAGCACGGACCCGTACAGCTCGGCCTCGCGCTCGGGGGTGATCCTGGTGCGCCGCGCCGCGGTCGTATCGGTCACGGTCTCCACCTCCTGCTCGCCACTGCCCGGTACCGCCTCGGAACGAAACGGTTTCGTACACCACGACTGTACGCCCGCCCCCGAGCGAAACGAAACCGTTTCGTACGTGTGCTGCGTCACGCCCCCCGTTCCTCCCGGCGCATGCCGTTTTCACCCTCGGCACGAGTTGCCGCCGCCTGCGGAGCGGAAAAGCATGGTGAGGTGACCGACGCGCGCGACGATGCCCAGGACGACCGCTCATACCTGCGTTTCCCGCACCTCAGCGGCGACCGCCTCTGCTTCGCCGCCGAGGACGACCTGTGGGTGGCGCCCCTCACCCCGGAGGGCTCCCCGGCCGGCCGGGCCTGGCGGCTCACCGTCGACCGTACGAAGGTGAGCCACCCCCGCTTCTCGCCGGACGGCCGCCACATCGCGTACACGACCTGGCGCAGCCTCGACCCGGAGATCCATCTCGCGCCGGTCGACGGCGGCCCCGCCCGCCGCCTCACCTACTGGGGTAGCACCGACACCCGGGTCTGCGGCTGGTCCCCCGACGGCGACATCCTCGCCGTCTCCTCGCACGGCCAGCCCTTCTCGTACTTCTGCTGGGCCTACAGCGTGCCCGTCGACGGCTCCCCCGGCGGCAAGCTGCCCTGGGGCCCGGTCTGGGACATCGCGGTCACCGACTCCCTCGCCGAGGGCGCCGGTGGCGCCGACGACACCAACGCCGCCGCCGCCGACGCCGACGCCGACCGATGCGAACGCAAGACGCTGCTCCTGACCGGCAAGCCGCCGCACGAACCCGCCGCCTGGAAGCGGTACCGGGGCGGCGCGACGGGCCGGCTGTGGATGCACGGGCAGCAGATCCTCGGCGACCTGGACGGCCATCTGGACTCCCCGATGTTCGTGTCCGGCCGGATCGCCTTCCTCTCCGACCACGAGGGCGTCGGCAACCTCTACTCGTGTCTGCCCGACGGCACCGACCTGCGCCGCCACACCGACCACGACACCTTCTACGCCCGCCACGCGGCGTCCGACGGCACCCGTGTCGTCTACCAGTGCGCGGGCGACATCTGGCTGGTCGACGGCCTCGCCGCGGACTCCGTGCCGCGCCGGCTCGACGTGCGGCTCGGCGGGCCGCGGGCCGGGCGGCGGGTCTACCAGGTGCCGGCCGCCCAGCACGTCGACTCGATCTCCGTGGACACGACGGGCCGGGCCAGCGCCGTCGTCGTGCGCGGCTCCCTCTACTGGCTCACCCACCGGGACGGCCCGGCCCGCACCATCATCGACACCCCGGGCGTACGGGTCCGTCTCCCGGAGATGCTCGGCACCAGCGGGCAGGTCGCCTACGTGACCGACGCCGAGGGCGAGGACGCCGTGGAGATCTCCTGGCTGCCCCGGGTCAGCGGCGACCGCAGGCCACGCAGGCTCGCGAGCGGCCGGCTCGGCCGGGTCCAGGAGCTCGTCGCCGACCCCGACGGCCGGCGGCTCGCCGTCGCCTCGGACGACGGCCGGCTGCTCCTCATCACGGTGTCCGACGGGGCGGACGGGGCGGAGGAGGCCGACGGGACAGACGAGGCGGGGGGCGCCGAGGGTGAGGTCACCGAGTTGATCCGGTCCCTCAACGGGCCCGTGCGCGACCTCGCCTTCTCTCCGGACGGCACCTGGCTGACCTGGTCGCACCCGGGCGTCGGCCGCTCCCTGCGCCAGATCAAGCTGGCCCGCATCGAGGGGCCCGGCTCCCGCGTCGTCGTCGACGTCACCAACGGCCGCTTCGAGGACGAGAACCCCGTCTTCACCCGTGACGGCCGCTATCTCGCCTTCCTCTCCTGGCGCGGCTTCGACCCCGTCTACGACGTGCACACCGGCGACCTGTCCTTCCCGCTCGGCTGCCGCCCCTACCTCGTACCACTGTCGTCGGCGACCCCGTCGCCCTTCGCGCTGCTGCCCGACGGGCGCCCGGCCGCGGGCGGTCTCGACCCGGCCGACGGCGGCGCGGGGTACGGCACCACGACGGTGGAGGTGGAGGGGCTGGAGTCGCGGGTCACGCCGTTCCCGGTCGCCGCGTCGAAGTACTCGGCGCTGCACCCCGTCAGCGGCGGCGGCCTGGTCTGGCTGCGCTGGCCGATCTCGGGCGCGCTCGGCGAGACCTTCGCCAACCCGGCCGACACCTCGGGACGCCCCACCCTCGAACACTTCAGCATCACCAAGACGAAGAAGTCCCAACTCGTCGACCACCTCGACTGGTTCGCGCTCAGCGGCGACGGCTCACGGCTCGTCGTCGTCGACGAGGGCGACCTGAGCGCCGTGCCCTCCACCGAGGTCGGCGACGGCGACACGACCGTCTGGATCGACCTGCGCCGCATCCTGCACGAGGTCGACCCGGCTGCCGAGTGGCGTCAGGCGTACGAGGAGGCGGGCCGCATCATCCGCGCCTACTTCTGGGACCCGGGGATGTGCGGCATCGACTGGGACGCGGTGCTCGCGCAGTACCGGCCCCTGGTCGAACGGGTCGCGTCGCCCGACGAGTTCGCGGATCTGCTGCGCGAGGTCCTCGGCGAGCTGGGCACCTCCCACGCGTACGTCACGGCCGCCCGCCGCAACGAGGGGCCGCCGCACTACCAGCGGGCCATGGGGCTGCTCGGCGCCAACCTCGTGCACCGGGACGAGGGGTGGATGGTCAAACGGATCCTGCCCGGCGACTCCTCCGACTCCAAGGCGCGCTCCCCGCTGGCCGGCGCGGGCATCCGGGAGGGCGCGGTCCTCACCCACATCGACGGCCGCCCGGTCGACCCGGTGACCGGCCCCTACCCGCTGCTCTCGGCGGCGGGCGGCACCACGGTCGAGCTCACCTTCCGGCCCGCGGAGGGCGACGGCAGGCCCCGCCGGGTCGCGATCGTGCCGCTCATCAACGAGCGCCCGCTGCGCTATCAGGACTGGGTGGCCAAACGCCGGGACGTCGTACGGGAGTTGAGCGGCGGCAAGTGCGGCTATCTGCACATCCCCGACATGGGCGGCTCGGGGTGGGCCCAGTTCAACCGGGACCTGCGCATGGAGGTGGACCGGCCGGCGCTCATCGTGGACGTGCGGGGCAACGCGGGCGGCCACATCAGCGAGCTCGTCATCGAGAAGCTGACCCGCAAGATCCTCGGCTGGGACCTGACGCGCAACGCCGTGCCGGTGTCGTACGCCTCGAACGCGCCGCGCGGCCCCGTGGTCGCCCTCGCCGACGAGGCGACGTCCTCCGACGGCGACATGATCACCGCCGCGTTCAAGCTGCTCGGCCTCGGACCGGTCGTCGGCCAGCGCACCTGGGGCGGCGTGGTCGGGATGACCGGGCGGCACCGGCTCGGCGACGGCACGGTGATCACGGTGCCGATGAACGCGGGGTGGTTCGACGCGTACGGGTGGAGCGTGGAGAACCACGGCGTCTCCCCGGACCTGGACATCCTGCGGACGCCGCTTGACTGGGCGGAGGGGCGGCACGCGCAGCTGGACGACGCGGTGCGGCTGGCGCTCGATCTGCTGGAGCAGCGGCCCGCGGCGACGCCGCCGGACCGCTCCGATGTGCCGGACCGGCGGCGGCCTCCGTTGCCGCCTCGGTGAGGGGGCGGCCCCTTCGCCGCGTCTGCGCCCCCTGCGCCGTTGCGCTCACGCGTCGCCGCTTCGCGGCGTCTTACCCACCCACCCGCCCCTCTGTCCCGTCCCGTCGGCCCGCACCGGGGCGGGCTCCCGCCGCGACCACTCCACCTGCGCCGTCCCGCTCACGCGTCGCCGCTTCGCGGCGTCTTACCCACCCACCCGCCCTGAATTCGCCTCGCGCGCCCTCTCGTCCGCCGAACCCCCCGCCCCCACCAACCCCGTCGAAACCCCCGCCAGCCTCGGTTCGAAGCGCTGCATCTCCCTGCGGCCCACCGAGCCGATGATCCCCGGCAGGTAGCCGCGGACACCCTGCATGCCCCGCAGCCACCACTGCGCGTACACATGGCCGGCGCGGCGTTCGATGCCCGCGACGATGCGGTCCACCGCCGGGCCGAGGGGGTACGTCTTGTTGGACGGCCACGGCAGCCGCTGGCGCAGCTCCCGCATCACCTCGTCCTGGTCCGCGCCCCGCACCATGTCCGTGTCGGTCCAGGAGAGATAGCCGACGCCGACCTTGACGCCCTTGTAGCCGACCTCGGCCCGCAGCGCGTGCGCGTACGCCTCCACGCCCGACTTCGACGCGCAGTACGCCGTCATCATCGGCGCCGGCGTGATCGCGGCGAGCGAGGCGATCTGCAGGAGGTAGCCGCGGCTCTCCATCAGGACGGGCAGGAAGGCGCGTCCCGTCACCGCGCTGCCGATGAGGTTGACCTCGATGACGCGGCGCCACGCGTCGGGGTCGGACTCCAGGAACGGCCCGCCGCCGGCCACGCCGGCGTTGGCGACGACGATGTCGACCTTGCCGAACCGCTCCTTGACCTCACCGGCCACCCGCGCCATCGCCGCGTGG
Source organism: Streptomyces sp. NPDC005863 (assembly GCF_042871345.1). NCBI lineage: Bacteria > Bacillati > Actinomycetota > Actinomycetes > Kitasatosporales > Streptomycetaceae > Streptomyces > Streptomyces sp. NPDC005863. The sequence continues at coordinate 294,983 of NZ_JBIAII010000006.1, read as the reverse complement.
TCGGTGACGTCGGCGTACCAGTGGCCGGACTCGGTGTGCAGCCGCTCCGACACCTGCTTCAGCTCGTCCGGCTCCAGGCCGACGAGGGCGACCTTCGCGCCGCGCGCCGACAGCTTGCGCGCGAGCAGTTCCCCGACGCCGCGCGCCGCTCCGGTGACGACCGCGACCTGTCCCTCCAGGCTGACCCTGCTCATGCGCCCTCCTTGACCTGTACGTACGTTGCGACGAGTTCGGTGATCCGCGCGGTGACGGCGTCCGGCGCCTCGATGGGCGTCATGTGGCCGACGCCGGCCAGCTCGGTGAGGCCCACGCAGTGCGGCAGCGCGGCGGCGATCCGGCGCGCGTGGACGACGGGGGTGAGCCGGTCCGCCGTGCCGGCGACGACGGCGGTGGGCGCCTGCAACTCCCCCACCGCGACGTCCAGTTGGAGCGCTTCCAGCACGCCGGACCAGCCGTGCCGCACGATGCGGGGGCAGGCGTGCACGATCCGGGCGCACGCGTCGACCTTGTCCGGCGCGGCGCCGGGGCCCATCGTCGCGTACTTGAGGATCCGCCGGGCCATCGGCGTGACGGGCCCGAGCGGCGCGCGCGAGCCGAGCACCGACCGGGTGATCCGGGTCCGCACCCGCCCGGCGCGCAGCAGCGGCACCACCGTCGCCTCGGCGACCAGCGCCGAACTGCCCGTGCTGCACAGCAGAACCGCCGCGGTGCGCTCCCGCACCGCCTCCCGCCCACCGGCCGCCATGATCGTCATGCCGCCCATCGAGTGGCCGACGAGCACGGCCTTCTCGCCCGGCGCGAGCGTCGCCGCGAGCACCGCCTGGAGGTCGTCGGCGAGCGCCTCGGTGCTGTACCCGTCGGCCTCCGACGGCGCGGCGCTGCGCCCGTGCCCGCGCTGGTCGTACGCGATGACGCGGTGGTCGAGCGCGAGCGCGCGGATCTGCGCCGCCCAGAAGGCGGTCGAGCAGGTCCAGCCGTGGGTGAGCAGCACCGCGGGCGCGCCCTCGGGGCCGTGCACCTCGACGTGGACGCGGGAGCCGTCGGCGGAGACGGCGGTCAGTTCGCGGGTGGCGACGGGCGGCGCGTAGGGGCCGCTGATCGCGTGGGTCAGGCGGCTCATGCCCCGGCCTCGACCTTCTCGGTCCCGGGCTGCTTCTTGGCGCCGGAGCCGGTTGCGGCCTCCAGCGGCTTCGGGGGCCGCAGCACCTCGTACTCGGAGAGGTCGACGCGGCGGGTGGCCGCCCGGAACTCGGTGGTCGTGCCGGGCCACACCGTGGTGTTGACCCCGTTCTCGTCGAGGTACCAGCTGTTGCAGCCGCCGGTGTTCCACACGGTGCGCTTCATCCGCTCCTGGACGCGGGTGTTCCAGGCGGTGACGGCGGCGGGGCGGGCGGCGAGCGCGGCGCGGCCCCCGAGCACGTTCAACTGCCGCAGATAGTCGGCCATGTAGTTCAGCTGGGACTCGATCATCAGGATCATCGAGGAGTTGCCGAGCCCGGTGTTCGGGCCGATGATCGTCATCCAGTTGGGGAAGCCGGCCGCGGTCGCGCCGCGCAGCGCGTTCATGCCGTCCTTCCAGGTCTCCATGAGGGAGAGCCCCTCGTCGCCGACGACCCGGTCGGCGATCGGCATGTCCGTCACATGGAACCCGGTGCCGAAGATGATCGCGTCGACCTCGGTCTCGGTGCCGTCGGCGGCGACCACGGTGCTGCCCCGCACCTCGGTCAGGCCGCTCGCGACGACGTCGACGTTGGGCTTGGCGAGCGCCGGATAGTAGGTGTTGGAGAGCAGGATGCGCTTGCAGCCGATGCGGTACGTGGGCGTCAGCTTGGCCCGCAGCGCCGGGTCCTTGATGGCCCGGTACATGTTCCGCTTGGCGATCCTCTCGACCATGCCGAGCTCGTTGGGCCGCTTGGTGAACGCCTGGACCTGCAACTCCCTGATGCCCCACAGGAGTCCGCGCCGGGCCTGGGTGGTGAACGGCAGCTGGCGGTGCAGCCAGCGCTCGGCGCCGGTGATGGCGCGGTCGGCGCGCGGCATCACCCACGGGGGCGTGCGCTGGAAGAGGGTGAGCCTGCCGACCTTCTTCTGTATCTCGGGGACGATCTGGATCGCCGAGGCGCCGGTGCCGATCATCGCGACGCGCTTGCCGCGCAGGTCGTAGTCGTGGTCCCAGCGGGCGGAGTGGAAGACCTTGCCGGGGAAGGCGTCGATGCCGGGGATGTCCGGGGTCTTGGGGTCGGAGAGCGGCCCGGTGGCGGAGACGACGACGTCGGCGGTGAGGGTGCCGCGGCTGGTCTCGATCTCCCAGCGCAGCTGTCCGGCGTCCCAGCGCATCAGCTTCACCTCGGTGTCGAGGCGGAGGTGCGGGCGCAGCCGGAAGGTGTCGGCGACGTGCTCCAGGTACTCGCGGATGCGCTCCTGGCCGGAGAAGGTGCGCGGCCAGTCCGGGTTGGGCGCGAAGGAGAAGGAGTACAGGTGGGAGGGGACGTCGCAGGCGCAGCCGGGGTAGCTGTTGTCCCGCCAGGTGCCGCCCACCGCGCCGGCCCGCTCCAGGACGACGAAGTCGGTGATGCCCTCACGGCGCAGCCGCACGGCGGCCCCGAGGCCACCGAAGCCGGATCCGATCACCGCCACTCGTACGTGCTCGTGCTCGCGCCCCTGCTCAGGGCTCCGCTCGCGCTCGGCCATGCCGCCGCCTCCCGAAGTACACGACTCTGCCAGTAACCACTGGCGCAATGGGAGCGTAGAACACCCGCGTACTGATGAGTAGGGGTCGGCCGGCGAAACTTACCGGCGGTACGACATAGGCTTCCCCCGTGGCAGAGCAACCGGAAGGCGCAGGCGGCGTACGCGAGTACCGCATGGCGGAGCTGGCCAAGGAGGCCGGCATCACCGTGCGCACCGTGCGCTTCTACCGCGAGCGCGGGCTGATCCCGCCGCCGCGCCGCGAGGGCCGCATCGCCTGGTACGACGAGCACCACCTGGCCCGGCTGCGCACCATCGCCGCCCTCCTGGAGCGCGGCCACACCCTGAACGGCATCGCCGAACTCGCCGACGCCTTCGACAAGGGCCGCGACGTCGGCGAACTCCTCGGCCTCGGCGAGCCGACCGAGGAACAGCCCGTCCGCCTCACCCCGGAGGAGCTCGCCGACCACTTCGCGGGCGAGGTCACCCCGGAGAACCTCGTCGCCGCCCTCGACCTCGGCTACCTCGGCACGGACGGCGACGAACTGGTGCACATCAGCCGCCGCCTCCTGGACGCCTCATCCACCCTGGTACGCAAGGGAGTTCCGCTCGCCGCGGTCCTGGAGGCCGGCCAGCGGGTCCGCGAACACGCCGACGCGCTCGCGGAGTTGTTCACCACCGTGCTGCGCGAACACGTCCCCACGACGGCCGAGATGGACATCGAGGAGCTCCGCCCGGTCGCCAAGGCCGTGGTGGAGGCGGAGCTGTCGATGGCGCTGGACCGCCGCGTCAAGAAGGACTGAGCCGCGCAAGGGCTTACGGAGGGGCCCACGGAGGGGGTTGCGGAGGCGTTTGCGGAGGCGTTTGCGGGCGGATCAGCGCGGCAGCCACCAACGGGCCTTGTAGATACCGCCGTTCACGTATTTGTACGAGCTCTCGGGCCGGTGGACGCCCACCGTCGTGGTCCACCAGGTCTCCTCCAGACCGCTCTCCGGCACGGTGGTCAGGACCTGCCCGGTGCGCGGGTCGTCACCGACCGTCTTCACCGACTTCCGCGAGATGGTCTCGTGCCCGGCGAAGTCCTGCCGGAAGGTCCCGTCGCGCGTCTCGTACTGGAACACCGCGGCACTGGCCGTCACCCACAGCCGCCCCGGCCGCCCCGCCACCGGGAAGAGGTCGTGCCCGCCCGGCGTCTTCCCCGGCGTAGCGACCGGCAGCCCCACCGCGGAGCGCCGGACCAGCTCGGGCCGCCCGGCCGCGCCGCCCACCTCGTACGACACCAACTCGTCGTCGCCGAGGGCCCACAGCACCCCGCGCCCGTCGTCCCAGTGCAGCCCGTGCGCGCCCTTGAGCTCCGCCTCCGTGTACCGCGCGGACCGCGGGCCCCGCGACGCCGCGTACAGCCGGACCCGCGCGCCCGTGCTGCACGCGACGGCCACGTCGCCGTCGGGCAGCAGCTCGGCGGTGTGCGGATTGAACAGGTCGTCCCCCGGCCCGATCGCCGTGCCCCAGTACCGCCGGCCCGTCGGGTACTCGACGACGGCCACGAACCCGAAGGACGCCGTGGTCAGCACGTACGGGCGCTTGCGGCGCAGCCGCACCCTGGCCTCGCACGGGTAGCGCCAGCTCTCCTCCGGGAGCAGGTCCCGGTAGCGCGGGTCGCCGAGCGGCGAGAACTGCCACCGCACCGGGGACGGGTCGACCGCCGGGTCCCAGACGCGGCGGCGCGGGTCGAGCACGAGGAGCCGCCGGCTCGCCTGCTCGGTCAGCAGCACGGGCGGCGTACCCCGGGGGACACTGCCACCGCCACCCGCGCCCCCGCGATCCGCTCCGTACGCCCCGGCGACCGGCAGCGCCGTCGCGATCCCCGCACCCGCGGCGCCCAGCAGCATCGCGCGCCTCGACGGCATGGCAGACATGAAGTCCCCCCGAACCCTAGGGAGTTGGACATGACGCGACCGCAATCTGCCATGCCTTCGGGGCCCGGGACAGCCCTCTGCCGGACTTTATGACCGTGCGCCGCATCCGCCGCGGACGCCGCGCACGGCAGGGGCCGTCAGAGGTCGTAGACCACCGTCACGGGCGCATGGTCGCTCCACCGCTCGCCGTGGCTCGCGGCCCGCTCCACGTACGCCTTCACCGCGCGCTCGGCGAGCCCCGCCGTCGCGACCTGGTAGTCGATGCGCCAGCCCGTGTCGTTGTCGAAGGCGCGCCCGCGGTAAGACCACCACGAGTACGGGCCCTCGACGCCCGGGTGCTGCCGGCGCACGACGTCCACGTACTCCGCGAAGACCTCGTCCAGCCAGGCGCGCTCCTCGGGCAGGAAGCCGGAGTTCTTCTTGTTGCCCTTCCAGTTCTTGAGGTCGGCCTCCTGGTGGGCGATGTTCCAGTCGCCGCAGACGACGACGTGCCGCCCCTCGGCGGCGGCCCGCGCCTTGAGGTCCTTCAGATACACGAGGAACTCGGCCATGAACCGGATCTTCTCGTCCTGCCGCTCGGTGCCGACCTCGCCGGAGGGCAGATACAGGCTGGCCACGGTGACGCCCGGCAGATCGGCCTCGACGTACCGGCCGCTGCCGTCGAACTCCTGCGACCCGAAGCCGACCCGCACCCGGTCCGGCTCACGCCGCGTGTACAGCGAGACGCCGGCCCGGCCCTTGGCGGCGGCGGGCGCGTGCAGCACGTGCCAGCCCTCGGGCTCGCGCACCTCGTCCGGCAGCTGGTGCGGCTCGGCGCGCACCTCCTGGAGGCAGAGCACGTCGGCGGAGGTGTCGGCGAGCCACTCCACGAAGCCCTTCTTGGCGGCGGCGCGCAGGCCGTTCACATTCACGGAGGTCACAGTGAGCATCCGGGCACGATACCGGCACACTGGATGACCGAGCCCCCACCCGTATCGCATAGAAGTACGATGGAGCGCATGACTATCCAAGCCCGTGAGGCCACCGCCCCCGTCGAGCTGCGCACCGTCACCTTCGCGCACCCCGACGCGGTCCTGCTCAACGACCGCGTCCAGCTCGAATACGCCGAGCGGTACGGCGACGAGGGCGACGTCACACCCCTGGACCCGACCATGTTCGAACCGCCGCGCGGCCACTACCTCATCGCGTACGACGAGCACGGCACCGCCCTGGCCACGGGCGGCTGGCGCAGCATGGACGAGGACGGCGAGGGCTACCGGGACGGCGACGCCGAGCTGAAGCGGATGTACGTCACTCCGGAGGCGCGCGGTCTCGGCCTCGCCCGCCGGATACTCGCGGAGCTGGAGGCGGACGCGAGGGCGGCGGGCCGCGTCCGCATGGTCCTGGAGACGGGCGCCAAGCAGCCCGAGGCGATAGCCCTCTACACCTCCAGCGGCTACACCCCCGCCCCGGCGAAGTTCGGCCACTACCGCTTCGACGACCTGAGCCGCTGCTACGCGAAGCAGCTCTGATTCGGGCAGCTCTGATTCGGGCAGCTCTGATTCGGGCAACTCTGATCCGGCGGGCGCCGACCATCGGCCCTGCTACTCGCCCGCGCCATACGCCCACCCGCGCCGTACGCCTACCCGCCCCGTACCGCCGAGCGCAGGTCGAACTCCGCCAGGGCGCCGCCGCCCGGCGGATTGCTGAAGCGCAGGCCGGCGCAGGCCCGCCTTCAGGACCTGCGCCTGGCCCTGCGCGATCGTCAGGCCGAGCCCGAGGCCGACCCCCTTCTCCCCGCACCCGCTCCGGAACCGCTGCGGGCCGCCGGAGAGCAGGGACTCCGGAAAGCCGCCCCCGGAGTCCCGCACCCGCACCACACCGCCGTCGACCTCGACGGCCACCGGCGCCGCCCCGTGCCGCAGCGCGTTGCTGACGAGGTTGGCGATCACCCGCTCCACGCGGCGCGGATCCGTCACCACCTCCACGTCCCGCACGACGTCGACCGTCACCCCGCAAGCGCCGGAAGCACCGGCCGCACCGGCCGCCGCCGACCGCCGCACCAGCGCCCCCAGTTCACGGCGCTCGGCCGCGACCTGCTCCCCCGCCCCGTCGAGCCGGGCCACCTCGATGACGTCGTCGACCAGCTCCCGCAGCCGCTGCGCGGACTCGCGCACCAGCTCCGAGGGGCGCCCCGGCGGCAGCAGCCCGGCCGCCGTGACCATGCCGGCCACCGGCGTGCGCAGCTCGTGCGCGATGTTCGCCGTCACCTCGCGCTCGGCCTGCAGCCGCGCCGCGAGCGCGTCGGCCATGGTGTTCACCGCGGCCGCGAGCCGGGTGATCTCGTCCTTGCCGCGCAACGGCAGCCGCGCCGTCAGATCGCCCTCCGCGATGCGCGTCGCGGCCCCCGCCTTCGCCCGCAGCCGCCGCCCCAGCCGGGTCGCGACGACCAGCCCCGCCACACAGGCGAGCGCCGTCCCGAACCCGCCGGAGATCCACAGCACCCGGTCGACGTCCCGCACCGTCTCCGCTTCCCTGTCGTAGGGCCGCTTCAGCGCGACGACCTCCTTGCCGTACTTGCTGGCCGCCCAGAGCTGCGGCACCCGCCCCGTCCGGTCCAGGTAGACGCCCCAGTTCCCGTTGGCCACGGCGCCCGCGAGCGGTCCCGGCAGATCGGGCGGGTCGACGAGGGTGCGGTCCCCGTCGATCCCGGCGGCGTGGTCCTGCACGGCGGTCTGCAGCCGGTCGCCGATCTGGGTGCGCGCACCGGCGTACTGCGCCTCGACGGTGCGGTGGTGGACGAGGAGTCCCATCACGACGGACACCAGCGCCGCGGTGCCCGCGATGGCGATACCGATCTTGGTGCGCAGACCCATGCCGACCCCGCTCACACGTCCGGGACGGACAGCCGGATCCCCTGGAACTGCACGTTCACCGCGGCGGCCGGCAGCTCCTCGGGGTCCTTCGGCTCAACGGCGGCCCGCCGGTAGTACGCCACGTGCTCCTGCCGTTCGAGACTGCTGAGCGTCAGCGTCGCGTCGTACGGCTTCTTCGCGCACCCGGGCAGACACCAGGCACCGCTCAGCTTCCCGGTGGCGTGCGCGGTCGGGCCGCCCCAGTCCCGCCAGCTCAACTCGGTGAGCGCCACGTACTCGGTGAGCGCCACGGACGCGGGCTGCTGCAGCGGCTGCCCCATCGCGTCGGCGAGATAGACGGGGCCGGCCACCCGCGAGGGCAGCAGCGCGGGCCCCTCCACCCGCAGCCCCCGGGGCTCGGCGCACCCGGCCACCAGCAGGGCGGCAAGTGCGGTGCCGCACACGGCGGCACCCCTCGAAGGGGACAACATGGGTCAAATGTATCCGTAGCGCGGCAATCCACACCCGGGGTCGACCGAAGGGGGACCGCGGGGGGCCACGGGGGCGCGGGCGGGGCGCACAACGCAAAGATCCCGCCCAGTTCGATGAACTGGACGGGATCTCATGTGCAGTGGACCTGTGGGGATTTGAACCCCAGACCCCCTCGATGCGAACGAGGTGCGCTACCAGACTGCGCCACAGGCCCTTGCAACGAGTGAAACTCTAGCATCCCGATCGGGGTGCTCGGAAATCCGGTCCTGGCTGGTCAGCAGGGGCAACCTCACGGCGCCTCACTCGTTGGCCGCGCGCGGCCGTCCGCCGTCCTCGTACTGGTCGAAGAGCGGCGTGCGGCCGCGCTCGCGGGCCCGTCGCGCGGACGCGGCCCGGCGCCGGTCGCTGCGGCCGCCGCCGGCGTCCGCACCCTCCGCCCCGTCGATGTCGTCCGCCCGCTCGGCCGGCAGCTCACGCTCGGCCGCGCGCTCGGCGGAACCCTCCGCGGTGCTGGAGCGCGCCGCGCTCCAGGTGTCCGGCGAGCTCAGGTCGACGCTGCCGGTGGCGCGCGGGGCGACCGGCGCGGTCACGTACGTCGGCAGCGGCACCGGGACCGGGTCCCAGCTGTCGCCGCGGCCGGGGCCGCGCTGCCGCTCGCGCTGCTGGTCGACCCACTCGGCGTGGTCGGTCTGCTCGACGAGGGCGCGGCGGTCCGCGGCGAGCGCGGACAGACCGGTCTCCGTCTCGGGCCCGGGGCCCTCGTCCGCCGTCTCGTCCACCGGCTGCTCCGCTCCCGCGGGCCTGCGCCGGGGCTGGCGCTCGCGCAGCCGCTGCGCGGCGACCTCGGCCCTGCGCCGGTCCATCGTGTACGTGAAGCGGCGCCGCTCCTGCCCGCGCAGATAGACGATGTACGCGCTCAACAGCACGGCGGGCGCGGCGGGCGCCCACAGGAAGGCGAGCCCGCCGACCCCGGCGACGATCGCGCCGACCGTGAAGGCGAGGAAGAGGAGGACCGTCGTCCGGCGGCGCCGCGCGAGGACCTTGGAGCGCCGGGCGCGCGCGGCGGCCTCCGCCGACGCGGCACGCTGGGCGGGCGTCGCCGCCCGGCCCGGAGCCTTGGACGAACCGGTGGCCGGCCCTGCGGCCGAGGCCTGGACCGAGGCCTGACCCGGTGCCTGGACCGGGGACTTGGCCTGCGACTTGGCCTGATGAGGCTTGGCCTGGGACGCGGCCGACACCCTGGCACGGGCGGCCGGGGCGGCTTCGCGCTCACGTTCGGGTTCGTGCTCACGTTCGGGTTCGCGTTCGGGCGCCCGGTCCGCCCGGAGCTCCGTCCCGGACGCGGGCGCGACGAAGGACCGGACGTCCACCGAGCCGGTGACGCCGTCCGGGTCGTCGCGCGACTCCCCGTCCTCGGGAGAGCGCGCTTGCAGGTCCTTGGCGTATCGGCGCTCCATGCCCGCCCGTCCGGACAGCAGCCGGATGGCGGTGCTGAAGCGTTCCGTCGGACGGGCTTCGTTCAGCTCGTCCTGCCTACGGAGCCACATCGGCACCAAGTAGGCGGCCCAGGCCCCGACGATGACTGCGTAGATGAGGCCGCTGCTGCTCACGCTCACACGGTAGAGGGGTTTCCGTGAGGCCATCTGCCAATTGAGCCGGTGTGTCGCACGATCCGGCTGATATCTCGAACTTTTTTTGCGACTGATGCGATCAACAGGCCGCCGTCGGTGTGAAATTAATGCCTGAGACAAGACTCATACGCGTCTCGGACGGTCGATCGTCGACCAATTTCGAACATACATTTCATTTATGGCGGCCGGGAGGGGTTCTAGGCCGTGTTCCGAGGTCGCGCCTGGTGCCAGCGGCGCAACAACCCTTCCGGTACCTCTTCGGCCGTCAGCGCGAAGACGAGATGATCGCGCCAGGCTCCGTCGATGTGGAGATAGCGGGGCCGGATCCCTTCCTCGCGGAATCCGAGTTTCTCCACGACCCGCCGGCTCGGCGCGTTCTCGGGGCGAATACAGACCTCGATACGGTGCAGCCCGACCGAGCGGAAGCAGTGGTCGACGGCGAGGGCGACGGCGGTCGGCATGACCCCGCGGCCCGCGACGGACTCGTCGACCCAGTACCCCACGTGGCCCGAGCACATCGAGCCCCAGGTGATCCCGGCGACCGTCAACTGCCCGACGAGCCGCCCCTGGTACTCGATGACGAACGGCAGCATCCGGCCCGCGCCCGCCTCCGCCCGCAGATGGCGGACCATCTGACGGTACGTGGGACGGTGCACGATGGGGCCGCTCGGCGTGGGCGGCGGGATCGTGGCCTCCCAGGGGCGCAGCCAGTCGCGGTTGCGCCGGTTGACCTCGCGCCAGGCCCGCTGGTCGCGCATCTTTATGGGACGCAGGACGACGTCACCGTCCGTCAGCTCCACGGGCCAGGAAGGGCTGTTCAGCTCGCACCCCCCGGCGGAGGACTGGGGTGGTCGCCGCCGCGCAGCTGGTCGACGGCGTGCCGCAGGAGCGGCTCCAGGACGGCGAGACCGTCCCGTACGCCACCGCTGGAACCCGGCAGGTTCACGATGAGCGTGCCGCCCGCGACCCCGGCGAGCCCGCGCGAGAGGACGGCCGTGGGCACCTTGTCCCTGCCGTACGCGCGGATCGCCTCGGCGATGCCCGGCACTTCGTGGTCGATGACGCGGCGGGTGACGTCTGGGGTGCGGTCGGTGGGCGAGATGCCGGTGCCGCCGGTGGTGAGGATGACGTCGTAGCCGGCGGCGACGCCCGCGCGCAGCGCCGCCTCCACGGGGTCGCCGTCCGGGACGACCTGCGGCCCGTCGACGGCGAAGCCGAGTGCGTCGAGGCCCTCGGCGAGGATCGGGCCGCCCTTGTCGGCGTAGACCCCGGCGGCGGCGCGGTTGGAGGCGGTCACGACGAGGGCGCGATAGGGCGCGGGCCCGGCGCCGGTGGCCGTGGTGGCGCGGTCCTGGCTCATGCCTGCTCCCCCTCGCGCGTCCAGTGCCCCGACTTGCCGCCGGTCTTCTCCTCGACGCGTACGTCGGTGATGACGGCGCCCTTGTCGACGGCCTTGACCATGTCGACGACCGTGAGGGCCGCGACGCTCACCGCGGTGAGGGCCTCCATCTCGACGCCCGTGCGGTCGGTGGTCTTCACCGTGGCGAGGATCTCGACGGCGTCGTCCGCCACGGAGAGGTCGAGCTTCACTCCGGAGACGGCCAGCGGGTGGCAGAGCGGGATGAGGTCGGGGGTGCGCTTGGCGCCCATGATCCCGGCGATCCGCGCGGTGGCCAGGGCGTCGCCCTTGGGCACGCCCTCGCCGCGCAGCAGTTCGATCACGCGCGGCGAGACCCGTACGCGACCGCTGGCGCGGGCCGTGCGCGCGGTCACGTCCTTGGCGGACACGTCGACCATGCGGGCCGCGCCCGCCTCGTCGATGTGGGTCAGTCGCTGCTGCTCAGGGGCTCCGGGGGTATCCCCCCGGGAAATCGCGGTCATGTGCTTGGCGCTCCCGGTCCGGGCCCCGCGCGGTGCGGCGCGCGGGCCTGTTGTGCGCGACACGGTACCCCGCGGCCGGCCTGTTCAGCCGAGCAGGACCACCTCGACATCCGCGCCGGGCTCCACCGACGTGGTGTCCTCGGGGACGACGATCAGCGCGTCCGCGTGCGCGAGGGCGGCGATCAGATGCGAGCCGGTGCCCCCGACCGGCGTCACCCGCCGCGCCTGCGCGTCGTACCGCCCCCGCAGGAACTGACGGCGGCCGGCGGGCGAGCTCAGCGCCTTGTCCACGAGCAGCTCCGCGCGCGTGGTGGGCCGCTGGACCTCGGGCAGGCCCATCAGGGTGCGGATCGCGGGGCGCACGAAGAGCTCGAAGGAGACGTACGAGGAGACGGGGTTGCCCGGCAGCGCGAGCAGCGGGGTGTGGTCGGGGCCGATGGCGCCGAACCCCTGCGGCTTGCCCGGCTGCATGGCGAGCTTGCGGAACTCCACGCCGCTGCCCGCCCCGATGCCGCCCTCGGCGTCCGGGTCGCCGATGGAGCTCAGGGCCTCCTTGACGACGTCGTACGCGCCGACGCTGACGCCGCCCGTGGTGACGATGAGGTCGGCGCGGATCAGCTGGTCCTCGATGGTGGAGCGCAGCGTCTCTGCGTCGTCGGCGACGGCTCCCACGCGGTAGGCGATGGCCCCGGCGTCGCGGGCGGCGGCGGTCAGGGCGAAGCTGTTGGAGTCGTAGATCTGACCCTCGGCCAACTGCTCGCCGGGCTGGATCAGTTCGCTGCCGGTGGACATGACGACCACGCGCGGGCGGGGGCGGACCTTCACGGTGCCGCGGCCGATGGCGGCGAGCAGGGCGATCTGCGGGGGTCCGAGGACGGTGCCCGCGGTCAGGGCGCGGTCGCCGCTCTGCACGTCGCTGCCGCGCGCGCGGACGTGCGCGCGGGCCTCGGCGGGGCGGTGCACGGCGACCTCGCCGGACGCGCCCTCGGGTGCGGCGCTGTGGGCGCGCATGCCGGAGACGGGGCCTTCGCCGAGGCCCCCGTCGGTCCACTCCACGGGGACGACGGCCTCGGCGCCGGGGGGCAGCGGGGCGCCGGTCATGATGCGGGCGGCCTGGCCGGCGCCGACGGTGGGCTGCCGGCCCGCGCCCGCGGCCACGTCGCCGATGACGGTGAGGACGGCGGGGAACTCCTCGCTGGCGCCCGCCACATCGGCGACCCGGACCGCGTACCCGTCCATGGAGCTGTTGTCGAAGGGCGGCAGCGAGACGGGCACCGTGACGTCCTCGACCAGGACACAGCCCTGGGCGTCGAGGAGTTGGAGCTCGATGGGTTCGAGCGGGCGGACGGTCTCGAGGATGTCGTCCAGATGCTCGTCCACCGACCAGAACGGCTGCCGGTCGGTGGTCGGTGTCGTCGTGCTGCTGCTCAAAGTGCTACATCTCCTCGGTGACGTAACGGCGAAGCCAGGCCTTGAAGTCCGGGCCCAGATCTTCACGTTCGCACGCGAGTCTGACAATGGCACGCAGATAGTCGCCGCGGTCGCCGGTGTCATAGCGGCGGCCCTTGAAGACCACGCCGTGCACCGGGCCGCCGACCTTCTCGTCGGCCGCGAGCTGCTGGAGGGCGTCGGTGAGCTGGATCTCGCCGCCGCGGCCCGGCTCGGTCTTGCGCAGTATGTCGAAGATGTGGGGGTCGAGGACGTACCGCCCGATGATCGCGTAGTTCGAGGGGGCGTCGGCCGCGTCGGGCTTCTCGACCAGGTCGGTGACCTTGACGACGTCGCCGTCCTCGGTGGCGTCGACCGCCGCGCAGCCGTACAGGTGGATCTGCTCGGGGTCCACCTCCATCAGGGCGATGACGCTGCCGCCGTGCCGCTCCTGGACCTCGACCATGCGGGCGAGGAGGGGGTCGCGGGGGTCGATGAGGTCGTCGCCGAGGAGGACGGCGAACGGCTCGTGACCCACGTGCGGTGCGGCGCACAGGACGGCGTGACCGAGCCCCTTGGGGTCGCCCTGGCGTACGTAGTGCATCGTCGCGAGGTCGCTGGACTCCTGGACCTTGGCGAGGCGGGCCTCGTCGCCCTTCTTCAGGAGGGCCGACTCCAGCTCGTAGTTGCGGTCGAAGTGGTCCTCCAGGGGGCGCTTGTTGCGACCCGTGATCATGAGGACGTCATCGAGGCCCGCGGACACGGCCTCCTCGACCACGTACTGGATCGCCGGCTTGTCTACGACCGGCAGCATCTCCTTGGGGGTCGCCTTGGTGGCGGGCAGGAAGCGCGTGCCCAAGCCCGCCGCGGGGATGACCGCCTTGGTGATCCGGGGGTGGGGGGGGTGAGACTCAGTCATGCGGCCACCATATCCGGTGCGTATGTGCGGAATCTGTGGGTCCGGATAATTCGGCGGCATATGTGCCGATCAGGAAGGAAAGGGGAGATCTCCATGAACGGAACCAGTGGTACCGAGCCCGAGGGCCAGCCAACCAAGCGCACGTTGCGGCGCGACTTCCTCGCGGTGAGAAGCGGGTTGACTGGGGATGACGCGCAGAAGGCGGCCGCGGTTCTCGCCGAGCGCGCACTGGAACTCCCGGAGCTCGCCGGCGCGCACACCGTCGCGGCGTATGTCTCCGTGGGCGGCGAGCCCGGCACCCGCGCCCTGCTCGACGCCCTCCACGCGCGCGGGACCCGCGTCCTGCTGCCGGTGTTGCTCCCCGACAACGACCTGGACTGGGGCGGGTACGAGGGTCCTGGCTCGCTGGCCCGCGTACAACACGAGCGGAAGATGGCGCTGTTGGAGCCCTCCGGGGCGCGGCTCGGGCCCGACGCCGTCCTGACGGCGGACGCCGTGCTGCTGCCGGGGCTCGCCGTCGACACGCGCGGCATGCGGCTCGGGCGCGGCGGCGGCAGTTACGACCGGGTCCTCGCCCGGCTGGAGCGCGCGGAGGCCGATCCGGCGCTGGTGGTGCTCCTGTACGACTCCGAAGTGGTCGCCCACCTCCCCGCGGAGCCGCACGACCGTCCGGTGCACGCCGTGGTGACGCCCTCCGGGGTACGGCGATTCCGCTGAGGGAGCCTGCCCGAGGGGGCCGGGGCCGAGGGAGCCGAAAGGGCCCTCCACGCGCGCGTGGAGGGCCCTTTCAAGTGCTGTCGTGGGCGGCCGTCAGGGCCGCAGCACCAGCGTGTCGCTCGTGCTGCCGTCGACCGCTTCCTTGTTGAAGGCCCACGGCAACAGTTCGCCCTTGGCCCACTTGTCCGTCTGGTCGGTGTAGTGGGCGTTGTACGCGTGCCCCGATGCGCCGGTGAGGTTGATCCACTTGGACTTGTCGAGGTCCTTGAGGTTGACCACCATCCGCATGGAGGGCACCCAGATCACTCCGTAGCCGCCCGCCGCGTTCCAGCCGGTCGCGTTGACCGCGGCCTCGCCGCCGCCGAGGTTCCACGGGCCGCGGTTCAGGACGAACTGCAGCCAGCCGGGGCCGTCGGTGCCGAGCGTCTGGTTCTTCAGCGTGAGCCGGTGCAGACGGCCCCAGCTCCAGGTGTCGACGTCCTTGCCCAGCTTGGCCGTGAGGTCCCAGCGCGCGTCCTCCAGGGCCCGCTTGAACAGCTGGTCGCGGTTCTTGGTCTCCGCGTCCGTGCGGGTGGCGGGCGCCTTCCACCAGTCGTTGGTCCGGTCGTCGATGATCCTGCGGACCACCTCGTAGTAGCGGTCGCCGCCGTCGGGCTGGGCGGAGTCCGCGTCGCGCTCACCGCACTCGCGCACCTTCTCGCCCTCGTCGGCCGGGCCGGTGTTGCCGGCCGGCTCCACGTTCAGGCACTGCCCCTTGACGCGCAGCTCCTTGGGGAGCTTGTTGCCGAAGGCCAGCTTCAGGATGTTGCGCCAGACGGAGTTGAAGTACGCGGCGGCCGCCGAGTCGGCGTCCTGGGTGTAGTCCCAGCCCTCCAGGAGCTTCTGCGCCTCGCGTACGTACTTGTCCTTGACGTCGATCTTCAGCAGCTTGGGCACGAGCAGCTTGGCGATCTCGCTGCTGTTGTCCATCTGCATGAGGCGCATGTCCTCGGTGGAGATCTTGCCGCCGTTCTTGATCTTCGACTGGATGAGGTCGTCGATCCGCTGGCTGCGCGCCCCGTAGCCCCAGTCCGAGGTGAGCTTGTACGGGTACTTGTCCTCGTCGACCACGGCCTGGTTGGCGGTGACGATGTAGCCGCGCTTGGGGTTGTACTCGTAGGGCAGCGCGCCCTGCGGGATGTAACCGGTCCAGCGGTACTCCGGGTCCCAGCCCGGCGCCGGGAGCGAGCCGTCGCCCTTGCCGCGGGTGGGGATCTTGCCGGGCGCCTGGTAGCCGATGTTGCCCTTGGTGTCGGCGTAGATCAGGTTCTGCGACGGCACCTCGAAGGAGGCGGCCGCCTTGCGGAACTCCGTGAAGTTCTTCGCGCGGTTGAGCTGGAAGACGGCGTCCATGGACTTGCCGGGGGACAGCGCGGTCCAGCGCAGCGCCACTCCGTAGCCGTCGCCCCGGTCGGGCGCGGCGCTGTCGACGCCGGCCTTCTTGCCGACCTTGACCAGTTCGTCGTCGCGGTCGGAGATGAGCGGGCCGTTGTTGGTCTCTCGGACCGTGATCTTCTTCGACGCGCCGCCGGCGACCTTGATGGTCTCCTCGCGCGTGGTGAACGGCTTCACCTTCTCGCCGTACTGGTACCCGTCCCCGGTGAACTTCTCCAGGTAGAGGTCCGTGACGTCGGCGCCGAGGTTCGTCATGCCCCAGGCGATGTCCTGGTTGTGGCCGATGACCACGCCCGGCATGCCGGAGAAGGTGTAACCGGTGACGTCGTAGCCGCACTTGTCGGAGACCGCGCGGCAGTGCAGACCCATCTGGTACCAGACGGAGGGCAGCTGCGGGGCCAGGTGCGGGTCGTTGGCGAGGAGCGGCTTGCCGGTGATCGTGTGCTTGCCGGAGACGACCCAGGAGTTCGAGCCGATGCCGTTGCCGTTCGGGCCGAGGATGGCCGGGACCTCGTCCAGGGCGTCGGAGAGGCCGGAGAGCTGCGAGTTCATCCCGGAGGGCGCCTGGGTGCCACCGGCGACGCCGGAGCCCGCCGTGCCGCCGCTGGTGCCCGATCCCGACCCGGTTCCGGTGCCGGACTGGGTGTTGGTTCCTGTTCCTGTTCCGGTACCCGTACCGGTGCCCGTACCCGTTCCGGAGCCCGTCCCCGTGCCCGTACCGGTACCCACGCCGGATTCGGTGCCCTCGGGGTCGTACTCCTTGGTGGCGGCGCTGTAGGCGCCCTCCTGGACGATCGGCTTGTTCCGCTTGTACGGGTACTCGGGGTACAGGTCCTTGATCTGCGACGGGCCTAGGCGGCTCGTCATCAGGGAGCGGTCGATCTCGTCCTGCATGTTGCCGCGCAGGTCCCAGGCCATGGCCTTGAGCCACGCCACGGAGTCGACGGGCGTCCACGCCTGCGGCGCGTAGTCGTTCTCGAAGCCGAGCGCCGCGTACTCGACGGAGATGTCCTTGCCGTCCTTGCCGTCGAGGTAGGCGTTGACTCCCTTGGAGTACGCCTGGAGGTACTTCTTCGTCTCCGGCGAGAGCTTGGAGTCGTACTCCTTCTGCGCCACCCGGTGCCAGCCGAGCGTGCGCAGGAACTCATCGGTCTTGACCTGGCCCTTGCCGAACATCTCGGAGAGCCGCCCGGAGGTCATGTGACGACGGACGTCCATCTCCCAGAAGCGGTCCTGCGCCTGGACGTAGCCCTGCGCCATGAACAGGTCGGCGTCGGAGTCGGCGTAGATCTGCGGGATTCCGTTTCCGTCCCGCTTCACGTCGACGTTGCCGTCCAGGCCGTCGAGCTTGATCGACCCCTTGGTCTGCGGGAAGGAGGCGCGCACGGTGCTGACGCTCCAGTACGCGCCGAAGCCGATGCCTCCGACGATGGCCAGGACCAGGACGATCACGACGAGTCGGGCTCGGCGCCCCTTCTTCTTGCCGGACTTATGACCGGAAGAGGCGGTGGTGTTGGAGGGCATCGCTGTCCTTGCTGTCCTTACGCGAGCGGCAGGGCGGGCTTGGCGGGCTGTGCTGTCGACTTGGGCGGCTCCGAGAGCGCTGGAGCAACCATAGGCGCAGGGCGTTGCGGCTCCGGACGCGGAGTCAGGAACCCGGCCCTCCTGAGATCGAATAGTCATTCGACCGCGTCAAGAAAGCGTTAACAATTAGGTAAGGTAACGAAGTACCAGGATCCGCAGGATCCACGGAGGAAGGAACGGCCCCTGACTGTCCATCACCTCAACCAGCTCCTGCTCGTCTGCTCGCTCGTCCTGCTCGTCGCGGTGGCGGCGGTCCGCGTCTCGTCGCGCAGCGGGCTCCCCAGCCTGCTCCTCTACCTGGGCATCGGCGTCGCCATGGGCCAGGACGGCGTCGGCGACGTCCACTTCGACAATGCCGAACTGACCCAGGTCATCGGCTATGCCGCGCTGGTCGTGATCCTCGCCGAGGGCGGCCTCGGGACGAAGTGGAAAGAGATCAAACCCGCCCTGCCCGCCGCTGCCGTCCTGTCGACGGTGGGCGTCGCGGTGAGCGTCGGCGTCACCGCCGCGGGCGCCCACTACCTCGTCGGGCTCGAATGGCGCCAGGCGCTGATCATCGGCGCGGTGGTCTCGTCCACGGACGCGGCGGCGGTCTTCTCGGTGCTGCGCAAGGTGCCGCTCCCCTCGCGCGTCACGGGCGTCCTGGAGGCGGAGTCGGGGTTCAACGACGCCCCTGTGGTGATCCTGGTGGTGGCGTTCTCCACGGTGGGCCCGGTCGACGACTGGTACGTACTGCTCGGCGAGATCGCCCTGGAGCTGGCGATCGGCGCCGCGTTCGGCCTCGCGGTCGGCTGGCTCGGCGCGTACGGCCTGCGGCACGTGGCGCTGCCCGCCTCCGGCCTCTACCCCATCGCCGTGATGGCGATCGCCGTCACCGCCTACGCCGCGGGAGCCATGGCGCACGGCAGTGGCTTCCTCGCCGTCTACCTCGCCGCGATGGTGCTGGGCAACGCCCGGCTGCCGCACTGGCCCGCCACCCGCGGCTTCGCCGAGGGGCTCGGCTGGATCGCCCAGATCGGCATGTTCGTCCTGCTCGGCCTGCTGGTCACCCCGCACGACCTGCTCGACGACACCTGGCCCGCGGTCCTCATCGGCCTGGTCCTGACCGTGGTGGCGCGGCCCCTGGAGGTCGTGCTCAGCCTGTTGCCGTTCCGCATGCCCTGGCAGGAGAAGGCGCTGCTGTCCTGGGCCGGCCTGCGCGGCGCCGTGCCCATCATTTTGGCGACGATCCCGATGGTCAGCGACGTCGAGGACAGCCAGCGGATCTTCAACATCGTCTTCGTCCTGGTCGTCGTCTACACCCTCATCCAGGGCCCCACGCTGCCCTGGCTGGCCAGGAAGCTGCGGCTGGGCGACTCCTCCGAAGCCGCCGACCTCGGCGTGGAGTCCGCTCCCCTGGAGCGACTGCAGGGGCACCTGCTGTCGGTGGCCATCCCCAAGGGCTCGCGCATGCACGGCGTGGAGGTCGGCGAGCTGCGGCTGCCCCCGGGCTCGGCGGTCACGCTGGTCGTGCGGGACGGCGAATCGTTCGTGCCGCTGCCGACCACGGTGCTGCGGCGCGGCGACGAGCTGCTCGTGGTGGCGACGGACCCGGTGCGGGACGCCGCCGAGCGGCGGCTGCGCGCGGTCGGCCACGGCGGCAAGCTGGCCAGTTGGCTGGGAACCGACGGAGAAAAGCACCAATCGTAGGTGGCGGGGGTCTCATCGGCTGCGATCACACGGCCAAATGGGACCCTCCCCTGTACGATGAAGGCACCTGATCGAACCAACTCTGCCTGAAGCAGAGCTGGCGCGACCGTATGGCGGCCGGTGACGCCCTCGCAGTGGGCCCCGGCATCTACCGCAGTTCCGCGCAAGAGGACAGCTCTCGGCACCGTCTCCCGCACAACGGGAGGACGCGCTACCAGGCGGCAGAAAGGCACGGGCCGTGGCATCCACGGTCACCGAATCCCGCCCCGGCTACGGACAGCTGCTGCGCACCCCGCGCGCCTGGACGTTCCTGCTGCCCGGCTTCGCGGCGCGTCAGCCGTTCGCGATGCTGACCATCTCCATCGTCCTGCTCGTCCAGCACACCACCGGCTCGTACGGTGCCGCCGGCGCCGTCTCGGCCGCCACCGGCGTCTCCATGGCGCTCTTCGCGCCCTTCAGCGGCAAGCTCGCCGACCGCTTCGGCCAGCGCGCCGTGCTGCTGCCCGGCGTCCTCGTGCACTCCGCGTCCGTGGTCACCCTGACGGTCCTCGCGCTCTCCGACGCGCCCCTGTGGGCGCTCTTCGTGGCCGCGGTGCCCGCGGGCGCCTCCACGCCGCAGATCGGCCCCATGGTGCGGGCCCGCTGGGGCGTCAAGCTCCAGGACTCCCCCCTGGCCACGACCGCGGCCGCCTTCGAGTCGGTCACCGACGAGCTGACCTTCGTCCTCGGCCCGCTGGTGGCGACCGCGCTGTGCACCACCGTCGACCCCTCCGCCGGCCTGCTCACCGAGGCCGGGCTCACCCTGGTCGGCGGTCTGCTCTTCGCCGCGCAGAAGAGCACCCAGCCCAAGCCGTCCGCGCACGACGACGGGCACGCGCGCGTGGAGCACGTTTCCGCACTGCGCGTCCCCGGCATCCGCGTCCTGATCGCCACCTTCCTCGGCATCGGCGCCGTCTTCGGCGGCATGCAGGTCTCGCTGGCCGCCTTCACGGAGTCCATCGGCGAGCCCGGCCTGAACGGCGTCCTGTACGGCACGTTCGCGGCGGGCAACATGCTCTCCGGAGTCGTCTGCGGCGCCATCGCCTGGAAGGTCTCCCCGCAGCGGCGCCTGCTCGTCGGCTACACCGCGCTGACCCTGATGGCCGCCGGCCTGTGGGCCGCGCACTCCGTGCCGCTGCTCGCCGGCCTCGGCCTGCTGGTCGGCGTCTGCATCGCGCCCGCGCTGATCACCGGCTACACGCTGGTCGACAAGCTGGTCGCGCCGACCGGCCGCACGGAGGCCTTCACCTGGCTGACCGGTGCGGTCGCGCTCGGTCAGGCGGCGGCCGTCACGGTCGCCGGTCAGCTGGAGGACCGCCTCTGGGACGGGGCCGGATTCCTGGTCCCGCTGGGCGGCACGGCACTGGCCCTCGCGGTCCTCGTGTCCCTCCGTTCGCGGCTCGTCCCCAAGGCCTCGGGCCGCACCGTGGCACGTGGCGTCGGTCACCGCGTGCCGGTGACGGTGGACTGATCCCGCGGAATAGGTCACTATGGAGCGTCGTTAGCACTCATCGAGTGAGAGTGCCAGGAGGAAGCAAGTGCCGACGTACCAGTACCAGTGCACCGAGTGCGGCGAAGGCCTCGAGGCGGTGCAGAAGTTCACCGATGACGCCCTGACGGAGTGCCCCAACTGCAACGGACGCCTCAAGAAGGTGTTCTCGGCAGTCGGCATCGTCTTCAAGGGCTCCGGTTTCTACCGCAACGACAGCCGCGGCTCGTCGTCGAGCAGCACGCCGTCGACCTCGTCGTCGAAGTCCGCCTCGTCCTCCTCCTCGGCGGACTCGAAGGCTGCTTCGTCCTCCTCGTCCTCGGATTCCAAGTCCTCCGGCTCCTCCTCGTCGACGTCCACGTCGTCGAGCTCGGCCGCCTAGGACTCGGCGCACGCTCCTTCGTACGACCCCGCCGTCCTGTGACGGCGGGGTCGTCGGCGTTCCCCGCCCCGGCTGCCGTCCCCGGTTACTGTGCGGCCATGGTGAACACGGCGAACCCCGCGCGGGCCGAGATCGGCGTGATCGGCGGCTCCGGCTTCTACGCCTTCCTCGACGACGTGACCGAGATCCAGGTCGACACGCCCTACGGAGCCCCGAGCGACTCCCTCTTCCTCGGGCAGCTCGCGGGCCGGTCCGTGGCCTTCCTGCCCCGCCACGGCCGCGGCCACCATCTGCCGCCGCACCGCATCAACTACCGCGCCAACCTGTGGGCGTTGCGCTCGCTCGGCGTACGGCAGGTGCTCGGACCCTGCGCGGTCGGCGGGCTGCGGCCCGAGTTCGGGCCCGGCACGCTGCTCGTGCCCGACCAGCTCGTGGACCGCACCCAGGCGCGCGCCCAGACGTACTTCGACGGGATCCCGCTGCCCGACGGGAGCGTCCCCGACGTCGTGCACGTCTCGCTCGCCGACCCCTACTGCCCCGCCGGGCGTGCGGCCGCGCTGCGTGCGGCACGCGGCCGTGACTGGCGGCCGGTGGACGGCGGGACGCTCGTCGTGGTCGAGGGGCCGCGGTTCTCGACCCGGGCGGAGTCGCGCTGGTACGCGGCGCAGGGCTGGTCGGTGGTGGGCATGACCGGCCACCCCGAGGCGGCGCTCGCCCGGGAACTGGAGCTCTGCTACACGTCGTTGACGCTGGTCACGGACCTGGACGCGGGCGCGGACACCGGTGAAGGCGTCTCGCACGACGAGGTGCTCCGGGTGTTCGCCGCCAACGTGGACCGGTTGCGGGGCGTCCTGTTCGACGCGGTGGCGGCGCTTCCGGCGGAGGAGGAGCGGCGGGGCTGCCTGTGCGCCGGGGCGCTGGGCGGGATGGATCCGGGGATTCCGCTGCCGTGAGGGTGCCCGCGGGGCGCTGAGGGCCCTGGCTGAGGGAGCGGGGAGGCCGCGGACTCGGGGAGCGAGGTGGCAGCGAGGGCTGCGGAACTTCCCCTTCGGGTGAGGCGGTTGTCCACAACCGGTGGGTAGTCCACGGGCGTCAGCGGGAATCGGCGCGGACCTGCATCGTGAGAGCGCAAGCCCAGTTCCTCGCACCGCAGGCGGTGGTCGTCGTGACGCTCGTTCCTCCTCAGACCCGGCCGGCAGACGGCTGCCCGGTCCCTCCCTTCCCTCCCGTGCGGGTGCGCGGCGGGCATCCGCGGCTGCGCCGGCTGCTGCGGCACAGACGGCGGGCCCTGGCGGTGGGGCTGGCGATGACCGCCGCGGCCCTCGCGGCCGGCACGCCTCGCTCTTCGGCGCCGGACCCCGCCCAGCAGGCCGCGGCCGCGGTGGGACCGGTGCGGGAGCGAGGGGTGGCCGGGGACGCGTCCGGTGGTCTCGCGGGGCGGGCGACAGTGACCGCCCCGGTACGGATCGCGGACGCGGACGCCGTGCGCCTGCTGCGCCCCGGCGACCGGGTCGACGTGATCGCGGCCGACGGTTCGCCCGGCGGTGGTGCGGAGCCGCGCGTGGTGGCGGCCGACGCGCGGGTGGCCGCGGTGCCCGAGCCGACCGAGGGCCCCGCCGAGAGCGGCGCGCTGGTGGTCTTCTCGGTGCCGGGCCCGACCGCGGCGCGGCTCGCCGGAACCGCGGCGACGACCCGGCTGGCGGTGACCCTGCGGTGAATGACCTCGGGATGAACGCCGTCGCGATGCATTCGAAGGTTCGCGATCGCACTGACAGCCTGTCAAGTAATCCGTTGGGGAGGTCCAATTGGACAGGTCGGCCCGGGTCTGACGTAGGTTGCGAAGTTGTTTGTTCCGCAACCCGCACATGCAACGAAAGGCCTCGTGGTGAGCGAGAAGAAGGAACCGGGCGTCTGGGACGGCTTCAAGGCCTTCCTGATGCGCGGCAATGTCGTCGACCTGGCGGTCGCGGTGGTCATCGGCGCCGCGTTCACGAACATCGTGAACTCGGTGGTCAAGGGTGTCATCAACCCGCTCGTCGGCGCCTTCGGCACGAAGGACCTCGACCACTACCACTCGTGCCTGAAGTCGCCCTGCAACATGAACGACGCGGGCGAGGTCACCAAGGGCATCCCGATCATGTGGGGTTCCGTGCTCAGCGCGGTCCTGAGCTTCCTGATCACCGCGGCCGTCGTGTACTTCCTGATGGTGCTGCCCATGGCCAAGTATCTGGCGCGGGTGGCGGCCAGGCGGGCCGAGAAGGAGGGCACCAAGGAGGTCATGGAGATCACCGAGTTGGAGGTGCTCAAGGAGATCCGCGACGCCCTGGTGGCGCAGCGCGGCACGGGTCACCGCGAGGAGTAGCGCGGCGAGCTGAACGGGGGGCCGAACGGGGAGCGGCGCGGGGGCCGGCGCGGGCTCAGAGGTGGTGGGGCGGCTTCTCGTCGAGGAAGCGCGCGAGGTCGGCGGCGCTGTCGCGGCCGGTCTCGGCCCGCTCGCCCCACCCTCGGTCCGTGTCGTCCGAAGACTGCTGCGACAGCGGGTCGTCGAAGATCAGCGCGTTCCCCGGCTGCTTCTTCGGGTCCTCGGGGGTCTTCGGCTCTTCCGGATCTCGCGGTTCGGGGGCGGGGGCGGGGCTCATGCCTCCAGGGTACGCCGGGGTCACGGACGGCTTCCGCGAGCAGCCGCCGTCAGACGGCCTTGAGGCCCTGAGCTGCGAAGATCTCCTTGGCATCGGCCACCTGCGCCGGGGTGGGCGAGGGGGTGTCGCGGAGCGTGAAGTCCTTGCCGAGCGCGTCCCACTTCGCCTCGCCCAGCTTATGGAAGGGCAGCACGTCGACGCGCGAGACGTTGCCGAGCGAGGCGGCGAAGCGGGCGACGCCCTCGATGTTCGCCGGGTCGTCGGTCAGTCCGGGGACGAGGACGAAGCGCACCCAGGCCTCCTTGCCGAGGCCGGCCAGCCGGTGGGCGAAGTCGAGGGTGGGCCGCAGGGGACGCCCGGTGACGTGCTGGTACGTGACGGGGTCCCAGGACTTGATGTCGAGCAGGACCAGGTCGGCGTCGCGGAGCAGCGCGTCGGTGGCGCGTGCGCCGAGGAAGCCGGACGTGTCGAGTGCGGTGTGCAGGCCCAGTTCGTGCTTGAGGCGGTGCAGGAGTTCGCCGGTGAAGACGGGCTGCAGGAGGGGTTCGCCGCCGCTGACGGTGGCTCCTCCCCCGGCGGCGGCGATGAACCGGGTGTACTTGGCGGCCTCGGCGATCACGTCGTCGGCCGTGGTCCGCTTGCCGTCGCGCATCCGCCAGGTGTCGGGGTTGTGGCAGTACAGACAGGACAGCGGGCACCCGGCGAGGAACGTGACGAAGCGCGTCCCCGGCCCGTCCACACCGGTGGACAGGTCCCAGGAGTGGACCGAGCCGGTGACGGGGCGGTGGGTGGCGGCCGCCGCGGGGGTGGCCGCGTCCTCGTCGCCGCCGCGGGGGCGTACGGGGATGTCGGTACCGAGCAGAACAGCCATGACGGAACTCCTGGACTACTGGCGGAGCGTGGTGTGCGCGGCGCCCGGGGCCGGGGTGAGGGCCCGGCCCCGGGGCCGCGGATCGGGGGCGGCCCCCTGGTGGGGGCCGGGGGCTCAGAGGGAGCCGTGGAAGGTGCGGTTGATGACGTCGAGCTGCTGGTCACGGGTGAGCCGGATGAAGTTCACCGCGTATCCGGAGACCCGGATGGTCAGCTGCGGGTAGTTCTCCGGGTGCGCCATGGCGTCCTGCAGCGTCGCCTTGTTCAGCACGTTGACGTTCATGTGGAAGCCGTCGCTCGCCATGAAGCCGTCCAGGACACCAGCGAGGTTCGCGGTCCGCTCCTCGGGGGTGCGGCCGAGCGCGTCCGGGGTGATGGTGTTGGTCAGCGAGATGCCGTCCTCGGCGTCGTCGTAGTCGAGCTTGGCGACCGACATCGCGGAGGCGATGTAGCCGTGCTCGTCGCGGCCGTTCATCGGGTTGGCCCCGGGGGCGAACGGCTCGCCCGCGCGGCGGCCGTCGGGGGTGTTGCCGGTCTTCTTGCCGTAGACGACGTTCGAGGTGATGGTCAGCACCGACTGGGTGTGCACCGCGTCGCGGTAGGTCGGGTGCTTGCGGACCTTCTCCATGAAGTCGTGCACGATACGGCGGGCGATGTCGTCGGCGCGGTCGTCGTTGTTGCCGTAGGCGGGGTAGTCGCCCTCGATCTCGTAGTCGACGGCGAGGCCCGTCTCGTCGCGGATCACCTTCACCTTGGCGTGCTTGATCGCCGAGAGGGAGTCGGCGGCGACCGAGAGGCCCGCGATGCCGCATGCCATGGTGCGCAGGATCTCCTGGTCGTGCAGCGCCATCTCGATGCGCTCGTAGGCGTACTTGTCGTGCATGTAGTGGATGACGTTGAGGGCGTGGACGTACGTCTTGGCGAGCCAGTCGAGCATCCTGTCGTAGCCGCGCACGACCTCCGCGTAGTCCAGGTACTCGCCCTCGATGGGGGTGAAGCCCTCGACGATGGTCCGGCCGGACTTCTCGTCACGGCCGCCGTTGATCGCGTAGAGGAGGGCCTTGGCGACGTTGACGCGGGCGCCGAAGAACTGCATCTGCTTGCCGACGGCCATCGCCGAGACGCAGCAGGCGATGGCCGTGTCGTCGCCGTACTTGGGCCGCATCAGCTCGTCGGACTCGAACTGGATGGCCGAGGTGTCGATGGCGACCTTGGCGGCGAACTCCGCGAAGCCCCGCGGCAGTCGCTGCGACCAGAAGACCGTCAGGTTCGGCTCGGGGGCCGGACCGAGGTTGTAGAGGGTCTGCAGGGCACGGAAGGTGGTGCGCGAGACGAGCGGGCGGCCGTCCTCGCCGATGCCGGCCATCGACCAGGTGACCCAGGTGGGGTCGCCGGAGAAGCCCTCGTTGTACTCGGGGGTGCGCAGGAAGCGGACGATGCGGAGCTTGATGACGAAGTCGTCGATGAACTCCTGGGCCCCGGCCTCGGTGAGGCGGCCCGCCTCGATGTCGCGCTGCAGGTAGATGTCGAGGAAGTTGTCGATGCGGCCGATCGACATGGCCGCGCCGTTCTGCTCCTTGACCGCGGCGAGGTAGGCGAAGTACAGCCACTGGATGGCCTCGCGGCCGGTGGTGGCGGGCTGTGCGATGTCGTAGCCGTACGACATCGCCATGGCCTTCAGTTCGTTGAGCGCCTTGATCTGCTCGGAGATCTCCTCGCGGCCGCGGATGACGTCCTCGGTCGCCCACCGCTCGCCGAGGGCGGCCTTGTCGGCCTCCTTCGCGGCGATCAGGCGGTCGACGCCGTAGAGGGCGACGCGGCGGTAGTCGCCGATGATGCGGCCACGGCCGTAGGCGTCCGGCAGGCCGGTGATGATGCCGGACGAGCGGCAGGCACGGATCTCGGGCGTGTAGGCGTCGAAGACACCTTCGTTGTGGGTCTTGCGCAGGTGGGTGTAGACGTCCCTGACCTCGGGGTCGGCCTCGTATCCGTAGGCGTTGAGTGCGCCTTCGACCATGCGCCAGCCGCCGTTGGGCATGATGGCGCGCTTGAGCGGGGCGTCGGTCTGCAGGCCGACGATCAGGTCCCGGTGGTCGGCGGCGGTGCCGTCGACGTAGCCCGGCTTGAAAGCGTCGATGCGCGAGGGGGTCTTCACGTCCACGTCGTGGATGCCGCGCTCGATCTCCGTGGGGAACATCGCGAGGAGCTTCTGCCAGACCCCGGTGGTGCGTTCGGTCGGGCCGGCGAGGAAGGAGTCGTCCCCTTCGTACGGGGTGTAGTTCTGCTGCACGAAGTCGCGGACGTCGATGGCGTCCCGCCACAGACCGCCCTTGAAGCCCTCCCAGGCCTCGCCGTTCACTGTCGTTTCCGCAGGAGTGGCAGTCATGACGCGCACCTTCCGTATCGCTTCTTCGCTACGCCTCCATTCCACTCCTGTTCACCCCGACAAAGGGGCCGCAATGGTCCTCCTTCGGGGGACGGAGGTCCCTTTCCGTGGCGGGGAAATGCGTCCACACCCCCGCTGAGCTGGTGTTTCTTTCGGGACTTTGGACCCAAGTTCGCTTGTGAACACATTCACAAGAATTTCCCCGAAATCCCGTGGTACGCACCGGAAGGGTCGAAGACACCGCACGAAACGACAAAAAGAGGGCGGGCCGAGTGCTCCCACACTCGGCCCGCCCGGACCGTGTCGCTCACGCCTCCCGGGGCGTCAGCTCGGCGACTCCGCGCCCTTGCGGGCGTAGCACCACCAGGTGACCGCGATGCAGCTGACGTAGAAGGCCACGAAGCCCCACATCGCGCTGGTGACCGCGAAGTTGGCGAACATCGCCGGGATGAAGAAGAAGCCGTACGCGGCGATGGCGGAGGTGAAGCCGGTGACGGCGCCCGCCTCCATCTCCGACTGCTTCAGCGCCTTCGTGTACTCGGGCGTGCCCTCGGTCAGGCCCTTCAGGTGCTGGTTGCGGAAGATCACCGGGATCTGGCGGAACGTGGAGCCGTTGCCGATGCCCGAGAAGAAGAACGCGCACAGGAAGCAGGCGAAGAAGCCCCAGAAGTTGCCGCTGCCGCCGCCGGCGGGCAGGAAGTTGATCACGCCGATGATCGAGAGCGCCATGCCGACGAACGAGATGATGGTGACCCGCGCGCCGCCGATCTTGTCCGCGATCCAGCCGCCGGCCCAGCGGGCCAGCGCGCCCACGGCCGGGCCCATCCAGGCGTAGGTGGCCGCGGAGTAGGCCGCGTCGATCGGGGTGAACGTGGTCTTGATGAGCATCGGCAGGGCAGCGGCGAAACCGATGAAGGAGCCGAAGGTGCCGACGTAGAGCCAGGTCATCAGCCAGTTGTGCTTGCGCTTGAAGATGATCTTCTGCTGGCTGAAGGGGGTGGAGGCGACCTTGAGGTCGTTCTGGCCGAACCAGGCGACGACGGCCAGGATCACCAGGACAGGCACCCACAGGAACGCGGCGTTCTGCAGCCAGACCGGTGTGCCGTCGGCCTTGTGCTGGGCCGAGCCGACCGCGATGACCGAGCTGGTGATGACGATCGGGGTGAGCAGCTGGACCACGGAGACGCCGAGGTTGCCGAGGCCGCCGTTGATGCCGGTGGCGTTGCCCTTGTCCTTCTTCGGGAAGAAGAAGCCGATATTGGCCAGAGACGAGGCGAAGTTGGCGCCGCCGATGCCGCACAGGGCCGCGATGGCGATCATGACGCCGTACGAGGTGTCGGGGTTCTGGACCGCGATGCCGAGCCAGATCAGCGGGACGACCAGGACGATCGTGGAGAGCGCGGTGAACCGGCGCTGGCCGATCATCGGGCCGAGGAAGGTGTAGAGGATGCGGGCCGTGCCGCCGGTCAGGCCCGGTACCGCCGTCAGCCAGAACAGCTGGGAGGTGGAGAAGCCGAAGCCGACGTCCTTGAGGTTGGTCGCGGTGACCGACCACACCTGCCACACCACGAAGGCGACGAGGAGGGCGGGCACCGCGATCCACAGGTTGCGCGCGGCGACCCTGCGGCCGGTGGACTTCCAGAAGAGTTCGTTCTCCGGCTCCCAGTCGGTGATGGTCTTGCCGGGCCGGTACTGCGCGGGGTCGTACGAGGTGCCCGTCGGCGCGGTCCGCGTCGCTTGGGCGGCAGGCGATCTCATGTTGGTTCCCAGTTCGCTCAGGGTCCCGACCTTGCTCCGGGGCCTGACACATCCACGATCACGCGCGCGGGCTCGCGGCAGCAGAGGCGTAGGGCACGTTGTGGGCAGGCCAAAGAGGGGGAAGGTGCCGGGACTTCAGGCCCCGTCCCCGCAGGCTCGATGCCATCCCAAACCCGGTGCCGCCCCGAAGGCTCACCGTGCGGGCGTCGCACCCCGGTTGCCGGCGAGCGGGGGTGGTACGCCTACCTCATGACCTCTGAGCCCCACTCCGCGACGCCCTCCGACCCCGCGCCGCCCTCCGACCCCACCCCCGCCCCCGGCTCCCTCACCGACGTAGCCGGGCTTCGGGTCGGGCATGCCACGTGGGCCGGGGGCGGGCGGCTCACCGGGACCACTGTGGTCCTCGCGCCCGAGGGCGGTGCCGTCGCCGCCGTGGACGTGCGCGGCGGCGGGCCCGGCACCCGAGAGACGGACGCCCTGGACCCGCGCAATCTGGTGCAGCGCGTCGAGGCCGTCGTCCTCACCGGCGGCAGCGCGTACGGACTGGACGCCGCCTCCGGGGTGATGGGGTGGCTGGCGGAGCGGCACCGGGGCGTGCGGGTCGGCCCGGATCCGTCCCACGTCGTCCCTGTCGTCCCGGCCGCCTGCGTCTTCGACCTGGGGCGGGGCGGCGACTTCGGGGCGCGGCCCGACGCGGGGGCCGGCCGGGCGGCGGTCGAGGCGGCCGCGCGCACGGCGGAGTTCGACCCCGTCGAGGAGGGCAACGTCGGCGCGGGCACCGGCGCGGTGGTCGGCAGGTTCAAGGGCGGTGTCGGCAGCGCGAGCGTCCGCCTCGACTCGGGGGTCACGGTCGCCGCGCTGGTGGTGGCGAACGCCGCGGGCGCGGGGGTCGATCCGGAGACGGGCGTGCTGTACGGGAGGTACTTCGCGGGGCGGCGGGTGGCCTACCCCGCACCCGAGGTCCACGCGGCGGCGACGCGGCGCCTCGACGAGGCCGCGGCGGCGAACGGGGCGCCGCCGTTGAACACCACGCTGGCCGTCGTCGCCACGGATGCCGAACTCACCAAGGCCCAGGCGCAGAAGCTGGCCGGCACCTCGCACGACGGCATGGCGCGGGCGGTGCGGCCCGTCCACCTCCTCAACGACGGCGACACGGTCTTCGCCCTCGCCACCGGGGCGCACGCCCTGCCCGCCGAACGCCCCCTCGCCCTCAACGAGATCCTCGCCGCGGGCGCGGACATGGTGACGGCGGCGATCGTGCGGGCGATGCTCGCGGCCGAGTCCGTGCGGACGCCGGGCGGCACCTTCCCCGCGTACCGCGACCTCTACGCAGACGAAGCCGAGGGGGTGGTGCAATAAGAGCTGCAATACGGGCAAATCCCCTTCACTCGGCGCCCGTTGAGGCCCCGCGGAGTCCCCGAGATGTGCCCACACTCACACCGTGCCGCGGGAACCTCTGACCCGCACAGGTCGCTCTTTACTCGTACTGGATCAGAACGTACTGGATCAGAACACGTACTTGGAGCAGCCCGTGACAAGGTCGGTCATAGTCAACCCCCGGCGCCGTGCCCTGCTGGCCGCCACCGCGCTCGCCGCCGTGGGCGCGCTGACCCTGTCGGCCTGCGGGGGTGACGCGGACGCCAAGGACGACAAGCAGGGCGGGGCTTCGGCCGCCAAGGGCGCCGACATCACCATCTCGTCGAAGGACGGCGCCACCGACGCCTCGATCAACGCCACCGGCGTCAAGGTCGCCGGCGGCAAGCTGACGAGCGTGAAAATGACGTCTGTGACGTCCGGCACCGCGGTCGAGGGCACCATCTCCGGCGACGGCACCAGCTGGAAGCCCAAGTCCCAGCTGGAGCGCGGCACGAAGTACAAGGTGACCGCCGACGCCAAGGACGCCAAGGGCAACGCGGCGACGGAGAACGCGACGTTCACGACGGTCTCCTCGGCCAACAGCTTCATCGGCACCTACACGCCGGACGGCGGCGCGACCGTCGGCGTCGGCATGCCGGTCTCCTTCACCTTCGACAAGGCGATCACGGAGAAGAAGGACGTCCAGTCGCACATCACGGTGACGTCGAGCAGCGGCCAGCAGGTCGTCGGCCACTGGTTCGGCAACCAGCGACTGGACTTCAGGCCGGAGGAGTACTGGAAGGCCGGCTCCAAGGTCACGATGAAGATCGACCTGGACGGCGTGAAGGGCTCGAACGGCGCCACCGGCGTGCAGAACAAGACGGTCACCTTCACGGTGGGCCGGGCGCAGGTCTCCACCGTCGACGTCCAGGCCAAGAAGATGACGGTCGAGCGGGACGGCAAGGTCATCAAGACCGTCCCGATCTCCGCGGGCAGCCCGTCGAACCCGACGTACAACGGCAAGATGGTCATCTCGGAGAAGTTCACCCAGACCCGGATGAACGGTGACACGGTCGGTTTCGGCGGCGAGTACGACATCAAGGATGTGCCGCACGCGATGCGCCTGTCCTCGTCGGGCACGTTCATCCACGGCAACTACTGGGGTTCGCCCTCGATCTTCGGCAGCGCCAACACCAGCCACGGCTGCGTCGGCCTGCAGGACGCGCGGGGTGCGGGCGACCCGAACACCCAGGGCGCCTGGTTCTTCAGCAACTCCCTGATCGGTGACGTCGTGACGGTCAAGGGCTCCCCCGACAAGACCGTCGCCCCGGACAACGGCCTCAACGGCTGGAACATGTCCTGGAGCGAGTGGACCGCGGGCAGCGCGAGCTGACCCGAACCGCCTGCGAGACCGGGCGGGCACGCCTGTGACCTGGGCGGCAATGCCTCGGCGGCGTCCCCCAACTGAGCGAGCCACGCGGGAACTTCCCGCGTGGCTCGCGCGTTTTCCCGTTCCCGGGCATGATGTCCGACCCAGGGGCTACGGTATGCACTCACCAGGTGACATGTAGCAACGCCGGGAGAAGCCTTGAGCGTTCCGTACGACACTTATGACACCGCGTACGAGCCACCCGAGTCGCCCGAACCACACTCCCCGGAGGAACACCTCGAGCGACTCCTCGGCCG
Organism: Streptomyces sp. NPDC005863; assembly: GCF_042871345.1. NCBI lineage: Bacteria > Bacillati > Actinomycetota > Actinomycetes > Kitasatosporales > Streptomycetaceae > Streptomyces > Streptomyces sp. NPDC005863. The sequence goes on along the minus strand of NZ_JBIAII010000006.1, from coordinate 263,162 downwards.
TGCGATGAACTCCTTCGACCTGCCGGACGAGGTCGTCGCGCGCCTCGAATCGGCGCTCGCGCACGACAGTTCGCTGCACTCGGCTCACCACAGCTCGGGCCTGCACCGCGAGACGTACCGGCACACCTGGCTGCTCACGGACGCGTCGGTGCTCACGCTCTGGGAGCTGGTCCACAACACGGCACCGGGCGGCCCGCCGACGCACGAGATCTACACCGACGAGGAGGAGGCCGGCGTCGCCACGTCGCGGCTGCCGCTGCCGCCCGATCCGCCCGCGTGCGGCCGGCCGGTCGTGCTCCAGCCCCCGGCCGACCCCGGCCCCCGGCACACGTACGTGCCGGACGGCTCGGCGGACCACGCGCGCCGGCTGCTGCGCCGCGCCGAGAACCCCGACGCGGACCGGCCGGGCACGAGCGTCGAGCGGCTGCTGCGTACGGCGTTCGCGCACCAGATCACGCAGGCCTTCGGCCGCCCCTGCCTGGCCGGCGAGATCCGGATGTGCTTCTCGCTCTACGAGCACGCGTTTCTGCTCTTCGACGGCGGCGAGACCAGCCTGTGGGAGGTCGAGCACACCCTCACGCCCGACGGGCGGCACAGGTGTGAGGTGTACGACACCGAGGCGGCGGCCCGCGCCGCGATGGAGCGCAGGGCACGCGCCTGGACCCAAGAACACGGACGGGAGCGGGGACGGGAACGGGGGCGGGGCCAGGGGCAAGGGCGGGGACAACGGCGGGCGGCGGAGGCGTAAGGGTCGGCCGCGGCCGCGGAACCCGGCGGGGCCTGCGGAGTCGGCAGAGCGGGCAGAGCCGGCAGCACCCAGGCTGGACCGGCACGCCCCGTGGCGTCAGGCTCGCCCGCGGCCCTCGCCGAACTGCCGTACCAGACCGGCGAAGGCGTCCCGCTCGTCCGCCGTGAGCTCCACGGTCTCCGCGCGCGGCGGCCCCTGCTGGACCGGCAGCGCGTGGAGCGGCTGCGCCTGGCCCCACCCCTCCACGTCGAGGCGTTCGAACCGCTCGAACCGGTCGAACCCGCCCGAACGGCCGGGCCGCTCCCTGCGCATCACCCGCACCAGGCCGACGGCCCAGACCGCGGTCGCCACGGCGAGCACGGCCACGCCTATCTGCTGAATGGTCGATACATCCTGGAGCATGCGGCCCAGTAGACAACAGGGGCGGGGGCTTACGACAGGGGGTAATAGGACTTAGGTCCCGAAGTGACGCAAGTCGCACACTCCGGATTCCCGAGTTCCGCACTCCCCTGGGCCTCTTGAGGGCCTTTTGATGGTCTTTTGAGGCCCAGGGGGCATCGCTCACCCGGCCATCGATCAGGCCGTCACGGACTCCCGCTTCCCGTCGGGTGCCTCCCCGAGCGGGGCGCCACCCTTCGGCTCCACGCCCACTCCCTCGCCCGAAGGGGCCGTCTTCCTGGCCCCCTTGAGCAGCACGACCACGGCCGTCGAGACACCGACACCCGCGGCGACGGCGACCAGGTACAGCAGCGGCTGGCCGATCAGCGGGACCACGAAGACGCCGCCGTGCGGGGCCCGCAGTGTGCAGCCGAACGCCATCGACAGGGCGCCGGTGACCGCGCCGCCCGCCATGGACGCCGGGATGACGCGCAACGGGTCGGCCGCCGCGAACGGAATCGCGCCCTCCGTGATGAAGGAGGCGCCGAGGAACCAGGCCGCCTTGCCGTTCTCCCGCTCGGTCTTGGTGAAGAGGCGGCCGCGGACCGTCGTGGCGAGCGCCATGGCGAGCGGCGGGACCATGCCGGCCGCCATCGCCGCGGCCATCACCTTCAGGGATCCGTCGGTCGGGTGGGTGAGGCCGCCGACCGCGAAGGCGTAGGCCACCTTGTTGAGCGGGCCGCCGAGGTCGAAGCACATCATCAGGCCGAGAATCACGCCGAGGATGATCGCGTTGGCCCCGGTGAGCCCCTCCAGCCAGTCGGTCAGCGCGCTCTGCAGGGACGCGATGGGCTTGCCGACGACGAGGAACATCAGGAAGCCGACCACCGCCGAGGAGATCAGCGGGATCACCACCACCGGCATGATGCCGCGCAGCACGGCCGGGATGCGGACACGCTGGATCCCCATGACGACGGCGCCCGCGAGCAGACCCGCGGCGAGACCGCCGAGGAACCCGGCGTCGATCGTTACGGCGACCGAACCGCCGACGAAACCGGGCACGAGGCCCGGCCGGTCGGCCATCCCGTACGCGATGTAGCCCGCGAGGACCGGGACCAGGAAGGCGAAGGCGAGCCCGCCGATCTGGAAGAGCAGCGCGGCCCAGCTGGTGTGGTCCGTCCAGATGAAGTGTTCGGCGACGGACGGGGCCTTGTCGATCTTCCAGCCGCCGATGGCGAAGCCGAGGGCGATGAGGAGGCCGCCCGCGGCGACGAACGGCACCATGTAACTGACGCCGGACATCAGCCATTTGCGCAGCTTGGTGCCGTAGCCGTCCTCGGCGTCGCCGGCGTGGTCGACGGGGGCCGTGCCGGTGGGGGCGGTCGTCTCGCCGCGCGCCGCCTTCTCCCGTACCTCCGCGATGAGTTCGGCGGGACGGTTGATGCCGGCCTTCACGCCCACGTCGACGGTGGGCTTGCCCGCGAAGCGGGGCTTGTCGCGTACGGGGACGTCGTGGGCGAAGATCACCGCGTCCGCGGCGGCGACGACCGCCGGGTCGAGGCGGGTGAACCCTGCCGAGCCCTGCGTCTCGACCGTCAGCTCGACGCCGGCCTCGCGGGCGGCGTTCTCGAGCGACTCGGCGGCCATGTAGGTGTGCGCGATGCCGGTGGGGCAGGAGGTGACGGCGACGATACGGAAGGGGGGTGCGGGGGCGCCGAGCCCCCCGGTGCCGGGCCCCTCGGCGTCGGGCTCGGTGCCGTCGCCGTCCTCATCCCGCCCGGCGCCGGGGCTCGCCTCGCCCCGGATCAGCGCCGCCGCCTCCTGGGCCGTCGAGGTCGACCGCAGCGCCCCGGTGAACTCCGCGTCCATCAACTGCCGTGCCAGCGAGGAGAGGATCGTCAGGTGGGCGTCGTCCGCGCCCGCCGGGGCCGCGATCAGGAAGATCAGGTCGGCGGGGCCGTCCGGCGCACCGAAGTCGATGCCGCGCGCCGCGCGCCCGAAGGCGAGGGTCGGCTCGGTGACGTGGGCGCTGCGGCAGTGCGGGATGCCGATGCCGCCGTCCAGGCCGGTCGGCATCTGCGCCTCGCGGGCCGCCACGTCGGCGAGGAACCCGTCCAGGTCGCTGACACGCCCGAGGGCCACCATGCGCTCGGCGAGCGCACGCGCCGCGGCTTCCTTGGTTCCGGCGGACAGGTCGAGTTCGAGGTCGACCAGGTCCGCGGTGATCATCTCGGTCATCGCGGGCTCCTTCGCACGCGTATCGCCCGGGGGGCGGGGGCTGGGGCTGGGGCAGGGGCTGGGGTTGAGGGGAGGACGGTGGCAGTCGGCAGGGCGGAGGCATCGGCAACGGACCGCAGGGGCGCCCTCACGAGCCGGCTCCCGTCACCGCGCGGTCCAGCGGGACTTCGGCCGTCACGGTGACCACACCCGGGACGAGGTCCACCGGCGCCGGCATCACGCCGCCCGGCAGCTGAACCACGGCTGACCCGTGCGCCACAGCCGAGGCGAACCCGAGCAGCCCCGGTGACCGAAAGGAACGCGGCAGCGGACCGCACCGACATCCGCGCCCTCACGAGACCGGCTCCCTCAGCGCGCGGTCCAGTGGGACCTCCGCCGTCACCGTGACCGCGCCCGGCACCAGGTCCGCCGGTGTCGGCATCGCGCTGCCCGGCAGTTGGACCGCCGCGGCTCCGTGCGCCACGGCTGAGGCGAGCGCCAGCGGGCCCGTACCGCCCGCGATCAGGAAGCCGGCCAGGGAGGAGTCGCCGGCGCCGACGTTGCTGCGGACTGTGTCGACGGGTGCGCTCGCGAAGTAGGCGCCCGTCTCGTCGACCAGGAGTTGGCCGTCGGCGCCGAGGCTGGCGAGGACCGCGCGGGCGCCGAGGCCCCGCAGCTCCTCCGCGGCCTTGACCGCGTCGCCCACCGTGGCGAGCGGACGGCCGACCGCACCGGCGAGCTCCTCGGCGTTGGGCTTGACCACGTCGGGGCGTTCGGCGAGCGCGGCGAGCAGCGCGGGGCCCGAGGTGTCGAGGGCGATCCGGGCACCGGCCGCGTGCGCGCGGGCCACCAACTCCGCGTACCAGGACGGCCGCAGGCCGCGCGGGAGGCTGCCGCAGCAGGCGATCCAGTCCGCACCCGCCGACCGCTCGCCCACGGCGCTGAGCAACAACTCCCGCTCGCCGTCGGACAGTTCGGGGCCCGGCGCGTTGATCTTCGTGAGCGTGCCGTCCGGCTCCGCGACCGCGATGTTGGAGCGGGTCTGCCCGGCCACCGGCACCGGGGCGACCTCGATGCCCTGCTCGTCCAGGAGTTGGGCGACGAGCGCGCCGGGCGCGCCGCCCAGCGGAAGCACGGCGACCGTCCGCACGCCCGCCGCCGCGACGGCCCGCGAGACGTTGACGCCCTTGCCGCCCGGGTCCATGCGGTCGCCGGTGGCGCGGACGACCTCGCCCCGGTCGAGCGCGGGCACCTCGTAGGTGCGGTCCAGGGAGGGGTTGGGGGTGACGGTGAGAATCATGCGGGTACCGCTGCTGCTTCCTGGTTCGTGCGCGTGCGCGTGCTCGTACTCGGGGTGGTGCCATTGCTCGTACTCGTACGCGTACTCATGCGCGTACGACTTCCGTGCCCGCCGCCTCGATCTCGGCCGCCTCGTCCTGGCCCAGGCCCGTGTCGGTGATCAGCAGGTCCACGTCGGTGAGGTCGCCGAAGCGGGCGAAGTGTTCCTGGCCGTGCTTGGCGGAGTCGGCGAGCAGTACGACGCGGCGGGCCGCGGCGACCGCCGCCCGCTTCACGGCGGCCTCCGCGAGGTCGGGCGTGGTGAGGCCACCCTGCGCCGAGTAACCGTTGGCGGCCAGGAAGAGGACGTCCGCGCGGATCTCCCCGTACGCCCGCAGCGCCCACGCGTCGACCGCGGCGCGGGTGCGCTGCCGGACGCGGCCGCCGATGAGGTGGAGCTGGATGCCGGGGTGGTCGGCGAGGCGCGCGGCGGTGGGCAGACCGTGGGTGACCACGGTGAGCGTCGACTCCAGCGGGAGCGCCGCCGCGAGCCGCGCGACGGTCGAGCCCGCGTCGAGGATGACGCTGCCCTCGGCGGGCAGCTCGGCGAGGGCGGCGCGGGCGATGCGGTCCTTCTCGTCGGCGGCGGTGCCCTCGCGCTCGGCGAGGTCAGGCTCGAAGTCGAGCCGCCCGGCCGGTATGGCGCCGCCGTGCACGCGGCGCACGAGTCCGGCCCGGTCGAGGGCCTTCAGGTCGCGCCGGATGGTCTCGGCCGTGACCCGGAACTCCTCGGCCAGCGACAGCACGTCGACCCGCCCGCCGTCACGCGCCAGGCGCAGGATCTCCTGCTGTCGCTCCGGTGCGTACATGTCCGTTTGCCTCCGCCGAATGTCCGAGCATGTGGTTTCACGCGCAGAGTACGGCTGGGATACGGGAAAGTAAACGGGTTCGGACCCTCATCGGACACAAACGGACTTTCGTACGGTGGGCGGGGCCCCCTTGGACCTCACCCGAGGCCGACGTAAGTCCCCTCGTAGCGGGAGGTTCCGTAGGGCCGGCCCTACGGCCACCGGAACCCGTCGAGCGCGCCGAGGCACCGCTCCGCCAGCGCCGCCGGGCCTCCCGCACCCCGCGCCGGCTCCTCCCCCGCAGCCCAGCTCTCCACCGCGACCCGCACGGCCGCACTCGCGACGCCCGCCGCGAGCCGCAACACCATCCCCGCCTCCCCCGGCCCGGGCAGCTCCTCCGGCCCGGGCAGCTCGGCCCCTCCCGCCTGTTCCGCCCCTGCGGCCCGTTCCGCCCCTGCCGCCCGTTCCGCGAGGACCGCCAGAAGTGTCTGCTCCGAGGCGTGGCAGGCGTCCGCCCAGACCGAGCGGAGCGCCGCGCTCCGCTCCGACATGCGCAGCAGCGACCGGACCCAGTCGAGGGACTCCACCGCCGCCGCGTCCCCGGCGCCCAGCGCGTCGGCCACCGCGTGCCGCAGCGCGTCCGGAACCGGCAGATCCGCCGGCGCCCGGCGCACCGCCTCGGCCCACTGCTGCGCGCCCGCGGCGAAGAGCGGGGCGACCGACTCCTCCTTGGTGGCGAAGTAGCGGTAGAAGGTGCGCGGCGCGACGCCGGCCGCGCGGGCGATGTCCTCGGCGCGGGTGGCCCGCAGCCCGTCCGCGACGAAGAGCGCCGCGGCGGTGCGGGCGATCTCCAGGCGGGTCTCGTTCTTACGGCGCTCCGTCAGCGAACTTGCAGGCATGCCTGGCAGGTTATGCCAGCGTCCCCTACCGGGCGGTGACGTCACGTACTGCCCGTATGGCAGAATCTGCCACCATCATCCGCGGGACGGGTGTCAGCGGCCCTCCCAACTGGATGGCGCTCTCGCAACGGGGCGGTGCTTCCCTTGTGGGGCAGTGCTCTCGCGGCGAAACGGCGCCGGAGCGCTGCTCTCGCAATGGGTCGGGCGCTCCCTCAGCGGAGCACTGCTCTCGCAGCGGGACGGCGCTCTGCCAGCAGAGCAGTGCTCCCCCAGCAGAGCACCGCTCTCCCCACGGGACAGCACTCCCCCGCTGGACGCAGTCGGCCCCTCACCGGGCAGGCCGCGGCCACGAGGACGCGAAGGTACGCACGCCCCCGCGGCTCACGCACCCCGCGCCTCTTCTGCAACAAGGACCTCTTCAAGCGCGCCCGCGTCACCGCGCCCCGCTCCTGGGCCGAACTGCGCGACGCGGCGCGGGCGTTGAAGGCGGCCGGCGTGCCCACCCCCTATGGGCTGCAGCTGGGCCCGGAGGCCGCCGAGGACGAGGCGCTCGCCTGGCTCCTTGCCGACGGCGGCGGCTACGCGGGACTCACCGGCTACGACTTCGCCACCCCCGGCAACATCGCAACCCTGACCTGGCTCCGCGACCACCTGGTCCGGCCCGGGCTGGCGGGCGCCGACCCCAAGTCGCTGACGAGGACGGACGCGTACGCCCAGTTCCTGCGCGGGAAGATCGGCATGATGATCGCGCACCCGGTCCTGATGGGCGCCGCCGACAAGGCCCAATTCCCGTACGCGCACGCCCCGTTCCCCGAGAAGACCGGTGGGGCCGCGCCGCCGGTGGGCCTCAACGACTGGCTGATGGCGTTCCGGCGGAACGGGCGGCGCGAGCAGTGCGGCGCGTTCCTGGGCTTCCTCTACGGCCGCAAGTCCGCGCTGGAGTACGGCGGCAGCCGAACCGCGCTGCCGGTGACGAGTTCGGCGGCGCAGGCGCTGCGCGAGAATCCGGAGCAGCGGCCGATGCGGGAGTTCATCGACCAGATGCCGCAGGCACGGTTCCAGCCGACGAACCTCGGTTCGTGGCCCAAGGTGAGGAGCGCCCGTCCGCCGGCACATCGGCGAGGCGGTGGCGAAGGGCGGTGACCCGAGGGCCGTCCTGGAGGCCCTGGACACGACGGCGACCCGGGCGGAGCTCTGAGGCTCCCCACCGGGTCGCGGCCGATCCACCGACTGCCCCTGACCGTGACCGTCGAACCCCTGGCTCAAGAGGTCAACGCGGGCTCCTTCTCGGGCAGTTCGTCCTGCGACGGCTCCTCGCCGGCACCGCCCTCGACATGCTGCCGCGGCTTCGCGGGCAGCGCGAACATCAGCAGGAAGATGACCACGAGGACGCCGGTCACCCACCACAGGGCGTTCTGGAAGCCGTCCGCGTACTCGGCGGGAATTCGGTACGGCGCGACCCGCTCGTCGATCACTCCGAAGAAGGCGACCGAGACCAGGCCGAGGCCGAGCGCGTTGCCCATCTGCTGCACGGTGTTGATGAGACCGGAGGCCGAACCGGCGTGCTCCTGCGGTACGTCGGAGAGGACCGCGTCGGTGATCGGGGCCACGATCAGGCCCATGCCGACACCCATCACCACGAGGGGCAGCGCCATCTGCCAGGGCGCGATGTCCGCCCCGTACCGGTCGGCCTCCCAGATGTAGAGGAGCACGCCGGCCGCCATCGTCAGGGCGCCGGCCTGCAGCACCTTGCGCCCGAAGCGGGGCACGAGCTTCTGCACGGAGAGCCCGGCCGCGGCCGAGACCGCGATGGAGAACGGCACCCCGGTCAGACCGGCGCGCAGCGCGCTCCAGCCGAGGCCGACCTGCATGTACAGGGTCCAGACCAGGAAGAAGATGCCGAGCGCGACACCGAACACGGTCTGCACCGCGATGCCCGCCGCGAAGCTCTTCACCTTGAACAGCGACAGTTCGACGAGCGGCGAACCGTCCTTCGCGGCCTTCCGCTTCTCGTACGCGACGAGGGCGCCGAAGACGACGAAGGCGCCGCCCATCATGACGTATCCCCACACCGGCCAGTCCAGCTCGCGCCCGCGGGTGAGCGGGTAGAGCAGCATCAGCAGGCCGAGCGTGACCATGACGACGCCGACGAGGTCGAGCTTGAGGGCCCGGGGCGCCTTGGACTCGGTGATGAACTTCCGGCCGAGGATCACGCCCGCGACGCCCACCGGCAGGTTGATGAGGAAGATCGGCCGCCACTCCAGGCCGAAGATGTTCCACTCGGTGAGCAGCGCGCCGAGCAGCGGCCCGGAGACCGCGCCGAGGCCGACGACCATGCCGAAGAGACCGAAGACCTTGCCGCGCTCGTGCGCGGGGAAGGTGGCGTGCACGATCGAGAGGACCTGCGGCACCATCAGCGCGGCCATGCCGCCCTGGAGGATGCGCGAGGCGACCAGCATCTCCGGGTTGGCCGCGAAGCCGCAGAGCGCGGAGGCGACGGTGAATCCGGTGATCCCTATGAGGAAGAGCCGCTTGCGGCCGTGGATGTCGCCGAGCCGTCCGCCGGTGATGAGGCCGGCGGCGAAGGCGAGCGCGTACCCCGCGGTGATCCACTGGATCTGGCTGAACGAGGCGCCCGTGTCCTGCTTGATGGACGGGATGGCGATGTTGACGATCGTGACGTCGACCAGGTCCATGAAGGCAGCGGTCATCACGATGGCCAGGGCGAACCAGCGCCGCCGGTCGCCGGCGGCCACCGGCGTCCCGGGTACGGAAGTGGGGCTAGGTGAAGTCATGCCGGTCAGGCTAGAGGCCATATAGGCCAGTCCATGACCTATATCTCCGGCATCCTGAACGTATGACGACGACGGACGGTACGGCGGCCGGCACCGACACCCCGGCCCGGCTCTTCCAGCTCCTCTCGCTCCTCCAGACGCCCCGCGAGTGGCCCGGCGCCGAGCTCTCCGAGCGGCTCGCGGTCAGCAGGCGCACGGTGCGGCGCGACATCGACCGGCTGCGCGACCTCGGCTATCCGGTGCGGGCCAGCCAGGGCGCGGCCGGCGGCTACCGCCTCGTGGCGGGCAAGGCCATGCCCCCGCTGGTCCTGGACGACGAGGAGGCGGTGGCCATCGCGGTCGGCCTGCGGGCCGGGGCGGGCCACGCGGTGGAGGGTGTGGAGGAGGCGTCGGTACGGGCGCTGGCCAAGCTGGAACAGGTGCTGCCCGCCAGGCTGCGCCACCGGGTCTCCGCGCTGCAGATCGCCACGACGCCGCTGACCAGCGGGGACGGGGCGAGTATCGCGCCGGAGACGCTGACCGTGATGGCGTCGGCGGCGGCCGGGCACGAGCGGCTGCGGTTCGCCTACCGGTCGGGCGACGGTACGCAGTCGCGCCGGCTCACCGAGCCGTACCGGCTGGTGTCGACGGGGCGGCGCTGGTACCTCGTGGCGTACGACATCGACCGCGAGGACTGGCGGACGTTCCGGGTGGACCGGGTGAGCGAGCCCTTCGCGACGGGCGCGCGGTTCGCGCCGCGGGAGCTGCCGAAGGGGGACGCGGCGGAGTTCATCCGCGACGCGATGTGGCGCGGGCGGCAGACGCACGACCTGGACATCACCTTCGCGGCGCCCGCGGCGTTCGTCATCGCGCGGCTGCCCTCGGCGCTCGGCCCGGTGGAACCGCTGGACGAGCACAGCTGCCGACTGCGCTGCACGGCGTCGGACTCCGTGGAGTGGCTGGCGGTCCGCCTGGCCGTCATGGACTGCGACTTCACGGTGCACGGGCCACGGGAGCTGAGGGCCTGCATCACGGACATGAGCACCCGCCTGACCCACTCGCTCAGGCCACACGGGCAACAAGGGCGGGCGGGTGGGTAAAACGCGCGAAGCGCGACGCACTCGCAAAAACGGCGTACCAGGACGTGGCAGACAGACCCCCGGCGCCGGGGGCCCGACACCGGGGCAGGAGGAGTGACCGCACAAGGCCGGCCGCCTAGGCCGCCGCGTCGAACCCCGTGTCCCGCGCCAACTTCTTCAGTTCGAGCAGCGCGTGCTTCTCTATCTGACGGATCCGCTCACGGGTAAGCCCGTGCTCCTTGCCGACCTCCGTCAGCGTCCGCTCGCGGCCGTCCTCGATGCCGTACCGCATCTTGATGATGGAGGCCGTGCGCTGGTCGAGGCGGCCGAGGAGGCTGTCGAGCTCCTCGCTGCGCAGCAGCGAGAGGACGGACTGCTCGGGCGAGACGGCGGAGGTGTCCTCCAGGAGGTCGCCGAACTGGGTGTCGCCGTCGTCGTCCACGCCCATGTTCAGCGAGACCGGGTCGCGCGCCCAGTCCAGGACGTCCGTGACGCGGGCGGGCGTCGAGGACAGCTCGGCGGCGATCTCCGCGGGCTCCGGATCCCGGCCGTTCTCCCTGTTGAACTCGCGCTGCACGCGGCGGATCCGGCCCAGCTCCTCGACCAGGTGGACGGGGAGGCGGATGGTGCGGGACTGGTCGGCGATGGAGCGGGTGATGGCCTGGCGGATCCACCAGGTGGCATAGGTGGAGAACTTGAAACCCTTGGCGTAGTCGAACTTCTCGACCGCGCGCACCAGGCCGGCGTTGCCCTCCTGGATCAGGTCCAGCAGGGGCAGGCCGCTGCGCGGATAGCGGCGGGCGACCGCGACGACCAGGCGGAGGTTCGACCGGATGAAGACGTCCTTGGCCCGCTCGCCGTCGGCGACCAGCGCCTGAAGCTCCTCGCGGTCCGCGGTCACCTTGCTGTCCTCGACCTCGCCGGCCAGGATCTTCCCCGCGTACACCCCCGCCTCTATGACCTGGGAGAGCTCCACTTCCTTGGCTGCGTCCAACAGTGGCGTACGCGCGATCTCGTCGAGGTACATGCCGACCAGGTCGCGGTCGGCGATCTCCCCGCCTACGGCGCGAACACTGCGTGCCGCGTCGGTCTCGCCGGAGGCGGACTTACGACGGGCGACGGCACGGGTTGCCATGCGTGCTCCCTTGCGATCTATGGGGTTCCTGGTCGGCCCACTGGTGGGGCCTCTGTGGTGGATGGCACACCCTCGGGTGCCCGGCATCCGATGGAAACAACGACTGGAATCAGGACAGAATTCCCAAGCCGCGCATCTTTTTTCCTGACGGTGCAGTACCCTGTGGCGCCACATGGGAGGCCAGATGCCGTCGGAACGCACGGAGGTGCAGGTCAGGCCGGGCGATGAGGCCGACCTCGAAGCCCTGACGGACCTCTACAACCACTACGTGCGTGAGACGGCCGTCACCTTCGACACCGTCGTCTTCCGTCCGGAAGAGCGCCGCCCTTGGCTGCTCTCCCACCCCAAAGACGGCCCGCACCGTCTCTTGGTTGCTCAGGGGTCGGATTCCGGTCTCCGCCCCTCTCGGGTGCTCGGTTACGCGACGAGTAGTCCTCTCCGTCCGAAGTCCGCGTACGCCACCTCCGTGGAGGTCAGCGTGTACTGCGCACCCGACGCCGCGGGCCGGGGCGTCGGCACCCTCCTCTACCGGGCGCTTCTCGACGCCCTGGCCGGCGAGGACCTGCACCGCGCGTACGCGGGCATCGCCCTGCCGAACGAGGCGTCGGTCCGTCTGCACGAGCGCTTCGGCTTCCGGCACATCGGCACGTACGGGGAAGTGGGCAGGAAGTTCGGGCGGTACTGGGACGTCGCCTGGTACGAGCGGCCGCTCGGTCCGGGGACCTAGGGCGCGAACTAGGTCGCGAACCAGGCCGCGGACTAGGTCGTGCGGCCCGTCAGGATGCCGGTTTCTCGGACCCGCGCCCGATACGTGCGACCGCCCGCGGCGCCTACCGTCCCCGCATGACCGACACCACAGGCACCCTCGACGAAGCCCTGCAGCGGCTGCACGCCTCCGGGCCCGAGCGGCTGGGGCGGCTCACCAACCACGCGCCGATGGCCGTCGAGGCGCTCACCGCGCGCGGGCAGGCCGGCGCCGTCCACCGGTGGCTCGATCTCTACGCCCCGAAACTGGAGGACTTCCCCGCCTCCGTCGAGCCGGTCACCGACGCAGGCTGGCGGGCCGCGCTGGGTGATCCGCGCCGGGCCGCGGACTGGATCGCGTACTTCCGCCGGAAGCTGGCGGCGGAGCCGTGGCGTGACGTGCTCGCCACGTGGTGGCCCCGGCTGCTGCCCGGCCTGTACGGGGGGTCCACGCATCCGGTGATCCGGGTGGGGCATGCGGTGCGGGCCCTGGAGCAGGGTGCTGGGCAGGGCTCGGAGCAGGGTGACCTCACCGGGCCGCGGCTCGCCGAGCTCGCGCACGGGCTCGGCTACTGGGCGGCCCGGCACCGGCCGCTCGGCGCCCTCGCCCCGTTGCCGGGCGCCCTCAGCGCGGCCGACGCGCTGGAGGCGGTGCCGCCCATCGCCGAGCGCGCGGCCGGCAGCTTTCCGGAGCGGCTCGGCCGGGTGGGCGCGCTGCCGCGGTGGGGCTCCGCGGTGACGGACCCCGAGGAGGCGCGGCGGCTGCTCGCCGAGCTCGTCCGTGCGGCGACGCACCGGTACGCCACGCACGGGCACGGCGAGGAGACGATGCTGGTGCACGCGGCGACGGCGCCCAACGCCGTGCTCCGCGTGCTTCCCGCGTTGCCGCGCGGGTTGTGGGTGCCGAGCCTGCGGGCGGCTTGGACGGCGTCGGCTGCCGTCACCGCCATGTACGCGCCGGATGAGGCCGTCGCGTACGAGCCCTCCGGTGACCTCGTCGCCGAGGAGGTCTTCGCGCGGGCGCTCGCTCATGGGGACGAGCATGTGATCAAGTTCGCGGACACGGCGTTGGATGTCGGCGATCAGCGGGCGCTGGGGGCGGCCCTATGGGCGGTCGAGCTGAGCGTGCCGCTTCGCTGAGGGTGGCGGTTCTTCGTCGTGCGGGGTGGTGTGTGGCCGGTCGCGCAGTTCCCCGCGCCCCTGGCCGCACCGCCGCCCGGCGACGTCATCCCCCTGCCCCACCGGGCCGTTTTTCGCCTGCGGGCCGTGTGTGGCTGGGCGCGCAGTTCCCCGCGCCCCTGGCGGCACCACGGCGTCCGGCGACGTCATCCCCTGCCGCACCAGGCGGTTTTGCACCTGCGGGCCGTGTGTGGCTGGGCGCGCAGTTCCCCGCGCCCCTGGCCGCACCACCGCGCCCGGCGACGTCATCTCCCCCCGTACCCCCTCAGCCGAACTGCACCGATCTCTTCGCCAAGCCCATCCAGAAGCCGTCGATCACGCTGTGCTGGGCGGTCAGGTCGCCCGTCGCATCCGCCGCGCCCAGGGTGACGAAGAGGGGGGCGAAGTGTTCCGTGCGCGGGTGGGCCAGGTGGGCCGCCGGGGACGTGTGGGCGAAGTCGAGGAGGGCGTCCACGTCGCCCGACTCCAGGGCCTCGTGGCCCCACGCGTCGAACTCCGCCGACCAGGCGGGGACGCCGCCCTGCCGCAGCGCGGCCAAGTTGTGCGTGAAGAAGCCGCTGCCCACGATCAGTACGCCCTCGTCCCGCAGCGGGGCGAGCCTGCGGCCGATGTCCATGAGGCGGCGCGGGTCGAGGGTCGGCAGCGACATCTGGAGCACCGGGACGTCCGCGTCCGGGTACATCTCCACCAGCGGGACGTACGCCCCGTGGTCGAGCCCGCGGTCCGGCACGTCCTGCACCGGCGTGCCGGGTGCGTGCAGCAACTTCCGTACGGAGGCGGCGAGTCCGGGCGCGCCGGGCGCCGCGTACGTCACCTCGTAGTAGCGCTCGGGGAAGCCCCAGAAGTCGTACACGAGGGGCAGCGTCTCGGTGGCGGACAGCGCGAGGGGGGCCTCCTCCCAGTGGGCGGAGACCATCAGGATCGCGCGGGGCCGCGGCAACCGCGCCGACCAGGCGGCCAGCTCGCCGGGCCACACCGGGTCGTCGGCGAGCGGCGGGGCCCCGTGGCTGAGGTACAGGGCAGGCATGCGGGTCATCGCGCACCTCATCCTCTGGCGTGAAGTCTCGCTTGGAGACCTATGAGTCCTACTGCTTACTTGAAGTCTCAAGTAGCTTCACTGGCAACCGTACGCCTGGTTTGTTCAATGTTCAAGGACAGGCCTCGTACAGTGGGGTACATGGATACGGCAGCGACCTCTTCCCCGGCCGACGAGCCGCGCTGGCTGGACGGCGACGAGCAGCGCGTCTGGCGGGCCTACCTCCAGGCGACCACGCTTCTCGACGACGTCCTCGACCGGCAGTTGCAGCGCGACGCGGGCATGCCGCACATGTACTACGGCATATTGGTCCAGTTGTCCGACGCCTCCCGGCGGCGGCTTCGGATGACCGAACTGGCCAAGATCATGAAAATCACCCGGTCCCGTCTCTCGCACGCGGTCGCCCGCCTGGAGAAGAGCGGCTGGGTCCGGCGCGAGGACTGCCCGTCGGACCGGCGCGGCCAGCTGGCGATCCTCACCGACGAGGGGTTCGAGGTGCTGCGCAGGACCGCACCCGGCCACGTCACCGCCGTCCGCCAGGCCCTCTTCGACCGGCTCACCCCGGAACAGCAGAAGTCCCTCGGCGAGATCATGACGATCGTCGCCGAGGGACTTCAGCCGAAGGAGGCCGGGGCGGACCTCCCCTGGCTCCGCTAGGTGCTGCCCACGAAGCTGCCCACGAACCGGGTCAGTGCGCCAGCACCGGCACCTTGACCTCGTCCTCGACGCCGTCCTGCGACGAGGCCGAGGAGTTGCCGCCCTGGGCGCCGGTGGTGATGAACGTCGCGGCGATCAGCGCGGAGACCGCGAGGATGCCGACCGCCCACCAGATGGCGCTGGTGTAGCCCTCGACCATGGCCTGCGCCTGGAGGAGCCTGGGGTTGGAGGCGGCCAGGGACGCGTGGTCCGTGAGGTACGCGGTGGTCGCCGACGCGGCGATGGTGTTCAGCAGGGCCGTGCCGATGGCGCCGCCGACCTGCTGCGAGGTGTTGACCATCGCGGAGGCGACACCCGCGTCACGGGCCTCGACGCCGTGCGTGGCAAGGGACATCGCCGGCATGAACGCCGTACCCATGCCCAGACCCAGCATCAGCTGCGCGGGCAGGATCAGACCGGCGTACGAGGTGCCGATCTCCAGCTGCGTCAGGAGCAGCATGCCGAGGGCGGCGAGCAGGAAGCCCGGGGCCATCAGCAGCCGCGGCGGGACGCGGGTCATCAGGCGGGCGCCGATCTGCGTGGAGCCCGTGATCATGCCGACGATCATCGGCAGGAAGGCGAAGCCGGTCTTGACCGGCGAGAAGCCCTTGACGATCTGCAGGTAGTACGTGAGGAACAGGAACAGGCCGAACATCGCGATGACGGCGAGACCGAGCGACAGGTAGACGCCGCCGCGGTTGCGCTCGGTCAGGACGCGCAGCGGCAGCAGCGGCGACTTGACCTTGCCCTCGGTGAGGACGAACGCGGCGAGCAGCACGGCCGACGCGACGAACATGGCGATGGTCACGGAGTCGGACCAGCCGGCGGACTCGGCGCGGGTGAAGCCGTAGACCAGCGAGACCAGGCCGAGGGTGGAGAGGACCACGCCGGGGATGTCGAGCGGCGAGCGGTTGCGGCCGCCGGCCGGCTCACGGATGACGAAGTACGCGCCCAGGGCGGCGATCACCGCGAACGGGATGTTCACGAAGAAGGTCCAGCGCCAGTTCAGGTACTCGGTGAGGAAGCCGCCGAGGATCAGGCCGACGGCGCCGCCGCCACCGGCGATCGCGCCGTAGATGCCGAAGGCCTTGGCGCGCTCCTTGGCGTCGGTGAACATCACCGCGAGCAGCGAGAGGGCGGCGGGCGCGAGCAGCGCGCCGAAGACGCCCTGCAGGGCGCGGGCGCCCAGCATCATGGCCTCGCCGGTCGCGGCGCCGCCGAGCGCGGAGGCCGCGGCGAAGCCGATCAGGCCGGTCACGAAGGTGCGCTTGCGGCCCCACAGGTCGGCGATGCGGCCGCCAAAGAGCAGCAGACCGCCGAAGGCGAGCGCGTAGGCCGTGATGACCCACTGGCGGTTGCCGTCGGATATGCCGAGGTCCTGCTGGGCGGAGGGCAGCGCGATGTTCACGATGGTCGCGTCGAGCACGACCATCAGCTGCGCGAGAGCGATGAAGACCAGCGCTCTCCAGCGGTTGGCGTCGGGCCCGGTGCCGGGCTTCAGAGCGGTTTCGGACATGGGAGTAGCCACCTAGCGGTACGGAGTGGTGAAGAACGAACGACGTACGGGATGAAGCGGTGAAGCGGGTGAGAGTCGGGGGCGGGCGGGTCAGTCCTGCCGGAGGTCCTGCAGGGTCGCCGCCTCCCCCGGGAGGTCGGAGCGGGCGGGCGCCATCAGGCCGTCGAGGAACAGCTGCAGATGGCGGTGGATGAAGCGGTCCATGCTCGGGCAGGCCGTGCCGGGCAGGGGCCGGGTGAGCTGGGAGAGGGCGACCATCAGGTCTCCGACGGCGATGTCGGTGCGCAGTTGCCCGGCCGCGCGGGCCCGCTCCATGAGGTCTTCGATGGACCGCTCCAACTGCTCGCGGGCATCGAGGAGTTCGGGGTGGAAGGGGTCGAATTCGGGCGAGAGGATCGGGCACATGGCGCCGATCCGCTCCTCGGCCGCGGCGTGCACGAAGGTGCGCAGCGCGCCGTACGCGTCACCCTCGTCGGCGTCCGCCGTGGCGATGCCCTGTTCGGCTAGGGCCGTGACGCGCTCCATCACCGTGCGGACGACCTGGCGGACCAGTTCGCCGCGGTCGGCGAAGTGACGGTAGACCGTGGCGTTGCCGACGCCGGCCCGGCGCGCGACCTCGTCGAGGGGTACGTCGGCCCCGTACTCCACGAACATCTCGCGCGCCGCGGCGACGATCCGCTCCCGGTTGCGCAGGGCGTCGGCCCGCGGGCGGGTGGCGCGGCGCTGCGGCGCGGTGGCGGTGTCCACGGCTGCTCCTCGGTCGGTGGGTCTTCGTCCGGGGCCCCGCTGGGTCCCGGCTCCGGCGATCCGGGGAGTGCTTCCCCGTTTCGCGCGGACACAGGTCTAAACGGGGAGACAGTCCCCGGATATTTCCCGTCACCCACCTGGATCCATGTGAGCCGGGTCACACCTGTTCCGGCGAGAAACCCACGATCGGTCGCACCCAGCGAGCGCACGCGCACCCCCCGGCAGAGGGTGATCGGACAGGGTGCAGCCAGGACCGGCGGCTGCCGCGGAGCGGAAGGCCACGCATGCAGCAGCCGACCTGGCGACACATACGCAGCGCCGCCCTCGCCTCCTTCTCGGCGTTCGCCCTCGCGGTCACCACGTCGGCGAGCACCGGCCGCCTGATGGAGAAGTCGCCCAGCGCGGCGGGACCGGTGGCCCTGGCCCGCGGCGCCACGCTCGCACCCTGCATGATCAGCGGCGCGATGGGCGTGCAGATGTCGGAGGGCGTGCCCACATCGCCCGGCTACGCCCGCTCCACCGGCACCGTCCGGGCCCTGAACCTCATGATCGACTTCTCCGACGCACAGGGCCGGGGCAGCGCCCTCGACCGGCTCGCGGAGTTCTTCCCGCAGACGTCGAAGTGGTTCAGGACCAGTTCGTACGGGCGCCTCGACTACCGCCCCGAATCCCCGATCAAGCACTGGCTGCGGATGCCCAAGAGCTTCGCGAAGTACGGCATAGAGCGCGGCGCCCCCTTCGACCCCGGCTACCGCACGCTCGTCGAGGACATCGTGGCGACCGCCGACCCGGACGTGGACTTCCGCTCGTACGACCTCGTGAACATATTGATCACCCCGAACGCGGGCCCCTCCGCCCTCGACACCGTCCTGTCGGTGACCTTCGCGGGCAACCACGAGGCCCCCATCGCGGACGGCGTGCCCGTCTCCAACGCGTCGTTCGTCTACAGCCGCCAGGACGACGGCTCGGGCAGCTACGGCGAGACGGGGTACCGCGTCCTGCCCCACGAGAACGGCCACGTCTTCGGCCTGCCCGACCTCTACACCCAGGAGGGCGGCGGCGCGGCGGGGCACTGGGACATCATGAGCGAGGACTGGGGGGCCAACAACGACCTGGTGGCCTGGCACAAGTGGAAGCTGGGCTGGCTCGACGACGACCAGGTCAGCTGCGCCGCGAGCTCCGGCACGACCGAGCACGTGCTGTCCCCGCTGTCCCGCACCGGCGGTACGAAGCTGGCGTTCGCCCCGCTCGACGAGAAGGCGGGGTTCGCGATCGAGGCCCGCACCGAGGGCGGCAACGACGAGGCGGTGTGCAAGCCGGGCGTCCTGATCTACCGGGTGGACGCGGAGGTCGACACCGGCCACGGCCCGGTCACGGTGTCGGACTCCAAGCCCGACAGCGGCGGCTGCACGCACCGCCCCAACGTGCACGCGGAGCTGTCCGACGCGACGTACGGCGTCGGCGAGACCTTCACCGACCGCAAGACGGGGATCCGGGTGACGGTGGCGGGCGTGAACGACGCCGGCGAGTACCGCGTGCACGTCACGCGGCCGTAGCGTCGCGTGCACGTCACGCGGCCGTAGCGTCCCCGCGGATGTGCGCCCCCGGTACGGTCTGCCGGACCTGGCGCAGGAACGCCGCGTTGCTCGGGGTCTTCGCGAGCTGTTCGAGCAGCGCCTCCAAGGAACTCTGCCCGTCCCGGCCGCGCAAGGCCCGGCGCAGCCCGCGCATGGCCGTCAACTCCTCGCCGGGCACGAGCAGTTCCTCGCGCCGGGTGCCGGAAGGGGTGACGTCGACGGCGGGGTAGACGCGGCGCCCGGCGATGGAGCGGTCGAGCCACAGCTCCATGTTGCCGGTGCTCTTCAGCTCCTCGAAGTAGTAGTCGTCGGCGCGCGATCCGGTCTCCACGAGCGCCGTCGCGAGCAGGGTGAGGGAGCCGCCCTCCTCGGCGAGCCGGGCGGCGCCGAAGAGCCGCTTGGGCCCCTGCACGGCTGAGGCGTCGACGCCACCGCTGAGGGTGCGGCCGCCGCTGGAGGCCGCGTTGTTGTACGCGCGGCACAGCCGCGTCAGCGAGTCGAAGAGCATGACGACGTCCCGCCCGTCCTCGACCATGCGCCGGGCGCGCTCGACGGCGAGTTCGGCGAGGGCGATGTGTTCCTTGGCGGGCCGGTCGAAGGTGGAGGCGAGCACCTCGCCGCGGACCGAGCGCCGCATGTCGGTGACCTCCTCGGGCCGTTCGTCGAGGAGGACGACCATGAGGTGGCACTCGGGGTGGTTGCGGGCGACGGCGGCGGCGATCTGCTGGAGCAGCACGGTCTTGCCGGTGCGCGGCGGGGCGACGATCAGCCCGCGCTGCCCCTTGCCGAGGGGCGCGACGAGATCGACGAGCCGCCCGGCGACGGGCCCGCCGGGCATCTCCAGGTGGAGCCGTTCGCGGGGATGCAGCGGGGTGAGGTCGGCGAAGCGTGGCCGGCCGCGCAGGGCGCCGACCGCCCGCCCGTTGACCCGCTCGGCCCCGGCGATCACGCGCGGCCGCCCCACGACGCCCTCGACGAAGTCGCCGGTGCGCAGCCCGAGTTGACGGATGACGGCGGCGGGTACCTGCACGTCATGAGGTCGGGGCAGGCAGTCGGACTCCCGGAGGGACCCTCGCCCGTCGCGCCCGACGTCGAGAACTCCCGTACAGGCAATGGCAGTTGCAGGTGATTCAGTGATGGTCATGAGAGGTGTGCCCTTTCGCGGACAGGCGGGCCCGGCGCGGGTCGGCACATGACCACGCCCCGCAACGACGGACGAAAAGAGAACTGCGTTTCAACAGCAGAGGAAAAAGGACCGAAGCGACGGTCCGGCAGATCCCGACAGAGGCCGGGAGGCACGGGCGCCCGAGACGGGGCGTACACACGTACCACTCGCAAGGTAACACAGGGAACCGCGAAAGACCCCCGCCCTAACCCACCACCAACGACCCACCAGACCGATAAGTTAGGTTAGGCTCACCTAACGAGTTGGGAGAGGCACCATGCCCGAGCACATACCGAACGCGTCACCCACAGACGAGTTCGCCGGGCGCACGGCGCTGGTGACCGGCGCGGGCCAGGGCATCGGCGCAGCGGTCGCCACCGCCCTCGCGGCACGGGGCGCACACGTCGTCGCCACGGACCGTGCAACGCACGGCATCAACGAACTGGCCCACGCCACAGGCGAGTCGACCGGCACGGTCACCCCCCGAGTCATGGACGTAACCGACGCGACCACCGTCAGCACCGTCATCACCGACATCGTCCGCGACCACGGCGCACTCGACCTCCTGGTGAACGTCGCAGGCATCCTCCGCAGCTCCCCCGCGCTAGAACTGACCGACGCAGACTGGGCCGAGACCTTCGCCGTCAACGCCACCGGCGTCTTCCACACCTCCCGCGCGGCCGCGGCACACATGACGGCGCGCGGCTCCGGCTGCATCATCACCGTGGGCTCCAACGCCGCGGGCATCCCCCGCACGGGCATGGCCGCGTACGCAGCGTCCAAGGCAGCGGCGACGGCCTTCACCAAATGCCTCGGCCTGGAGGTCGCCCGCAGCGGCGTGCGCTGCAACGTCGTGGCCCCCGGCACCACGGACACCGCGATGCAGCGCGCCCTCTGGCCCGACGCCACGTCCCCCGAACCCCCGCCCGGCGTCCTGGACGGCGACCTCAAGACGTACCGCACAGGCATCCCCCTGGGCCGCATGGCCACCCCCCAGGACATAGCCGAGGCAGTCCTGTTCCTGTCCTCGGACCGCGCCCGCCACATCACACTCCAGGAGCTGTACGTGGACGGCGGAGCAACCCTGCGCTGAAAAGCAACCGCCCCACCGAGCCGCACCCGCCCACGCTCGGGAGGGGACGCGGGGGTATGTGCGCACGGAGCACCGAGCACACGGTGGCCTCGTTGCCCACGAGGCGTGGCGAACAGTGGATGGCGAGTACGCACATACCCCCGCGGCCCCGCACCCAAAAGCGAACCCAAGGCGCAACGGACGCACCCGCAGCCAAGACAGAAACCCGCCCCGCACCCGGAACCCGCACCCACACCCGCCCCGGGACCCGCACCCGCACCCGCACCCGCACCCAAGATTGGAGCCCCCGTGCCGACCGCACCCGAGGTCGCCCCACCCGCCCAGACCCCCGAGCACCCGCACCCGCACTCGCACCCCCACCCCCACCCCGTCGCAGGCGCAGCCACCGCGCTCCTGGCCGCCTACACCCCGCCCGCCCGCTTCCTGGGCACCCCCACCCGCACCCTGCTCACCACCGGCGTACACGCGGAAGTCCCGCACGACGAGAGACCGTTGCCGCACCGCGTCACCGCCACCCTGACCGCCGCACACCGCGCCGGAGTCGCGGACCCGTACGTCATCGGCGCGGTCCCCTTCGACCACACCGCCCCCGCCGCCCTCACCGTCCCCGAAACGTCGCACACCGCGCCCCCGCTCGCCGCGGACCCCCTGATCGCCCTGCCGACGGAGACTCCGGACGCGACCGGCTGGCGCATCCGCCCGGTCCCCGCTCCGGAGGAGTACCGCGCGGGCGTGGCCGCCGCGGTGGACCGCATGTGGCGCGGCGACTTCAGCAAGGTCGTCCTCGCCCGCACCCTCGAACTCACCGCGCCCGCCCCGCTGGACCTCCCCGCGATGCTCCAGCGCCTGGCCCGCCGCGACCCGGCCGGTTACGTCTTCGCGCTGCCCACGGCCCCCGGCCGTACCCTGATCGGCGCCAGCCCCGAACTCCTCGTCTCGCGCCGCGGCCACAAGATCGTGGCGAACCCGCTCGCCGGCTCGGCGCCCCGCAGCGCCGACCTCGCCGAGGACGTGCGCAGGGCGGCCGCCCTCCTGGAGTCGGCCAAGGACCTGCACGAGCACGCGGTCGTGGTGGACGGCGTGCACCAGGCGCTGGCCGCCCACTGCACGGAGCTGACCGTGCCGGCCCGCCCCACCCTCGTCCGCACCGCGACGATGTGGCACCTGTCGACCACGGTGACCGGCACGCTCACCGACCCGGCCGTGTCCGCGCTGGAACTGGCCTGCGCCCTGCACCCCACCCCCGCGGTGTGCGGCACGCCGACGGCGACCGCGCGGGAGGTGATCCGTGCGACGGAACCGTTCGACCGCGGTTTCTTCACGGGTGTCGTCGGTTGGGGCGACGCGAAGGGGGACGGCGAGTGGGTGGTGACCATCCGCTGCGCGGAGGCCGGGGAACGGAGTCTGCGGCTGTACGCGGGCGCCGGCGTGGTCGCCGCGTCGGATCCTGAGGCGGAGACGGCGGAGACGGGCGCGAAGTTCCGTACGTTCCTGAACGCGGTGGGAGCGACCCTGTGAACGCGTACACCCCCGAAGCCCCCACCTGGCCCGAGGAGTTCGCGTCCCGCTACCGTGCCGCGGGCTGGTGGCGCGGGGAGACCTTCGGCCAGATGCTGCGCGAGCGCGCGGCCGACCACCCCGACCGCGTGGCGATCGTGGACCCGGCGGGCCCGGCGCCACGCCGCTGGACCTACGCCGAGCTCGACGACCGGGCCGACCGCCTGGCGGCGGGCCTGCTGGCCCGAGGGATCGCCAAGGGCGACAAGGTGGTCGTCCAACTGCCCAACATCGCCGAGTTCTTCGAGACCGTCTTCGCCCTGTTCCGCATCGGCGCGCTCCCGGTCTTCGCGCTGCCCGCGCACCGCGAGACGGAGATCCGCTACTTCTGCGAGTTCACGGAGGCCGCGGCGTACGTCATCCCGCAGGAGCTCGGCGGCTTCGACCACCGGGGGCTCGCGGCGAAGCTGGTGGACGAAGTCCCCACGCTGCGGCATGTGTTCGTGGCCGACGGCGACCCGGGACCGTTCGAGGCGCTGTCGGACGTCACCGCCGAACCGGCCGGGATCACGGATCCCCCGGCCCCATCCGACCTGGCGTTCCTCCAGCTCTCCGGCGGCAGCACGGGCGTACCGAAACTGATCCCGCGCACCCACGACGACTACATGTATTCGTTGCGCGGCTCGAACGGCATCTGCGCGGTCGACGAGGACAGCGTCTACCTCGTGGCGCTGCCCGCCGGGCACAACTTCCCGCTGTCGTCACCGGGTTCGCTGGGCGCGCTGTACGCGGGCGCCCGCGTCGTGCTCTGCCCCCGGCCGGGCCCCGAGACCGCCTTCCCCCTCATCGAGGCCGAGGGCGTCACCCTCACGGGCCTGGTCCCGCCGCTCGCCCTGCTCTGGACGGATGCGGCGACCACCACCCCGTACGACCTGAGCAGCCTGGAGGTCCTCCTGGTGGGCGGCGCGAAGTTCAGCGAGGAGGCGGCGCGCCGGGTGAAGCCGGCGCTGGGCTGCACGCTGCAGCAGGTCTTCGGCATGGCGGAGGGCCTGGTCAACTACACGCGCCTGGACGACGACACGGAGACGATCGTCACCACGCAGGGCCGCCCGATCTCGCCGGACGACGAGATCCGCGTCGTCGACGACGAGGACAACGACGTGCCGACGGGCGGGACGGGGCATCTGCTCACCCGCGGCCCGTACACGATCCGCGGCTACTGGAAGGCGCCGGAGCACAACGCGCGTTCCTTCACGGCGGACGGCTTCTACCGCACGGGCGATGTCGTACGCCGCACCGAGACCGGCCACATCGTCGTCGAGGGCCGGGCCAAGGACCAGATCAACCGGGGCGGCGAGAAGATCGCGGCCGAGGAGGTGGAGAACCATCTCCTCGCCCACCCGTCCGTGCACGACGCCAACGTGGTCGCCGAGCCCGACCCGTACCTGGGCGAGCGGACCTGCGCGTACGTGATCCTGCGCGCGGACGCGGAGCCGCTGAAGCCGGTCGCCGTCAAGAAGTTCGTACGCGAACGGGGCCTCGCCTCCTACAAGGTGCCGGACCGGGTGGAGTTCGTGACGGCGTTCCCGCAGACGGGGGTCGGCAAGATCTCGAAGAGGGACCTGCGCGCGGCGTCGGCCCGCACCCCCGCGTCCGCCGCGCCTTCTCCGTCCACCGTATCCACCTCGTCCATCCCGTCCATCCCGTCCTCGTGCTCCTCCCCCTCCTCCCCCGCCCCATCCGCCTGACCGGAACGGAACACCCCACCACCATGGCCCTGCCCGCCATCACGCCCTATCCGATGCCGTCGGCCGACGCGCTGCCGGCGAACCGCGTCGACTGGAAGGTCGACCCGTCCCGCGCCGTCCTCCTCGTACACGATCTGCAGAACTACTTCCTCTCCGCGTACGACCGGACGGCCTCACCCGTACCCGAACTGCTCGCCAACGTCGCGGAGTTGAAGCGGTCGGCGACCCGGCTCGGCGTGCCGGTCCTGCACACCGCGCAGCCGGGCGGCCAGACCCCCGCCGAGCGCGGACTCCAGCAGGACTTCTGGGGTCCCGGGCTGCCCGACGACGCGCACGCGGCGGCCATCGCGGCCGAGATCGGCCCGGCGCCCGCCGAGACGGTCCTCACCAAGTGGAAGTACAGCGGCTTCGTCCGCACGGACCTGCTGGAGCGGATGCGCGAACAGGGCCGCGACCAGCTGGTGATCACCGGCGTCTACGCCCACATCGGCGTGCTGATGACGGCGTGCGACGCGTGGATGCAGGACATCGAGGCGTTCGTCGTGGCCGACGCGGTGGCGGACTTCTCGGCGGACGACCACGCGATGGCGCTGCGCTGGGCGGCGGGGAAGTGCGCGGTGGTGACGACGGCGGGGGCGGTGTTCGGGGCGGGGGTGTAGGGCGGCTCGCGTCGAGGGGGTCGCTCGGCTCGGGCCGGCTCGGGCTCCCCTTCGACGCCCCCCGACGGACCCGACGCGGTCAGCCCGCGCAGACGTCCGACGCTCGCCCGGCCCGGAGGCCGGCGCCGGACCCCGCCCCGTCGAGGGCAGCGGTCAGCGCGTCGAGCCGGGCTCGCAGGTCCCTGACCTCCCCCAGGGACAGCCCCGTGGCCTCGGCGATGGCGCGGGGCACGGCCCGCGCCTTCTCGCGGAGCGCGACCCCGTCGTCGGTGAGCCGGACGGTCACGGACCGCTCGTCCTCCGGGCTCCGCCGCCGCTCCACGTGGCCGGCCGCCTCCAGGCGCTTGAGCAGCGGCGAGAGCGTGCCGGAGTCGAGCCGCAGCCGCTCCCCGATCCTCTTGACGGGGAGCTCGCCGTGCTCCCAGAGCACGAGCATCACCAGGTACTGCGGGTAGGTGAGCCCCAGATCCTTGAGCGCGGTGCGGTAGACGCCGTTGAAGGCGCGGGCGGCCGCGTGCAGCGAGAAGCAGATCTGCTCGTCGAGCCGCAGAAAGTCCTGCTCGTCCCGTACACCGTCGCCGCTCGACCCGGCCTGTGCCTTCTCCATGAGGCCAGGCTACCTCGACGCCCCATTCAGTTGTGCACAACTTAATTGCGTGCTCTACTTCTCGTACGCACCACACAACGACGTACGCACCACACACCGACGTACGCAGCACACAACGAGGAGAGGGACACCATGGACGCGCTGTACACCGCCGTGGCCACCGCCAACGGGCGCGAAGGCCGTGCCGTCAGCTCGGACGGCCAGATCGACCTGCGGCTCGGCTTCCCCGTGGCCCTGGGCGGCGACGGCCAGGGCACCAACCCCGAGCAGCTCTTCGCCGCCGGGTACGCCGCGTGCTTCGCGAGCGCGATGGGCAACGTCGCCCGGCAGGAGAAGATCGACGTCACGGACGTGTCGGTGACCGCCGAGGTCAGCATCGGCAAGGACACCGACGGCGGCTTCGGCCTCGCCGTGGTCATGCGGGCCGAGCTCCCGGACCACCTGCAGGGCCCCGCGGGCGAGGAGCTCCTGCGCAAGACGCACGCGTTCTGCCCCTACTCCAAGGCGACCCGCGGCAACATCCCGGTGGAGCTCGTCATCGAATAGCGGGCGTCACGGGGTACGGGGGTACGGGCGTGAGCCCGCGGGTCACGAAGCCTCGCTCAGCGCCAGGCCCGACCCGGTCCCGAGCCCCGGCCCCGCGCCCTCGTCCGGGGCGACGCGCCAGACGCGGGCCAGCTCGGAGAGTGGCACGCCGAGCACCTCGCTGAGGCGGACGACGGTGCCGAAGGCCGGCGTGGGCAGCCGGCCGGTCTCGATCTTGCGGAGGGTCTCCGGCGAGATCCCGGCCGCGAGGGCCACGTCGACGGGGCTGCGCCCGGCCCGGGCGGCGCGCAGCGCGGCCCCGAGGCGTCGGCCCGCCTCGATCTGTTCGGGGGCGAGCGGGTGGCGAACCATGCGGACAGGGTAGGGGCGCCCGTCTTCGACCGGCAACCGTCCGGCCCCTCGGCGCCCCCTGGTATAAATATACCGGCCAGCAGCCGACCACTCATGGCCGGACACACCTCGGGGAACAGAGGACCGCAGTGATCGAACACAAGTCGCCCAGGGACATCGAGCGCATGCACGTGACCGGCCGGTTCGTCGGCCAGGTCCTCGAAGAGCTCGGCGATCTCGCCGCGGTGGGGGTCGACCTGATGGACCTGGAGCACCACGCGCGGCGCCGCATCGAGGAGCGCGGCGCGGTGTCCTGCTACTGGGACTACGCCCCGTCGTTCGGCAAGGGCCCGTTCCGCAACGTGGTGTGCCTGTCGGTCAACGACGCGGTGCTGCACGGACTGCCGCACCCGTACAAGCTGCGCGACGGCGATGTGCTGACCATGGACATGGCCGTGACCATCGACGGCTGGTCGGCGGACTCGGCCCACACCGTCATCGTCGGCACGCCGGCGGCGGAGGACGTCCGGCTGATCGAGGCCACGGAGGTCGCCCTCGACTCCGCGATCCGGGTCGCCCGCCCCGGCAACCGCATCGGCGACATCTCGGCGGCGATCGGCGCGGTGGCCGCGGAGTACGGCTACCGGGTCAACCTGGAGTTCGGCGGCCACGGCATCGGCCGCACGATGCACGAGGACCTGCACATCCCCAACGACGGGCGTGCGGGGCGGGGTTGGAAGCTCCGGCCGGGCCTCACCATCGCGATCGAGCCCTGGTTCGCCCGCGGCACCGACAAGATCGTGTACGACCCGGACGGCTGGACCATCCGCTCGGCCGACGGTTCCCGCACGGCCCACTCGGAGCACACGGTCGCCGTCACGGAGGACGCCCCGCTGATCCTGACGACCCGCCCGCGCCGCCTCGCGGAGGAACAGGGCACGGCCACCGCCCCCAACTCCCGTACACCGTCGTCCTGAAGCACGACAATGGCGAGGCCCGCGCGAGGACCGTACGAAGGACGTACGAGGCCGTGCGGGGAGAGGGCAGGGGACGAAGTGACTGGGAACGAGCGCCCGTCGGACGTGCCGGACAGGCTGAACACCGGGATCGCCCACAACGCGCGGGTGTGGAACTACTGGATCGGCGGCAAGGACCACTACGA
Source organism: Streptomyces sp. NPDC005863 (assembly GCF_042871345.1). NCBI lineage: Bacteria > Bacillati > Actinomycetota > Actinomycetes > Kitasatosporales > Streptomycetaceae > Streptomyces > Streptomyces sp. NPDC005863. Next base: position 235,504 of record NZ_JBIAII010000006.1, on the reverse strand, counting down.
GGTCGACCAGCAGGTCGGCGACCAGGTCGCCACGATGTTCCCGGTGATCCGGGACGTCGCGCGGGCGGACCGCGAGTTCCTGGGCCGCGCGGTCCGCTTCCTGACCGCGGAGCGCGGGGTGCGCCAGTTCCTGGACATCGGCACGGGGCTGCCGACCCTGGACAACACCCATGAGATAGCGCAGCGGGTCGCCCCGGAGTCCCGCATCGTCTACGTGGACAACGACCCGATCGTGCTTGTCCACGCCCGCAGCCTGCTGGTCGGCACGCCGCAGGGGGCGACGGACTACATCGACGCCGACATCCGCCGCCCGGACGACGTCATCGCGGGCGCCTCGTCGACGCTCGACCTCGAACGCCCCGTGGCCGTGATGATGTTGGGCATCCTCAACTTCGTCACGGACACGGACGAGGCACGGGACATCGTGCGCCGCTTCATGGCCGCGGTCCCCTCCGGCAGCTTCCTCGTCCTGACCCATCCGACCACGGACGCCGACCTCGACGGCGAGGGCAACGTGGAGGCCATGCGGTTCTGGAACGAGAACGCCACCCCGCCGATCACCGCCCGCACCCGCACGGAGATCGCCGCGTTCTTCGAGGGCCTGGACCTCCTGGCGCCGGGCCTGGTCTCCTGCTCGCACTGGCGCCCCGACGGCGGCTCCGCCCCGACGCTCCCCCAGTTCGGCGCCGTGGCGGTGAAACCCTGAGGCCCGCGACGACCCCTAGTACCGGTCGTCGTCGTAGTCCGTGGTGTCCTGGCCGTAGGAATCGTCGTCCGCGGGCAGCGGCGGGAGCACCATGTCCCGCTGCAACGGTCCCGGGTCCTGCTGGCGTTGGTAGCGGTGCATGCGGACCCGCAGATGCATCTTCCGCTCCTGCACCCTCAGCCGACGCCGCTCACGCCGCCCGGCGTCGTCGTCGTCCAAGTCCTGGATGAGGCGCCGGTTCTCGAAGTAGTCACGCTCCTGGCCGGCCACGTCCTCCCCGGGCGAGGGGGCGTCCTCGTGGTCACCGTCGTCATCCGAGTGGGCAGTCATACGGCTCACGGTACCGGCTGCCCCCGACGCCCACATGTGGTGTCCGCCACTGCGGCCGTGCCGCGGTGGCGGCCGCGTGGGCCGCCACCGCCGTGCTCAGACGACAAGGCGTCCCGCGGCGGAGTCCCGCGCGGAGCGCGACCTGCGCAGGTCACGGGTGACCACGGCCTTCTGCAGCCAGCGGTCGGTGCCGTCGTACCGTGCCGTGAAGGCCCGACGGCCGTGCACGGCAAGGTAGTTGTCGACGACCAGCAGGTTGCCGGCCTCCACCACCACGTCCTGCTGCGCGCGCTCCAGCTCCGTCACCAGCTCCTTGAGCGCCCGCTCCGCCTCGGCGTCACCGTCGACGCAGCGCATGAAGAACGGGTCGATGCGCAGGTACGGGGAGTCCGCGGCGCCGAAGAGCACGGCGACCGGCGTGGGGTCCTCCCGCATCGCGCGCACCCGCAGCAGCCCGGGGTCGTTGGGCCGCTGAACGGCGAGCTGACGCAGGTGCTCGTCGTCGGGCAGGATGTAGAACCGCTGCTCGGACAGCACCTGCCGGGCGTCCGCCGAAAGCTCCACGTCCCGGACCGAGGCCAGGGTCGTCGGCACCCGGTCGTGATTGCGGACGCCGAAGAGGGCGAGATAGTCACAGCGGTAGGGGTGGAACGCGTCCTCGGTGTGCCATTCGAGGAGCACATCGCTGCCGTGCCCGCTCTGCTCGCCCTCCTCGCCGGCGATGGGCAGCACGTTCTGGATCAGCCGCCCGGACTGCAGGGTGGGCCAGCTGAACACCTCGCCGAGGCACTCGCCCATCAGCGCGAGGAAGAGCTCCTCCCTGCGGGTGCGGCCCGCGGCGGCGGCCTCCGCCCAGTTGCGGGGCGTCGGGCCGACGGCGTCGTCGTCGACACCGAAGCCGCGCAGCATGAACGCGGCGGCCGCGTCGTTGCGCCGGAACTCCTCCAGGAACCGGCGCAGTCCGACCGGTACCCGTGCCACCAGCTCCCAGGCACTGTCGTAGAACGCCGGGTCGCCCGGATCGTTCCGTGCCACGTCCGGTGCGTCGAGCAACCGGTGCAGGGAGGATATTTCCTCGGTGGACAGGTCGTAACTCAAAATGCCGTGGTACTGACTCATGAAATTCTCGTTTCTGGTCTCGTGCGCGCCCACGCCACAGCTACTTTCCCGCTGCGCCGTCTTCCGTTTCCCACCACGCGATGTGACGGTCGAGGGGGGCTATCGGCATGACCGCCTTGAACATGTCGTTCGGCACATTGGCCAGTCGCGCGTCGTACGGTTTGCCGACCGCGGCGAAAGCACGCTGGATTCCCACGCGTTGCCGGTCGATCGCTTTGGCCTGCCGCTCGAACGTGCTGCAGGGTTGCACCAGGAAATAGGTCCGCTGATCGCCGTACGTGTACCGGGGCGAGGTCTCCGGATAGCAGGGGGCGAAGGACACGACGAAGAACAGTTCGCCCTCGATCATCGCGTACCAGCGTTCGTCGGGCCGCGGATCTTCGGGGATGTAGACGCTGACGAACATCTCGTCGAGCGTGGTGTAGAAGCACCGCGTCAGGTCCACCAGGGCGTCCAGCGTGCCGCCGAGGGACGGGTCCTCGAAGGTGAGGATCATGCCGTCCTTGGAGAGCTCGGCGGCGGTGCGGAAGAATTCCGCTATGACCTCCCGGTGCTCCTTCAGCTCACTCTTGACGTCGGCGGTCTTGATGGTGATTCCGGGGCCCATCTTCGACGGCTTGGCGAAGGGGCAGTACGTCTTCTGGGTGATCTCCTCGAAGCTCATGCGGAAGTCTCCACCTTCACTGATGCACGAACAGGTGTCGTGGCCCGGCAGCCGATGACGTAGAACCACCAGCTGGCCACGACGATCGCGATCAGGACGTAGAACATGACGACCGGCGCGAAGTGCTGGAGGAGGAAGCCGCACAGGATCGGGCCCAGGGAAATGCCGATGTGAATGAGGTTCTGTGCGCCGAAATAGCTGCCGCGCAGCTTCTCGGGCGCGATGGAGTCGATGAAGGTGAACTCGGCGGGCACCACGACGACCTCGCCGAGACTGAAGACCGCCACGGCGACGACGAGGACGATGGCGTTCGTGGAGAGCGACATCGCGAGCAGCCCGACGACGAAGGCGGCGCTACCGATGGTCAGCCACCTGAGCAGGGTGTCCTGCTTCAGCCGACTGCCGAGGACGTACTGGGAGGCGATGACCACCACGGCGTTGGCGGCCGAGATGTAGGCGACCAGCTCATAGGCGGTGGCGCGGTCCTCGACCATGATGAGGTACTGCGACATGAAGGTCAGCAGCGGCCCGTACGCCACGATGCTGAGAATGCCGCCGATGGTGAAGTACATGAGGCGGCGGTCCGTCCCCATCACCTTCAGGACCTGGCGGAACTTGGGGGTCTCCTCCTCGCTCTCCTCTTCGACCCGTTCGGGTACCGGCTCCGCGGCCGGCTCCTCCACCGCGGAATCCGTCTTCTCACCGACGGCGGTCAGGAACCGCTGGCGGAAGAGAATGAGGGGCAGCAGGGAAGCACCGATGATGCCGACACTGAGGACGAACGGGCCGCCGGATCCGACCGCCACCGCGGCGACGCCCAGGAAAGGACCCACCGCCGCGCCGATGTTCTGCAGCGAATAACGCAGCGAGAACACCTTGGTGCGATTCTCCGGCGGCACCAGATCGGAGAGCAGGGCGCTGCCCGCGACCCCCATGGTCGAGGAGGCGACATTGGTGAGCAGCAGCACGGCCGTGACCGTGAACGGATCGTGGATCACCGTGAGGCTGAGATAGAGCAGGATGATCACGATGTCGAGGACGATGACCAGGTTGATCTTCGTGACCCGGTCCGCGAGATAGCCGCCGTACACACTCGCGATCGTGCCGACGAGTACGCTGCCACCGATCACATAGCCGATGGTCGAACCGCTCATGCCCACCGTGTCGTACAGGTAGATGGGCATGTAGGCGAGGATCGCGAAGAAACTCAGGCTTCTCGCGGCATTGCAGGCCAGCAGGACCTTCATCGCGAACGGAAGTTCGCGGACCATTGTCAGAAAGTTCTTCATTCGTTTCCTGCCGCGATCGATTCGAGCGTACCGATGAGGGACTCCTTGAGCGCACTGATCTGGTGGTCGTCGAACACCTCGGGGTGGTATCCGACGGTGATGTCGAGTTCCCGGCCCGGAATCACCGTGATGCTGAGCGGGTAATGCGGGAGCCCTCTCGTGTCCTGCGGGTTCTGCGCCTGTTCCCGCACCCGCAGTCCGTCGGCGCCGGTCTCCTCCAGGGTCCCCGCGGGGTAGTTCTGGAAGACGTAGCAGGCGTCGAACAGTTCACCCGCCCCCACCAGCCGCTGGATCTCGGAGAGTTCGAGGGAGCGGTGGGGCAACGTCTCCAGCTGCGCCTCGTGCACCCGGGCCACGGTGTCACCGAGCGGTTCGCCCGGCCGGCCGTTCACCCGCAGCGGCACGGTGTTGAGCAGGAGCCCGACCATGGACTCGATGCCGTCGAGGTCCACGGGCCGTTCGGAGACGGTGTTGCCGAACACCACGTCGTCGCGTCCGGTGAGCCGGCCGATCGCGAGACCCCACGCGGTCTGGACGGCCGAGCTGAGCGTCACCCCGGCCCGCGCGCACCGCAGTTGCAGCGCGCCGGTCAGCTCCGCAGGGACCGTGACACCCGTGGCGCGCAGCGCGACATCCGGCGACGGCTTGGCCGCACAGACCCGGGTCGGCCCGTCGACGCCCGCCAGATAGCCGCGCCACGCCGCGACCGCGGCCTCGCGGTCCCACGCCGCGAGCCACGCCAGGTAGTCGCGGAAGGGCGGTGCCTTCGGCAGCTCCTCGCCGCGGTACAGGGCGAAGAACTCCTGCCACACCAGCAGCGTCGACCATCCGTCGAGCAGCATGTGGTGGTCGCTGACGAGCAGCCGGTGCCGCTCGGCGCCCAGGCGCAGCAGGGTGAAGCGCATCAGCGGGGCCACCGCGAGGTCGAAGCGCAGGCCCAGGTCCGCGGCGAGGATCTCCGCCTCCGCGCGCTCCTGCTCCGCGGGGGTGAGCCCGGACAGATCGTGCACGGTCCAGGGCACCTCCACCCGGTCGCACACCACCTGCATCGGGGCCTGCGAACCGCGGTGGATGAACGCGGCGCGCAGGTTGTCGTGCCGCATCAGGAGCGCGTGCGCGGTCCGCCGCAGCCGCTCGGCGTCCAGCGGCCCGTCCAGGTCGAACACGGTCTGGCTCTGGTACGGGTCGGGGCCCTCGCCGGTGACCGCGGTGTGCAGCAGGAGCCCCTGCTGTAGAGGGGCGAGCGGCAGGATGTCGCCGAGGCCGGGGTAGTCGGCCTCCAGCTGGTTGATGGCCGGCTGCCTGACGTCGACGAGCGTGACGTCCGAGGGGGTCAGTCCGCCGAGCTCCGGGTGGTCCGCGAGGTCGGCCAGCGCGCCCAGGAAGAGCGTCCACCGGTCGGCGAGCGCGCCCACGGCGGCCTCCGTGAACCGGGTGGCGTCCCAGTGCCACACGGTCTCCAGGGCGGTGCCGTCCGCGTCCGGCCGGACATCGACGCGCAGGGCGTGGCCCGCGCCGCCATCGTCCCCGGCCCCCGGCACGCCGTCGCCGTCGCCGTCATCGGCCGCACCGGCGGGCAGCAGCCTCAGGCACACCTGGGACGCCCCGTACGCCGACAGCCGCCGCGCGGCCTCCGGGTCGGCGAGCAGCGCCGGATAGCCGCGGCCGCCGTCCGGCACCGCACGCACCTGCTCCTTGACCCGCTTCAGGACGCGCGCCAGGTACGGCGGCTCGGCCAGGGCCTTGTCCAGGTCCGGGGCTCCCGGGTTGAGACGTACCGGATGCGCGCGCCGCGGCGTCGCCGTGGCCACGTCCAGCCGCAACCAGGCCCCCGCCTGCGGGAGATACGTGCGGCGCCACTCGATGAGCACGGGCGCGAGCGCGGCCAGTGCGATGTGTTCGGGGGCGCAGCGGTAGAGGTGCGGCAGGCCGGTGAGCAGCTGCTCGGCGTCCCGGCCGGCCACGCGCCGGGCGATACGACCGCGGCCCGGGGCGAGCGGGGCGCCGGACACGGGGTGCTCGGACACCGGGTGCTCGGACACGGGGTGCTCGGACACCGGATACGCCGGGTCGGGCGTCCCGAGGATCTTCTCCCAGGCGTCCACGTCCACGGCCGCCTCGTCGTCCGCGGGGCGCGCCTCGGCGTTCTGCGCGGCCCGGGCCACCAGGGCCTCGACCGTCTGGTCGTGGAAGACGTCGCGGGGCGTGAGCAGGAAGCCCTCCGCGCGTGCCCTGCTGACGAGTTGGATGGACCGGATGCTGTCGCCGCCGAGGTCGAAGAAGCGGACGTCGGCGCCGGCCTCCGCCAGGCCGAGCACGTCGGCGAAGAGCGCCGCCATCGTCTTCTCCCGCGGTGTGGCCGGCGGCCGTCCCGCCCCGGATCCGAAGTCGGGCGCGGGCAACTGCCGCATGTCCAGCTTGCCGTTGGGCGTCAGCGGCAGCGTGTCCAGGACGACGACGGCGGCGGGCACCATGTGGGCCGGAAGGCGTCGTGCCGCGTGGCGGCGCAGTTCGGTGGCGAGCCCGTGCTGCCCGCTGCTCGCGTCGTGCGCCGGGGAGACCACGTAACCGACGAGCTGCTGATGGCCCGGGGTGTCCTCGCGGACGACGACGGCGGACCGGGTCACCTGCGCGTGGTCCTTCAACACCGCGTCGATCTCGCCGAGTTCGATGCGCATCCCGCGGATCTTGACCTGGTCGTCGGCGCGGCCGACGAAGTCCACCACCCCGCTCTCCCCGTGCACACGCCAGCGCGCCAGGTCGCCGGTGCGGTACATCCGCGCGCCCGCGGGCCCGAACGGGCAGGCCACGAACCGCTCGGCGGTCAGGCCCGGCCTGCCGAGGTAGCCGCGGGCCAGACCCGCGCCGCTGATGTACAGCTCACCGGTGACGCCGGGCGGCACCGGACGCAGCGCGGCGTCCAGGATGTACACGCCGGTGTTGCTCAGCGGGCGGCCCACCGGCACCGACGCGTCCTCGAAGCCGTCCGGGCCGCTGCCGCACTCCCAGTACAGGGTGTCGACGGTGGCCTCGGTCGGCCCGTACGCGTTGATCATCCGGCGGCCCGGCGCCCAGGCGGCGGCCAGTGCGGGCAGGCAGGCCTCGCCGGCGACCATCACGTTGCCGCACTCCGCGAGCGCGTCCTCGGCCATGCCGCCGAGGATGGTGGGCGAGAAGGTGATGTGCGTCGGCCGGTATCTGGCCATGACCTCGCGCTGCCGGTCGGCGGAGAGCAGGTCGTCGGGCGAGGTGAGCACGACCGTCGCGCCGGCCAGCAGCGTGCAGCACAGCTCGCAGAAGGTCGGGTCGAAGTTGATCGAGGAGAACTGCAGGAACCGCGAGCCCTCCTCCAGGCGGAACCGCTCCAGGTAGCTGAGGGCGAGGTTGGGGATGCCGCGGTGCGTGACCGCGACGCCCTTGGGGCGCCCGGTGGAGCCTGAGGTGTAGATGACATACGCCAGGTCGTCGAGGCGCAGCTGCGCGCGGCGGTCCGCGTCCGTCGGCGCGTCCGTGCGGCAGCGCGCCACCTCGTCCAGCGCGGCCGGATCGTCGAACTCCAGGCGCGGCACCCGGCGCGCCTCCTCGGGCAGCTTCGCGACGACGTCGCCCGTGGTCAGGAGCATCCGGGGCGCGCTGTCCGCGACCATGAAGGCCAGCCGGTCCGGCGGGTAGTCCGGGTCGAGCGGCAGATAGACGCCGCCCGCCTTGAGGATGCCGAGGAGCGCGGGCAGCAGCTCGGGGCGGCGCCGCATCGCGAGGCCGACCACGTCGTCGCGGCCGACGCCGCGGGCGATCAGCCAGTGGGCGATCCGGTTCGACCGGCGGTCGAGGTCGGCGAAGGTCAGCTCGGTGTCCTCGTGGACGAGCGCGACGGCGTCGGGGGTACGGGCCACCTGGTCGGCCAGCAGCTGCGGGTAGGTCGCGCCGGACAGCTCATGGCCGGTGTCGTTCCACTCCCGCAGGATCCGGTGCTCCTCGGCGGGGCCGAGGACGTCGACGGAGGTCAGCGGGCGGGCCGGGTCGTCGGTCACCGACCGCAGCACCCGCAGCAGCCGCTGCGTCAGGGCCTCGGCGGTGGCGCGGTCGAACAGGTCGGTCGCGTACTCGATCTCGGCGCCGAGCCCGTCGGGGCGGCCGTCGGCGGTGAACCGCTCGGTCAGCTCGAAGGTCAGGTCGAACTTCGACGTGCGGGTCGCCACCACCTCGTGCGCGGCCGTCAGCCCGTCGAGGCGCCACTGCGGGGCCACGTTGTTCTGCAGGACCAGCAGGACCTGGAAGAGCGGGTGGTGGCTGGTGCCGCGGGCCGGGTTGAGGACCTCGACGAGGTGCTCGAACGGCAGGTCCTGGTGCTCGTACGCGGCCAGGTTGGAGCTCCTGACCCGGGCAAGCAGCTCGGTGAAGGCCGGGTCGCCGGAGGTGTCGGTGCGCAGCACCAGGGTGTTGACGAAGTAGCCGACGTTGTCGTCGACGGCGCGGTCGCCGCGCCCGGCGAGGACGCTGCCCAGCGGGATGTCGGTGCCCGCGCCCAGCTTGGTCAGCAGGGTCGCGAGGGCCGCCTGGAGGACCATGAACAGGCTGACGCCCTCGCGCCTGGCCAGCTCCGCGAGACGGCCCGCCAGCTCCGCGGACACCTCGAAGGGCAGCACGTCACCGCGGTACGTCGCCGTGGCGGGGCGTGGCCGGTCGGTGGGCAGCTCCAACAGCTCCGGTGCACCCGCGAGTTGCGCCCGCCAGTAGCCGACCTGCCGCGTCATGAGGCTGTCCGCGTCGTCGGCCGAGCCGAGCAGTTCGCGCTGCCACAGCGTGTAGTCGGCGTACTGGACGGTCAGCGGCGGCGCCGTGGGGGCCGTGCCCGCGCGGTGGGCCGCGTACGCGTCGCAGAGGTCGCGCACCAGCGGGGCCAGCGACGCGCCGTCGCTGGCGATGTGGTGGACGCACAGCAGCAGCACGTGTTCACCGGCGCCGGTGCGGAACAGCTCCACGCGTACCGGGATGTCGGTGGTGAGGTCGAAGAGGTGACCCGCCGCGATGTCGAGGGCGGCCGGCAGTTCCTGGTCCGTGATCTCGTGCACGGCGAGGTCGGCGGCGGCCGCCACGGCGGGGTCCGACGCGTCCACCACGACCTGTTCGGCGCCGGCGGGCCCGTCCGCGAACCGGGTGCGCAGGCTCTCGTGCCGCCGCAGCAGGTGGGCGACGGCCGCGCGCAGCGCCGCCGGGTCGAGCTCGCCGGTCAGCCGGACCGCGACGGGCAGGTTGTAGGTGGCGCTCGGCCCTTCCATCCGGTGCAGGAAGTACAGGCCGCGCTGGGCGTACGACAGCGGCAGCGTGGCCCCGCGGTCCATCGCCCGCAGGGCGGGCCGGGCCTGCTCGGCGTCGGTGAGCCGCAGCGCGAGGGCCGCGGGGGTGGGCTCGTCGAAGACCGTACGGATCGGTATCTCGACGCCCAGTTCGGCCCGGACGCGGGAGACGAGACGGGTGGCCAGGAGCGAGTTGCCGCCGAGGTCGAAGAAGCCGCTGTCGGCGCCGACGCCGTCGAGCCCCAGCACCTCGCCGAACAGCGCGGCGACGGCCCGCTCCTGCGGGGTGCCGGGAGCGCGGCCCGCGGCGGCGGTGGAGAAGTCCACCGGCGGCAGGGCCTTGCGGTCGACCTTGCCCGCAGGGGTCAGCGGGAAGCGGTCGAGCACGCCGATGCCGGCGGGCACCATGTACGCCGGGAGCCAGGCGCCGAGGGCGTGGCGCAGCTCGTCCGCCGTGGGGGTGTGGCCGGCCGCCGGTACGACGTACCCGGTCAGCCGGGCCGGTCCGGGGCCGTCCTCGCGCATCACCACGCGCGCCTGGGCGACCTGCGGGAGCCGGCGCAGCGCCGCCTCGATCTCGCCGAGCTCGACGCGGTAGCCGCGGATCTTGACCTGCTCGTCGACGCGGCCGACGAAGTCGACGGTGCCGTCCGCGCGTTGACGCACCAGGTCCCCGGTGCGGTACATCCGGCTTCCGGTGCCGCCGAACGGGCAGGCCACGAACCGTTCCGCGGTGAGGGCGCCGCGCCCGTGGTAGCCGCGGGCCAGGCCGTCACCGGAGAGGTACAGCTCGCCCGTCTCGCCGTGTGCCACCGGCGCCAGACGGTCGTCGAGGATGTGGACCCCGGTCTTCCACAGCGGGGTCCCGACGGCGACGGGCTCCCCGGCGACCACCGGTGCCAGGAGCGACCAGATGGTGGTCTCGGTCGGGCCGTAGAGGTTCCACACCGCGGCCGTACCCGTGGCGAGGAAGTCGGCGAGATCCTGCGGCAGGGCCTCGCCGCCGCACAACAGGCGCGCGGCGCCGGACAGTTCGGCGGGCTGCCAGCCCGCCTCCCGCAGCAGCTGCCACAGCGCAGGGGTGCCCTGCACCAGCGTGGGCCCGGCCTCGGCCAGGTACCGGCGCAGCGCCACCCCGTCCACGGCGGTCTCGCGCGGCACCAGATGCACCACGGCGCCGTTCACCAGCGGCAGGTACAGCTCAAGCCCCGCGATGTCGAAGGAGATCGAGGTGGTGGAGAACACCACGTCGCCGGAGTGCACCTGGAACCGGTCCGAGAGGCAGTCCAGGAAGTTCGTCAGGGAGCGGTGCGTGACGACGACGCCCTTGGGGCGTCCTGTCGAGCCCGAGGTGTAGATGGTGTAGGCGCCGCGGTCCGGCTCGTATGCGGTACCGGTACCGCTACCGGCACCGGCACCGTCGGGCGGGCCGTCCACGTACAGGACCGCGCCCGCGCCCGTCACGACCGGGCCGTCGAACGCGGCCGCAGCGGCCTCGGTGGTGAGCAGCGCGCGCGGCGCGGCGTCGGCCACCATGTACGCGAGGCGGTCCGGCGGGTAGTTGGGGTCAAGGGGCAGGTACATCGCCCCGGCCTTGAGCGTGCCGAGGAGCGCGGCGACCAGGTCGGGGGAGGTCGGCAGGAGCACCCCGACGACGTCCTCCGGGCCGACGCCGCGCTCGCGGAGCCGGTGCGCCACCCGGCTGGCCCGCTCGTCGAGTTCGCCGTACGTGACGACGGTGTCCCCGGCGATCAGGGCCGGCGCGTGCGGGGCGTGCGCGGCCCGCTCCTCGAACCGGCCGACGAGACCGGTCGCCGGCGCCGCACCCCTGGCATCGGCGTCCGAGCGCCGCACTTGCGTGGTCATGAAGCCACTTCCCCCGACGCGACGCCCCGGCGCACGGGCGCCAGGTCCGTCCAGTTCCGCTCGATGTGCTCGGCGCAGGCCGTCTTCGGGCCGGGACCGAAGACGGTGTTCCAGCCGGCCGGTACGTCGGCGAAGTCCGGCCACAGGGAGTACTCGCCGGCGGTGTTGCGCAGCACGAGGTACACGCCGGCGGCGTCCTCGAACGGGTTGGTGGCTGTACTGTCCATGCTGCTCAGTTCTCGCCCAGGTAGTCGATGGTGCGGGCCGCGAGGTAGGAGGCCTCCTCGATGCAGAGCCGCTGGCCGTAGAACTCGGAGTCCAGGACCTCCGCCGTCAGCTCGCCCTTGATGACCGAACGCCAGTCGTCCAGCGTGTAGTTGTCCTTGGCGAGCAGCATGAGCAGGTCGACGTCGGCGGGCTCGGGACGGTACGCGGCGAGCGCCTGCGAGGTGTTGATGAAGGAGGTGTAGAGGCGGCGGCAGAACGCCTCGGCCCGGTCGTCGAAGCCCAGACCGGTGCCGAACATCGCGGCGGCCGAGTTGCGCAGCGCCACTTCAAGGTCGGCGTTCTCCGGCGTCATCCCGGGGAACTGCTCCGTCGTCCCCGACATGCGCAGGACACCCTCGTAGAAGTCCACGAGCAGCTCGTCGTCGGACATCACGCTGGCCGGGTTCAGTTCGAGGTAGCCGTCGACCACGACCGTCCGGCCGATGCTGAGCCCGCGGTCGGCGGCCATGCGGCCGAGTTCCACGCAGATCGCGCCGCCGGCGCAGGAGCCGAAGAGGTGGAACTCGTCCTCGCCGAACTCGTCCTGCAGCACGTCCGCGTAGAGCTCGGCCAGGCCCTGGATGTCGTCCGGCACGTCCGAGGCGCCCTCGACAAGCAGGGGCGACTGCAGCCCGTAGCAGGCGCGGTCCGCCCCCAGCTCCCGGATCAGCCGGCCGTAGCCGTCGACCATGCCGTGCCCGGCGTGGACGAAGACGATCGGCGTGCGCGAACCCTGGTTGCTCATCCGGATCAGCGCGTGCTCGGCGTTGGCGGCCTGCGGCTGCGCCTTCTCCGCGCTCAGCGCGGCGATGGACTGGAACCGCATCAGGTCGCCCATGTTGAGCTGCCAGCCGAGGCGCTGGTTGATCTGCTCGATGGTCGCGAGGGCCGTCAGCGAGTCGCCGCCGGCCTGGAAGAAGTTGTCGTGCACGCTCACGTCGTGCTTGAGCGTGGTGCTCCAGATGTCCAGGAGTATGTGTCGCACCAGGCTCGGTTCCACCGGGCCGGCCGACGGGTTGGCGGCCGTCTCCGCTGCGGTCATGTGCGGTGTCCTTTTCGGAAGTCTCGCGGGGCGGTTGACTGGGAGGGGCCCTAGGCCAGTACGGGTCCGGGGCCGATCCGGTGCGACAGGCTGCGCCGCCCGTCCAGATGGACGTAGACCCGGTGGAGCCAGCGGTCCTTGCCGTCGTAGCGCGGGGTGAACTCGGTGCGCCCGTGCACCACCAGGCGGTTGTCGAGGAAAGCCATGTCGCCCGGGCGCAGCACCAGCTTCGACGCCACCTCGGTCAGTGCGTCGCCGAGCCTGCCCAGCGCCGCGGCGGCCTCGTCGTCAACGGCCCGGGTCGCGTTGAAGTCGACCTGGATGTCCGGGTCGTCGGCCGAGCCGTTCAGGACGCGGTGCGCGACGGTCGCGTCGCCCGAGCGGAACGACGGCGGCGCCTCGGTGACGAACCGCGGCTGGCGCAGCACCGCCAGGTCGGCGTCGTCGAGCAGCACCCGGGCCCTGCGGATGGAGGAGAACGAGGTGCCCGCCGTGCCCTCGTGGTCGCTGCGCAGGCACAGCAGCCCGATGAGGTCCGGCCGGTGCGGGTGGAAGGCGTTCTCGTTGTGCAGTTCGAGCTCGACGGAACCGGCGTTGCTCTGCGAGTCGGCGAGTGCCGGGACCGGCACGACGTTGTGCACCAGCGCGCCGTGCTTCTCGTTGCGGAAGGCGAACACGTCGCCGAGCTGCTGGCCGATGAGCATCGCCGTCGCGGCCGGGACGGTGGCCCTGCGCTCCACCGAGTCCGGCACCGACGGGGTGTCGGGCAGCTTCTCCGCGTCGACGGGAAGGTTCCCGATCAGCAGGGTGCCGCCGAGGCCGGGCTCGGTGCGGAAGGTGCGCAGGGCCTCCAGCAGCCGGACCGGGAGGCGGCAGCTGTACTGCCGTACGCGCGCCAGCCATCGGGGATCGTCGACCGGACCGACGGCCGGAGCCCGGCGCAGCTCCTCCGCCAGGGCGTGCACCTCGGTGCGTTCCCGGTCGGTCAGGGTCAGGCTCGACTGCTCGATGTCCTCGGGGGTTCGGTGATCCAACACGTGCAAGGGCATGTCTGGTCCTTTGGGCGTTTCCGCAGCCTCGCTGCGACACGTCGCGCCGCGTTCGTGCGCGGGCTCTGGCCGTCACGGTCCGCCGCGGCGGCCTACTCGTTGCGTACGGCGGTCATCTCCTGCTCGATGAGGTCGCGCAGCGCCCGGGGAAAGCGGAGGAACTCCCAGTGGTCGCCCTCCAGGACGTGCAGCGTGGCATCGGCGCACTCGTCCCAGCCGGGCCAGACCTCGGCCCGGGGCACGACGGCGTCCTCGGTCCAGGCGATCACCGATACGGGGACGTCCCTGCTGGGGAGCGCCTCCGCCCGGTAGCCGCGCTGCAGCCGCACGTCGGAGAGGAGCGTGTCCGCCGCCATCTCGACGAATTCGGGGGGCAGTCGGTACCCGAGCGCCGTGCTGCGTTCCTCGATCTCGGCGGCCATGTCGACCTCGTCCAGATCGACGAAGTTCAGCTTGCCGTAGAGCCCCCGGTGCGGGGCGCCCCACCCGGAGGCGAAGATCCGCCGGGGCGCCGGCAGGCCCTGCTTCTCCAGATGGGCCGCGGTCTGCAGCAGGAACGGCACGGCACCGCAGTGCCCGATCAGCGCGTACGGCCGGTCGAGCCGGTCGGCGATCTCCGCCACCAGGCCCTCGGCGAACTCCTGGTGGCTTGCGACGTTCTCCTCGCCGAACCGGTTCTCGCGGCCCGGCGGCTGCACGGCGCAGAACCGGCCCGCGCCGAGCTCGCGCGGCCACGCCTTGAACGACGAGGCCCCCGTGCCCGCGTACGGCACGCCGAAGACCAGGTAGTCCCCGTCGTCCGGCACGGGCTGCAGGGTCCAGCGGGTCATGACGGTCATGCCGCGGTCACCCCGACGGGCACGCTCTTGTACTCCAGCATGAAGTTCGACCGGAGCCGGACCGTCGGACCTGCCGGGACCAGCCTGCCGGGCCGCTCGCGCAGGCCCTGGAGCAGGGCGGCGAGTGCGGTGCGGCCCATGGCGGCGCCGATGCAGTGGTGCGGTCCGCTGGCGAAGCCGACGTGCCGGTTGGGCGTGCGGCCGAGGTCGAACCGGTCCGGGTCGGGGAACTGGTCCTCGTCGCGGTTGGCGGACGCCGTCCACAGTGTGACCGAGTCGCCCTCGGCCATCTCGACGCCGCGCACCACGACCGGCCTGGTGGTCTGCCGCTGCACGTACGAGGCGGTGGACGTCCAGCGGACGAACTCCTCCAGGCCGGTGCCGACCAGCTTGGGGTCCGCCCGCAGCCGCTCCCACTCGGCCGGGTCGTCCATCAGGGCGAGCAGGCCGCCGCTGGCGCTGTGCTGGGTCGTCTCGTTGCCGCCGATGGCCAGGTTCATCAGGTTGAACAGGAGCGAGTCCTCGTCGAGTTCACGCTCCCCCGGCTCCGGCTTGAGCAGGATGCTCACCGCGTCCTCGCCCGGGTTGACCCGGCGGTCGGCGATCAGGTCGAGGAAGAAGTCGAAGATGTCCGCCTGGGCGGTCGCGAGCCGCAGCCCCTCGTGGTCGATGCCGAGGCTGTGCTCGTGGTCCCGGTAACCGATCATGGTCTGGGTGAGGCGCAGCAGGTGCAGCGCGTCGGCGTGGCCGATGCCCAGCTGGGCCATCAGTCCGCCGGCGGGCAGCTCGCGGGCCACGTCGGCGGCGAAGTCGCCGCCGCCGTCCTCCCACATCTTGTCCAGCGAGACGGCGACCCGCTCGCGGACCGTCTCCGTGACCCGCTCGATCATCTTCGCGGAGAACACCCGGTGCATGCGGCGGCGCAGCTGCCGGTGGCGCTGCGCGTCGGAGGTGACGAGCATGCGCCCGGACGCGGTGTCGACCTCGTTGCGGAACGAGCCGCCGATGACGGTGCCGTGCTCCGAGCTGAACGTCTCGGTGTCCCGGAAGGCCATCAGCACGTCGTCGAACTTGGTCAGGGCCCAGAACCCGCCCTCGGGCGTGGGGTTCCAGTGGACCGGGGCCTCCTTGCGCAGCCGCGCCCACAGCTCGTGGGGGTCGCCGGTGACGAAGGCCTCGGTGTCGTTGAGGTCGACGTCGGGGGCCGGACTCAGCATCTGCGTCATTCGCCCTGTCCCTTGCTCTGCGCCGCGTCGACGGCGAGCGCCATGTCGGAGAGCACGGTGCTGCCCAGCACGTCCTGCAGGCTGATGCCCTTGGCCTGGTCGCGGCTGATGCGCCGGCTCATGCGGAAGGCCAGCATCGAGTTGCCGCCGAGCTCGAAGAAGTCGTCGTTGACGCTGATCCGCTCGGTGCCGAGCAGCTCCTCCCAGACCTCGGTGAGGTAGCGCTCGCTGTCCGTGCGCGGGGCCACGTAGTCGCTGCGGCGCCGGTCCCGGTCGGCAAGGAGCGAAAGGAGCGCCGCCGTGTCGCGCTTGCCGTGCGGCGTCGACTGGATCTCCGGCACCTGGACGAACTCGGAGGGCACCTGGTAGTCCGGGACGGTCGCCTCGGCGTACGCGCGCACCTCGGGCATGGTGGTCCTGCCCTGCGGCACGACGAACGCGACGAGCCGCTTGTCCTGGCCCTCGCCCTGCGGCAGCACGGCGGCGTCGAGGACGCCGGAGCAGGCCAGGAGCGAGCGCTCCACCTCGCGCGGCTCGACCCGGTAGCCGCGGATCTTCACCTGGTCGTCGTTGCGGCCGAGGTAGTCGAGGACGCCGTCGGGGCGCTCGCTGACGAGGTCGCCAGTGGCGTACATGACGGATCCGGGGGTGCCGAACGGGTCGGGCAGGAACCGCTCGGCGGTACGGGCGGGATCGTGCAGGTAGCCGCGGGTCACGCCGGCTCCGCCGATGTGCAGCTCGCCCGGCGTGCCCTTGGGCACCGGCTGCAACCGCGCGTCCAGGACGTGGAGTTGGACGCCGGCGAGTCCGGCGCCGATGGGCACGCTCGTCGCGTCCGGCGCGACCTCGGCGATGGTGTACGCGGTCGCCGCGGTGGTGCCCTCGGTGGGCCCGTACAGATTGACGAGCTGCCCCTTGAACTTGCTGGCGAGCACGTCGCGGCAGGCGGCGGGGCGGACCACGTCGCCGCCGGTCTGCAGCACACGGAGCGAGGAGAAGACGTCGGCGTCCTCGGCCGCGATGTGGTTGAAGGCCATGGTCGGCGAGAGCAGCGCGGTGATGCGGCGGCGGCGCAGCTCGCGGCCCGGGTCGCCCTTCACCAGGTCGGGCACCGAAGGCATCATCACGATCTCGGCGCCGAACCAGAACGAGCTCCACAGCTCCCAGTGGAAGGTGTCGAAGGAGATGTTGGCGATCTGGGCCACCCGGTCGGCGGGGCTGAGCTCGGGCAGCAGCGGGTTCACCGCGAAGTGCACGAGGTTGTGGTGCTCGACCACGACGCCCTTGGGGGTGCCGGTGGAGCCGGAGGTGAACAGCACGCACGCCGCGTCCTGCGTCGCGGGCTCGGGCAGGTCGGCCGCCGGTGCGGCGGTCCGGGCGCGCTCGGCGTCGTACTCCCAGACCAGGGTCGGCACATCGGCGCCGAGCTGCTCCCGCTCGCCGGGCCCGATCAGGGTGACCCGGCCGTCGGCGGCGCGGAGCATGAGCTCGCGGCGGGCCTTGGGGTAGCGCAGGTCCACGGCCACGTAGGCCGCGCCGGCCCGCAGGACGCCGAGGATGTTGATGATGAGGTCGACGTCGCGCTCGCGGTGGATGCCCACCCGGTCCTCGCGGCGCACCCCCTCGGCGATGAGCCGGTGGGCCAACTCTGCCGAGGCGCGGTCGAGTTCGGCGTAGGTGAGGCGGCGGCCCGAGTCGTCCGACACGGCCGGGGAGTCGCCGTGCTCGGCGGCCGACCGGGCGAAGAGCTCGGTGAGGGTGAGAGGGGTGGCCGGTCCAGGCCGGTCAGCTGTCTTCACGGTGTGCGCGTTCCTCCTCATGCGGGGATACCGTCTGCGATGACCTGAAGCAGGTCCGCTGGTGCCGATCGGTGGGTGGAGTCGTCCCCCGGCAACAGGACTTGGCGCACGTTTCCGTACGCCTCCCACTCGTCCATCTCCTCGGGACGCATGTGGGTGTCACCGGTCCAGGAGATGGTGGTGACGTCCAGGGGGGTGCTGTCCGGGCCCGGGGGCTGGTAGCCGCAGGTCAGTTCGATGTCCGCGCGCAGCACCATGATGGACAGTTCGAGCAGTTCGGGCGGGGGCGTGGGCTCGCCGCGCAGTTCGCAGCCGTACCGCAGCTCCGCCATGTACTCCTCGTCCGTGGTCTCAGGGGTGAAGGGGCCCGAGCGGCCGCCGCCGAAGTAGCCGCCGCGGTGCGGGGCCAGACAGGAGGAGGCGAAGAGCTGGACGGGCAACGGGCCGCCGCGGGAGGCGAGTTCGACCGCGAGGCCGTAGCTCAGGCGCGCCCCGAAGCAGTGCCCGAAGAAGGCGAAGGGCTTGTCCAGGTACGGCTGGAGCGCGTCGGCCGCGTCCTTGACGAACTCCTCCATGGACGTGTGCGCCGGCGCGGTGATCCGGTTCTCACGGCCCGGGAGCTGTACGGGGCAGATCTCGACGTCGTCGATCCGGGTGGGCCAGTCGCGATAGGCGGAAGCGCCCATTCCGGCCACCGGGAAGCAGAACACCCGGGCCCGCGCATCGGGGTCGATATTGCGGACGAGCCATTTGCGGCCGCCCTCCCGGGTGCTCAACTCTGCACCCGGCCCACACCGGCCGGGCGCGAGTCCACCCAATTCTGTGAAATCCATTCCAAGCAACTGGTTTTGTCGCCGCGGTGTCCGGTCTCGCTCCAGCCGGTGGGCACGGAAAGCCCGGCGGGCCAAATGCTGTGCCGCCCTTGTTCACTGCGCACGGTCAGCCATGCGGCGCTCTCCGCCGCATCCAAGGAGGTTTCGCTCATCATTGCTCCGGTCGGGATAAAGGTGGGTGAGCTCGAGGATGGTGGCCCTGCCTGGTGGAGCCCGGAAATCCAAACTAGAACCCGCCGTTGACGGGCACCGGCACCTCATGAGGCAGAACGGAGGCAACTAGGGGGCGCCCGACTTACCCCCTTTTGATGGGCGGTGCGACGTCGGTGGCGGCGTCGGCCACCGCACCGGCACTCGGCTGCCGCTTTCCCCTCGCTCCGGAATGAATGAGTCCGGCTGAAGGGGAATCCTGGTGATCGTCGGGGCGCGTACGCGGGCAGGCTTCGCCTACCCCGTGATCGGCCGATGAGTCGGGCGGACTTCCGGGTTCGGTCCGGAATTCACATTCTTTTGTGGCCGACGACGGGGAAATGCGTCATCCCTGCGATGAAAATCGACCGCAGATGCTGCGTCTCCCCCACGACCTCGATCGAACTGAACCGCTGGAGCAGTTCCTCGAAGAAAACGCGCAGGGTCACACGGGCCAGCGGCGCGCCGATGCAGAAGTGCGGTCCGAAGCCGAAGGCGACCTGGCGCTTGGCGCCGTCGCGCGTGATGTCGAACGTGTGCGGGTCGGGGAACCGGGACGCGTCGCGGTTGGCCGAACCGATCCACGCGACGACCGCCCCGCCGGCCGGCACCGTGCCCCCGGCGATCTCGACGTCCCGCACCGCGTACCGCATGAAGTTGCACGCGGACGACGTCCAGCGCAGCCCCTCCTCGACGAGGTTGGGGACCAGGGACAGATCGGCCGCGGCCTTCGCGTACTGCTCGGGATGGTCGATGAGCGCCTGCACCGTGCCCGAAATGGTGTACGGAGTGGTGATATTGGCGCCCAGGAGGATGCTGTAGCCGTCGAGGGCGATCTCCTCGTCGGTCAGCGGCGCGTCGCCCGCGCGGACGCTCATCAGATGGTCGAGCAGGCTGCCGTTCTCCTCGTCGGCCCCGTCCGACCTGCGCCGCTTGACCCACTGGGTCACGTAGTCGACGAGCTCGTGGTGGGAGATGGCCAGCGTCGCCGCCTCGCTGCCCAGCTTGAAGTGCGGGTCCGAGGGGGCCATCACCATCGAGGTCAGCTGGACCAGTTCGTCCCAGTCCTTCTCCGGGATGCCCAGGAGCGGGCCCGTGACGATCGCCGGCAGGCGCTGCACCTGTTCGCCCAGGTCGAAGGGGGCGCCGTCGAGGGCGGGTGCGAGGAACCGTACGACCGCGCGCCGGATGCCGTCCTCCCAGGACCTGACCGCCCGCGCGGTGAGCTTGGGGGCGATCGGCCTGCGGACCTCGGTGTGCCGGGGCGGGTCGGTGGAGGTCAGGAGCACGCCCGCCGCCACGTCGTCCTGTCCGAGGTGGGTGATCACCGTGCCGCGCTCGGAGGTGAACTCCCGGTGGTCGCCGAGGACGCGGCAGACGTCGTCGTAGCGGGTCACCGACCAGAACTCGCGGCCGTCCGGCAGGGTCTGGTGGTGCAGCGGCGCCTTCTCCCGCATCGCGTCCCAGATCAGGTGCGGGTCGCCCGAGGTGAAGAGGTCCAGGTCGAGGAGATCGACGGCGTCGAGGTCGATGTCGCGGCCGGCGCCCGGCGTCAGCCTCACGTCAGCGCCTTCGCCCGCTCGATCAGCTCGGCGACCCGAGCCGGCGTCTGCGCGAGATAGAAATCGCGCACGGACAACTGGACGCCGTACTCCTGTGACAGCCGTTCAAGGATGCGGATACCGATGAGTGAATTCCCGCCGATCTCGAAGAAGTTGTCGTTCACCTCGACTTCGTGATCCTCGATGAATTCTCCCCATAGCTTTGCGATTTCCTGTGCCAGCGGTGACGATTCCATTGCCTGTATTTCCTTCCATGGCCGACTCACTGCCATTGCAGTCGTCAGGGAGATGTGCGTCGCCTGCCGGAGGGATCAATTCCCGAGAAGGACCGAACAGGCCGCTGCGTCCGGCGTTATCCGCCCGAGGCGGTCGCGACGCACGTTGAATGATCGGGGAAACCGAGCGCGAGAAGTGATCGCGCTTCGAGATACCAGGCAAGGTGTTGCCCCGCTGGCACGACAGTACGCAGAGCGACGACCGTTGTCCAGGGTGTTGATAAAGCCAGGTGGCCGCCGGTAAGTTGGGCGACCTCAGTGACCTGCCGCCTCGCAGACAGAGGCAAAGACGTCGCCTTTCGGGGGAAAATGCGACGGAGTGCGCATTCGCGATGGTTTTGCCTTCAATGGCAAGGGACACACCAGCGAGGACCTTTGAATTCGTCACAGAACCACGACGAGTGCACGAGAGCGGTGGACCAGCAGGCGTCGCCGAGTCTCGGGTCTGTACTCAAAGCAGCACGCAGGCGCATCGGCGTCACCCAGAGTCAGCTCGCCGACCTGTCGTCCGTGAGCGTCCGGGCGATTCGCGATCTCGAACTCGATCTCACCCAGAACCCGCGCAGGGAAACCCTCAGGCTGCTGCTCGACGGCCTGCGGCTGACCGGCGCCCAGCGGGCCAGAGTCGAGGAAGCGGCCGCGGGGCCGTTCCCTCGCGGGATGCTGGACTCCCTGGCCCCGCCGCCCGCCGCGCTCGGACCGATCATCGGCCGCGAGCGCGACATCGAGGCCCTCACCGACCTCATCGAGCTCGGCGGACACCGGCTGATCCGTGTGGTCGGCATGGCCGGTGTCGGCAAGTCCCGGCTCATCCAGGAGGTCGCCGGGGCCATGCACGCCTCCGCCCAGATGCCGGTGGTCTGGGTCGAACCCGACGCGGGACCGGCGGGCAAGCCCGCGGATCCCGTGCGGGACCGCATCACCGCCCTGCTCGGCGGCGACCCCGAACTCGACTATCTGGCAACGGCCTTCGGCACCAACGACGTGCTGCTCGTGCTGCACGACGTGACCGTGGGCCCCGGCCCGGAGGCGGCGCTGCGCCGTCTCCTGGAGCAGTGCCGGGGGCTGCACGTCCTGTGCGAGGCCCGGGAGGGCTCGCAGTGGGGCGCGGGCACCGATCATCCCGTCTTCCCGCTGGCCGTGTCGGAACGGCCGGTCAGCATCGCGGGACGTGAACCGACCTCGGCCGTCAGCCCCGCCCTGCAGCTGATGCTCTCGCGCCGCAGCTCCCTGGAGCGCGAGGCGCTGGCCGACAGCCGCACCGCGGCCGCCCTGGCCGGCATCTGCCACAGCCTCGACGGCATCCCGCAGGCGATCGAGGCCGCCGCCGCCTGGCTGCTCCTGTACGAGCCGGCCCAGCTCCTGGACCTGGCGCGGCGCGATCCGTTCAAGCTCGCCACCTCGCCCGGCAACGACTCGGGCGATCTGCGGTCGGCGCTGGAGCGTTCCGTCAACGCGCTCGACCCGCGGGACGCCGACATCCTGCACCGGCTCGCCACCCAGCCGCATCCCTGGACCATGGCCCAGGCCTTCGCCTGCCTGGGGCACGTCGGGGACTCGGCGCTCAGCGCGATCCATCTGCTGTGCACCCGGGGCCTGGTGCGCCCGTCCGGCTGGGACGCCGGCGGCACCCCCAGGTTCACCGTCCTCAACATGGTCCGCCCGCTGCTGGCCGAGCGGACCGCGCCGACGGTCCCCGCCGTGGTGGCCGCGTCCACCGCATGAACAGGGAGCCCGTGTCCGGGCCTCCGTTCGTCCCCCTCACGGGGCGGACGACGAGGCCCGGACACGGGCTCCTGTGGTTCTTCGGGTCTTATGACTCTCGGGGGTCGAGTGCGGAGATTCCTCAGTCGACGGTGGGGCCGGCCTCCGCCGGAGTCGCGTCGTCCAGCGGCCGCAGGAAGCGGCGCTCGTAGCGCTTGACGCAGCCGGTGGCGCGGGCCAGTTCGAAGGCCGCCCGGCACTCCGGGTCCTCGAAGCTGGCGTTGCGGTACACCTCGTACGCGGCGAGGCTCGGGAACGAGAAGAGCGCGTAGGCGATGTCGCTGTCCCCCTCGCTCGGCAGGAAGTAGCCGTGGTGGACGCCGCCGAGGCGGTTGACGAGCCGCACCCACCGACGGCCGTACTCCTCGAAGTCCTCCAGCTTGTCGGTGTCGATCTCGTACTTCAGGTGCACGGTGATCACGTCTGTGCGGTCTCCTTGACCTTGTCGATGTCCTCGGCCATGTACCGGGCCAGGCTCTCCGCCTGCTCGAACAGATAGAAGTGCCCGCCGGGCAGCGTGCGAAAGCGTACGGGCCGGGTGCAGTACGACTGCCAGTCGTCGATCAGCTCGGGCTTGTTCAGCTCGTCCTCCACCCCCATGAAGACCGACATCGGCACCGAGACGGGCGGCCCCGCCGCGTACTCGTAGGTGTCCACCAGGTGGAGGTCGCCGCGCAGGATGCCGACCATCCAGTCCGCCATGTCGGGGTCGTCCAGCATCTCCTCGGGGGTGCCGCCCAGCCGCCGCATGAAGTCGAGCAGGCGCTCCGACGGCCACAGGTCGCGCCGCTCCGAGAAGTACTCGCTGGCCAGTTGGGGCGCCGGCATCGCCGACACCCCGAACCAGACGGGTGGTTGGGCGGAGCGCTCCAGTTCACGGATGAGTTCGTACCCGATCAGGGCGCCCATGCTGTGCCCGAACACCGCGTAGGGGCCGCTGACTTCGTCCAGGATGGCGGGCGCGAGCAGCTTGACGGCTTCCGCCGCGTCCTGGCAATGCGTCTGGTCGGAGGCCGTGCCGCGGGCCGGCAGGTCGACGGCGCGCAGCCGCCAGCCGGGCGGGAAGGCCCGGGCCAGCGGCATGAAGCCGACCGCGGAACCGCCGGCGTGATGAAGGAAGTAGCAGGTCAGTTCCTCGGCCGTCCCGTCGGACGACGTCGCGGGACGCTTCCGGAGATCTCTGAACATCGTTGTTTCGCCTATCTCATGGGGCCCGTCCACCTCGACGGTGCCATGGCGGGGCGCCCCGGTCGAGACCGGGGCCCCCGCGCTGTCAGAGGGACGCCCGGTTGACCGCGGAGGCGACGGCGCGCACGGCCGCCCCGGCCTCGTCGGCGTGGCGGCCGACGCCCCAGACGCTCTCGCCGCCGATCTCGCACTCGGCGTAGACGACCACCGAGGAGTCGTCGGCGGCGGGCTGGACGCTGAGGGACCGCGCCACCACGTCCGTCCCCGCGCCCCGCAGCGCCTCGGCGAACGTCTCACCGCAGTCGGCACGGAAGGTGCGGGCCGCTCCGTCCAGCTCCACCTCGACCACGCCGGCCGCCGCCCCGGTCACCCGCAGCCGGGCGCCCTCCGTCAGGAACTCCCGGGTGAACAGCTCCCACACCTGCGCCGACCCGACCTCGGCTGCGCTGGCCTCGCTGTAGCTCTGGACCAGGCGGGAGAACTCCACCTGGAGGCGGCGCGGCAGGTCGAAGCCGCGCTCCGTCTTGAGCAGGTACGCGACCCCGCCCTTGCCCGACTGGCTGTTGACGCGAATGATCGCCTCGTAGGAGCGGCCCGCGTCCTTCGGGTCGATCGGCAGGTAGGGAACGCCCCACGGGACCTCGCCGACGGGCGTGCCGGCGCGCCGCGCCGCCTGCTCCATCCAGTCGAACCCCTTCTTGATCGCGTCCTGGTGGGACCCGGAGAAGGCCGTGTACACCAGGTCGCCCGCGTACGGGTGGCGGGGGTGGACCGGCAGCTGCGTGCACTCCTCGGCGACCCGCCGGATCGTCTCGACGTCAGAGAAGTCGATCATCGGGTCGACGCCCTGCGAGAAGAGGTTCAGGCCGAGGGTCAGCAGGTCCACGTTGCCGGTGCGCTCGCCGTTGCCGAACAGGCAGCCCTCGACCCGGTCGGCCCCGGCGAGGAGCGCGAGTTCGGCGGCGGCGACCCCGGTGCCGCGGTCGTTGTGCGGGTGCACGGAGAGGCTGATGTGCTCGCGGCGGCTCAGGTTGCGGTCCATCCACTCGACCTGGTCGGCGAACTCGTTGGGCAGGGTGCACTCGACGGTCGCCGGCAGGTTGATGATGATCGGGCGGCCCTTGGCGGGCTGCCAGACGTCCATCACGGCCTCGCAGATCTCCAGCGCGTAGTCGGCCTCGGTCGCGGTGAACGACTCCGGCGAGTACTCGAACAGGAGCTCTCCGCCGATGTGTTGCTGGGCGAGCTTGGTGATGAGCCTGACCGCCTGCACCGTCAGGTCGAGGATCCCCTCGCGGTCCGCGCCGAACACCACCTGGCGCTGCAGCGGCGAGACCGAGTTGTACAGGTGGACGATGGCGCGCGGGGCGCCCCGTACCGACTCGAAGGTGCGCTCGATCAGTTCGGTCCGTGCCTGCACGATGACCTGGATCGTCACGTCGTCGGGGATCAGGTCCTGCTCGATCAGCTCGCGCACGAAGTCGAAGTCGACCTGGCTCGCCGACGGGAAGCCGACCTCGATCTCCTTGTAGCCCATGGCGACGAGCTGCCGGAACAGCCGGTGCTTGCGCGCCAGGTTCATGGGCTCGGGCAGAGCCTGGTTGCCGTCGCGGAGGTCCACCGAGCACCACAGGGGCGCCGTGCGGAGTTTGCGCGTCGGCCACCGGCGGTCCGGCAGGTCCGGGGCGCCGAAGGGCTTGTAGCGGTGCACCGGCATGCCGCTGGGCTGCTGCACGGTGCCGGTCAGGGAGGTGGCGGCCTCGGTGGCGGGCCGTCCTGCAAGTGTGCTTGACATTGTCGGTCCTCTGCCCGAATCGGAAAGAAATGTCTGTGCATTGAGGGGTGTCGCCCGGGATGCCGGCCTGGGGCGCGTCGCGGGCGCCCGGCCTGGTGTGTGTCGCGAGTTGCTCGCCATGCACGACGAAGCTCGACCTTAAAAGGGCCGGGGCCCCGGGATCGGCAGCACCAGGGGCGACCGGGCGGCGACTTCCCTGCCGTGGCCGCCGGTTGGGCCCCGCGAGAGGCCTCGGGCATCAGGAGACGGCGGCCGCGGTGTGGTCCGGCGGCACGTCGCGCAGGCGGCGCAGCGGCGAGAAGAGTACCCAGAGGCCGCCGAGGCTCGCGCCGACGACGCCGACCCACAGGGTGGGGCGCAGCCCGATCCAGGTCGCGAGCGCGCCTCCGACGAGCGCGCCCAGCGGGATGGTCCCCCAGACGATCCACCGCACGGCGGCGTTCATCCGGCCGAGCAGCTCCGGCGGGCAGAGCTGCTGCCGGTAGGTGACCTGCGCGGTGTTGTAGACGATGGCGCCGAAGGTGAAGGCGAACCAGCCGATCCCGAAGAAGACGACCCGCCAGCCGTTGTACGCCAGCGGTACGAGGTAGGAGGGGACGCCGCAGGCGAGCGGCGCCAGCCAGATGATCCGGGCGGAGCCGACCCTTCGGGCGAGGCGGCCCGCGAGCAGTCCGCCGAGGACGCCGCCGACGGGTCCGAGGGCGAGCAGCAGACCGGCCTGGCTGGAGGAGAGTCCCAGCTCGCGCACGAGGAAGGGGATCTCCATCGCCGAGGCCATGTGGGAGAAGAGGTTCACCGTGGCGGTGCAGGCGACGATGCGGCGCAGCACCGGGTGCCGGACCACGAAGCCGAGGCCTTCGCTCATCTGCTCGCGGAAGGTCGTCCGGGGACCGTCCGGGCGGGCCGGCTTCGGCTCCGGGGTCCTGATCAGGAACAACGAGACGGCGGACACGAGGAACGACAGCGCGTCGGCGACCAGCGCCCTGGCCCCGCCGATGGCCGCGACGAGCACGCCCGCCACCGTGGGCCCGAGCGTGGCGGCGGCCGAACTGGTGGTGCCCAGCTTGCCGTTGGCGTCGATCAGCTGTTCCTTGGTGACGAGCGCCGGCACATAGCTCTGGTACGCGACGTCGAAGAACACCGTCAGGGAGCCCGTGACGAGCGCCACCACGCACAGGTGCGTCAGCGTGAGCGTGTCCAGGTACCAGGCCACCGGCACCGTCGCGACGACCGCCGCGCGCACCAGGTCGCACCACATCATCAGCCGGTGCCTGGCGACCCGGTCCACGATCACGCCGGCCGGCAGCGCGACGAGCAGGAAGGCCAGTGTGCCGAGCGCGGTGAGCAGGCCGACCTCGAAGTTGGAGGCGTCGAGCGCGGTGATGGCGAGGAACGGCAGCACGAACGGTGTGATCATCGAGCCGACTTCGCTGACCGTCTGGCCGCCCCACAGCAGCATGAAGTCGCGGTGGCGCAGCAGGGAGGGGCGTGCGGTGTCGGCGGCGGGCTCGGCCTCGGTCACGGCATCAGTCCGATGGGTCGTAGGGGCTCGGCGACGGCGGCGGCGAGCAGGGTGGTGTACCGCGCGGCGAGCCGCCGCGCGGTGGTCTCCTGGAAGAGGTCCGCGCTGTACTCCAGGCGTCCCCGGCAGTCCGCGCCGTCCTGGACGAGCGAGAGGGACAGGTCGACCTTGGCGGTCCGGGTGTCGCCGAACTCCCTGGTCACCCGGCAGCCTTTCAGCCGCAGTCCGGGCGCGGCCACCCGCTGGAGGCTGAACATCAGCTGGAACAGCGGATTGGCGCCGGGGTCCCGCTCCGGGTTCAGCTCCTCCACCAGGAGTTCGAACGGCATCGCCTGGTGGGCCAGGGCCGCCCGGCTCTCGTCGCGGGCCCGCAGCACCAGGTCGCGGAAGCTCGTCCCGTCCGGCACGTCGAACCGCTGCACGACCGTGTTGCCGTACATGCCGATCAGCGCGAACTGGCTCTCCCGGCTCCGCAGCGCCACGGGCGCGCCGACGACGACCTCCGGGGCGCCGCTCTCCTCCCGTACCAGCGCGACGAACGCGGCCAGCATCACGACGTACGGCGTGGTGCCGCAGGCCCGTGCCAGCAGGCCCGCCCCGGCGACGGTCCCGGGCCCGATCGTCACCGGCACGTGGGCGCCCGCGAAGCTCCACACCGCGGGGCGCGGGTGGTCGGCCGGGATGCTCGCCAGCGGCGGCAGGCCGGCCAGGTGCTTGGTCCAGTGCTCCCGCGCCCGGTCCAGGGCGGTCCCCTCGACCTGGTCCGCCTGCCACCGGGCGAAGTCCGCGTACTGCTCGGTGAGCTCGGGCGGTTCGGGGACGCGTCCCGCCGCGAACGCCTCGTACAGGAGCGAGAGTTCGCTCTCCAGGACGGTGAGCGACCAGCCGTCGCACGCGATGTGGTGGAGCGTCAGGCAGAGCACGTGCCGGTCGGGCGCGACGGTGAGGAGCAGCGGCCGCAGCACCTCACCGGCCGCCAGGTCGAACGGCCGCCGCGCCTCGGCGGCGGCGAGCCGCTCCGCCTCGCCCGCCGGGTCCTCGTGCCCGGTCAGGTCGACGCGCGGCAGGCGTACCGGCTCCGCGGGCCCGATGACCTGGCGCACGGTGCCGCGGGACATCCGGTAGCCGGTCCGCAGCACCTCGTGCCGTCGGACCAGCTCGGTCAGGGCCGCTTCGAGGGCCGGGGCGTCCGGCTCCCCGTCGATGCGGTGGACGACGGGGACGGAGTAGGCCGGGCTGTCCGGGTGGAGCCGGTCGAGGATCCACAGCCGCTTCTGCGCGTACGAGACCGGGGGGTCACCGGTCACGGGACACCTCGGCGGGCGCCGCGCCGGACAGCCCGGCGGACACCTCGGCGGCGAGCCGCTCGATCGTCGGGTCGTAGACGTACGCGCCCAGCTCCACCCGCACCCCGAAGCGGGCGTTGACGCGGGACAGCAGCCGCATCGCGAGCAGCGAGTGGCCGCCGAGCGCGAAGAAGTCGTCGGTGACGCCGACCGAGGGCAGGCCGATCAGCTCGGCGGCGATCGCGGCGAGCTCCCGCTCCAGGTCGGTGCGGGGGGCCACCGCGGCCGTGTCCTCGCCGTCCACCGGCACCGGCGGCAGCGCCGCCCGGTCCACCTTGCCGGTCGTCGTCAGCGGCAGCGCGGGCACCACCGCGAAGGCGGACGGGATCATCCACTCCGGCAGCGTCGCGGCCAGGAACTCCCGCAGGCCGGTGGGCGTCCGGCCGGGCTCGGCGGGGGACACATGGGCCACGAGCCGCGCCTCGCCCGAGGAGCGGTCGGCGACCACGGCGACCTCGCGGACCTCCGGGTGCTGGCCGAGGACCGCCTCCACCTCGCCCGGCTCGACCCGGAAGCCGCGGATCTTCACCTGGTCGTCGATCCGCCCCAGGTAGTCGAGCCGCCCGTCCGGCAGGACCTTCACCAGGTCCCCCGTGCGGTACATCCGGGCGCCGGGCTCCTTCGCGTACGGGTCCGGCAGGAAGCGCTCCTCGGTCAGGTCGGGCCGTCCCGCGTACCCCTGAGCCACGCCCGGGCCGCCGATGTACAGCTCGCCCGTCTCCCCGGCGGCGACCGGCTCCCGGTCCTCGCCGAGCACATAGCAGTCGGTGTTCGCGATGGGCAGGCCGATCGGCACCGAGCGGGCGTCCTCGGGGAGTTCGGTCAGCTCGCCGCAGACCGCGTAGGTGGTGGCCTCGGCCGGGCCGTAGCCGTTCACCAGGCGGGCGGGGCGTACGGCGGGGTCAGCGGCGAGCAGGCGGCGCACGGCGGTGACGCTCAGCGCGTCGCCGCCGACCATCAGGGTGTGCAGCCCGGCGAAGGTGTCCGGCCGGTCGGCCATCACGGTGGTGAAGAGCGCGGAGGTCAGGAACATGGTGGTGATCCGGTGCTCCGTGAGCGCCGCGGCCAGCGCGAGGGGCGAGAGGACCGTCGCGGTGGGGATCACGACGACCGTGCCGCCGTTCAGGAGCGCCCCCCACACCTCGAAGGTGAAGACGTCGAAGGAGGAGTTGGACACCTGGGCGATGCGCTGGTGGGGGCCGAACTCCAGGTAGTCGGTGTCGCGGACGAGCCGCAGCACCGAGCGGTGCTCGATGACGACGCCCTTGGGGCGGCCGGTGGATCCCGAGGTGAACAGGATGAACGCGGGGTCGCGGGGCCCGGTCGCGGCCTGCGGCAGACCGGCCGGGTCCTGCCGGAGCCCGGCCTCGCGCAGCTCCTCGGCGGTGACCGTCACGGCCGCCTCCGCGGTCGCCAGCATGTACTCCTTGCGCTCCGCCGGGTACTCCGGGTTGATCGGCACATAGGCGCCGCCCGCCTTGACGATGGCGAGCACCGCGGTGACCAGTTCGTGGCCGCGCTCCAGGAGCACGCCCACCCGGGACCCGTCCCGCACGCCCCGCTCACGCAGCAGCCCCGCGAGCCGGTCGGAGCGGGCGTCGAGTTCCGCGTACGAGAGGGTGTGGGCGCCGTCCACGACGGCGGGCGCGTCCGGTCCCGCCTTGACCTGTGCGGCGAAGGCCGCGGGTATGGACGTGTCGGCCGGGTAGGGGGTCACGGCCCCGCGCAGGATGCTCACTTGCTCTTCTCCAGTTCGCTGTCGAGGGACTCGGCGTGGGTGGTGGCGCGTTCGCGCAGCTCGTCGTCGTACCGGATGCGGCCGCCGGGACCGGCGAGGCGGGGCGAGGCGACGGCGGTCCTGCGGATCATCGTGACGCTGTTCTGCCGGAGCTTGTGCGCTTCGAGGAGGTTGAGGACCTCCAGCTCGCCGGGCCTGGCCCGTTGCAGTCCGGCCAGATAGCGCAGGATCGCCTCGCCCTCCGGGTAGGTCATCAGGTAGTGCAGGACCACCACACCGCCGGCCGGGTTGACCCGGTCCAGGAAGTGGTCGAGGAAGTACAGGCAGTCCCACGCGTCGACCCAGGCGAAGTCGATGGGCGCGAAGTCCTCGGGCAGCGCGGCGTCGGCCTCGCGCAGCGCCGCGTCCACGAAGGTGACCCGGCCGGTGAGCCCCAGCTCGTCGAGGACGTCCTCGACCTGCCCGGCCGACGACTCCGGGATCGACCGGTCGTCCACGGCCACGAACCGCGGCCGGTACGGCTCCAGGTAGGCGGCGGGGGCGGCGAGCGCGGGCTCCGCGCGCAGCCAGTCGTCGTCCAGCGGGGTGCCGGCGCGCAGATACGGGCGGGTCTTGGCGGCGAGCTGCCGTGACTCCTCGGCGGCCTGCTCCTGGGCGTCGGCCAGGGCGGCCGCGAGGAACGGGGTGGTGTAGCCGGAGCCGACCTCGAGGACCCGGCGGGGCCGCGTCATCCGGATCAGCCCGGCCAGGAAGGGGGCGACGGCCTCGGTGCCCATGCCGGGCACCCGCAGCCGGGCGACGGCCCGCGCGAAGGCGGGGCTGTCGACGGTCGTGCCGGTCCGCTCAGCCATGGGAGTGCTCCGCCGCGTTCAGGTCGGCGATCCGTTCCAGGCCCTTCATGACGGTCCCGGGCGGCAGTCCGAAGTCGATCAGGCAGGCGATCTCGTCCACGCCGATCCCGCGCAGCCGCTCCACCGCGCGCGCCGCGGTCTCCGGCGAGCCGAGCAGCCCGCAGTCGTCGACGTAACGGTCGAAGGAGCGCTGCACGATGAACTCCACGTCGGCCTCGTGCAGTTTGGCGGGGTCGATGCGGCGCCTGCCGTCGAACCCCGAGCCGAGGAGCAGCCCGAGCGAGCCGCGCAGATAGCGCAGGAGCGGTTCGCGCACCAACTCCCGTACGTGGTCCGCGTCGTCGTCCAGATAGGTGTGCACCATCAGGACCACGTGCCGGCCGCCCGCCGCGCGGTACTCGGCGATCTTGTGCGCGAGGTCGTCCAGGTCCTGGCCGAGCAGATGGGTCAGGACGCCCGCGCCCATGGCCCCGGCGGCCCGGAAGGTCTCCACGCTGCCCGAGCTGGTGATCCAGGTCGGCAGTTCCGGCTGTACGGGCCGGGGGTGGACGGACACCTCGCGCTCGGTACCCGCCCCGTCCGGGAAGGCGAGCGGGGCACCCCGCCAGAGCTCCTGGACCTGGCGCACCTGGTCGGCCATCAGCCGGCGGCGGTCCGCGTACGCCTCCGGGCGCAGCGCGAAGTCGGCGGCGTGCCAGCCGGACGCGAAGGAGATCCCGACGCGGCCGCCGGAGAGGTTGTCGACGACGGACCACTCCTCGGCGATGCGCAGCGGGTGGTGCAGGGGCGCCACGACGCTGCCCGCCCGGATCGCCACGCGCTCGGTGACGGCGGCGACGGCCGCCCCGGTGACGGCCGGGTTCGGGTACAGGCCGCCGAAGGGGTGGAAGTGCCGCTCCGGCGTCCATACGGCGGCGAGGCCGTGGGCGTCCGCGAACCGGGCGCCGTCGAGCAGGAGTTGGTACCGGGGCCCGGCGAACTCCTCGCTGTCGCTGGCGAAGTAGAAGAGGCTGAAGTCCATGCCGGGCCGTTGCGCGGCCGGGGTCCGGGCCGGGGCGGGGGGTTCAGGCGAGTGCGCCATCGTTGACCTCACTGACGATGCGGCGGAGCGCGCCGCGGTCCACCTTGCCGTTGGCGTTGCGGGGCAGGGAGTCGAGATGTTCGAAGCGGCGCGGCACCAGGTGGATCGGCAGCGTCGCGCGCAGCGCGCGGATCAGCTCCATCCGCCCGGTGGCGCGCCCGGTGTAGCAGGCCACCAGATCGGTGACGCCGTCCCGGCCGATGCCGAGCACCACGGCCTCCGTCACCGCGTCGAGGCGCCGCAGCGCGGCCTCCACCTCGCTGGGCTCGACCCGGTAGCCGCGGATCTTCACCTGGTCGTCGAGCCGGCCCCGGTGGACCAGCTGCCCGTCCTCGACCCGGACACGGTCGCCGGTGCGGAAGTACCCGTCGGCCGTGAACCGGCCCTCGTCGTCGCCCGGGTCCAGATAGCCGTCGAACCGCTGGGGCCCGCGCACCCACAGCTCGCCCGTCTCCGGGACGACCCGGTGCTCCAGGCCCGGGTAGATCCGGCCGATGGGCACGGTGCCGTTGGAGGTCACCGGCCACCGCGCGGGGTCTGCCGGCAACCGGAACTCGGCGCAGGCGACGGTGAGTTCGGTCGGCCCGTAGAGGTTGTCGAGGGTGGCGTCCGGCGCCACGGCGTGCCAGGCCCGCGCCTGGTCCAGGGTGAGCTGTTCGCCGCAGAAGACGCTGTGGCGCAGGGCCGCGGGGCGTCCCGCGGCGAGCTGCCCGAATCCCGCGCTCACCGAGACGGCCGAGGGTACCGAGAACCAGTGGGTCAGCCCCCGGCCGCTCAGGTAGTCGACCGGGGCGAACAGCTCGGCCCGTGACGGCACCACGAGCGTCGCCCCGCCGCCCCAGGTGACGAACAGGTCGTACACCGACAGGTCGAAGGTCAGCTCGAAGGTGTGCGACATGCGACAGCCCGGGCCGACCCCGTACCGCGCGATGTTGTGGGCCAGGAACGGCAGCACCTGGCGGTGCCGGATCGGGATGCCCTTGGGCCGGCCGGTCGTGCCGGAGGTGAAGAGCAGATACGCGGGACGGTCCGGATCCGGCGCGTACGGCGTGAGCCGCCCCTCCGGCGCCGCCGCCCGGACCCCGTCGTCGTCGAGGAGCAGTACGGGGCGCTCGCCCGCCCACTCGGTCCCGCCACGTGCGACGGCGGCCGCCTCCGCCACGACCACGTCGACGCCGGCCGTCTCGCAGATGCCCTGATTCCGCGGAGCCGGATAGTCCGGGCCCAGGGGTACGACCGCGGCGCCGAGCCGCAGCGCCGCGAGGTAGCCCGTGTACGCGACGAGGCTGCGGGCGGCGAGCAGGCCGACGCGCTCCACCGTGCCGTGCGCGGCCGCGATCTTCTCCGCGAGAGCCTCGGCGCCCCGCAGCAGCTCGCGGTAGGTCACCGCGCCGCCTGCCGCGCCACCGTCTGCCGTACCGCTCTCCCCCGTACCGCTCTCCCCCGTACCGCTGTCCGGGAACTCGACCGCGGGGGCGTCCGGCAGCCGTGCGGCGGTGGCCGCGAACACCTCGTACAGGCTGCGGGTCATGCGCCGCTCCGCAGGAACTCCGCCTGCCGCCGCACGGTCGGATGCTGGAAGAGGTCGGTGGCGCGCAGCTCGCCCGGCGTGAGCTCGTTCAGCTGCTCCCAGAGCAGGAGCAGCAGCAGCGAGTTGCCGCCGGCGTCGAAGAAGCCGACGTCCAGGGGTATCTCGGTCTCGTCGTAGCCCAGGGTCTCGGCCCAGGCCGTCCGCACCGGGCCGATCAGCTCGTCCGCGTCGCTCACGTCATGCCTCCTGTCGCCGGCCGGCGCCGGTCAGCGCTGAAATCCTGGTGTCCGGGGCCGCGGTCACCGCGGCGAGCAGCCCCTCGTACCGCTCGGCGGCCCGGGCGACGGTCGCGGCGTCGAAGAGGTCCCCGTCGTACTCCCAGATGAGCTCGACCGCCTGGGTCGTGGCCTGGCCCCGCTGCCCGATCGACTGCTCGGCCCGCGGGATCGCGATGATGTTCAGGTCGAACTTGGCGCTCTTGTTGCTGACGCCGGGCACGACCTCGATCTCCAGGCCGGGGATCCGCACGGCGCGCGTCGGCGAGTCGTGGAAGGCGAACAGCACCTCGCACAGCGCCTGGCGGCCCGCCACCCGGGGCGGCCGCAGCGCCGCCACCACCCGGTCGAAGGGCAGCTCCTGGTTCTCCAGGGCGCCGAAGGTCGTCCTGCGCACCCGGCCGAGCAGTTCGCGGAAGGTCGGGTCGCCGCGCACGTCGGCGCGGAGCGCCACGGTGTTGACCAGCATGCCGAACATGCCGTCGACCTCGGGCCGGGTGCGGGCCGCCATCCCGGTGGCGACGCAGAAGTCGTCCTGCCCCGACCAGCCCGCGAGCAGTACCTCGAACGCGGCGAACATCACCGTGAACAGCGGCACCCGCTCCCGTGCGGCGAGCGCGCGCGCCGCGTCGGCCAGCTCGCCCGGCACCGTGAAGCGCGGCGCGTCACCGGTGAACCGGCGCACCGGGGTGCGGGGCCTGTCGGTGGGCAGGTCGAGGAAGTAGGGCACGCCGTCGAGCTGCTCGCGCCAGTACGCGAGCTGCTTGTCGGCGTCCGGCCCTTCAAGCCAGGACCGCTGCCAGACCGCGTAGTCGGCGAACTGCACCTCGGGTTCGGGCAGCGGCGAGGGCTCGCCGTTCACGTACGCCTGGTAGAGCACGCACAGTTCGTCGACGAAGAGGTTGAACGCCCAGCCGTCGTGCACGAGATGGTGTTCCTGGTGCAGCAGCACATGCCGCTCGTCGGCGGTCCGCAGCAGCCGCCACTTCACCAGCGGCAGCTGCTCCACCGGGATCTGCTCGGCGACCGCGGCCCGGATGACATCGGCCTCGTCCGCCGCGCCGGGTCCGCGCAGGTCCTGGACCGGCAGCTCGACCTCGTAGGGCGGGTGGACCACCTGGACCGGGCCGTCGGGGCCGTCGGAGAAGGTCGTGCGGTAGGCCTCGTGCCGCCGCACCACCTCGGTGAGGGCGGCGGCCAGGGGCGCGGCGTCCAGCTGCCCGGTGAACACGATCTTCGCCTGGAACTGGTAGGCGAGCATGCCGGGCCGCAGCTGCTGCATGAACCAGAGCCGTTCCTGCGCGCTCGACAGCGGCAGGGGCGTGGTCCCGTCGCGCGGCACCGGACGGATCTCGGTCATGTCGTTCATGCGTGCTCCTTCGTGGCTGCTGACGGGTCCTCGGCGAGCGCGGCCCAGTCGACCGCCGCACCCGCCACCCACAGCCGGCCGGTGGCGGCGAGCAGCAGCTCCCACTCCGTACGGCTCTCCAGACGGCCCGGCAGGGTCTGCACGACCGAGGCCAGGGCGTTCGACGGGCGGTCCGGGTGCCCGAGGGCGAGCCGGTTGAGCGCCTGGCCGGGGCCGAGCTCGACGAGCTGCGGGTCCGGCAGCCGCCAGATCTCGGCGAGCTCGTCCGAGAAGCGCAGCGTCCGGGAGAGCTGACCGGCCCAGAAGGCCGGGCTCGTCGCCTCCTCGGCGCGCAGCCAGGTTCCGGTCACGTTGGAGAGCAGCGGGACCTGCGGCGGGGCGAGCGGCACGGCGGCGAGCAGCTCCTCCAGGGGTCCGGCCAGCACCCCGGTCATCGTCGAGTGGTAGGCGTGCGCGGTCGCGAGCCGCTGGGAGGGCAGCCCCGCCCCGGTCAGCCGACCGACGGCCGCGTCGACGGCGTCGGCCGGGCCGGAGAGGACCGTCTGCTGCGGGCCGTTGAGCGCGGCGAGCGACAGCGGCCCGGGGAGCAGCCCGTCCAGCGGCCCGGCCAGGGCCTCCGGTGCGGCCGCGACGGCGAGCATCGCGCCCGGCGGCAGCTCGTCGACGAGCCGCGCCCGCCCGGTCACCAGGCCGAGGGCGTGCTCGACGGGGAACACCCCGGCCAGGCACGCGGCCGTGTACTCGCCGACGCTGTAGCCGGCGAGCGCGGCAGGCGGGGCGCCGAGCGAGGTGAGGGCGCGGGCCAGGGAGTACTGGAGCGCGAACATCAGCGGTTGCGCCACGACCGTGCGGTGGATCTCCTGCGGCGCCGTGTGCCGGTCGAAACCGCCCGCCGGGGCGGGGCTGCCGGGAAGCTCGGGTTCGGGCGGGAAGAGGACGGGGTGCAGGTCGAGGCCGTGTTCGTCCGCGAGCACCCGGAAGCAGCGGTCGAGCTCCTGCCGGAACACCGGCAGACACCGGTACAGGCCGGCGCCGAGCCCCGGGTACTGGTCGCCGACCCCGGAGAACAGGTACACCCGGGAGGTCTCTTCGCCGCCGCCGGTGAACACCCGCCGCAGGTCCCGCTTGCGCAGCCACCGCGCGGCGTCGCGCGGCGAGTCGGCGAGGACGGCGCGCCGTGCCGTGCCGGGCTCCGCCGGGGGCGCGGGCACCGCGGGCAGCCGCGCGAAGGCCGCGTCGTCCATCGCGTCGAGACGGTCGGCGAGGTCGTCCGTGGCCCGCTCCAGCAGCTCCGCGGTCGGCGCGCACAGCGTGAGCAGCCGCGGCGATACGGGTGTGGGTATGGATGCCGGTTGCGGCGAGGGTTCGCGTACGGTCACGGCGCCACCGCCGCCCGTACGGATTCCGGCCAGTTCGCCGGGTCCAGACCGTGCCGGCACAGGAACGCGTAGGCGAAACGCTCCAGGCCGAACCCGGCGCATCCGGTGAAGACCGGCTCGCCCGTCTCTCCGGCGATCCCGAAGGACCGGCCGAAGAACTGCTCGTGGTAGTTGAACGAACCCACGGAGACGTCGCGTTCACCGTCGAGCGGCAGCCGCAGCTCGTACTTCAGCTCAAGGAGCCGCTGCGACCAGGCGCGCGCCGCGGTCGTGTCGTTGAGGAAGAACGGATCGCCCGCCACCTCGCACCGCCCGCCCAGGCCGAGCGCGTCCACCAGCTCGTACGCACGCTCCATGAGCCTGCGACGCGCGTCGAGGACGAACTCCGGCGTCCCCAGGAAGACGATCTCGCGGATCGTGAAGTCCCACAGCCGCTCCAGGGAGCGCCGGTAGCGGGACTCGTTGCGGAACGACTTCCCGCGCGCGGTCACCACCATCGACGGCCGCGGCAGCGGGCCATCCGCGAACTGGTGGTAGGTGTGGAAGCACATGGTGGGCGGCAGACAGTGGTCGTGGCCGCCGCTGTGCGCGGTGAGCGCCGCCTGCAGGCCGCCGCCGGACGCGAGGTCGTCGAGGAAGCCGCGGTAGCTGTCGACGTCGCCGTGCAGCCGCGTCACGGTCATCACCATCTGCGGGAACGACTCGAAGTAGCCGGTGCGGCGCAGCGCGTCGGCGGTGATCAGCGTCGGGTAGCGGAACTCCTGGGCGCCGAACTCCTCGGCGACCAGGGCGCGGAGCAGCGCGTCCAGGTGGTCCATCAGCGACAGGACGGGCTCGCCGACGCCGATCTGGCCCGCACCCGCCTCGACGGCCGCGCCGCGCGCCACCAGCTCGTCGTACACGTCCTTGGCCGGCCCGGTGTCGGCGGCGCGCCAGACCACCTTGGGCTCCAGGAAACGCTGCCCGAGCAGGTCGTTCGCGGTCACCAGGTTGAGCTTGCGGGCGAGCTCGGCCGGGTCGGCCGGGGCGCTCCCCTCGGGGCCGTCGAGTTCCACGTCCACGGCGGTGATGTCGCCGGACGCGTCCGAGCGGACCAGGGAGAAGCCGGTGATCGTGTCGGAGACGAAGTAGACGCGCTGGGCCAGTTCCTGGGCGAGTTCGCCGGGCAGCGCCGGTTCCAGAGCGAGCCGGATGTTCGTCACCGCGACTCACCCCCGGACCCCGGCCCACCCGCGACCGGCCTGCCCGCAACCGGCCCGCCCGACAACGCCCCGCTCACGCCGAGGAGTTCGGCGAGGATGCCGCGCTGCACGGAGTTGGACCCGGCGTAGATCGGCCCGGCGAGCGCGTCGCGCAGCTCGCGCTCAAGTCCGTACTCTTCCAAATAGCCGCGGGCGCCGTGCAGTTCGACGGTGGCCCGCGCCGTCTCGACCAGGCCCTCGCTGATGAAGATCTTGGCCATGGTGGCCTCCTGGAGAGCGAGGCGGCCCTGCCGCTTCAGCCAGCCGACCCGGTAGAGCAGCATCCGCGCCAGTTCGAGACGGATCTTCATGTCCGCGATGGGGTGCGACACCGCCTGGAAGGTCCCGAGCGTCCGGCCGAACTGGCGGCGGGAGTTGGCCTGCCGCACCGAGGTCTCCAGGAGCCGCTCCATGGCGCCCACGTGCGGGGCGAACATGAAGGAACGCTCCCACTCGATGGTCGAGGTGAAGACCGGATAGCCGGCGCCCTCGTGGCCGAGCAGGTTCGCCGCGGGCACGTGCACGCCGTCGAACTCGACGACGCCCATCGGGGTGGTCCGCAGCCCCATCTTCGGCATCTCGCGCTTCTTCACCACGCCGGGCATGTCCGCGATGACCAGGAACGCCGACAGCTGGTCCTGCCGGCCGGGACCCGCACCCGTACCGGTGCGGGCGATCGTGACGTAGACGTCCGCCACCGGGCCGTTGCTGATGAAGCACTTGGTGCCGTGCAGCCGGTAGCCGTCGCCGTCGCGCTCCGCCGTGGTGGTCATGGCGAGGATGTCGGAGCCCGCCTCAGGCTCCGAAAGGGCGTGCGCGCCGACGAGCGAGCCGTCGCACAGGCCGGGCAGGAAGCGCCGCTTCTGCTCGTCCGTGCCGTGCAGCAGCAGATAGATCACGCAGCCCCAGAGGTGGTTGTTCACCGCGAACACCAGGCCGTTGTCGGGGCAGGCGTAACCCAGCGCCTCCAGCGCCATCATCGTGGTCAGCGGGTCGAACCCGCGGCCCCCGTACTCCTCGGGCACCGGCCAGCCCAGCACGCCGAACTCGGCGCACCGCCGCCAGTCCTCCCGCGGGAAGCGGGCGCCGCGGTCGGCCTCGGCCGCGTCACGGCCGAGCTCCGCCCGGGCGAACGCGATGATCTCCCGGCGCAGCCGCAGCTGTTCGGGCGTCGGCTCGACGATCACGCGCCGCCTCCGGCGAGCGCCTTCTTGTGCTCCACGAACTCCGATATGGCCGTGATGGAACGGAAGTTGGTGAAGGCGAGGTCCTCACCGGCGACGGCCAGACCGTAGGTCCGCTCGACCCACATCACCAGCTGCACCGCGAAGAGCGAGTTCACCAGACCCGAGGCGAACAGGTCCTCGTCGTCGTCCACCTCGACGCCGTGCACGTGCTCGGCGAGGAACTCCCGGATCAGGACCTTGTCGTCCTCGGTCGTCACATCAGCCATGGGTCACTCTCCCGACTCGTAGGAATGGAAGCCCTGTCCGGTCTTGCGCCCGTGGAGACCCGCGTCGACCAGCCGGGTGAGCAGGGGGCAGGGGCGGTACTTGGGGTCGCCGAAGTTGTCGTACAGGACCTTCAGGGACAGCAGGACGGTGTCGAGACCGATGAGGTCCGCGGTCTCGAGCGGCCCCATGGCGTGCCCGAAGCACTCCTTGAAGAGCCGGTCGACGTCCGCCGCCGTGGAGACACCTTCGTGGAGGAGGAAGACCGCCTCGTTGATGGTGAGCATCGCGACGCGGTTCGTCACGAAGCCCGAGGAGTCCTCCACCAGGACGTGCCCCTTGCCGACCCCGTCGAGCAGCGCCCGGGTCCGCGCGATCGTGGCGTCCGACGTGTGGTGGCCGCGGATCAGCTCGACGGTGGGCTTGAGGTGCGCCGGGTTCATGAAGTGCATGCCGATCACGTGCTCCGGCCGGCCGGTGAGCCCGGCGACCCGCGTGATCGGAATCGCGGAGGTGTTGACGCCGAAGGGCACGCCGGGGCGGCAGAGGGCGTCGAGCTCGGCGTAGAGGGGCCGCTTGACGTCCCAATCCTCGGTGACGTTCTCGACCAGGAAGTCCACGTCCCCAAGCCGCTTGAGGTCCACGGTGAAGTCGATCCGCCCGGTCACCTCCAGCGGTTCCCGTACGGGAGTCCCGGGGCGGACCAGCGGAGCGAACCGTACGTTCCGCGCGATCTCGTCCCGTGCGGATGCCAGGGCGGCCTCCGTTACGTCCACCAGCACGACCTCGTGCCCGTGTTCCGCGAACAGCTCGGCCACGCCGCGCCCCATCGTGCCGGCGCCCACCACCCCTATGCGGTCCACCCGTTGCTCCCCCTCATGTCGTCTTATGCAGTCGGTGTCGGTATGGCTTCACGGAGGGTGCGCAGGAGATCGTCGCGCCCCTGCCCTCCGCGGAAGTAGAAGTGCCCGCCGGCCGCGACCGTGAGGTCGGTGGCGGCGCTCGTGTGCCGCGCCCACTGCTCACGCCAGGGCGCGTACGCCTCCTCGCGGCCGGCGAGGACGGTGACCGGCCGGTCCAGCGGCGGCTCGGAGCTCCCCGGCACGTACCGCTCCAGGAGCGCGTAGTCGGCCCGGAAGCACGCGAGCGCGTGCGCGCGCAGGTCGGCGTCGGCCCGCAGATGGTCCATGGGCTCGCCCGTGCCGCGCTCGATCGCGTCGAGCAGCTGGTCGTCCGACAGATCGCGCACGGGCCGCGCGACGGGCGGCAACGGGGGTGCGGGACAGGAGGAGACGATGAGCCGTTGCGGCAACTCCCGGTTGCGCGCCTGGAGTTCGCGTGTGACCTCAAGGGCGACGAGGGCGCCCAGACTGTGACCGAAGAAGAGGAACGGGCGTTGGACCGGCCCACCGTCGGGGTTCTCGAAGTCGACGGCCGAGACGAGGGCGTCCACCAGGGCGTCCATCCGCGTGTGCGCCGGTTCGGCCTGGCGGGTGGTCCTTCCGGGCAGGTGTACGCCCCGGACCTCGACCCCCGGCAGGTCGTCGGACCAACGGACGTACTCGCCCGGCAGCCCGCCCGCGTGCGGGAAGCAGTAGAGGACGGCGACGGCGTCCGGACGGCGGTGCCGGCGGACGGTCCACCGCGTCACGGCCTGCGGCCGGGGCCGGAGGCGAGCCTCGCCTCGATCAGCGCGGCGAACTCCTCCGCCGTGGGTGCCGTGATCAGCTCCTTGGGCGCGAGCTCCACCGGGTACGTCTCGCGGATCCTGGCCACGAGGCGGGTCGCGATGAGGGAGTCGCCGCCGAGGTCGAAGAAGCTCTCGTCGGGCTCCACCTCGGGGAGATCGAGGATCTCGGC
Source organism: Streptomyces sp. NPDC005863 (assembly GCF_042871345.1). Lineage (NCBI taxonomy): Bacteria > Bacillati > Actinomycetota > Actinomycetes > Kitasatosporales > Streptomycetaceae > Streptomyces > Streptomyces sp. NPDC005863. Next base: position 194,761 of record NZ_JBIAII010000006.1, on the reverse strand, counting down.
GAAGTACTTCGCGATGAGGTCGTACGTGACTTCGCCGGCGGGCGCGGATGCCGGGGGCGCGACGGGTGTGGCGGGTGTGGCGGGTGTAGCGGGTGCGGTGGGCGGGGCGGCTGCGGCGGGCCGGTGGGGCCGGTGGGGCCGTTCCACCGTGAACAGCCGGCGCTCGAAGGGGTACGTGGGCAGGGCGACCTTGCGGGGGCGCCGGCCCCGGTGCAGGGCCGCCCAGTCGACGGCGGCACCGGTCAGCCAACGCCGCCCAAAGTCGACGGGATCGCCCTGCGACTCCTTGTCCTCCCCGGACGCCCCGGCCACCCCGGCCGTCCCGCCCGACGGCCAGACCATTCTGGGGGCGGTGACGAGCCGCTCGGGGTCCTCGCCCGCCAGCACGCGTACGGCGTCCGCGACGTCCCGTACCACCGCGATCCGCCGGTACGGGAGCTCCCGCCGCCCGGTCTGCAACGTCCAGGACACATCGGCGAGTACGGTGCCGGGCTCGGCCCGCAGCCGCCCCGCGAGCCGGTCGGTGACGGCGTCCAGCGCGGCAGCGGACTTCGCCGAGAGCGGCAGCACGTACGGACCGCGCGCGCTCGGCGTCCCGCTCGGCTCCGCTTCGGCGGGGGGCTGTTCCAGGACGACATGGGCGTTCGTACCGCCCACGCTGAAGGAGCTCACGCCGGCCCGGCGCGGCACGCCCGCCGGCCGCCAGTCCTCGGCGCGGGCGACCACGCGGAACGGGCTGTTGGCGAAGTCGATCTCCGGGTTGGGCTCGGTGAAGTGCAGGCTGGGCGGGATGACCCCGTGCTTGAGCGCGAGGACGGTCTTGATCAGACCGGCGACGCCGGCGGCGGCATCGGTGTGCCCGACGTTGGTCTTGACGGAACCGATTCCGCAGTAGCCGAGGCGAGGGTTGCCGCGGTCGTCGCCGCTGTCACCGTCATGACCGCTCTCGCTCGCGCTGTCGCGGCGGAAGGCTTGGGTGAGGGCGGCGATCTCGACGGGGTCGCCGAGCCGGGTGCCGGTGCCGTGGGTCTCCACGTAGGTGCAGGACTCCGGTGTCACGCCCGCCACCCGCTGGGCGCGTTCGATGACCGCGGCCTGACCGGCGACGCCCGGGGCGGTGAAGCCCATGCGGTCGGCGCCGTCGTTGTTGACCGCCGTCCCGAGGATCACGGCGTCGACGCGGTCGCCGTCGGCCAACGCGTCCGCGAACCGCTTCAGGACCACGACGCCGACGCCGTCGCCGCCGACAAGCCCGGTCGCGGCGGCGTCGAAGGCCCGCAGCACGCCGTCCGGCGCCTGGATGCCGACCTCGTCGGAGCCGCCGACACCGGACGGCAGCCGCACGGTGACGCCACCGGCGAGCGCCAGGTCGCAGTCGCCGGTCAACAGCCCCTGGACGGCGGCGTGCACGGCGACCAACGAGGTGGCGCAGGCGGCCTGCACGGTCATCGTCGGACCGGTCAGACCGAGCCGGTGGGCCACCCTGCTGCACAGGAAGTCGGGCCCGTTGGCGACGCGTATCTCCCAGTCGGAGGCGGCCGACGCAGCCGATTCCGAGGGGCGCTCGGCCCGGTCCGCCTTGAGCAACTGCGCGTACGCGTTCTCGCCGCCGCCCCCGTAGACGCCGACCGCTCCGGTCACCCGCTGCGGATCCTGGCCTGCGTCCTCGAGCGCGGCCAAGGCGCTCTCCAGGAAGAGTCGAGCCTGTGGGTTGATGATGCGGGCCTCGCGTGGCGAAATACCGAAGTAGTCGGCGTCGAACCACTCGGGATCGTCGATGAGCCCCCGCGCCGCGACCCCGTCGGGACCACTGATTCGAGTGATCGAATCCTTGCCGTCGAGCAGATTCCGCCAGAACGCCCCTGGGCCGTCCGCGTTGGGAAACTTGCAGGTCATACCTATGACCGCGATCCGTCTGTCCACCGTAATCACGGGGCCCCGCCTCTGTTCGGTGTTCGGCTCGGCGAGCTTAACCAGCGCCCTGACGGGTCACAAGGGTTGACTCGACGCACGGGAGGGAGTAGGCGGGGAGCGGGGTTCGGGGGGCTGGAAATCACTGCTGGCGGCGGCGACTTGCTGCTCCGAGAGGAGTGGCGCGGCCCAACTCGGCGCGCGGGCGCGGTGGTTTCCTCGGGGCCGGCGGAAGGGCAGCCCGAGAACCGCCCCATCAACCGGCGTAGGTTGTCCGGGTGATGCACGACGACGCCGGCACGGCCTGCCACGCGGCCCCGAGAGAGGTGCGAAGCCCGCGCCCAGTCGCGGGGGCCGGTACCTGGGCCGAAGCCCCCCGGGACTTCGACCCGGAGCGCCTGCCGACGGCAGCGACGACCGGTGGCCGCCACCACTGGGAACCGCGCCTCTGGGTGGCGCGGGTGGACACGTTCCGGCCCGACCTCTCGGTACTCGACGCCGGGGAACGGGAGCGGGCGCGGGCATTCCGACGCGAACGGGACCGTTCGCTGTACGAAGTGGCCCACGTGGCACTGCGGCAGCTGCTGGGCGCGGAGCTGGACGTCGATCCGGCCGGGGTCCGCCTGGCGAGAGCGGACTGCCCGGGCTGCGGCGGTCCGCACGGACGCCCGATCGTCGACCCCCGCCACCACCCACTGGACCTGCACTTCTCCCTCTCCCACGCGACGGACACGGCACTCATCGCGCTGGCCGGCCGCCCGGTAGGGGTGGACGTGGAGGAGCTGCCGTCACCGGAGGTGGTGTCGGAGGTCGCCACAGCCCTGCACCCCCAGGAGTCCACGGAACTCGCCGCCCTGCCGCCGTCCGCCCGCCCGGCGGCGTTCGCCCGCTGCTGGACGCGGAAGGAGGCGGTGCTCAAGGGAACCGGCGAGGGCCTGTCCGCCGGAGCGGCGACACTACGGGTGGGCACGGACCCCCACCCACACCCGGTGCCGGGCTGGCACGTCACGGACGTCCCCGCCCCGCCGGGCTTCGCGGCGGCGGTGGCGGTGTCAGCCCCGGAGTCGACGTCGGCGTCGGCGTCGGCGTCGGCGTCGGCGTCGGCGTCGGCGTCGGCGTCGGCGTCGGCGTCGATCGCGGCGACGCCGACACAAGGGGCCGGGCCCGCCAGGCCCCGCCACCCCTCGCCCCCCTGACCAGGCCGGGGGCCGACACTCCCGGAACGGCCACCCGCTATACTGTCGGCGGTATCGCAGACCGCAGCGCCTGCTCACCACAGACCGGCCGGAAACGGCACGGCCTGGACCGCCTTCGTAGCTCAGGGGATAGAGCACCGCTCTCCTAAAGCGGGTGTCGCAGGTTCGAATCCTGCCGGGGGCACAAGATCAGAACGGGAAAGGCCCAGGTCACGGAGTGAATCTCCGGTCCTGGGCCTTACTTGCGCGCACCCTGGCTACACGCCCGCACAGCAATGCGCCGCCGCCCTCGGCGTCCCGCTCCTCCCGACGAGGCCGCGGGTGCAGATCAGGGGGTGCGGCGGACGTAGGCGGGTGGCTTCGGGCACTGCTCGTGCACGACGGCGACGTGGCCGCCGGCCGAGATCGACACCTTCATGGACGTCACGACGGCCTGCCCGTGCAGGATCGGCTCGTCGCAGCGCCAGCAGTACCGCGTGCCCTCACTCATCACAGTCTCCGTAGAAACAGACTCGGCCCACGACTCTGTCAACGTCTTGTGCGATGCCGAGGACTGCGACGGTGCCGCAGCCGTGCGGGCCTGCGGGGTCTGCCGTGAGGAGTTGCCGCAGGCACGGCGCGCACGGGACAAGAACCGGATCCGGCGCGTCGGTCATCGCCGCACCTGTCGACTGATCCGCACGGCCGCGCCGAACAGCCTCTGACCCGTGGTGCACCAGGGGAGGCCGGTGGAGCACTGCTTGCAGCCCTGCCGATGTTGGTCGGACGCCTCGCAGAAGTGGGCGTAGGCGCAGGCACGGCAGCCCCGGGGGAACCAGCGTGCCCCGCTGCCGTGGGCGTCGACCTCACGCGCTCCCAGGTCGACGGCGGTGGAGTTGTTCAGGCCGGCCGCACACCAGACGCAGCGTCGACCGCACACCTGCTCCTCGGCGAGGCTGCCGGGATCGGGCAGTTCGAGGGGTGCCTGGAGAGTTCCTGCACTACTTCCTGTGCCGGAGGGTAGGACCGGAATGTCGGCCACGTCGACTCCTTACCAGTCGGCCATGCCCTGGAGCCGTTCACGCGGTCCGCCGGGGCTTCGCTGTGTTTCCGACGCTAGAAGCGTGACGTGCGCCAACTCCACTGTCGTGCACGGATGTGCATAGATTCCGCCGGCCAGGTCCGATGGCGCGTTGTAGGCCTTGACCGCGAAACGTGATGGGTCGACGGTGGTGCACAACTGAGCACAGCTCACGAAGAGAGGGCAGCCATGGCCTTAGAGTTCATCGGCATTGACCCGAACACAGGACAGAGCGGATCCCCGACAGTCTGGGTCGACACGGCCACGGCTGACATCGTCCTGCAGAGTTACACCGCCGACGCAGCGACCTTGTCCGAGTGCGCCGAGAACACCGCACCCGGACACGCCAAGGGCATCCCCGCCCACGAAACGGTGATCCGAATTCCGGCTCACCTCGTAGTCATGTTGAGGGAGGCATGTGATGCCGCCGAGTGGCGAGCTCAACTTCAACGACCTGCTTGAGGCCAGCACGCGGTCAGCCGTCCACTTGGAGATGCGCGACGTGTACGGCGTCGGCGACGAGGCCGAGGACTTCGACCACTGGCGCAGGACCGGACGGAGGGATGCCGATCCAGCCTCCGCGTACTGGGCGCCGTGGGTCGACCTCATCACCAGGGCGACCGCCCGTGGCGTGCGGGTCCGGCGGGCGCGCATCGTGTCGGAGCCGGTGACCGACTACATCCGTTACGAGCACGCGGGCACGGCCATCAACGTTCACGCCGGCGAGGACGTCCGGTGGCTGTCGCGCCGCCAGGCCGTCGACCTTCTCGTGCCCGGCTGCGATCTGTGGATCTTCGACGGGGCGCGAGTGCTGTTCAACCACTTCACCGGTGACGGTGAATGGTCCGCTCCGGGGCTGGAGTTGCGCACCGACCCTGCGGTGGTGCAGCAGTGCGTTGACGCGTTCGAAGCGGTCTGGGACAGAGCCATCCCGCACGCCGAGTACAAGATTCGCTGAAGGAGGACCGGACGGTCAGCCCATGCCCAACTCCCCGTCGTCATCCGCCCAGACCGCCCGAAAAGCTGTGGCCGCGCGGCTCCGCGGCATACGCAAGAGCGCGGGACTCACGGTTGTCGAGCTGGCCCACCGGTGCGGCTGGCACCACGCCAAGACCTCGCGCATCGAGCACGCCAAGACTCCTCCGTCGCCCACCGACATCCGGCTGTGGTGCAGGCACTGTGAGGCCCACGATCAGATCGACGACCTGATCGCCGCCTCACTCAACGCGGAGTCCCTGTACAGGGAGTGGCGGCAGCGGACGAAGCAGGGGCTCCGCCAGCTGCAGGACAGTTACCTCGACCTGTACCGGTCGACCCGGCTCTTCCGCGTCTACTCGCCCACGTTGGTCCCCGGCCTGCTGCAGACCGAGGGATACGCCAAGGCTCTGCTGAGCGCGAATGCGGAACTGCTCGACGTGCCGAACGACGCAGAGGACGCAGCCCGGGCGAGAGTTGAACGCTCCGGCATCGTCCACCAGGTCGGTCACCGCTTTCTCCTCGTGGTGGAGGAGGGAGTTCTCCGCTACCAGTTGGGCGACCGCGCAGCGATGGCCGCCCAGTTGGGCCACCTGCTCACGGCTGGGGCAATGCCCGCCGTGTCCCTCGGCGTCATTCCGTCCGGCACGCCGGAGCGCGCCCTGTGGCCGCAGGAGCTGTTCCACATATACGACGACACCCTCGTCTCGGTGGAACTGCTGTCGGCACAGGTGAACGTGACGCAGCCGTCGGAGATCGCCCTGTACCTGAAGGCATTTGAGCAGCTGCGCGGCATGGCTGTGTATGGCGCAGACGCACGCGCTCTGATCACCCGTGCGATCGGCGCGCTCGACGGCGACGAGGCTTGACGAAGAGCCTTAGAACGGGGCGTGCTCCCGCCCCCGCTCCCGCCGGCGGGGACATCGCGTCACGCCTGGCGACCCTCGATCAGCTTCGGGCCGCCGGGGCGATCACGGACGAGGAGTACCGGGACCGCCGGGAGAAGATCCTGGACAGCCTGTAGGGGTGGGCCCGCCGGGCCCCCGGCCATGGATGTCGGCTGGGGGCCCGGCCCGGCTCCGTCAGGTACGCGGGCTGTTCAGTGAGCCCTGCACTTGTTGCCGACCGCCGGGTTCAGCAGGCCGACGACGTTGACCGTGTTGCCGCAGAGGTTGAGGTCGACGTTGACCGGGACCTGGATGACGTTGCCGCTCAGGAGGCCGGGGGAATGCGCCGCCACGGCCTTGGCGTGGGCGCCGGCGTCCGGGCCGGGGGACGCGACGGCGGCGGTGGCGCCGCCGATGACGGTGACGGTGGCGAGCGCGGCGGTGGCGAGGATCGTGCGCATGCGCATGGGGTACCTCCGGGGTGGGGCGGGCCTGAGGAACGGGCCTGCGGAACGGACCTGTCAGGTCTCGCCCGTCGCGCGTGCCGGTAAAGCTGTCGTGGGCCGTCTGCCGGTACGGAACCGTCCGTCCGTGGGACTCCGGGCCCCGCCGTACGCCCCGTGCGGCGCGAGCAGGCGGGGTGCGGCGGTCCCTTCAGCTGTGGGAGGGGCGCGATTCCCGTACGGCGTTGGCAGCGCTGGTCGAGGCCGTGAGCCACAGCAGGGCCGACGCGATGGCGAGCTGGCTCTCCACGTGGGCCGCGGTGGTCGCCGCTATGTAGACGGCGGCTCCTACGACGACTCCGACGGCGATCGAGGTCGTGTCACGCCACGGCGGCACCACCGAGTTCCGCCCCAGGACCAGCCGGATCGCGATGGACAGGAAGACGGCGATACAGGCGCCGTACAGAACCCACATGTTCAAGAACCCCAGCTTCTACGTGCAGTGATCGCCAGAGTACTCACCGGACAGGAAGCGTCCCGCGGCGGACTTGATCTTGATACAGGCCCCCTCTACGGTCGACCGGCGATAAGGTCCGCCATGGAGTGGATATCCCCCGTCAGTACGGCACTTGGCGCGGCCATCGGGATCGGGTCGACGTTGGTCACCGATCGGCTCCGCTGGCGCAGGGAGCGCGCCGGGCAGAGCCTCGACGTACGTAGGCAGCTCTACGCCGAGTACACCGCCGCGCTCTCACGCACGCGAACGGCGCTCGACGAGTGCGTGCACGACCACATGTCCGTCGAGGAGCGCCCACAGCGGGTGCGGGAACTGTTCCTGGCGCCCGGTGCGTACGAGCTCCGGCACCAGTTGGCCATCACCGCGCCGCACGAGGTCGTCGAGGCCGCGCGTACCGCGTTCGTGGCCCTGAGGGACACGCGGGATCTGCTCATGGGCGGCACCGCGGTCGACAGCCCTGCCTATCGGGAACTCGAGGACGAGTTCGACGCGGCGGTGGGCGAGCTCCGCACCCTCATGCGCAGGGACCTCGGTGCCCCCGGGGCCCTCCCGCGGGGTTGACGCCGGGGAGGGAGGAGCGGGTGGACACGAGGCAGAGCCCCGCCCTCAGACCCGCACCCGCACCCCATACCGCGTCCGCATCCGGTGGAGTTCCCAGAGGGCCACCGCCGTGACCGAGATCGGGCCGCCCAGGACCGCGCACCACTGGGCCGCCGGCGGGCCGTGGGGGAGGCCGCCGTCCAGGGCGAGGCTGCTGAGCATCAGTTCCCAGACGAGTACGACGGTCAGCGCGGCCGGCAGGGCCGCGTGGACGTTGGACGTGTTGAAGGCGTAGCGGGCCGCGTACGCCGAGGAGAACAGCATGAACGGCAGCAGCCAGATGAGGCCGATGAGCAGGGCGAGGGCGATGAGGCCGTTGATCAGCGTGCCGTAGTTCTGCTTCAGGATGAGCGCGCTGCCCACCAGGACGAGGACCACGCCGACCAGGATGCCGACGTACCAGCCCACCGCCTTCAGCGGCGCCCGCAGCCGGGAGCGGAGCACGGGGCGGTGCTCGGCGGGGGCGTAACGGATGAAGCCCATCACCACCAGCGGGCCCGTGATGATGAGCAGGATCGGAGCCATGATCAGCTTGACCACGCCGTCGTTGGCGACGCCGCTCCAGCCGTCGTCCGCGCCGTAGGCGTAGATCAGGTAGAGCGTCGCGGCCGCGCCCACCAGCGCGCGCCACAGCTGCACCTTCGACACCAGCGGGTCCGGGATGTGACCGGCACCCGGCTGGTTGAAGATCGCCTCCGCCCGGCGGCGGGCGGAGCGGATCACCGGGATGAGCGGCGAGACGAAGAGGAAACCGCAGCCGGAACGCCGCCGGCGGACCGGCTGCGGCGGCAGCGGATACGGGTGGGGGTGGGGCTGCGGGTGGGTGTAGGGGTACGGGTTCGGGGGCGGGGGCGCGTACGGGTGCGGGGCGCCCTGCGGCGGGATGTTCGGAGGCGGCGCGCCGCCTCCCTGCGGTGGTGTGCCGCCACCCTGCGGCGTACCCCCGCCCTGCGGTGGCGTGTTCCGCGGTGACCAGCCCTGATATCCCCCGTGAGCCACTGTTCTCCCTGCCTTCCCGCGGCCTTCCCGCGACGCCTTTCGAGCGCGCGCAGTTTACTGGCCTGAATCCGACGGGTGTCACCACTGCGCGGTGGCCGTGGGGAACCCGTGACCCATGAGGGGCAGTTGCGCCGCATACGCCCTCCTGTACGGTCCGGGGCACGGCGCAGCAAGCGCGCCGTGCCCCGACTCCGCATCAGTTCAGAACGCTCGGCTCAGAACTCCTCGGCCCAGAACTCCTCGGCTCAGAACGCCTTGTTAGTGACGAGGGCGTTGCCGAAGACGTCGTACACCGAGACGTGGCCCTCCTCGGAGTCCTTCCAGTCGTCGAAGGCCGCGGCGAGCACGCGTGCGGTGGCCATGGGCTCCTTGACCGGCGTCGTCCCACCGTTGATGTCGGTGGAGATGTAGGCGTTTCCGGTTCTGTCGTCCCACTCGCCGATGACGCGCCGTACGCGGGACGCCGCCTTCTTCTGCTCCTGGGTGCCGTGTGCCTCGACCCACGCGCGGAAGTCGTCGGCGTTCTTGCTCGACTGCTTCTTGTCGGTGTCGGGCGGCAGGGTCTCCTGCTCGGTGGCGGTGCCCTGGGCCGTCGTGTCGGTCCACTCGCAACCACTCGTGAGGCCGATGGCGACGCACGCGCCGAGGGCGAGCGCCGCGGATCGGATCAGCCGGGGGCGCATCACGCGCTCCTCCCTCTCAGACCGCTCAGAACTTGATCGCGTCGGCCTTGTCGTTCCAGTTGCCACCGTAAGCGTAGGAAATCTTCTTGAAGTTCGGGTACCGGGTGTATCCGGCCCCGAGGAAGAGGTGCGGGTCGGGCATGCCGCTGCGGAAGTCGTACAGCTCGACACCGCGCTGGGGGCGGTTGACGTACGCGGAGGACGCCTTGTCCCGGAAGCTCGGGCTGTACTGGTCCAGGTGGCGGGTCTTCGCGGTGTCGTACGTCGGCCACTGCAGGCGACGGCCCTTGAAGTCCGCGTCCTGCCACAGGCACACCCAGCTCTTGGGGCAGTCGAGCCAGCTGCTGCGCAGGGCGGCGGCGCGCGCCGCCTTCGGGGCGCTCCGGTCGGCCGCGCCCTCGCGCGCCTGCGGAGTCGGCGCGTGCTCGGCGAGGTAGGCGTCGGCCTCGGCCTGGTCGTCGAAGCACTCCATCGTGCCGTCCTGCGACACCTCGGCGCAGACCTGCGCGCCGCCGAGGTCGTCGGACCGGGAGTCGATCCTCTCGCCGTGGTAGTACATCTCGACCTTCGGCGCGTTCTCCACCGCCTGGCGGACCTGCGCCTCCTCTTCGGGGGTCGCGGTGCCGGAGACGGCGCCGGGCACCTCGGGGAGGGAGCTGTCGGCGAAGGCCGGAGCGGCGGTGATGCCTGCGGTCGCGAGGGCGAGGGTGGCGGCGGCCATGGTGGTGCGGGCGCCGATGTGCACGGGTGTTCCCCAGAAAGACGTCATGTTCGAGCGGACCCACGGAGCTCCGGGTTCTCCGGAGCGCGGATCCGATCAAGGAACGTATTGCGTGGAGCGCGCACCGACCTAGCGGATGAATCCGCTTAAAGGCGACAAGTGCCACCCACCCCATCTGTGGCGTTAAGCATGGTTGTACGGCGAGGGATCACAGCCTCATCAAGATCGACTCACGGCACGGTCAAGCACGTCGTGACGCGGCGTCAAGTGGTGATGGGTCCTCATATATCGGTCGTGGCGCCCGGTTTACAGCTGCCCTTATCCACGCCTTACGATGATCAATCCCATTTCCCCCACACCTCACAGCTTGACCGGCAACGCACCGACATCACGGGAGAAGACCCGTAACACACCATCGGTGCTGCTTTGCCATGCGCCAACTGTGAGAGGAAGAGCATGCGTTGACATCGCACATACCGAGACCGGCACGCGCCGGGATCGCGGGCCTCGCGGCCGCCGCGATCCTGGCCGGGCTGATCCAGACCGGCACGGCCCACGCCGCGCCCGACGGCACGACCGTCGCCTCCCGGCCGAAGTCGGCCGCAGACGGGCCCGGTTCGGGTGCCGTCGTCGACCCCGACGAGAAGCTCGGCAAGGACTGGGACACCTCGAAGGACCGGGCCGTCACCGCCGCCGCCGACTCCGAGGGGCTGCGCATCCTCGCCGCCGCGTCGGACGAGGCGTACGCGTGGAAGACCGCCGCCGTCCTCAACGAGCCCGGAATGCCCGCCGATTCGTGGATCGGCAACCAGTGCGTCATGGACGACTCCCATGTCGCCGCCGTGTACGCGCCGCGCGCGTTCACCAACAAGCCGGACCTGATGCAGGGCGGCGCGTTCACCGCGATCGTGAACACGAGGACGGGGGATGTGACGAAGCTGCCGTTCACCGGCACCCTCGCCTACTTCGACCCCACCTGTAACACCACCACGCACACCGCGGCCTTCACCCAGTACCGCGACATGAACGACGTGTCGCAGGTGAAGACGCGGGTGATCACGGTGGACACGGCGGGCAGGGCCATCGCCGAGACCGGTGAGCTGCGCGGCCAGGTGTCGTCGGCGGCGCCCGTGAAGGACGGTGTGGTCGCCGGTCTCGGCCGCGACCTCGTCCACGTCGACGGCAAGGGCAGGATCCGCAAGGTCGCCGAGGGCGACAGCGTCCCCTTCGACATCCGCCCCATGGGCGGCGACCGCGTCGGCTTCGTGGACCGCAGGGGCACGAGGACGGCGCGGGCGAAGGTGTACGACGGGCACGGCGAGCCCCGCACGATCGCCACCGGCCGCCTCGGCGACCTCGGCCTCGAACCCGGCGCGCGGGGCCGCACCTTCCTGACCGGCGAGGCCAAGGACGTACGGCTGCGGGACAGCGGGGTCACCCGGGTCGACGCGCCCGCCGACACCGACCTCTCCTCGCACGGCCGGCTCGCCGTCGAGCCCGTCCTCACCCCCGGCGTCCGCGCCGGACTGACCCGCATCAAGGGCGCGGGCAAGGGCTTCGACAAGGCGAACGAGCCCGAGGCGGGCGTGCGTTCGCGCTCCGGCCGGGCCCCGGGCACCGCGGACGACGAGACCACCCTCACGGTGACGTCGACCGCGACGACCACCGGCGAGGAGGTCGAGCAGCGGGTCGAGTCGGCGCAGCCGCGCACCACCGCGGGCCTCTCCCCCGCCCTGACCGGCGACAGCGAGCCGCGCACGCTGACCCGCGTCTCGGCCGTCAAGACCGCGGCCGCATCCACGCCCGTCTCGCACGATCCCGTCGACACCGACCGCTGGTGCTCCGTCTCACGCAACGACATGAGCGCCCAGGCGTTGCAGCCGACGCCGAACCAGGTGGAGTGGGCGGTGGACATGGCCGTACGCGGTGAGCTGCGCGCCAAGTGGATCCGCCAGGGCGACTACCGGGGCCAGGCGGGGCTCGGCACGATCGACCCACAGGGCCTGTTCCCGCTGCCGAAGCTGAACGGGGGCGGCCGGATCCCGGCGAGCGTGCTCCTCGGCATCCTGGCGCAGGAGTCCAACCTGTGGCAGGCCGAGTCCGGCGCGATCCCGGGCCAGATGGGCAATCCGCTGGCCGCCGTGGACGGCTACTACGGCCACAAGGCGAAGGACACGCTCCTCGGCTACTGGCGCATCAACTGGGACAAGTCCGACTGCGGTTACGGCGTCGGCCAGGTCACCGACGGCATGCGCCTGAAGGGGCACGAGAAGAAGGACGAGACGAGCCTCGACCCGAAGCTGCAGAAGGTCATCGCGGTCGACTACGCGACCAACATCGCCGCCTCCATGAAGATCCTCGCCGACAAGTGGAACGAGGTGCACAAGGACGGGCAGAAGATCACGGTCAACAACGACGATCCGTCCCGCATGGAGAACTGGTTCACCGCCGCCTGGAACTACAACCTCGGCTTCAACCCCAGGTCGGAGTCGGGCAAGAACGGCGGACACTGGGGCCTCGGCTGGTACAACAACCCGGCCAACCCCATGTACAAGAAGGGTGCCTGGGACCACCCGTTCATGGATGTCAGCCTCAATGCGGACAACATCCGTGACGCGGCGCACCCGCAGGACTGGCCGTACGAGGAGAAGGTGATGGGCTGGTCCGCCTGGTCCATCGACACCGGCTTCTCCTACGGCACGGACGGCAGGCAGGACTGGAAGGGCGAGTCCGGCTTCAACACCGCCGGGTTCCGTCCCGCGTGGTGGGCGAGCATCGCCGACCGCTCCCGCGTCAGCCCGCCGCTGGACACGTTCTGCAACAAGAAGAACAACTGCGACCCGGCCAACCCGGTCGACTGCCCGGACGAGGCCTGCTACCGGCAGTTCTGGTGGACGCAGGAGAAGGCGGTGTGGAAGCCCGACTGCGACCAGACGTGCGGGCACGAGAGCATCAAGTACGTCACGCTGCGCTCCGAGCCGGGCCGCGGCTACCGGCTGAAGAACGGCGACCCGGTGTGCGGGGGCGCCCCCGCGGGCTCCGACGTCGTCGCCTCCGTACCCAATGGGACGCCGACCTGGTCCACGTGCGGCAAGGCGTCCTCGACGGGCTCGTTCCGGTTCACCTTCCATCCCGACTGGGACAAGCACTACGAGGCGAAGGCCGATCTGCACTCCATCGGCGGCGGCCACGGCGGCCACTTCTGGTACACCCACACCCGTAACGAGGACCACCTCGGCGGCGCCGGCAACCGGATGACGGTCGAGGGCGAGTGGACGGCGGGCAAGAAGTACGACCTCGCCGCCGTCTACGCCTACGTCCCCGACACCGGGGCGCAGACCAGGCACGCGACGTACGTCGTCAGCGGCGCGTCCGGCGGGCCCTACGAGCGGGTCGTCGACCAGAACGCGAACAACGGCAAGTGGGTGCCGCTGGGCGCCTACAAGTTCACGGGCACGCCGAAGGTGACGCTCACGAACTACACGAAGACGGGCACCGCGGACCGCGACATCGCCTGGAACTCCGTGGCGTTCAAGCCGATCAAGGGCAAGTTCGTGCACCGCTCGCTGACCGCCGCGGCGATCTTCGACCCGAACCAGGAGCTGAACTCCAACTGGCCGGTGTCGACCGAGATCAACTCGCCGGTGCAGTCGATGAAGGCGCTCTACGACTGGGGTCTCGGCCTCGCCGACCACGGTCCGCTGTGGAACAACCCGGAGGGCGCCGACGCCGTCGGCATGTCCTCCAAGGCGCGCTGCCCCTCGGCGAAGGCCGTCGGCGAGTGCACGGGCCAGAAGACGTGGGACGCGGCCGACAAGTGGGCCAAGGAGATCAAGGCGGGCGGCTGGAAGCCGCGTGCCGACGGCTCCGCCCCCGCCCACTCCATCCCGCGCTGGATGGCCATGTCCAACGAGCGGCCCGACCCGGCCGCGCCCGCGTCCAAGGCGTACGCGGACCCGAACAGCTACAAGATCAAGTCTGATGTGAACGTGACCTTCGTGGTCGGCGAGGACGGGAAGATCGTCGACGGCAGCGTGGGGTCCGACTACCGCGCCCGCGTCGGCAACGCCCACCTGCCGCACTTCGTCACGGACATCATGCAGGCGATCGAGAAGGAATACGGCATCCCGGCGCCGGACATCGACTACACCACGCAGGACGCGCTCGAATACGGCAACGTCCACACGTCCCACCCCTACAAGGACGGTGACACCCCTGGTCAGGCGTACTTCCCGCACTTCCGCGGCGCACGTCTGGACGACGCCAAGCAGTGCGTCGACTTCCGCGGGGTCGGCGGCGGTGTGCACGGCTACCGGGCGATGATCGGCCACAAGTCCGTCAACGACAACGTCAAGGCGTGGGTGGACCGGGTCAACGACGACCTGGAGACCAACCACACCGTGCGGCGGTTCGCCGGGGACGTCTACTCGATGTTCTTCAAGAACACCGGGAAGTGGAACAACAACATGTTCGGTTCCATGATCGGCAACGCCCCGCCGATCTGGCAGGACATCGCCGCGGCCTTCTGCGCCGACGGCTCCGTGAAGCCGACGCACCTGCAGAAGAACAAGGACGCCGACCCGTCCGACGGCATCGTCTTCCAGTCGTACATGCCGGACCTCTACCTGTACGTGGACGACCGGCTGACCGACAACCTCGGCCGGAAGTCGAACCACCGCATCAGCGGCGGCGACTGGCGGAACTTCTCCAACTTCCCCGCCACCGCGCCGAACGGCAACGCCTTCGCCTCCTGCTCCGTCTTCCACCGGGGCAGCGGCGGCAATCCGTGGGGCGTGGACGCTCCCGTTCCGTTCCTCGGGGACGGGCCGGGGAACCGGCCCGGCAGTGTGGTGCACTGTGACGAGCCGGCGAACAAGTTCACCGAGAACCTCACCCGGTGACCCAGTGACCCGGTGAGGGTGAGTGAGCGCATGACCACCGACTGATCCACTGCACGAAGAGGGGGACGGACCGGCCCGGACCGGCCGGCCCGCCCCCCTCCGCACGTCTAGGGAGAAATCCTCATGGGCTTTCTGTACTTGGCCTTCTTCGCCGCGTTCCTCTACCTGGTGCCCGTGGCCCTGCTGTGCAGGAAGGTCGCGATCAGGACAACGGCGAAGATGGGCTGGACCATGGCTTCCCTGCTGATCGGCTTCCCCGTCGTCCTGCTGGTCATCGGCGGCGTGGTGGACGCCAAGGGCGCCGCCTCGTAGCGGGCCTCGCCCACCGGTCCGTCCGCTCGGCCGCTCAGCCGCTCAGCCGCTCAGCCGCTCAGCCGAGATCCTCGCCGTACACCCGGTCGACCGTCATCGTCATCAGCACCCGGCGGTCGGCCACCATCGCCGCGCGGTACTCGGCCCAGTCCGGGTGCTCCCCCGCCGCCGTCCGGTAGTACGTCACCAGGGCCTCGACCTCGGGGCCGTGCGGGTCGGTGCCCGGGCCCGTGAGGGTCGCGATGCCCTCGGCGGTGGCCCAGGAGCGGCCGTCGGGGCCGGTGACCTCCAGCGTGGCCCGCGGGTCCCGGCGCAGGTTCGCCGTCTTGGCCCGGCCCTCGGTCATCGACACGTGGAGGAGCCCCGTCTCCGCGTCGTAGAAGGGCATGACCGGCGACAGCTGCGGGCGGCCGTCCGACTTGATCGTGGCGAGGACCCCGAGCCGGCTCTTCGCGAGCAGCGCGTACGGGTCGAAGACCGGCCGGGCGGTGGTGCCCGAAGTGCCGGGCGTACCAAGGGTGTTCGTCATATGCGGGGCCTCCGAGGACAGGGCGATCGTACGGACGGGACAGTGCGGACCGCGTGGGCGGTACGACGTCCACCCCCGCGTCGGCAAGGGCACGCACGTCATACGCCGCATCATCAGCAAGCCCCCACGGACCCACCGCATTCCCCGTCCGCCCCCCCTTAAGCTGCCCGCCACACCGAACCACCCGTCCGCGAGCCCCGGGGGACCATGACCAACGCCACGGAAGCGGCCACCGGGCAGACGCCACCGCCACCGCTACCTCCATCTCCCCCGCCGCCACAGCCGTCTCCCCTCCGCACCCTCGCCTTCCGGCGGTTCGTCCTCGCTCAGCTCGTCTCCGCCACCGGTTCCGCCATGGCCCCGCTCGCCCTCGCGTACGCGGTGATCGGCGCGGGCGGCGGGGCCGGGGCGCTCGGGATCGTGCTGGCCACCAACACCGTGCCGACCGTCGTCTTCCTGCTGGTCGGCGGCGTCCTCGCGGACCGGGTCTCGCGCAGCCGGCTGCTCTTTCGCGGCAACCTGCTCGCCGCGGCCGCGCAGGGCGCCCTCACCCTGGTCGTGGCCTGCGGGTACGCGGGCACCGGCTCGATCGCCGCCTGCGGCTTCGTCTCGGGCGTCGCGGTGGCCCTCACCTCGCCCGCCGCGCAGGGCGTCGTCGCCCAGCTCGTCGCACCGGGACAGTTGCAGCAGGCCAACGCCCTGCTCCGGCTGCCCACCAACGCCGTCAAGGTGGTCGGGCCCGTCGTCGGCGGCATGGTCGTCGCGGTCAGCGGCCCGGCGTGGGCGCTCGGCTTCGACGCGGTCACCTTCGCGGTCGCGGCGCTGCTCCTGCTCGGGCTGCGGCTCGGCGCGCCGACCGACAGGGGCAGCGTGCTCGCCGACCTCCGAGCGGGCTGGGCGGGGTTCCGGTCGCGGACCTGGCTGTGGACGTACACCGCCGCGGGCACGGTGCTCGTCGCCGCCTGGCTCGCGGGCTACCAGCTGCTGGGGCCCGTCATCTCCGAGGAGCGGTACGCGGGGGCCCGCACCTGGGGGCTCATCCAGGGCGCGTTCTCGCTGGGACTCCTCGCCGGGACGGTCGTCTGTCTGCGGTGGAAGCCGATCCGGCTGCTCACCGTCGCCGTCACCGCCGGCGCGGGGCTCGCCGTGCCGCTCGCGGGTCTCGCGCTCGGCCTTCCGCTGCCCTGGCTGCTGCTCGCCGCGGCGGTCGCCGGCGTCACCCTGGACATTGCGGTCGTCACCTGGGTCACTGCCTTCCAACAGCACGTACCGGAGGCGGAGTTGGGGCGCATGAGCTCCTTCAACCAGGTCGGCGAGCGGCTCGCGATCCCGCTCGGCTATCTCCTCGTCGCCCTCGCCTCGTCCGTGTTCGCCGACCGGTCGGTCCTGCTGGTCTGTACGGGCGTCATCGTGGCCGCCACTCTGCTCAACCTGTGCGTACGCGACGTACACCGGATCCGGCGGCTGACGTGATCCGGCGGGGCGCTCGCGTGGCCGCGGTCCTCAAGTTGCCCTCCCCGCAACCCCGTTGATGCCATGGCGCTATCGCCAGATGGCATCGGCTCAAACACGCCCCGCCCTCCCGATACTCGTCCCGACCGGAGGCCGCACCCGCAGGCCCCCGCCCGGAAGGGACACACCCCCATGAACCGAACCAGAACCAGCCTCGCCGCCACCCTCGGCGCGACCGCGCTCCTGGCCTCACTCGCCGCCGCCCCCACGGCGTTCGCGGCACCGGCACCGGCGCACGAGTCGGTGCAGCCCTCGTCCGCCCCTGCCGTGTCCGGGTACACCGGATCCGCCGAGGACAAGACCGCCACCCGGCAGTTCTTCGACGCCGTCATGAAGTCGGCGCTGAAGCAGCAGGCGGCGAAGCCCGGCATCCAGGTCGTCACCGTCCGGTACAGCACGAGCCGGGCGCCCAGCTTCCGCAGCCAGATAGCCCAGAGCACGCAGATCTGGAACTCCTCCGTCAGCAACGTGAAGCTCCAGGAGTCCTCCTCGGGCGCCAACTTCGAGTACCGCGAGGGCAACGACTCGCGCGGCTCGTACGCCTCCACGGACGGGCACGGCCGGGGTTACATCTTCCTCGACTACCGGCAGAACCAGCAGTACAACTCCACCCGCGTGACGGCCCACGAGACCGGCCACGTCCTCGGTCTGCCCGACCACTACTCGGGCCCCTGCAGCGAGCTGATGTCGGGCGGCGGCCCCGGCACGTCCTGCACCAACCCCTACCCGAACGCGCAGGAGCGGCAGCGCGTCAACGCCCTCTGGGCCAACGGGATCGCGGCCCTCCAGGACAAGGGCGTACTGACCAAGGTCCGCTGACCCCGGCCGGCCCCGCCGACTCCCCTCGGCGGTCTGTTACGTGACGCAAACAGCCTCCGGGGAACTCCCGCGCTGTTACGCACCGCAAACAGCCTCGGGGCCAACCCGGCCGCGCACGGCGCGCTCTCCCCCGGCATGGGTACACATGCTCAGGGGAACAGGGCGCGCCGGCGCGGCCGGCGCCGGTTCGTGGACTATCCGCGCTCCGGCCGCGGCGGCATCCGGCGCTGGCTCCCGTCATGGCGCCAACTGCTCGGCGCCGCCGCGCTGTTCACGGCCGCCGTCGCCGGACTCTTCGTCTGCGTGTACGTCAGCGTGGACATCCCCGACGCCAACGCGTCGGCCCGCCGCGAGGCCAACGTCTACTACTGGTCCGACGGCACCCAGATGGTCAGCACCGGCGAGGTCAACCGGCAGAACGTGGAGCTCGACCAGATCGCCCCGGCCGCCGTGCACGCGGTGATCGCCGCCGAGAACGAGACGTTCTACCGGGACTCCGGGGTGTCCCCCAAGGGCTTTGTCCGCGCCGCCGTCAACATGGTGCGCGGCCGCGAGACGCAGGGCGGCTCCACCATCACCCAGCAGTACGTGAAGAACACCTACCTCTCGCAGGACCAGACGGTCACCCGGAAGGTCAAGGAGTTCGTCATCGCGCTGAAGCTGGACCGCGGCACGAGCAAGGACGAGATCCTCAAGGGCTACCTGAACACCAGCTGGTTCGGGCGCGGCGCCTACGGCATCGAGGCCGCCGCCCACGCCTACTACGGCATCCCGGCATCCCGGCTCGACCCGAGCCAGGGGGCGTTCCTCGCCGCCATGCTGAAGGGCGCCGAGCAGTACGACCCGGCGGGCGGCGCCGCCAACCACCGGCGGGCCCGCGCGCGCTGGGCGTGGATCCTGGACCGGCAGGTCGGGGTCGGCCTGATGACGAAGAAGGAGCGGGCCGGCTACCGCACCTTCCCCGAGCCGCGCAGCCGCTCGCGCTCCACCAGCCTCGGCGGACAGACCGGCTACCTCGTCGACATCGCGAGCCGGTACGTCAAGGAGCACACCGGCCTCACCGACGAGGAGCTCGCCCGCGGCGGCCACGAGATCCACACCACCTTCGACCGGCACAAGGTGCGCCGCCTGGAGCGTGCCGTACGCCGCGTCCTGGACCGTGACACCGACCCGAAGAAGCGGGCCGCCGACCGGTATCTGCAGGCCGGCGCCGCCTCCGTGCGGCCCTCCGACGGGGCGATCGTGGCGCTGTACGGCGGCCCTGACGCCACCGAGCACTTCACCAACAACGCCGACACCGCGGGGGTGCCCGCCGGTTCGGCCTTCAAGCCGTTCGTGCTGGCCGCCGCGTTGCAGTACGGGGCGCCCGTGCACGACGAGCCGCTCACCGAGGCCGCCGGATACCCGGCCCGCGCCCCCGACCTGCGCCCCGGCCGGCTCGCCGACGCGCACTACGCGGCCGACGGCATCCTGCGCCAGGACCGCGGCGCCCCCGACCCCGACCGTCCCACGCTCGGCCGGGCCCTGCTCTTCGGCGGCAACGCCACCTACGTACGCCTCGGCAAGGACGTCGGCCGGGACAAGGTCCGCCGCACGGCCGTCGACGCGGGCATGCTGCGCCGCAGCATGGGCCGCCTGGAGCCGACCTTCTCCATCGGCACGTCGACGCCCAGCGCCATCCGCATGGCCACCGCGTACGCGACGTTCGCCAGCGCCGGGATCCGGCACGACCCGTACTCGGTGACCAAGGTCGTCAAGGACGGCGAGGAGCTGCCCGGCCTGGAGCGGCCCGCGTCCCGGCGGGCGCTCGACGGGGACGTGGCCCGGCAGGTCACCGACGCGCTGCGGGCCGGCGGCCGGGGCCTCGGCCCTGAGGTCGCGGCGGGCCGCACCGGCGACCAGGACCGGCTCAGGTCGGCCTGGTTCGCGGGGTACACCGAGGACCTGTCGACGGCGGTGACGCTGTTCCGGGTGCGCCCCGAAGTGCCCCGGCTGCTGCCGATGTCGGGCGTCGGCGGCCCGACGTCCCGGCACGGGAGCGCGCTGCCGCCGCGGATCTGGAAGGAGTACATGCGGGGGGCGGGCCGCTGAGCGAGCACGCGGGCGCGCGAGGGGCGGGCCGTTGACCTTGCCCCTGGGGCAGACCCCATCGTCTGCGTCACCGGGCCGCACGGCCCGGTGACGGAGGATGATCCCGTGAGCGAGACACCAGCAGGGCCGGTGCGGGCCGGCGGCGAGCTGCTCTCCATCGGCGAGTTCGCCACCCGCGCCCGGCTCTCCCCGAAGGCGCTGCGGCTGTACGACCGGCTGGGTCTGCTGCCGCCCGCCCACGTCGACGAGGTCAACGGCTACCGCTACTACCGGCCGGACCAGGTCGAACGTGCCCGCACGGTCGCGCTGCTGCGCCGACTCGACATGCCGCTCGCGGCGGTCGCCGAGGTGGTGGCGCTGGACGGGGAGCGGGCGGCGCGCTCGCTCGAACGGTACTGGGCCGGGATCGAGGAGCGCTTCGCGGAACAGCGGACGCTCGCGCGTTACCTCCGTGGCCGACTGTCGGGAAGGAACACCGAGTTGTACGCGACATTCGAGATGCGCGTCGTGGACGTGCCGGAGCGGTACGTCCTCAGCGAGACCAGGCATGTGCGGGGCGATGAGCTCTCCGCGTGGATCGGCGCGTCCGCCGAACGTCTGGAACGGGCCGCCGCCGAGGAGTGCGGGGGCATCGCCGCCCCGCACTTCGTCGTCTACCACGCGGAGGTGACCGAGGAGAGCGACGGGCCCGCCGAGTCCTGCGTGCCCGTCGTCGACGTGGCGGCCGCCCGCGCGTGGGCGGCGCGGCAGGGCAGAGCCCAGGACGTCAAGGTGCGCAAGGAGCCCGCGCACCGGCTCGCCTGCTCCAGGATCACCAAGGCGCAGGTCTCCTATCCGCAGATCATCGCGGCGTTCGACGCCGTGGAGGCGTGGGTCGCCGAGCAGGGGCTCACCGTGACGGGACCCTGCCGTGAGGTGTACTTCGCGGACTGGACGCGGACGGGGCCCGAGGACGAGGTGTGCGACGTGGCGTTCCCGGTGTCGGGGGCGTGATCGTCCCTCCGTGGCGCGGTGTGCCCCTGCCTCCCCCTGCAGCCCAGGAGCCTTTGACCGTCTCCGCACCTATCCTCAGGAAGCATGGAGGGAGCTGCGGAGGCTGCGGACGGGGGCGTCAACTCTCCCATGGACCATGCGAGTTGGCGGGTGCGGCTGCGGCGGTGGGCGGCCTCGGGCAGCGGTGACGTGCTCGGCGCCGGCGTCCTGTTCGGCGCCGATCGCGTCCTCACCTGCGCCCATGTGATCCGTGACCCGGCGACGGGGCTGCGACCCGACCGCGTCCAGGTCGAGTTCCCGCTGCTGCAGGGCCTGGAGCGCACCCCGTGGCGGACCGCGACCGTGGCGGCCGGGCACTGGGCGCCGCCCTTCGGCAAGGCGCAGGGCGACCTCGCGGTGCTCGTCCTGGACGCCCCCGCGCCGCTCCCCTCGCCCGTCACGCTGCACCGCACGCTCGACTACCGGGGCGCCACCGTCCTCATCGACGGCTTCCCCGAGCACCGGTCGGGCGGCCAGTGGCTCACCGGGGTCTGCCGGGGGCCCGGCGGCGAGGGCGACGAGCGGGTGCAGATCGACCTCACCGGGGCGGGCGCCGAGGCCGGCGGGGCGGCGCGGCTGCGGGGCGGGTTCAGCGGGGCAGGGGTGCGCGAGGAGGGCACGGACCGGCTGCTCGGCATCCTGGTGCAGGCCGACGAGCGAGGCGAGCACGGGTACATGATCCCGGCGGCCACCGTCGCCAAGTACTTCCGGCGGTTCGCCGAGCGGTACGTGAGCGGGCCGCACGCCATCCCGGGCCACCGCGTCGTCTCGGCGGACGCGGCCCGCGCGGCCCGCCCGCACGGGCTGCAACGCACCGTCACCCGCTGGCTGAACGGCGAGGCCGACGCGTGGGACACCGAGGTGCTCTTCGTCGCCGAGGACGACGACCGGGCCCGCCAGGCCCTGTACGTCGTCCTGAACATGGCCGACCGCGAACAGTCCCCCCAACTCGCGGTGCGGCCCGTCGAGCACGGGGCGGGCGGCGACTCGCTGCTGTCCCGGGCCGGCATCGCACCCCGGGTCGGCTCCATCGGCCTCGTCCTCGACCTGGAGGGCGCCGCCCTCGACGACCCAGGGCGGCCGGAGCTGCGCGAGGCGCTCGCCGTCCTGCGGCACGAACTGCGGCACGCGGCCCGCCCGCACACCGCGGCGCGGCGGCGCCCCGCCGTCGCCGTGCTCTACGCCGACCGGTCCGCCACCGAACCCGCCGACGCGGCCCGTGTGCTGGCCGAACTGGGCGACGGGGGCGCCCGGTTGCTCCTCGTGGTCCGCTCCAGCACGCACGGCTTCACCTACGCGCTCGCCGAGCGGCTGCTGCCCGCCGAGCGCGCCGCGCAGTGGCTGCAGCGGATCGGTGCGCGGGTGGATGTCCTCGCCGACACCGAGCGGCGCGCCCGGCACCTGTTCCACCGGGTGGAGCCGTACGTCGTCGACCCGCCGGCCGCCACCGCGTACGCGGCGCGGGCCGCGCTGTGGACCGTACAGCTCAGCGGCGAACTGCGGCCGCTGTCGGAGCGGGGCGGACCCCGTTTCCTGGAGAAACTCTCGTACGCCGAACAGGCCGTGGAGACCTACCTGTTGCGGGCCGAGCGCGCCGAGGGCGAGCTGCGCGACGTGCTCGACGCGCATCTGCGGCTGCGGGGGCTGCTCCGCGACCACCTGGCCCGCCTCGCCCGGCGGGGCCTCGCCGAGCACCCGGACGCGGTGGGCCCGTACCGCGAGGCGCAGCGGCTCCTGATGGCGGGCCCCTGCCCGCTGCCCGACGCCGAGCGGGCCGTCACGGCGTTCACCCGGGTGGTACGGCGCCTGACCGACGCGGGCGGCGACCCGTGAGCCCGGCCATGCCCTGCCCCCACCCCGGCTGCTCGGGCGCGGTGACCCCGACCGGGTACTGCCTGTCCAGCGGCGAACGCGTGGACGCCGATACCGGCCTGCACTCCGCTCCCGGCTTGCCCTCCGCCGAAGCCGCCCCGGCCCCGGTCCCGGCCACCGTGGTCCCGGCGGCCCCCCGGCCACCCCGCTCCGAGGACCGCGAGTCCTCCGAGCTGTGGGTCGTCGAGGCGGGGGTCGTCGGGGCGGCGGGGCGGGACGCACGGGTCGTCCTGCCTCCCGAGCACCCCGACCCCACCGTGCTGCCCGAGATCACCCTCCTGGACCGGGCGGACACCGCGGGGCCCGCGCCGGACGGGGGGCTTCCGTTGCCGTCCGGCACGCTGCTCGCCGGCCAGTACCGGCTGGTGCGGCCGCTCGGTTACGGCGGGATGGGTGAGGTCTGCCTCGCCCACGACACCAAGGTCGACGACCGTGCCGTCGCCGTGAAGATGCTCCACGCCGACCTCGCGACCACCTCGTACAGCCTCCTGGAAGGCGAGCGGCGCGAGCTGGTCGAGCTCAACCACGACGGGTTCATCCGCGTCTTCAACTACGGGCACCACGACGGCGTCGGCGACTTCCTCGTCCTGCAGTACGTCGACGGGCTCAACCTCGAAGAGGTGCGGGCCCGCGCCCGCGAGCGCCCCGACGAGTTCGGCCGGGAACGCTTCCTGGAGTTCGTGCTCGCGTACGGCGTGCGGATCCTCGCCGCGCTCGCGCATCTGCACGCGCCCGAACGCGGCAAGGTGTACGGCGACCTGAAGCCGCCGAACGTCATGCACGACGGGTCCACCACCAAACTCGTCGACGTCGGCAGCGTGCGCCGCGCGGGCGCGCCCGGCCTCACCACCGACCTCTACCGGGCGCCGACCGTCGGCGACCGCGGCGAATCGGCGCCGCAGGACGACCTGTTCAGCCTCGGCGAGACCCTGCGCACCCTGTGCGGCATCGGCGGGACCCGCCACGACCTCGCCGGGCTCGCCGCGCTCGACCCGCTGGACGACGCGGCCGCCGGCCACCGCGGCCTCGGCCCGGTCTCCCTCGCCCGGGTCCTGCGCCGCGCCACCCGCACCCGGCGCGAGGGCCGCTTCGCCACCGCCCGCGAGATGGACGACCAACTGCGCGGCGTCTTCCGCGAACTGCGCTCGCTGCGCACCGGCGCGGAGACCTTCGAGCCCTCCCCCCTCTTCCTGCAGTCCGCGCACGCCCTGGACGCCGGGCTCGGCTCGGCACCCGAGGTGTCCCGGTGGGCGGCCCCGCCGGCGGCGCCCCACCACCCCGCGCCCGCACCGGCCGAGGTGGCGGGGCGGCTGCCGGTGCCGCGCCCCGACCCCGACGACGACCACCACGGCGAGCTCAGCAGACTCAGCGACGACGACCCCGAGGCGCTGCTCCAGCACACCGGTGACTGGCGCGGCTCCCCCGAGGTGCACCTGCTGCGGTGCAGGCTGCGGCTGCGGGTGCCGCGCCCGGACCCCGACGACGGGCCGCTCACCGGTGCCGAGACCGCGCTCGCGCTGGCCGAGGACGCCATCGGGCCCGCCGCCGCCCCGTACGACTGGCGGCTCGACTGGCACCGCGGGCTGCTCGCGCTCGCCCGCGCCCGGGTGGCCGAGGCGCGCGGCCACTTCGACCGGGTCTACGGCGCGATCCCCGGCGAGTACGCGCCCAAGCTGGCCCTCGGCTACTGCGCGGAGCGGCTGGGGCGCGGGCACGAGGCGCTGACCTTCTACGAGGCGGTGCGGCTGCGCAACCCCTCGCTGGGCAGCGCCGCGTTCGGGGCCGCGCGGGCCCGGCTCGCGCTGGGCGGGCCCGCCGCCCTCGCCGACGCCATCGCCGCGCTCGACGCGGTGCCGCAGCACTCACGGCACCGCACCGCCGCCCGTACGGCCGCCGTGCGCGTCCGCGTCGACCACGCGTGGGACGCGGCCGAACTCGGGGCGGCGGTACGGGCGTTGGCCCAGCTGTTCTCCGCGCACGGGCTGACCGACGCGCAGGCGCGGGTACGGATGAAGGCGGAGGTGTGGGGCGCGGCGCACCGGCTCCTCGGTACGGCGGCCGGGCCTCCGCCCGCGTCCGGCGCGGCGGCGCCCCGCATGATGACCGCCGCCGAGCTGCGCGCCGTCGCCGCGCACGCCGATCCGCTGCTCGCCTTCCCGGCGGACGAGCGGGCGCTGCGCACCGATCTGTCCCGCTTCTACCGGGGCCTCGCCCACCAGGCGGCCCGCGACGCACCGGCCGCACCCGACGACGACGGCGCGCCGCCCCTCGCCGAAGTCCTCCTGGACCGCGCGTACGCGGTGCGTCCCCTCGGACTCCGGCACTCCCGATTCGGCAAGGACACGCCATGGCTGGGCACGAAGATCAGGAACTGGCCGCCTCGGTCACCCTTGAGGTGAACCAGGTGCTTGAGCTCCCCCGCCCTCACCTTCACCCTCGCGCGGCCGGTGCACGGGAGACGGCCCGGATGTACGCGGTGGTCACGGTCACCGTCCGCAGGACGGCCGGGGCGGTACGGGGACCGGCGCGGGCTCCGGCACCGGCTCCGGCATCGGCTCCCGCTCCGGCGGGGGTGACCCGGGCCGGGGCGGTCGGTGCGCGGCTCGCCGAGGTGTTGCTCATCGATCACTCCTCGTCGATGGTCATGCCGCCGAGCCGGCTCGTCGCCGCCCGTGCCGCCGCCGTCGGCGCGCTGGCCCGTATCCCGGACGGCTCGCTGTTCGCGCTGGTGGCCGGTGGCGACAGGGCCGCCATGATCTACCCCCGACGGCCCCAACTCGCCGTCGCGCACGCCGAGTCCAGGGCCGCCGCCGAGGCCGCGCTGCGGGACTGCACGCCCGGTGGCGGCACCGCGATGGGCACGTGGCTCGAGCGTGCCCGGCACCTCTTCCGCGACCTGCCCGGCGCGGGCGGTGCGGGCGGCATGGATGACGCGGGCGACCGTCTCGTACGCCATGCCCTGCTGCTCACCGACGGCAAGAACGAACCCGGCTACGAGACCCGTGCGGAGCTGCGCGAGCGCGTCGAACGGTGTGCGCACGCCTTCACCTGCGACGTCGTCGGCATCGGTGACGCCTGGGAGACCGAGGAACTCCTGCTGATCGCGGGGGCGTTGGGCGGGCGCGCCCGCGCCGTCGACGATCTGACCCGGCTGCCCGACGAGGTGGCTGCACTCGCCGGGCGCGCGGCCGACCGTGACGTCACCGGGCTGCGCCTGCGGCTGACCCACCGCGCGGGGGTGCGCCCGTACTCCTTCGAGCAGGTCCACCCGACGCGGGCCGCGCTCGAACCCGACCACGTCGACCTGTCCGGCGTGCGGGCGGGTGCGGGCGGGCCCGTCCAGGAGTACGGGCTCGGCCCGTGCGGGGACGAGGCCCGCGCCTATCTGCTCTGCGTCGGCGCGCCCTACGACCCCGCCCAGCTCGGCAAGGAGCTCCTGCTCACCGAGGTGGAACTCGTGGCCGACGACCCGGCGCCCCTCGAACTGCCCGCCCCCGAGCCCGTGTTGATGCGCTGGACGGACGACCCCGACCTGTACAGCAGGGTCGACCCGCAGGTCGCGCACTACCGGCACGAGGAAGAGCTGCACCGCACGTTCGAGGAGGCCTGCGCGGCGCTGAAGGGCGGGCGGCGCGCCGAGGCCGAGACCCTGCTCGGCACCGCGTGGCGGCTCGCCGCCGAGGCGGGCGACACGGCCATGCAGGCCCACCTGCGCCGCCTCGTCCGCGTCCGCGACGCGGTGCGGGGCACCGTGGAACTACGTGACCGTATCGCCCGGTTCGACGTGGAGGCGGCCCGCATCCAGTCGAGCATGACGGTCCTGCCGGGCACCACCGGGCCGGGGGGCGGCACCGGGCCGAGGGGCGGCACCCTATGACGGACCCCCGCCCCGCCCCCGGACAGCTCCCCACCGCCACCCCGCACGACGGGCTGCGCCCCACGCACCCGGCCCGCCCCGCCAACCACCCGCCCGACGCCTCCGCCCCCGCCCCCAGCGCCCCACCCGGCGGCACCCCATGACCAACCCCCGCCGCACCCCCCGACAGCTCGCCGCCGTCACCCTGCGCGCCCTGCGCCGATACCTCTGGCCCGCCCCGCTCACCCCCCGTATCCGCAACCGCGGCTACCTCCGCGAGCGGCTGATCTCATTGCCCCTGCTCACCGTTGTCGCGGCCGTCGCGTTCGGGTGGGCGTACGCCGACATTCGTACCGACTCCACGGCGCTGCGCGACAGCTTCGCCCCCGCCCTCGTCGGGCTCGCCGAGGCCGAGACGTCGTTGCGCATCGCCGACCGCGAGGCCGGCGAGAGTCTGGACGCCGGGGAGGCCGTGCAGCTCAGCGGGTTGAGCAAGCGGTACAGCACCCGCACCACGCGGGCCGTGCAGCGCCTCAACCAGGTCGCCCGCAGCGGCGCCCTGACCACCGCCGAACGCCAGGAGCTCGACGTCGTCTCCGGCCTCGTCGTCGACTACGGCACCTGGATCACCTTCGCGCAGAACAACGTCGCCGACCCCACCCTGCGCAACGCCGGCCTCTCCTACGCCCGCAGCATGCTCTGCCCGGAAGCGGAACCGGAACCGGAACCAGAACCGGAACCGGAACCGGCCCCCACGACGGGTGAGTCGGCCGGGGCGGGTGGCGGTTACCCACCCTGCGACACCGGAACCGGCACCGGAACTGGCACCGGAACTGGCACCGGCTCACGCCCCCGCTCCGACGCCACCGCCGTCGTCGACCGCATCTCCGCCCTGGAGGACCATCTGCGCGACCGCCTCACCGACCGGGCCGCGCTCGGCGCCCCGGTGCTCGCCGCGGCCGTCGTCGCCGCGCTCGCCCTCGTCCTGCTCGTCCGCGGGCTCTGGCACACCCAGCTGTTCCTGCGCCGCCGGCTGCGCCTGCACCTGAGCGTGCCGCTCCTGGTCGCCGCGCTGCCGCTGCTCGGCGTGCCGTTCCTGACCGTCGACGCCGTGCTCGCCCACCGGGCGCAGCAGCGGGTGGTGGCCGTCGCGGGCGACCTCGTCGGCCGGACCTCACCGGCGATCGAGTCGGCGGCCGAGGAGCGCCCCTTCGCCGCCCGGCCCCGGCTCCTGATCGCGTCCCTCGACGCCCGCGCCCGCCACGACCTGGCCGCAGGCCGCCTCGCGTCCCTTGACGGGGCCGCGCCGTGGGTGACGCCCGCCGGACTCCTCGGCGCCGCCCTGACCGGCGCCACCCTGCACGCCTACCGACGCGAGTACGTCCTCGTCTCCCGCTCGGGAGCCGCCGTATGAGCCGGACACGCACCCCACGCACGCAACGCCCCCCACGCACCGCACTCGCCGTGGTCCGGGCGCTCCTCGTCGCCTGTCTGCTCGCCGTCACCGCGGGCGCCTGCGGAGGCGGGCGGCCCGAGACGCTCGTGGTGCTCGGCCCCTGGACGGGCCCCGAGGGCGAGGCCTTCGAGTCGATGCTGCACCGGCTCGACGACGGCACCGGCAAGACGTACACCTACCAGGGCACGCGTTCCCTGCGGGAGACGCTCGTCGCCCAGCTGGAGGCGGGCGACCCGCCGGACGTGGCGATCCTCAACAGCGTCGGCGAGCTCACCGAGTACGCGCGGGCCGGCCGCCTCACCCCGCTCGACCGCGCCGCCACCGGCCGCGCCTATCCGCCCTGGAGCCTGCCGCTCTCGGTGAACGGTCAGCGCCGCACGTATTGGGTGCCGTTGAAGGTCGACCTCAAGAGCCTGGTGTGGAGCGAGGAGGAGCGCTCGACCGGCGCCCCCGACTGGTGCGTGGGCCTCGCCTCGCAGGCCACCTCCGGCTGGCCCGGCACCGACTGGGTCGAGGACATCCTGCTCCACCAGGCGGGCCCCGCCGCGTACACGGAGTGGGCCACCGGGCGGCTCAGCTGGCACGACCGGCGGGTGCGCAGGGCGTGGACGACGTGGGCCGCGCTGCTCGGCGACCGCTCCAAGGCGTCGATCGACCGCTCGCTGACCACGAGTTACGTGGGAACGCCCGACCCGGCCAAGGGCGGCGGCCCGCGCGGCCTGCTCCGCTCCCTGACACCCCGCTGCACGCACGAGCACCAGAGCGCGTTCATCCGCTACGTGTACGCGGGCGAGCCGGTCCGCGTCGACCCGGCGGCGGGCTTCCTGCGCGGCCGCTCCAGCTACGACGGCGCCTACGAGGTGGCGGGCGACATGGCCGCCGTGTTCAGCCGTGATCCGGCGGCGCGCGACCTCGTGGACCGGCTGTCGTCGCCGCGGGCGCGCACGCTGTGGCGGGACCGGGCGAAGCCGGAGCTGCGGCCGCTCTTTCCCGACGCGAGCGACCCGCAGCCCGCCGACCCCACGGGCCGGCGCATCGCGCACATCCTCACCGGCCGGGCACGCACGCTCTGCTTCGACGCGTCGGACGTGATGGCGCCGGGCGTGCGCGACGCGTTCCACCGGGCCGTCCTGCAGTACTTCAGGGACCCGGCGGGCGACCGGCTCGACGCGCTCCTCGACCAGCTGGAGACCGTGCGCGCCCAGGCCGCCGCGGGCGCAGGACCCGGCCGGCTGCCGGTCTCGGGGATCTGCGCGCCGCCGGGCGGCTGACGGACCCGTCGTACGGCCCGCGCCCGGTCAGCGGCGCATCTCCTCCGGGCACGGCGTGCCGCGGGGCAGCTGGTAAGGCGAGCCGAGCCGGTAGGTGCCGGCCTTCGGGGCGAGCAGCTCGACCCACTCGTCGCCGTTGTGGTCCTCCTCGGCCTCCAGCAGACAGCCGTTGACGTTGGCGTACTCCTTGGGCCGCCGCTCGTCCGTCTCGCGCTGCCGCTTCGAGGCGTCCGTCTCGCGGGGCTGCTCGACGCCCTTGCCCTTGGCGTCGACGACGCTCAGCCACGGCGAGTACGGGATGCGGATGAGGACGCGGCCCGGCTGCTGCACGCGGACGGTCATCTCGCCCTGTTCGGCGCGTTCCACGACGGCGTGCGGCTCGGCCATCGGCGTCGGGTCGGTGACCTCGTACAGCTTCCAGTTGGAGTCGACCCACACCTGCCGCAGATACGGCAAGCCGTCCGAGATGAGCTGCGTCTCGCGCTTGCCGCCGTCCCCGTCGGGCTCGCCCTTGGGGACCGCCACGTAGTGCACGGCCCAGCGCCGCAGCCACTCGTGGTAGTTCGCGGAGTTCAGGGTGTCGTCGTAGAAGAGCGGGTTGCGCTCCATGTCGGCCTGCCGGTTCCAGCCGCGGGCCAGCTGTACGTACGTGGGGAGCGCGGACGCCTCGCGGTGGCTGCGGGCCGGCACCACCTCGACGCGGCCCTTGGCGGCGCCCCGCTCCTTCAGCTCGTGCACCAGCGGCGCGACCTCACGCGTCCAGGAGGCGTCCGACCTGGTGTGCACGATGTCGTCGACGGCCTTGAAGCCGATCCACCCGGTGAAGCCGGCGAACGCCAGGACGATCACGTACCACTTGCGGGACTTCGGCACGGTGTACGGCAGCGCGGCGAGCAGCGCGACGCCCGCGAAGGACATCGCGAGGCGCGAGATGTTGGAGCCGATCTGCGAGCTGATCAGCCAGACGCCGAGCACGAACGCCCCGTACACGGCCGTCGTGATCCGCACGGTCTTCCACTGCCGCGGCACCGCGTAGTAGACGAGGAGGGCGCAGATCAGCGGCAGCGACGCGGAGCCGAACGACATCGGCTGGGTGCCGGAGAACGGGAACAGCCACGCGGACAGGCCGACGACGACGGCGGGCGCGAGGCCAAGGGCGTAGGCGCCCGGGTAGCGCTTGCTGAGGAACAGCGCGACGGCGACGAGCCCGACGAAGAGGCCGGCCACCGGGCTGCCCATCGTCGCGAGCGCCGCGAACGGCGCGGCGGCCAGCGCCTTCGCCCACCGCTTGTAGCGCCAGCGGTGCGGCCAGCAGAAGACGGCGGCGACCGCCATCAGCGCGAACATCTGGCCGAGGCCGTAGGTCACGCGCCCCGACACGGCGTTGCACAGCAGCGAGAAGACACCGGCGGCGGTCGGCCACAGCAGCCGCTTCACGGCGCGGCTGCGCATCAGGATCATGGTGAGCAGCGCGGCGGAGACGGTCCCCGCGATCATCATCGTGGTCCGCACGCCGAGCACCGACATCAGATACGGCGAGATGACGCTGTACGACACCGGGTGCATGCCGCCGTACCAGCCGAGGTTGTACGCGGAGGCGGGGTGCCGTCCGACGAACTCGGCCCAGGCGTCCTGCGCGGCGAGGTCACCGCCGCTGTTGGCGAAGACGAAGAACCAGACGATGTGCAGCACCGCGGCGACGACGGTCGTGACCGTCACGGGGTGGCGCGCGAAGCGCCGCTGCCACGGCTCGACCGGTCCCGTCCCGGAGGTGCGGCGCTGGGCCGGCAGCTTTATTCGCGCAGCGCCTCGGCCACCACCGCCCGTCTCAGGCGCGGCGGCGTCGTCCTCGGCGCGCGTCGGCTCCGCTGTGGCCACTGGAGGTTCTCCCCGTGTCGTCCGTGTTTCCGGAGTGCCCCGGGTCCGTGCCGACGAGAGTTCGTCCCGGAACACTCGTCCTCCGCCCCGGCGTACTACCCCCCGAGTTTGTGACGCTAGCACGCGGCCGCGAGGGGCGGCCCCGGGTGGGGCCTCCCCTCGCGGTCCGCGCGGCCCGCCTTCGGCGGGTGTCCTTCGAAGGTCAGCCGACGCGGGTCAGCTTGGCGCCGAGCCCCGGCTCGGTCAGCCCCTTCTGGAGCGCGACCGGCACCTCGACGGCGTCGCCCTTGCCCTTGCCGTCGCCGACGTGCAGGACGCCGACCACGGTGCCCGCCTTCGCGGCGTGCGGGACAGTCTTGCCCTTCTCGTCGTCGAGCATCAGCTTGACGGTGAGGCCGGACCAGCCCACCGCGGAGACGTCCTTGGTGGCGACGACGGGGGTCGTGCCGCCCAGGCCGTCGTCGACCTGGCCGACGACGGTCCCCTTCTTCACGACGGTCTTGGCGGTCAGCGCGCCCTGCCCGGCCTCGATGAGCTTGCGGGTGACCCCGGTGACCTCGTCGATGTTGGCGACGCCGTTCTTGCCGTACTGGCCGAGGGCGGCGCCGATGATCGTCTGCTTCTTGCCGCCGACGGTCTTCTCCGCGGCGAAGAGGATGTTGCCGCCGGCCGCGGTGGTGGTGCCGGTCTTGATGCCGACGGCGATGCTCGGGACGAGGCCGAAGAAGTTCCGCTGCTTGTCGCCGTTGAGGTCGACGTAGCTGGGCTGCCGGGAGATCTCGTTGAAGACGGGGTTCTCCATCGCGGCGCGGCCGAGCTTCACGAGGTCCTCGGCGGTCGAGACGGTGGTCTTGTCCAGGCCGCTGGGGTCCGTGTAGTGGGTGTTCTTCATGCCCAGTTCCTTGGCCGTCTTGTTCATCTTCGCGACGAACGCGTCCTCGGAGTCGCTCTTGGTGTCCCAGCGGGCCAGAAGCTTGGCGACGTTGTTCGCCGACGGGAGCATGACCGCCTGGAGGGCCTCGTACTGACGGATCTTCTGGCCCTCGGTGACCTTGACGACGGACTCGTTGGCCGGCTTGCCGGTCTCGTAGTGCTTCTGCGCGGCGGCGTCGACGGTGATCTCCGGCCCCTTCTTGCCCACCTTCAGGGGGTGGTCGCGCAGGATCAGGTAGACCGTCATGACCTTCGCGATGCTCGCGATCGGCACGGGCTTCTGGTCACCGGACGTACCGAAGGTGCCGATGCCGTTGACGTCCATCGCGGCCTGGCCCTGGCCCGGCCACGGGATGGACGGCTTGCCGCCGTCGAAGGAGACGCTCTCCTCGGCGGTGAGCTTCAGGGTCGGCGTCGGCAGCGGCCGCACGGCCTGTACGACCGCAAAGACGACGACCAGGAGCAGCACCAGCGGCGTCCAGATCTTGACCCGGCGCACGGCGGTGCGGACGGGCGTCTCGGGCGGCGGCGGGGTGTTGGTCAGCTCGGCGAGCAGGTCGATGGGCGGCTTGGGCGGCAGCGGCTGCTGGGTGGTGCGTTCCACTGGCGGGGGCGCCTGGGGGGTGGCCGCCTGGGCCGGGGCCTTGGCCTGGGTCGCCGGGGCGGGGGGCGTCGCGTTTGCCGCTGCGGCGCCGGCCGCTGCGGCTCCCGTGGCCTTGGGAGTGGTCTTGGGTGCCGGCTTCGGCTCTTCGGCGGGGGTGGCCCTCGGGGTGCCCTTGGGGGCGGTCTTGGGAGCCGTCCTGGGGGTGGCCGTCTTCGCGGACGGCTCGTCGAGCGGCTTCAGGGCGACGAACTTGCTGGTCCGCTCGGCGTCGCTCTCCGGCGCGCCGGTTCCCTTCGGCGCACCCTTTGCCGAGTCCTTTGCGCTGCCCTTTGCACTCTCGCCTTCGGCGCTCTTCTGGTCGCCGATCTTGAGCATGGTGGTGGGCTGGTCGACGTCCTTGCCGGGCTTCTTGACCGGGCCCTTGGCGGCGTCCTTCGCGGGGAGCGCCTTGAAGACCGCGGTGGCCTGGTCGACGCCGGTGGACTTGGCGTCGCCGGTGGACTTCGCGTCGCCGGCCGGGGTCTCGCCCTCGGCCGGGTTCTCGCCGGCCGGAGTCTCCTCGGCGGGGGCGTCGTCCTTCACGGGGCCCTTGGCGGCGTCCTTCGGGGGCAGCGCCTTGAAGACCGCCGTCGCCTTGTCGCCGCCGGGGGACTTGGCGTCGCCGGCCGGAGTCTCGTCCTTGGCCGGGGTCTCCCCCGTGGCCGGGGTCTCCCCCGAGGCCGGCGTCTCACCCTTGGCCGGTGACTCGTCCTCGGCGTCGTCCGCCGCAGAAGCGTCACTGCCGGGGGCCTCGGAGTCGGCCTGCGCCGCCGCCTGGTCCTGCGCCTCGCCCTGCGGCTCGTCCTCCGGTTCGTCCGAGGTCGCGACCCACGCCGCCACCGCGTCCCGCAGCCGCGCGTCGCCGTTCGCCTCACCCTTGGGGGCGGCCTCCCCCTCGGGGGCGGCCTCACCCTTGGCCTCCGACGCGGACTTCACGTCGCCCTCGTCCGCCCCGGACTCCCGTTCCGCGTCCTCGCCGGAACCGGTCGCCTCGTCGGCGACGTCCTTCGTCGAGAAGACCGCGGTAGCGGTGTCCTCCCGCACCTGCGGCGTCTCGCGGGTCATCGCGAGGCGCGGGTCCCGTTCCTCCGGCGCCGACTCGGAAGAGTCCGCCGTAGTCGGGTTCCCCGACGACTTCCGCTGCTTCGACCTGTCGGGGGTCTCGCCCGCCACCGATGCCTCCTCGTACGCCATGCCGTATGCCGATGCTGAATGCTTGCCGTGTGCTGGCCGTGCGCCAAATCCGGTCGGACCCCCCTGTCCGAACCGTGTACCAGTGTCCTGTGTGAGGGCTTAACCCCCGTGGTAGACGAGAACGACATACCTACTGGTTCCCGTACATCCCGCCCACGCGCTCTCGACAGACCAATGTGAGAGGGGTCACCCTGTCATTCATCCACGCGGGGAGGCATGGATGGGCAGGAGCCGCAGAACAATTCCGGAGGAGCTTCTGCTGCTCGCTTTGGACCCGGCCACGGGTACCACGGCGCAGCCGCAGTCGCTCGACCTCGGTCTGGCCGGAGCACAGCTAGTGGAGCTGGCGCTGGCCGGACGGATAGCCCCTGACGGGGATCGTATCGCCGTGGTGATGCCACGGCCGACCGGAGATCCGACTCTGGACTCCGCACTGGAACTGCTGCGCAGGCGCGGCAGCCCGGTCCGGGCGGTCCACTGGATCGGCGGGCCCCGACTGGGGCTGCGCCAGATTTACCTCGCGCACCTGGAGCGGTGCGGCATGGTGCATGCCGTGTCGGGCCAGATGTGCGGAGTGCTGCCGACGACTCGCTACCAGGCGACGGACACGGCGATCAGCAGGGACATCAGGTCCCGGCTCGACAGTGCGATCCGCACCGGTGTACCGCCGGACCCGCGGACCGCGGCGCTCGCCGCGCTGGCCCACGCGGTCGGTCTCGGCAAGCATCTCTACCCCGGGAACGAGGGGCGTTCATCGCGCTCCCGGCTCCGGGACCTCATCAGGCACGACCCGATGGGCGGCCTCGTGGCGCACGCCGTGATGGACGTCCAGAACGGCGTCGCGGCCCAGCCGCGTCGCAGCGCCGCACCGGCGGGCCCGCCCGGGCCGGGCGGTGGCAGGCAGCCGGCGAGGGCGACAGCGGACCCCGGCGGGGTGCCACTGCAGCCGCGCCGCGGATCCATGGCACGCGCGGTCGCTCACTGATTCAGGTACCGCACCGCTCTCGCGCGACCGCCCAGCACCACACCGCTCAGTACCAACACCTCAGCACCACACCGCTCAGCACCACCGCATCACCCGTATCACGCGCATCACCCGCACCAACCGCACCAGCGCCGCGCCGCAGTCCCCAGACCCGGTTCGGGAGCCGCTGGGCCGCGCGGGGCGGGGTGCCGGACCGTCCGGACGACGGCACCCCGGCATCCCGTCCCGCGCGGCCGCTCGCGTCCGGGCGCCGCAGGGCAGGGCCGTACCCCCTCGCACCCGTCCTCACGTCCGCATATCCGCTGTTTCCCAGCGGTGCCGGTCTCGTTGGTGGCACTCTGCTGAGCAGTAGATACGCAAAACAGAGGCAGGCAAGCCGGAGGTGCACGTCCCGTGGCGTCCAATGTCAATCCCACTGTCAGGCGACGCCGGTTGGGCCAGGAGCTCCGTCGGCTCCGCGAGCTCAAGGGCATGACGGCCGAGGAGGTCGCCGAGCGGCTGCTCGTCTCACAGTCGAAGATCAGCCGCCTCGAGAACGGCCGCCGCTCCATCAGCCAGCGCGACGTCCGCGACCTGTGCGGTGTCTACGAGGTCGAGGACCACCGCGTCGTCGACTCCCTGATGCAGATGGCCAAGGACTCCCGCCAGCAGGGCTGGTGGCACTCCTTCGGCGACATCCCCTACAGCGTGTACATCGGCCTGGAGACCGACGCGGCGTCGCTGCGCGTGTACGACCCGCAGGTCGTGCCCGGCCTGCTGCAGACCCGCGCGTACGCGGAGGCGCTGGTCACCGGCGCCCTCCCGGAGACCACGCCGACCGACATCGAGAAGCGCGTCCAGGTGCGCATGCGCCGGCAGGACCGCATCGCGGCGCCGGACAACCCGCTGCGGCTGTGGACCGTGCTCGACGAGTCGGCGCTGCGCCGCGTCGTCGGCTCCCGGCACCTCATGCGCGACCAGCTGGAGCACCTCGTAGAGCAGTCCCAACTGCCGCACGTGACCGTCCAGGTGATCCCCTTCGAGATGGGCGCGCACCCCGGCCTCAACGGTCAGTACGCGATCCTGGAGTTCCCCGACGCCGCCGACTCCAGCGTGGTCTACATCGAGGGCGTCACCAGCGACCTGTACCTGGAGAAGGCGAACGACGTCCAGCAGTACAGCGTCATGTACGAGCATCTGCGGGCCCAGGCGTTGAACGTGGAGCAGTCCCGCCAGCTCATCTCCGAGATCTCGAAGGACTACGCCCGCTGAGGCACGGGGGAATTCCGGGGATTTCCGGGGTCACCGAGTGAAAGCGCCGCACGGTACACCCTCGCCGCGTCGGGGCGGAAGACCCCCCTGGTATATGCCATCCGGTCGAGTGAACGACCCCTTCACGTCGCGATGTTGGCGAGTAGCGTCATTCACGCCATCGAGCAAGAGCGTTGGCGCGAGCCGCAGCGATGCGGTGTCAGCTACTCGTCGACTGGAAAGACCGGAGCAGAACATGGCAATTCAGCAGGGTGCCTCGCACACGTGGGTCAAGTCCTCGTACTCCACCGGCAACGGCGCGTGCGTCGAGGTCAAGTCGCCCCTCGCGCAGGGCATTTCCGTGCGCGACTCGAAGGTGGCCGAGGGCCCGGTCCTCGCCTTCCCCGCCGCGTCGTGGAACGCGTTCGTCGGCGAGGTGAGCAAGGGGGCTGCCGACCTCGCGTGAGACTGCCACGAATCCCGAAGGAACAACCGCACAGGCACCACCGTATGAGCCCTCTCGACTGGCCCGCCGTCCCGGCCGAGGGGGCTCGGCCCTGCCCCCCGCCCACCATCCGCCACTCCTGCCCCCTCGCCCCGGGGACGTCAGCGCAGCTGATCGACGTACGTGTCCGTCCCCGGCACGGTCGGAATGAACGGCGCCACCAGCTCCACCCGCCCGAGCCCCGACTCCGCCACCGCCTCCCCGCGCCCGGCGAAGTGCGCCTCCCAGCACTCCCGCGGGTCCTCCGGCAGGAACCAGAGCAGCGTCAGGCGGGTGTCCACGCCCTCGACCTGCTTCACGTACGTCATCCGGTCCCCCGGCAGCGGCGTCGGACGGAACAGCGTGACCATGGCGGCGGGCGACCCCGCGAGCGCCTGCGGCAAGTGCCGGGCCACCAGCCACTCCAGCAACTGGGCGCGCTGCTCGGGCCCTTCGGCGTCGATGACCTCAAGGACCAGGCCCCGATACGGGTGGTCGAGCGCGTGGAAGTCGCGCGGGCCCGCCGCGCCGTCACGGTAGACGGTCGCCTCGTGGTCCTGGAAGGCGGTGAAGACGTGGGTGCGGTCGCGGTAGACGCGGCCGTCGCGGTTGAGCCGCCGGTTGATGCCGACGGTCCACTTCATGTGGTCGTCGTAGCGCCCTCGCGTCACCCAGTACGTGGAGAGGTAGCACCCAGCGGTGACCGGCTCGGCGACGGCGGACTTCTCCGGGGCGCGCAGGAGCTGGAGTTCGCGCGTGGCGACCCAGCGGCGCCCCGCGTACATCCAGGGCATGGCCATCGCGCCGGCGTAGTAGTGGTCGTCCTCGTACCAGCGGTTGTACGCGTACTCGTGGCCCGGGTGCGGTTCGACCATGGTGATCAGGGCGTGCCCGGGGTGGACGCCGTAGGGACCGACGGCGGCCAGCTCAGCGTAGACGTCGCTGCGGGTGTCCTCGCTCATGCTCGGCTCCTGCCTCCCTCTTCCTTCCTCCGGTGGTCGCCCATACTCTGACGCCCCGTCAGCAAAACTGCCAGAGCCGGGAGGCGCTCCATGCCGTCGTCGCTCCTTCAGGGAAAGACCGTCGTCGTCTCGGGCGTCGGCGCCGGGCTCGGCCATCAGGTCGCGGCGGCCGTGGTGCGCGACGGCGGGAACGCCGTGCTCGGGGCGCGCACGGAGGCGAACCTCGCCAAGACCGCCGCCGAGATCGACCCCGAGGGCACCCGCACCACCTTCCGGGCCACCGACATCACCGACGAGCGGCAGTGCGAGGCCCTCGTGGAGCTGGCAGGCCGGCGCTTCGGCGGGATCGACGCGGTGGTCCATGTCGCCGCGTGGGACAGCTACTTCGGCGGCCTGGAGGACGCGGACTTCGCCACCTGGGAGCAGGTCGTCAACGTCAACCTCCTCGGCACCCTGCGCATGACGCGGGCCTGCCTGCCCGCACTCAGGGAGCGCACCGGCGGTTCGGTGGTGTTCATCGGGACGCAGTCGGCGATCGCGGCGCCCTCGCAGGTGCGCCAGGCGGCGTACGGGGCGTCGAAGGGGGCGCTGACCTCGGCGATGTACGCGCTGGCGCAGGAGCTCGGCCCGGACCGGATCCGGGTCAACACCGTGCTGCCGGGCTGGATGTGGGGCCCGCCGGTCGAGGCGTACGTCCAGTTTACCGCGCACACCGAGGGCGTACCGGAGGACGCGGTGCGGGACCGCCTCGCGGCGCGCATGGCCCTGCCCGATCTGGCCACGGACGGGGACGTGGCGGACGCGGTGGTGTTCCTCGCTTCGGACCGGGCGCGGTCGATCACGGGGCAGTCGCTGCTGGTCAACGCGGGGGAGATCATGCGGTAACGCTTCGCTGTGATGGGGCGGTTCGTGTTCGGCTGCGGGTTGTGCGTGGCTGAGCGCGCCGTTCCCCGCGCCCCTTACGGGGCGCTTTTTTGTTGCCCTGGACCGCCAAGATGGCGACTATGTATGTGAACGAAGGTCAGTAAAGCGAACGAATTTACTTGCTCTTGACCTTGCGGACGGTTGTCGGCGCACCGCGCCCGAACCCACGATGAGCGGGCACTTCTGGGCCGCTCTCGTCCCCACCGGCCCGTTCACCGGGCGGACCCCTGGAGGGCCATATGAACAGTCTCGACTGGGCCGTGCTCATCGGCTACTTCGGCGTGATGGTCGCGATCGGCCTGTGGTCCCACAAGCGGGTCGACAACGTCTCCGACTTCTTCACCGCCGGCGGCAAGATGCCCTGGTGGCTCTCCGGCATCTCGCACCACATGTCCGGCTACAGCGCGGTGATGTTCACCGGGTACGCGGGCATCGCCTACACCTACGGCGTGACGTCCTTCGTCACCTGGTCCTTCCCCATCGCGCTCGGCATCGCCATCGGCGCGCGCCTCTTCGCCCCCCGCATCAACCGGCTGCGCTCACGGCTGCACGTCGCCTCGCCGCTCGAGTATCTGAAGAACCGCTACAACCTGCAGACCCAGCAGGCGCTCGCCTGGTCCGGCATGCTGCTCAAGATCGTGGACGTGGGCGCCAAGTGGGCGGCGATCGCCACCCTGTTGTCGGTCTTCACCGGCGTCTCCCTCAACCAGGGCATCCTCGTCACCGGCGTGATCACGGCGTTCTACTGCACCATCGGCGGGCTGTGGGCCGACGCGCTGACCGAGCTCGGCCAGTTCGTCATCCAACTCCTCGCCGGTGTCGCCATGTTCGTGGCGGTCGTCGGCAAGCTCGGGCCGCACGGCGGCTTCTTCGGCGTGTGGGACGAGCCGGCGCTCGCGGGCCACGGCAAGCCGCTGGTCGGCCCGTACGGCACGGTCTTCCTGCTCGCGTTCCTCTTCATCAAGCTCTTCGAGTACAACGGCGGCATGCTCAACCAGGCGCAGCGGTACATGGCGACCGCCAACGCCAAGGAGGCCGCGCGCTCCGCGAAGCTCTCCGCGGCGCTGTGGCTCATCTGGCCGGTCGTCCTCTTCTTCCCCATGTGGATGTCGCCGCTGCTCGTCGACGCGAAGAAGCCGGACGGCTCGGACGCGTACGCCCTGATGACCGAACAGCTGCTGCCGCACGGCCTGTTGGGCCTGGTCGTCGTCGGCTTCTTCTCGCACACCATGGCCATGTGCTCCTCCGACGCCAACGCCATCGCGGCCGTCTTCACCCGGGACGTGGCGCCCGCGATGTCCGCGCGGGCCCGGGGCTGGGACGAACGCGGGGGGCTGCTCGCGGCCCGCCTCACCACGGTGATCTTCCTGGGGCTCTCCATGGCGGTCGCCACGCAGGTGGACTCCCCCACGTTCAAGGACATCATCACGGTCGTCATCAAGTGGGTCGCCGGGCTGATGGGGCCGATCGCGATCCCGATGATGCTGGGTCTGCTGCGCACGTTCCGCAAGTCCGGGCCGACGGCGGCGCTGACCAGCTGGGCGCTCGGGCTCTTCGCCTTCTACCTGGTCAACTACCCCATCGACGACGCGGTCGCGGGCGGGGTCGCCCTCCAGTACCAGGTGTCGATCCCGCTGGCGGTCTCGCTCGTCCTCTTCGTCGTCATCGGCTACGTGAAGCCCGAGGACACGCCGGAGCGGGATGCGCTCATCGAGCGGATCAACACGGATGGCGACGGCTCTGGGGGAGCCGTTGTGCCCACTCCTGCGGAGCCTTGGGACGACGTGGCGCCGTCGCCGTCGAAGGACGCCCCGTAAGGGGCGCGGGGAACTGCGCGAGCAACCAAAAGGAAAGCCGCAGACGCGTCTGCGGGGAACTCGGCAGACGCGTCTGCGGCTCTTCGTGGGCTGAGCGCGCAGTTCCCCGCGCCCCTAACGGGGCACTCCGGCCGGCCGCGACCCCTAACGGGCCCCGCAGGGCGTTATCCCCGGGGGTAGCGGGTCAGCCAACCCGGGGAGGCGAGGGCGGGGCCGTGCAGTGCGGGGCCCTGGGTCATTTCCATGGCGAAGTCGTCCGAGAGTTCGAGGATCGTGGGGCGGCCCTCAAGTTCCGTGAGCCACCCCGGCGGCAACGCGGTCTCCCCGTGCAACGCCCCCAGCAGGGCCCCGCACAACGCCCCGCACGCGGCCGACGCCCCACCGTGGTTCACGGCGAGCCGCAACCCGTGCCGGATGTCCTCGCCGACCAGGGTGCAGTACACGGCGACGGCCAGCGCGCCCTCCGCCGTCCCCTCGTCCGTGTCGAGCTCCTCGACCCGCGCCGGGGTCGGCATCCCCTGCCGTACGGCGCCCAGCGCGTGCCGGAGCGCGTCGGTGACGGGCCGGTGGCCGGGGCGGGCGGCCAGCAGGGCCAGGCACCGCTGGATCGCCCCGTCCAGCGACTCCCCGCGGGCAAGCCCGTGCACGATCACGGCGTGCGCGCCGGCCGCCAGATACGCGGTGGGGTGGCCGTGGGTCTGGACGGCACACTCGACGGCGAGCTGCAGCACGAGCTGCGGCTCCCAGCCGACGAGCAGCCCGAAGGGCGCGGACCTGACGGCCGCCTCGGGGCCGCTCTCGTCCGGGTTCTTGGGGGTGTCCAGGGTGCCCATGACCGTGTTGCCGAGCCCGAGCAGACAGGCGCGGGCCGGAGCGCGCCGCGCGTACAGCCACTCCTCGCGGGCCAGCCAGCCGTCCTCCGCACGCCGTTCGTCGGGGCCCCAGTCGCTCTGGGTGGCGGCCCAGCGGCGGTAGGCGCGGAACAGATCGGTCGGCGGGTGCCAGGCGCCGGTGTCGCGGCGCACCTGGGCGCGGATGAGCCCGTCGACGGTGAAGAGGGTGAGCTGGGTGGCGGCGGTGACGGCGCCGCGCCTGCCGTACGCCGGGGCCGGCTCGGTGAGGCCGTCGGCGCCGTGGGCCTCGCGTATCGCGTCGAGGGTGAGGCCGTCGACGGGCGCGCCCAGGGCGTCGCCGACCGCGGCGCCGAGGAGGGTGCCGCGCACCCGGCTGCGGAAGTCCTGCTGCTCGGCGCGGCCCCAGACGCCGGTGGCTGCTGCGGTCCCCACGTGGGCCTCCCTCCGTGCAGTGACGTCCTCGACGTGCGGTGACGTCCTCGACGTGCCTCGACCGGTTGCGACTTTGCAGCACTGTAATCGACCGCGAACGATCGATTCAGTCGCCAAGTGGAATGCGAAGAGTCGCCCGTGAGGCGGCTTTTGAACGACGTTCACCGGAGCTTCGCAGTTGCTACGGAATCCACCATTCCGGAGAGCGGGAAGGCCTCCGGCCACGTAGAACGCGAAGTACGCGCGAACACCGCCGAGTTCGCACCGCCCGCCGGCGAACTCCACCGGCTCCCGAGGTGAACAGCGGGCGTCACCCGTCAAACGTCCGGATCACGTAACGGAGTTCATGGTGCAGACAACCATCGTCCACGAGCGCCTGTCTCCTCCTACGTCACAGACGTTCCCGACAGGAGGACCCGTGCCCCGCCGCACACTCATCAGCGCCGTCGCAGTCGTCGCGCTGACCGCACCTCTCGCCGTCTCCGTCACCGCCGGTACCGCGACCGCGGCCCCCCAGCCGCCCCGCACCCCGGTCACCGACTTCAACCACGACGGATTCGCCGACCTCGCGCTGAGCGCGCCGCACGGCACCGTCGACGGCGTCGAGGGCGCGGGCTACCTCTCCATCGTGTACGGCACCGCCTCCGGCCCCGGCACCGGGCGCCACCAGCGCATCAGCCGCGCCACCGAGGGCGTCCCCGGCGAGCTGCGGGGCACGTTCGCCTTCGGGTACCAGACGGTCCCCGCCGACCTCGACGCCGACGGCTACACCGACCTGCTCGTGACCGGCGGCGACGACAACGGCAACAAGGCGACCGTCCTGTGGGGCTCCGCCTCCGGACTGACCGGCGCGGACACCCTCCTGCCCCACGAGAACTCCGAGTTCGCCACCGGCGACTTCAACGGCGACGGCAAGCGCGACCTGGTCGTCAACGACGTGCCGAGCGACGACCCCGACGTCTCCGGGATGACCGTCCAGTACGGCCCGTTCACCCGCGCCGGCAAGCCCGCGTCCAAGGACAGCGTCGTCACGAGCAACGGGCCCACCGGACTCCGCTCCTTCATCACCGGCGACCTGACCGGCGACGGCGTCGACGACATCGTCACCACGCACGGCTTCGAGGAGATGACGCACGACGCCCGCTTCTTCAAGGGCGGCCGCGGCGGCGTCGGCCACAGCTCCAGCACGCTCGGCACGGCCTACAGCGGCACGGTGGGCGACGTCGACGGCGACGGGTACGGCGACCTGATCACCCGCGACATCGGCAGCGTCACCGAGGTCATCGACTCCGACCCGGGCAGCATCACGATCCAGTACGGCAGCCCGGCAGGCCCGACCGACGCGCGCAAGAAGGTCATCACCCAGGCCACCGCGGGCGTCCCCGGCGCCAGTGAGGCCGACGACGCGTTCGGCGCCTCGCTCAGCGCGGGTGACG
Source organism: Streptomyces sp. NPDC005863 (assembly GCF_042871345.1). Lineage (NCBI taxonomy): Bacteria > Bacillati > Actinomycetota > Actinomycetes > Kitasatosporales > Streptomycetaceae > Streptomyces > Streptomyces sp. NPDC005863. The sequence goes on along the minus strand of NZ_JBIAII010000006.1, from coordinate 151,346 downwards.
TGGACGGCGACGGCAGGGCCGAGGTCGCCGTCGGCGTGCCCGGCGAGAGCCTCGACGCGGCCACCGGCACCGGTGCGGTCGTCCTGCTCAAGGGCGCGTCCAAGGCCGCGGGCGGCATGACCGGCAAGGGCGCCGTCGCCTACAACCAGACCACCACCGGAGTGCCGGGCGTCGCCGAGACCGGCGACGACTTCGGCCGCCAGGTGCTCCTCACCGACCTGAACAAGGACGGCCGCGCGGACCTGACCGCCGCGGCCCCCGGCGAGGACGGCACCTTCACCGACTCGGGCGCCCTGTGGAACCTCTACGGCTCCACGGGCGGCCTGACCACCACCGGCGCGGGCACGCTCGCGCCGGCGAAGCTCGGCGACCCCGAGAAGGGCGCCAAGTTCGGTCACCGGCTCGCCGGCTGACCACCGCACCACCCCACAACCGCAGCACCGCACCACCGCAGCACCGCACCACCACTCGACCATTTGACCGTCGGTCGCGTGGCCCCTCGGCCACGTGACCACACGACACGATCTCTCTGGAGGATCAGTGCGCCGCTCTCTCATCACCGCCGTGGCCGTCGCCTCGCTCACGGCGCCGCTCGCCCTCGCCACCGCGGGGACCGCCTCCGCCGCGCCCACCCCGCCGAAGGCCCCGATCACCGACTTCAACCACGACGGTTACGCCGACCTCGCCATAGCGGCCCCGGGCAACTACGACAACGATGTCCCGGGCAGCGTCTCGATCGTCTACGGCTCGGCCAACGGCCCGGACAAGGCGCACGCCGTCACCATCAGCCGCGCCACCGCCGGCGTCCCCGGCTCCGCGGCCGACGGCGGCCACTTCGGCAACCAGACGGCCGCCGCCGACCTCGACGGCGACGGCTACACCGACCTCGTCGTCAACGGCGGCAAGAAGGCCGTCGTCCTGTGGGGCTCCGCCCAGGGCCTCTCCGGCACGGGCAGCGTCGAGCTGGACTCGAACGGCGCGCACGTCATCGCCGGCGACTTCAACGGCGACGGCAAGCGGGACCTGGTCACGGCCGAGTACCCCGAGCCCGAGGACCCGATGGACAACGACGACGCGGGCATGACCATCGCGTACGGCCCGTTCAAGCGGGACGGCAAGGCCGCGAGCAGCCAGCAGGTCGTCACGAGCCAGACCTTCGGCCCCGGCGACTTCGTCGCGGGCGACGTGAGCGGTGACGGCATCGACGACATCGTCTCCAGCCACGGCTTCGAGGAGTCGGCGTACAAGAGCCAGCTCTGGAAGGGCGGCAAGGACGGGGTGGCCACCACCGCGCAGAAGCTCGTGCCCTCCGTCGGCGGCGCGATCGCGGACATCGACGGCGACGGCTACGGCGACTTCGTCACCCGCGACATCGGCGACAACTTCGAGGACATGCCCTCCCAGAAGGGCGCGATCATCGTCCGCTACGGCGCGGCCTCCGGCCTCTCGGACCGCACCACGAAGCTCACCCAGGACAGCGCGGGCGTGCCCGGCGCCGGTGAGGCGGGCGACGAGTTCGGCGCCGCGATCAGCGCGAGCGACGTGAACGGCGACGGCTTCGCGGACGTGGCCGTCGGCGTCCCCGGCGAGGACATCGAGACCACCGCCGACGCCGGCAGCGTCGTCCTGCTCAAGGGCTCCCGCACCGGCCTGACCGGCACCGGCTCGCAGGCCTTCGACCAGTCCAAGCCCGGTGTCCCCGGCGCCTCCGAGAAGGGCGACAAGTTCGGCGCCCGCGTCCTGCTCTCCGACCCGAACAAGGACGGCAAGGCCGACCTGACGGTGGCCGCGCCCGACGAGGACGGCGACGTCGCGAACACCGGAGCGGTCTGGCACCTGCGCGGCTCCGCGGCCGGCCTCACCACCACCGGCATCGACTCCTTCGGCCCGGCGGCGATCGGCGCCCCGGCGACGGCCGGCGTCCGCTTCGGCGACGGCCTGACCGGCTGACCTCCGCGTCACCCGGGCAACCCGGACAACCCGGGCAACCCGTAGGACCTGAGTAACCCGTAGAACCCGTAGAACCGGTCGGCGCCCGCGAGCGAACCTGCTCGCGGGCGCCGTCGTGTGCGCGCCTCAGGGCTCAAGGACCGGCAGCAGCTCCGGCAGATGACCGTCCGACGCGGCGGCGGCCCGCTGCCGCTCCTGCGGGACCTCCCCGTACAGCGTGGTCCGCGGTTTCGCCGGGCGGCCCGCCGCCTCCGCGATGGCGACGAGGTCCTCGACCGAGCGGTACGAGCCGTAACTGGAGCCGGCCATCCGGGAGATGGTCTCCTCCATCAGCGTGCCGCCGAGGTCGTTCGCGCCGGACCGCAGCATCTCCGCGGCGCCCTCCTGGCCCAGCTTCACCCAGCTGGTCTGGATGTTGGGGATGTGCGGGTGCAGCAGGACGCGCGCCATCGCCGTCACCGCGCGGTTGTCGCGGGTGGTCGGCCCCGGCCGGGCGATGCCGGCGAGGTAGACGGGCGCGTTGGTGTGGATGAAGGGGAGCGTCACGAACTCCGTGAAGCCGCCGGTCTCCTGCTGGATGGCGGCCAGTGTGCGGAAGTGGCCGAGCCAGTGCCGGGGCTGGTCCACGTGCCCGTACATCATCGTCGAGCTGGAGCGGATGCCCAGCTCGTGCGCGGTCTTGATCACCTCGATCCAGGTGGCCGTCGGCAGCTTGCCCTTGGTGAGGATCCAGCGGACCTCGTCGTCGAGGATCTCGGCGGCCGTCCCCGGGATCGAGCCGAGGCCCGCCTCCTTGGCCGCGCTCAGCCACTCCCGGATGGAGAGGCCGGTCCTGGTCGCGCCGTTGACGACCTCCATCGGCGAGAAGGCGTGCACGTGCATGCCCGGCACCCGCTCCTTCACCGCGCGGGCGATGTCGAAGTACGCGGTGCCCGGCAGGTCGGGGTGGATGCCGCCCTGCATGCAGACCTCGACCGCGCCGACGTCCCAGGCCTGCGCGGCCCGGTCGGCGACCTGGTCCAGGGAGAGCGTGTAGGCGTCCGCGTCGGTCCTGCGCTGGGCGAAGGCGCAGAAGCGGCAGCCGGTGTAACAGACGTTGGTGAAGTTGATGTTGCGCGTGACGATGTACGTGACGTCGTCGCCGTTGACCGTCTTGCGGATGTCGTCGGCGACGGAGCACAGCGCGTCGAGCGCGGGCCCGTCGGCGTGCAGCAGGGCGAGGGCCTCGTCGTCGGTGAGCTTCGTCGGGTCGTCGGCGGCCTGCTTGAGCGCGGACCGTACGTCGCCGTCGATGCGGGACGGCACCATGCCGGGCGCGGCCTGCTCGCGCAGCGCCTCCCAGTCGCCGTACACCTCGTCGAAGTCGTCGCGCCGGTCGCCGGTGCGGCCCTCGGTGTCGATGGTGCGGTGCAGGTCGGTGCGGCCGGAGGCGGCGACGTACCCCTCGTCGGGCTCTTGCCAGGGGTGGCCCTCGACCGTGGCGTCGGGCCGGGCGAGGCCGGTCTCCGGATCGGCGAGCGCGCGCACGTGCGGCAGCAGCCGCGGGTCGAGCCAGGGCTCGCCGCGAGTGACGAACTCCGGGTAGACGCAGAGCCGTTCGGCGAGTGTGAAGCCCGCGGCGGCGGACCGCTCGGCGAGCTCGTCCAGCCTCGGCCAGGGCTTCTCGGGGTTGACGTGGTCGATGGTGACCGGCGAGACGCCGCCCCAGTCGTCGATACCGGCGCCGATGAGCCGCTCGTACTCGCCGGCGATCAGGTTCGGCGGCGCCTGCAGATTGCCGGCCGGGCCCATGATGTGCCGGGCGACGGCGATGGTGGCGACCAGGTCGTCGATCTCGGCGTCGGGCATGCCGCGCATCGCCGTGTCCCGCTTGGCGCGGAAGTTCTGGATGATCAGTTCCTGGATGCCGTGGTACGAGCGCGCGACGCGGCGCAGCGCGAACAGCGCGTCGGCCCGCTCCTCGTACGTCTCGCCGATGCCGATGAGCAGCCCGCTGGTGAACGGCACGGACGAGCGGCCCGCGTCCTCCAACACCCGCAGCCGCACGGCCGGTTCCTTGTCGGGCGAGCCGTAGTGCGGCTGACCCGGCTCCGACCACAGCCGCGTCGCCGTCGTCTCCAGCATCATGCCCATGCTGGGCGCGACGGGCTTGAGCCGCTGGAAGTCCGTCCAGCTCATGACGCCCGGGTTGAGGTGCGGGAGCAGCCCGGTTTCCTCCAGGATGCGGATGGAGATGGCGCGGACGTAGGCGAGGGTGTCGTCGTACCCCTCGGCCTCCAGCCACGCGCGGGCCTCGGGCCAGCGGTCCTCCGGCTTGTCGCCGAGGGTGATGAGGGCTTCCTTGCACCCCATCGCGGCGCCGCGCCGCGCGACGTCGAGGACCTCGTCCGGGGACATGAACATGCCGTGGCCCTCGCGCCGCAGCTTGCCGGGCACGGTCACGAAGGTGCAGTAGTGGCACTTGTCACGGCAGAGCCGGGTGAGCGGGATGAACACGCTCTTCGAGTACGTGATGACGCCCGGGCGGCCCGCCGCGGCGAGCCCCGCGTCGCGCACCCGCGCCGCGGACGCCGTGAGGTCGTCGAGGTCCGCGCCGCGCGCCTGCAGCAGGACGGCGGCCTCGGCGACGTCGAGCGCGACGCCGTCCCGCGCCCTTCTGAGCGCGCGCCGCATGGCGTTGGCGGTGGGTGGTCCGGCGGGCGGTCCTGCGGGTCGTCCGGCCTCCGGGGGCTGCGCGCTGTTGGTCATGTCTCCGAGCATACGAGCGACAACACGTGCCTCCTACGGATACTTCCACCTGCACGAACCTGCTCGTACGCACGGGTCACCCGGGCCGGGCCTACAGGTCACCCGGCCGTGCCCGCAGATCACCGCGGCGTCCCGCGCGAGGTCACGCGTCCAGGTACCGCCGAGGTCACGCGTCCAGGTACCGCCCGAGCCCGTCGAGGGCCCCGCACACCTCCTTCTCCCCGCCCGGCGGCAACTGCACGATCACCTCGTCCACGCCCAGCTCCCGGTAGTGGGCGAGCTTGCCGGGGTCCGGCTCGACGGCTGTCACCGCCACATACAGGTCGCCCTCCGCGCGCCCCGCCGTCGCCCACGCCGACCGCAGCACCGGCAGCGCGTCGCGCAGGCCCCTGCCGCCGACCGGCATCCACCCGTCCGCGTACTCCGCGATGTGCGCGAACAGCCCCGGCCCCGCGGCCCCGCCGACGAGCGTGCGCGGCCCGAACAGCGGCCCCTTGGCGAGCCGCGCGCGGGGCGCCCGCCGCGGCTTCGGATACGTCTCGCTCGCCCGCACCGCCCCGAACTCGCCCTCGTACGGCATCGGTTGGTCCGCCCACAGCGCCCGCATCACCGCCATCCGGTCCCGCACGACCTCCCGGCGCCGGGCCCACGGGACGCCGTGGTCCTCGGCCTCCTCGCGGTTCCAGCCGTAGCCGATGCCGAGGGAGACCCGGCCGCCGGACAGGTGGTCGAGGGTGGCGATCTGCTTGGCCAGGTCGATGGGGTCGTGCTGGGCGACCAGCGCGATGTTCGTGCCGAGCACGAGCCGCTCGGTGACGGCGGCGGCCTGCGCGAGGGCGATGAACGGGCTGAGCATGCGGGCGCATTCGGGCGGCAGGTCACCGCCCGGGTAGGGGGTCTCGCGCGGGAGGGGGATGTGGGTGTGCTCAGGGAGGTGGAGCCCGGCGAAACCGCGCCGCTCCAGTTCCTGGGCGAGGCGTACCGGGGTGATCGTCTCGTCGGTCATGTAGAGCGTCGCGGAGATGCGCACGATTCAGTCCTCCGAGCGTGTCCGGGGGTGACGGCCGTCGGGCGGTCCGGGCCGGTGGGCCCGAGCCCTCTTCCTATCCCCGGAAAGTCGGTTGGTCCATGCCCGTGCGCTCATTACCCTGGCGCCGGTGAACGAACGGAAGCGGAACCGGTGAACAGACGGAAGCAGAAGAAGCTGACCCACCGGCTGGTGTGGGCGGCGGCGGTCGGCGACACGTACACCGTGCGCCGCGTGCTGCGCACCGGCGTCGACCCGGAGCTCCCCGAGGCCGACGGCACGACGGCCCTGTACGCCGCGTCGGTGCACGGCGCCGCCTCCACGGTGCGGGCCCTGCTGCGGGCGGGCGCCCGCCCCGACACCGAGAGCACCGGCCTCACGGACGGCACCCCGCTGTGCGGCGCCACCGCGTGGGGCCACCTCGCCGCGGTCCGCGAACTCCTCGCCCACGGCGCCGACCCCAACCTCCGCGAGGACCACGGCACGGGCAGTACGCCGCTGCGCTGGGCGCGCCAGGGGGCGGGGGGTCCGTACCCGGAGACCGAGGCGGTCCTGGTGGCGGCGGGGGCGGTCTAGTCACCCCGTCGGCCGGGCGTCGCACACCCCCTGGGACACTGCGGGCAGGTGTGCGACACGAGCCGCCCGGGGGCGGGGAGAACACGGTGCGGGGAACGCGGAGAGCTCGGACAGCCGGGACAGCTAAGCCAGCCCGGACAGCTCGGACAGCTCGGCCGGCCCGGTCAGCCCGGTCGGCCCGGCGAACGGTCGCGGCGTGCGCCGGGGTCACGGCACTGGTCCTGCTCGGCACGCTGACGACGACCGGCTGCATGGCCCGGCTCGTGCGGTGCGGTCCGGAGGGCGACACCCCGGCCGGCCTCTCCGCCGCCGATCTGGTGGGCAGTTGGCGCGGCGACCCCCTGGGCACCCTGCGCCTCGCGGCCGACGGCACCTTCACCGCCGAGGACTGGCCGGTACTCGAGGACTTCGAGAAGATCAGCAAGACGACCAAGGGCATCTCGGGCAAGGGCACCTGGTCCGTGGAGCGCGGGATGGGCGACGACAAGGACGACCGCGACCTCGACCTGCAATTCGACTTCACGGGCGAGCTTCCCGACGGCCTGCTCAACGGGTACGACATCGCGGGCGAGAAGGACTCCTTGCGGGTCTACACCTACTCCGGCGACCCCGACCTCTGCGAGTTCCACACCCTGACGCCCGCCTGAACCGGCGCCTGAACCGGCTCCCGTGCCACCGCCTGCCCGCGCCGACACCCGTCCATCGGGGGTAAGTCCGTCAATCGCCTTCCCTTGACGCACCGTTCACGGCTCAATACCAGGGTTGCACGCACCACCCATGTCAGCACCGACACCCTGGGAGCCGCAGCATGTGCGAGGACCTCCACCCGCGACACGCGGGACTGAACCGGCGCGGACTGTTCGTGACGGGAGCCGCCGCCGCGCTTACGTTGGGAACCGTGAGCTTCGCCGAAGGCGCCGAGGGGCGCGGCCCCGCGCAGGGCGGGGCGCCGGGCGCCAAGGAGACGAGAACGGTGCGCGGCACGCTGCCCACCGGATCCCCCGACTACGTGTACCTGCCGGTCGAAGTGCCGCGCGGGGTACGGGAGTTGCACGTCTCGTACACCTACCAGAAGCCGGCCGTGCCGCCCGGCACCCAGGGCAACGCCCTCGACATCGGCGTCTTCGACGAGCGCGGCACGGGGCTCGGCGGCGAGGGGTTCCGCGGCTGGTCCGGCGGCGCCCGCACCGAGTTCTTCGTCCGCGCCGACGACGCGACGCCCGGCTACATTCCCGGCCCCGTCCGCGCGGGCACCTGGCACATCGCCCTCGGCCCGTACACGGTGGCGCCCGACGGCCTCCCCTACGAGGTGACGATCACCCTCACCTACGGGGCGCCCGGCCGGACCCCGAAGCCGGTCTACCCGCCCGAGCGCGCGAAGGGCCGCGGCCGCGCCTGGTACCGCGGGGACTGCCACCTCCACTCCGTCCACTCCGACGGCAAACGCACCCTCGCCGAGATCGCCGCCCTCGCCCGCGCGGCGGGCCTGGACTTCATCAACAGCTCCGAGCACAACACCCATGCCGCGCACGCCCACTGGGCCGAACACGCGGGCGGCGACCTCCTGATCATGCTCGGCGAGGAGGTGACGACCCGCAACGGCCACGTGGTCGCCCTCGGCACGGACCCCGGCACGTTCATCGACTGGCGCTACCGGGCCCGCGACAACCGCTTCGGCAAGTACGCCCGCGAGGTTCGCGAGGCCGGCGGCCTGGTCGTCCCCGCCCACCCGCACGCCACCTGCGTCGGCTGCAACTGGAAGTTCGGCTTCGGCGAGGCGGACGTCATCGAGGCGTGGAACGGCCCCTACACCCCCGACGACGAGATCGCCCTCGCCGACTGGGACAGCACACTCGTCGCCTCCGTACGCGGCGGCCGCCGCTGGATCCCGGCGATGGGCAACAGCGACGCGCACCGCGACCCCGACCCCGTCGGCGGCCCGCAGACCGTGGTCCTCGCCGACGACCTGACCCGCGAGGCCATCCAGGAGGGCCTGCGCCGCGGCCACTCCTACGTGGCGGAGTCGAAGTCGGTCGAACTCGCCTTCACGGCGGCCGGCGGAAAGGGCCGCCACGCGGGCATCGGCGAACGCCTCGACGTCGACCGCGACGCCCCGGTGACGGTCCGCCTGACCGTCAAGGGCGCCCCCGGCTGCACGGCCCGCTTCGTCACCGACCAGGGCGTCCTGTACACGAGCCCACCGCTGCCCGACTCGGGCACGGGCACGGTGGAATGGCGCACCACGGCGGCCTACGCGGCCTACGTCCGAGCAGAGGTCCGCCACCCCGCAACCACCCCACCACTCCCCGGCGCCCTGACGGCATTCACGAACCCGATCTTCCTGGGCGACTGATCCGAGCCACCCCTACCCCGGAAGCCGGAGCGTCCGCGCGAAGGCGTCCAGCGGCTCCACCACCGCGGCGATCAACTCCGGATCGTCGTGGTGCCCGCGGAGCTGGACATCGGGGAGGCCGGCCGGGGTGTGCCAGTGGTACGACACCGAGGTCATCATGAGGGAGCTGTCGGCGGGGTAGGAGCGGGTGACCCGGACCCCGTCCGCACCGAGGTGGGGCGAAGCGAACGGAACGCTGCCGCTGCGCTGCTGCCACTCGGGGATTTCCGGATGCGGCACCGTGAGCGCGGTGGGTCCCTCGCAGGAGGCCGCGTCAGGGGCGTCGCAGTTAAGACGGGTGGCGTGCACGACCAGCGGCATATAGGTCAGCGGAACGGGGTGGTAGATGAACGCCTCGTCGACCTGGAGCGTGTCCCGGAGCGTGACGATCATCCGCTCGTAGAAGCTCTTGTGGAACCGGCGGATTTTACGGGTGAGTTCGACGCCCTGAACCATGGCCATGCCGGTCAGGTGCAGGCCGAGCCATTCCTTGAAGGTCTTCTTGTCGATCTGAAGGTGGAGATAACCCCACAGAATGGGATCGGCATCCGTGTCGACGTGGAGCGGAGCACCGAGATCGGCGCTCCACAGAATGCCGTCGGACATGAGCGGTCTCTTTCGTCGGGTCGTGAACAGGCGGGGCGACGCTCAGGCGTAACTCCAGCGGAAAGTGCTCATCACGGCGTCGTACAGCTCCACGAGCGTGTCGGAGAAGGCGGGATCCGAGCCGGGCGCGATCAGCGCGCTGAAGGTAAAGGCGAGGTACTGGTCAGGCGTGCTGTCCGGGACCGGCACGAAGTACTCGACGCGGCGGTGAGCGACGTCGACGTCCTGGGCGGGGTCCGCGGGTACATCCCGCTCCGAGCGCAGGGCCGCGGTGTCGTCCAGCTCCCGCATCTCGGCACCGGGGGTCCCGGAGGCGAGCGCCGCCAGGACCGCTTCCGGGCCGCTCCCGGCCCTGACCCCCGGAACCTCGATCGGTTCGGAGGCCACGATCGAGACGGGCAGCGCGACACCGTGGAGGCGTTCGGTGGGGAGGTAGAGGGTCATGCCGCCCTTGGCCCGGGCCCGCCGCACGACCTTCTTCATCTCCTGGAGGAGCTTCAGCCGGGCTTTTGGAATGTCGTCCTTGGGAAAACCGGCGGGGAGTTGCCCGACCGCCTTGCGGACGATGCGGTCCATCGCGTCCTGGGTGCCCGTGCGCAGCGGAATCACGTCCCAGCCGGGCGGCGGCACCAGATTGAACCCGTTCGGGGCCCGGCGTCGCTCAGCGGTTGTCATTGCGCCCCCGTGCCACTTCCACGGCGTACACCGCGCCTACGAAGAGCGCCCACGCCGGGGCGGCGATCATGCCCGGCCAGAAGCCGAAGAAGAGCGAGGGCAGGAAGAAACCACCGCCCATGGCCAGATCCCGGGTGAGGTAGGGCGGACGGTCCGCGTGGCGGGGGTATTTCGCGAACACCCAGACGTAATGCAGGAGGCAGCCGACGATCCCGGCCTCGTAGACATGGAGCACGTCGCGCATCAGGGACTTCGGCACCAGGATCATGATTCCCAGGACCGGCAGGAACAGCGGCATGCCGATGAGCAGCGTCAGCCGGAGCCGCCGGTTGGGGCCGGTGCCGAGTCCGGTGCGGCCGGCTTCTGCCTCGGCAATGCGTCGCGCCGAATACAGGTCCATGGTCTTCCTCACCAGTGGGTGTCGGGGGCGGGCTTCAGGGTGTTGTCCTTCCAGTCCGAGTACGCCGCGTTGTACGGCTTCTCACCGCTTCCGAACTTCTCCTGGGTCAAGCTTGTCAGGTCGCTCTTCCCCAGCGCCTTGTCCGTGACGTCCATCCCCATGCCGGTCCAGGCGACGCCGAGGCCCGCTTGATAGGACCTGTACGCCTTGTCCGCAGCGGCCCCGGCGGCTTCCGGGAAAGCGGCCTTGTTCGCCTTCAGCAGCTTCCCCATACCTGCCATCTCCTTGTCGCCGAGGTGCCCGATCGTCGACCAGGGGCTGACTCCCAGCGGGTTCTTGGCGACCAGGCCGACATTCTGGGAGATGGACTTGCGCATCGCGTTACGGGACGCTCCGACGGCCTGCCGTCCCGGCCCTTGCGGCAGTTTGGTCATCAAGCGGCCCGTGTCGTCCAGGATGCCCTTGACGCCGCTGAGCCCTCGGCTCAGGCCGGCGGTCCGGGCGGTCTGAGCGGCACCCACGGTGGCCTTGGCGCCGCTGGCGAGCTTCGCGGCGGCCCCGAGGCCGCCCACGACGAGCAGCCCGCCCACGACGTCGAAGATGACATCCGTCCAGGTGGCGTCGCCGGACGCCACCAGCAGGAGTCTCAGTCCGATCGTGACCACCGCGATACCGAGGACGAGGAGGTTCAACCCGGGGATGGCGAGCGCCAGAAAGCCCGCGGCCGTCGCGATCCAGCCGAGAACATCGATGAACGCCTTGATCAGGTCGGCGTTGTCATGGGCCCAGCCCTTGACGTCGTCCCACCACGAATCCTCGATCACGTCGTCGATCTCGTCACGGATCTCGCTCGTGTAGTGGTCGGCGCGGGTGTCCCGGTCGCCGGTGACGGTGTGCAGGCGGGTCCGGTACGACTCGAGGGGGTCGTCGGCGGGACTGTCCTCCGAGCCGGACTTCTTGGCCTTGTCGGCTTCGACCTCGTCCTGCTTCTCCTTGGCCTGGCGCAGGATCTTGTCCGCGTCGCCCTGGAAGTCCTCCAGCTCGTTGGACCACTTGGTCAGATGACCGTGCACCCGCTCATACCGCCCGGCCACCTCCCGCATGTGCTTCTCCAGCGTCGAGGACTCCTCGCGCAGGGACTTCACGTACTTGCCCTTGAGCGTTTCGTCGTCGCTGATCGCCTTGAGGTTCTTCGCCTGGTCCCGGAGCTTCTTGGCCACCGAGATCATGTGCTTGACCTCGTCACGGATCTCCTCCGGATCACCGGGAACGGGATCGGAGTCGCACAGCGGCTGCCAGTCCACCGGACGGCGCTTGGATGTCGGTGTCATGGCGTCACTTCTTCTGCTGCTTCTTGCCCGTCTTGGCCAGCTTCTCGTCGAGATCCTCGAACGCCTTCTTGCTGCCGGTCACGAGCTTGCCGACCGATTCGATGGACTCGACGAGCTTGGTGCGGTAGTCGTCCCAGTTGTTGACGAAGTCCTCCATGGCCCCGGCGACGGAACCGGAGCCCCAGTGCTCGTTCATGTCGTCCCGGCGGTTCTCGATGTCCTCGAAGGTCCTCTTGAGCTGGCCGAGCTTGCGCTCGCAGTCCGCGAGGAACTCATAGTCGACCGTCAGGTCCGGGTCACCCATGCCGTTCCGTTCCCCCAGTTCGATCCCGCTGTGGCGCAGTACGCCGTCAGGCAAAGTTCTGACCAAGACGACTGACGCTAACGGTGGGGGTATCGGTTTCGCCAGGGCGAACTTCCGCACGGGGGCGGCAAAGCGGGGCATACGGAACAGATGCTGCTACCGCGTCTCACCCCGGCCAGACGATCGACTGGAGTTCGCTGTAGGCGTGCAGGGCGTATGAGCCGACGTCGCGGCCCACTCCGCTTTTCTTGAAGCCGCCGAACGGGGCCTCCATGTTGCGGCCGATGGTGTTCACGCCGACGCCGCCCGCGCGCAGCCGCCCGGCCACCCGGAAGCCGCGGGCCACGTCGCCGGAGAAGACATAGTCGATGAGGCCGTAGTCGCTGTCGTCGGCGAGGGCCACCGCGGTGTCCTCGGCGTTCTCGGGGCCGTCCGCGTCGAAGGGGACCACGACGACCACCGGGCCGAAGATCTCCTCGCGGACCACCCGCATGTCGGGGGTGCAGTCGGCGAGGAGTGTCGGGGCGACGTAGAAGCCCCGGGTGAGCGCGGGGCGTTCGCCGCCCGCGACGAGCCGGGCGCCCTCCTTGCGGCCGGCCTCGACGTACCCCTCGATCCGGTCGCGGTGGGCGGCCGAGATCACCGGCCCGACCACCGTGCCCTCGGCGGCCGGATCACCGACCTTGGCCTTGAGGTGCCCTGCGTACGCCGCGAGCCGCTCGACGAGCCGGTCGCAGATGCCCCGTTGGGCGATGACGCGGGTCGGTGCCGTACAGATCTGGCCGCTGTAGAAGGAGAACGTCGTGCCGATGCCCGCCACCGCGGCGGCGAGCCCGTCCTCGCCGACGTCGTCGAAGACGATCGCCGCGCCCTTGCCGCCCAGCTCCATCAGCTGCCGCTTCATCGTGCGGCCGCACACCTCGCCGATGCGCTGCCCGACGGCCGTCGAACCGGTGAAGCTCACCATGTCGACGTCCGGTGCGGCGACCGCCGCCTCGCCGACGGCCGGGTCCGTCCCGGAGACGACGTTCACCACGCCGGGCGGCACCCCCGCCTCCTCCAGCGCCGCCGCCATCCCGTACACCGACAGCGGGTCCTGCGGGGCGGGCTTCACGACGACCGTGTTGCCCATCGCGAGGGCCGGCGCCACCTTGCCGGCGGGGTTGGCCCAGGGGTTGTTGTACGAGGTGATGCAGGTGACCACGCCGACGGGCCGGCGGACGGCGAGCGCCCCGATGATGCCCGCCCTCCCCATCGGCCCGGCATCGTTGATCTGCGGCGGCAGCGCCTCCTCGACCGGCTCCAGGGCGCCCTTGGCGTACCGCTGGAAGCGCGCCACCGCGACCGCGACCTGCATGCCGCGCGCCGTGCCGGTCGTCGCGCCGCTCTCGGCGCGGGCCAGTGCGGTGTACGTGTCCGCGTCACGCCGCAGCACTGCCGCGGCGCGCTCCAGGATCGCCGCCCGCTCCTCCGGCTTCGTGCGCGACCAGCCCGCGAAGGCCTCACGGGCCGCCGCGGCCGCCGCGTGCACCTGCGCGCCGCTCGCCTCGGGCGCGAGGCCGACGACCTCCTCGGTGGCGGGGTTCACCACCTCGTAGTGCCCGTGGTCGGGCTCGGTCCACTCGCCGCCGATGAACAGCCGCCGGGCGCGCGGGCCCCCCGCCCCGACACCGGTGCCGCTCACTTGGTGCTCACCGTCCTGGTGTCGCGCCCGGAGCGCAGCACCTTGCCCGGCACCGCGCCGGTCACCACGTCGCCGCGGATCGCCTCGACGCCGTTGACCCACACCGCCTCGACTCCGATCGCCTTGGAGTCAAGGCGGGGGCTGTCGCCGGGCAGGTCGTGCACGAGCGTCGCCTTGCCCGCGTCGATCCGCTCCGGGTCGAACAGGACCAGGTCGGCGTGGAACCCCTCGACGATCCGGCCCCGCTCGCGCAGCCCGAAGAGCCGCGCCGGATCGTCGGTGAGCATCTTCACGGCCTGTTCGAGCCCGACGAGCTTCCGCCCGCGCAGACAGTCGCCGATGAACCGGGTCGTGTACGGGGCGCCGCACATGCGGTCCAGATGCGCGCCCGCGTCCGAGCCGCCCAGCATGACGTCCTCGTGCTGCCAGGTCTCGGCCCGCAGCGCCCAGGAGTCGGGGTCGTTGTCGGTCGGCATGGGCCACAGGACGGTGCGCAGCTCGTCGTGGGCGCAGATCTCCACGAGGCAGTGGAAGGGCTCCTGCCCCCGCTCGGCGGCGATGTCCCCGACCACCCGCCCGGTGAGGCCCTCGTTCGCCTCGGAGTACGTGTCCCCGATGACGTACCGGTCGAACCGGGCGAGCCGCCGGAAGACGCCCGCCTCCTTGCTGCTGGCGTGCGCCAGCATCTCGGCGCGCACGCCGGGGTCGCGCAGCTTCGCGATCCGCTCGGGCACGGGCAGTCCCAGTACCTCACCCCACCCCGGGATGAGGTTGAGGGCGCAGAACGTGCCGAGCGACATGTTCATGGGGGTGAGGATCGGCATGGTCAGCGCGACGATGCGGCCGCCCGCCTTACGGGCGCGCTCGCTCGGCACGAGCTGGCGCGGCACGCGTTCGGGGACGGCGGCGTCGATGGTGAGCACGTTCCAGTTGAGGGGCCGTCCCGCGGCCGCGCTCATCTCCACGAGCAGATCGATCTCGTCGTCGCCGAACTGGTCGAGACACCCGGCGACGATCGCCTCCAGCTGCGTCCCCTCGTGCTCGGCGACGGCCCGGCTGAGCGCGAGCAGCTCGGCGGGGCGGGCGTGGCGGGACGCGACGGGCTGCCCGTCGCCGTCGGAGTGGGTGGAGGACTGGGTGGTGGAGAGCCCCCAGGCCCCGGCGTCCATGGCCTCGTGGAAGAGCCGCACCATCTCGTCGAGCTGCGCACCGGAGGGCTGCCCTCCGACGGCGTCGGCGCCCATGACGTACCGGCGCAGCGCGCAGTGCCCGACCATGAAGCCGGCGTTGACGGCGATCCGCCCTTCGAGGGCGTCGAGATACTCCCCGAACGAACTCCACGTCCAGGGCGCGCCCTCCTCCAGGGCGACCAGCGACATCCCCTCGACCTTCGACATCATCCGCCGCGTGTAGTCGGCGTCACCGGCCCGCTCCGGATGGAGCGGCGCGAGCGTGAACCCACAGTTGCCGCCGGCGACGGTGGTCACGCCGTGGTTGAGGGAGGGCGTGGCGTACGGGTCCCAGAAGAGCTGGGCGTCGTAGTGCGTGTGCGGATCGACGAACCCGGGAGCGAGGACTCGCCCCTGGGCGTTCTCACGGCTCCGCGCCTCCTCGGTGACGGTACCGGGCTCGGCGATGACAGCGATCCGCCCGTCCCGAATCCCGACGTCGGCGACGTAGGCGGGTCCACCGGTCCCGTCAACGACGGTGACGCCCGCAATGAGGTGATCAAGCATGACGGGTCCCCTTCCGAGGAGCGGGGTGGGTATGGGGGTAGGGGGGTAGGGGGGTATGAGGGGGCGTTGCGGTTTGGGGGGGGCGGGATTTCGGCCCGTACGGGGGTCTGTCAGCCCGTTCGGGAGGGCTTTCAGCCCGTACGGGGTTCTCCTCAGCCCGTCCGGGAGGATCTTTCAGCCCGTACGGGGTCTCTCAGCCCGCCCGGGGGCTTTCAGCCCGTACGGGGTTCTCTCAACCCGCCCGGGGATCTTTCAGCCCCTCCAGGGGACTCTCAGCCCGTACGGGGTTCTCTCAGCCCGTACGGGGGTCTCTCAACCCGTACGGGGGTCTCTCAACCCGTACGGGGGTCTCTCAACCCGCCCGGGATTCTCTCAGCCCCGCCCGGGGGGATCTCTCAGCCCGTCCGGCGTTTGAGGACGAGCCCGGAGGGCGATGAACGGCCCACCGGCGGGCGGACATACGACACACCGTGGGGGCGAACGTTTCAGCCCGTCCGGCGCTTGAGGACGAGCCCGAAGGGCGACGATCCGGGGGCCCGGGGGCAGCGCCCCCGCGACGGCACCCCCGTGACACCGCCCTCCGCCCGGGAAGGGCCCCGGCCTCCATCCGGGAGAGGAGGCCGGGGAGTAATGAGGTCCAAGCCCGGCGGGCTACGCCCCCGCCCCCGCCCGGAACCGCGAGGTCCGATGCACAGGATCCGTATCGATCTTGGGAATCACATGCTCCCCGATCAACTTGATCGTGTTCTTCGTGTCCTCGGGCGAGATCCCGATCGGCAGCCCGAAACTGAGCTGATCCGCCCCCGCCTGCTCCCACCGCTTGCACTGCGTGAGCACCTCGTCCGGGTCGCCGCAGATCATCAGCTCCTCGGCGATGAGCAGCTCGATGATCTCCGCGCTGTACTCGGGGAGCAGCTCGGGCCACTCGGGGATGCCCTCGGGCCGGGGGAAGGTGTCGTGGTAGCGGAAGAGCAGCGACTGCAGGTAGTTGAGCCCGCCGCCGACCGCGATCTCGACCGCCTTCTCGTGCGTCTCCGCGCAGATCGCCGTGGAGGTCACCATGACGTTGTCGTTGACGAAGTCGCCGACCGCCTCGGCCTCCTTGACGGCCGACTTGTAGGACTCGACGACCCACTCCATGTCGGAGACCTTCTGCACGCTGAACCCGAGGACGCCGAGCCCCTTCTTGCCGGCCATGGCGTACGAGGACGGGGACCCGGCGGCGTACCACATCGCGGGGTGCGACTTCCCGTACGGCTTGGGCAGGATCTTGCGGGGCGGCAGCGACCAGTGCTTGCCCTGGAACCCCACGTACTCGTCCTGCAGCCACATCTTGGGGAACTCGGCGATGGTCTCTTCCCATATCTCCTTGGTGTGGTTCATGTCCGTGATGCCCGGCATGAAGCCGAGGATCTCGTGCGAACCGGCACCGCGCCCCGTGCCGAACTCGAAGCGTCCTTCGGAGAGATGGTCGAGCATGGCGACCTTCTCGGCGACCTTCACCGGGTGGTTGACCGGGGCGAGCGGGTTGAAGATGCCGGAGCCCAGGTGGATGCGGTCGGTCGCGTGCGCGAGGTATCCGAGGTAGACGTCGTTGGCGGAGAGGTGGGAGTACTCCTCCAGGAAGTGGTGCTCGGAGGCCCACGCGTACTTGAAGCCGGACTTGTCCGCCTGGATGACGTACTCGGTCTCCTCGATGAGCGCCTTGTGCTCCGCTTCGGGGTCGACCTTAGCCCGCTGGGCGGGCACGTATCCCTGTACAAAGAGACCGAATTCCAAGGAGGTTCACCGTCCTCGTGAGGTTCTGACGGTTTCTGACGACCCGTCAGATCGTGATGCGTCGACTGTTTCACCGGGGGGTCGGGGCGTCAATACCTGATACGGCGTCAGCTGAGCCGCGCACCCGCCGGACCGCAGGTGACTCCCCGGCCGGCCGGCGCCCTGCGCCACCGTCACACGATGCCGTCACACGACGCTGACGCCCGCCAGCCACCCTCCGTCGATGACGAACGGCTGGCCCGTGATGTACGCGGAGTCGTCCCCCGTCAGAAAGAGCGCGAGCGCGGCGACCTCTTGAGGCCGTCCGATCCGCCCGAGCGGCACCAGCTTCTTGTACAGCTCCGCGACCGCCTCGCCCGCCGCCTGCGGGTCGGCGTCCGGGTCGAGCTGGGCGGGGTTGGTCATGGGGGTGTCGACGGCGCCGGGGCACACGGCGTTGACGCGGACGTTCCGCCCGGCGAGCTCCACCGCGGCGACCCGGGTGAGGCCGAGGATGGCGTGCTTCGTCGCGGCGTACGCGCCGACGAAGGCCATGCCCGTGAGGGCGGTGTAGGAGGCGGTGTTCACGATCGTGCCGCCGCCGGCCGCGGCGATCTCGGGGGCGACGGTGCGGATGCCGAGGAAGCAGCCGATCTGGTTGACCTGGATGATCTGCTGGAACTCTTCCAGGGGGGTGCTGACCAGTTCGTTGAAGCGGAGGATGCCCGCGTTGTTGACGAGGCCGTCCATCTTGCCGAAGGCGTCCTTCGTGGTGGCTACGGCTGTCCGCCACTGCTCTTCGTCGCCCACGTCCAGGTGGACGTAGCGCGCGCTCTTCTCTCCCAACTCCTGGGCGAGCGCCTCTCCTTGCTCGTCGAGCACATCGGCCACGACGACCTTCGCGCCCTCCTCGACGAAGAGGCGCGCCTCCTGCTCGCCCTGCCCGCGCGCCGCGCCGGTCACGATGACGACGCGGCCGTCCAGCTTGCCCATGGGTGCTCCTTTGCCCTGGTGAGAGGGAGGTCGTGGCGCTGTCAGTAGTTTGAATGGCTACGGTGGCTTCAGTCGTTGTTGAGGTGGGGGGCCACGTCCGCGGCGAACGCGGCCATTTGGTCGGTGAGTTCGGTACGGCTGCGGCTGCGGAACCTCACCTGGATCTGGTCGACGCCCATCGCCCCGTACTCCCGCAGGGACTCGGCGAGCGCGTCGGGTTTGCCGGTGAGGGTGCGGCGGCCCACGGACCAGGCGGGCTCGCCGACGTAGAGGGCCTCGGTGATGGCCCCGACGACGATCCGTTCCGTGATGCCCGCGTCCTCCCTGAGCCGGCGGAGGCGGGCGATCTGGGCGGGAAGCTTGTCGCGCGGGTCACCCTGCGGGAGCCAGCCGTCGGCGCGGGTCGCGGCGCGGCGGACGGCGGCGGGTGAGGAGCCGCCGACCCAGAGGGGGACGTGCGGCTGGGCGGGGCGGGGGAGCTGGCCGAGGTCGCTGAAGTCGTAGTGGTCGCCGTGGTGTTCGGGGTACTGGTCCGGGCCGAGGGCCGCCCTGAGCGCGTCGACGGTCTCGTCGAGGAGGGGGCCGCGCCGCTCGAAGTCGACGCCGAGCGCCTCGAACTCCTCCGGTACGTGTCCGGCGCCGACCCCGAGGATCAGCCGGCCGCCGCTGAGGTGGTCGAGGGTCGCGTACTGCTTGGCGGAGAGGAGGGGGTGGCGCAGGCCGACGATGGCGACGTGGCTCATGAGGCGGACGTGCCGGGTGGCGGCGGCGAGGAAGGCGAGGGTGGCGACGGGGTCGTACCAGGTGGTGCTCATCGCGTCGGCGAGACGGCGGGGGATGGCGACGTGGTCGCAGCTCGCGATGTAGGCGAAGCCGGTGCGGTCGGCGGTGCGGGCGATTTCCAGGAGGTCTTCGGGGGCGGCGCGGGCCTCCCAGGGCTCGGCGTAGAGGGAACTCTGGGACTGGACGGGAAGCTGCATCCCATAGACGACCCGCCCCACCGGAAAGCTCATGGTTGCCCTACTCCCTGTGTATGGGTGCGTGAAGGTAAATCTGACGGCACGTCACATGCTGCTACCTGACGGGGTGTCAGGCAAGGGCTGGGGGCGGGTGCGCTTGCGGGGCTGTCTTGGGTGGTGCGGGTGCGGGGGCGTGGCGTCTGCGCCTTGGGTTCGTCTGTGGGTGCGGGGCCGCGGGGGTATGTGCGTACTCGCCATCCACTGTTCGCCACGCCTCGCGGACAACATTGCTATTGCTGGCTCGGTGCTCCGTGCGCACATACCCCCACGTCCCCTCCCGTCTCGTACGCGGCTGCGGCCCGGTGGGGCAGCTCCCCGCGCCACCGCACATGGAGGCGGACGTCTGTCCGCCAGCGCTCCCACCGCGGCGTCACGGGGCGCAGCAGCCCGCAGAGGGGGCGGGAGGCCCTCGCTGCGCCCCGCGCGCGGATGTACCAGCAGCGAGCGCCCGCAGGGTGCATCTGGCATCCGTGGGCGGCTCAAAGAGTTCGACGACTGGAATGACCCCTTCCCTGCGGTGCCCCACTCCGGGATGATCGGACCGCAACATGGCGCAACTCTCCGGACGCAGGAGGCGGTCATGGCACTACTTCTCATCGGGCTCGACCCGGACACCGGTGGAGGCAACTGCCCGGCAGTGTGGGTGGACCAGCCCGAAGGCCCCGGTACAGAAACCGAGTTGGTCATCCAGGGGTGGCTTGCTGACGCCGCCACACTGGAGCGTTGTGCAAGCGACAGCCCGAAACCCGACACCGAGGCCGTCATCCGCGTTCCCGCGCGAATGGTGGCGCAGATCAGGGAGGCATGCGACGTTGTCGAACGTTCCCGGCTTTGACGAACTCCTCGACAGCACCCAACACCGGGCCCTGCATCTGGAGATGCGCGACAGCTACAGGGTGAGCGAGGAGGCGGACACCGTCGCCGCTTGGCGCGCCACCGGGCAAGTACCCGGTTTCGAATCGGACTTCTGGCGCCCCTGGGTCGAGCTGGTACAGCGCACAGTCGCCCGAGGCGTCGAGGTACGCCGTGCCCGTGTGGTGTCAGAACCTGTTACGGAGTACATCCGTTTCGAGCATGCGATCACCGGCGCGAATCTGTTCGCCGGAGAGCAGGTGCGCTGGCTGCCCCGCGCGAAGGCGTCGCATCTATTGCTGCCGGGCAACGATTTCTGGCTGATCGACGAACGCATCATCCGCTTCAACGTATTCACCGGTGACGGCCTGGCAATTGAGCCGCAGGTCAGCACCGACCAGGCCGTGATCAAGCAATGCGCGGACGCCTTCGAGACTGTCTGGGAACTAGGGGTCGACCACTCCCGGTTCTCCGTCTGAAGCGGCCGCACTCCGCGCAACCATGACGAGTACGCCTTCCTCGGCCGCGCAGGCGGCCCGCGCCCAGGTCGCCGCACGCCTGGTCGACGTGCGTAAGAGCGCCGGCCTCAAGGCGATCGAGGTCGCGGCCGCCTGCGGCTGGCACAAGTCGAAGGTGTCGCGGCTGGAGAACGCGCGGACGCTGCCCACGGACGCGGACATCCGCACCTGGTGCGCCGCCTGCCGCACGCCCGGCGTCGTGGAGGAGTTGATCGCCCGGACACGGGACGCGGATCTGCTGTACGTGGAGTGGAAGCGGCTGCACCGCACCGGCATCCGCCACATGCAGGAGAGCGCTGTGCCGCTGTACGAGCAGACGCGGCTGTTTCGCGTGTACTGCTCCAACGTCGCCCCCGGCCTGTCCCAGGTGCACGGTTACGTCGAAGCTCTCCTGGCGACGATCAGCAACTTCCAGGGCACCCCCAACGACGCCCCGGAAGCGGCCACCGCACGCCTGGAGCGGTCCCGCGTCATCTACGAGCCCCAGCACCGCTTCGTGTTCCTCATCGAGCAGGCCGTGCTGGCCTACCGGTTCGGGACACCGTCCGTGATGGCCGGGCAGCTCGGTTACCTGCTGGAAATCATGTCTCTGCCGTCCGTCGCGTTCGGCATCATCCCGCAGAACGCAGAGCGGGCCATGTGGCCGCTGGAGACGTTCATGATCTTCGACACCAGCCGTGTGCAGGTCGAGACGCTCACGGCGGAGATCAACATCAAGGACCCCGAAGAGATCCAGGTCTACGCGCGCGCCTTCGACCGGCTGCGGCAGATGGCAGTCTTCGGGCCTGCGGCCCGCGCTCTGGTGACCGCGCAACTCACCGCCCTTGGTTGACCCTGCCGCGCAACTTCGCGCAACTTCCTGGCACCCTCCCTTCGGCCATCTCTAGCGTCATTGCTGTCTCCACGCTCGCCACGACGACGGAGCGCGAACGACTCAGCCCTGACCGACATCGGGAGGCCCCGCATGAGTTCCCCCGCTCCGAGTTCCGCGCGCCGCGATGGTGAGCCGGTGGACCTGGCTCGCCTCGACAACGCCGTCCACCGCGCCGAAGGCCTCGCCGTCGCCGACCCTGCCGGTCCGCTCGCCGACGAGGTCGCCGCCGAGCTGTCCTCCTATCTGCCACCGCTGCTCACCCAGGCCGAGAGCCGTCTCGTCGCCATGGGCGGCAGCACTCCGGCCGCGCAACGCGCCCGCGACGTCCTGGCGGACTCCATCCGCCACGGCCAGGCCGTCCACGAGGACCAGCGGGCGGCCGTCTTCACCAACCCCGTCGCCCGCCTGTATCTGCTCACCGGCGCGTGCCGGCTGCTGAAGAACGCGGTCGTGCCCCGGTGGTGAACGGCTGGGAGCGCCACCACGCCCGGCGCCCGCACCGCTCGCGTCCGGTCGAGACCCTCATCACCACGGGGTTCATCGCGCTGGTGATCGTGTCGTTCAGTACCGCCCTGTACGCGGTGCTCTCCCGCTCCTGAACCATCACCGATCCGGAGGTGCCTCCGTGAGTACGCCCACCGGGCCCGTGCCCGGGCCGGATCCGCCGGGAGGCCCAGCCCCTCACCCCACGCACGCACGCACCACCACCACCCCGCCACGAAAGGCCACACGCCATGGGTAAGCACCAGGGAGAGCCGTCCGACAAGCCGTGGACGCCGCCGCCGACACCGCCGTCCCCGGACGGCAGCGGCCCGCGGACATAGCGGGCGGGCTCGTGGACCACCGTCACATCGCCGCGCAAGAGCTCGAGGTCATGGGGGCCTTCAGGTCCCCGTGGCTTCGGCCCGCCTTCCACGCCGTGGACCGCGAGGCGTTCGCGCCCGCCCGTTTCTGGAGCCCTGTCGCCGACAGCGAGGGTCTGTACCCGGTCATCGACCGTGACCTGGACGAGGACGTCTGGCGGCGCACCGTGTGGGGTACTCACGCCTCACTGGTCACGCAGATGAACGACGGGGCAACTCGCGTCGAGGACGGGCCCGCCCGCGGGGACTTCTCCTCATCGATCTCCGCCCTGGACATCGTCTTCGAGAAACTCCATCAGCTCGACCTCGCGCCCGATCACCGGGTGCTGCACCTGGGCACCGCGTCGGGCTACGACTCGGCGCTGCTGTGCGAGCGCGTCGGCCCCGGCCGTCTGACCACGCTCGAATGCGACGGCGCGCTCTCCGCGTGGGGGCGGAAGAACCTGCGCGCGGCCGGGTACGCGCCCACGGCGGTGTGCGGGGACGGCCTGGACGGGTGGGAGCCGACCGCCCCCTACGACAGGATCATCGCGACGGCCTCCGTGTGCCGCGTTCCCGACGCCTGGCGCCACCAAGCCGCCGAAGGCGCCGTCATCGTCACGCCGTACACCACCGCATACGGCAGCGGCGGCGCGCTGTTGAAGCTCACCGTCGACACCGAGGGCATCGCCACCGGGCGTTTCGTGGGCTCCGCCTTCTACATGCTCGCCCGCGCCCACCGCCCCGCCCGCCACCTCAGAAGCTGTGTCGGGTCCTGACATGACAAGTTGAGTCGGCTTTCTGCGCAGGTCTACGTCGTCCGGCCGGAGCCGGGGTCAGCGTCCCAACTGCCGTTCCTTCGCCACGTCAGCAGCGGGAACGACGCGAATCTCACGCTGGCTACGTGAGTGAGCATCGCGTTGTTCCCGCTAGTTCTGGCGATGTCCAGCCCCTCATGTGGGCGGCGGCGCAAGGCGGCTCGCCGTCGGTTAGCCCTTGTCCGCACGATGGCCTGAATGATCATATCCCGATTGACGGTGCACGGAGTGACATGGTCCGATCACGCTCGGTCTCGGAGCCGAGGCCGATCGCGCCTCTCATTACCACGGAGGCCAACCACAAGGGGGATCTTTGCTCGGCAACACATCCCGCAACGTCAAGGCGGCGCTTACCGCTGGCGTCGTTGCGTCGGCCCTGCTCATTCCGGCAGCTGGATCCGCTACGGCTTCTTCGAGCGGACCAGACGTGACGGTGCAGGCCGTTGATCCCAACACGGCCTGCAGGAGTCACGGTAAGAACTACGTCGTGCGCACGTACTTCCGCGGGCCTGAGAAGTACACGTTGCGCTGCGGCACCCGCACGTGGGGTTGGAAGCACATCAAGGCGGGGCACGGCTGGAACAGCACGATGGATAGGAAGACCAGTGCCGCCATATGGTCCGGCAAGTGGAACGGAGGTGGGTACTCGACCTGGAGCGCTTCCTGCCCAAGCCGCGAAACGTTCCGTACCAAGATCGGAACGCCCGCCGGCACCAACGACCTGCGGACCGCTTACCGGGTCACGAGCCTCGCCGCCGCCAGCTGCTAGCGACTAACGTGGGCTATCCGCGGACGAGGTGAGAGGTGCATATGGTGGCTTACACACCGGCTGAGCGCGTCCTGGCTCGCTCATACACCTCCGATGATGGCGGGACCAGGTTCAACGTCACCGACCTGACGGTAGACCATCACCCGGACCGCAGCGTCACGTTGACCTACCGGCTCAGCATCGAGCGGAAGGGTCACGCCGACGAGTGCTGGGTGTTCACACTGCCATGGAGTGACAGGTCCTTTGTGGACGTGTTCACCTCGTCAGCCCCTGATCCTGAGCGTCTTCGTCAACTGGTTCAGCTGGTGCGTGGCCTTTTGGAAGAGTGGTGGGATACCAAGGGGTACAACCGTAAGTTCGCGAAGATGGGGAGCCGGTGTTCCTGAGCTGCCTCTATGGGCAGTAGGTGAGACTGTCGTCGCCACCGAGCTCGCCACGTTCGCGAGGACCGAAGTTGCCCCCCTGCATGGCCGCTATAGCTGCGCGGCCTGTGTAGGCCCTCACCGTTCCACGTTGGGTCGACGTGTGCGTAATCGCTCGGCTGTGCATGGCCGGCTGATACATGGCGAAGGGCCGGGCGGCCGCTGGTGAACGGCTGCCCGGCCCTTCGCCGGTTGTGATGGTCATCGGCCACCCTGCCCTGGGCGACTTCCACGAGCGCCGAGCCCATCTGCCGTCGTCGTGCGTACGGTGCCGGTATGACCGGGAAGAGGGCGCCTCGGCTGCGGCTGGTGGCGTCCGTGGACGTCGCTGCGGGCCCGCGGTTGTGCCGTGGGTGCGGTGAGCCGTTGATGCCGAAGGCGAAGGCGACGGCGGTGTTCTGCTCGTCGAAGTGCCGTTCGCGGAGCTGGCGCGAGGGCCGGCGGATGCGGGCGCGGACCGAGGCGGTGCAGGCCGGCCGGAGAGCCGAGTGCCCGCAGTGCGGGCAGGCGTGGACAGTCGGTGTCGAACGTCCTGCCTCGGCAACGTACTGCTCTCCCCGCTGCCGCAAACGGGCCTGGCACAGGCGGCGCACGCGGCAAGCCGGGGTGTGAGCCGCGCGCCCAGCACGGCCGGGGCCGCTCCACGCGCCGGGACATGCGCCCTGGATGGCCTTCCGGGTCTGCCTCATGGTGCCAAGTGCCGGTATTGCAGGGCGAGTTGACGGTGCAAGGGGTGCCGCGCCCTAAACCGTGGGGGTGGTCCGGATGACCGCGATGGTCGGGAGTGTGAGCCGGGAACGCTACGACGAGCTGGTCAAGCTGGGGCGGGACTGGGTGGCCACGATGAGCGCGGCCCAGTGGCAGGTCGGGGACGCGGCCGGGGAGATCGAGCCGATGCGCTCCTATGGAGGCGCGAACCCATTCGGGAAGGACGACCTGTTCACCGTCAGCGAGGCCATCCGGATGTTCGCGGAGGACATCGGCCTGGCCTACTCCACGGTCCGCGACTACCGGTGGGTTGCCTCGCGCTGGCCAAAGCAGCACCGCCGGGCGGACGTCTCCCACACGATCCACAAGATCCTGGCGTCCATCCCCGATGAGCAGGAGCGTTTCGAGGCGGTGAACAACCCCCCGCCCTATCCGCGCGGCGGGCCGCCACGCTGGACGCACGACAGTGCCAAACGCGTGGTCGGCTGGAAAGTCGACTCCCCGCAGAACATTCAGGAGAAGGTCGAGGCGATCCACGACCTGGCCACCGACGACTCGGTCGCCGCAGTGGTGACCACCGACTTCCTGCGCCGCCCCGCGGTCGCCACGAAGGCTATGGCCGACGACACCGCTCGGCATGCGGTGAATGAGGCGCAGTTCGACCGGTTCCGCCAGCAGGCCCAGTACGTGCACGAGGAAGCTGCCCCGCAGCTGCAGCGCATGGAACACAGTACACAGTTCATGGACCTGGTCGCGGCCTGCGCCCAGTTCGTCGCGACGGCCGGCCGTATTGTCCCGAACCTGAAGGGCGAACGCTACGACGACGCCGAACGCGACACCATCGAACGCGGCCTCTCCCGTGTTCGCGCCGCGGCGGACTGGATCGAGAACGCCGTCACTCGCGGCGAAGTCGACCTGGACGAGCAGCTGGAAAAGCTGCTGAAAGGCTCGGGTGAATAGGCGATGGGGCGGGGCCTCCCCGCTCACGTCCACGCCGAAGCCGTCCTCAAGGCCCTCCAGGAGGCCCGCCCCTCCGGGCTGACGATCACCCAGATGATGGCCGCCACCGAACGCACCCGCTCCCAGGCATACACCGGGATCGCGAGCCTGCGGAAGATCGCGGCCGCCCGCGGTCTTCCGCCGGTGACCTGGGACAAGACCTGGGGCTACCGGATGCTGGAGGACGCGCCGGAGGTCTGGATCGGCTACGAGCGGGCGTTCTTCGACATCCTGCGCCACCGCGTGACCAACTTCATCGAGGGCATCCTGCTCGCCCACGAGAAGAAGGCACCCGACGACCCCTACATCCGCACCGTGATCACGCAGATGAGGGCCGTCGAATCCACCTTCGAGCTCCTGTCCCACCTGGAATAACTCATCACGGAAAGGTAACGGGCCGCGACCGCACGGCAGTTTCCTCCCCTCCCCGCGGTCGCGGCCCGGCCTCGCCATGCTGCCGCGCTACCACTACCCCTCCGACCTGTCCGACTTCGAATGGACGCAACTGGAGCCCCTCCTGCCGACCCCCGCATGCCAGACCACCAAGGGCGGAGCGCCGGAGAAGTGGCCGCGGCGCCGTGTCGTCGACAGCATCCGCTATATCGTCGACAACGGAGCGAAATGGCGCGCTCTGCCCGCCGACTTCGCCATCCCCTGGCGCACGACCTTCGGCTACTTCGCCCGCTGGGCGAAGGCGGGCGTGCTCACGAAGATCCTCGACCAACTCAGGCGCCGCATCCGTCTGAACAGCGACCGCTGCCCCTGGCCGGTCCGCGTGATCATCGACGCGCAGTCCGTCAAGGGCGCCGAGACCGTCTCCAGCGCCACTCGCGGATACGACAAACGCAAAGACATCAATGGGAGGAAGCGCCACCTCATCGTTGACCAAGACGGGCTCTTCGTCGATCTGCTCGTCACTCCCGCTGACGTCCAGGAGCGGGCCGCCGCCCGCATCCTGCTCACCCGCCTGCACGCCGCCCACCCTGAGATCGTCCTGGTCTGGGCCGACAACGGCTATAGCCGACAACGGCTATAGCGGAGCGGAGTTCGCCGCCTGGGCCCAGACCACACTCGGCATCACCATCAAGGTCGTCCCCCGCCCCGAGGACGCCGTCGGATTCGTCCTGTTGCCCAAGAGGTGGGTGGTGGAGCGCAGCAACTCGTGGACGATGCGGGCCAGGCGCAACGCGAGGGACTACGAACGCCTCATGTCCCACGCCGAAGCACACATCCAGTGGGCCTTCATCACCCTCATGACCCGCCGACTCGCCCGCCAACACCGCCGCGGAGCGCCTGCGTTGGCCCAGAAAGAGCTCGCAGCAGCCGCCTGATCGATCCTGACGTTCGCCTACCCGTCCATTGACGCCGAACCGAACGGCAAACGGGATCACCACCGCAGATCATGCCCCTGAACTGCAGAAAGAGATGTGAAACAGCTTCTCACCCCGCCCGCCGAGTTCACCAGGACCAGTTCCCGCATCGACCCCGCGGAGCTGCTGGGCGGCACCTGGGGGCAGGACTTCATCCTCGGCCTGGCCCTCCCGGACATCAGCCTGACCGAACGCGGAGACGGCGAGGGGCGGCAGGTCCAGTTCTGGGATGCCACCGGCGCCAACGTCACCATCGTCAACCACCACCGGTGGTGGGAACCGGACGCCGTGACCGTCTACGGGCCGCGCAACCTGTGGGAGGACGTCGTCGGCGCCTATTCCCGGTGGAAGCACGCCGGGGGCCCGCACTACACGCGCTACGGCCTCACAGTCGATGACACCGGCACCCGGCTGTGGCTCGACGAGCCCGACCACGGCACCGGCGCCGGCACCCCCTGACGACTCCCGCGCCGGGCCCCCGCCCCTACCCCGCCCTGCGTCGCGGGGCAAACGGGTGGGTGGGTGGGAGACATCCGCCGCGGAGCGGCGGGCCTGTTCGCAGCCCGCGGAGAGGAGCCGGGGCCCCGCCCCCACCCGAGCCGCACCTCGCGGGGTGAGCCACCCGCCCCACCCGAACCGCACACCGCAGGGAACCTCACCCACCAGCCCGGCCCCGCAGGGAAACGCAGCACCTCACCCCCCACCGCCCAAGGCCCCCGGCCAGCTCACGGTGCCCACAACCCCTCCCCCGTAAGACCAAGAAGCTCCACCGCGTTGCCGCGTACGATCCGTTCCACCACGTCCGGTGCCAGGTGGCCCATCTGGTCCTCGCCCACCTGGCGGGACTTCGGCCAAGTGGAGTCGGAGTGCGGGTAGTCCGTCTCGTACAGGACGTTTCCCACCCCGATGGAGTCGAGGTTCTTCAGGCCGAACGCGTCGTCGAAGAAGCAGCCGAAGACGTGTTCCGTGAAGAGTTCGGACGGCGGGCGCGTGACCTTGTCCGCGACGCCGCCCCACCCACGGTTCTCCTCCCAGACGACGTCCGCGCGCTCCAGGATGTACGGGATCCAGCCGATCTGGCCCTCCGCGTACATGATCCTGAGGTTGGGGAAGCGTTCGAACTTGCCGCTCATCAGCCAGTCCACCATCGAGAAGCAGCAGTTGGCGAAGGTGATGGTGGAGCCGACCGCCGGCGGCGCGTCCGCCGAGGTGGACGGCATCTTGCTGGACGAGCCGATGTGCATGGCGACGACCGTGCCGGTCTCGTCGCAGGCGCGCAGGAAGGGGTCCCACGCGTCGGTGTGGATGGAGGGCAGTCCGAGGTGCGGCGGAATCTCGGAGAAGGCGACCGCCCGTACCCCGCGTGCGGCGTTGCGCCGTACCTCCGCCGCGGCGAGCTCGGCATCCCAGAGCGGGATGAGGGTGAGTGGTATGAGGCGGCCGTGCGCCTTTGGCCCGCACCACTCCTCCACCATCCAGTCGTTGTACGCCCGGACGCAGAGCAGCGCGAGCTCGCGGTCCTTGGCCTCGGTGAACGTCTGGCCGCAGAAGCGCGGGAAGGTCGGGAAGCAGAGGGCGGACTGGACGTGGTTGACGTCCATGTCGGCGAGCCGGTCCGGCACGTCGAACGAGCCGGGCCGCATCTGCTCGTACGTGATGACCTCGAGTTTGATCTCGTCCCTGTCGTAGCCGACCGCCGTGTCGAGGCGGGTGAGCGGGCGGTGCAGGTCCTCGTAGATCCACCAGTCCCCGATGGGTCCGTCCTCGCCCTGCTCGCCCATGACGGGGGCGAACTTCCCGCCCAGGAACGACATTTCGCGCAGGGGGGCGCGGACGATGCGGGGGCCGCGGTCCCGGTACCTCGACGGGAGCCGGTCCTGCCAGACATGAGGGGGTTCGACCGTGTGGTCGTCCACCGAGATGATCTTCGGGAAGCTCTCCGGGCCCGCCGGGGCCGCCGGGCTCTGGGTGGTCGGCGTCGTCTGCGTGGTCTCCATACGGCTCACGGTAGCGTCGATCTGACGGGTCGTCAGCTACTCGTACGGGAATCGGCGGCCGACACATCGCCGCCGTCCGGCCGCCACCCCTCGGCCACCCGGGCGCCCCCGTGGCGGGAAAGCGATCCGGAATGTCGTGCGAGGACCCTGTGAGAGCCGTCTCGCACGGCTGACGCATCCGCCATGAACAAGGCAAACTGGCGGCTAGCAAGAACCGAGCACGGTTTACGGAGCACCACCGCGGGCGGGCAGACCCGCGACCGGCAGGATTGGGAACAGCAGGGCGGCAGGGGGAGCGATGGTCGATGTACCGCGAGTACCGGAGCAGCGGCGTCCGGCCTCGGGGAACGGCCCCGAGGCGCGGACCGAGGGGCATCCCCCCGAGGTCCGGACGCCGCGCTTCAGCGTGCTCGGACCGGTGCGCGCCTGGCACGGCCCGGATCAGCTCAACACCGGCTCCCCGCAGCAGCGGGCACTGCTCGCCGCCCTCCTGCTGCGGGACGGCCGCACCGCCACGGCGTCGGAGCTGATCGACGCCCTGTGGGGCGACGAGCCGCCGTCGCAGGCACTTGCGGCGGTACGGACGTACGCCTCCCGGCTCCGCAAGGTGCTGCCCCCGGGAGTCCTCGTCAGCGAGTCCGGCGGCTATGCGATCCAGGCCGGCGACGGCGCCCTGGACCTCGCCGAGGCGGAGGACCTCTGGACCGCCGCCGAGAAGGCCCGCGGCGTCGGCGACCTGTGCCGGGCGCGCTCCCTGGTGAACGAGGCCCTCGACCTGTGGGACGGCGAGCCGCTGGCCAACGTACCCGGCCCCTACGCCGACACCCAGCGCACCCGCCTCGACGAGTGGCGCCTCCAACTCGTCGAGACCCGGCTCGACATGGACCTGGAACAGGGCTGCCACGCCGAGGCGGTCTCGGAGCTGACCGCCCTGACCGCGGCCCACCCGCTGCGCGAACGGCTGCGCGAACTGCTGATGCTCGCCCTGTACCGCAGCGGGCGCCAGGCGGAGGCCCTGGCCGTGTACGCGGACACGCGCCGGCTGCTCGCCGACGAACTCGGCGTCGACCCGCGGCCCGGGCTCAAGGAGCTCCAGCAGCGCATCCTGCAGGCCGACCCCGGTCTCGCGGAGCCCTCGGCCCCCGCCCAGGAACCGACGTCGGCGGCGGTGCGACCGGCCCAACTCCCGGCGACCGTCCCGGACTTCACCGGGAGAGGCTCGTTCGTCGACGAGCTCAGCGACATCCTGTCCGCCGCCGAGGGCCGCGTCATGGCGGTCTCCGCGCTCGCGGGCATCGGCGGCGTCGGCAAGACCACCCTCGCCGTGCACGTCGCCCACGCGGCGCGCACCCACTTCCCCGACGGCCAGCTGTACGTGGACCTGCAGGGCGCGGGGGCGCGGGCGGCGGAACCGGAGACGGTCCTCGGCGCCTTCCTGCGCGCCCTCGGCACGGCGGACTCCGCGATCCCGGACTCCCTGGAGGAGCGGGCGGCCCTGTACCGCTCGGTGCTCGACGGCCGCCGGGTCCTGGTCCTGCTGGACAACGCCCGGGACGCGGCGCAGGTCAGGCCGTTGCTGCCGGGCATGGAGGGCTGCGCCGCCCTCGTCACGAGCCGCGTGCGCATGGTCGATCTGGCGGGCGCGCACCTGGTGGACCTGGACGTGATGTCCCCCGAGGAGGCCCTCCTCCTCTTCACCCGCATCGTCGGCGAGGAGCGGGTCACCTCCGAGCGGAAGGCGGCGCTCGACGTGGTGGCGGCGTGTGGGTTCCTGCCGCTGGCCATCCGGATCGCGGCGTCCCGGCTCGCCTCGCGCCGCACCTGGACGGTCTCCACGCTCGCGGCGAAGCTCGCGGACGAGCGGCGCCGCCTGGACGAGCTGCAGGCGGGCGACCTCGCGGTGAAGGCGACGTTCGAACTGGGCTACGGCCAGCTGGAGCCGGCCCAGGCCCGCGCCTTCCGCCTCCTCGGCCTCGCGGACGGCCCCGACCTCTCCCTGGCGGCGGCCGCGGCGGTCCTCGACCTCCCCCTGGAGGAGACCGAGGACCTCCTGGAGTCCCTGGTCGACACGTCCCTGGTCGAATCGGCGGCCCCGGGCCGCTACCGCTACCACGATCTCGTACGCCTCTACGCCCGCGCCTGCGCCGAACGCGACGAACAGCCCCCCACGGAGCGGGACGCGGCGATGTCGCGCCTGCTGGACTTCTATCTGGCGTCGGCGGCCCGGGTGTACGCGATCGAGCGGCCGGGCGACCGCACGGTGGACCACCTGGAGACCACCGGCCACGCGGGCCAGGACTTCACGGACGACACGAGGGCCCTGGACTGGCTGCACTCCGAGGCGGCATGCATCCTGGCCTGCGTGCAGCAGTCGCTGGGGGCGAGGACGCTGCGCCGGGCGGTGGACCTGCTCCTCGCGTCCAAGGACCTGGCGGAGTCGGGAGCGAGTTCGCTCCGCTACGAGGCGGCGACGTGCGCGGCGCGGGATGCGGCGGCGGCGTTGGGGGACACGCATGCGGAGGGGCGGGCGCGGGTCACGCTCACGCAGGTGCTCAACAACGCCGGGCGCTTCGAGAAGGCCGAGCCGGAAGCCCGGCGCGCGGCGGAACTCGGACGGGTCTCGGGAGACCCGTGGACCAGCGGCAATGCCCCGAACGAGCAGGGAATCATCGCGAACTGCATGCACCAGCACGCAGCGGGCGAGGCCTTCCTGGTCACAGCGATCGAGGCGTTCCGAGCAGACGGCAACCGGCCCGGGGAAGCCAGCGCTCTGTGCAACCGTTCCCGCAGCCTCGACTCGATGGGCCGCACCTCCGCGGCGATCGACCTCGTCAAGCAGGGCATGGCCATCTACGACGAGCTCGGCCTCACCTTCCGGCTGGCCAACGCGAGGTACGCCCTCGGGATCGCCCTCACTCATGCGAAGCGCCATGCGGAGGCGCTGGACCAGCTCGATCAGGCATTGGTGGTGTTCGCGGAGAACCGCCAGCGCCTGTGGGAGGGGACCACGCACTACCGCATCGCGCACGTCCACCTGTCGGAACGGCATCACGCCCTGGCGGCACGGCACGCCGAACAGGCGCTCACCACCGGGTACATCGGGGGCGACTGGATGCGGGCCAACGTGTTGACCCTGTTGGGAAGGGCGCTGGACAGTCTCGGCCAGGTCGACCGGGCGCGGGCCTGCTGGCACGAGGCCCTGGTGCTGCACACGAACGCCGGGTCCACGGAGATGGACGAAGTCCGCGAGCTCCTCCACCCGATCGCGGCGGCCTGACCCGGCGGCTCCGGGGCGTTCATCGAACGTTTATGGGCGGCTGTCACTCTCTACTCATCGATCCGTCGCGTCGGGGGGCAGACGGGTCGCCTTGGGCCTCACGGATAGGGTGAGCGGCCCTGGAACGCCCGCTCGGCGACCCTCGGGGGAGTTGCCGAGCGGGCGTTCTGCCCCAGCGAACCGTCTACTCCACGGGAGTTCGACCATGAGCGACGCCAAGAAGAACCTGGACATCACCACCATGGGCGACAGCCACCAGCCCGCCCCGCCGAAGGACGGAACGGCCACGACCCAGGGTGACAGCCACCAGCCGGCCCCGCCGGCGGCCCTGGACGACAGCCACCAGCCGGCCCCGCCGGCCACGGACGTCTGAGACGGCGATTCCGACGGGGGAACGTTCGGCCGCGACGGCGCGGAGGGGGAGCCGTCGCGGCCGACGCATGTGCGGTTCCGGGTAAGAGCAGTAGGACGAGGCGAACGCCCGCCGTCGGCGGAATCGAACGTTCAGCCGCCTTGTCAGTAAGGTCACTTGACGTTGCAGACCCACCCCGTCAAAGGAGTTGGAATGACACGCGCCAAACACATCCTCGTCACCGCCGCCATCGCGGCCGCCACCGCGGCCGGAGCCGCGACGCCGGCACTAGCCGACAGCCACTCCCCCGCCCCGCCCGCCGACAGCCACACCCCGTTCGTCGCGCAGGACGGCCACCTGCCGACCACGCCCCAGGGCGACAGCGACATAGCGGCGCCCCCGCACAGCTGACGCCGCGCGCGGCGCCACGTCGGCGCGGAACGGGGCCGGGCCACCGCTCGGCCCCGTTTCGGCCATGCGACAGTCAGACCCATGACCCACTCCATACCGGCGCGCCGAAGACACCTCACCACCCCCGCCCTCCTCCTCTGCGCCGCCCTCGCCCTCACCGCATGCGGCAGCGAGAAGGCCGGCCCCTCGGACGCGGCGGCCCCGCCACCCGCGGCCACCCCCACCAGCCCCACCAGCCCCGCATCCGCCGCTCCCGGCCCCTCCCCCTACGTGGACCCCGACGTCGCCGACGGTGCTCCGCACGAGGGGGAGAACAACGCCTACCGGCGGCCCGGCGAGATGTCCCCCGCCGACCTCAAGGACGCGCAGGCCGAGACCGCCCGTATCGAGCCCGTGCTGAAGCGGCTGTGGAAGCGGAAGACGTGGGACCCCGACAGCGTGCGGAACGCGCTCACCGAGGAGTTGGGGTACGAGGAACGCCGGACGACCGGCGGGGGCAAGCTGCTCGGCGGGGAGCTGGAGGTCCGGGCGATGTACGAGCGGTACGAGAACGGTGAGTCCGTCACGCCCGAAGGCGCACGGATCGGCCTCTACGTGGGAGACCACGGCTGCGTCACCGCGTTCGTCCAGGAGACCAACTACGAGGCGTCGGCCAACGGCCGCTTCCCGGAGACCGGTTGCCTCTCGCCGCCCGTCGGGCACTGAGACGGGCCGCACGCCGAGGCCGCGCGTCCCGTCCCCGTAATCCCGTGGACACCACATCCCTCCCCGCCCCATAGTCCCCCATGACCTCCCGCGTGCGCCACCTCACGATCGACTCCCACGACGCCTATCGCCAGGGGGCCTTCTGGGCCGAGGTCCTCGGCGGCAAGCTCGCCGACGACGACTTTCCCGGCGATCCGGAGGCCTCCGTCGAGGCGGACGGGATCACCCTGCTCTTCGTGACCGTGCCGGAGACGAAGACGCTCAAGAACCGGCTGCACATCGACCTCCAGCCGCAGGACCGCACCCGCGACGAAGAGGTCGAACGCCTCCTCGCCCTCGGCGCGAAGCCGTACGAGGACCACCGCCGCCCCGGCGGCCTCGGCTGGGTCAGCCTCACCGACCTGGAGGGCAACGAGTTCTGCGTGGAGCGCAGCGCCGACGAGCGTGCCGCCACCGCGGGTTCTACCGGGTGAGGTCGCCCCGCAGCTTGCCCTTCACCACCTTCCCGCTCGCGTTCCTCGGCAGCTCGCCGACGAACTCCACCGACCTCGGCACCTTGTAGTTCGCCATCTCGCGGCGTGACCACGCGATCAGGTCGTCGGCCGTCGTCAGCGCGCCCGGGCGCCGCACCACGTACGCCCTGCCCACCTCCCCGAGGCGCGGGTCGGGGACGCCGATGACCGCCACGTCCGCCACATCCGGGTGGCAGCCCAGGAGTTGCTCTATCTCCGCGGGGTAGGCGTTGAAGCCGCCGACGATGAACATGTCCTTGATCCGGTCCGTGATGCGGAGGTTGCCCTCCGCGTCGAGGACGCCCACGTCGCCCGTGCGCAGCCAGCCGTCGGGCGTCAGGCACGCCTTCGTGGCGGCCGGGTCCTCGAAGTAGCCCCGCATGACGTTGTGTCCGCGCACCATGACCTCGCCCGGGTGGCCCGGCGGCAGGGTTTCGCCCTCGGCCGTGACGACCCGTACCTCCGTGTCGGGGATGGCGCAGCCCGACGTCGCCGCGACGACCTCGACCGGGTCGCCGCGGCGGCACATCGTGACGATGCCGCTCGCCTCGGAGAGGCCGTACGCCGTCAGGACGGTGGCGATGCGCAGCTCCGCGCGCAGCCGCTCCACCAGTTGCAGCGGCACCACCGCCGCGCCGGTCACCACGAGCCGCAGCGCGGACAGGTCGTGCTGGTCGCGGGCGGGGTGGTCGAGGATCGACTGGTGCAGGGTGGGCGGGCCCGGCAGGACGGAGACGCGTTCGGCGGCGACGTTCGCGAGGACCGTGTCCACGTTGAAGACCGGCTGCGGGATCATCGTCGCGCCGCGCATCAGGCACGCGATGATCCCGGCCTTGTAGCCGAAGGTGTGGAAGAACGGGTTCACGATCAGATAGCGGTCGCCCTCGCGCAGGCCCGCCAGGTCGCTCCACACGTCGTAGCAGCGCAGCGTCTGCGCGTGGGTGATGACGGCGCCCTTGGGGCGGCCGGTGGTGCCGGAGGTGAAGACGATGTCCGAGGGCGCCGATCCGTCGACCGCGTCCGCCCTGGTGCGGACCGCCGCCGCGGCCACGCCGTCGCCGCCCGCGAGGAAGTCCTTCCAGGTGCGGAAGGAGCGCGGGGCGTCGTCGGAGAGGACCACCGCCTGCTCCAGGTGCGGCAGGCCCGGCAGC
Organism: Streptomyces sp. NPDC005863; assembly: GCF_042871345.1. NCBI lineage: Bacteria > Bacillati > Actinomycetota > Actinomycetes > Kitasatosporales > Streptomycetaceae > Streptomyces > Streptomyces sp. NPDC005863. The sequence goes on along the minus strand of NZ_JBIAII010000006.1, from coordinate 115,570 downwards.
GGTCCTTCACCGGGTCCCTCGGCCGCCGCGCGCCGCAGCGAGGCGACGTACGACGTGCCGAGGAACGTGCCGGTGACGAAGAGGACCTTGGCGCGGCTGCGGGCCAGGACGTACGCCGCCTCGGAGCCCTTGAAGCGGGTGTTGAGGGGGACGAGGACCGCGCCGGCGGTGACCGCGCCGAGTGCGGAGACGATCCAGTCGAGGGTGTTGGGCGCCCAGACGGCCACGCGGTCGCCGGGTTCGACGCCGGACGCCATGCACGCGGCCGCGGCCCGCTCCACGCGCGCGCCCAGCTCCTCGTACGAGACGCGGGTGCGGCCCTCGACGACCGCCTCGCGCGGGCCGTACCGCTCGGCGGCCGCCCGCACAAGTCCCGGGATGCTGCCCCACTCCAGGTCGCCGCGCATCGCAAGCCCCTCCCGACGTGTAGCTGACTGCCCGTCAGATTAACGGTAGCCTGACGACCTGTCAGCAGACCGCGCACGGCGGTGATATGGCCCGCTCTCCCGGAGGTGCCGCTGCCCATGGCTTCACTCAAGGACGCTACAGCGATCGTCGGGATCGGCCAGACCCCGTTCGCGAAACAACTGCCGCAGAGCGAGAAGGAACTGGCCTGCCGCGCCATCCTCGCGGCCCTCGGCGACGCCGGCATCGCACCCTCCGAGGTCGACGCCTTCGCCTCGTACACGATGGAGGAGACCGACGAGGTCGAGGTCGCCAAGGCCGTCGGCGCGGGCGACGTCACCTTCTTCAGCAAGGTCGGCTACGGCGGCGGCGGTTCCTGCGCGACCGTCGCGCACCTCGCGTCCGCCATCGCCACCGGCCAGGCGCACGTCGGCATCGCCTGGCGCTCGCGCAAGCGCGGCAGCGGCCCGCGGCCCTGGAAGAACACCACCGTGCAGCTGCCCACCCCAGGCCAGTGGACGCGGCCCTTCGGCCTCCTGCGGCCCGCCGACGAGATCGGCATGCTGACCCGCCGCTACATGCACGAGTACGGCGCGACCCGCGACCACCTCTTCAACGTCGCCCTCGCCTGCCGCAACCGCGCCAACCAGAACCCGGCCGCGATGATGTACGAACGCCCGCTGACCCGCGACATGTATATGACCTCCCGCTGGATCAGCGAGCCGCTCTGCCTCTTCGACAACTGCCTGGAGACGGACGGGGCGTTGGCGTGCGTGCTCGTCTCCGCGGAGCGCGCGCGGGACTGCCGGCAGCGGCCCGTGTACGTGCACTCCGTGGCGCAGGGGCTGCCCTCGCAGCACCACGGCATGGTCAACTACTGGAACGAGGACCCGCTCTCCGGCCCGGCCTGGACCGCGGCCCGACACCTGTGGAAACAGGCGGACTTCGGCCCGCAGGACGTGGACGTCGCGCAGATCTACGACGCGTTCACGCCGCTCATACCGCTCTCCCTGGAGGGCTACGGCTTCTGCGGGCGCGGTGAGGGCGGCGCCTTCACGGAGGGCGGGGCCCTGGAGAGCGGCGGACGGCTGCCGATCAACACCGGGGGCGGCGGGCTCAGCGAGGCGTACGTGCACGGCTTCAACCTCATCAACGAGGGCGTGAAGCAGCTGCGGGGCACGTCCACGGCGCAGGTGCCGAACGCGTCGACCTGCCTGGTGACGGCGGGCGAAGGGGTCCCGACGTCGGCGCTCCTGCTCCGGTCCCCCTGAGGGACGCGGGGAACACGCGACGGGCCACCGAGAGACCCACATCCCCGCACCCCCACTTAGGGACACCCACATGGCAGACGCGACACCGGCAGAAACCCTCCTGACCCCCACCGTCGACGACGACGGCGCCCCCTTCTGGACGTACGCCGCCCGAGGCGAACTCCGCGTACAGGCCTGCGCGGAGGCGCCCTGCGGCGAACTCCGCTTCCCGCCCCGCCCCTGCTGCCCGCACTGCGGTTCCTTCGACAGCGAGTGGCGCAGGATGAGCGGCCGGGGCCGCATCTGGTCCTACGTCTTCCCGCACCCGCCCCTGCTGCCCGCCTACGCCGAGCAGGCCCCGTACAACGCGATCGTCGTCGAACTGGCCGACGCCCCCCGCATCCGCCTCGTCGGCAACCTCGTCGCGGCGCCCGACGCCGCGCTGAACTCGGTGCCCCCGGAGCGGCTGCGCATCGGCGCGAAGGTGCAGGTCGTCTTCGCGGACGTCGGCGGGACCGTGGTGCCGCGCTGGATCCTGGAGCGGCCGTGACGACGGCGAGGCGGCGGCCCGGGTCCGGCCTGCGCACGGCGGTCGACAAGGACACGGGCGTAGCGGTCCTCACCCTGGCCCGCCCCGCGCGCCACAACGCGATCGACCTGGAGACGGCCGCACAACTGAGCGCCGCTTGGCGTGAGTTCCGCTTCGACGAGGCCGTACGGGCGGTGGTCGTGACGGGCGCGGGTGAGGCGGCGTTCTGCACGGGCATCGACCGCGACACGGACGTGCCGCAGCCGAACTCCCCGTACACGATCGACGATCCGCTCATCGCGATCGGCCCCAAGGCGAACGACTGCTGGAAACCGGTGATCGCCGCCGTCAACGGCATGGCGTGCGGCGGCGCCTTCTACCTCATCGGCGAGGCCGAGTTCGTGGTGGCGGACGAACGCGCCACGTTCTTCGACCCGCACACCACGTACGGCATGGTCAGCGCGTACGAGGCGATCCACATGGCGCAGCGCATGCCGTTCGGCGAGGTGGCGAGGATGGCGCTGATGGGCACGGCGGAGCGGGTCTCGGCGCGGCGGGCGTACGAGACGGGCCTGGTCTCCGAACTGACGCCGCCCGGCGCCGCGCTGGACGCGGCGCTGCGGGCGGCCGCCACGATCGCCTCATATCCGACGGAGGCGGTGCAGGGCACGGTGCGGGCCCTCTGGTCGGCGAAGGAGGCGGCCCGCAACCAGGCGCTGGCGCACGCGCCGCACCTGATCACGCTGGGCAACGTGCCGCCGGAGCGACAGGCGGAGCTGTTCGCGGGGCGGCGGGGTGGCGGGGGGTTCCGTACGCGGTAGGGGCCCCACCCCCGCGGCCCGCTCTCCTCGCGTCGCGCGGTGTCGGCACCCGGCGTAGCGTCGGTTCCGCGAGACGCGCACGCCCCCTTCGGCCGGTGCGCACACGAGGAGGCCCGTCATGGTCCGCAACGTCCTCGGGTCGGTCCTCGCTCTCGTCGGAGCGACGGCCGCCGTATGGAGCCCCTTCCGAGCCTGGTACGACGGCCGTCACGGGCGTGACTTCCGCATCGGGGACCTGTTCTCCGGCGGCGGGGTCACCGACGCGGGGGCGGAACTGTTCGGTTCGCTCTTCCTCCCGTTCGCCGTCGCGGCGCTGCTGACGCTGGCGGGACTGCTGCTGAGGTCGCGGCTGCTGGTGGCGGTGGCGGGCGTGCTGGTGCTCGGCTTCACGGTGCTGTGGATGGTCCGCCAGGGCCAGGCGGAGGGCAGCCTGGCCGTCGCGGGCGACGGCTCGGGCCTGGGTCAGGGAGCGCTGGGGGCGTTCGGGGGCGGGGTACTGCTTCTGCTGGGTGCGGCGGTGATGTCCGGGCGGGCCCGGCGCGGACGGAGGGCGTCGCGGGCCCCTTACGCGGAGGACACGGCTCCGGGCCCGTACGCGGACGACCCCACGCAGGCGCCGTACGCGGGGACGCCGGATCGGGCCCCCTACGCGGACGACCCCACGCAGGCGCCGCACGCCGGGGCACCGGGCCGGGCCCCCCACGACGACGATTCCACCCGCACGATGTACGTGGACGATTCCGCGGGAGCGCCGTACGGGGACGATCCCGCGCAGGCACCGTATCCGGACGACGGGGCGCAGACGCCGTACGCGGGGACGCCCCGCGTGACGCCGCCCGGCGACGAGGCGCGGCCGACCCAGTACCCGTATCCGGAGCCGTACGAGGACCCGTACACGGACCCGTACGCGGAGCCGCCGGAGCGGTCGCGGCAGGAACCGGAACCCGGACCGGCCCCGGATCAGCCCCGGACGGCAGGACCCAGGCACCCGGAGGAGCCGCCCACCCCCACGCCTCCGCCCTGGCAGACGCCGCCAGACCGGTGAGGTAGCCCTGGCAGACGCCGCCGGGCCGGTGAGGTAGCCCTGGCAGACGCCGCCGGGCCGGTGAGGTAGCCGCCCGACTCCGGGCCCCCAGGCCCGCCGCTCCGCGGCGGATGTATCCCACCCACCCACCCGTTTACCCCGCGACACAGGGCGGGAGTAGGGGCGGGCGGGTGTACCCCGTGCCGTGGGCTCAGGGGCGGGCGGGTGGGTGAGCACGCACAACGGGCCGTGGGCTCAGGGGCGGGTGGGTGAGTGCGCGTCCCGCGACGGCCGTGGGCATAGGGCAGGTGGGTGCGTGTACCCCGTGCCGTAAGCGCAGTGGGCGGGTGGGCGTGTCTCGCAACGTGCCGTGGGCGCAGGTGACGGTCAGTGGGTGCGCCACGCACAACGTGTCGTGGGCTCAGGGGCGGGCGGGCGAGTGCGCGTCCCGCGACGGGCCGTGGGCCCAGGGGCAGGCGGGTGGGTGCGCCACCCACAACGTGCCGTGAGCTCAGGGGCGGGCGGGCGAGTGCGCGTCCCGCGACGGGCCGTGGGCCCAGGCACAGGCGGGTGAGTGCGCCACCCACAACGTGCCATGGGCCTAGGGGCAGGCGCGCGGGTGCGCCACCCACCCGCCTGCCGCTGGGCGCAGGGAGCCGCCCCACCGGGCCGCACCCGCGTACGAGACGGAAGGGGACGTGGGGGTATGTGCGCACGGAGCACCGAGCCAGCAATAGCAACGTTGTCCGCGAGGCGTGGCGAACAGTGGATGGCGAGTACGCACATACCCCCGCGGCCCCGCACCCACAAACGAACCCAAGGCGCAGACCCCGGCCCAAAGCACACCCGCACCCAGCCACCGCCCACCCCACGGCGCGGGGCAAACGGGTGAACGGGTGGGAGACACCCGCCGCGCAGCGGCGGACCAGACCAAAACCCACAGGCCCGGGCCCCCCACTGAGGCCACCCACACAGACGACCCCCACCCTCCCCACCCCCCAAGGCCTCCGGCCTACCCCCGCGCAGTCCCCGTCCCCCGCTCCGCATCCAACGCGTACACACACCGATCCTTGCTGCACGCGTACACCACGCCATCCCGCACCACGGGCGCCCCCGTGATCTCGCCGCCCGTCGCCAGCTTCCAGCGGAGGCGGCCGTCGTCCGCCTTCAGGGTGTAGAGGAGGTGGTCCGTGGAGCCGAAGTGGATGCGGCGGTCGGCGACGACCGGCGTGCCGACGACCTCGCCGCCCGCCTGGAAGCGCCACTTCGGCGTGCCCGTGACCGCGTCGAGGGTGTAGAGCCCCTTGCCGCTGCCCACGTGCACGTGGCCGTCCGCGACGAGGACCGGTTCGATCGAGGAGCGGGACTCCGTGGCGATGCGCCACCGGTCGCGGCCGTCCGTCGCGTCGAGGGCGTACACCGTGCCGAGGTAGTCGGCGAGGTAGACGCCGCCGCCCGTCACCGCGGGCCCGGGCGCGAACGCGGGCGGGCAGAGGAACGCGGCCGGCGCCTCGAAGTGCCAGCGCACGTGCCCGCCGGCCACGTCGATGGCGAGGACCCGTGAGCCCGCGGCCACGTACACGTATCCGTCCTGCGCCTGGGCGAGCCGCACCGGCACGCCCCCGCAGGAGGCCGCGTCGCCGACCGGGTAGGACCAGCGTTCCTCGCCCGTACGGGCCTCCAGGGCGCGCAGCCGGGCGCCCTTCCACACGTACACCGTGCCGTCGTGGACGACGGGTCCTGCCTCGGGCGTCTCGAAGTCGGTCTGGGCTCCGGTGATCTCCCAGAGCTTCTCGCCGTTGGCCGCCTCCCAGGCCTGGACGCCGCCGCCGCGCGTGCCGGTGACGACGGTGCCGCGGTCGGCCTGGAGGGAGTACACCCAGGCGTCGGTCGGCAGCCGCCAGAGGTCGGATCCCTCGGCGCCGTCGAGGGCGTAGAGCGTGGGGCCGTCGGAGGCGTGGATGCGGCCGTCGGCCACGGCCATGGACCAGGCGACGTCCCGCGTCTTGAAGCTGCGCCGGCCGGTGGCGACGTCCAGGGCGTGGACCTCGAAGGACGTCACGTAGACGAGGTTCCCCGCGACGGCGGGGGTGCCCCAGACGTCGTTGGACATCCGGAAGCGCCAGGGCCGCCACGACGTGGGCGCGGCGTCGGGCGCCGGGGCCGGCGCGGGCACCCCGGCGGCGGCCGGGTCGGTGCCGTTGGTGCCGGCCCGGTGCGGGGCGGAGCGGGACCAGGACGCGGCGAGCCCGGAGGCGCCGGGCGGGACGCTCGCGCGGGCGGCGGAGACGCGCGGCCCCGGCCCGATCGGCACCTTCGCCCCGGCGAGCCGCACCGGCCCGGCGTCCGGCGTCACCGCGAACGGCGGCTGGGACGGCGCGGGCGGCGGCTGCTGCGGGAGCGGCGGCGCGGTGACGGGCGCGGCGGGCGCGGCCGCTGCGGCGCCCCGGCCGCCGCTGCGCGCGGCGGACGCGGCGACCCGGGCGGGCGGCCGGCCCCCGCGGCGGGCCTCGATGAGGGCGACGGCCCGCTCGGGCAGCCACGCGGACGCCGTCCCGCTGTCGTCGTTGTCGGCGCTCTCGGAGGCGAAGAGGTGCGGGGCGAGCTGCGCCTGGAGGTCGGCGGGGGTGGGCCGGAGCGCGGCCTCCATCTGCATGCAGGACTCGATGAGGGGCCGCAGCTCGTCGGGCAGGCCCGCCAGGTCGGGGCCCTCGCGGAGCAGCATGAAGACGGTCTCGACGGGGTTGGCGCCGTGGAACGGCGCGTGCCCGGTGGCGGCGAAGACGAGGGTGGAGCCGAGCGAGAAGACGTCGCTGGCGCCGGTGACGCTGCGCGAGTCCTTCGCCTGCTCGGGTGACATGTACGCGGGCGTGCCGACGGCGACGTTGGTCATGGTCAGCCGGGTGTTGGAGACGCCGGACGCGATGCCGAAGTCGATGACGCGCGGCCCGTCCTCGACGACGAGGACGTTGGAGGGCTTGAGGTCGCGGTGGACCAGGCCCGCGCCGTGGATGGACTCCAGGGCCTCGGCCACGCCCGCCGCGAGCCAGCGCACCGCCTGGGTGGGCAGCGGCCCGTGTTCATTCACTATTTCCTCGAGGGAGGGCGCCGGCACGTACGCCGTGGCGAGCCAGGGCACGGCGGCCCGCGGGTCGGCGTCCACCACCGCGGCCGTGTAGAAGCCGGACACGGCGCGGGCGGCCTCGACCTCGCGCGTGAAGCGGACACGGAACAGCTGGTCCTCGGCGAGCTCGGTCCGCACCGTCTTGATCGCCACGCGCCGCCCCGACGCGGAGCGCGCGAGATAGACCAGACCCATGCCACCGGCACCAAGTCGGCCGAGGACCTCGAACGGCCCGATCCGCCTCGGATCGTGCTGCGTCAGCTGATCCACCACTTGCCTTGCCACCTCCCCGTACGCGGCCGTCGAAGAGGACGGCCCCGTGCAGCGTCTCACCACCGAGCCGCTACGGCGGCACGCACCCTGATTCTTCCTGTCCGAGGCGGCCGTTGCGAACCCGGGGCGGGATCGGGGTGTCTGGGGACAAAACCCCACCCTCAGTCCTGGAGGACCGCGAACGTCGCCCCCTGATTGTCGGTGAGCACCGCGATCCTGCCGTACGGGGTGTCGGCGGGCGCCCTGCGGATCCGGCCGCCGAGCCGGGGCACCGCGGCGGCCACGGCGTCCGTGTCGGTGACGGCGAAGTAGACGAGGAAGTGCGGGGGCATCCGCACCTCGGACGCGGTGTCGGTGAGCAGGGCGCGGCCGCCGACGGCCGTTTCGGGGCCGGGCTCGGTGCCCGCGGGCGACCAGGCGCGGAACTCCTCGCCGTCGAGATCCAGGTCGAAGCCGCGGTAGCCGAGCACGCCCTCGTAGAAGGGGTCGACCAGCTGTTTGTCCCGCGAGTACACCTCGGTCCAGCAGTACGAGCCGGGCCGCTGCCGCCGTCCGAATCCGGGGTGCGTGCCGCCCTGCCAGAGGCCGAAGACGGCGCCTTCGGGGTCGGCGGCCAGGGCCATCGTCCCGTAGGGGCCAATCGGCAGCGCCTCCCTGATCATCGAGCCGCCTGCGGCCCTGATCCGCTCGCCGAGCGCGGCGGCGTCGGGCGTGGCCAGGTACACCGTCCACACGGTGGGCATGCGGCCGTCGGCCTTGGGGGCGAGCGCGGCGACGGGGGTCCCGTCGGCGTACGCCTGGGCGTAGTGCCCGTACTCCGGCCCCGCGCCCTCGTCGAAGGTCCACCCGAAGAGCTCACCGTAGAACCGCTTGCCGCCCGCGACGTCGGGGAGCATCGCGTCGACCCAGCAGGGCACGCCCTCCGCGTATCCGTCCGCTGTGTCCTGCTCTGCGTAGTCCATGCCGTCAAGCTAACGGCCAGCCGACGGCTCCGCAGCGCGTATATTCGAACATCTGTCCCACCTCGAAGGGGTGCCCCTTCCGCCGCGCCCACGCGCCCCAACCCCATTTGCACTCGGCCGAATCGCGCTCCGATCACCCCTCGGTAAGCTGACGGCATGACAGGACAGGTACGTACCGTCGACGGCCGCGTGGCCGGTCGGCGCGGTCAGGCGACGCGTCAGAAGCTGCTCGACTGCCTCAGCGAGATGCTCAGCTCCTCGCCCTACCGGGACGTCAAAGTCATCGACGTCGCCCGGAAGGCGGGGACTTCACCCGCGACCTTCTACCAGTACTTCCCGGACGTCGAGGGCGCCGTCCTGGAGATCGCGGAGCAAATGGCCGCGGAGGGCGCCGAATTGACCCAGCTGCTCGACGGGCGCTCATGGGTCGGCAAGGCGGGCTGGCAGACCTCGCAGGATCTCGTCGAGGGATTTCTCGACTTCTGGCGCAGGAACGACGCGATCCTCCGGGTCGTCGACCTCGGTGCGGCCGAGGGCGACAAGCGCTTCTACAAGATCCGGATGAAGATCCTCAACTCGGTCAACAACTCCCTTACGGACTCCGTCAAGGAGCTCCAGGACAAGGGCAAGGTCGACAAGGACGTCAGCCCCGCGGCCATGGCCGGCTCCCTGGTGGCGATGCTCGCGGCGGTCGCCTCCCACCAGCGCGGCTTCCAGACGTGGGGCGTCAAGCAGGCCGAACTGAAGCCCAACCTGGCACAGTTGGTGCATTTGGGCGTAACGGGCAAGAAGCCGACGAAGTAGCCCTGACGGGCACACTCCTCACCTCTTTGCTCCGCTCCCCTCTTTCGTCCCCTTCCTCCTTTCTCCCTCTCCCCAAGTCCTGTCAGCCTGGCGGCGGATCACCCCGGTGATCCGCCGCTCTGGTCTGTAGGACCCCTTCTGCGCGCCGCTCCAGCCGGAACAGCCGTATCTCCCGGTCGATGCGGGCCTGGTACGCGGCGTACGGCGGCCAGAACGCCAGCGCCGCCGCCCAGACCGCCTCCCGTTCCGCCCCGGCGAGCAGCCGTGCCCGCACCGGTATGTCGGCGCCGCGCCAGCTGACCTCCGCGTCCGGGTGGGCGAGCAGATTGGCGGTCCACGCGGGGTGGCCGGGCCGCCCGAAGTTGGACCCGATCAGCACCCAGGTCCCCGCCTCCTCCTCGGGCATGCACGCCAACGGCGTACGCCGCGGCAGCCCGCTCTTCGCACCCCGCGCGGTCAGGACGACGCCGGGCAGCATCCGCGCGCTGAGCAGCACCCGGCCGCGGGTGAGCCGGTGCACGGTGCGGTCCATCGCGGGGATGAAGTGCGGGGCGATCCTGCCGAAGGCGCGGGTGGCGGACACCTTCTGCACGAGCCGCAGTCCGGGCGGCATCAGACGGCCTTTCCGAGGGAGGCGGGGCCGGGGCCCGGATCGGGGTCGAGGTCGAGGTCGAGGTCGGAGGGGACGAGGTCAGGGGAGACGGGGCCTGAGGCGACGGCGTCGGCGTCCCCGCCCTCCGCGAACAGATCGGCCCGTTCCGCGGCCCGCGCCCGCAGCCGGTGCACCGGACCGAAGAGCAGCTCGTCGCTCGACGCACGCTTGAAGTACAGGTGGGCCTCGTGCTCCCAGGTGAAGCCGATCCCGCCGTGCAGCTGCACCCCCTCCGAAGCGGCCGTCCGCAACGCGTCGAGGGCCTGCGCGAGCGCGAGCCCCCCGGCCCGTTCGGCGCCCTGCCCCCCGAACCCGGCGGCCTCCGCGCCCGCCGCCCACGCCGCGTAGTAGGCGGCGGACCGCGCCGCCTGCACCTGTACGTACACGTCGGCCAGCCGGTGCTTCACCGCCTGGAAGGAGCCGATCGCGCGCCCGAACTGCTCGCGCTGACGCACATACGCGACGGTGCTCTCCAGCGCCCGGTCGGCGGCGCCGACGGCCTCGGCGGCGACGACCGTGGCCGCGACGTCCCCGACGGCGGCGAGCGCGGCCGGCACGTCGGCATCCTCGTCGCCCAGCAACTCCGCCTCGACGTCGCGCAGTTCGACCCTCGCCTGGGTGCGGGTCTCGTCCAGCGCGGCCTGCCGGGCCCGCGTCATGCCGCGCGCGTCCTCCCGTACGAGGAAGAGGAGCGTACGGGACCGGGCGAAGCCGCCCGCGTGCGCGGCGACCACGAGCAGCCCGGCGCTGTGCCCGTCGATGACCTGTTCGGCCTGCCCGTACAGCCGCCACGCCCCCTCGGCGGCCCTGCGCGCCTGCACGCCGCCCGCGCGGCCGCCGCCCGCCCAGTCGCCGCGGTTGTCCCCGACGAGGCCGAGCGCCGTGGCGAGCCCGGTGCCGGGAACGGCGAGGGCGGCGGTCAGCTCACCGGCGGCGATGCGGGGCAGCAGCTCGGCGCGCTGCCCCTCGGTGCCGAGGGCGAGGACGAGCGGGGCGGCGAGGACGGCGGTGGCGAAGAGCGGCGTGGGGGCGAGGGCGCGCCCCACCTCCTCGCATCCCAGGGCAAGTTCCGCTGTCGTACAGCCAACGCCCCCGTACGCCTCCGGGATCGCGAGGCCGGGCAGGCCGAGCTGGTCGGCGAGGGCGGTCCACAGCCCGGCGTCGTGGCCGGCGGGTGTGCGGGCGGCCGCCTTGACCTCGTCGGGGCCGCACCGTTTGGTGATCACTTCGCGCAGGGTGCGGCGGATCTCGCCCTGTTCCGCACTGAAGGCGGCGTCCATCGGCAGGCTCCTCCCCCGGGCGCGACGGCCCGGACCCAGATCTGACGGGTCGTCATATTAGAACCGCGCACTCCATAAGCACAGACCGAGGACACCACCACACACGCCGGCGCCACCTTCGGGGTGAGCGCCGGCGCCTACCCCGAAGCACGAGGACCGCCACCCTCACTCCGGGACCTGATGTACCGTCAGATTCATGCCTGTAGACACCCGTTCCACTTCCCGCAAGGTCGCCGTCGTCGGTGTCGCCCTCTCGGACTGCGGCCGGGTCGACGAGGCCACGCCCTACACGCTGCACGCCCAGGCGGCCCGGCGCGCGCTGGCCGACTCCGGGCTCGGGCGCGACGTCATCGACGGCATCGCTTCGGCGGGCCTCGGCACCCTGGCGCCGGTCGAGGTCGCCGAGTACCTCGGCCTCACCCCCCGCTGGGTGGACTCCACCTCGGTCGGCGGCGCCACCTGGGAGGTCATGGCGGCGCACGCGGCGGACGCGATAGCGGCCGGGCGGGCCAACGCCGTACTGCTCGTCTACGGCTCGACCGCCCGCGCGGACATCAAGGCGGGGCGCCGCACGTCGAACCTCTCCTTCGGCGCGCGGGGCCCGCTCCAGTTCGAGGTCCCCTACGGGCACTCCCTGATCGCCAAGTACGCGATGGCGGCCCGCCGCCACATGCACGAGTACGGCACGACGCTGGAGCAGCTCGCCTCGGTGGCCGTGCAGGCCCGCGCGAACGCCGCCACCAACCCGGACGCGATGTTCCGCACCCCCATCACGGTCGACGAGGTCCTGGACGGCCCGATGATCGCGGACCCGTTCACCAAGCTGCACTGCTGCATACGTTCCGACGGCGGCTGCGCGGTCCTGCTCGCGGCCGAGGAGTACGTACGGGACTGCGCGTCCGATCCGGTATGGATACTCGGCGCAGGCGAGCACGTCTCGCACACGACGATGTCGCAGTGGGAGGACTTCACGGTCTCCCCGGCGGCGGTCAGCGGCCGCCTCGCCTTCGAGCGGGCGGGGGTGCGGCCCGCCGACATCGACGTCGCGCAGATCTACGACGCCTTCACGTACATGACGCTGGTGACCCTGGAGGACCTGGGCTTCTGCGCGAAGGGCGAGGGCGGCGCCTTCGTGGAGAAGGGCCGCCTGCTGCGGACGGGCGACCTGCCGACGAACACGGACGGCGGTGGCCTCTCCGCCCAACACCCGGGCATGCGCGGCCTGTTCCTCCTGGTGGAGGCGGTACGCCAACTCCGCGGCCAGGCAGGCGACGGCCAGGTCCGCCGCCCCGACGGCTCCCTGCCCGAACTGGCCGTGGCCTCCGGGACGGGCGGTTGGTTCTGCTCGTCGGGGACGGTGGTGCTGGGACGGGGGTGAGGCCCTGCCCGGAGGTAGGCTCCGCACATGACGGAAGGCGCGCGGCTCGGCCGGACCGAGGCGACCAGGCGGTACGACGTGTTCCGCATCGACTGCCCCGCGCGCGACGTGGTCGACCACGTGACCAGCAAGTGGGGCGTGTGGGTGCTGATCGCCCTGCGGAGCGACGACCTCCGGTTCTACGAACTGCGCGAGAGCATCCAGGGCATCAGCGAGAAGATGCTCGCGCAGACCCTGCGCGCGCTGGTCCAGGACGGCCTGGTCCGGCGCGAGGTCGAGCCGACGACACCGCCCCAGGTCACGTACGGCCTGACGGAGTTCGGCCGGGCCGTGGGCGAACCGCTGCGGGCGCTGTTCGACCGGATCACACAACTGATGCCACCGCGCGAGACGGAATAACGGACCGAAGAGCCGGCACCCCCGCGGCCGCCCCCGCCCCGACCGACCACAACCAGCGCACCACGACCGACCGGCCACAACCACGGCATCACCACCGACCGGCCACAACCACCGCATCACCACCGACCGGCCACAATCGCCGTATGACGACGACACCCGCACCGCCGCCCCCCGAGCCGTCCGAGTTCCAGAAGCTGCTGATGTCGCAGCGGGTCTGGGACGTGGAGCTGCCCGACTTCGACCCGGCGGCGGCACCCGCGGCCCCGCTCCCCCTCTTCCACGCCTGGTTCGCGGAGGCGGTGGCCGCCGGGCAGCCCGAGCCGCACACCATGGGCCTGGCGACGGTGACGGAGGACGGCGGCCCCGACGTGCGGACCGTGATGCTGCACGACGCGGACGACCGCGGCTGGCACTTCGCCTCGCACGCGACCAGCGCGAAGGGACGCCAGCTCGCGGCCCGCCCGGAGGCCGCCCTGCACTTCTACTGGCCGGCGCAGGGCCGGCAGATCCGGATCAGGGGCCGGGTCACCACGGCCCCGCACGCCGAGAGCCTCGCCGACCTGCACGCGAGGTCGACCGGCGCACTGGCGGCAGCACTGGTGGGCCGCCAGAGCGAAGTCCTGTCCGCCCAAGCCGAGTTGGACGGGGCGTCCACCGCCGCCTGGGACCGCGCCCACGCCGACCCGGACGCCGACGCCCCCACCTGGACGCTGTACGTCCTGGACCCGGTGGAGGCGGAGTTCTTCCAGGGCGACACCCGCCGCCGCCACGTACGCCTGCGGTACCGCAGGAGCGAGGAACCCGCGGACGCCACCACCCCCTGGATCAGGGAGCTGCTGTGGCCGTGACGGCCGCGTCCCCGCGGTGGAAGTCGTACTGCGTGAAGTCCTCCACGGCCCGATACCCGATGCGCTGATAGAGGCCGTTGCTCGTGGGGTTGGCCAGATCCGTGAAGAGCAGGACCTCGGCCACCCCCGCGTCGAGCGCGGCACGGGTCACCGCGGCGGTCACCGCACCGCCGTACCCACGCCCCCGCTGCTCCGCCGGGGTGTACACGGGCGCTACCCGGACCTGCCCCGCGACCCGGGGGGTGACACCGGCCATGGCGACGGGGACGCCGTCGGGGGCCTCCCAGAGGGTGACGCCCCCGTAGGCGATCCGGGCATCCGCCCAGGCACCGGCATCCGCGGGGGAACGCTCACCGACGGCCTCCCCGAACTCGTCGTGCCAGCGCGCCAGCAGCGCCCGGTCGGCGGCCGTGGCGACCCGGGCGCGGCCCGCGGGCGCGGGGACGGGCGGCGTGAGGGTGCCGAGCCGATACAGACGCTGCCGGACACCGGCCGAGACGCGAGCCCCGGTGCGCCGCTCCCAGGCCCGCGCGAACGCCTCGGCGGCGGCGTGGTGGGCGCCGACCCCGGGCAACTCCGGACTGACATCGACGAGCCGCGCGGCGAGCGCGTCGGCGGCCTCGGGACCCAGAGGGCTGAGAACGACCCGATGGGGCGGCGTCCGCACGAACGCCCCCCGCACCACCCCATCGGCACCGGCATACGTACCAAAGAGGGGCACCCCGTCCCCGTACGCGTAAGGCCCCCGTACTCGAAGGACCTCGGTGACGCTCAACAGCGCGGTGTGCAGGGCGGGCTCGGAGTGCAGAAACCCCCGGGCCCGAGCAAGAAACCCCTCAAGATCAGAGGTCAACTCCCACCTGAACACGGACGGTTGACGAACATGCGCATAGGCATGCGCGCCCGCGGACGCGGAATTTCCTGAGGACATGCCCCATTGTTCCCCCGAGGAGCCACCCTCGCCTCCGAATTACCACGCACACGCACCCGCACACGCCCAGGCCGCCCCTACCCCCTGGCAATCACCTTGGCGATCTTCTCGGCGTCGCGCGAGAGCTCACGAAGCATGCCGCTGACGGGATTCGTGAAGCCGGTGAAGTAGAGCCCGGGAACCCCCCGGGCCGTATGGCGGCCGTGCGGGACCGGCCGGCCGCGGGAGTCCAGCACCCCTAGGTGGCCGACGAGACCCTCGAGGGCGCGCCGGTACCCGGTGGCCGCGATGACGACCTCGGGCCCGATCCGGCTGCCGTCGGCGAGGATCACCTTGCCCTCCTCGAACGACTCCACGGCGGCGACGGGCTCGACCCGCCCCTTCCGCACGGCGTCGATCAGACCGACGTCCTGCACCGGGATGGCACCCTCCCTGGCCCGCGAGAACAAGCCGGTGTCGGGACGCGGCAGCCCCTTCGACGACAGATCGGGAACGCCCGCGCGGGTGACCGGCCGAGCGAGCCGGTCGGCGAGGGCGACGGGAAGCCGCCGGCACAGGATCCCGGACATCTGCGCGGGCCACCCGGCGGTGGAACGACGCACGATGTGAGGGGCGGTCCGCACAGCGAGCCGCACCCGCCCGGCGCCCCCTTCGGCAAGGTCGACGGCGATCTCGGCGCCGGTGTTCCCGACACCCACGACGAGGACGTCCTTCTCCGCATAGGGGCGGGGATTGCGATAGCGCCCGGCGTGCAGGAATTCACCGCTGTAACCATCAAGGCCGGGCCAGTCCGGCACACAGGGAGTGTGGTTGAACCCGGTGGCGACGACCACCGCACGCCCCCTCAACTCCCGCCCCCCGCTGGCCCGCAACAGCCACCCGTCCCCGACAGGTTCGAGCCCGGTCACCTCGACCCCGGTGACCACATCAAGCTGGTGGTACTCGGCATACGTCTCCAGATAGGCGACAACACCGTCGCGCGAGACCCACCGCCCGAACGCCCGCGGAATCGCGAGCCCCGGCAACCCGGAAAGCCGACGCGTGGTGTGCAGATGGAGCCGGTCGTAATGCCCGCGCCAGGAGGCACCGAGACGCTCGGCCTTCTCCAGGACGACGGCCCGCACACCCCGTACGCCCAAGGCGGCCGCGACGGCGAGACCACCCGGACCACCGCCGACGACGTACACGGGATGGTCCTGCGACGGCGAAAGCGGAGCGGTCGAGTCAGCCATGACTGGAGAGTAACCGCGCGACTACTTGATGGGTGACGGTCAAGTTCCGAAACCGATTGCGATCCCATCACGGCCCCGAACGCCACCCACCCCCTTGTGTGCCCCAGCCGACTGCGCTGAACTGACGCCCCGTCACCTCACGCGCACATGCACCCACACCACGATCGGACACCCACCATGAGCCCGACCCACCCCCCTTCCCCACGCTTCGACGTGCCCGAGATCGACACGTTCACCCGCCCCTACTGGGAGGCAGCGGCCGAGGGCCGCCTACTGATCCGCCGCTGCGGAGCCTGCGGAACGGCCCACCACTACCCGCGCGAATTCTGCCCGCACTGCTGGAGCGAGGACGTCACCTGGCAACAGGCCGACGGCCGAGCCACCCTCTACACCTGGTCGACCATCCACAGAAACGACCTCCCCCCCTTCAACACCCGCACCCCCTACACCGCGGCGGTGGTCGACCTGACCGAGGGCCCCCGCATGATGACGGAGATCGTCGACTGCCCCGAGAGCGACCTGCACATCGGAATGCGGCTCAAGGCGACGTTCCGAGCCGCGACCGAAGTGACCCCGGCCATCGCGGTGTTCCGCCCGGCCTGAGAGACCAAGGGGCCGGACGCCCCCGCGACCGACGGCCGAAAATGGCCGGGAGGGGACGTGGGGGTATGTGCGAACGGAGCACAGAGCAAACAATGGCGCCATTGTCCGTGCAGCGTGGCGCAGGGATGGCGAGTACGCACATACCCCCGCGGCCCCGGCACCCCCACACCCCGGCCAAAAGAGACAGTCAGCCGCCTGACAACACCAACAGACCCCCCTCCCTTCATCGCGCCCACCGAAGTCCAATTCGCGACCTTGGCAACCCCCCACCCCCTACGGTTCCGTAGACCCCACACCCCCACACCCCCACACCCCCACACCACCCCGCCGCCCCACCCCCACCGCCAGGCTTTACGCGCAGCCCCATTCCTGACAGGGCGTCAGTTCAGTAATCTGACAGTGCGTCAGGTAACCGTTAGCGCAAGCGCTAGCGCAACGTGCTGTCACACAGGAGCGGGCGGACCGATGCTTGGATCGACTCACGGCACCTTCACCACCGACCCCCGCCGCGCCCAAGTCGTGGCCTGCGGCGAACTCCCCCCCAACACCGTCCACGGCCACAGCCACGGCCGCGCCCCGGACGACCTCGACCTGGACGTCAGCGGCCGACCGCTGTACACCGACGTACCCGACCTCGACCGCTTCTTCCGCCCCACCTCCGTCGCCGTCATCGGCGCCTCGGACACAGAGGGCCGCCCCAACACCGGCATCACCCGCCAACTCCTCACCTGGGCCACCCGCGTCGGCGCCCGCCTGCACCCCGTACACCCCACCCGCCCCACCGTCTTCGACCTCCCCTGCTTCCCCTCCGTCGCGGACCTCCCGGAACAGGTCGACCTCGCCGTACTCCTCCTCGTCGACCCGCTCCCCGTCGTCGAGCAACTCGCCGAGCAGAAGGTCAAGTTCGCCGTCGCCTTCGCCTCCGGGTTCGCCGAGACCGGCGAGGAGGGCGCGGCCGCCCAGGCCCGCCTCGCCGCCGCCGTACAGCGCTCCGGCCTCCGCCTCCTCGGCCCGAACACCAACCTCAACGCCTTCGAGGCGTTCCGCGAGGACCTCGAAGGCCCGGCGATCGCCCTGATCACCCAGTCCGGCCACCAGGGCCGCCCCGTCTTCACGATGCAGGAACTCGGCGTACGCCTCTCCCACTGGGCGCCCACCGGCAACGAGGCCGACCTGGAGACCTCCGACTTCATCTCCTACTTCGCCGAGCGCCCCGAGGTCGGCGCCATTGCCTGTTACGTCGAGGGCCTCAAGGACGGCCGCGCCTTCCTGCTCGCCGCCGACCGGGCGGCCCGCCGCGGCGTCCCCGTGGTCGCCGTGAAGGTCGGCCGCACCGAGACCGGCGCCCGCACGGCGGCGTCACACACCGGCAAACTGACCGGCGCGGACACGGTGGTCGACGCGGCGATGCGGCAGTTCGGCGTGATCCGCGTCGACGGCCTGGACGAACTCCAGGACACGTCCGCCCTGTTGGCGAGGGCGCGCACGCCCCGGGCCGACGGCGTCGCCGTCTATTCGATCTCGGGCGGCACGGGCGCGCACTTCGCGGACCTGGCGGCCGAGGCGGGCCTGCGCCTGCCCACGCTCTCCGACGCCAAGCAGGCGGAGCTGCACGAGTGGATACCCGCCTACCTGAACGTCGCGAACCCCATCGACAACGGCGGCCACCCCGTCGGCGACTGGCGCGGCCGCAAGATCATCGACGCGATCCTGGACGACCCTGAGGTGGGCGTGCTGATCTGTCCGATCACCGGCCCCTTCCCGCCGATGAGCGACAAGCTGGCGCAGGACCTGGTGGACGCGGCGGAGCGCACGGACAAGCTGGTGTGCGTGGTGTGGGGCTCGCCGGTGGGGACCGAGGACGCGTACCGCAAGACGCTGCTCGGCTCCTCGCGGGTCGCGACCTTCCGTACCTTCGCCAACTGCATCACGGCGGTGCGCGCCCATCTGGACCACCACCGCTTCACCACGAACTACCGCTCGCCCTTCGACGAGGCGCCGCGCACCCCGTCCCCCTCCTTCCGCAAGGCGCAGGCGCTCATGCGGCCCGGCCAGCAGCTCAGCGAGCACGCGGCGAAGCAGCTGCTGCGCGCGTACGGCATCAGGGTGCCGCGGGAACAGCTGGTGACGAGCGCGGCGGCGGCCGTGCGGGCGGCCGGCCTGGTCGGCTACCCGGTCGTCATGAAGGCGTCGGGCCCGCAGCTCGCGCACAAGACCGAACTGGGCCTGGTGAAGATCGGGTTGACCTCGGCGAGCCAGGTGCGCGACGCCTATCGGGAGCTCACGGACATCGCCCGCTACGAAGGGGTCGCGCTGGACGGGATCCTGGTCTGCCAGATGGTCGAGCGCGGCGTCGAGATGGTCGTCGGCGTCACGCACGACTCGCTCTTCGGGCCGACGGTGACGGTCGGGCTCGGCGGTGTGCTCGTGGAGGTCCTGCGGGACGCGGCCGTGCGGGTGCCGCCCTTCGGGGAGGACCAGGCGAAGGCGATGCTCCGCGAACTGCGGGGGCGGGCCCTGCTCGACGGGGTGCGGGGCGCGGCTCCCGCGGACGTCGACGCGCTGGTCGAGGTGGTGCTCCGGGTGCAGCGGATGGCGCTCGAACTCGGCGACGACCTCGCGGAGCTGGACATCAACCCGCTGATGGTGCTGCCGCGCGGGCAGGGGGCGGTGGCGCTCGACGCGTTCGCGGTCTGCCACTAGGTCCCCTTGGCACCGCGTCCCCGCAGGTACCCGCACCTGCGCGCGGACCCGCACGGGCACTCGTGCACGGACCCGCACGGGCACCCGTGCACGGACCCGCACCCGCACTCGTGCGCGCACCCGCACCGCCATCCGCCTCCACGCGAAACGGAGCCACTCCCCCATGACAGCCTCCCCCGAGCCTCACGACGCCCTCGACTCATTGATACGGCACACCACTGACAACGGCGTCTCGTGGATCACGCTCAACCGCCCCGAAGCCATGAACGCCCTCACGTGGGACCAGCGCGAACGCGTCATCGCGCTGCTCGCCGCGGCGTCCGGCGACCCCGCGGTACGGGCCGTGGTGATCACCGCGACCGGCAGGGGATTCTGCGCGGGCGCGGATCTGCGCGGGACGCCGTCGACGGGGACGGCGTCGGGCGCTTCCGGCACGGCGGGGGCGGCGGGCACGTCGGGTGCGTCGGGTGCGTCGAGCGGGGCCCGGGTGCCGGGCGACGTGGCCCGCACCATCCGGCAGGGCGCCCAGCGGCTGATCTCCGCGGTCCTCGACTGCGAGAAGCCGGTGATCGCCGCGGTGAACGGCACGGCGGCCGGCATCGGCGCCCATCTGGCGTTCGCCTGCGACCTGGTCCTCGCGGCCGAATCCGCGCGGTTCATCGAGGTGTTCGTCCGCCGCGGCCTCGTACCGGACGGCGGCGGTGCCTATCTGCTGCCCCGCCTGATCGGGCCGCAGCGCGCCAAGGAGCTGATGTTCTTCGGCGACGCGGTGTCGGCGGCGGACGCGGAACGGCTGGGCCTGGTCAACCGCGTCGTACCGGCCGAAGAGCTGGAGAAGACGGCGCGAACGTGGGCGGACCGCCTCGCCACCGGCCCGACCCGCGCCCTGGCCCTGACCAAGCAGCTGGTCAACGCGTCGCTGGACACGGACAGAGCGAGCGCGTTCGCCGCGGAGGCGGCGGCACAGGAGATCAACATGACGACGAAGGACGCGAACGAGGGCGTCACGGCCTTCGTGGAACGCCGCACCCCGAGGTATCGCGGCCGCTGAGGCCTGCCCGGCAGGTGGTGCGCCCGCTCCCGGACCAGCGCCGTCACTCGGTACGCCCGGGCGGCGGCGGGGCGCACCACGGCGGTGAGCGGCGGTTGGGCGCGCCACGGGCCCGTGGGCAAGGGACGGCGAGCAGCGGAGCTCACCACAGGCGGCGGGTGGTGGCGAGACGCGCCACCGGCGGGGAGCGGCGGCGAGGTGCGCCACGGGCAGCGGGCACGGGGCAGGGGGCAGCGGGCAGCGGGCAGGGGGCAGGGGGCAGCGGGATGCTGCGACGTACACCGGGGGTGTGGGCCCCGAGGTGCGCCACGGGCAGCGAGCAGCGGGGTGCTGCGACGTACACCGTGGGCGTGGGCCCCGAGGTGCGCCACGGGCAGCGGGCAGCGGGGTGCTGCGACGTACACCGTGGGCGTGGGCCCCGAGGTGCTCCACGGGCAGCGAGCAGCGGGATGCTGCGACGTACACCGTGGGCGTGCGCCCCGACGTGCCCCACCCGCGCCGGGCAACGGCTGGGCGTACGACACGAGGTGGCCCCGGCTCCCGTTCTCCGGGCCGTACAACGCGAGGGCCCAACCCCGGTTCTCCCGGGCGTACGACGCGAGACTGCGCCCCCCCGTCCCAGCCCTGTCGAACCGCGGGCGCCGGCCCCCTCACCCTCCCCGGTGCAGCGTCTCTATGTCCGGGTCGTCCATGCTGCCCAGGTTCACGAACAGTTCGGGGTCGTCCTCCGTGCCGCCCACGGTCCAGGTCTGCGCGTTCTCACACCCCCCGGCGTCAGCGTCCACATCCAGGACCGGGCGGGCCGGGGAATCGGCGCCGAGGGTCAACGCCCACGTACCCGTGGCGTCGCCGCACGAAGGGACGTCCGCGCGGCCGTTCTCGTGCAGGCGGAACCGGACCTTCCCATCCTCGTCCCGCCACGCGCCCGCCACCTGCCCCGGTGCCAGGCGCGGCGGCTCGTACTCCTTGAGCAGGCCCGTCTCCGTGGCGACGACCGCCGCGCCGAAGACGGTCGCGCACAGGGCGAGCGAGACCAGGCCCGACAGGATCCAGACCTTGCGCAGCGGCCGGCCGAGGCGTTCCTCGCGGCGCCTGCAGTACGCGACGTTCAGCGCGGGCACGACGCCACTCGCCGTGATCCACCCCGCGGGCCCCGCGAAAGGCGCGCCCAGCGCGGCGAAGAATCCCGCCCACGCGACGCCGACCGGCACCAGGCACCCCACCGACCACGCCCACTCCGGCCCCCGCCCGCATCCCGCTGCCGCCCGCCGCCCCAGCCAGACGGCCGGCAGCGTGAGCACCCCCGAGTGCACCACGCCGAGGACCGGCAACAGCAGCGGCGCGAAGAGGATCGCGCAGGCCAGACCGAAATCCGGGCCGCCCCCGACCCCGTGATCGTCCTGGCCGAGCGTCACGATGAACGACACGAGCCCGGCCACCGGTAGCTGTGCCGCGCTCGCCGCCCCCGCGGCCCGCATCTCCACGTCGCCCCAGGTCCGACGCGTTTTCCCCCGCTTCATGAGGCTGAAGATACGCCTGGGTCTGCAGCGTTTCGGCCACGCCCTTCACATCTGATGCCCCGTCAGCTTCAATGGTCGATGTGATGGGACACGCAGGGATGGCGGCCACCGCCGTCCGATACCTCAGGTCGGTCGGGGCCCGCACCACCACCGCCCCCCTCGACGTACTGCCGCGCCCCCAGCTGCGCGCGGTCGGCTACGACGAGCGGGCACCGCTGGACCGGGACGAATTCCGCCGGGTGCTCGGGAACTTCGCGACGGGCGTCACCGTGATCACGGCCCCGGCCGAGACTCCGGCTCCTGCCGAGACCCCGGCCACCGAGAGCGCACCAGTAGGCACGGCCGGCCCCACAGACCCCACCAGCCCCGCAGGCCCCACAGGCCCCACAGGCCCCGCAGGCTTCGCCTGTCAGTCCTTCTCCTCGCTGTCCCTGGACCCGCCCCTGGTCTCCTTCATGGTGGCGCGTACGTCGACGACGTGGCCGCGCATCGCGCGCGCGGGCGTCTTCTGCGTGAACATCCTCGGCGCCGACCAGGGCACCCTGTGCCGCGCGTTCGCGGTGAGCGGCGGCGACAAGTTCGCCGGGGTGAGCTACGACGCGGCGCCGGTCTCCGGCTCCCCGCGGCTGACCGGCGCCCCGGCCTGGGTCGACTGCACGATCCAGGCCGTCCACACCGGCGGCGACCACCTCATCGTGGTGGGCCGGGTGGACGCCCTCGGCACGGCGGAGACCGAAGGCGACCCGCTCCTGTTCCACCGGGGCAAGTTCGGCCGCTTCACCCCCTGACTCCGCGCCGCACCCTCGCACTCGCGCCGCACCCCTCGTACTCACACCGCACCCGCCCCCACCCTCGCGGCCACCGCCACACGCCCCGGCCCCCGCCGCCGTATCACCAGCACCATCAGCGCCGCCGCCGCGCACAGCGCCCCCGAGGCGTACCAGACGACGTCGTACGAGCCGAAGGCATCCCGTGCCACGCCGCCCAGGAACGCCACCAGGGCCGCGCCCACCTGGTGCGAGGCGAGGACCCAGCCGAAGACGATCGCGCTGTCGTCGCCGTACTGCTCGCGGCACAGGGCCAGGGTCGGCGGGACGGTGGCCACCCAGTCCAGGCCGTAGAAGACGATGAAGAAGATCATCGGCGGGTGGACGTTCGGGGCGAGCAGCATCGGCAGGAAGAGCAGGGAGACGCCGCGCAGCGCGTAGTAGACGGCGAGCAGCCGGCGCGCGTCGAAGCGGTCGGTGAACCAGCCCGACGCGACCGTTCCGACGATGTCGAAGATGCCGATGACGGCGAGCAGGGAGGCGGCCGCCCGGACGCCCATGCCGTGGTCGTGCGCGGCGGGCACGAAGTGGGTCTGGACGAGTCCGTTCGTCGAGGCGCCGCAGATCGCGAAGCTGCCCGCGAGGAGCCAGAAGGGGCCGGTGCGGGCGGCCTTGGCGAGCACCCTGATCGCGCGCCGTCCCGCGCCCGTGACGGGCGCCGGCTTGGGCACGAACTCCTCGGCGCCGTACGGCTTCAGGCCGACGTCGGCCGGGTGGTCGCGCAGCAGCAGCCAGACGAAGGGGACGACGACGAGGGCGGCGAGCGCGACCGTCACGGAGGCGGGCCGCCACCTGTACGTCTCGACGATCCAGGCGAGCAGCGGCAGGAAGATCAACTGTCCGGACGCGGAGGCCGCGGTGAGGATCCCGCTGACGAGCCCGCGCCGTTCGGTGAACCAGCGGTTGGTGACGGTGGCGGCGAAGGCGAGCGCCATCGACCCCGAGCCGAGCCCGACGAGGAGCCCCCAGCACAGCAGCAGCTGCCAGGCGGACTGCATCCACACCGTCAGACCGGACCCGGCGGCGATCACGACCAGCGCGACCGCGACGACCTTGCGGATGCCGTAGCGGTCCATGAGCGCGGCGGCGAACGGCGCGGTGAGCCCGTACAGCGTGAGGTTGATGGAGACCGCGAGCCCGACGGTGCCGCGCGACCAGCCGAAGTCCTCCTTGAACGGGTCGAAGAGGAGACCGGGCAGCGAGCGGAAGGCGGCGGCGCCGATGATCGTGACGAAGGTGACGGCGGCGACGAACCATGCGCGATGGATACGGGGAGTACGGCGACGCCCGCCCTCACCCTCGCCCGTCCGCGCGGGGCTCCGCACGGTCGCCTCGACCGCGCCAGGCGCGTCGGGCGCTACGGACGCGTCGGGCACCTCTGACACCCCCGGCACCTCTGACACCCCCGGCACCACCGGCACCACTGGCACCGCGGGCGCCTCGGGCATCTCAGGTGTCTCAGGCGTCTCAGGCGTCTCGGTTGTCTGGTTCACGTCACCCAGCATCGAGAAATGGTCCGTACCGAACGAGTGGCCCGAGGGACAGCATTCGCTAGGATCGGGCCATGACCTCTCGCGAGCACGCGACCGCACCCGAACCGCACCGCGTCGTCGTCCTCGCCCTGGACGGCGTGATCCCCTTCGAACTGGGCATCCCGCAGCGCATCTTCAACGGCGCGCGCACCCCCGCGAGGCACCCCCTCTACGAGGTCATCACCTGCTCGGTCCGCCCGCCGGGACCGGTCCGCACGGACGCCGACTTCGCGATCCTCGTCGAGCACGGCCCCGAGGCGCTGGCCACGGCGGACACGGTCGTCATCCCGGCCTCGTACGAGCTGGGGCCGGTGCACACGGAGGGCCGCCTCACCCCCGAACTGGCCTCGGCGCTCGCCCGGATCCGGCCGGGGACGCGGCTCGTCGCCATCTGCACGGGCGGGTACGTGCTGGCCGCCGCCGGCCTCCTCGACGGCCGCCCGGCGACCACGCACTGGTCGTCGGCCGAACACTTCCAGCGGCTCTTCCCGCGGGTACGGGTGGACGCGGACGTCCTGTTCATCGACGACGGCGACATCCTGACGTCGGCGGGGGTGGCCGCGGGCATCGACCTCTGCGTGCATGTCGTACGACGGGACCACGGCACCGCGGTCGCCAACGAGGTGGCCCGCCGCACGGTGGTGCCCCCGCACCGGGACGGCGGCCAGGCCCAGTACATCCAACGCCCGGTGCCGGAACCCCAGTTGGCGACGACGCGCTCGGCGCGGGCGTGGGCCCTCGACCGCCTGGACCAGCCGTTGCAGCTGCGGGACATGGCCGAGCAGGAGTCGATGTCGGTCCGCACGTTCACCCGTAGGTTCCGCGAGGAGGTGGGCGTCAGCCCCGGGCAGTGGCTGACGCAGCAACGCGTGGAGCGAGCACGGCACTTGCTGGAGTCCACGGGCCTGTCCGTGGACCAGGTGGCGCGGGACGCGGGCTTCGGGACGGCCCAGTCGATGCGGCAGCATCTCCAGAGCGCGGTGGGGGTCACCCCCACGACGTACCGCCGAACCTTCCGCGCGGTAACCTCCGCCTGAGCCCTCGACGCGGGCGCGCCGCGGGGAGGCCCGGGGGCCCGGGGAGGGCGGGCGTAACCCACGCCGTTCGGCCGGGGGTCGGGGCGGTGGATGGGTGAACGCCAGCGATCTCCAGGGGGAGCGCGGGCGGGCGCGAGCTGCGAGTCCCGTCATGACTGGACAGGGTTACGCTCACCAGCATGGCCGACTACGTACAGGTATCAACCGCGACCGAAACCCGTGCCCAGGCAGTCGAGTTGGCGCGGATCGCGGTACAAGAACGCCTCGCCGCAGGCGCGCAGATCATCGGTCCCGTCACCTCCGCGTTCTGGCACAACGGAGAGTTCGGTACCGGAGAGGAGTGGCAACTGCTCGTCAAGACCACGACCGAGCGGTATCCCGAGCTGGAAAAGCGCCTCGTCGACAGTCATCCGTGGCAGAACCCGGAGCTGTGTGCCACACCGATCGTGGCCGGGGCGGGCCCCTGCCTGCGGTGGATCCGGGCGTCCACCACTCCCGAAGGCTAGAAAGCCAGTCGTGGCGCCCAATTCATCATGCACTGCCCAGTGATTGCTGTCCAAAGCCCTCACACCAGAAAGGCACCGCCTCATACCCTGACTGGGCGACCTGCTCAGAGATTGGGGCGAGACCGTGTCATCTGATGCCACCCCGGACCCTTACGTCGACCCGCTGCGCTTCGGCCAACGCACGCAAATTCTCCGCGAGCGCCGCGGCATGACACGCATCCAGCTGGCTGACTTCATCGCCATCTCACCTCACACCTTGCGCAAGATCGAGAATGGTCAACAGCAGCCGCCAGGGCTAGACATGGTGCTGCGCATCGCCGAGGCGCTGCGGGTCCGCGACCTCTCCGAGTTGACAGGCCACCCCGATATGCGGGTCGACCTCTTCATCGGCCCCGGCCACCCCCGCCTCGGCGCGGTGAAAGCCGCAGTCGACAGCTTCTCTCTCGGCGCCGGCACCGAGCCGCCTCCCGTCGAGCACGTCGAGGCGCGGCTGCACGCTGCGTGGAAGTCCCGCCACTCCGCGAAGAACCACCGCGAGGTGATCGGCAGGCTGCTACCGGATCTGATCCGAGACGCACAGTCCCTCGTTCGACACGCGGACACGGCAGCCGAGCGTCGCGCCGCCCAGGCGCTCCTCGCGGAGGCATACAGCCTGTCTCAGTTCTTCATCGCCTATCAGCCCGACTCGGCGCTGCTGTGGCGCGTCGCGGAGCGCGGCATGGTCGCGGCGCAGGACTCCGGGGACCCGCACACGATCGGCGTGGCCGCCTGGCTGCTGGCGCAAGCCCACCGCGACAGCGGGCCCCGGCACTTCGATGCCGCCGACGCCATCAACTTGCAGGCGGTGCACTTCCTGCAGCCGCTTCTGCCCGACGCGGATGACGAGCTCCTCGCCATCGCGGGGGCCCTGGAGTTCGAGCTCGGGTATACCGCCGCCCGGCGTCGCGACACCGGAACGGCGTGGCGGCACTGGGACAAGGCGAACAGCATGGCGAACCGGCTGGCAGCCGACTACTACCACCCGGTCACGTCGTTCTCGCGGGCCATCATGGGGGCGCACGCGGTCACTGTGGCGGTGGAATTGCACCAGGGCGGGGAGTCCGTGCGGCAGGCGGCGAAGGCAGATGAGTCCGTGATCACATCACGGCCGCGGCGGGCCCGGCACCGCATCGAGGAGGCACGCGGGTTCCAACTGGACGGCCAGCCTGACGTGGCGATCGCGACGCTGCAAAAGGCGTTCGAGGCCGCGCCGGAGACGATCCGGTACAACGGGTACGCCCGCCGGATCATCTTGGAAGAGGTGGAGTCGAAGGTGGCGGCGCGGCGGCACCGCGCGTCCGAACTCGCTGTGGATGTGGGCCTGCTGTCTGCCTGAACGAGGTGACCGTATTCCGGTCATCGATCCGCGTACCTCGCTCTTACCGTCGTCATCAGACCTGATCACCGCTGATGACGGAGCGCCATCGTGACGCAGCAGCAAACGGACAACGCGATCTTCGACTGGCTGGCGCGCGCCCAGCAGGAGCCGGGTCAGGCTCACCGGGAGTGGGCAGAGCGCGGTGTCGCCCTGTTGCCGCTCGGCAGGAGGTTCAATTCCGTCTGCCTGCCGGCACGGATCGTGTACGCAGGAGTCGGCACCGACGATCTCACGATCGTGACCCGGACACTGGCCGAACTCCTGACTGGCCCAGTGATCTACAACCGGCCCACACACCAGTACCACGCCCTGGTCGAGACATACCCGCCGGCGCGATGGGCCTACGCCGACGCCGCCCCGATGCTCGGCGGCGGACAGTTCCTCAGCGTCCCCGCCTCCGACCTCACCGGCCCCATCGGCCTGCACTGGGCAGTACTGCCACACCTGCCCGGAGACCTGTGCGCCATCCAGTCCGTCGCCGCGCTCGTCCACATCGCTCACGGCACGCACGCCGGGGGACACCGGTGAGCCTCATGGCGAAGCCCGAACTGCGGCAGCACGAGCAGCAGATCTACGCGATCCTCCTCCTGCACACCGTGGAGTGCACCATCTGCCGAGCCGAGGAAGACTGCACCCAGGCGGCACAGATCCGGCGAGCACTACGGGTGATCCGACTCGTCCTCCAGCACACCGACGAGCTCATCGCGGCCGACGACGAGTGAGCGGCAATAGCCCATCATCATCAGCCGTGAGTTGGGGCGTCAGAGGCGTTCGCCGCCACCGGCCCGCACCCGCAAACGCTCGGGAGGGGACGTGGGGGTATGTGCGCACGGAGCACCGAGCACGCTCTAGCAAAATTGTCCGCGAGGCGTGGCGAACAGTGGATGGCGAGTACGCACATACCCCCGCGGCCCCGCACCCAACGACGAACCGCAGGCGCAGACGCCGGCCCAAAGCGCCCCGCACCCAGCGACGGGCAGTAGGCGCAGACACCCGCCCCCCACGCGCCCCGCACCCACAGACGGGCAATAGGCACACCCGCCGGCCCGCACCCGCCTCAGCCCTCCCCCCCCTCCCCCTCAGAACGTCAACACCCCCCGCGCCACCCTCCCCGCTCTCGCATCCCCCACCGCCGCCCCGAAGTCCTCCACCGGGTACGTCCTCGTCACCAACTCGTCCAGCAGCAACCGCCCGCTCCGGTACAGCTCCGCGTACAGCGCGAAATCCCGCTGCGGACGCGAACTCCCGTACCGGCACCCCAGAATCGACTTGTCCAGGAACATCGACGCCACCACGAACGACGCCTCGGCCGTCGCCCCCGGCATCCCGAGCAGCACCGCCTGCCCCCGCCGGTCCAGCAGCTCCACCGCCTCCCGCACCAGCTCCACCCGCCCCACACACTCGAACACGTGGTCCGCCCCGTGCGGCAGCACCCCCCGCACCGCCTCCGTCGCCCCGAAAAAGTGCGTCGCCCCGAACCGCCGCGCCACCCCCTCCTTCGCCGGGTTCGCGTCGACCGCCACGATCGTCCCGGCCCCCGCGATCCGCGCCCCCTGCAGCACATTGAGCCCGATCCCACCCGTACCGATCACCACCACGGAGTCCCCGAGCCCCACCTCCGCCCGGTTCAGCGCGGCCCCCACCCCCGTCACCACGGCACACCCGATCAGCGCCGCCGACGCGAACGGAATGTCGTCCGCGATCTTCACGGCCTGCACCGCCCGCACGATCGTCCGTTCCGCGAACGCGGAGTTCGCCGCGAACTGGTACACCGGCTTGCCGCCCCGCGAGAACGGCTGGTCCGGCGCCCCGATCGCCTTCCGGCACATCGTCGGCCGCCCCCGCCCACAGTCCGCGCACGCCCCACAGCTGGCGATCGTGGACAGCGCCACGTGATCCCCGGGCACCACGTGCGTGACCCCGGCCCCCACCGCCTCCACGACCCCCGCCCCCTCGTGCCCAAGCACCACCGGCGGCGGAAACGGAATCGTCCCGTCGATCACCGAGAGGTCGCTGTGGCACAGCCCCGCCGCGGCGACCGCGACCAGCACCTCCCCCGGCCCCGGCTCCCGTATCTCCAGGTCGTCGACCACCTCGGCCCGCGTACCGTCGAACACGACACCCCGCATCACGCACACCCCTTCACCGAGGCCCCCTGGCCTCTCTCGGCAGACCGAGCACCCGCTCGGCGATGATGTTCCGCTGCACCTCGTCCGAGCCGCCGTAGATGGTGTCGGCACGGCTGAAGAGGAAGAACCTCTGCAGGGCGTCGAGTTCGTACGGGGATACGGCCCCCCAGTCCCCCGGCCCCACCGCCGCGGACGCGCCCCGCACGGCCATGCCCAGCTCCCCGAGCCGCTGATGCCACCGCCCCCACAACAACTTGGCGACACTGGGCGCCCCGACGTCACCACCCGAACCGGCACGCGCACCCGCACCCACAGTCACACCCGCACCCGCACCGGAGCCCCCGACCCCACCCCCACCCCCCAACGTCCGCAACGCGTTCCACCGCATCACCCGCAACTCGGCCCACTGCCGCACCAGCCGCTCCCGCACCACGGGATCCCCCGCCGCCCCCGACGCGACCGCCTGCCGCACCACCTCCGCCAGCTCCTCCGCGAAGCCGATCTGCTGGACCAGCGTGGACACGCCCCGCTCGAATCCGAGCAGCCCCATGGCGACCCGCCACCCGTTGCCGACGCCGCCCACCACATGCGCCGCACGCGCGCGTGCACCGTCGAAGAAGACCTCGTTGAACTCACTGGTCCCGGTCAACTGCCGGATGGGCCGCACCTCCACGCACCCGGGTTGGTCCATCGGCACCAGCAACAGGGACAACCCTTCATGCGGCCGCCCCGCCCCCTCCCCCGAACCGGGGCCCGCACCTGCGCCCACACCGGGGCCCGCCCCAACCCCCGTACGCGCCAGCACAAAACACCAGTCCGCCTCCCGCGCCAGCGACGTCCACACCTTCTGCCCGGTGACCCGGAACCAGTCGGGACCGTCCCGTACCGCCCGCGTCCGCACCGCGGCCAGGTCGGACCCCGCGCCCGGCTCGCTGTACCCCTGGCACCACAGCACCTCGCCGCGCGCGATCGGCGGCAGGAACTCGTCCCGCTGCTCCTGGCTGCCGTAGGCGAGCAGCGTCGGCGCGAGCAGGTTCTCGCCGATGTGCCCGTACCGGCCCGGCGCCCTGGCCCGCGCGTACTCCTCGGCCCAGACGACCTGCTGGGTCAGCGAGGCGCGCCGGTTGCCGAAGGCGTCCGTGTCCCAGCCGAGCCCGATCCACCCGCCGCGCCCCAACTCCCGTTCCCACGCCCGCCGGACGGCACCGGCCTCATGCTCGCTGCCCGGCCCGCCCCGCCCCACCACCGCCGTGAACTCACCGGTGAGATGTTCACCCAGCCAGGCCCGCGCCTCGGCACGGAACGCCTCGTCCTCGACCCCGAACCCGAAATCCACCGCCCGCCCCTCTCCTGCGCCCCGACTCCCCCGACCCGTCCCCCCAGTGGCCCGTCCCCACCGCCCCGCCCCCGGGGGCTACGCGTTGGGCCGCTCGCCCTCCGCCGCCGCCTTCGCCATCGCCTCCAGCTGCGCCAGCATCGGCATCGGGTCCGTCCCCACCGTCCCCGGCAGGAAGTCCGCGATCCTCTCGGGCGTCCAGGATCCGTCCGCGTACCCGGCGCGCAGTTCGCGCGGCTGGGCCCAGACCGCGATCTTGGGGCCCGCGATCGTGTAGACCTGGCCGGTGATCTGCTGCTCGCGGGCCCGCTCGCTCAGGAGATACGTGACGAGCGCGGCGACGTCCTCCGGCTCGCCGATCTCCGTCAGCTCCATCGGTACGTTGGCGGACATCCGCGTACGGGCGACGGGCGCCACCGCGTTGGCGGTCACCCCGTACTTGTGCAGGCCCAGCGCGGCGCTCCGTACCAGCGAGATGATCCCGCCCTTCGCCGCGCTGTAGTTGGCCTGCGCCACGGAGCCCTGGTGGTTGCCGCTGGTGAAGCCGATCAGCGTGCCCGTGCCCTGCTTGCGCATCACCGCCGAGGCCGCGCGGAAGACGGTGAACGTGCCCTTCAGGTGGGTGGCGACGACCGGGTCCCACTCCTCCTCGGACATGTTGAACAGCATCCGTTCGCGCAGGATCCCGGCGACGCACACGACCCCGTCGATCCGCCCGTACTCGGCGAGCGCGACGTCGACGATCCGCCGGCCGCCCTCCATGGTGGAGACGTCGTCGGCCACGGCGACGGCCTCGCCGCCCGCGGCCTGGATCTCCTTGACCACCGCGTCGGCTATCTCGCTGCTCGGCTCGGAGCCCGCCATGGAGACGCCGTAGTCGTTGACGACGACCTTCGCCCCCTCGGCCGCCGCGGCGAGCGCGACGGCCCTGCCGATGCCGCGCCCCGCGCCGGTCACGGCGACCACCTTGCCTGCCAAGAAGTTCCCCACGTCCGGCCCCTTCCCGCGGTTTCTGACGGACCGTTAGATTCTATGACCCGTCAGATACCGAAAGACAAGCCCCGCGGAGGACTCATGTCACGTCCGGACGCTCTGCCGGCGGAGTTCCACGACATCGCCAAACGCGTGAACAACTGGGGGCGTTGGGGGAGCGACGACGAGATCGGCACACTCAACCTCGTCACCGACGAGGTGGTCCGCGCGGCGTCCCGCGAGGTCCGCTCGGGGCGGCGCGTGCCGCTCGCGCTGCCGCTCAGGGAGGACGGCGTCCAGACGGGCATGATCCCCGGCCGGGTGAACCCGCTGCACACCATGGTGCAGATCAACCACGAGCTGTTCGGCCCCGGCACCGTCGCCACCAGCGACGACGCGGTGACGATGGGGCTGCAGACGGCCACCCACTGGGACGCCCTCACCCATGTGTCGCACTCGGGGAAGATCTACAACGGCCGCCCGGCGGACACCATCACGGCCCACGCCGGCGCGCGGTTCAGCGGCATCGACAAGGCACCGCACATCGTCTCGCGCGGCGTCCTGCTCGACGTCGCGCGCGCCAAGGGGCTCGACCGGCTGCCCGGCGATCACGCCGTCACCCCCGAAGACCTCGACGAGGCAGCGGAGTTCGGCGGCGTCACCGTCCGCGCCGGCGACATCGTGCTGGTCCGCACGGGGCAGATCCAGGTCTACCTCGCCGGCGACAAGCACGCGTACGCCTACCCCTCGCCCGGCCTCTCGCTGCGTACGCCCGAGTGGTTCCACGCCCGGGACGTGGCCGCCGTCGCCAACGACACCCTCACCTTCGAGATCTTCCCGCCGGAGGTCGAGAACCTGTGGCTGCCCGTGCACGCCCTCGATCTGGTCGAGATGGGGATGCTGCAGGGCCAGAACTGGAATCTGGAAAACTTGTCCACAGCCTGTGCAGAAGTTTCCCGGTACGCCTTCCTGCTCTCCGCGATGCCGGAGCCCTTCGTCGGCGGCACGGGCACCCCGGTGGCGCCGGTCGCGCTCCTCTGAGGCCGGCCGTCTCCGCTGAAGCCGACCGCCGGGCCTGCCGCCGGGCCGACCACCGGGCCTGCCGTCTGCGCGCCGGACGGCGGCGCCTCGGCGTTCGCCCCGAGCGCGCCGCCGTACACGCCACCGTCCGGCTCCGGCGCTCGCCCCTGTCCGTGCGGCCACGAAGGGACCCGCGCCGAAATCGCGACCCACACCTCGTCAAGGACCCGCGGCTGTCCCGCCGAGCGCCCTCGACGTCCCCTCGCGGCGAATCGCTGCACCCCAGCGTGATCAACCGGACACGGCACGTCAACACCCACTCGGGGATTGGTGAGCAATGCCCGGTTCACCCCGCCCGCGCACGCGTGCGCGCACCGGGGCACGCAAGGGCGCATACGGGGGCGGGGGCACCGCCCGGCCCGCCCGGGCGCCCCGGGCGGGCAGGGCGTCGCGTGGACGCTCAGACCGCCTCGTAGGCGACGTCCGCGTCGCCGTAGGCCGTCCGGTTGTAGGCCGCCCTGGCCGCTCCGGCCGCACGCCCGGAGGCCGCCCCCATGTGGGCCGCGCCTCCGTAGGCCGCGCCGTCGCACGCCGTGATGCCACGAGGGGTCGCCTCGTAGACCGTCGCGCCGTAGAGCGACTCCCCGTAGGCCGGCTCCCCGTATGCAGGCTCCCCGTAGGCCGACTCCTCATGGCCGGACGCCTCGCGGGCCGCCGTCTCGTAGGCCGCGATGTCGCAGACCGAGCCGTCGTGGGTGGTGCCCTCGAAGGTGGCCGCCGCGACACCGGCGTCACACCGGTCGACCTCGCACCAGATGCTCTTGCCCGAACCCTCGGGCTGCCAGCCCCAGCGGTCGGCGAGGCCGTCGACGAGCTCCAGGCCGCGGCCGTTGGTGTCGTCGCCGTCCGCGTGCCGCTGGGCGGGCGGGCGGGCGCTGCTGTCGGCCACCTCGACCCGGACCGTCCCCGGCACGTCCGCGGGGACGCCGGGCAGCAGCATGCGCAGCACGGCCGGGCAGCCGGTGTGCACGACCGCGTTGGTCACGAGCTCCGAGATCAACAGGATCAGCGTCTCGGCAACCGGCTCGTCGGCCTCTATGCCCGAGCCCGCGAGTCGTGAGCGGGCCCACCGCCTGGCCCGTCCCACCTCGGCGGGGTCAGCCCCGACCTCCAGCTGAACTTGAAGCACCTGCACCGCTCACACCATCCGAACCGGCGGACACATCGCCTCGCGACTCCACAGGGTCACCGAACGTGATCCCCTTGGGAGACAGCATGATTGACGTTCAGTCACCCCAACAAGCGCTTCGGGCATATTCCAGCGCGAAGGAGTACGCGTACTGCATACTGTGCGACGCGCACCGCAGGGGGTCGAACAGGCGGGGGCGTAACCCCGTCCTGCGCTGCGAGCGGCACGCATTGCCGGGTCCGGCGCCGCCACCTGGGCAACACCGGCATGGCTCCACCTCTGAACCACTCGCATCCCACACAAGGTACCCGAGCCGGGCGCCGACTCCATGCCGTGACGAGTCACGCGTAGGACACAACCCGATATCGACGCTCAGTAGCCTTCGTGCAGGGGCACTTCGTTCGATGAAACAACGGACAAAGCGCACGATATCGGGCAGACCAATTTTTGGGAACCCCCGATTTCCCCCTCCTCAGAGCGCCGCCGCGAGCTCCTCCTCGGCGTCCCGCGCCGTACAGCCCAGCTCGGCCCGCACCCAGGCCCGCTTGAGGTGCAGATGGACGTCGGACTCCCAGGTGAACCCCATGCCGCCGTGCACCTGCAGACAGTCACGGGCGTTGCGCACGGCCGCGTCGTCGGCCAGCAGCTTGGCCGCGCGGGCGTCCAGGGCGTCGCCGGTCACGGCCGCCGCGTAGACCGCGGCACGGGCGAGTTCGGCCCGCACCAGCATCTGCGCGCAGAGGTGCTTGACCGCCTGGAACGCACCGATCGGGCGGCCGAACTGCTCGCGCCGACGGGCGTGTTGGACGGCCGCCTCACAGGTGCGCGACGCGCTGCCGAGCTGTTCCGCCGCGTAGAGCAGGGCGCCCCGGGTGAGCCCCCCGGCGTCGGGCACCCGGTGCAGCGGCGTCAGCGGGTCGACGGACCGCAGCGGCACCGCGCCGGTCACATCCCCCTGGACCACGTCCGCCTCCGCCAGCCACGGCACAAGGGCGCCGTCGACCGCGGTCACCACCACCTCTCCCGCCGCCGCGCCCGGCACCACCCCCGCCGCCAGGAACGACGCCACCGCCGGCCCCGGCAGCAGCGCGCGCCCCGCCTCCTCGAAGATCAACACGGCCTCCGGGAGCCCCAGTCCGACCCCGCCGTCGGCCTCGGGCAGCGCGAGCGAGAAGAAGCCCGCGTCCCCCAGATCGCGCCAGAGCGCACGGTGGACGCGGTCCGTGGCGTCACGCAGCGTGAACCGGGCCTCCAGGAGCTGCCGCATGCCGGACCGCAACGCTGTGTGATCTTCGGTCAGTTGGAAGTCCATCCGGATCGTCACCGGCCCTTCGGGAGGCCGAGGATCCGCTCGGCCACGATGTTCTGCTGGATCTGCGAGGTCCCGGCGGCGATCGTGTACGAGAGCGAGGACAGGCGGTCAAGCACCCAGTCCTGGTCGAGGTCGAGGGCGCCCGCGCCGAGGACCTCCGCGGCGGCGTCGTACAGCTCCTGGCGGGCGTGCGAGTACCGCAGCTTGAAGACCGAGCCGCCCACCCCCGGCACCCCGCCGGTGCGCTGCGCCTCGCTCACGTTCCACTGCGTGAGCCGCCACAGCGCCCCGAACTCGGCGCTCAGCCGCCCCAGCCTGCGGCGCAGCTCCGGGTCGCCCCAGCGGCCGTTGCCGCGCGCCTCGCGGGCCAGCTCGCCGAGGACCCGCCGGCAGGCCACCACCTCCCCCACGAAGGCGGTGCCCCGCTCGTAGGAGAGCGTCACCATCGTCACGCGCCAGCCGTCGTTCTCCGCGCCGACGCGGTTCGCCACCGGGATC
Source organism: Streptomyces sp. NPDC005863 (assembly GCF_042871345.1). NCBI lineage: Bacteria > Bacillati > Actinomycetota > Actinomycetes > Kitasatosporales > Streptomycetaceae > Streptomyces > Streptomyces sp. NPDC005863. Next base: position 80,006 of record NZ_JBIAII010000006.1, on the reverse strand, counting down.
CGCACGTCGTCGAGGAACATCTCCGCGAACTCCGTGGACCCCGCGAGGGTGCGCAGCGGCCGCACGGTGATGCCGGGGGCGTCCATCGGCATCGCGAGCCAGGTGATGCCGCGGTGCTTGGGCACGGCCTCACCGACCGGCGTCGTGCGCACCAGGAGCTCGCACCAGTCGGCGACCTCCGCGTGCGAGGTCCAGATCTTGGAGCCGCTCACCACGTAGTGGTCGCCGTCGCGTCGCGCGCGGGTGCGCAGCGACGCCAGGTCGGAGCCGGCGTCGGGCTCGCTGAAGCCCTGGCACCACACCGCGTCGCCGCGCAGGACGGGCGGCAGCCACCGGGCGCGCTGTTCGGCGGTGCCCTCGGAGGCGATGGTCGGGCCCGCGTGCAGCAGGCCCACGAAGTTGGCGCCCACGTAGGGGGCGCCCGCCTTCTCGGTCTCCTCCAGGAAGATCAGCCGCTGGGTCGGGGATGCGTCCCAGTGGACCTCCCCGTATCCGGCGTCGTACAGCAGGCGCTGCCACGCCGTGTCGTAGGCGCGGCGTCCCGGCCAGTCCTGGGGGGACGGCTTGGCGGGGAGCTTCGGCAGCACCGCCGCGAGCCAGTCGCGCAGCCCGGCACGGAAGGCTTCCTCCTCGTCGGTGTACGTGAGGTCCATGCGGCTCCTACGGGTCCCTGTATCTGACGGGTCGTCAGGACGCAGGCTAGCCCCGCGCCTCTGGACCGGCAAGGCGCCGGGGCCTACGCTCACGGGCACGATCTGACTGTCCGTCAGTTCTCGTCGTGGGACCGGGAGGGGATCTCATGAGGCCCGCGCGCAACGAGACCGCGTACGCACTGGGCGAGTCCCGCACTCTCTGGGAGCTGGTCGCGCGCCGCGCCGCCCTCACCCCCGACCGCCCCGTCCTCCTGGAGGCCGCGGCCGACCCCGCCGACGACCGCGCGCTCACCTTCGGCGGGCTCAGGGACCGCGCCGAGCGCGTCGCCGCGGGCCTGTACGGCATGGGGGTGCGGCCCGGCACCGTCGTCGCCTGGCAGCTGCCCACCCGTATCGAGACCGCGCTGCTCTCCTTCGCGCTCGCCCGTATCGGCGCCGTACAGTCGCCGCTCATCCCCTTCCACCGGGACCGCGAAGTCGGCTACGCGCTGCGGGAGTCGAAGGCGGAGTTCTTCGCCGTGCCCGGCACCTGGCGCGGCTTCGACCACACGGGGATGGCGCAACGGCTCGGCGCGGGCACGGCGTCGCGGGTCTTCGAGGCGTACGACGCGCTGCCCGAGGGCGACCCGGCCGTCCTGCCCCCGCCGCCCTCCGACGGCACGGCGGTGCGCTGGATCTACTGGACGTCGGGCACCACGTCCGACCCCAAGGGCGTGCTGCACACGGACCGTTCACTGATCGCGGGCGGCTCGTGCCTGGCGCACGCCCTGCATCTGACGGCGGCGGACGTCGGCTCGATGGCGTTCCCCTACGCGCACATCGCGGGCCCCGACTACACCGTGATGCTGCTGCTCTACGGCTTCCCCGCGGTCATGTTCGAGCACTTCGCGCTGCCCGCCGCGCTCGACGGCTACCGGCGGCACGGGGTGACCGTGGCGGGCGGGTCGACGGCGTTCTACTCGATGTTCCTCGCCGAGCAGCGCCGGCTGCCGGACGGGGAGAAGGTGATCCCGACGCTGCGGCTGCTCGCGGGCGGCGGCGCGCCCAAGCCGCCCGAGGTCTACCACGCGGTGGTGCGCGAGATGGGCTGTCAGCTCACCCACGGCTACGGCATGACGGAAGTGCCGATGATCACCATGGGCGCCCCGGACGACACCGCGGAGAACCTCGCGACCACCGAGGGCCTGCCCCCCGAGGGCATGGAGATCCGGGTCACCGACGCCGACGGCAAGCGGGTGCCGGCCGGAGTGGACGGCGAGGTGCGGCTGCGCGGCGAGGCCGTCTGCCGGGGCTATCTGGACCCGGCGCAGAGCGCGGACGTCTTCGACGCCGACGGGTTCCTGATCACCGGGGACCTCGGGCATCTGCGGGAGAGCGGCCACCTCGTCCTCACCGGGCGGGCGAAGGACATCATCATCCGCAAGGGCGAGAACATCTCCGCCAAGGAGATCGAGGACCTGCTCCACCGGCACCCGGCCGTCGGCGAGGCGGCGGTCGTCGGCCTGGCCGACCCCGAGCGCGGCGAGCGGGTCTGCGCGGTGGTCGAACAGCGGCCGGACACCGGCGAGTTGACGCTGAGGGAGATCACCTCGTACCTGCGCGCGGAAGGCCTCGCCCTCTACAAGCTGCCGGAGCAACTGGAGGTGGTCGAGGCCCTTCCGCGCAACGAGACGCTGCGCAAGGTGCTCAAGTACAAGCTGCGCGAACGCTTCTCGGACCGATCGAACTGACGGGTCGGTACGGCCGCCCTACTCGGGGACCGTGAAGTACTGCGCGAACGCGCTCACGATCTCGTCCTCGGTGACCCGGCCGTCGCCGTCCGCGTCCAACGCGGCGGCGGCGCCCGAGGCGATGTCGTCGGGCACGCCGAGCGCCCGCAGCGCGCGCCCGGCCTCCTCGGGGCTCGCGGTGCCGTCCGCGGCGCCGCCGGCGACGCCGATCACCGCGTGCAGGAACGGCCGGGCGATCTCCGCGAACCGCGCGGGGTTGTCCCGCAGCCGCTTGACCGCGCCGCCCACGAACTCGTCCCGGGTGATCCGCTGGTCGCCGTCGCGGTCCGCGATCCCGGCCATGCCCTGCCAGAACGCCTCGGCCCCGATGTAGAGGGCCTGCCCCTGCTCGGACCGCGCCGTCGCGCCGAACTCGGAGCACAGGGCGGCCGCCGCCGTACTGAAGTCCTCACGGGAGATGTAGCCGTTGCCGTCCTGGTCGAAGGTGGCGAACCGGGCCGCGATCCTACGCTCGTACTCGGCACTGTCCATGATCTTCGGGCCGCCTCACTTCCGCGGTTGGGTGCTTGCTCGGGGGAGTGTTCCCCGGCTGTGAGCGTACGACGTGACGAGTGCCCGGAGACGGGAAAGCGATGCTTGTGTCAGGACCGGGGGAATTCCGGGACAAGGGTGTGCCACGGAATGCGTGAGTGCGGTGATCGGGGGCACAGGGACGGCATGACGACCACGCTCGGTGCCTTCGTTCTCGGCACCCCCGACCCTCCGGCGCTGGCCGACTTCTACCGCGCCCTGCTGGGCTGGGAGGAGGCCGAGCGCGATCCGGAGTGGGTCCGGCTGCGCGCTCCGGGGGAGCACCGCCCCTGCCTCAGCTTCCAGTTGGAGAGGGACCACACGCCCCCGGTGTGGCCCCAGGGTCCGGGCACCCAGCAGATGCAGGCGCACCTGGACCTGCGGGTCGACGACCTGGAGGCGGAGACCGAGCGGGCCCGCGCCCTGGGCGCGACGGTGGCGGAACACCAGCCGCAGAAGGACGTACGCGTACTGCTCGACCCGCACGGCCACCCGTTCTGCCTCTTCCTGCCGGGCGCGTGAGCGGGGCTGTGGGCGGACGGCTGGAGGGGCTCTAGGCGGACAGCGGGCTCTAGGCGGACAGCGGGGTCGCCTCGTCGTCCAGCGCCGCCGGCACATCGGGGAAGACCTCGAAGAGCCTGCGCACGCCGAGCGCCGCGAGGACGCGGTTGACGTGTGAGCCGTCCTCGGCGCCCTTGGCGGGCAGTATGAGCCGCAGCCGGCCCTGGAACGAGCGGATCAGCCGGCGCGTGGCGATCAGCACGCCGACGCCGCTGGAGTCGCAGAACAGCACTTCGGAGAGGTCGAGGACGATGCGCCTGCGGCCGTCGGCCACGGCATCGTGCACGCGCTGGCGCACCACGGGCGACGTCAGCAGGTCCATCTCGCCGGACACGCACAGCACGGCCCAGCCTGCCTGCTCGCCCACCGTCACCTTGAGCGTCACGCGTCACGCCTCTCGCTCGCCCTGCTGTCCGTCGTAGCCGTCCGTGGTTCCGGAGCGATCCGGAAGCAGTCCCTACGTTTCGTTCTGCTTCGGCTGCCCCACCCGTACCCCATGAAACACCAGGGGACGCGCGGCAATATCATCCGGTCTCCGGCAAGCAGTGCGCTTTGCCGCAAACCGAAGTGCGTTGTCAGTGGCCCCGACTACATTCGAGGGGGCGTCAGGAACACGAACCGCCGCGCGGGAAGTACGGTCGGAGAAGGCAGCACGAGAAGGCGCACGAGAAGGCAGCACGAGAAGGCAGAACAGGGCAAGCGCACGAGGGGGCCGCATGCCGAAGGACGCGCCGCGGCGCTGGGACCGCCGGATGCAGCAACGCCTCGCGCACGGCGAAGCGGCCGCACTCGGAGAGCTCTACGACACGTTCGCCTCGCTCGTGCACAACCTCGCCCACCGCGTCCTCGGCGACGAGCCGGCCGCCGACCGTGTCACCCGCGAGGTCTTCACCCACGTCTGGGAGAACCCCGACGCCTACGACCCCCGCCAGGGCCCGCTGCGCTCCTGGATCGCCACGCTCACCCACCGGCAGGCCGTCCGCAGACTGCGCCAGACCGAGTCCGCCGCCCTCGCCCGCGGCGGCGAGGGCACCAGGGAGGACCTGGAGCGCAAGGTCCGCCGCGCCTCCGTGGCCGCCCGCGCGGACTACATCGTCACGGCCATGCCGACCCCGCTGCGGGCCGCCCTGGAGCTCGCGTACTTCCAGCGCCGCGACTACCGCCAGACCGCCGCCGACCTCGGCGTCACCGAGGACGAGGCCCGCCGCAGGCTCCGCCTCGGACTGCAGCTGCTCTCCACGGCCAACGACGCCGCCGCCGACCCGTCCGCCGACCCACGCCGGAGCGCCCGCCGCGGCGCCTCGCCCGGCCCCGGGACCGCGCTGTGACCGGCGCCGACCGCCCCGAACCGCACGACGAGCCGGACCGCACGGGCGGTACGGACGGTTCCGGTGGCTTCGGCGGCGGGGCATACGGGAGCGGTGCCGGGCCGCGCATACCGATGCCGCGCGCCTCCGTCGAGGACACCGGCCTGCCCCTGCCCGGTCTGCCCGTGCCCGGCCAGCCCATGCCCGGTCCGGCCGTACCCGGCCCGCCCCCGGAAGCCGCGCCCGCCGCCCCGCCGCTCGTCCTCGACCATGCCGTCCTGAAGTCCCTCCTCGGCGCGTGGGCGCTCTCCGCCTGCTCCGCGGAGGAGGCCCTCGCCGTCGAGGAGCACCTGGGCGACTGCGGCCCCTGCGCCGAGGAGGCGCTGCGGCTGCGCGACGCCGTCGGCCTGCTGCGTCCCGAGGAGAGCCTCGACCTCGACCCGGGCCTGCGCACCCGCGTCCTGGAGAGCTGCCTCGGCCGCCGCCCGCCCCGCATCCCGGTGCCGGAGTGGGCCGTTCCGTACGACGCGGAGACCGCCCGCCTCGACGCCCTCCTGAAGGACATCGGCGACGCGGAGTGGCACGCCCCGGTGCGGCTGCGCTGGTTCGACGACGAAGGGCCGGTCAGCAGGAAGACCACCGTCGCCGGGGTCATCGCGCACCTCATCGCCGTCGACGGCATGGTCGGGCTCGCCCTCGGCCTCGACGACCCGCTCGGCGCCGAGGTCAGGGTCCCGCGCGACCCCGACCACCGCACGGAGGCGTACTGGCGCGCCTCGTACTTCCCGCCCACCCGCGCGGTGCGCACCCCCTGGCGCGAGCAGACGCACGAACTGATCCGCACCGTGTCGTTCGCCGGCGACGGCTCGGGCCGCCTCCCGGTGCCGTACGGGCCGGTGCCCGCCCCCGGTGACGGCGCGGGGCCCGAGGCGCGGGCGGTCGAACTGCCGCTGCGCGACGCGATGACGGACCGCGCCTTCGAGTGCTGGATCCACGCGGGCGACATCGCCGACGCCGTCGACTATCCGTACGCGCCGCCCGCGCCCCGGCACCTCCACCACATGATCGACCTCGCCGCGCGCCTGCTGCCGGGGACGCTCGCCGGGCGGCGCCGCTCCGGGCTCGCCACGCCCTCCCGCGGCCTGGTCGCGGCGGGCGCGCCGGGCCGCAGCCTGCGTCTGGAGATCGAGGGGCACGGCGGCGGCGAGTGGCTGATCCCGCTCGACTCGCCCGCGGCGACCGCGTCCCGGGACCACGAGGTGGCCCATGTGGCGCTGGACGGCGTCGAGTTCTGCCGGCTCGCCGCGGGCCATGTCTCGCCGGAGGAGGCGGCCGCCGGGCAGGACGGCGACCGCGAGGCCATCCGCGACGTGCTGTTCTCGGCGGCCTCACTGAGCCGGATGTAGCCGCCCTGCCGGCACGGTTTACGCGAAGACGACCGTGCGGCGGCCGTTCAGCAGGATCCGGCGCTCCGCGTGCCACTTCACGGCCCGCGCCAGCGCCTGGCACTCCACGTCACGGCCGATCGCCACCAGCTGGTCGGGGGTGACGCCGTGGCCCACCCGCTCGACCTCCTGCTCGATGATCGGGCCCTCGTCGAGGTCGGCCGTCACGTAGTGCGCGGTCGCGCCGATCAGCTTCACACCGCGCGCGTGCGCCTGGTGGTAGGGCTTCGCGCCCTTGAAGCTCGGCAGGAAGGAGTGGTGGATGTTGATGATCCGCCCGCTGAGCGCCTTGCACAGGTCGTCCGAGAGCACCTGCATGTAGCGGGCGAGGACGACGAGCTCCACGTCCTCCTCGCGCACGATGTCCAGGAGCCTGGCCTCGGCCTCCGGCTTGTTCTCCCGGTTCACCGGAATGTGGTGGAAGGGGATGTCGTACGAGGCGACGAGCTCGGCGAAGTCCGTGTGGTTGGAGACGACCGCGGCGATCTCCACCGGCAGCGCGCCGATCCGGGAGCGGAACAGCAGGTCGTTCAGGCAGTGCCCGAACTTGGACACCAGCAGGACGACCCGCATCCTGTCCTCGGCGCGGTGGATCTGCCAGTCCATGTGGAAGGAGTCGCCGATCGCGGCGAAGCTCGCCCGCAGCTTCTCGACGGTCACCGGGGACTCGGCCGAGAAGTGGACGCGCATGAAGAACAGTCCGGTGTCGTGGTCGCCGAACTGCTGACTGTCCTCGATGTTGCAGCCGGTCATGAAGAGGTAGCTCGACACGGCGTGCACGATGCCCTGCTTGTCGGGGCAGGAGAGGGTGAGGACGTACTGCTCAGCGGGGGCGGCGGCGGTGGACTGCTCGTTCATGGAGCCTAGGTTCCCACACGTGACAGCCGCCGTGCGCGGGCCTTCCGCGCGGCGGACTCAGGCCGAGCGGGTCAGGATCCGCAGCACTTCGAGGGTCTTCGGCTCCACGTCCGGGTCCTCCCCGTCGCCCGCCGCGAGGCGTACGTGCGCGTCGCGCGCGGCGCGGACCGCCTCGGGCCACCCCGGGTGCTCCAGATAGACGGAGACCAGCGCGTCCGGCCCCACCTCGTGCATGATCCGCAGGACCCGCAGCACGGCCGTGTCGACGAGGGCCGCCTCCTGGGAGTCGCGGAAGATGGTCCCCACGTACTTCTCCGCGGACCAGTTGTCGAGCCAGGTGTCCTCGACGAGCCGGTACACGGCGTCGGTCACGTCCCCGTACTCCTCGCGCCCCGCGAGCCAGCACTCCCGCTGGAAGGCGGGGTCGGAGAGCATGTGCAGCGCCGAGCGCACGTTGCTGCGCCAGCGCCACCACGGCATGTCGTTGGTCGGCATGCCCCCCATGGTGCTGGAGCGACGGCCGCGACGGGAAGTGTTCTCCGAACCTTGCACGGTCATGGATCGTACGTTCCCACCCCGGGCGCGCGAACCGGGCCCCGCCCGTTCACCTTCCTGTCACTTTCCGTTGAGGGCGAGTCACTCCACGGTTGGCCGCGCAACGGCATCGTGCAGGGACATGACCGGCCGGCGACGCACCTTCCTCCCCCGCCCCACCCGCACCGCTCTGCTCTCCGCGGCCGCCGTGGCGGCGTGTACGTCCCTGATATCCGGTTGCGGGGTCATCCCTGGCACCACGGGGGGTTCCAGGGACGACCCCATCACCGTCATGACCTGGGCGCCCGAGAAGACCAAGGCCACCAACAAGCCCGGCATGCCCGCCATGGCGCAGGCCTACGCCCGCTGGGTCAACGCGCACGGCGGCCTCGACGGCCACGAGCTGAAGGTCCTCACCTGCAACGACCACAACGACACGGTCGGCGCCGCCGCCTGCGCACGGGAGGCGGTCGACAACGACGTGGCGGCGGTCGTCGGCGCGTACAGCCAGCACGGCAGCTCCTTCCTCGCCCCGCTGGAGGGCGCCGGCATCCCCTACATCGGCGGCTACGGCATCACCGACGACGAGTTCAGCAGCCCGCTCTCCTACCCCGTCAACGGCGGCGAGCCCGCCCTCCTCGCGGGCAACGGCCGCCAGCTCGCCGCCCGCTGCGACCGCGTCTCCCTGGTCCGCCCCGACACCCTCGCCGGCGACGAGCTGCCCAAGCTCCTCAACCAGGGCCTCGCCGACGGCCACCACCGCCCCGTCGCCGACATCCGCGCCCCCGAGGACGGCACCGACCTCACCCCGCAGGCCGAGCAGGCGCTGAAGTCCGCCGGCACCCCGAAGGGCTGTGTGACGGCGGCGCTCGGCGCGCGCACGGACACCTTCTACGACTCCTTCCGCCGCACCAGGGACGACTATCCGCCGGTCCGCATCTCCTCGGTGCTCGGCAGCGTCGACCAGTCCCTCGTCGACCGCACCGGCGGCGCGAGCGGCCCGTACGAGGGCGCGTACGTCACCGGCTGGTACCCGGCGACGACCGACGCCCGGTGGGACCGGATGCGCGACGTCATCCGCGAGCACGCGTTCGGCGACAACCGGGTCGACCCGGCCGACGCGGGCGTGCAGACGACGTGGATTGCGTACACCGTCCTGAAGCAGGTCGTCGAGTCGCTCGACGGCGGCGAGGTGTCCTCGCGCACCCTGCGCCGCGCCCTGGACGGCGGCCTGCGGGTCGGCACGGGCGGCCTCACGCCCAGGCTGAGCTGGCGGTTCGAGGACCTGCTCGCGGCCAGCGAGTTCCCGCGCCTGATCAACTCGGCCGTCACCTTCCAGGTGGTGCGGGACGGCCGCCTCGTCCCGGCCCGCGAGGGGTTCGTGAACGTGCAGAAGACGCTGGAGCAGACGGTCTAGCCGCCGCTCCTCCCCGGGCTCGGGCCCGGGCGGGACCCGGTCAGAGCTGGGTCCTGTTGCGCTCCGTCAGCTCGTACTTGCGGGCGATCGCGTTCCAGTGGCCGCTGGCCTGCTGCTTGGCGGTCGTCGCGGTGTTGCTCTCGCGGTTGCCCGCGGCGGCCTGCGGGGTGTTGCGGGCACGCCCCTTGTGGCAGCCCTTCTTGCCCGCCACCTGGTCCGCCCACGCCGCGTAATGGTTGTCGGCCGCGGCCGACGCCTTCCACGCCTTGTTGAGGGCGGCGGTCAGCTGGTCGTTGGCCGGGAGCTTGTCGACCTTCAGCGCGGCGAGCCGGGTGACCAGTCCACCCCGCTGCTTGGCCGCACCGCGCAGGTCCTTCGCGGCCTGGCCGAGGTTCTGGCACTTGCCCACGTTGCGTACGGAGGCGATGACCGTGTCACGGCTGTTGTTGCTGTCGGCCAGGAGCCGGTCGAGGGCGACGGCCTGCGCCTTGGCCGGGTCGGCGGCGGGCGAGGGCCGCTCGTCGGGGTCCGCGGACGCGGAGACCGCCTTGTCGTCGCCCTTCGCCTCGTCGTCGTCCCCGCCGCCCGAGCTGAGCAGCGCGCCCGCGCCGATGCCGAGCACCGCGATGCCCACGCCCGCGGCGGCGATCAACGGCACCTTGGAGCCGGTGCGGCCGGTGCGGGCACCGCGCCGGGGCCCGCCCCGGCCGCCGCCCGCGGGCTCGGGGGCGGGCACGCCGCCCGGCGCCTGGACGCGGGGCATCTGCTGCGTGGAGGCGGGGCCTTCGGACTCCGGCTCGGTACGGAAGAGACTGTCGAACTCGGCGGGCGGCTGCCGGTCGCCGGGCGCGCCCGGGCGGATCCCGTAGGGGGCACCGGACGGCTCGGGCGGCGCGCCGTGGCCGGTGGGGGCGGGGGCGGCGGCGCCGGGGATGGGCGCGATGAACTGGGTGGGCTCGCTGTCGGATGCGGCGCCGGGGGCGGTACCGCCGGGCATGGCGCCAGGCAGCGGGCCGGGGGCGGCGCCGAGGGCGGGGCCCGACGCGGGGGTGCGGCCCAGGAACTGTGTGGCGTCGGCGGCGGGAGCGGGGGCGGTGGGAGCCTCGGGCGGCAGGGCGCCGGGTCCCACCGGGGGTATGTACTGCGTGGCCCCCTCGTCGCCGCCCGGGCTCGCGGGCACGGGGGCGATGTACTGGGTGGCCTCGCTGTCCGGGGACGCTCCCGGCGCGGCGACGGGCGGCAGCGGCATGCTCGCCGGGCGCGTGACCGAGGGCGTGGCCGAGGGCGTGGCCGAGGGCAGCTGTGCCTGTGGCTCCGAGGCCGCGGGGGGCAGCGGCTGGGCGCCGCGGCCGCCGGGCAGGGGCTGTCCGGCCGGTGGCGCGGCGTGCGCGCCCGGTCTCGCGGGCGGCGCGGCGTGGGCGCCATGGCCTTGCTGCGGCGCAGCGTGGGCGCCGTGCGCCTGGTGCGCCCCGTACGCGCCCTCGCCCTGCGGGGTGCGGTCGCCCTGCGGGGTGCGGTCGCCCTGCGGGGTGCGGTCGCCCTGCGGGGTGCCGTACGGGTCGGTGCCGTACGAGCCGGTGGGCTGGGCCCCGTAGGAGGGGTCGTTCCGGGCCGGGTACGGGGACGGGTCCTGCTGGCCGTGGCGCCCGGTGGGGGCGGGTTGGCCGGGGTAGGCCTGCGGTTCCGGCTGGCCCGCCTGGGCCGCGTATCCCTGCGGGGCCTGCTCGCCGTACGGGTTCGGCCGGCCCTGCTGAGCCCCGTATCCGTAACCCTGCGGGTCCTGGTACCCCGCGCCGTAGCCCGGCTGCTGAGGGGCGCCGTACCCCTGGCCCCCGTAGCTCTCGCCGCCGTAACCCTGCTGCGTGCCGTACTGGCCGGACGCGTACGGGCCCGCGGGCTGGGTCGTCGTGCCCTCCGGGGGGAGGGGCTGGGCCGTGGGCTGGTGGACCGGCGTGCCCCACTCCTGGCCCTGGCCGGGCGGCGGGCCCGCCGTCTCGGGCCCCCAGGGCTGCCCCCACGGGTCGCCGCCCGCCGGGGCGCTGTGCCGGCCCGCGGCGTCGGGGAAGAGCGGCTCACTGCCGTCCGCGGGCAGCACGACGCCCTCGTGGGCGGGCCGGGCCGCGGGCTGCTGCGGATCGGAGGAAGCAGCGCCCTGACCGCTCTGCTGCGTCACCGGGACTCCTACATATGGGGGACCTACGGAACCGTCGGGTCACGCTACCGGGTCGCCACATCCCTCTGCCACGCAGCTCGGATCACCGCCCTCCGCGTTTGGGCGGAAGTAACAAAACCTTCCGCCCAAACGCTGTTCCGGGGTGCGTTCACGCGCTCCTCACGCCGCCTGGACGTCGACCCGCGCCCCGAACTCCCGTACCACCGGCTCGTCCCGGTACGGCTCCAGGCGGTCCTGGAGGTCCTCCAGGTACTCCGCGCCGCGGTTGGAGCGCAGCGTGCCGAGCAGCTCGACGGCCTTCATGCCGGTGTGGCAGGCCTGTTCCACCTCGCGCCGCTGCACCTGCGCCGTGGCCAGCAGGACCAGGCCGATCGCCCGGCGCCGCGCCCGCGTCTCGGGGTGCCCGTCGAGGGACTCCTGGGCGCTGCGGGCCGCCGCCTCCGCCTGGCCCAAGTCCCGGTGACAATGCGCCATTTCATCGGCCAGATACGCGTGGTCGAAGTGCCGGATCCACACCGGGTCGTCACCGGATTCGCCCTCGCCGGACGCCCGGTCCATCGCCTCCACCGCGCGGCCCGCCACGACCTGCGTGGCCCGCGCGTCACCGAGCAGCGCGTGCCCGCGCGCCTCGGCGGCGTAGAACATCGCCTGCGCGCGGGGCGTGACCCTGCCGCGGGTGCCCTCCTGCGCCGCCCGCGCCAACTGCGCGATCTCGCGCGGGTTCCCGAGCTGCGCCGCGAGGTGGCTCATGGACGCGGCCAGCACATACCCGCCGTATCCCCGGTCGCCCGCCGCCTGGGCCAGCCGGAGCGCCTGGATGTAGTAGCGCTGGGCGAGGCCCGGCTGCCCCGTGTCGACCGCCATGTACCCGGCGAGTTCCGTCAACCGCGCGACGGCGGCGAAGAGTTCACGCCCCACCGCCTCCCGGTAGGAGCCCGCGAGCAGCCCGGAGACCACGGAGTTGAGGTAGTGCACGACGACCGGCCGCACATGGCCGCTGCCGAACTGGTGGTCCAGCTTGGTCAGCGCCTCCGTCATCGCCTTGACCGCCTCCACGTCCGACATCCCGACGCGCGGCCCCGCGCTCCTGCCGACCTGCGAGTCCGGCGAGGAGATCAGCCAGTCGCGGCTTGGCTCCACGAGCGCGGAGGCCGCCACGGACGAGCCGGAGAGGAAGTCGCGGCGGCCCACGTCGCTGCGCCACAGCTCGCAGACCTGCTCGATGGCGCCGAGGACGGTCGGCGAGAACTGCAGGCCCACGCCCGAGGCGAGGTTCTTGCCGTTCGCCATGCCGATCTCGTCGATCGTGACGGTCCGGCCCAGCTTGCGGCCGAGCGCCTCCGCGATGATGCCGGGCGCCCGCCCGCGCGGCTGCTGCCCGCGCAGCCAACGGGCCACCGACGTCTTGTCGTAGCGCAGATCGAGACCGTGCTCCGCGCCGCACATGTTGACCCTGCGGGCCAGCCCGGCGTTGGAACAGCCGGCTTCCTGGATGAGCGCCTGCAGCCTTTCGTTGGGCTGTCGCGCGACGAGCGGCCTTGCGGCCATGGCGTAACCCCCTGAGTGCACCGTGGACCATCGGAACCGGACGGCCGCGGTGGACCGCCACACGATGATCAATGCCCTTGAGGCAAGGCGAAGATGCGCCACAGAAGAAGCAAAAGAAGCCATGAAGTACTACAAGTGCCGATCTGTACGGACCTGTCGGTCCCCGGGCTTCCTCCGAGGCGTCCTCTGCTTGCCCGTGACCTGGCTACCCGCACCCGGCAGCCAATCCCCCTGCGCGCCCCCACCCATGCACCCATGCGCCCCAAGCGCAGGATCGATGCTCCTCCCCCGCCCACGCGTGCGCCCGTATCCCGACCCCTGTCCCGACCCGCGTCCCGACCCGTAACCCGAGGTGGCACCGGGAGTTGAGAACTGCGTGGAAGAGACCATCGGAGTCACGTCAGCCGCGCAGATCCCGAAGCAGCGCGGAGAAGGCTTGCCGGACACGGCCGTCCGGTACGCGGAGGAGCGGCACTGGGACGTGTTCCCCGGCACCTGGCTCGAGTCGGTCGACGGCGTCGAGCGGTGCTCGTGCGGGGAGACCGCGTGCGACGCGCCCGGCGCGCACGCCGCCAGGGAGGACTGGGCGACCCAGGCCACCGGCAGCGCGACCGTGGCCCGCAGGCTCTGGCAGAAGCAGCCGACCGCCTCGATCCTGCTCCCCACCGGACGCACCTTCGACGCCATCGACGTGCCCGAGACCGCCGGATTCCTCGCGCTCGCCCGCATGGAGCGCATGGAGCTCACGCTCGGCCCCGTGACGTGCACCCCCGACCGCCGCATGCAGTTCTTCGTGCTCCCCGGCGCCGCCGCCAAGGTGCCCGACCTCGTGCGCACGCTGGGCTGGCCGCCCGCCGCCATCGACCTGGTCTGCCACGGCGAGGGCGCCTACGTCGCCGCACCCCCCACCCGCTACGGCGCCACCGGCTCCGTCCAGTGGGCCTGCCGCCCCACCGCCGCCAACCGGTGGCTGCCGGACGCCGAGGAGATCATGTCGCCGCTGGCGTACGCGTGCGGCAGGGAAGCGCGCCGCTGACCCTCTGACCCACTGACCCGCTGACCCGCTGACCCGCTGACCACGGACCGGACCGCCGCCGACGTATCGTGCGGGCACGGCGGAAGCGGCGAAGGGCGGCAAAGGTGACCGAAGCGACGGCGGTACGGATCCAGGGGCTCTGGAAGCGGTTCGGCGAACAGATCGCGGTGGCGGGCATCGATCTGAGCCTGCCCGCGGGCCAGTTCATCGGCCTCGTCGGCCCCAACGGCGCCGGCAAGACCACCACCCTCTCCATGGTCACCGGCCTGCTCAGGCCCGACCACGGCACCGTCGAGGTGGTCGGGCACGACGTGTGGCGCGACCCCGTCGAGGTCAAGGCCCGCATCGGCGTCCTGCCCGAGGGCCTGCGCCTCTTCGAACGGCTCTCCGGCCGCGAACTCCTCGCGTACACCGGCCGGCTGCGCGGCCTGCCCGGCGCCGAGGTCGACAAGCGCGCCTCCCAGCTCCTCGACGTGCTCGACCTCGCGGGCGCCCAGCACAAACTCGTCGTCGACTACTCGACCGGCATGCGCAAGAAGATCGGGCTCGCCGCGGCGCTGCTCCACAACCCCGAAGTCCTCTTCCTCGACGAGCCGTTCGAGGGCGTCGACCCCGTCTCCGCGCAGACCATCCGCGGCGTCCTTGAGCGCTACACCGCCTCCGGCGCCACCGTCGTCTTCTCCTCCCACGTCATGGAGCTCGTCGAGTCGCTCTGCGACTGGGTCGCCGTCATGGCCGCGGGCCGCATCCGCGCCCACGGCACCCTCGCCGAGGTGCGGGGCGCGGCGCCCTCGCTGCAGCAGGCGTTCCTCGAACTCGTGGGGGCCGGGGGCCGCGACACGGGCTCCGACCTCGACTGGCTGGGCGGCTCCGGTGCGGGTGACGGCGTGGGCGGCGGCCTGGGTGGCGGCCTGGGCGGTGGCAGCCGGTGACCGCGCCCCGCCCCGCAAGCGCCACCGCCGCTCCCCGCACCGGAGGCACCCACCCGGCGATCACCCCGGTCTTCGTCCGTCTGAAGCTGTCCCTGCTGCGCAACGGCCTGCGCCAGTCCGCGGGCCGCCGCGCCGCCTACCTCGCGTCCGTCGTCGCCGCGCTCCTCGTCGCCGCGCTCCAGCTCCTCGGCCTCGTCGCGCTGCGCGGCAACGCCCACGCCGCCACCGTGTGCGTCCTGCTCGCCGCGGTGCTCGCCCTCGGCTGGGCCGTCATGCCGCTGTTCTTCGCGAGCGGCGACGAGACCCTCGACCCGACGCGCCTGGTGATGCTGCCGCTGCGCCCCCGCCCCCTCGTACGGGCGCTGCTCGTCGCCTCCCTCGTCGGCATCGGCCCGCTGTTCACGCTCTGCCTCGCCGTCGGCTCGGCGATCGCCCTGGCCCACGGGGCCGCGGCGGCCGTCATCGGCGTCGTCGCGGTCGCCCTCACCGTGCTGATCTGCGTGGCGCTGGCCCGCGCGGTCGCCGCCGCCAACACCCGCCTGCTCACCAGCCGCAAGGGGCGCGACCTCGCCGTCCTGAGCGGGCTCGTCATCGCGGTCGGCGCGCAGGTCGTCAACTTCGGTGCGCAGCGGCTGGGTTCGTCCGGCCTGTCCACGCTCGACCCGGCGGCGGACGTCGTCCGCTGGATCCCGCCGGCCGCGGCGCTCGGTGCGGTGGACTCGGTGAGCGACGGCGCGTACGCCACCGGCGCGGCACAACTCGCCGTCGCCGCCGCCGCCCTGGCCGCACTGCTCGCGCTCTGGCAGCGCAGCCTGACCCGCCTGATGACGGCGCCGGACGGCTCCACGCTCGCGGCGGCCGAGCCGGACAAGGGCACGTCGCGCGCCTCGGGCGTCCTCGGCGGGCTGCTCCCCGCGGGCCGCACCGGCACCGTCATGGAGCGCAGCCTGCGCTACGTCTGGCGCGACCCGAAGACCAAGGCGGCCTGGGTCACGTCCCTGGCCATCGGCCTGATCGTGCCGCTCTTCAACGCCCTGCAGGGCACCGGTTCCGGCTACTTCGCCTGCTTCGCGGCGGGCATGCTCGGGATCCTCATGTACAACCAGTTCGGCCAGGACACGTCGGCGTTCTGGATGGTGGCGACGACGATCTCCTCGACGCGCGACGCGTACGTGGAGCTGCGCGGCCGGGCCCTGGCGCTGCTGCTCATCACCGTCCCGTACGCGGTGCTGGTGACCGTCGTGACGGTGGCGGTGCTCGGCGAGTGGCCGACCCTGCCGGAGATCCTGGGCCTCTCCTTCGCGCTGCTCGGCGCGATGCTGGCCACGGGAGCGTGGTCCTCGACGCGCTTCCCGTACTCGATCCCGCAGGAGGGCTACAAGAACGTGGCCCCCGGCCAGGCCGGGCTCGCCTGGATCTCCATCTTCGGCGGCATGGTCGCGGCGGCCCTGCTGTGCGCGCCGGTCCTCGCCCTCACGATCTGGCTGCACGCGTCGGGCGCGGCCTCGTGGAGCTGGCTCCTGCTGCCGGTGGGCACGGTGTACGGGGCGGTGATCACGGAACTGGGCCTCCACCTGGCGGCCCCGCGCCTGGCGGGCCGACTGCCGGAGATCCTCACGGCGGTGAGCAGAGGCTGACAGCCCTCAAGAGCCCTGAAGGGCCCTGAACGCAGACGACCCGCGAGCCGTGGTTCCTGCCGCACCGGACACATCCGGGCGAAGGAAGCCGGCCGGACGTACCGGCGGCTCGCGGGTCGGGTGACTGCTTTGGGATTGGGCCGGCTGCACGCTCGTCTCACGTGCTGGTCCGGCACCGCACTGGGTGTGGTGGCAGGCCGCTAGCCCGCAGCCACCTCTCGCGTCCGCAATGAAATCACTGCCGGATCACCTCCTTTCTTCGAGTGATGAACACCCTAGGAAGCAACCCCGAGACGCTCAACCGGTTTTTTCGCTGCCGGAGGCTGTGCTTTCCCTTCGCATGCCGTACGCGTATCCGTCCCCTCGCTGCAGGAGACGCAGGTGCGCATGGGAGACGTTGATCCGGCCCGCAGGGGTGAGGAGGCTGTGCTGCCCCCTTGCACGCACGGCCACGCGGCCCTGGTGAACGCCCGCCCACTTCCCTGAGGGGATCGTGGCGCAAACGGTGTCTCCTGTGACGAAGCCGAAGTGTTCTTTCGTGCGGGACCGCAGAAGACGGGGGAAGCCGAAGCGGTCCGAAGTGGTGCGGGCGTAGGAGCCGCGTCCGACGGCCTTCACCACGAGGGTCCGTGCGGGCACCCGGGCCAGCACGTCCCCCCCGCTCGTGGTTCAAGGCACCGACGCAGAGGGCGTCGAGCGTGTGCGACTTCTCCAGCCCCATCGCGATGCGGGTGGCTGCCGTCTCGCGTCCGGGCCACGTCAGGACCGGCGACCCCAGAGTGCGAAGCACGCAGACGAGCCGCGCGGTGACGGAGTTCATGACTGCCGCGTCCCGCAGGGGAGGGCTTGTCTGTTCCCGGATCCGTGCTAGTCGCTCGGGCTCGTCACCGAGGTACTCACCGACGCGACGGCTGCCCTTCCTGCGGTTGCAGGCGCCGCAGGAAGGGACCAGGTTGGCGACCCTCCCGGTCCCGTTCCGGCCGCGGGGATGAATGTGATCGAGGTTCAACGCAACGTCGGTGGCTCCGCAGTAGACGCAGGACTTGCCCCATCGTGCGTAGAGGTAGGTGCGGGCATCGGTGCCTGTGAGAGGACCAAGCTGATGCTCGGCCCCCCGGAGCTGTCTGCCGACGCTCAGGGAGTGAGTGTCGAACCGCGCCGTCTCTACGTGGATCTCCGTGATGGGCGCATGGCGAAAGAGGCGGCGGGCCATGGAGTGGGTGGTGTCCACCCGGTGCTGGAGCGACGGGGCGAGCCACCCATCGGGGCGGCGTCTGTTTTCCGATCTTGGCGCCCGGTAGCGGCAGTTGGCGGATCTCCTCCGGTGCCGGTACCCCCTGCGCCGCGTCAAGCCGTGCTGGATCTGGTCGCCCCGGTGCCGGACCTCCCACGAAACAAGACCTCGCCGCACGGTGACCTCCCGCCCGGCTCCGTCGAGCTCCCGCTTCTCGTCGGTCAGCGCGATGCCGGTCCCCTTCGATCCAGGATCGATGCGCAGCTGCACACCCTCGACTTCCGCTTCCTCGTACGTTCGGTCCTTCAGCCGGATCACGAAGGGCACTTGCCGGACGACGACCGCACGGCCCTTGGCGAGGAGCTCACGGGCACGGGCAGGATGACAGGGCATCAAGGGCTTTCCGTCCGTGGCGAGCACGAAGACCCTGCTCGCCGCTATGCCTCCTTGGTAGGTCTGGGTCGGTGTGGGAGCGTCACCGCTCCCGGTCTCTGCCGTTCCCGCCGCTCCAGCGGCAGGGCCGGCGTGACGCCGACGGGCCTCGGTGCCCGGCCCCTCGGTCTCCCCTCGCCCAAGTTCCCTGCCGGTGCCCCGCGCCGTGGCGGGGTGCCCGCGAGCCGTTTCGTCCCTGCTCCTGGGGGTGTCTGCTCTCACGGGTTCCAGTGCCGGGCGCTGAGGAAGCACACCCGGGTGGGTCGGCTCGCCCACAGGAAACGTAGCCATCGAATCGCACCTCTTTGACCTCGCGGTCGTGACGACTTGGGCTGGCCACCCGGCCCGTCCACTACGTGACCGGACCCCGGCCGTGCGGCCGAGGAGCGAGCGGCCTCCCTTCTCGTGTGCCACCGACGCTAACGACCACTTCGCACCGGCGCTGCCGTTTTCGGGCCTGGACCATCGATCGAGTGCACAACGATTTCTCACCGACTTCCGGGAACTACCTGTGGGGTGGGTCACGTTCCAGTTGAATGATCTGACCTGCGATACAGGGAGATCGCGCAGCGTAGGGGGTTCCAGGTGAGTGCTTCGCGGCAGAGCGGAACTACTGACGAACTGGGTCCTGAAGAACCCGAGCCCGGCGGGGCCGAGTTGCTCGCGGCGCTGTTGGACGGGATGGACGCCGCGTTGTGCGCGTTCGACGCCGACGGTGTGGTGACGCACTGGAACCGCGAGGCGGAGCGGATCCTCGGGTGGTCGGCGGCGGAGGCCGTCGGGCGGCGGGGGTTCACCGGGTGGGCGGTGCGGGCCGCGGACGCCGGGGACGTCGAGGGGCGGCTGATGGCCGCGATGGACGCGCCGGGGCGGCAGGTGCACGAGTTCGCGCTGGTGACCAAGGACGGCGGGCGGGTGCTCGTACGGATGCAGTCGGCGGCCGTGCGGGGTGGTGACGGCAAGACCGCGGGGATGTACTGCGCCTTCAGCGAGGTCCACGCCCAGATCGACCTGGAGCGGTCCATCGCCCTGAGCGAGGCGCTCTTCGAGAACGCCTCGTGGGGCGTGGTGCTGGTCGACGCGGACCTGCGCCCCGCCGTGGTCAACGAACACGCCGCCCGCGCCTTCGGCATCGGCCGCACCGCCGTCCTCGGCCGTCCGCTCGCCGATCTGCTCGGGCAGGGCGTCGAGGAGCTGGAGAGCGCGCTGACCCACGTCCTGGCCGAGGGCACGCCGCCGGCGCCGGCCGAACTGTGGGTGTCGGTACGGGCCGGGGCGGGCCAGGAGGAGCAGCCGGAGCGGCGTTGCTGGCGCAGCGGGTTCCTGCGGCTCGCGTCGCCGCTCGCGGAGGAGCCGGTGCCGTTGGGGGTGGGCTGGCTCTTCCTGGACGTGACGGAGGCGAAGCAGACCGAGCAGGTGGCCTCGCAGCTCCGCTTCCGCTCCCAGCAGCTGCATCGGGCGGCGCGGGCCACCGCGGAGTGCGAGGACCCCACGGAGGCGGCCACCGTTCAGCTGGACTTCGCGCTCGCCGGCTTCGCCGACCACGCGCTGGTGGACCTGCTCGCGGGCGAGAGCCCGGTACGGCTGGTGCGGGTCGCCGCGACGCCCGCGGGGCCGCCGGGTCCCTGCCTTCCGGTCGCGACGGCGGGCATCCCGGTCCGCTACCCCGAGGGGCATCCGGCTCCCCAGTGCGTGGAGCGCACCGGTTCGGTGCGGGCCAGCGCGGGCGTGGCGGCGTCGCCGGAGCGGATACGGGAGTGGTCGGCGGCCCGGCAGTGGCCCGAGGACTCGGTGCACGCCCTGTGCGTGGTGCTGCGCAGCCGGGGGCGGACGCTGGGCGTGGTGACGTTCTTGCGGGGGCCGGGGCGGGGGCAGTTCGACGGGGGTGACGCGGCGTACGCGGAGAGCGTGGCGTCTCGGGTGGCGGCGTCGCTCGATTTGGCGGGGGTGTTGGGGGTGGGCCGGTGAGGGTCCGCTGGGCGCGGGGCCTGAGCGAGGGCGTCCCTGTCGTCCCCCTGCGGGGGCGGGCCTAAGGGTGTGGGCCGGAGACGTTGAAGGTCACCGGGGCCGCCCGGGGTTTTGCGGAGTGTGGCGCCTCCGGGCCGCGAGTAAAGGGCGCTCCTTCGTCGCGTCGGCTACGCCGATTCCGCTCCGCTCCACCCTTGACTCCCGTCCCTCCACCGCGACTTGACCTTCGACCCGGACGGCCAGGGGTGAGGCGGCGGACCTCTCTGCTCGGGTCATCACGTCTCGCTGCCGGGTGCGGACCGGCCCAACGTGGGCGGAGGCCACGGTGCGCGCTCGGCCAGCCCGGCGGCATCGCTGCTCGGGCCATCACCTCTCGCTGCCGGGTGCGGACCGGCCCATCGTGGGCGCGGGCCACGGTCCGAGCTCGGCCCACGGCCCGTCTGGTCGGGCCATCGTCGGCAGGTGCCACGTTCGATGCGCTGCCTGGGGACAGGGGTCGGCCGCCCCCGGGGGCTGTCACCTACTTTGGGAAAGTTGCGAATGAATATGCCGCACGCCCCCCTGTCACGCTTCAAGCGCCCCCCGGAACCGTTCCATCCGCCGAAGGGAATGGGGTGGGCGGGTCCTCTGCGAGTCCTGGAGATTGTGGGACTGGTGGGTTCGCGTGGCGCAGGAGGTCTGTGTGACGAATGAGTTCGGTGGGGCTGGTGGGTACGGGGGAAGGGGCTGGATCCTGCGATTGCGCACCCGCTGGGCGGCGCGCGGGGTGTGGCAGGGGGGCGTGCGGAGATCCGCTTCACAACTTTCCCAAAGTAGGTGCCAGACCCCCAGCAGCGTTCTCGTGTGGGACGAACGAAGGGGTTCGGTGGGGCCACCGGGTTCGCGGAGGGACCGGCTCCTGCGATCGGGCACCCGCCGGGCGGCGCGCGGGGCGCGGCAAGGGGGCGCGCGGGCCTCTGCTTCGCAACTTTCCCAAAGTAGGTAACCGAGGGGAAGGGTGGAGCGCGGACGGGCCTGGTGTCATGAGGCGGGCTTACGTCCCCGGGGACGCATGCGGTGTGGTGAGGGGGCGCGCGGCGTCTCAATTCGCAACTTTGCCGAAGTAGGTACCCGACCACGAGAACCCGGCCCACGCCCCCGCCCCCTCGACCGCGACAGCCAGACACGAGGCCCCCGACCACCGCACCCGGCCACGGAGGCTGATGACCCGCGCGGCGTGGCCGAGCGGCTGGCCCACCGTGGCCGCCGCCCGCGATGAGCCGGACCGCACCCGGCAGCGCAAGCCGATGACCCGGGCAGCGACGCCGCGTGGACGGCCGAGCCACAACCCTGGCCCGCGCCCACGATGAGCAGGACCGCACCCGGCGATGAAAGCTGATGACCCGAGCAGCGTGGCCGGGCGGCTGGCCGAGCTCGCACCGAGGCCCCCGCTCACGATGGGCCGGACCGCACCCGGCAGCGAAAGCCGATGACCCGAGCAGCGTGGCCGGGCGGCTGACCGAGCCCGCACCGGAGCGTCGGCCCACGTTGGGCCGGTCCGCACCCGGCCGCGAAAGTGCATGACCCATCCCAGCAGAGTCCGCCGCCTCACCCCTGGCCGTCCGGGTCGAAGGTCAAGTCGCGGTGTAGGGACGGGAGTCAAGGGTGGAGCGCAGCGGAATCGGCGAAGCCGACGCCCGAAGGGCGCCCTTTACTGCCGGCCCGGAAGCGCCACACTCCGCAAAAACCCGGGCGGCCCCGGCAAGAATCGAAGGCGCCGAGCCAGCGAAGGGTGACCTCCGGGCCGAGCCCCGACCGTGGCCCCCGCCCACAATGGGCCGGTCCGCACCCGGCCATGAAAGGAAATGACCCGAGCGGCGAGGCCTCCGGGCTGGCCGAGCCCGTACCGAGGCCTCTGCCCACGATGGACCGGTCCGCACCCGGCAGCGAAGCCGATGACCCGACCACACCGGCCGTTGGCCGAGCTCGCACCGTGGCCCCCGCCCACGATGGACCGGTCCGCACCCGGCAGCGAGACCTGATGACCCGACCAGAGAGGTCCGCCGCCTCACCCCTGGCCGTCCGGGTCGAAGGTCAAGTCGCGGTGTAGGGACAGGAGTCAAGGGTGGAGCGCAGCGGAATCGGCGAAGCCGACGCGTAGCGCAGCGGAGCGCCCTTGACTTCCGGCCCGGAACCGCCACACTCCGCAAAACCCCGGGCGGCCCCGGGCACCGGCAAAGGCACCGGGCCACCGAAGACACCGGCCACCAGCAGAGGTGCCGGGCCACCCGAACCCGTCCGTCCCCCTACACCGCGTGCAGCGCCAACGTCGGGGACAACCGCGCCGCCCGCACCGCCGGATACAGACCCGCCACCGTCCCGATCGCCAGCGTCGCTCCGAAGCCGCCCGCCATCGCCCACGGTGGGACCACCCACGGCAGGTCGCCGGAGAGCGCGTACGCCGCCGTCGCCGCCGCGCCCAGCGCCACGCCCGCCATGCCGCCCAGGCCCGACAGCATCAGCGACTCCGTCACGAACTGGATGCGGATCTGGCCCCGCGTCGCCCCGAGTGACCTGCGCAGGCCGATCTCGTAACGCCGTTCGAGGACCGAGATGATCATGGTGTTGGCCACCCCGACCCCGCCCACAAGGAGCGCGATCCCACCCAGACCGAGCAGCAGCGTGGAGAACGCGCCCTCCGTCGCCGCCTTCGCCTGGAGCGCCGACGACGGGTCGGTGACCTGGACGTTGCGCGGGTTCTCCGGGTCGATGGACGGGGCAAGGAGTCGCCGTACGTCGCCCACGGTCGCGTCGGTGGAACGTTCGTACACCGACGTCGGGTGGCCGTCGAAGCCGAGCAGCTTGCGCGACGCGTCCCAACCGGTCAGGGCCGAGCGTTCGATGTCGGACGCCAGCGGCAGCGGGTCGAGGATGCCGATCACGGTGAAGTACCGGTCGTCGATCCACACCTGCTGACCCGGCGACGTGATGCCGAGCCGCTTCGCCGCGACGTGGCCGAGGACCACCGACGGATAGCGGCTGTTCGCCGCGTTGAACCAGCTGCCGTGCGCCATCCTGCCGCGCAACACCTTCAACAGCCCCTCCGTGGACGCCTTCACGGAGATCCCGCCGGTCTCGTCCTCGGGGATCTTCTCGCTGCGCCGCACGGAGCGTTCGAGATCGCCGGTCGCCCCGACGTCCTCGACGCCGTCGACCCGCCCGACCCGCCCCGCCGCGTCCTTCGGCAGGCTCACCTTCTCGCCGGAGAACATCGCCTCACCCGGCGAGGCGATGAGCATGTTCGTGCCCAACGAGTCCAGTTCCTCCATCAGTTGGGCCTTGCTGGAGGACGAGATGCCCACCACGGCGACCATCGTCGCGATGCCGATGGCGATGCCGAGCGCGGAGAGCACGACCCGTACGGGCCGGCTGCGCAGCCCCGCGGAGCCGACGTGCAGGACGTCGCGCGGGCTCAGCCGTGCCGCCCTGAGGGCCCCGCGGCGCGCCTTCGTACGGTCACGGTCACGGGCCCTCACGCGGCGACCTCCGCGCCCCGCGTGTCCGCGACGACCTGGCCGTCCCTGATCCGGACCTGCCGCGGCAGCCGGTCGGCGATCTCCGTGTCGTGGGTGATGACGGCGATGGTCGCGCCCTCCGCGTTGAGGTCGTACAGCAGGGCCATGACGGCCTCGCCGGACGCGGAGTCCAGCGCGCCGGTGGGTTCGTCGGCGAGGAGCAGGTCGGGTTCGCCGACGACCGCGCGGGCGATGGCGACGCGCTGTTTCTGGCCGCCGGACAGTTCGTGCGGGCGGTGCCGCATGCGGTCGGCGAGGCCGACGCGCTCCAAGGCGTACGCGGCCCTGCGGCACCGTTCCGCGCGGGAGAGGCCGGAGTAGAGCAGGCCCTCGGCGACGTTGTCGCGGGCGCTGATGCCGGGCACGAGGTGGAACGCCTGGAAGACGAAGCCGATGTGCCGGGCGCGCAGCGCGGACAGGCTGCGGTCGGTGAGCGCGGCGACGTCGTGCCCGGCGATGGCGACGGAGCCCGCGGTGGGCCGGTCGAGGGTTCCGACGATGTGCAGGAGGGTGGACTTGCCGGAGCCGGACGGGCCGACGATGGCGAGGAGTTCACCGGCGCCGACGGTCAGGTCGACGCCGCGCAGGGCGGCGACCCCGCCCGGGTACTCCTTGGTGACGCCCGCCAGTTCCACGACGGTGGGGGTCACCTGGCTCATGACGGTAGGGGTGTCCCGGTGGTCGTTCATACCTTCGGCACCCCCACCTTCATGCCGGCCCGCAGCCCCCCGCCGCTCACCTCGACCCGGCCCTGCCCGAACATGCCGAGCTCGACCTTGACGTCCCGGGTGCGGCCGCCCTCGACGAGCTGGACGCCGAACCCGCCGCCGGGCAGCGCGAGGAGCGCGTTGACGGGGACGGAGAGGACGTCCTCGCGGGTCTCGCCGGTGAGGTTGACGGTGACCGGCGACTGGTCGAAGCCGTCGACCTTGCCGGGGTCGTCGAAGGTGACGGTCACCGGGATCTTGGGGGTCTTGTCGTTGGGGTCGTCCCCCGGCTCGGCGGTCCTGCCGACGGAGGCGACCTTGCCCTTGACCGTGCTGCCGTCCGGCAGCGACACCGTGACCTTGGTGCCCTTCTTCGCCGAGTCGCCCTCCGCGACGTCGAGTTCGACGCGTACGACCCGTTCGGAGCCGGTCGTGGAGAGCACCGGCCTGCCGGGCGCGACCTGGTCGCCGACGGTCGATCCGGCGGACTTCACGCGGAGCGCGGACGGCTGGAAGGAGATCTGCTCGGGCCCGACGCGGCCGGTCTGCTTGCGGTCGTGGGCCTTCTGCCAGCGCTTGACGGCGGCCGCGGTGCCGTCGGTGTACGTGTCGTCGACGGCGAGCCCGGACCCGTAACCGAGGGCCACCAGGTTCTGCTCCAGCTGGCGCACGTCGTTGCCCTTGTCGCCGCTCTTCAGGGTGCGGTACATGGGCTCGGTGCCGTACATCAGGCGGACGGGGGCGCCGTTCACCTCGTACAGCCGCCCGTCGCGTCCGATGGTGGAGCCGGTGTCGGCGCGCCACGTCAGGGTGCCGGTGGTGCCCGCGTTGACCTTGCGTTCCTTGGCGTAGCCGAGGGTGCCGTCGACCTGGGTGCCGCTGCTGAGGTCGCCCTTCTCGACGGCCGCGGTGGCGGGCGGCAGGCCGGCCTCGCGGTGGCCGGAGTCCTCCTTGCCGCCGCCGTCGGCGAGTGCGGTGACGGCCACCCCGCCGCCGGTGATCGCGAGGAAGGCGACGACGGTGGCGACGACCGCGGTGCGGCGCCTCATCCGACGATGCCCTTGCACGCGTCCGCGGCCTTCTCCATCTTCTTGGCCTCGGCGCCCTTGGGCATGGGCTGGGCCTGCATCGCGCCGCCGTCGAATTTCGGGTCGGGCATGTTGAAGCCGTTCTTGCGCATGCACTGGGCGTACTTGAGCATCTTGTCCTTGTCGGCCTGCGAGATGCCGCCGCCCTTGGAACCGCCGCCCATGCCGCAGTCCTTCATGGCCTTCTGCATCTTCTCCTTGCTCATGTCGCCGCCGATGGTGATGCCGCGGACGTCCTCGCCGGACTTGGGCTCGGCGACCTTCAGACCGTGCTTGCGCAGGCACTCGCGCTCCTTGAACGCCTTGTCGGCGTCGGCGCCCTTGCCGCCGTCGGCGCTGTCGGACGAGCCCTTGTCGGAACCGGAGCCGGAACCGGAGTCGGAGCCGGAGTCGTTGGAGCAGGCCCCGGCGAACAGGGCGAGTGCGGCGAAGGCCGACGCGGCGGCCACTGAACGGGTGCGGGTGGTCCGGACGGTGCGGGTGGTGCGGGCAGTGCGGGCGGTCCTCATGCGGCTTCCCCTTACATGTGGCGTGACTGACGCGCACAGGCTGGCGGGGAGCCCGGTTTCGTTTCTCTCAACGGGGACGCTTACACCGGCGAAAGGTCACTCTCGGGTACACAGGGCCCCATGCGCGTACTGCTGGTGGAGGACGAGGAATTCCTGGCCGAGATGATCGCCGACGGGCTGCGCCGTGCCGCGCTCGCCGTCGACGTCGCGGCCGACGGGCTGAGCGCGCTGCGGAAACTGCAGCTCGGCGAGTACGACGTGCTCATCCTCGACCGCGACCTGCCGGGCGTGCACGGCGACGAGGTGTGCCGCCGCGTCGTCGAGCAGCGGCTGCTGACCCGGGTCCTGATGCTGACGGCGTCGGGCACGGTGCGTGACCGGGTGGCCGGTCTGGGGCTGGGTGCGGACGACTACCTCACCAAACCGTTCGCGTACGACGAGCTGCTCGCCCGCGTGCTCGCGCTCGGCCGCAGGGCCCGGCCCGCGCTGCCTCCGGTGATCGAACGGGCCGGCCTCGTCCTGGACACCGCGCGCCGCCAGGCCAGCAGGGACGGGCGCCATCTGTCGCTGTCCCGCAAGGAGTTCGCGGTCCTGGAGGCGCTGTTGCGGGCGGACGGCGCGGTGGTCAGCGGCGAGGACCTGATCGAGCAGGTGTGGGAGGAGGACACCAGCTACCGCACCAACGCGGTCCGGGTCACCCTCTCCAAACTCCGCGCGAAGCTGGGCGAACCGCCCGTGGTGGAGACGGTGCCGGGCGCCGGGTACCGGATCACGGGGCGCTCGCTGTGAGGGCCCGCGGGGCGTTCGCCGCACGGGCCCGCGGGCCGCTCGTACAGGTAAGGATGGGCAGCGAACGGTCCCGGCTGACCGCGCTGTACGGGGGGCTGCTCGTGCTGGCCGGGGCGCTGCTGACCGGCCTGGTGTACCTGCTGGTGCAGCAGGGCCTGTACACGTCGATCAGTACGGCGGTGACGACGGCCGTGCCGCGGGGGCCGGTCCCGCCGTGGAACACCGTGCCGACGGTGATGGCGTCCGCGGTGCCCGCCCAGCGGGTGAAGGGGGCGCCGGTCGACACCGACAAGGGGCTGGCCGTCACACAGATCAGCGACCTCGCCGGAGAGGCCGCGCTCAACCGGCTCCTGACGGTCTCGGTGATCGTCCTCACCGTGTACGCGGTCCTGTCGATCGCCCTGGCCTGGTGGATGGCGGGCCGGGTGCTCCGCCCGGTGTCGGTGATCGCCGGGACCGCGCGGCGGCTCTCGGCGGCCAATCTGCACGAGCGGATCGCGCTGGACGCGCCGCCGGGCGAGCTGAAGCACCTCGCCGACACGTTCGACGAGATGCTGGACCGGATAGAGCGCCTGGTCGGGGCGCAGCAGCGGTTCGCGGCCAACGCGGCGCACGAGCTGCGCACCCCGCTGGCGGTGCAGCGGGCAGCGGCGGAGATCGGTCTCGCCGGGGAGCCGGACCCGGAGCGGGTGGCGAAGATCCGTACGAAGCTCATCTCGGTCGCCGACGACAGCGAGCACCTCATCGAGGGCCTGCTGCTGCTCGCCGCCTCGGAGCAGGGCCTGGAGCGGCGTGAGCCGGTCGCGGTGGACGTGCTCGCGCACGCCGTGGCGGACGGGCTCGGCGAGGAGGCGGCCGCACGGGACGTCACGGTGTCCGTACGCGCGGACCCGCTGACCGTGGAGGGAGACGGTGTCCTGCTGGACCGGCTCGTCCACAACCTGGTGGCGAACGCGGTGCGGTACAACGTCCCCGGGGGCCGGGTGGACGTCGTCATCGGCGGTGGCGGTGGCGAGGGCGACGGCTCGCTGGAGGTGGCGAACACCGGGCCCGAGGTGCCGCCGGACACCGTCCCGCACCTCTTCGAGCCCTTCCGGCGGCTGCAGGAGCGCACGCACGCGCGCGGGGAGGGCGCCGGGCTCGGCCTGTCCATCGTGGCGGCGATCGCGCGGGCGCACGACGCGGAGGTCACGGCGGAGGCGAACGGGCAGGGTGGCGGGCTGACGGTACGGGTGCGGTTCGCGGGGCGGAGGGGGCGGGGGCAGAGCCGGTGAGGTCGGTCAGTGACGGTAGAAGATCCGGTCGCCGTACTCCTGGAGGATCCGCCCGTTCCACTCGTGTCCGCCGTCCACGTTCCCCGAACGCAGCAGCGGCGGCTGGATGCCGCGCGCGGCGAGCCGCTCGACGGCGGAGGCGATCATGGCCTGCATCAGCGCGTTGGTGACGACGCTGGAGGCGGGCCCGAAGGGCGCGTCGACGCCGTCGAGGGTGAGCTCGGCGTCGCCGACCGAGATCTTGGAGTCGACCACCACGTCGCAGTGGTCCCTCAGGAAGGTGCCGGACACGTGCCGCGACCTGGTCTCGCTCGCGTACGCCACCGACGTCACGCCGATGACCTTCAGGCCCAGGGCGCGGGCGTTCATGGCCATCTCCACGGGCAGGGAGTTCCGCCCGGAGAGCGAGATGATCACCAGGACGTCGCCGGGGCGGGCCGGCGAGGAGTCCAGGACGGCGCCCGCGAGCCCGTCGACCCGCTCCAGGGCGGAGCCCAGCGTGGCGGGCATGACGTCGATGCCGACCACTCCGGGGACGGCGAGGAGGTTGACCACGGCGAGGCCGCCCGCGCGGTAGACGACGTCCTGCGCGGCGAGGGAGGAGTGCCCGGCACCGAAGGCGAAGAGGCGGCCGCCGGCCTCGACCGCGTCGGCGAGCAGCGTGCCCGCCTCCGCGACGTTCCCGGACTCCTCGTCGCGGACCCGCCGCAGCAGGTCGATCGCGGCGTCGAAATACTGACCTGCCATCTTGCCCTCGCTCTTCGAGCTCATTCGCATCACGTTGCGGTCTGGACCAGCACCGTGTCAACACCGTCGGAGGCCGGTTCTGCCCGGTCACGGGCGGGAATTCCACCGGCGCGGCACGGTTGTCAGTGGTATGCGTCAGAATTGAGGGCAGGGCCAGCGCACGAGCGAATTCTGAGGGGCACCCATGTCGGGGCTGATTGACACCACTGAGATGTATTTGCGCACCATCCTCGAGCTCGAGGAGGAAGGTGTCGTCCCCATGCGCGCCCGGATCGCCGAGCGGCTCGACCAGAGCGGGCCGACGGTGAGCCAGACCGTGGCGCGCATGGAGCGCGACGGCCTGGTGGCGGTCGCCAGCGACCGGCACCTGGAGCTCACCGAGGAGGGCCGCCGTCTCGCGACCCGCGTGATGCGCAAGCACCGCCTCGCGGAGTGCCTGCTCGTCGACGTGATCGGGCTCGAATGGGAGCAGGTGCACGCCGAGGCGTGCCGCTGGGAGCACGTGATGAGCGAGGCGGTGGAGCGCCGTGTCCTTGAGCTGCTCCGCCACCCCACCGAGTCTCCGTACGGCAACCCGATCCCGGGCCTGGAGGAGCTGGGCGAGAAGGACGGCGCGGACCCGTTCCTGGACGAGGGCATGGTCTCCCTGACGGAGCTCGACCCGGGCTCCGAGGGCAAGACGGTCGTGGTGCGCCGCATCGGCGAGCCGATCCAGACGGACGCCCAGCTGATGTACACGCTGCGGCGGGCCGGCGTGCAGCCGGGCTCCGTGGTGAGCGTGACGGAGTCGGCGGGCGGCGTCCTGGTGGGCAGCAGCGGTGAGGCCGCGGAGCTCACCGCGGAGGTCGCCTCGCACGTCTTCGTCGCCAAGCGCTGACGCCGCGGGGCCGGGCACCGGCGCCGTAAGCCTGTAAGCACTGACGTCGCGCTCCGGCGGTTCCGCCGGAGGGCTGTGGTCAACTCCCGTTGCCGGAGGGTTGGTTGACAGGGCTCCACGATCTCCACGAGATCTTGCGGAGTCCAAGATTCAGTGTGCGGAATCGCAGCGCCCGAGCGTTTTGCGTGCAAGGCTGTCGCGAGAGGCATATGACCTGAGGGCTCTTGACCGTGTCGGACCGTGTCGGCGCCGGGTCTGGCCGCACGGCCGGAGAGGGGGCTGTAGATGTGCCCGTCTGGTGAGCGCGAACGCCCGCCCGGCGAGCGCCTGCGCGCGCCCCGCCGGCGGCGAGGACACGGCGAGGGCCCCGGCGCCCTGAAGCGCCGGGGCCTGTCCTCCCCTGTGCTGACCCGGAGCCCCGAGCTCTCAGGGTCATTCCCCTCGGACCGGTTTCCCCGAGCGGTCCGCCTCCCGTTGAAGATCTCCCCTCGGCCGCGCCGGTCAATCCTTGAGTGCGGTCACTCGAATGAGGGGTGTTATCGGCGAAGCGGCCGCTTTCGAACGAGGGTTCGATAGCGTGCGGGGGCGTGGAGCAGGGCCAGGCGTGGATCCCGAGCGAAACCCAGGGGGGTGCCAGCAATCATGGTGCGGCGCATCGACGTGACGGGCACGGACGGCGTACGCCTCGCCGCCTGGGAGTACGCCGACCCTCCCAAGCTGCGGGAGGCCGAGGCGGCGCCGGGCGGGGTGCTGTTGCTGCACGGCCTGATGGGCCGCGCCTCGCACTGGGCGGGCACCGCCCGCTGGCTGGCCGAGCGGCACCGCGCCGTCGCCCTCGACCAGCGCGGCCACGGCAGGAGCGAGAAGCCCGCCGCGGGCCCCTTCAGCCGGGACGCCTACGTGGACGACGCCGAGGCCGCCCTGGTCCAGCTCGGCCTCGCGCCCGCCGTCCTCATCGGCCACTCGATGGGCGCCCTCACCGCCTGGCAGCTCGCCGCCCGCCGCCCGGACCTCGTCCGGGGCCTGATCATCTGTGACATGCGGGCGTCCGCGCTCGGGGCGGCCTCGCAGCGCGAGTGGGAGGACTGGTTCAAGTCCTGGCCGGTGCCGTTCGCGACGCTCGCCGACGTCCGCAAGTGGTTCGGCGAGGACGACCCCTGGGTGGAGCGGCCCAATCCGGCGCGCGGCGAGTTCTTCGCCGAGGTGATGCGGGAGGGCACGGACGGCTGGCGGCCCGTCTTCGACCGCGCCCAGATGCTGGAGTCCCGCGAGACGTGGGTGCACGACGCGCACTGGGAGGAGCTGATCCAGGTCCGCTGCCCCGCGCTGGTCGTACGCGGCCAGGACGGCGAGCTCGGCCGGGCCGAGTCCCAGGAGATGGTCCGCGTCCTGCCGCGCGGGGAGTACGCGGAGGTGGCCGACGCGGGACACCTCGTGCACTACGACCAGCCGGCGGCTTGGCGGGCCGCGATCGAACCGTTTCTGGACGGGGTCCTGACGGGGTGAGTGGTGGGCCCGCGCGATGTTGGGCGCCGTTTGTCGTGGCCTTCGGCCTACTCGTCCTCAAGCGCCGGACGGGCTCAATCCGTCGGCTGAATCCGCCACCGGTCACCTCACGGGCTCAGACGCTCCACTCGCCACGCGGCGGCCCCCGCCTCGGCGCGTACGTACCGCAGGCGGTCGTGCAAACGGTCCGCCCTGCCCTGCCAGAACTCCACCGTCAGCGGGCGCACCCGGAAGCCGCCCCAGTCCGGGGGGACCGGGACCTGTTCGCCCTCTGGATAGCGGGCCGCCAAGTCGGCGTACGCGCGGTCCAGTTCCGCGCGTGAGGCGAGTACGGAGGACTGGGCGCTGGCCCAGGCGCCGAGCTGGGAGCCGTGCGGGCGGGTGCGGAAGTAGGCCACCGTCTCCTCGCGGCCGACGCGCTCCGCGAGACCGGAGACGATCACCTGGCGGGCCACCGCGTGCCAGGGGAACAGCAGCGAGACGTACGGGGTGGCGGCGAGCTCGCGGGCCTTTTGCGAGCCGTAGTTGGTGAAGAAGACGAAGCCGCGCTCGTCGAAGCCCTTCAGGAGCACCGTGCGGGAGCTGGGGCGGCCCGCGGCGTCGGCCGTGGAGACGACCATGGCGTTCGGTTCGTGGACCGCGTCCCGGTCGGCGGCCGCCTCCTTGAACCAGAGCGCGAACTGGTCCATCGGGTCCGCGGGCAGCTCGTCCTCGGCGAGCCCCCGGGTGACGTACTGCTCCCGCATGTCGGCCGGCTCGGGCGGGGGTGCGGGAAAGGCGGCGCTGGCGTCGGTCACACAGTCATCCTGCCGTATGCCGTACGCCGGAGGGGCGGAGCGTGGGAACGCCGGGGTGACGTGTGGCACTGAGTGCCGCACGGCATCGCGAAAGGTGGCACCAAGGGATATCGTCCTGCTGCCGGATCGGTGGGGTGACCGCGTGCCCCACTGGGCATCACCGGGAAGAACGTTCCGGACCGCGAGTCGACGAATTCGCCACACTTGGGCGGATTGGACCGCGTAACCGGACCGTGTTCGCCCAGTTTTGACCGATGGTCACGAGGTTGACCGATGGTCATGAGCTGATCGCTTGCCGCACTCGACAACCATCATGTCGAACCCATCACGAGGAGCCGCCTGATGTCCGACTTCGTACCTGGTCTCGAAGGAGTCGTCGCGTTCGAGACGGAGATCGCCGAACCGGACAAGGAAGGTGGCGCGCTGCGCTACCGCGGCGTCGACATCGAGGACCTGGTCGGCCACGTCTCCTTCGGGAACGTGTGGGGCCTGCTCGTCGACGGCGCCTTCGATCCCGGCCTGCCGCCCGCCGAGCCCTTCCCGATTCCGGTGCACTCCGGCGACATCCGCGTCGACGTCCAGTCCGCGCTGGCCATGCTCGCCCCCGTCTGGGGCCTGCGGCCGCTGCTCGACATCAGCGAGGAGCGGGCCCGCGAGGACCTGGCGCGCGCGGCTGTCATGGCCCTCTCCTACGTCGCCCAGTCGGCCCGTGGGCAGGGCCTGCCGATGGTGCCGCAGCGGGAGATCGACACGGCCGAGACGGTCGTCGAGCGGTTCATGAAGCGGTGGCGCGGCGAGCCGGACCCCAAGCACGTCCAGGCCGTCGACGCGTACTGGACGTCGGCCGCCGAGCACGGCATGAACGCGTCCACGTTCACGGCGCGGGTCATCGCCTCCACCGGCGCGGATGTGGCGGCGGCGCTGAGCGGTGCGGTGGGCGCGATGTCCGGTCCGCTGCACGGCGGCGCCCCGTCCCGGGTCCTCGGCATGATCGAGGAGATCGAGCGGACGGGTGACGCGGTCGCGTACGTGAAGCGGGCGCTGGACAAGGGTGAGCGGCTGATGGGCTTCGGGCACCGGGTGTACCGGGCCGAGGACCCGCGTGCGCGGGTGCTCCGGCGCACCGCCCGCGAGCTGGGAGCGCCGCGCTTCGAGGTCGCGGAGGCGCTGGAGAAGGCGGCCCTCGACGAGCTGCACGCCCGCCGGCCCGACCGGGTGCTCGCCACGAACGTGGAGTTCTGGGCGGCGATCGTCCTGGACTTCGCGGAGGTGCCGGCGCACATGTTCACGTCGATGTTCACGTGTGCGCGGACGGCGGGGTGGTCGGCGCACATCCTCGAACAGAAGCGGACGGGGCGGCTGGTCCGCCCCTCGGCCCGCTACGTGGGCCCTCCGAGCCGCTCTCCTCAGGAGATCAGCGGGTACGGGGAGATCGGGGGCTGAGGGTCTCCGGTACGGGGGCTTCGGCGGGCCGGCACGGGTCATCGACCCACGCGGCCGGGGCGCGGCCCGGGGGTCACGCTTCGGTGGGCCGGTGCCTTCGATCCGTACCGGGGCCGCCCGGGGTTTTGCGGAGTGTGGCGCCTCCGGGCCGGCAGTAAAGGGCGCCCTGCGGGCGTCGGCTTCGCCGATTCCGCTCCGCTCCACCCTTGACTCCCGTCCCTCCACCGCGACTTGACCTTCGACCCGGACGGCCAGGGATGAGGCGGCGGGCAACTCTGCTCGGGTCATCACCTTTCGCTGCCGGGTGCGGCCCGGTCCAACGTGCGCCGACGCCCCGGTGCGCGCTCGGCCAGCCGCCTGGCCACGGTGCTCGGGTCATCACCTTTCGCGGCCGGGTGCGGACCGGCCCATCGTGGGCGGGGCCACGGTACGAGCTCGGCCAGCCCGGCGGCCTCGCTGCTCGGGTCATCATCTCGCGTTGCCGGGTGCGGCCCGGCTCATCGTGAGTGGGTGCCTCGGTGCGCGCTCGGCCAGCCGCCCGGCATCGCCGCTCGGGCCATCATCTCTCGCCGCCGGGTGCGGACCGGTCCATCGTGGGCGGGGGCCACGGTGCGTGCTCGGCCAGCCCGGCGGTGTCCCCGCTCGGGTCAGCGCCTTTCATCGCCAGGTGCGGTCCGGTCCATCGTGAGCCGACGTCAGGGTCTGGGCTCGGCCGGGCGAGCGGCCTTACTTCAGGTGCGGGGGCAGGGGGCAGGCACCAACTTCGGCAAAGTTGCGCATCGGTTCGTCGCGCGCCCCCTCTCATACCGAGTGCGCCGCCCCCCCCCAGGCCCCTAGACGGCCGACCGCCGTGGGGAGGAGCCACGGCGGTCGGCCAGCCGTGCGGCATCGCCGCCGGGGGCGTCGGCTTGCGTTGCCGGGTGCGGGCCGCCCATCGTGGGTGGGTCTCAGGGGCTGGGCTCGGCTCGTCGCTCGGCATCGCGGCTCAGGTCATAGGCTTTCGCGGCTGGGTGCGCTCCGGCCTGGCGCGGGCCGATGTCCGGGTGCGTGCTCGGCCACCCCGGCGGCTTCCCGGGGCCCCATGGTTGGGGTGCGTGTTGGGCCGCCGATGTGGCCCGTGGCGCTGGGGGGTCTGGCACCTACTTTGGGAAAGTTGCGAAGCGGATCTCCGAGCGCTCCCCTGTCACGCCCCGTGCGCCGCCCGGCGGGTGGTCGATCGCGGGGTTCGGCCTTCCGCTGTGCCCGGTGTCCCCGCTGAACCCATCCGTCCCACAGGCTTCATGGGTCACGAGAGCTTTGCAGGGGGGGTCTGGCACCTACTTTGGAAAAGTTGCGAGGCGGATCTCCGCGCGCCCCCCTTCACACACCCCCCGCGCGCCGCCCAGCGGGTGCGCAATCGCAGGATCCAGCCCCTCCCCCGTACCCATCAGCCCCACCGAACTCATCCATCCCACAGGCCTCCTGCGCCACGAGAACCCACCAGTCCCACGACTCCCACGGCCCGCAGAGGACCCACCCGCCCCATTCCCTTCGGCGGATGGAACGGTTCCGGGGGCGCTTGAGGTGTGGCAGAGGAGCGTGCGGCATATTCATTCGCAACTTTCCCAAAGTAGGTGACAGCCGCCGGGACGGCGGTCCCCTGCCCCCGGGCAGCACATCTAAGTTGACCTCGGCCGACGATGTGCCGGAGCGCACCCGGCGATGAAAGGTGATGACCGGAGCGGGGACACCGCCGGGCTGGCCGAGCGCGCACCGGAGCCCCCGCCCACGATGGACCGGTCCGCACTCGGCGGCGAGAGGTGATGGCCCGAGCAGCGTGGCCGGGCGGCTGGCAGGGCGCAGACCCTGGCTGCGCCCACGATGGGCCAGCCCGCGCCCGGCCACGAAGGTGATGGCGCGAGCAGCGATACCGGGCGGCTGGCCGCGCCCACACCGTGGCACCCACTCACGATGGACCGGGCCGCACCCGGCCGCGAAGCCGATGACCCGACCAGGCTGGCCGTGGGCCGAGCCCACACCGTGGCCTCCGCCCACGATGGACCGGGCCGCACCCGGCAGCGAGACGTGATGACCCGAGCAGAGAGGTCCGCCGCCCCACCCCTGGCCGTCCGGGTCGAAGGTCAAGTCGCGGTGTAGGGACGGGAGTCAAGGGTGGAGCGCAGCGCAATCGGCGAAGCCGACGCGACCGCAGGGAGCGCCCTTTACTGCCGGCCCGGAACCGCCACACTCCGCAAAACCCCGGGCGGCCCCGGTGACCGTCAACGCCACCGGCCCACCAAAGGGTGACCTCCAGGCCCCACCCTTGGACCGCACCCGGCAGCGAAAGGTGTGCCGGCCCGGAGGCGCCGCACTCGGCACAACCCCGGGCGGCCCCGGTCAGAATCGAAGGCGCCGGCCCGCCGGAGGTGCCGAAGAGAAGGCCTCGGTCCGTCAGCCCAGCGCTGCCTCCACCAGTACCGTCCATTGCGCCACCACCCGCTCCCGCCTCCCCCCGTCATCCGTCAGGAGATTCGCCAGGCCCAGGCCGCGTGCCATGTCCAGGAGGCCCTGGATCGTTTCGCGGGCGCCTGGGCGGGACTCGTCCGCGTTCAGGAGTTCCACCGCGATGCGGTGGGTCTCGCGGCCCACGCGGGACTCCAGTTCCGTGACGCGGGAGCCCAGCTGCGGCTCGTTCGACGCGGCGACCCACAGGTGGAGCGCCGCGCGGAACAGCGGGCCCGTGTAGAGGTCGACCAGGGCCGCGACCACCGAGGCGCGGTCCTGCGCCGGGAGGGCGCGCAGGGCGGTGGAGCGTTGCTCGGCGACGTACTCGACGGCCGCCGTGAAGAGGTCCTCCCGCGTCGGGAAGTGGTGCTGCGCCGCGCCCCGCGAGACACCCGCCCGCTCGGCGACCACCGAGACCGTCGACCCCGCCCAGCCGTGTTCGGCGAGGCAGGACACCGCGGCCTCCAGGAGTTTCTGGCGGGTCACACGGCTGCGGTCCTGCTTGGGCGAGCGGTCCGGGACGCCCCGGTCCGCGGCGGTCACAGCACCCATGGGCGCTCCCGTCGTTCGAGGAACGCCGTCATGCCCTCGCGCGCCTCCGCGGAGGCGAAGAGGCGGGCGGACAGGGCGGTCAGAGCGTCCGAGTGGTCTTCGAATGCGTCGAGCACCCTAGCCGTGAGCAGCTTCTTCGTCGCGGCCAGGGCGCCCGGCGCCGCCGCCCTGACCCCGTCGAGCAGCGGCCCGAGGACCACGTCCACGTCACGCCCGTACGCCGTGATCAGGCCGATCCGTGCCGCCTCCGCCGCGTCGAACCGCTCCCCGGTGAGGTAGTAGCGCGACGCCGCGCTCGGGTCGAGGCGGGGCAGCAGGGGCAGGGAGATGACGGCGGGGGCCACGCCGATGTGCACCTCGGTGAACGCGAAGGACGCGGCCGGGCCCGCCACCGCCAGGTCGCAGGCGCCGAGCAGCCCGAGCCCGCCCGCCCGCACGTGCCCGTCCACCCGGGCGAGGACCGGCTTGGGGAGCTCGACGAGCTGACGCAGCAGCCGTACGAAGTCGAGCGGGTCCGGCGGCGCCTTCAGGTCGGCGCCCGAGCAGAACGTCGTGCCGGTGTGGGTGAGCAGCACCGCCCGGGTGCCCGGGTCCTTGCCGAGGCCGTCGAGCACCTCGGCGAGGGCGCCGACCAGCTCCGCGGAGAGCGCGTTGCGGCGGTCGGGGAAGTCCAGGGTGACCGTGGTGACGCCGCGGTCCGGTGCGGAGACGACGAGGCTCATGGGTCGCTCCTCGGGCTAGTAGGACTTGGGCAGGCCGAGCGTCTGGTGGGAGACGTAGTTGAGGATCATCTCCCGGCTGACGGGGGCGATCCGGGCCACGCGGGACGCGACGATCAGCGACGCGAGGCCGAACTCCTTGGTCAGGCCGTTGCCGCCGAGGGTGTGCACGGACTGGTCGACGGCCTTCACACACGCGTCGGCGGCGGCGAGCTTGGCCATGTTGGCGGCCTCCCCGGCGCCGATGTCGTCGCCCTCGTCGTAGAGGCGGGCGGCCTTCTGCATCATCAGGCGGGCCAGTTCGATCTCTACGTGCGACTGGGCCAGCGGGTGCGCGATGGCCTGGTGGGCGCCGATCGGGGCCTTCCACACGCTGCGTTCCTTGGCGTACTCGACGGCGCGGGACAGCGCGTACCGGCCCATGCCGAGCGCGAACGCGGCCGTCATGATGCGCTCGGGGTTGAGGCCGGCGAAGAGCTGGAGCAGGCCCGCGTCCGAGTCGCCCACCAGGGCGTCCGCGGGCAGCCGTACGTCGTCGAGGACGAGCTCGAACTGCTTCTCGGCCGCCTGGAGTTCCATGTCGATCTGCCGCCGCTCGAAGCCCGGCGCGTCGCGCGGGACGATGAACAGGCACGGCTTGAGGTTGCCGGTGCGCGCGTCGGACGTACGGCCGACGATGAGCGTCGCGTCGGCGATGTCGACGCCGGAGATGAAGACCTTGCGGCCGCTCAGCAGCCAGCCGCCGGAGTCGGAGTCCGGGTCGCGGCGGGCGGTGGTGGTGATGCGGTGGGAGTTGGAGCCCGCGTCGGGCTCGGTGATCCCGAAGGCCATCGTGCGCGAACCGTCGGCGAGGCCGGGCAGCCAGGCCCGCTTCTGCTCCTCCGTGCCGAAGCGGGCGATGACCGTGCCGCAGATCGCGGGCGAGACGACCATCATGAGCAGGGGGCAGCCAGCCGCGCCCAACTCCTCTAGGACGATGGAGAGTTCGGCCATGCCACCGCCCCCTCCGCCGTACTCCTCGGGCAGGTTCACCCCCAGGTAGCCGAGTTTGGCGGCGTCCGCCCACAGCTCGTCGGGGTGGCCGCCGTCGGCGGCGACGCGGGCGAGGTAGTCGCGGCCGTACCGGCGGCCGAGGGCGGCGACGGCGGAGCGCAGGGCCTGGTGCTCTTCGGTTTCGAGGACGGTGCTCAGGACGGTGCTCATGACGACTCTCCCTCTTGTACGACGGCGAGCAGTGCGCCGACCTCGACCTGGCGGCCGGTTACGGCGTGCAGGGCGGTGAGCGTTCCGGAGGCGGGAGCGCTGATGCGGTGCTCCATCTTCATGGCCTCCAGCCAGACGAGGGGCTGCCCGGCCGTGACCGGCGCCCCCTCGGCGACGCCTTCGGCGACGCGCACGACGGTGCCGGGCATCGGGGCGAGCAGCGAGCCGGGCGCGCGGCGGACGGTGGGTTCGGGCAGCAGCGGGAGCGGGGTGAGGGCGGTGTCGCCCCGAGGGGTGGTGACGTGGATGCGGTCCGCGTACCGCGTGATCGTGTACGTCCGCCGTACGCCGTCGGCCTCCAGCACCACGCGCCCCGCCGTCACCTCCAGGACGGCCACACCGTCGGCGGCGGGTCCCTGCCGGGTGTGGTGGTAGCGGACCTCGTGCTCGGTGCCGTCGGGCTCGGCGCGGTAGCGCTTGAGGTGGGGCTGGGAGCGCAGGTTGCGCCAGCCGCCGAGGCCGAAACGGGAGCGGCCGTGCGCGTCGGCGAGCGCGGCGGCCAGCGGGGCGTGCGGGTCGGGGGCGGGCGCGGTGAGCGTGGCGGCGTGCCGGTCGTAGAAGCCGGTGTCCATCCGGGCGGCGGTGAACTCGGGGTGGCGCAGGGAGCGTACGAGCAGCTCGCGGTTGGTGACCGGGCCGTGCACGGCGGCGCGTTCCAGGGCCCCGGCCAGTTTCCGCACGGCTTCGGCGCGGGTGGGGGCGTGGGCGACGGCCTTGGCGAGCATCGCGTCGTAGTGCACGCCGATGGTGTCGCCCGCGGTGTAGCCGGTGTCCAGGCGGACGTCGCCGGGCACGTCGATGCGGTGCAGGGTGCCGGTCTGCGGCGCCCAGCCGGCCGCCGGGTCCTCGGCGTAGAGGCGGGCCTCGACGGCGTGGCCGTGCGCGGCCGGCGGGTCCTCCGCGAGGGCGAGTCCCTCGGCGACGCGGATCTGCAGGGCCACGAGGTCGATGCCGAACACGGCCTCGGTGACGGGGTGTTCGACCTGGAGGCGGGTGTTCATCTCCAGGAAGTGCGCCCGCCCGTCGGCCACCAGGAACTCGACGGTGCCGGCGCCCCGGTAGTCGGTGACGCGGGCGGCGCGCACGGCCTGCGCGTGCAGGTCGGCGAGGAGTTCCGGGGCGAGACCGGGGGCCGGGGCCTCCTCGACGACCTTCTGGTGGCGGCGCTGCAGCGAGCAGTCGCGGGTGCCGAGCGGCCACACGGTGCCGTGCGCGTCCGCCATGATCTGCACCTCGACGTGCCGCCCCGCCTCCAGGTACGGCTCGACGAACACCTCACCGTCCCCGAAGGCGCTCGCCGCCTCGGCCCGCGCGGCCGCCAACTCGCCGTTCAGCAGAGCCAGTTCTCGTACGACACGCATGCCGCGCCCGCCGCCCCCGGCCGCCGCCTTCACCAGGACGGGCAGGTCGGCCTCGGTGACCTCACCGAGCGGTTCGACGCCCATCAGCTCCTTGGCGCGGGTCTTGGACGCCATCGCCTCGATCGCCTCGGGGGGCGGCCCGATCCAGGTCAGGCCCGCGTCCAGGACGGTGCGCGCGAAGCCGGCGTTCTCGGAGAGGAAGCCGTAGCCGGGGTGGATGGCGTCCGCGCCCGCGGCGAGCGCGGCCTTCACGACGAGGTCGCCGCGCAGATACGTGTCGGAGGGCGCCGCACCCGGCAGCCGTACCGCCGTGTCGGCCTCGCGCACGTGCAGGGCGTCCGCGTCGGCGTCGGAGTACACGGCGACGGTGGCGATGCCGAGCTCGCGGCAGGTGCGGAAGACGCGGCAGGCGATCTCGCCGCGGTTGGCCACAAGGATGGAGCTGATCATGAAGGGTTTCCTCACATCCGGAAGACGCCGAAGCCGCCGCGCGCGCCCTCGTAGGGGGCGGTGTGGATCGCGGAGAGGCAGAGGCCGAGGACGGTGCGGGTGTCGCGCGGGTCGATGACCCCGTCGTCGTAGAGCCGCCCGGACAGGAACATCGGCAGCGACTCGGACTCGATCTGCTGCTCGACCATGGCGCGCAGTCCGGCGTCCGCCTCGGCAGCGGCCTGATCGTACGGCTGCCCCTTCGCCGCGGCGGAGGCGCGGGCGACGATCGACAGGACGCCCGCGAGCTGCTGCGGGCCCATGACCGCGGACTTGGCGCTGGGCCAGGCGAAGAGGAAACGGGGGTCGTAGGCGCGCCCGCACATGCCGTAGTGCCCGGCGCCGTACGAGGCGCCGATCAGGACGCTGAGATGCGGCACCCGCGAGTTGGAGACGGCGTTGATCATCATCGCGCCGTGTTTGATGATGCCGCCCTGCTCGTACTCCTTGCCGACCATGTAGCCGGTGGTGTTGTGCAGGAAGAGCAGCGGGATGTCGCGCTGGTTGGCCAGCTGGATGAACTGGGCGGCCTTCTGGGACTCCTCGCTGAACAGGACGCCCTGCGCGTTGGCGAGGATGCCGACCGGGTAGCCGTGCAGGGCGGCCCACCCGGTGACGAGCGAACTCCCGTACAGCGGCTTGAACTCGTCGAAGTCGGAGCCGTCGACGACGCGGGCGATGACCTCGCGCGGGTCGAAGGGCTTCTTCAGGTCGTCGGGGACGATGCCGAGCAGCTCGTCCTCGTCGTACCGGGGCGGCTCGACCGCGAGCGGGTCCGGATCGGCGTACGCCTTGCGCCAGTTGAGCCGCTTCACGATCCGCCTGGCCTGCCTGAGCGCGTCGCGCTCGTCCTGCGCGAGGTGGTCCGCGAGACCCGAGGTGCGGGCGTGCATCTCGGCGCCGCCGAGCGACTCGTCGTCGCTCTCCTCGCCGGTCGCCATCTTCACCAGGGGCGGGCCGCCGAGAAAGACCTTCGCCCGCTCCTTGACCATGATGACGTGGTCGCTCATGCCGGGGACGTAGGCGCCGCCCGCCGTGGAGTTGCCGAAGACGACGGCGATGGTGGGGATCCCGGCCGCCGAGGACCGGGTGAGGTGCTTGAAGAGGGCGCCGCCCGGGATGAAGATCTCCTTCTGGGAGGGGAGGTCCGCGCCGCCCGACTCCACCAGGTGGATCGACGGCAGCCGGTTGGCGTGCCCGATCTCGTGGGCGCGGAACGCCTTCTTCAGCGTCCAGGGGTTGGACGCGCCGCCCCGTACGGTCGGGTCGTTGGCGGTGATCAGGCACTCGACGCCCTCGACGACGCCGATGCCGGTGACCATGGAGGCGCCGACGGGGTAGTCGCTGCCCCAGGCGGCGAGCGGCGACAGTTCGAGGAAGGCCGTGTCCGGGTCGAGGAGCAGCTCGATCCGCTCGCGGGCGAGCAACTTGCCGCGCTCGCGGTGCCGTTGGACGTACTTCTCGCCGCCCCCTTCGAGCGCCTTGGCCTGCTCGGTGTCAAGCGCGGCGAGCCGGTCCAGCATGGCCCTGCGGTGCTCGGCGTACTCGGCGCTCGCGGGGTCGAGCGTGGAGGCGAGGACGGTCACAGCAGTACCTCCGGTATGTCCAGGTGGCGGGCGCGCAGCCACTCGCCGAGGCCCTTGGCCTGCGGGTCGAAGCGGGCCTGGGCGGCCACGCCCTCGCCGAGCAGTCCCTCGACGACGAAGTTCAGGGCGCGCAGGTTCGGCAGGTCATGGCGTACGACGGTCAAGTCCGCCGCCTCCGGTAGGAGTTGGCGGAAACGATCGACGGTCAGTTCGTGGGCGAGCCAGCGCCACGCGTCATCCGTGCGCACCCATACGCCGACGTTGGCGTCGCCGCCCTTGTCGCCGCTGCGGGCCCCGGCGACGAGGCCGAGGGGGGCGCGGCGGGTGGGGCCCGGCGGGAGCGGGGCGGGCAGCGGGGGTGCCGGGAGGTCCTGCGGTACGAGGGTGTCGTCGCCCGGCGGGACGGCGACGCGTTTGCCGCCGGGCAGGACGGCGACGTGGTCGACGCCGGCGCGCTCGACGTACGCCGCCTCGAAGACCCCGTACGGGGAGCCCTTCCCGGGTGGTGCCGTCACATGGAAGCCGGGGTAGCCGGAGAGGGCGAGCTCGATGGCGGCGCCGCTGAGGGTGCGGCCCACGGTGTCCGCGTCGGCGTCCCGTACGACGAGGCGCAGCAGGGCGCTCGCGCCCTCCTCGGTGGGCGCGTCGGGGCGGTCGGTGCGGGCCAGCTCCC
This sequence comes from Streptomyces sp. NPDC005863, assembly GCF_042871345.1. Lineage (NCBI taxonomy): Bacteria > Bacillati > Actinomycetota > Actinomycetes > Kitasatosporales > Streptomycetaceae > Streptomyces > Streptomyces sp. NPDC005863. The sequence continues at coordinate 37,553 of NZ_JBIAII010000006.1, read as the reverse complement.
AGCGCACGTCGGCGGGGCGGGCCGGGGCGCGGTCGAGGGCGTCCTCCAGCTGGGCGCGGACGAGGTCGGCCTTGGCGTCGATGTCGAGGCCGGTGAGGACGAAGACGACCTCGTTGCGGAAGCCGCCGAGCCGGTTGAGGCCCACCTTGAGGGTGGGGGGCGGCGCCTCGCCGCGCACGCCGTCGACGCGGACGCGGTCGGGTCCGTCCCGGGTGAGGGTGACCGTGTCGAGGCGGGCGGTGACGTCCGGGCCGAGGTACCGGGCGCCTTGGGTTTCGTAGAGGAGCTGCGCGGTGACGGTGCCGACGTCGACGAAGCCGCCGGTGCCGTCGTGCTTGGTGATGACGGACGAGCCGTCCTCGTGGATCTCGGCGAGCGGGAAGCCGGGGTGCCGCAGGGCGTCCAGGCCCTTCGCGTGCTCGGCGAAGAAGGCGTAGTTGCCGCCGGTGGCCTGCGCGCCGCACTCCAGGACGTGCCCGGCGACGACGGCGCCCGCGAGCTTGTCGTACTCCGCCGGGCTCCACCCGAAGTGCGCGGCGGCGGGCCCGGTGACCAGGGCGGCGTCGGTGACGCGGCCGGTGACGACGACGTCGGCCCCGGCCTCCAGGCAGGCGGCGATGCCGGCGCCGCCGAGGTAGGCGTTGGCGGTGAGGGCGCCGGGGAAGCGGGCGCCGAGGTCGTCGCCCTCGACGTGCGCGACCCGGACCTCGCCGAGCCCGAGCCGGTGGGCCAACTCCCGTACGGCGTCGGCGAGTCCGGCCGGGTTGAGCCCGCCCGCGTTGGCGACGATGCGCACGCCCCGCTCGCGGGCGAGCCCGAGGCACTCCTCCAGCTGGCGCAGGAAGGTCTTGGCGTAGCCGCGGGCGGGGTCCTTGAGCCGGTCGCGGCCGAGGATGAGCAGGGTCAGCTCGGCGAGATAGTCACCGGTGAGGACGTCGAGGGGGCCACCGGTGAGCATCTCGCGCAGGGCGCCGAACCGGTCACCGTAGAAGCCGGAGGCGTTGCCGATGCGCAGGGGCGGGGCGGGGCGCGGGGGTGGGGTCGGGGCCGCTTTCGGGGTCAGGGCCGGGGTCGCATGGGACGTCGGGGTCACCGGGCGTCCCCCTCAGGGGTACGGGCGGGGGCGCGGCCCGCACCCGGTGGGCCCGCGAACGCCTGGGCGATGTCCAGCCACCGGTCCGCGTCCGCCCCCTCCGCGCGCAGGGCGAGGTCGGCGCGGTGGGCGCGCTGCGTCACGAGCAGGCAGAAGTCGAGTCCGGGCCCGGTCACACGCTGGGCGGCGCCCTCGGGCCCGTACGTCCACACCTCCCCCGACTCCGGCGCGGTCAGCTCGACCCGGAACTCCTCGCCGGGCGCGCTCAGCCCCCGTACCGCGAAGGAGAAGTCACGGGTGCGCACCCCGATCCGCGCCACGTGCCGGAGCCGGTCGGTCGCGGCCCGCCGCACGCCGAGCGCGTCGGCGACGTCCTGGCCGTGCGCCCAGGTCTCCATGAGCCGTGCGCTCGCCATGGACGGCACGGCCATCGGCGGCCCGTACCAGGGAAGGCGGGTGCCGGCGGGTGCCTCGCGCAGGATCCGCGACAGTTCCTCGCGGCCTGTGCGCCAGTGTGCGAGCAGCTCGGCGGGCGGCAGCGCGGCGCCCTCCTCGGCGCCCTCGTCCACGAACGAGCCAGGGGCGGCGGCCGCCTTCTCGACCTCGACGGCGAAGGCGTCCGGGTCGGTGGCGGCGAGCACGGCCGCCCGGTCGGTCCAGGCCAGATGCGCGATCTGGTGGGCGACGGTCCAGCCGGGCGCGGGGGTCGCGAGGGACCAGCGCTCCCGGCTCAACTCCGCTACGAGGCGGTCGAGTTCCTCGCTCTCGCCGCGCAGATCGTCGAGCACGGACAGGGCATCGGGCACGGAACGCTCCCCTCGGGGCAGGGCGATGTGCCTGGGAGCATGGCAGCGCTCGTAGAAACAATCAAGCGTGCTTGCATTACTTTTCGGACGGCTCCGGGAGGGGTTCCTGGCGGGTCTCCGCCCGTGCGCCGACGTCCACCCCGGCCGCAGGCCCCGCCGCCACCGCCCCCGCCCCCTTCGCCCCGCGCCGGCCCACCTGCGTCCGCACCGCGCCCATGCTCGCCGCGATGACCAGGGCGATGGCGAGGGCCTCCGTGACGGACAGGGCCTGGCTCAGGACGAGGAACCCGGCGACGGACGCGATGGCCGGTTCCAGGCTCATCAGGATGGCGAAGGTGTGCGCGGGCAGCCGCCGCAGCGCGAGGAGTTCGAGGGTGTACGGCAGCACGGACGACATCACCGCGACGGCCGCGCCCAGCGCCAGCGCGTCCGGCCGGACCAGCCGCGAGCCGGTCTCGACGATCCCGAGCGGCAGGAACAGCACCGCCGCGACCGCCATCGCGAGGGCCAGACCGTCGGCCTGCGGGAAGCGGCGTCCGGTGCGGGCGCTGAAGAGGATGTACGTCGCCCACATCGCGCCCGCGCCGAGGGCGTAGGCGATACCGGCCGGATCCAGGCCGTCGAGGCCGCCCCCGCCGCCGAGCAGGAAGACGCCGCCGAGGGCGAGCCCGGCCCAGACCAGGTTCATCGCGCGGCGCGAGGCGAGGACGGAGAGCGCGAGCGGGCCGAGGACTTCGAGCGTGACCGCGGGGCCCATGGGGATACGGGCGACGGCCTGGTAGAAGAGGCCGTTCATGCCGGCCATGGCGACGCCGAACGCGACGACCGTGCCCCAGTCGGCGCGCGAGTGGCCGCGGACCTTGGGGCGGCACACGACGAGCAGCACGAGCGCGGCGAAGACGAGGCGCAGCGTGACGATGCCGATCGCGCCGACCCGCGGCATCACGCTCACGGCGACGGCGCCGCCGAACTGGACGGAGATCCCGCCCGCGAGGACGAGCCCGACGGGTCCGAGGTGACCCAGCCGGCCGCGCAGCCCGCCCTCGGCCGCTGCCGCGGGTGCTGCGGCGGGCGATGCGCCGGGCGTTGCGGCGGGCGCTGCCTGGTCGCTGCGGGAGACGTTCACGGGCGAGCCTTTCTGGTGTGCGGTCCGCACTTCCCGGGTTCCCCGGGGGGCCGGGGTTCAGGGTTCAGTTTCCTGGACTGCACCGTTCACGACAGTGCACTAAGACAGGATTGTGGGGCCCGTTGACTGCTGTACGCAACCCACGTCCACATATCGAAGCTACGGCGCTCGGCACGGCTTGTGAAATGCCGATTGTGCTGTCGTTATGCTCCACGGACATGACTGATCCGCCCGTCGAACTGCGCCACCTGCGCTGCTTCCTCGCCGTCGCCGAGGAAGGCAGCGTCACCCGGGCCGCCGCGCGGCTGCGCATCACCCAGCCCGCCGCGTCCCGCACCCTCGCCGCCCTGGAGGACGCGCTCGGCACGCGGCTCGTCGACCGCTCCACGCACCACCTCACGCTCACCGCGGCGGGGCATGCCTTCCGGGACCGGGCGGCGGTCGCCGTCGCCGCGTTCGAGGACGCGCTGGACGCGGGGCGCTCGGTGCGGCGGCCGCTGCGGCTCGGGCACGCGTGGGCGGCGGCGGGTCCCGCCACCACGCCGCTGCTGCGCCGGTGGCGCGCGGCGCACCCCGACGTACCGCTGGAGCTCCTGCGCATCGACGACCGCACCGCCGGGCTGGCCCGCGGCGCGGTCGACGTGGCGCTGCTGCGCGGGCCGGTGGACGTGCCGGGCCTGGTCACCGAGCTTCTGCACGTCGAGCGCCGGGTGGCGGCGGTTCCGGGGGATGGCCCGCTCGCGGAACGTACGACCCTGCGGCTCGCGGATCTGGCGCCGCACACCATCGCGCTCAACGCGGTCTCCGGTACGACCACGCTGGAGCTGTGGCCCGCGGACGTGCGGCCCACGTCCACGATCACTGTCGCCAACACCGACGACTGGCTGGCCGCGATCGCGGCGGATCGCGCGGTGGGCGTCACGACGACGGCGACCCCCGGGATGCACCCGCACCCCGCGGTCGCCTACCGTCCCCTCATCGACGCGCCGCCCCTGCCGGTGGTTCTGGCCTGGCGCGATGGTGCCGCGCGGCACCCGGCGGTGGGGGCGTTGGTGGTGCTGGCCCATGAGGTCCTGGCGGACACGGGCGGCACGTGACGGGCCGCCTCCCGGCCGGCTCGGGAGCGGGGGCGGTTTGCGCCGTTCACCGCGCCCCTGGGTGGGCCGCCTGGACGTTCCCCGCGGGGCTCTGGAGCCGGGGGTTTGCGCAGTTCCCCGCGCCCCTGGGTGGGCCGCCTCAACGTTCCCCGCCCGGCCCCCGGAACCGGGGGATTGCGCAGTTCCCCGCGCCCCTGAATGAGCCACCTCAACGCCCCCCGCGCAACCCCCGGAACCGGGGCATTGCGCAGTTCCCCGCGCCCCTGAATGAGCCACCTCAACGTCCCCCACACGGCCCCCGGAACCGGGGTGTTGCGCAGTTCCCCGCGCCCCTCAATGAGCCACCTCAACGCCCCCCGCGCAACCCCCGGAACCGGGGCATTGCGCAGTTCCCCGCGCCCCTGGGTGGGCCGCCTCAACGTTCCCCGCGCGGCCCCCGCCGCCCCCTCACCCCCGTCCCAACCCCTCCGCCAGCACCTCCGCCAAATGGCGGCCCCGTACTCCGGCCATCTGCGTCAGCTGCGTGCGGCAGGAGAAGCCGTCGGCCAGGATTACCGTGTTCTCGGTGGACGCCGCCCTCACCGACGGCAGCAGTTGTTCCTCCGCGCAGGCCTTCGACACCTCGTAGTGGCCGCGTTCGAAGCCGAAATTGCCCGCCAAGCCGCAGCAGCCGCCCGCCAACTCGCCTTCCAGGCCCGCCTTTTCGCGCAACCTGCGCTCCGCCGCGTCGCCCAGTACCGCGTGCTGGTGGCAGTGGGTCTGGCCGGTCGCGGGGCGGTCGATGCGTGGCGGCTGCCAGTCGGGGGCCAGTTCCTCCAGGGCCTGGGCGAAGGTGCGGACGGAGGTCGCGAGGCGGGCCGCGCGCGGGTCGTCGCCGAGGAGTTCCGCCAGGTCCGAACGCAGGGTCGCGGCGCAGCTCGGCTCCAGGACGACGACCGGCGTACCGGCGTCCAGGAGCGGTTCCATGCGGTCCAGGGTGGTGCGCAGGGCCGTACGGGCTCGGTCGAGTTGGCCCGTCGATACGTACGTCAGGCCGCAGCACACCCGGCCCCGCGGCACCGTCACCGTGAGTCCGGCGGCCTCCAGGACCGCCACCGCGGCCCGGCCCACCGACGGCGAGAGGTGGTCCGTGAAGGTGTCGGGCCAGAGCACGACATCGGGCGGGCTCCCGGCGCCCGGGCCCCCGGCGCGCGGCCTGCCGCGCCACCACCGGCGGAACGTGCGCGGCGCCACCTCAGGGACCGCCCGCTCCGGGGCGATCCCCCCGACCCGCTTGCCGAGTGCGGCCAACGGGCCGACCCGGGCGAGGGTGTTCACGAGGCGTGCCGTGCGCGTCGCCGCCACCGCCCGCAGCCAGCGCGGCAGCCACCCCATGGCGTAGTGCGCGGCCGGCCTGCGACGGCCCCGGTAGTGGTGGTGCAGGAACTCCGCCTTGTACGTGGCCATGTCGACGCCCACCGGGCAGTCCGAGCGGCAGCCCTTGCAGGAGAGGCAGAGGTCGAGCGCGTCCTTGACCTCCGTGGAGCGCCAGCCGTCCGTGACCACCTCGCCCGCGAGCATCTCGTGCAGCAGCCGGGCCCGCCCCCGCGTGGAGTGCGCCTCCTCGCCGGTGACGCGGAAGGACGGGCACATCACGGCGGTGGGTGAAGCGGGCGTGGCGGTACGGCACTTGGCGACGCCCACACATCTGCGTACCGCCGCCGAGAAGTCGCCGCCGTCATGCGGATAGCCGAAGGCGACGTCGACCGGCTCACGCGGCAGCGGGGTGAAGCGCAGGTTCGCGTCGAGCGGGGCGGGCCGTACCAGCATGCCCGGGTTGAGCAGGCCCGCCGGGTCCCAGAGGTCCTTCACGCGCTCGAAGAGGCCGACGAGTTCGGTCCCGTACATCTTCGGCAGGAGTTCCGCGCGGGCCTGCCCGTCACCGTGCTCACCGGAGAGGGAGCCGCCGTGCGCGACGACGACGTCGGCGAGCTCCTCGGAGAAGCGGCGGAAGCGGGCGATGCCGTCCCCGGTGAGCAGGTCGAAGTCGATGCGGACGTGGATGCAGCCGTCCCCGAAGTGCCCGTACGGGGTGCCCCGCAGACCGTGCTCGGCGAGCAGCGCCCTGAAGTCCCTGAGGTAGCCGCCCAGTCGGGCCGGCGGCACCGCGCAGTCCTCCCAGCCGGGCCAGGCCTCCGAGCCGTCCGGCATCCGGGTCGCCGTACCGCTGGCGTCCTCGCGCACCCGCCACAGCGCCCGCTGACCCGCCGGGTCGTCCACGACCAGCGCGTCCACCGTCTCCCCCGCGGCGGCCCGCACCAGCGTGCCGGCGTGCGCGCGGGCCTCGTCCCGGCTCGCGCCGCCGGTCTCGACGAAGAGCCAGGCGCCGCCCCTGGGCAGCCCGTTCGCGCCCTTGACCAGGTCGGCCGCCATGCCCTCGACGGTCAGCGGCCCGTACGGGAGCAGTGCGGCCGCGGTCTCGGCCGCCGCGCTCTCGTCGGCGTACCCGAGCACGGCGAGCGCGCGGGCGCGGGGCGCCTCGACGAGGCGTACGACGGCTTCGGTGAGGACGCCTAGGGTGCCCTCGGAGCCGCAGAAGGCGCGGGCGAGGTCCGGGCCGCGCTCGGGGAGCAGCGCGTCGAGCGCGTAGCCGGAGATGCGGCGCGGGAGGTGGGGGAAGCCGGTGCGCAGCAGCGCCAGGTCGGCGTCGACCAGCGCCCGCAGGCCGTCGGGGGCGCCGTCCCAGCCACGGGCGAGGCGGCGGGGCGTGCCCCGGCCGTCCGTCACGGTGAGGGAGTCGACGTTGTCGGCGGTCGTGCCCCAGGCCACCGAGTGCGAGCCGCAGGAGTTGTTGCCGATCATTCCGCCGAGGGTGCAGCGGCTGTGGGTGGAGGGGTCGGGGCCGAAAGTGAGGCCGTGCGGGGCGGCGGCCGCGCGCAGGTCGTCGAGGACGACGCCCGGCTGGACGACGGCCGTGCGCGCCTCGGGGTCGAGGGACACGATGCGGTTCAGGTGCCGGGTGCAGTCGAGGACGACGCCGGTGCCGGTGGCCTGCCCGGCGATCGAGGTGCCGGCGCCGCGCGGCACGAGCGGCACGTCGTGCTCCCGGCAGACCGCGAGGGCCGCCGCCACGTCGTCCGCGTCGCGCGGGGCGACCACCGCGGCGGGGATCCGGCGGTAGTTGGAGGCGTCCATGGTGTGCAGGGCCCGCGCGGTGACGGAGAGGTCCACCTCGCCGCGCACGGCGGCGCGCAGTTGCCGCGCGAACCCTTCCGGATCGGCCGGGGCGGCCGGGGCGGCCGGGGCGGCCGGATCCCGTTGGCCGGTACGGCCGTCGGTACGCCCGTCGGCACGCCCGTCGGCACGCCGTGCGGGTCCTTCGAAGGCGCCGTCGCGATCGCTCATACGGTCCAGGATGCCCCCGCACCGGCCCCTCGTGACCACCCCGCCGCACCCGTTATCCACCGTTCCGGACGGGAAGATTCCCACCTCGGTCGACAACTCTCCTATAGTGATCCTTACTTGAGCAGAACTTGAGCAGAGTGTGTCGCTTCCGATCGAGGACCCCGATTGATGACCGCGCAAACCCCCCTAGCGCGCCCCGGGACGGAGCACCCTCCGCTGCGTCCCACCGCCTTCGTCCTGCTGGCCTGTGCCGTGGCCTGCGCCGCGCTCACCGGGGCCGCCGTGGCCCTCGCGCCCGCCTCCGTGCGCGCCCCGCTGGCCTGGGGCTCGGGCGCCGCCGCCCTCGCGCTGACCGCCGCGGTGACGCTCGCCTTCCACACCGTACGCACCAACACCCTGTTGCGCCGACGCGTCGAGACGGTACGTCAGGACGCCGGGCGGCTCGTACAGGAGCAGGCCGCACGGACCGACGAGTTCACCCGCGAGCGGACCGCGCTCACCGAGTACTTCGCCCGGGAGCGCACCGAACTCACCGTGCGCGCCCGCCGCGCCGAGTCCGAGCGCGCCGCCGCCCTCGCCGCCTGCGCCAACGCCGCGGGCCGCATGCAGGCGCTGGCCACCGGCATGCTCGCCGACCTGCGCGAGATGGAGGGCAGGCACGCCGACGAGGACGTCCTGACCGACCTCCTCCACCTCGACCACCGCACCGCGCAGGCGGGCCGCATCGCCGACTCCGTGGCCGTGCTCACCGGCGCCCGCTCGGGCCGCCGCTGGGCCCGCCCCATCATCATGGAGTCGATCCTGCGCGGCGCGATGGGCCGCATCGGCGGCTACCAGCGGGTGCGCGTCCACTCGGCCAGCGAGGTCGCGGTCGCCGGCCACGCCGCCGAGGGCGTCATGCACGCCCTGGCCGAACTCCTCGACAACGCCACGAACTTCTCGCCGCCCACCTCCGAAGTGCACGTCTACATCGAGGAGGTCGCGGCCGGCGTCATCATCTCCGTCGAGGACAGCGGCCTCGTGATGGGCCCCGTGCAGCAGCGCCGCGCCGAGCACGCCGTGTCCGGCGAGACGAAGGGGCTCGGCGGTCTGTCCGGGACCCGGCTCGGCCTCGCGGTCGTCGGCAGGCTGGCCCGCAAGCACGGCCTGACGGTCTCGTTCCGCCCCTCGGCCCGCGGCGGCACGGGCGTACTCCTGCTGATACCCCAGGAACTCCTCTCCCGCCCCTCGGAGACGACCCCGGCGCCGGTGCCGACTCCGGTCCCGGCATCCCGCCCGGCCGCGACGGCCCTCCCGGCACCCGCGAGCGCGCCGGAGGAGGCGCGAGGAGAGCCGCGGGGAGAGGTGCGCACGGAGCACCTCGCCGACACCGAGGTCCGGGAACTCCCGACGCGGCGCAGGGACGGCGAGCACGGGCATCCCCCCGCGGCCCCGCAGCCACGGACGAGCCCCGGGCGCCCCACCGAAGACGTCACCGGCACCGGCACCGACGCCCCCCTCCCCAAGCGCCCCCGCGGCCGCACCCTCGCCGCCGCCGAGCGGGCCCGCGCCGACAGCGACACCGGGGAGACCCCGATCCGGTCCCACGCCGCGGCCGCCGCGAGCACCGCGGCCCGCTTCAGCAGCTTCCGCCAGGCCGTCCGCACCACGCCCACGGCCACGGACGCCGGCACGGACACCGGCACGGACGCCTCGGCCCCGGCTGAGGACGCAGACGCAACTCCCCCGCACCCGGAAGGCGACACCCCCCGATGACCACCGGCACCACCTCCGGCAGCTCCACCCCCGGCAGCTCCACCCCTGGCGGCACCACCCCCGGCACCACCACCGACGAAAAGCTCACCTGGCTCCTCGTCGGGCTCCTGGAGCGCACCCCCGGCGCCCGGCACGCCCTCGTGCTCTCCCGGGACGGCCTCAAGCTGTGCCGCACCCCGGAGCTCTCCGTCGACCAGGCCGACCAGCTCGCCGCGATAGCCGCCGGCATCCAGTCCCTGTCACACGGCGCGTCCGCCGAGTTCGGCGACGGCAGCGGCGGGGTCCGCTCCGCGATGGCCGAGTTCTACGGCGGCATCCTCTTCATCGTCGAGGCCGGCGAGGGCGCGCACCTCGCGGTCATCGCCGCCGAGGACGCCGACGCGGGCCTCGTCGGGCACACCATGAGCGAACTCGTCGAGCAGCTCGGCGAGTACCTGCGCGCCGCGCCCCGCGCCGACGACGGCCCCCGCACCCCGCCCGCCTCATGAGCCGCCCCGGCCGGGACGACACCCCCGACCGGCTGTACACCCTCACGCAGGGACGCAGCCGGTCGGCGCCCGACACCCCCTTCGACCTGGTGACCCTCGTCGTCGCCGAGTCCGGCCCCGTCCCCGGCATGCAGTCCGAGCACACCGCCATCCTGCGGATGTGCCGGCTGCCCACCGCCGTCGTGGAGGTCGCCGCCGAACTCGGCCTGCCGGTGAGCATCACCCGCATCCTGCTGTCCGACCTGCTCGACGCGGGCCGGATCAGCGCCCGCCACCCGCGCCCCACCGGCGACCACAGCCTTCCCGACCCCGACATCCTGGAGCAGGTGCTCGTTGGACTCCGCAATCTCTGAACGCAGCGCCGCCGGGGCCTCCCGAACGGAACTGACCGCCACCGCCGACAACGGCCTGAAGATCGTCGTGGTCGGGGGCTTCGGCGTCGGCAAGACGACGCTCGTACGCTCCGTCAGCGAGATCCGTCCCCTCAACACCGAGGAGACGATGACGCAGGCCGGGCGGGGCATCGACGAGACCGGCGGCCTCGACGGGCTGCGCGCCAAGACGTCCACCACCGTGGCCTTCGACTTCGGCCGCATCACCCTCGACGCGCACAACGTCCTCTACCTCTTCGGCGCCCCCGGCCAGGAGCGCTTCTGGTTCCTGTGGGACCGCCTCTTCTCCGGCACGCTCGGCGCGGTCGTCCTCGTCGACACCCGCCGCCTGGAGGACTCCTGGTACGCGATCGACCGCCTGGAGCACCACGGCACGCCGTTCATCGTGGCCCGCAACACGTTCGACGGCGGCCCCGCGCACACCCCCGAGCAGCTGCGCGAGGCGCTCGACCTCGACCCCGGGGTGCCGCTCGTCGACTGCGACGCCCGCTCCCGCGCGTCCAGCAGGGACGTGCTGATCACGCTCGTGGAACACCTCACGTCGCTGTACGCGGCGCAGCGCAACGCCTCCCAGGAGACCCCCCAGTGACCTGCCCCGTAACCGGCGCCGGAGCCGCCGCGCCCGGCCCCGTCCCGCTCTCCGGACCGCGGTTCGCCACCGACCCGACCCGGCTGTACCGGGAGATGCGCCGCGACCACGGCCCCGTCGCCCCCGTACTCCTGGACGGCGGCATACCGGCCTGGCTGGTGCTCGGCTACCGCGAGCTGCACCAGGTCACCGGCGACCCGGCGCTCTACAGCCGCGACTCCGAGCTGTGGAACCAGTGGCCGAACATCCCCGCCGACTGGCCGCTGCTTCCGATGATCGGCCACCGGCAGCCGTCCATCCTCTACACCGTCGGCGAGCGGCACACCCGGCGCGCCGCGATGATCGCGCACGCCCTCGAAGGCGTCGACCCCTTCGAACTCAAGGCGCACGCCGAGCAGTTCGCGGACGAGCTCATCGACCGGTTCTGCGGCAAGGGCGCCACGGAGATCGTCGCCGAGTACGCGATGCTGCTCCCGGTCCGCGTCCTGGCCCGTATCTACGGCTTCTCCGACGAGCAGGGCCCCGGCCTGGTCACCGCGTTGAACGACATGATCGACGGCCGCGAACGGGCGCTGGCGGGCGCGCAGCACCTGGCCGAGTCGATGGCACGGCTCATCGCCGACAAGCACACCGCACCGGGCGACGACGTCGCCTCGTACATGCTGGAGACCCAGGCCGCCGACGGCGACGAGGGCTTCACGGACGAGGAGATCGCCCAGGACCTGATGGTGATGATGGCCGCGGGCCACCAGCCGACCGCCGACTGGATCGGCAACTCGCTGCGCCTGATGCTGACCGACGACCGCTTCGCCGCGTCCCTCTTCGGCGGCCGGCACAGTGTCGCCGAGGCCATGAACGAGGTCCTGTGGGAGGACACCCCGACGCAGAACGTCGCAGGCCGCTGGGCCTCCCGCGACACCCAGCTGGGCGGCCGCCGCGTCAACGCCGGCGACCTGCTCCTGCTCGGCCTCGCCGCCGCCAACTCCGACCCGCAGGTCCGCACCGACGGCTCGGCGCTGACCGGCGGCAACAGCGCCCACTTCTCCTTCGGGCACGGCGAGCACCGCTGTCCCTTCCCCGCCCAGGAGGTCGCCGAGGTCATCGCGCGGACCGGCATCGAGGTCCTCCTCGACCGGCTGCCCGACCTCGACCTCGCGGTCCCGGCCGACGCCCTGACCCGCCGCCCGTCCCCCTGGCTGCGCGGCCTCACGGACCTCCCGGTGAGCTTCACCCCGACCCCGACCTCAGCGTTTGGAGACCTCAGATGACGCGCATCGCCCTGGATCCGTTCGTCACCGACCTCGACGCGGAGAGCGCCCGGCTGCGCGCGGCGGGCCCCCTCGCCGAGGCGGAGCTGCCCGGCGGCGTCCCCGTGTGGGCGGTCACGCACCACGCCGAGGCCCGCCAACTCCTCAACGACAAGCGGCTGGTGAAGGACATCGAGGTCTGGGGCGCCTGGCGGCGCGGCGAGATCCCCGCCGACTGGCCGCTGATCGGCCTCGCCAATCCGGGCCGTTCCATGCTGACGGTGGACGGCGAGGAGCACCGCAGGATGCGCACGCTGGTCGCGCAGGCGTTGACGCCGCGCCGGGTGGAGCGGATGCGGGAGCGCGTCGCGGAGCTGACGACGGCCCTCCTGGACCGGCTCCCCGAGGGCCCCGGCCCCATCGACCTGAAGGCGGAGTTCGCCTACCCCCTGCCCATGTACGTCATCAGCGACCTGATGGGCATAGAGGAGGCGGACCACCCCCGCCTCAAGATTCTCTTCGACAAGTTCTTCTCGACGCAGACGCCCCCCGAGGAGGTCATGGCGACGCTCGGCGAACTCGCCGAGATGATGGGCAAGGTCGTCGCGGCCCGCCGCGCGGAGCCGGGCGACGACCTGACGAGCGCGCTGATCCTGGCCTCGGAGAACGGCGACCACCTCACGGACGCGGAGATCCTCTCCACGCTCCAGCTGATGGTCGCGGCGGGCCACGAGACGACGATCTCCCTCATCGTCAACGCGGTGGTGAACCTCTCCGCCCACCCCGACCAGCTCGCCCTGGTCCTCGCCGGCGAGGTGGGCTGGGACGCGGTGATCGAGGAGACCCTGCGCTACGCGACCCCCACGTCGCACGTCCTGATCCGCTTCGCCGCGGAGGACGTCCCCGTAGGGGACAAGGTGATCCCGAAGGGTGACGCGCTGATCGTCTCGTACGGCGCGATAGGCCGCGACGAACGGGCCCACGGCCCCACGGCGACCACGTTCGACATCACCCGCACGTCGCCGACCCGCCACATCTCCTTCGGCCACGGCCCGCACGTGTGCCCCGGAGCGGCACTCTCCCGCCTGGAGGCGGGCGTGGCCCTCCCGTCCCTGTACGCCCGCTTCCCGAACCTGACCCTGGCGGTCCCCCACGGTTCCCTCCGCAACAAGCCGGTGGTGACGCAGAACGACTTGTACGAGTTGCCGGTGCTCCTCGGCGGCGAGGCGCAACAAATCAGCCCCTCCGGCGCTTGAGGAGCGGGGTCCGGGGCGGAGCCCCGAGGCGTCCACCGGTGGGGCGCGGGGCACGGGATCCCGAGCCCGTCCGGCGATTGAGGACGAGCGCGCAGCGCGAGGAATCAGCCCCTCCGGCACCTGAGGAGCGGGGCCCGGGGCAGAGCCCCGAGACGCCCACCGGTGGGGCGCGGGGCACGGCATCCCGAGCCCGTCCGGCGATTGAGGACGAGCGCGCAGCGCGAGGAATCAGCCCCTCCGGCGCTTGAGGAGCGGGGTCCGGGGCGGAGCCCCGAGACGTCCACCCCGGGTGACCGAGGATCTCAGCCGACGGACACCACCAAGACGGCGAGCCCTGAGCCGCTAGGCTCCCCCCGTGGCTGAGATCCAGATTCCCGCTGACATGAAGCCCGCCGACGGCCGTTTCGGCGCGGGCCCCTCCAAGGTGCGTACGGAGGCGCTGGACGCCCTGGCCGCCACCGGCACCTCCCTCCTCGGCACCTCCCACCGCCAGGCCCCGGTCAAGAACCTGGTCGGGCGCGTGCGCGAGGGCATCGCCGACCTCTTCTCCCTCCCCGAGGGATACGAGGTGATCCTCGGCAACGGCGGCTCTACCGCGTTCTGGGACGTGGCGACGCACGGCCTGATCGAGAACAAGTCGCAGCACCTCACCTTCGGCGAGTTCTCCTCCAAGTTCGCGAAGGCGTCGAAGCTCGCCCCGTGGCTGGCCGAGCCGACCGTGATCAAGAGCGACCCGGGCACGCACCCGGACCCGAAGGCGGAGGCGGGCGTCGACGTCTACGCCTTCACGCACAACGAGACCTCGACCGGCGTCGCGGCGCCGATCAAGCGGGTCGAGGGCGCCGACGCCGGCTCCCTCGTCCTCGTGGACGCCACGTCCGGCGCGGGCGGCCTGCCGGTCGACGTCGCCGAGACGGACGTCTACTACTTCGCCCCGCAGAAGTCGTTCGCGTCGGACGGCGGCCTGTGGCTGGCCGCGTTCTCCCCGGCGGCGATCGAGCGCGCCGAGCGCATCCACGCGTCCGGCCGGCACATCCCCGAGTTTTTCTCGCTGCCCACGGCGATCGACAACTCCCGCAAGAACCAGACGTACAACACCCCGGCCCTCGCCACGCTCTTCCTGCTCGCCGAGCAACTGGACTGGATGAACTCGCAGGGTGGCCTGGAGTTCACGACGGGCCGCACGGCCGCGTCCTCGCGCACGCTGTACGGCTGGGCCGAGGAGTCCAAGTACGCGACGCCGTTCGTGACGGACCCGGCGAAGCGGTCGCAGGTCATCGGCACGATCGACTTCGCGGACGAGATCGACGCGGGCGCGGTGGCGAAGGCTCTGCGCGCGAACGGGATCGTGGACACGGAGCCGTACCGGAAGCTGGGCCGCAACCAGCTCCGCGTGGCGATGTTCCCGGCGATCGATCCGGCGGACGTCGAGGCGCTGACGAAGTGCATCGACTACGTGATCGACAAGCTCTAAGGATGTGCTGCGCGACCGGCCGCGGGTTCGTCGTGGCTGGTCGCGCCCACGCGGCGGAGCCGCAATTGTCAGAGCCCCGCGCCCCTTACGGGGCGTCCCCGCCCCTCAGCGGCTCAGCCCCCTGAACCTCCGTACCGCCAGCGGCAAAAACACCAGCGAGATCACGACCGGCCACACCACGGCCATCAGCACCGCGTGCTGTTCGACCCAACTGCCGCCGCCCGCACCGGGGTTGCCGAAGAGCTCCCGGGTGGCTGTCCCCGTCGAGGAGACGGGGTTCCACGCGGCGACGGGCGCCAGCCAGTCCGGCATCAGGGACGGCGCCACGAACACGCTGGAGATCATCGTGAGCGGGAAGGCCACCGCGTAGAGGCCGCCCGCCGCCTCCGGGGTCGGGACCACGAGCCCCAGGAACACCCCCACCCAGATCAGGCTGAACCGCAGGAACAGCAGCAGCCCGAAGGCGAGCACCGTGTCGGCCACGCCCGCGCTGGAGCGCCAGCCGATGGCGAGCGCGGTCAGCGCGAGGATGGTCAGCTCGGCGCAGGCCACGACGAGGTCGGCGAGGCCGCGCCCGGACGCCACGGCCGACGGGGCCATCGGCATCGAGCGGAAGCGGTCGATGACCCCCTTCGTCGAATCCGTCACCACCCCCATCGCCGTGTTCATGAACCCGAAGGCCATCGTCATCACGAACATGCCGGGCATCAGGAACTGCAGGTAGTCCCCGTCCTCGCCGTCGCCGGGCACCTTCATCGCCTCGCCGAACACGAACCCGTACAGCAGCACGCTGATGATGGGGAAGCCCAGCTGCCAGGCGATGTTGACGGGCTGGCGGCGGAAGTGGGTGAGGTAGCGCCGGGTGACGTTCCAGCAGTCGGCGAGGGCCCAGAAGAGCCGCCCGCGCGAGGCGTCGGCGGTGAGGGTGACACTCACGCGGCGACCTCCGTCCCGTGGCTCCCACGGCTCTCGCCGCCCTCAAGACCCCCGCGACTCCCCCGGCTCTCGCCGGTCAGCCGCAGGAACACGTCGTCCAAGCTCGGCCTGCGCAACCCGATGTCCTCGACCGCGACGCCCTCGTCCCGCAGGGTGCGCGCCACGTCGGTGAGGGCGCCGACCCGGTCGGTCACGGCGGCCTGCACCCGGCGCTCCAGGTCGAAGGTGACCGGTTCGCCGTCGCAGACGCGGGCCACCGCCTTGGCGACCGCGGGCAGGTCGGCCGCTTCGCGCACCACGACGTCGAGGTGGCTGCCGCCCACCGTGTTCTTCAGGCCGTCGGGGGTGTCGTCGGCGATGGCCCGGCCGCGGTCGATGACGGTGATGCGGGAGGCGAGCCGGTCCGCCTCCTCCAGATACTGGGTGGTGAGCAGCACCGTCGTACCGCCCGCGACCAACTCCCGTACGGAGTCCCAGACTTCGAGGCGGCTGCGCGGGTCGAGTCCGGTGGTCGGCTCGTCCAGGAAGAGCACGGCGGGGGCGAGAATCATCGAGGCGGCGAGATCGAGCCTGCGCCGCATGCCGCCGCTGTACTGCCCCGCACCCTTCTCGGCCGCGTCCTCCAGGTGGAACTGTTCCAGGAGTTCCTGCGCGCGCCGGGCGGCCCGCCTGCCGCCGAGGTGGAAGAGGCGGCCGAACATCTCCAGGTTCTGCCGGCCGGTGAGCACCTCGTCGACCGCCGCGTACTGCCCGGTGAGGCCGATGCGGCCGCGGACCAGCGCGGGCTCGCGCACCACGTCGGCGCCCGCCACCTCCGCGCGGCCGCCGTCGGGGCGCAGGAGGGTGGCGAGGATGCGTACGGCGGTGGTCTTGCCCGCGCCGTTCGGGCCCAGGAGGCCGTGCACGGTGCCCTGTTCGACGTGCAGGTCGAAGCCGTTGAGGGCGTACTTCTCGCGGCGCTCGCCCTGATGCCGCTCTCCGTAGCGTTTCTCGAGCCCTTCGGCCCGTACCGCGAAGCCGTTCCCGTTCATCGCCGCCCCTTCCCCGAACCCCTCGCGCACCTCACTGGGTACGCCGTACTCAAATGAGGGTACACCGTACTCAGTTTTACGGGTACGCCGTACCCAGTTCCTGATGTGCCGCCGATTAGGGTGAGGGCCATGACGAGCACCAACGGCGAGGACCGGCGCACCGGCAGCGACATCACCCGCAGCCTGGAGCTGCTCTGGGGCGAGGGCGAGCGGCCGGCCCGGGGCCCCAAGCCGGGCCTCACCCTGGACCGCATCGTCACCGAGGCGGTCCGGCTCGCGGACGCCGAAGGGCTCGCCGCGCTCTCCATGCGCCGCCTCGCCACCGAGCTCGGCACCGGCACGATGTCCCTCTACCGGTACGTGCCGGGCAAGGGCGAACTGGTCGATCTGATGCTGGACCACGTGTCCACGCCGCCCGCCGACGACGGCTCATGGTCCGGCGGCTGGCGCGAGGGCATCGAGGAGTTCGCCCGCGAGACCCTCGTCCTCTACCGGCGCCACCCCTGGCTGCTGCACGTCAACCCGGCCCGCCCGGTGCTCGGCCCCGGCTCCATCGCCGGCCTCGACCGCACGCTGTCCCGGATCACATCGATGGGCCTGACCGACCCCGAGCTGGTCGGCGTGATCATGATGACCGAGGGGTACGTCACCGGGGTCGCCCGCACCCAGGTGCACGAGGCCGAGTCGGCGAGGACCGGCCTGACGGACGAGGCGTTCTGGGCGGCGCAGCTGCCCGCACTGGACAAGGCCATGAGCAGCGGCCGCTATCCGACCCTGGCCGGGCTCACCGGTGACCCGTTCGGCTCGGACTTCGACCACTTCGAGTTCGGGCTGCAGCGGCTCCTGGACGGCCTGGACGTACTGGTGGCCCGACGCGCCGGAGAGCGCTGAGCCCCGGCCCCCGGGCCCCCGCCGGTCACCTCAGCCGCCACCCCGCTACCGTCGCTGCCCCCGCCGCCCCAGCCTCTTCAGCCCGAACACGGCGAACAGGACGGCGCCGACCACGATGGCCCCGGTCTTGACGCTCCCGCCGAGGAAGGGATCGTCGTCGCCCTCGCGGGCCGTACCCCCGTTGTCCGAAGGGGAGTTGGACCCGCCGCCGCCCCCGCCGGGCGCCTCCACCGGCTCCACCTGGCTCTGCCGGCCCTCGGTGCCGTACATCAGGGTCGTGCCGTCGGTCGTGTACGTGACGGACTCGCCCTGGCGTTGCAGCGGCACGCTCAGCCGCCCCTTGCGCTGCGGCTTCTTGCCGTCGCCCTGCCACGCGTACCAGATGCCGCCGAAGTACCCGCGTACGGCGAGCTGTTCGCCGTTCGGCGAGAAGGCGGCGTCGGTCACCCACAGGTCGATCTCGGCGACGCGCCGGAAGACGTTGGTGCCCGAGGCGGACATCCGCGCCGGGCCCTCGTAGAGGCCGCCGCCCTCCTCGTTCTTGCTGACGATGTAGATGCGGCCGGTCTTCGGGTGCACCATCAGCGCCTCCGCGTCGCGCGCGCCGTCGGCGTACTTCACGACGTACTGGGTGGCGCGGACCGTCTGGTCCTTCAGCCGCTTCGGCTCGGGCAGCTTGTAGACCCAGACGTTCTTCCAGGTGCCGTTGAGGTTGTCGCCGATGTCGCCGACGTAGATGTTGCCGTCGCTGCCGACGGAGATCGCCTCGACGTCGCGGGGCGCGCCGACCCCGGTCATCGTGATCGTCGCGACGGTCTCGCCGGTCCTGGAGTCGACCGCGTACAGGAACGCACCCTTGTCCTGGTCGTTGTGCGTCCAGTAGATGCCGGGGTGGGCGCGGGAGGCGGCCAGGCCGCTGGACTCAACGATCCGCGCATCCTTGAGGGTGAACCCGTCGTGACCGTCGGCCGCGGCGGGCACGGCGAAGGCAACGGCCAGCACGGCAGCGGCGAGAACAGACGGAACAGCCCGAAGCGAACGCATGCGCCCAAGAGTGCCATCCGCCCGCGCGGGCGGCGTGCGCAGCCTCGCCTCGGGCCGGCGGGGGCAACCGTGCACGGCCTCACCCCACGGGCAGCGTGCGCAGCCTCACCTCACGGGCAGCGTGCGCAGCCTCACCTCACGGGCAGCGTGCGCAGCCTCACATCGCAGGGGCCGTCCCCGATCCGCGAGAATGAGCGGATGCTCAGGTTCATGTTCGTCGGCGACTCGATGACGATCGGAAGCGCCGGGGAACACACCTGGCGGCTCCGCATGTGGCAGCACCTGCGCGCCACTCTCGGCCCCGAGGGCGTCGCCGTGGTCGGCCCGCGCACCGCGCTCCACGACAAGGCGGCGGGCGAGCCCGTCTCGTACGACTACGCGGATGCCGCCGCACACCCCGACTTCCCCCGCCACCACCTGGCCGGCTGGGGCGAGGGCTGGCTGCACATGGCGCCGCAGATCGCGGACGCGCTGCACCGCGACCCCGCGGACGTGCTCCTCATCTCCCTCGGCCTGATCGACCTCGGCTTCTACACGAACGCGGAACAGACGGCGGCCAACGTCCGCGCGTTCGTGACGGCGGCCCGTTCGGCGAACCCGGCCGTCCGCATGGTCCTGCTCCCGGTGATACCGAACATCCGGGCGGCCTCGGACGCCCCCTTCGCCGCCGAGGTCACCCGCTTCAACGAACTCCTGGCGAAGACGGTGGCCGACCTGGACACGTCCCGCTCCCCGCTCCTCCTGGCCTCGCGCCCGCGGTCGTACGACATCGACGCGGACACGTACGACGGGACGCACCCGAACGCGAGCGGCGAACACAAACTGGCCTCCGCCTTCGCGGAGGCGCTCTCCCAGGCCTGGGGCATCGGCGGCCCCTACGCACCACCGGCCGCGCGCCGCGTCGCCTCGTGCAGCAACTGGGCGTTCACGTAGGGGTCTTTGGCCGTGGGGTAGGACTGCCAGTCCAGGGGCCAGGTGTAGCCGTCGAGGGCGGGTACGCCGACGTACGCGAGGACGCCCGCGTCGCGGCTCAGGGGGCGCACCCCGGCCGGCCAGTCGTACGGGGCCGCTTCCCGCGGGGGCAGCAGGAAGTAGAAGTAGCGTCCGCCGGTCGCCTCGCGGACGATCGGGCCCGCGCGGAAGTCCGTGAACTGCAGGAGTTCGAAGGCGGTTTGCTCACCGAAGGCGCCGCCGATCCGCACGGCGTCGAAGTGGATCCCCGCGTGACGCAGGGCGTGGCCCGACGCGGGGATCCAGTCGTGGACCCTGAGTGATGAGGTTTCCCAGTTCATGCGGCATATCGTCACGGCCGCTCACATACTGTGACCAGGGCTGCGCGAGGGTGGTGCGGGGCTGTGTACTTGGGGAGGACGTTGTGCACTCCGGTGAACGTGGTTCGGAGTCGTTCGGCGCGCTGCTGCGGTTCTTCCGCGAGCAGGCCGAGATGACCCAGGAGACGCTGGGCACGCATGTCCAGTACTCCAAGTCGCAGGTGGCGATGGTGGAACGGGGGGAACGGCCGCCGAGGGGGAAGCTGGTCGAGATCGCGGATGAAGTCCTCAACGCGCGGGGCGCGTTGGTGCTACTCGCCGAGAAGGAGTTCGGGTCCCGCGTGATTCCTCCGTGGACGGCGGACTACCTGGCCGAGGAGAGGAAGGCAGCCGCCGTCCACGCCTACCAAACGCTCGTGCTCCCCGGACCGCTCCAGACCGAGGATTACGCGCGCGCGGTCTACAACAGCAACTGTTATCCCTCCCTGGACGACGACGAGGTGGAGAAGCGGGTCACCGCCCGACTCGAACGGGTAGAGCTGTTTCGCCGTAAACCCCCGCCAGACATCAGCTACGTAATTGAGCAGAATTTGCTCACCCGGCCCCTGGGCGGACCCGGGGTCCTGAAAGAGCAGTTGCTCCACATCCTCAGGATCGGCGAGTTGCGCCACGTCGAGATCCAGGTCATGCCTCATGCCTGCCAGTCGCACGCGGGGCTGACGGGCCCCATGATCCTTCTGGAGACGGACACACGCCGTCAGCTCGCCTACGTGGAAGCCCCGAGCGGCGGCTACTTCGTGACCGAACAACCCGACCTGGGCAACCTGTTCGGAAAATATGGCATTCTGCGGGCGCAGTCGCTCACACCCGAAGCCTCGGCGAAGCTGATCGAGAAGGTGGCGCAAGATCTATGAGCTTGGCCCTCCACTGGTTCAAGAGCAGTTACAGCAGCGGCGAAGGCGAATGCCTGGAGGCGGCCCTCGCGTGGACCAAGTCCAGCCACAGCACCGACGAAGGCGAATGCCTGGAGATAGCCCCCACCCCCACCGCCATCCACATCCGCGACTCCAAGAACCCCCCGTCCTCCGGCGGCCCCACCCTCCACGTCTCCCCCGCCACCTGGACCGCCTTCCTGACGCACCCGCACGCGCACGCGCACGCGACCCGCAACTAAGCGCCAGCCCCCTCACACCGCCCGCGTGAGCCGATTCGCCAGGGTCGACATCGTGTACGTACCGATGCCGAGGACGACTTCGAGGGCGTTCCGCTCGCTGTAGCCCCGCGCGAGGAACGCCGCGAGCCGCTCCTCCGCAACGGCGCCCGCGGCGACAAGCACCTCCAGCGTGAACATCCGCACCGCGTCCAGGCGTTCGTCGTCCAGTGCGCGCCCCGCGCACAACGCGGCGGCGACCTCCGGGGCCGCGCCCAGCGCCCGGAGCTTGCCGGTGTGCAGGGCGACACAGACGTGGCACTCGTTGCGGACGGCGACCGTCATGATGACGACCTCGCGGGCGAGGGGATCGAGCGTCGAGCCCTCGAAGGCCGCGCTCAACTCCACGAACCCGTTCAGGAGTTCCGGCGACTCCGCCAGCCGCGCCACCGCGTCCGGCACCTTCCCGAAGGCGGCCGCCGTCTTCCGCATGGCCTGCCGCGAGGCTTCCGGCGCGGTTTCGAGTGTGTGCCCAGCGAACATCACGTACCCCCTGGAGGCCCGCTCGGTCGATGCGCGGACCCGTAAAATGGACAACATGGTTGACGACAAGAAGGTAAACCAGGTTGTCGATAACAGCAAGGGAGATGGCGGCAAGGGAGATGAGGGCAAGAGGGATGAAGGCAACGGAGATGACGGCAGGGGATACGAGCTGCCCCTGCTCCTCTTCGCGGGATTCCGCACCCTGATCGACCGCCTGCACGCCGAACTCGCCCGCCAGGGCCACCCCGACCTCCGCCCCGCCCACGGCTTCGCGATGCAGGCCATCGGGGCCGCGGGGGCCACCGCCAGTGAGGTCGGACGCCGACTCGGCGTCTCCAAGCAGGCGGCCGGCAAGACGGTCGACCGGCTCATCGCCCTCGGCTACGCGGCCCGCACCGACGACCCCGACGACGCCCGCCGCAAACTCGTCCGCCTCACCCCGCACGGCATCGACGCGCTGCGCCGCTCGGCGGCGGTCTTCGACGAACTGCGCGCGGAGTGGGCGCAGGCGATGGGCCCGCACCACCTCCGTGACCTGGAGGCCGGCCTGCGCGGGGTCGTCCCCGCGGACGCGTTCCGGCTCGACGCGGCGGGCTGGCTGGGCGGCTCGTGACCGGACGTGACCCCGCCTCCGTGCGTATCGTTGTACCGCGCGGCCGCACTCGACCGAGGGCGGCCGGGGAGGAGCGCCACGATGACCGTCGTAGAGACCGACAGGATCGAGATGGCCGACAACGACGTCGAATGGGACTTGGACCGATGGTTCGAGCTCATCGAGCGGATGGTCCCCGAAGGAATCAAGGCAGAGGTCGTCGAGGGGGCTGTCTTCATGGTGCCGCAGCGGGACAATCACTGGGAAATCATCCGCAGGATCGTGCGGGCACTGGAGGACCAGTTCGGTATGGACGTCCGGGTGATGTCCGACGTACGCATCGACTTTCCGGGCCATGACAACGGCTTCTGCCCGGACGTGGCAAAGCTGCGCGGAACGGCCAAGAAGGACGAGCGCGGCCGCTGGCGGTACCAGGACGTCGAGTTCGTCGCCGAAGTCATCTCCCGTGGCACCGGCCTGAACGACTACGGCCCGAAGAAGGCCGCGTACGCCGCGGCCGGGGTTCCCGTGTACCTCGTCGCCGACCCGTACCAGGGCCGCTGCCACGTCTACACCGACCCCAAGGACGGCGAGTACCGCACGCAGTCGAAGTCCGACTTCGGCGAGGAGATCGACCTGACCGGCACGGTCGTCGACCTCATCCTGAAGACCGACAGCTTCCCCCGCGACTGATCCGGCATCCCGGCGCATCCCGGCGCATCCCGGCTCGGCGCGCGACGGGCCGGCCGGACGGCCCGTGACCGGACGTGACCCGGACACCGCGCATATCGTTGTACCGCGCGGCTGTACTCGACCGAGGGCGGCCGGGGAGGAGCGCCACGATGACCGTCGTAGAGACCGACAGGATCGCCATGGCCGACGACAACACCACGCGCTTGGACAAGATGTTCGACGCGCTTGAGCACGGGCCCTTCCTCGAGGGATACAAGATCGACATCATCGAGGGGGCCGTCCACACGACGCCGCAGCGGGCCAACCACTGGGACATCATCGCGGGTATCTACGAGCAGCTGAGGACCAAGTACGCTCGCCGCCGCCTCCTGTCCGACGTCCGCATCGACTACCCCGGTGAGCTCAACGCCTTCTGCAGCGACGTCGCGCTGGTCGCGGACACGGCCGAGCGGAACGCGCGCGGTGGCTTTCACTGCGACGACGTCGAGTTCGTCGCCGAGGTGATCTCCCGTGGCACCGGCCCGAACGACTACGGGCCCAAGAAGACCGGTTACGCCACGGCCGCAGTCGCCGTCTACCTGATCGTCGACCCCTACCAGGGCAAGTGCCACGTCTACACCCGGCCCGAGGACGGCGACTACCGCGTCGAGACGACGGCCGACTTCGGTCAGAAGATCGATCTGACCCACACCTTCATCGGCCTCACCCTCGACACCTCCGACTTCTCCCGCGACTGACCCACCCCCCTCCCGCCGCTCCCCCTTGCCTAGAGCCCACTCCACCCCCTTGGCTGGGGCCCCATGAAGTACACGCAGCTGGGACGCACAGGGCTCAAGGTCAGCCGGCTCACGCTCGGCACCATGAACTTCGGGCCTTTCACCAACGAACCCGACAGCCACTCGCTCATGGACACCGCGCTCGACGCGGGCGTCAACTACTTCGACACCGCCAACGTCTACGGACAGGGCGCGGGCAAGGGCCGTACCGAGGAGATCATCGGCACCTGGTTCGCGCAGGGCGGCGAGCGGCGCGACAAGGTCGTGCTCGCCACGAAGGTGTACGGGAAGATGGCTCCCCAGGAGGAGCCCGCCTGGCCCAACCACGACCGGCTCTCCGCGCTCAACATCCGCCGCGCCGTCGAGGCCTCGCTGAAGCGGCTGCAGACCGACTACATCGACATCTACCAGTTCCACCACATCGACCGGACCACCCCGTTCGAGGAGATCTGGCAGGCCGTCGACGTCCTGGTCCAGCAGGGCAAGATCCTCTACGCCGGCTCCTCCAACTTCCCCGGCTACAAGATCGCCCAGGCCAACGAGACGGCCGCACGACGCGGCAGCTACGGCCTCGTCAGCGAGCAGTGCCTGTACAACCTCGCCGCCCGCGACGCCGAGATGGAGGTCATCCCCGCCGCCCAGGAGTACGGCCTCGGCGTCATCCCCTGGTCGCCGCTGCACGGCGGGCTGCTCGGCGGCGCGCTGAAGAAGCAGGAGGGCGCGCGGCGCAGCGGCGGACGCGCCGCCGCGGAACTCGCGAAGCCGGAGGTCCGCGCGCAGGTCCAGGCGTACGAGGACCTGCTCGACAAGCACGGTCTCGAGCCCGGCGAGGTCGCGCTGGCCTGGCTGCTCACCCGGCCCGGCGTCACCGCGCCCATCGTCGGTCCGCGCACCGCCGAACAGTTCGACTCCGCGCTGCGCGCCGTCGAGCTGGAACTCTCCGCGGAGCTGCTCGACGCGCTGGACGAGATCTTCCCGGGCCCCGGCCCGTCACCGGAGTCGTTCGCCTGGTGATTCCCGGTCGCCTGGTGACTCCCGGCGGGAGACAGCACCCGGCGGGCTCGTACGGGAGATGAGCGGCCGCACGGAAGACGAGCGGCCGTACGGGAGATGAACGGGGCGGCCCGCGTCGGCTGGGGGCCTACCGGCCCTAACCGCCGACCGCGGCCGCCACCGCCACCACGACGAACATCAGCACGAGCACGCCGGCCATGATCCGGTTTCTGGTTTTCGGGTCCACACCGTCGAGGTTAACCGGCGCCGCCCGGCTCCCCCGCGCCGCCTCCCAGTACCCAGCGCCCCACCGCCTCGTACCGCGGCCGCTCCCCCGGCACCCCGCTGCGCGGCAGATTGCTGCGGACGAGCGTCAGCTCGCCCACGGTCCACGCGGTGCCCTCGAAGGGGGCGAGCGCGTCCACGTACGGCCGGAGGTCCGTGCCGGACGGACGGAGGTCCGTACGGGCGCGGGTGCGGGCGAGCGTCAGGTGCGGGCGGTAGGACCGGTGCTCCTCCATCGCGATGCCCGCCTTGCGGGCCGCCGCGTCCGTGCGCTGGGCGAGCAGCCGCAGCGCGGCCACGTCCCCGGCGGCCCCGGCCCACAGCGCCCGGTCCCCGAAGTGCCCGCCGCCGCGCAGGGCGAGCGGGAAGGGGGCCGTGCGGTGCGCGGCCCGCTCAAGGCGAGCGGCGAGGTCCGGCACGGCCGCCTCCTCGACGTCCGCCATGAAGGCGAGCGTGAAGTGCCAGCTGTCGCGAGCCGTCCAGCGCAGCTCGCCGGCGCCGGGCAGCCGCTGCAACGCGCGGGCGGCGTCGGCCAGTTCGGCGGTCGCGGAGTCGGGCGGGAGGACCGCGGCGAAGAGTCTCATGGAGGTGACGCTCTCATGACGGGTGCCGCTAGCCTCCACCCATGGATGACATGACCACCGACATGAACACCGGCACGAACACCGCCACGAACACCGCCACGAACACCACCACGAAGTCGCTGACGATCAGGAAGGGCGGCCCCGACGACATCCCCGCCGTCACCGCCCTCTTCGACGGGGCGGTTAAGTGGCTGGCCGCGCAGGGCCGCACGGGACAGTGGGGCACGACGCCCTGGTCCGAGAACCCCAGGGCCGTCGCGATGATCGAGAAGTACCTGACGACGGGCGAGCCCTGGATCGCGGAGATCGACGGCGAGGTGGCGGGCACGGTGACGCTCACGGACGGCCCGGGCGGCGACTTCATCCCGCGGGCCGACGAGCCCGAGCGCTACGTCCACCTGCTGGCCACCGACCACCGCCGCCCCGCCGCCCGCGGCGTGGGCCGCGCACTGCTCGCCCACGCGGCCGAGGAGACCCGCCGACAGGGCGTCTCCCTGCTCCGGGTCGACTGCTACGCGGGCGACGACGGCAAGCTGGTCGCGTACTACGAGAGCAACGGCTTCGAGCGCACGACCCCCTTCACGGGCCCGGACGGCACCTGGCCGGGCCAGGTACTGGCCCGCCGCGTCTGACGGCGGCGACGGGCCGTGTCCCCTCCGGCGTCCAGACGCCGTGGTCGGGGCGGCCCGGATACGCGGCGGCGAGATGGTCGCGCAGGGCGGCCAGTGAGGGATGCGTGTTGCCGGTGCGCCAGATCAGGGAGTGGGGGTAGAGCGGGACCGGGTCCCTGAGGGGGATGCGGCGCAGGTCGTGGCCGGCCGGCCACACCAGGGGCGTCTGTTCGCTGACGAAGGTGGCCAGCGCCGTGGATCCCGCGATGGTGTCCAGCAGGGATTCGATGCCGAAGTCCGGGCCGACCGAGTCGATGGTGAGGCCGAAGGCGGCGGCGAGTTCCTCGTAGTAGGCGGCCCATTCGGTGCCCGGCAGATTGCCCGGCATCCAGATCCGCCGCCCGGCGAGATCGGCGGGAGTGAGCGCGGGGGCGTTCGCGAACTCGTGCCGCGGTCCGGTGAACAGGTGCAGGGGCTCGTCGAAGACGGGCGTGGCCTCCACACCCGGGGGCAGCGGCCGCCCCGGCACGGTGACGGCGCGGAACGTCACGTCGATGGTCCCGTCCCGGACGGCGGCGACGGCCGTGTCGGAGTCGAACAGTGTCACGACGTCCAACTCGACGTCGGGGTACGCGCGGTGGAAGCCGCGGAGCAGCCCGGTCAGGGAGAGCTGCCGGCCGATCACGTCGACGCGCAGCGCCCGCCCGCCCGGCCGTACGGAGGCGACCGCGCACTCGGATGCGTGCAGGAAGGTCCGGGCGTGGGGCAGGAACGCCTGTCCGTCGATGGTGAGCCGCGCCCCGCGGGCGTCCCTGGTGAAGAGCTGGACCCCCAGCTCCTTCTCCAGCCCGGCGACACGCTTGGACACGGCCTGCGGCGTGACCGACAGATCGGCGGCGGCTTCCTGAAACTGTCCCGTGTCCACGACGGCGACGAAGGTGCGCACGGCCATGACGTCCATGCGGCTCATCCTAGGCGGACAACCAAACGTTGTTCTTGACGGCCCGAACGTTGTTTGATCCCCGGTGTCCCGCGCCGCTTTGATGGCCACGGCCAACCTCCGGTTGACCAGCTCTGGTTGCTCCCCCGCCGTATCCCGACGGCCGCCCTCGTGAGGAATCCCCGTGCCCGACCAAGACCGGAACCAAGTCCAGAACCGAGACCGGAACCGAGACCAGGATCAAGAACAGGACCGTCTCTACGTCCGCACCCCGGAGTTCGCGCGGGTGGCCGAGCGGATCGAGTACGTGACCACGCTCACGTCACGGCTGAACGTCCTGCCCTTCGACGACAAGGCCGGCCGCGCGGCCCTGCTTTCCGACATCTTCGGCAAGCCGGTGCCCGACTCCGTCACCGTCTACCCGCCCTTCTACACCGACCACGGACTCCGCACCGAATTCGGCGGGCACGTCTTCGTCAACCACGGCTGCACCTTCTACGACCAGGGCGGCATCCGCCTGGGGGACGGGGTCCTGATCGGGCCGAGGACCCATCTCATCTCCTCCGACCACCCGCTGCCGGCCGCCGACCGCAGGGACTTCATCACCCGGGCGCCCATCACCATCGGAGCCGACGCCTGGATCGGCGGCGGGGTGACCGTGCTTCCCGGAGTCACGATCGGTCCCGGCGCCGTGGTCGGCGCCGGGACCGTCGTCACGAAGGACGTGCCGGCCAACACGCTGGTGACCGGAACCGCCGCGTCCGCACGCAGACAGTGGGACGGCTGACGGCGGCCCTCACGCCGCCGTAGCCAGCTCCCGTTCCCTCGGTACGAACTGCACGTGCCTGCGGCCCCTGCGCAGGTCCACCTTCAGGCGGAGGTTGGCCGCGCGGGCCAGCATCAGGGCGACGCCGAGCGCTGCGAGGGCGCAGATCAGGCCGCCCAGGGCCATGCTCACGCGGACGCCGTACGCGTCGGCCAGCCAGCCGAAGAGCGGGCCGCCCAGCGGGGTGCCGCCGGTGAAGACCATCATGAACAGGGACATGACGCGGCCCCGCATCTCCGGGTCCGTGGCCATCTGCACCGAGGAGTTCGCGGTGACGTTCACCGTCAGGCCCAGGATGCCCATCGGCACGATCAGCGCGACGAACATCCAGTACTCGGGCGCGAGGGCCGCCACGATCTGCAGCACTCCGAAGGCGACCGCCGCCCCCGCGAGGAGCCGCAGCCGCGAGGAGCCGCGCCGGGCCGCGAGCAGCGCGCCGGCCAGTGAGCCGACCGCCATCAGGGTGTTGAAGAGCCCGTACATCCCCACGCCGCCGTGGAAGATGTCGTCCGCGAACGCGCTCAGCCAGATCGGGAAGTTGAAGCCGAAGGTGCCGATGAAGCCGACGAGGACGATCGGCCAGATCAGCTCGGGGTTCTTCGAGACGTAGTTCAGGCCCTCCCGCAGCTGCCCCTTGCCGCGCGGCCTGCGCGGCGTGCGGTGCAGCTCGCCCGTGCGCATCAGGAGCAGACCGGTGAGCGGCGCGAGGAAGGACAGGCCGTTGGCGAGGAACGCCCAGCCGGGCCCGACCGCCGCGGTCAGCGCGCTCGCCACGGCGGGGCCGATGAGACGCGCGGACTGGAAGTTGGCGGAGTTGAGCGAAACGGCGTTGCGGACCTGGTCGGGGCCGACCATCTCGGACACGAAGGACTGCCGCGTCGGGTTGTCGACGACGGTCACGAGACCGGTGAAGAACGCCGCGAAGTAGACGTGCCAGACCTGGACGTGGCCGCTGAGCGTGAGGGCGGCGAGGAAGAGCCCGCTGAGGCTCATCGCGCCCTGGGTGACGAAGAGCAGGTTCCGCTTGGCGAAGCGGTCCGCGATCACCCCGCCGTACAGACCGAAGAGCAGCATCGGCAGGAACTGCATGGCCGTGGTGATGCCGACGGCCGCGGAGGATCCGGTCAGGCTCAGGACCAGCCAGTCCTGGGTGATCCGGGCCATCCAGGTGCCGGTGTTGGAGACGACCGCCCCGGACGCGAAGAGCCGGTAGTTGCGGATCTTCAGCGAGCTGAACATCGAGGCTTTACGGGGGCGGACGGACTCGTCGAGGGCGGTTGGTGCGGGGGCGGAGTCTGCTCCGGATCCCGTACTCAAAGTGGGTTCGCCTCCTTTGGCGTACGTAGGGCTCCCGCGGTGGGCGGGAGTGCCCGCGGGGTTCCGCGGGACTGCCGGCGTGCCGCGCGGGGGTACCGCGTGACCAGCCGCGTGGCTACAGGTGCGCGAGCTTCTCCAGGACGGGAGCGGCGGCGCGCAGGCGCGCCCACTCGTCGTCGTCGAGCTCCGCGGCCAGACCGGCCAGCCAGGCGTTCCGCTTGCGGCGGCTCTCCTCGAGCATGGCCTCGGCCGTCTCGGTCTGGGTCACCACCTTCTGGCGGCGGTCCTCGGGGTGAGGTTCGAGACGGACCAGCCCCTTCGCCTCGAGCAGGGCGACGATGCGGGTCATCGACGGCGGCTGCACGTGCTCCTTGCGGGCGAGTTCGCCCGGCGTCGCGGAGCCGCAGCGGGCAAGGGTGCCGAGCACCGACATCTCGGTGGGGCTCAGCGACTCGTCGACGCGCTGGTGCTTGAGTCGACGGGACAGGCGCATCACAGCGGAGCGCAAGGCGTTCACGGCGACGGCATCGTCACCATGGGAGAGGTCCGGCATGTTTGTTAGCGTAACTCATTACCCTAGCTAAGGACCACCCGGATTCCCAGCCGACCCACGCCGAACCATTTCCTCACCCGAACGAGTGAGGTGACTTCGGAAAGTGACGCGTCGGCCGTGGGGCGCCGTGACCCTGGCACGCATGGGATCGCCAGTGCTCAGCCTGCGCATAGACGGTGAGCTGCTCGACCGGCTCCGACAGCACGCGGCCAAAAGAGGAATGAGCGTCCAGGACTATGTGGTCCGGACGCTCATTCGGGACGACTTCGACGAACGCTTCAAGACGTCCGTCGAGGAGACGGCGAGGTTCTACGGGGCTGCGTGAGCACCGATTACGGGGACTTCGGCTACGTGAGGTTCAGCGCCGGCATCAGGTAGTAGAAGGCGAACACGGCCGACACCGCGTACATCGCGACCGGCACCTCACGGCCGCGCCCGGCCGCGAGCCGCAGCACGGTGAAGGTGATGAAGCCCATGCCGATGCCGTTGGTGATCGAGTATGTGAACGGCATCATCAGCATCGTCACGAACGCCGGGATCGCGATCGTGTGGTCGGCCCAGTCGATCTGCCGGATGGAGCCGGACAGGATCAGGAAGCCCACCGCGAGCAGCGCGGGCGTGGCGGCCTGGGACGGGACCATCGTGGCGAGCGGCGTGAGGAAGAGCGCGACGGCGAAGAGCCCGCCGGTGACGACGTTCGCGAAGCCCGTACGGGCGCCCTCGCCGACGCCCGCCGTGGACTCCACGAAGCAGGTGGTGGCGGAGGAGGACGAGGCGCCGCCCGCGGCGACCGCGATGCCGTCGACGAACAGCACCTTGTTGATGCCGGGCATGTTGCCGCGGGAGTCGGTCAGTCCCGCCTCGTCGCCGATGCCCATGATCGTGCCCATCGCGTCGAAGAAGCACGAGAGCAGCACGGTGAAGACGAAGAGGACGCCGGTCAGGACGCCGACCTTCTGGAAGCCGCCGAAGAGGCTGATCTGGCCGACGAGCCCGAAGTCCGGGGAGGAGACGGGGTTGCCGGGCCACTCCGGGCTGGTCAGGCCCCAGGACTCGGTCGGGAGGCCCGCCGCGGAGTGGATGATCATCGCGACGATCGTCATGACGACGATGCTGATGAGGATGGCGCCGGGCACCTTGCGCACGAGCAGCACGAGGGTGAGCAGCACGCCGAGCACGAAGACGAGGACGGGCCAGCCGTTGAGGTGTCCGTCGCCGCCGAGCTGGAGCGGGACGGTGGTGTGCGCGGCGTCCGGCATGCGCGAGACGAAGCCGGAGTCGACGAGGCCGATCAGCATGATGAACAGGCCGATGCCGATCGCGATGCCCTTGCGCAGGCCCAGCCGCACGGCGCTCATCACGCGTTCCCGCAGCCCGGTCGCGACGAGCAGCATCACGACGAAGCCGGCGAGGACGACCATGCCCATCGCGTCCGGCCACGACATGCGGGGCGCGAGCTGGAGGGCGACGACGGTGTTCACGCCGAGGCCGGCCGCGAGCGCGATCGGGACGTTGCCGATGACGCCCATCAGGAGCGTGGTGAACGCCGCGGTCAGCACGGTCGCGGTGACCAGCTGCTTGTTGTCGAGCTGATGCCCGTACATGTCCTTGGCGCTGCCCAGGATGATCGGGTTGAGCACGACGATGTAGGCCATCGCGAAGAAGGTGGCGAAGCCGCCGCGGACCTCACGGGCCAGGGTCGAACCCCGCTCGGAGATCTTGAAGAAGCCGTCGAGCCCGTTCTTCGGGGACTTCGGCGGCTCTTTGCTGGCGTCGACCGGGGCGGTGGCCGAGGAAGGCATGCGGGACCTCGTGGACTCAGAGATGGGGAAGATCGTTCGGCGAGTTGCGGAAGATCGTTCGGCGCCGATTTCGCTTCGACTTGTTTATTCGTACGAAAGCAATCGGCCATTAACGAGCCGTTTCAGTATGAATACATGAGAGAGAAATCGCTATCTCCGCGCGTAGACCCAGCGCGCGCAACGGATGTACGCAGGCCCGGCGCCGCCTCGTAAGCTGTCCCCATGGCGAAGTGGACCCCCAAGCACGAGGCGCCGGAGCCCCTGGAGGGCCCCGTGGTCGCCACCATCACCGGCGGCACGATCCTCTGGTTCGTCCTCTTCCTGGTCCAGCTCCCGTTCTACGGCTGGTTCGACGACCGCGACGCGACCTGGTGGGTGTGGACCTGCCTGGCCGGCGGCGGCCTCGGCCTCATCGGCATCTGGTACGTCCGCACGCGGGACGCGGCGATCAAGCGGGCGAAGGCGGCGCAGGCGCAGCCGCAGCAGTAAGGCTGGGGGCCTGAGCGGCAGGGCCGAAGGTCCCGGACCCCCGAGGGCCGAACGTCCCACGCCCGCGGTACTCCCGTACGACCACAGGACCGCCCCCATCCTCCCGAGGTCGGATCTTTCGGGCACTCAGGGGGTGAAGCCGCAAGACCGCCCTTACCGTCGAATGCATGACGGATATCGACGCGGGCGCAGAACTCGACCCGGTCCACCCGGTGCGGCTCCCTGCGGGCCGGGCCGACCGGGCCACCGGACTGACGGCGGCGGAGGTCGCCGAGCGGGTCGCCCGCGGCGAGGTCAACGACGTGCCCGTGCGCAGCTCGCGCTCGCTCGGCGAGATCGTCCGGGCCAACGTCTTCACCCGCTTCAACGCGATCATCGGCGTGCTCTGGGTGATCATGCTGTTCGTCGCGCCGATCCAGGACAGCCTCTTCGGCTTCGTGATCGTCGCCAACACCGGCATCGGCATCATCCAGGAGTGGCGCGCCAAGAAGACCCTGGACTCCCTCGCCGTCCTGGGCGAGGCCAAACCGACCGTGCGGCGCGACGGCACCGCCGCCGAGATCTCCACCTCCGAGATCGTCCTCGGCGACCTGGTGGAGCTCGGCCCCGGCGACAAGATCCCGGTCGACGGCGAGACCGTGGAGGCCGACAGCCTGGAGGTCGACGAGTCGCTGCTCACCGGCGAGGCGGACCCGGTCATCAAGAAGCCCGGCGACCGGATGATGTCGGGCTCGTTCGTCGTCGCGGGCGGCGGCGCGTTCACCGCCACCCGCGTCGGCCGCGAGGCGTACGCGGCGCAGCTCGCCGAGGAGGCCAGCCGCTTCACCCTCGTCCACTCCGAGCTGCGCTCGGGCATCTCCACGATCCTCAAGTACGTGACGTGGCTGATGATCCCGACCTCCATCGGCCTGGTGATCTCCCAACTCGTCGTCAAGGACGACAACTTCAAGGAGTCCGTCGCGTACACGGTCGGCGGGATCGTCCCGATGATCCCGGAGGGCCTGGTCCTCCTCACCTCCGTGGCCTTCGCGATCGGCGTGATCCGGCTGGGCCGCCAGCAGTGCCTCGTCCAGGAACTCCCCGCCATCGAGGGGCTCGCCCGCGTCGACACCGTCTGCCTCGACAAGACCGGCACCCTCACCGAGGGCGGCATGGACGTCACCGAGCTGCGCCCGCTGGGCGACGACGACGAACAGCGCGTACGCGAGGTCCTCGGCGCCCTCGGCGAATCCGACCCGCGCCCCAACGCCTCCCTCCAGGCGATCATCGACGCCTACCCCGACAGCGAGGAGTGGCGCTGCACCGAGTCGCTGCCCTTCTCCTCGGCCCGCAAGTACAGCGGCGCCTCCTTCAGCGAGGGCGACGGCACCACCTCGACGTGGCTCCTCGGCGCGCCCGACGTGCTGCTGCCCGACGGCGACCCGTCGCTCGCCGAGATCGAGGAGCTCAACCAGCAGGGCCTGCGCGTGCTGCTGCTCGCCCGCGCGTCCTGCGACCTCGACGACCCGGACGTGGCCGCGGGCGCGCGGGCGAGCGCCCTGGTCGTCCTGGAACAGCGGCTGCGCCCCGACGCCGCCGACACCCTGCGCTACTTCGCGGAGCAGGACGTCGCGGCCAAGGTCATCTCCGGCGACAACGCGGTCTCGGTGGGCGCGGTCGCGGGCAAGCTCGGGCTGTCCGGCGCGGACGACACGGTGGACGCCCGCAAGCTGCCCGCCGAACGGGACGGGATGGCGCAGGCGCTCGACGACCACACGGTCTTCGGCCGGGTGACCCCGCAGCAGAAGCGCGACATGGTGGGCGCCCTGCAGTCGCACGGGCACACGGTCGCGATGACCGGTGACGGCGTGAACGACGTGCTTGCCCTCAAGGACGCCGACATCGGCGTCTCGATGGGCTCGGGCT
Organism: Streptomyces sp. NPDC005863; assembly: GCF_042871345.1. Lineage (NCBI taxonomy): Bacteria > Bacillati > Actinomycetota > Actinomycetes > Kitasatosporales > Streptomycetaceae > Streptomyces > Streptomyces sp. NPDC005863. The sequence goes on along the minus strand of NZ_JBIAII010000006.1, from coordinate 3,614 downwards.
CGGAGGCGACCCGCGCGGTCGCGCAGATCGTGCTGCTCAACAACAGCTTCGCGACGCTGCCTTCGGTGGTCGCGGAGGGCCGCCGGGTCATCGGCAACATCACCCGGGTCGCCACGCTGTTTCTGGTGAAGACCGTCTACTCGGTGGTCATCGCGCTGCTCGTGGTCTGCGCACAGGTCGAGTACCTCTTCCTGCCGCGCCACCTGACGCTGCTGTCCACCCTCACCATCGGCATCCCGGCGTTCTTCCTCGCCCTCGCGCCCAACAAGGAGCGGGCGAAACCGCACTTCGTGCGCAGGGTGATGCGGTACGCGCTCCCGGGCGGCGTGATCGCGGGCGTCGCCACCTTCGTGACGTACCTGCTGGCCCGGCACCATTACGACGGCGCGGGCGCGCGGGAGGCCGAGACCAGCGCGGCCACGCTGGCGCTGTTCCTGATCGCCATGTGGGTACTCGCGATCATCGCCCGCCCCTACACGTGGTGGCGGGTCGCTCTGATCGGCGCGATGGGTCTCGGCTTCCTGCTCGTGCTGACCGTGCCCTGGCTCCAGGACTTCTTCCAGCTGAAGCTGGTGGGCACGACGATGCCGTGGGCGGCGGTCGCGATCGCGGCGGTGGCCTCACTGGCCGTGGAGCTCGTCTACCGCTGGGTGGACCGCCGCTTTCCGGCGTAGCCCCTTACGGGGTGGACTAGTTGACGTCGACGAAGTCGCTGGTGGACGTCACGGCCGGGGTGGTGGACGTACCGGCGAAGACGTACCGGAAGTAGCCGTCGGCGGAGGCCTTCACCGTGGTCTTCAGGTTGCCCTTGGTGTCGGACTTGATCGTCTTGAGGGTGGTGTAGCTGCTGGCACCCTTCTTCTTGTACTGCAGCTTCACGCTCTGCTTGGTGTAGCCGGCGTACTTCGAGGTCTCCCAGTTGGCGCGGGTGAGGGCGCCGGTGACCGTGAGGGTCTTGCCCTTCTTGATGGGCTCCGGGGAGGCGTTGGTGGTGAGGCGGGAGGCGCGCAGGATGCTCGCGTCGGCCTTGGCGTCCTCGACGCCGGCCCCGGTCCCGTCCTCGGCCCCCACGTTGGCGAAGACCTTCCAGCCGCCGCCGGCCGCGGTGTTCGCGAAGATGTCGATCTTCGGGTCGGCGACGACGGTGACGGTGCAGGTCGAGGTGGTCGCGTTCACGACCACGCACGTGCCCTCGAAGTCCTCGGGGGCGAGAACGGCGTCGGCGTGGTTCTTGTCCGGGCCGTGCCAGAGGAAGGCGCTGCCCGCCACGATGCCCGACGGGGCGGTCGCGGTGACGGAGACCTTGAACTTCTTCTTCTCGGTGGTGCCGATCGACACGTCCTTGCCGCCGTTGACGGACACCTTGGTGATCTTGGCGGTGTCCGCGGCGCGGGCCCCGGCGCGGGTGTCGGCGGGGGTGTCGGCGGCCTGAGCGGCCTTGGCGACGGAGGCGGCGAGCTGCGGAGCGGCGGCCGGGCCGTCGGCGGCCTGGGCGGCCGGGACGGCGAGTGCGGAAAGGGCCAGGGTGCCGGACAGTGCGGCCACGGTGGCACGGATGCGCATGTGTTTCCCCAGGTGGAGAAGGGGACCCGCGGTGCGTTGCACGCCCTCACGCGGGACCCAGTGATCTAGGAGTCTGTTGACTCGCAAGATCAGACTCGCGTCCTTGGCCAATGGTTGTACGGAGAGTGTGAGTTCTGCGGAGAACGCGTGACCTCACGGGACGGGCAGCGCCGGCCCCCTCCGCAGCACGGCAGAGGGACCCGTCGCAGCCGACAAACCCTTGGATCAGGCGCCGGAGGCGCGCACGGCCCGGCGGTAACGCCGGACCGCGTACACGATGAGCGCGACCTGCGCGGCCGCCCACAGCGAGAGTTCGAGCGTGCCGAGCCCCGACCCCAGCACGGTGAGCAGGCCGAGGAAGACGAGCAGGATCACGGCGATCTGCGCGAGGAGAGACGTCATCGGATCTCCCCGGTGCCCGGCGCGGCGGCCGGCGCCCTCCGCCCGGTCCCCACGGTCTGCCCACCACACGGTGTGCGCATTGTTCCCCCACCCACATGGATTCCATGGAATGCGGGTGGTCAGCCCGAATTCCCCATTGGCCTAAACCTTACTCAAAGTATTGGATCAAGCACAACGCGGACAGAAACGCTCGCAACCGCCCGAGGAGGAACCATCAGTCGAACCAGCGGCCCCGTGCCGTCTCCGCGCGGGGTCGTTCGCTTCTGGGCGCGGCCTCCCAGAAACAGGTCGCGCGGGCGTCGCGCGGGGGGGGCATCCGGTTTCCGTCAGGGATGAATTCGTAGCGGCGAGAGCGTCTGAAGCGTGCGGACGACGTGCGCGATGGCGGGGCGTCGCTCTGGGGCATGACGGAGCATCTGTTCGATGAGCAGCTTCAGTGGGCCCTTGACGTTCACTGGGCGGCGGTTGCCCTGGACGATCGCGGCGCGCTGTTCGGTCCGGTCGACGTGGTCGGGGTAGATGACGACGCGGCGGCCGGTGGCGGCCATCAGCAGACTCGCACCCAGCGCGTACACGTCACCGGCCTGAGTAGGCGTGGCCCACCCGTGGTCGAGGATGCGAGCGGAGATCTCCGGTGCTTCGTAATGGACGAGACACCCCCGAAAGGGGAAGTCGACATCACCGGGGACGGGCTTGCCGTGGGCCAGGGCGAGATCGATCAAATGGACGGTGCGGTCGTCGAGGATCAGGTGAGCGGGCTGGACGTCACCGTGCGCCCACCCCTGCGCGTGCAACCCGGCAAGCGCGCGGGCACAGCGCAGGGCCACCGTCAGATCAGGCCGGGTGCCCTGCTCGCGTACCTCTCTCCAAGCATGCTGGAGGTCGGGGCCCTCGTGCCAGGACTGCATGTTCCACGTGCCCCGCTCCCACTCGCCCGACGGTACGGGGCGTCCGAGCTGGTCGAGGACCGCGGCTTCCCGTGCGGGGGCGAGCGCGGTCCACGGCTGGGCGGGCCAGTGCTCGGTCTCGGCGATGGGATGGCCGAGCTTCAACGCGTACCGGCGCGCACCGACGTGGACGTCCCAGATCATCGAGCCACGCCGGTCCAGCACCAGCGACACGTCACCGATGCCGAGTTGAGCGGCCAACGTGGGCGGAAGTTCGGGCACAAGGGCTCCCGGCATCAGGCTTGACCGTAGGGGCGGCCGCAGTCGGAATCGCACTGCGCGAGATTCTCGCCGTTGACCGTCCACAGCTCATCGCAGACGCGGAATCCTGCCGTCTTCATCGCGCGCGCCGATCCGGCCACGATCTCCGGGTCACGGCCGCCGCCTCCCGGCGCCGGATTGTGGTGCAGGAAGCGCCCCGCGTACTCCTGGCAGATCCCGGCATACGCCCGGGTGTGCAAGATCAGGGCGTGCAGCCCCAGGTCGACTTCGTCGGAAGGCATCATCGGTACGCTCACGGTGGCGGCGGTGACGACGAACGCCACGGCCTGGTCAGCGATCAGCTCCGCGCGCCGGCGCTCGATGTGCTCCTGGACGACGAGGAACCGGGCGAGGCTGTCGAACAGCTCTTCCCCGGCCGTCGCGCGGCCGGTCTTCAGCTCGTGCTCGGTGATGGTCATCGACTCTCCTTGGGTGTTGACG